>CAWCUN010000002.1:0-823600 GCA_963798665.1 uncultured Chitinophagaceae bacterium | reverse complement strand
CCTGTTATTTATCCCTTATTAATTAAAATTATCATTATGTATAAGATTAATGAAATCGCTCCCGATTTGTATCGTATCTCGATATTTGCTCCACAATTCAATATTCAGTTTAATCATTTTCTTATCAAAGATGATGAACCGCTCTTATATCATGCAGGATTAAAAGGCATGTTCCCGTTGCTGCAGGAAGCTGTAAAAACATTGATTGATCCAAAGCTTATCAGGTGGATAGGTTTCAGCCATTATGAAGTGGATGAATGCGGAGCGTTGAATGAATGGTTACAGGTGGCTCCTGCTGCCCAGGCTGTGTGTAGCGTTGTAGGCACAATAATTAACATGGGTGACTTTGCAATCAGGCCTTCGAAACCGTTGGAACATAATGAAGTTTTACAAACCGGGAAGTATAGTTACCGCTTTATGCGAACACCTCATTTGCCTCATGGTTGGGATGCCGGTGTAATGTTTGAACAAACCAATAAGACACTTCTTTGCTCTGATTTATTTCATCAAAACGGGGATGTAACTCATCTAACCGATGTTGATATATTGGAAGGGCATAAACGGTCAATGCTTGAACTGGAAAAAAGTCCCCTCATGGATTATGTTCCCTATAACCACAACACAGGAAGGTTGTTAAAAGAGTTAGCTGCTTTACATCCGAAAACACTTGCAACCATGCATGGTTCTTCATTCTACGGAGATTGTTCAAAAGCTTTGCTTGATTTGGACGACGTAATGAGGGATATATGGGGCGATAAAACGAACAACGTTTAATCCCCTGCTTAGTCAGGGTATATCAAAAGAAGCCCGGGGCAAAGAGTGTACAGGTTTTGCGTATCCGCTATCTTGTGCCTGCAGAAAGCAAATCCTTATCTTTCGCGATGTCATCAGCAGTCCGGGCAAACTTTCCATAATCACCTTTTGTACATATCTTCATCAATAGTTTTTCAACCCAGGCGCTACTAACGTCGTGGGTTGAACGATATAAATTTCAGCACTGCTTCTGGCCGATGTTGGTCTTGTGACCGACATCCAAATAGGTAAATTATTTGTTGGTGACACACCTGACAAACGCGGGAGCCATGGTTCAGTAGTTGCAGCCCCCAGTTGGTTCGTTGTTCAGGCAAGACGAACGACTCTGAGGTAGATACAAATCATCAACTTTTATTTCTATTTTCATCATCGGTTATCCGCTAAGGTTTCATAACAAACAAACTTAACAATTTGCAACAATGATTGATTTTTATATTGGACTTATTACAACGATTATAATAATTGGTTTGGTGGAGACACTCCCGTTTTTAGAAAAAACGGCTAATCGGCGCCTTCACGTTAGTTGGCATTGCATTTATCTACATTGGTTTCTCCTGGAATGATATTCTCTCGCTGAGTTATGTCATTATTGCGGGTGCTGTATTTTTTGTACTTTCTTATTTTGGTTATAAGAAGAATTTTATCGTAATCGTTATAGGCCTGGTTCTACACGGAATTTGGGATTTTTTATTTCCATATTTTAGTTCAACTGCTCCTGAAGGCTATGGTATATTTTGCTTAACAATAGACTTTCTTTTGGCTGTATATTTCTACATAAGAGTTAAACCGCTACCACAATTTTAAAATGAGAATAAACTGGCTACTGGTAGTACAACCTTTTAGAATTGGAGTAGCAACAGATATAAGCTAAATAATAAAAAGTGACTACTGCTCTTTTGATGGCAGACTTCAACCACGAATAATTTTTTTGCAGGATGCATCTAATAACATATAGACAATCTAAAGCAACAATCTAAAAGACAACTAACCGATTGAAAAAACAATCAATCAATAATGACGAAAAACAAGCTGAACTTATTAAGTATCGGGACTTGGTAGTAGCAACAATTGACTACCTCCTTGACAACAAAATAATGCAAATCAAAACGACTGACTTTGACTCCTCGGAATATTATAAGCAACTGAAAGAGCAAGCACAGGAACATTTTATAAAAGGTAAACTGGCAAGACTTAAACAATGGTTTCGCGACTTGACAGAACCGCAAATAGAAAGCAGGGATTTGAAGTTCAGTAAATATTTAAGTGACAGGACCAATTACAACCTGGACATTTTTAAATCTTACTTTAACAGGGTTGACAAGATAATTGCGAAAGGAAAAATTACAACCGATAACCAATTTTATGACATAACCATTATGATTGATCAACTTTGCCAGGCGAAACCTGTTGATAACGAGAAAATGAAAATATTGAATAAAATTATAAATGAATATGAACAACGCAAATCTCGCCAGGCCAGAAAGCCGACCGCATAACATCGGTATTGTTATGAGCTTTTGTACATATCTTCATCAATAGTTTTTCAACCTGCCTAACGCCTGGCGGGCGGAACTAACGTTGTGGGTTGAACGATATAAATCCGATAGCTATCGGATTCCAGTACAGAGGCAAGCCCTGATGTTGTGTGAGATTTTAATTTAACTTCATTCAAATAAACTAACATGCGCAAAATTATCTTTCTTTTTATTGCAGTCTTTTGCTTTGTTATAACCAATGCCCAGGAGACAAATATAAGTAAACGGTTGAACGGCTTTGATCAATACATGGCGCAAACACTCAAAGACTGGAACACACCCGGCGCTTGCGTTGGCATCGTTTATAAAAACAAGCTTGTTTTTGCAAAAGGATATGGCTATCGTGATAACGAAAAAAAGCTGCCTGTTACGCCAAATACTTTATACCAGATTGCTTCAAACACAAAGCTATTTACAACAATTGCGACCGGGATGCTCGTGGAGGATGGGAAACTTGACTGGGACAAGCCGATAAAAACTTACGTTCCCTCCATTCAATTTTATAACGATGAGCTTAACAACACAGTTACGATTCATGATATGCTCTCGCATCGCACCGGCATTTCACGCCATGATTTGATTTGGTATAAAGCAGATTTTTCAAGAAAAGAATTGTTTGAAAAGTTGAAATATCTCGAGCCAAGTCAGCCCTTGAGACAAGGATTTTTGTATAACAACTTAATGTATGCAGCAAGCGGTTATATCATTGAGCTTTTAACCGGGAAGACGTGGGAAAATTTTGTGCATGAAAATATTTTCACTCCGCTCGGCATGAACAGCACTATTTTCAGCATTAGTGATATGACAAAGCAGGCTGACTACGGCGTGCCTTTTAATGAAAAAAGAGATACAAATATTTTATACCGCATTCCGTTTTATGAAGAGACGGGCGGCCTGGGACCTGCCGGAAGCATTATCTCAAACGTGAATGATATGTCGCACTGGCTACTGGCTTTGATGAACGATGGAAAATATGAAAGCAAACAAGTGCTACCATCAGCAGCAGTAAAGGCGAGTTTAATGCCATCGGTTGCATTGCCAAATACAAATCTTGAACGCGGATATACTGAAAATTTAAATGCGGTTTATTGCATGGGGCGGCAGCAATCATCTTACCGCGGGCACCTTTTGGCTTATCACGGCGGAGATTTACCAGGCTTTCATTCACAGATTTCTTATATGCCAACGGACAGCATTGGTGTAATTGTATTTGTGATTGGTGACCAAAGTGCGCCCCTTTATAATATCATATCTTATAATGTTTATGAACGCCTCCTGGGTCTTTCGCTAACACCGTGGAGTGAAAGGATTTTGAAAGATGTGAAAGAAGGCAAAAGTGTCGGCAGGGAAGGAAGAGGAAAAGCAGCGGTTGGCAAAGTTGAGGGAACAAATCCTTCCCATCCTTTGGAAGATTATGCAGGGGAATATGAAAATGCGGCTTATGGATTAATTAAAATAACTCAAAAAGATACAGCCCTGCAGTTCACCCTGCATCATATCTCTCTTCCGCTTTATCATTTTCACTATGACCGTTTTGACACACCAAATGATGAAGAGAATGGGTTGTTTTCATTAAACTTTGGTACAAATCCGCAGGGTGACATTGACCGTTTGGTAATTTCTTTGGATGAAGGCGAAGCCATATTCACAAAGAAACCAGATATGTCGTTAAGTGATCCTAAAACGCTTTCCCAATACACCGGCAAATACGAAATAGCCGGAACTATTATAACGGTTGTAGTAAAAAATGAAAACCAGCTTTTCATTACTGTTCCGGGACAGCCTGCAATTGAGCTTATTCCTTATAAGCCAGGATTATTTCATACAAAGGAATTCTCAGATATGACGATAGAATTCATTATTCAAAACGGGAAAGTAACAGCAATGAAGCAAAAAGATCCTTCAGGTGAATATGAAATAAAGAAAAAATAAAGAGAGATATTTAGGTATAACAATAATAAACCTCACACACGCAAAAGTATAAGCAATAGCATGGGCGACGAAACACAACTTCAACACCAATAACTCTGTCAAAGATCTTGATTCGTTTCAAATTAGCCGATGAAATTATGAAGTATTGTCTCGTCCTGAATAAGAGCCATAAAATTAAAACGCAAAAAATGGAAGACTGGAATCAGTTTATATCCTGTTAGTCCACCTGGTTTTCTTTTTTCAATCCCTGCTCCACCTTCAATCCACCCCGCTAAATTTTTATAACTTGTCAATTTTACAGATGTTTGTTTAAAACGATCATGAAACGGATAGCATATATTTTTATTTTACTCCTGGCAACGACAATTGTGAAATCACAACGGGTTGTTGAAAGGCATCTCAATTGTAAGGATTCGTCTATCAGCAGGGATATCAGGATTGTTGTTGACAAAAATGATCTTACTATGGATTACCTCATTAAAGGGCATTTGTCCGCCGGTGTTTTCAAAGCAATCTTGTACGACCCCGAAGGCAGGAAGGAAGGAGGTTTTCAATTGACGGCCGATCCGAAAACGGATGAACCCGGTGGTGCAAAAGGACAAATGTCCGGTCCTGTAAAATCCCCGATGACTGGTTCATGGCGGCTCCATCTTGAAGCGCAACACTGCACCGGCAATCTCAGTTATCAAATTTATTTTAATAAGCCTTGAACAGGTATTTTATATTCCTACTTGCGCAGCTTGTCTTTTTTTCAGAGACATCTTTCTCCCGGCCGGCAGAAATTCATGGCAACACGAAGCTCGATTCATCATGGGCAAAAAAGGTGTATTTAAGCAGGATACCTGATTTTAACCAGATGTTTACCGCTTCCAATGCCCTGCTCATTGCACAGGCAGATATCGACAGCAATGGAAATTTTAGAATTATTTTTCCTGCCGGTTCTGTTGAAAAGTTGTACAGGTTACACTTCATAAAAAATGGAGACCCTGTATCCACACTGATTATCGGAAGTAAAGATGCCAACCACGTTTTTTTTGTTGCGGCCGAAAATGACAAGTTGATGTATGTACAGGAAAATATTATTGAACAATCAAATATCGGCGGCAACAGGGCAACTGGTGAGCTCAACTTGCTTTTGCATATCGTTCATAGTGATTCCATATCGCACGATAGCCTAAAAAACAAGCTAATAGAAATTGCCCGGACTTCTTCCGAATTGGTTAGCCTGCTTTCCATTTATAACGAGTTTGGATTGAACAGAAAACAGAAAGAAACAATCCGTGGCATAGTAAAGAATTTCAATCATGAAAATGCTTATGGAGGCAGGATATTTGAAGAGTATGCATCCCAGGTAACTAACCCGTGGATGTGGTCGCTGCCTGTCCTCGTTTTTTTTATCACATTGATAATAGCCTGGCGTATCTATAAAAAAAGGTATCGTTCAAAAATACAGCAGCGCCTTAGCCAGCGGGAAATAAAAATTGCACGGATGATATTGGACGGGAAATCCAATAAAGAAATTGCCATGGAATTAAATATAGAATTAAGCACCGTTAAAACGCATATAAATAACACCTATTCGAAACTGAAAATAAATACCCGAAAAGAACTCCGGAAATACAATGACCTCTTGAAAGAACAATAAAAAAAAGATAGCTGATAGGTCGTTTTCCCGGACTTGTTCCTAATTAATATTATCATCTCCGGCTTTCAATATTATTATCCGTTTGTTTTCCTTTTATACCGGGTGAAATATATTGATTGAATCCCCCTGCTTATTTCCTACCTGCATCAACCATTTCTCATACCATGGATTTTTCAAAGCCGGCTCTGCAAAATATAGATTGCAGAAAAAAATCTTTATTAATTTTTAAACCGACTACCATGTTCAAATTTCTCTTTCCTGCATTTATTGCAATGAGCCAGCTTAGTGCTGCACAAAATCCACATCCTTATGCGACAATCAGCGGCATATTGAATACAAAAGATGAAATCAAAATTGTGTATTTACATTTTTTTGTTGCCGGTGAAACCTATCTTGACAGTTGTCTTGTAAAGAATCAAAAGTTCTCTTTCACATCGGATATTGGAGAGCCCGTTGAAGCCGAGATTTATCCGAAGTATGGCGGTCGCTCCGTCAAAGTACGGCACATGCATGATTACGTTGATTTTTCATTGAACCGGGTGTAATCCATATCACCTCTACCGATTCATTTGCCAATGCATCTGTCAGCGCCGGGCAATTGAATAAGGATTACCAACATTTAAAAAGCATGGAAAAATCCTATGATTCAGCAGCAGCTCTGTTTAATGACCTGTTGAGCCAGGCAGAAAAAAGAAGTGATACCGCGTCCGCAAAAAGATGGCAATCGGCCATTGATTCTGTCATGCGAACCGCCAATGAAAACGTGTATGGTCAATACTATAAAAGCAACTCTTCGGCACTCCTTGCTCTTTTTGCATTGACTCAATATGCAGGTATGGGAGATATAAATCCGGAGGTGGCTGAACCACTTTTTCAACAACTGGCGATCAACCAGCGCAATACTAAAACAGGCAGGGATCTTGAAAACAGGATACAAATTGCAAAACGGACAGGGGTTGGCGCAAGAGCATTGGATTTTTCGCAAACGGACACGGCAGGAAAATTGGTTTCGTTATCTTCTTTTAAAGGAAAGTATGTGCTGCTTACTTTTTGGGCCAGTTGGTGCAAGCCATGCAGGGAAGAAAATCCCGGTCTTGTGAAAGTATACGATGAATTTGAAAACAGGGGTTTTAAAATTTTGAGTGTGTCACTGGACCAACCCAATGGACATAAAAACTGGCTCATTGCAATACTCGCTGACGGCTTGCGCTGGACTCATGTATCCGACTTGAAATTTTGGAATAATGCCGTTGCACGCCAGTACGGTGTTTTAATGCTTCCACAAAATTATCTTATCGACAAAGATGGAATAATCATCGCCAAAAATCTTGAGCCCGCTGGGTTGGCAGAGCGGTTGCGAATTGTATTTGATTAAATTGGAAAGTAAGAAAATATTTCCTGTTACAACGGATACCCAGAAGCAGGGTTCGTGTATAGTATGAAGCATTAAGACTGAGTTTTGCTGATACGCTTAAGTGAGCGCAGGAATTTGCCGCCACATTTTAAACTATCTCAACTCGCCGGTGTTGGTTTTATGGGGTAACGTGGTGAAAACATCAATAAAAGCGGGTAAATTTCAAACACAGCAATTGTTCATAGTTTATTACCCGTCATCGGTATGTGATTTTCGATTGGTGAGGCCTGTGTGGAATCAGTGCATTTTTTGAACAATAAAACCGCAAATAATATGTTGCCGGCTTCTTTTGAATTGAAAAGCCGGGGAATTATCTTGTTTTGCAGCCTGGAGCAGGTTTCTTTAACCAGGAAATCAAAGTTTTCCATCACGTAACGACGATTACGAAGTACGTGATGACGATTACGAAGTACGTGATGACCTTCACGAGTGCTTGATGACCTTCAACGAGTACGTGATGACCTTCAACGAGTGCTTGATGACGCTCAACGAGTGCTTGATGACCTTCAACGAGTGCTCGATGACCTTCAAGAAGTACGTGATGACGATCAAGAAGTATGTGATGACGACAAAGAAGTACGTGATGACGTTCAAGAAGTGCGTCAAGAACGGAAGAATCAAGAAATTAGGAATAGACTTAGGAGTAGTTGATCAGGAGAGTATTTCACGTGGAAAGCCTAATTGATGACATGCTGAGATAACACTTCCAATGACTTCTGCCAACAAATAAGACTTCGTCGGGCACGCAGTGCCTGCGATGAAGTCCCCTGTTGTAGGGAACCGGTGATTGAACTTTTATAAACTATGGGATTTGAGTTGAAAGAACTTTGCGGCTATGGTTTGGTGTTAGGACGCTGC
This sequence comes from uncultured Chitinophagaceae bacterium, assembly GCA_963798665.1. Taxonomy (GTDB): domain Bacteria; phylum Bacteroidota; class Bacteroidia; order Chitinophagales; family Chitinophagaceae; genus Ginsengibacter. Next base: position 815,403 of record CAWCUN010000002.1, on the reverse strand, counting down.
TTTTTTAAAAACAGGAATCGCCTGGGGTCATATTAGGCTTTTTCATTTCTTTCAAGTATGTTCATTGTCATTTTGGGAGCAAAGCTGTTCAAATTCGTGGTAATTTTTAAGTTGTTTACATAGGGATCTTCGGCCGCTTTTGGCAGCCATCTTTCAAGTTATACATTCCAGAATATCTTTAGCTATTTGCTGCCAGGATGCAGGCGGTCCGCGCCGGTTAAAGCGCAGGATGGTTTGCATGGTTTGCTTTTTACAACAAGGACATTGCCGTGGGTCATATATCTTTCTCTCTTAGGCCGTGTCTCTACTCCCAGCCTTGAAGCCAGGCAGGACACGGCCGGCCACGCTAAAAGAGATTTTCCTATCTCAGATTAATGGCTGTAAGAACTACTATGACCCGTTCTAAAAAAAGTTTACAGGTTAATAGATAAATCCTGAAATAGGTTTACAGGATGATTTTCATTTTTTGTTTTCCATGATAAGAAAAAATATCTCCAGTTTACCTATGAGTGCAATTTTATAGTTGTGTTATACACCTGTAAATCTATTTTTGGTACATTTATACAAATGTGATTTAGTGACTAAATGAAGTATAGCTACTACGGGATTCGACTGAGCCTGTAACAATTTTATTATGAGTTCTTCAATTAACAGAAGGCTGGCAGCGATAATGTTTACTGATATAGCAGGTTATACAGCTTTGATGCAGGAAAACGAATCTGCTGCTGCAACCATGCGGCAGCGGCACAGAGATGTGTTTGAAAAAGAACATCAACTTTTTAATGGTGAACTGTTACAATATTATGGGGATGGGTCATTGAGCATTTTTAAAAGTGCGGTAGAAGCTGTGGAATGTGCTATTTCCATGCAACAGCAGTTTGCAACAGGTGTTGCAGTTCCCCTGCGTATAGGGTTACATCTTGGTGATATCGTTTTTGATAAAAATGATATATATGGTGATGGTGTAAACCTTGCTTCCCGGATTGAAAGCCTCGGCGTACCGGGTTGTATTTTTATATCCGATAAATTATACGACGCTATTAAAAATCAACAGGCGATCACTACCACTTCCATTGGTCATTTTGAATTTAAAAATATAAAGGAGCCAACAGAAGTATATGCCATTACCAATAACGGAATAACAGTTCCCGATCGTTCTGCTTTAAAGGGAAAACTTAAGCAAAATAAAAAATCTATAGCTGTATTGCCCTTTGTTAACATGAGTGCCGACCCGGAAAATGAATATTTCAGCGATGGAATAGCAGAAGAGATACTGAATGCATTGGTGAAAGTACAGGGCTTGCAGGTTACTGCCCGCACTTCATCATTTTCATTCAAAGGAAAGAATATGGATGTACGGGAAATTGGCTCCCAATTAGGTGTTTCTAATATCCTGGAAGGAAGTGTAAGGAAATCAGGAAACAGGGTTCGCATTACTGCACAATTGGTAAGTAGTATTGATGGGTATCATTTTTTTTCTGAAACCTATGACCGCACATTGGAAGATATTTTTGCCGTTCAGGATGAAATTGCCCAGAAGATCACCTTCCTGCTAAGGGAGCATTTGGGAGAAACGGAACACCAGGAAAAACTGGTCAAAACTCCCACTAAGAATATTGAAGCTTACGAAACTTATCTGCGTGGTTTGTTTTTCTTTAATCAATGGGGACATGAAGGTATGGGGAAAGCTATCCCGTTTTTTCAAAAAGCAATTGAACTGGATCCGGATTTTGCATTGCCGCATGCCCGCATGGCAATCTGTTATGTATTACAAACTTTTGGAGGCAAACTATCATGGGCAGAAGCACATAAAAAAGCTATCGTCCATATTGATCGGGTCCGGGATCTGGGCGTTGAATCTGCCGAAGCCTGTTTTGCAATAGGAGCATTTGAATTATTTTATGAATGGGACTGGGCAGCAGCAGTTAAAGCAGCCAAAAAAGGAATTGAGCTTTTTCCAAATTTCTCCAGTCTGCATCATTTGGTTTCTACGCTTCACTACATACGGGGGGATATGCCTGCAGCGGTAGAGACACATAAAAAAGGATTGGAACTGGATCCGATGTCGGTAGAAATGATCCTGTTTATGGGAATTGCCTATTTATGGAACCGGGAGGATGAAAAAGCACTTCCTTATTTCCGAAGGGTAGTAGAAATGATACCACATCACCGTACTGCATGGGAATATATCGGATGGCATGCTGCACTCCAGGGAAATTATGAAGAGGCGATAGATATATTTAATAAGTTGGAACCAGGTGGATTCCGGTTACACCGTTCTACCTGTTTGGGTTGGGTATATGCCAAAATGGGGGAGACTGAAAAAGCAGATAAATGCCTGCAGGAGTTACTTGAACTGGAAAAAAGCTTTATCGGTTATTCACTTGACATTGCAACTTTGTATGCGGGAATGGGTAATGCTGATAAAGCGTTACATTACCTCGAAAAGGCAGTTCAAAACAGATTTGGTGATACCATGATGATAAGATCGGATATTTTTTTTAAAAATATGATTGATGATCCCCGTTTTAAAAAACTGGAAGCAATTATTGGCGAAGTGCCGCCTATCGATTTTTAGTAAATAATAAGTCTTATACAACCGGGGAAGATGAGTTTGGCTTAATAACACATTGGAAGGCTTTTTTCTCAGCAAAGATAGGAGTTGCAAACTCAGGACAGCGCAACTAACGGTTATGAACAAACTAAGGAAAGTAGGGGGCAGCATATGACTCAACACGAAGTAATAAATATTACACTGCACTCTCTATGCACCAAACCCGACAAAATAAAATGACATGACAAATAGCGAAATAGCAAGTTTATATGATCGGGACTTAAGAAAACTAATCGAAGAGATTATGTCTTTCAAGATTGAAGAAAATCTTTGGAAAACATATGGGACAATCAAAAACTCAAGCGGAAACCTTGCCTTACATATAATAGGTGGACTGAATTATTTAATTGGTACGACACTTGCTCATACTGGTTATATCCGGAATCGGGACCGGGAATTCACAGATAAAGGAATAGACAGAAAATTAATTGTCAAACAACTGGAAGAACTTATTCCAATGATAAACCAAACAGTAAATTCACTGACACCGGAGCAAATAGAATCACCTTATCCTGGATTTTTTGACAAGGAAAACGCAACAAATAGCTATGTATTGAGCCAGCTACTACTGCACTTAAATTACCATTTGGGACAAGTTAATTATCTCCGTAGAGTTCTTGAATAGTTTCGGGGAACTTTTAGCAGGCATTGTTTTCCTTTATTTAGTTAATAACCCTGTGGATTACCTACACAGCTCTGCGAAGTATTATATAAATGGAGAACAGGGAATATATTTGATAGAAGAATGGCTCTATACAGCCGTGTCCTGCAACAGCGCAAGGCATGGAGTAGAGACACGGCACGGGAGGAGACTATCACAATCCCTTACTTGCCGGCTACACGTACGAAAAGAGGACGTATCGTGTACCATGCCAGGGGTGGAAAAAATACCATCGGCACGGCAAGGCCGGGAAAAAGTTCAGGCATCTGGATTTTTAAAGGAAGTGTAATAGAAATAGGTATCATCACACATGCAAAGCATATAATTGAAAACAGGAAATTAAAAACGATTTCTCCATTTGTCTTAAGCCAGGAAATAAAAAGCCAGTAAACAAATCCCGCAATTATGCAGGCCATCAAATTAAGTCCAATAATACTGCCGGCATTTAAAACAGCGGAAAAGTCAACCTCAGTAGCAAAAAAATAAATTTGGCTGTAAATAATGCCGGCCACCGAAGACAGTACGCCGGCAAGAACGCTATGAAAGAATATTTTTTTAAACATCGGCTACGGTTTGGTTACGGGCGCAGAGATCAACACTTTAAATTTAGATGCGCCGTGTTCCGGTTCTGCAGTATTTATATTATAATCGAGTCTGTCTACATTAATCTCCCCTGTAAATTCTGATCCTGCAAAAGAAAATGGAATAGCTATTTGTTTTTGCACGCCATGCATATCCAGCGTTCCTGTAGCTTCATAACCCGTAGCGGTTTTAGAGATAGATGATGATGTGAATTTTATCAACGGATATTTTTCCGCGTCAAACCATTTTTCACTTTTAGCATGAGTGTTCTTCATACCATTACCCGTGTTGATAGAAGCAACATCAATAGATACATCAAAAGTTGAATTGGCAAGGTCCTTATCATCAAATTGGATGGTACCTTTCATGCCGGAAAATTCGCCAGACGGATCACCTCCGTCAAATTTGACAACCGCGGTATCTGCGATTTTCCAATCTTGCGAATGGATAAAGGTAAAAGCCGATGCTAAAAGCAGTAGAAATGCCACAGTGGGATAGAGTATTGTTTTCATTTTCAGTTTTTTTTTAAATTAATATTTGAGTAGCGAATTTATTTTTCATTTGCATGTGATCTCAAAAAATGAGACAAAGAGGCAAAATTTAGCGACTAAAAACAATATCCGTTCCAATTTTTATCCCCAGCCGTGTCTCTACTCCATGCGTTGAAGCCAGGCAGGACAAGACATTGGTTGGCGCCTTTTTAAAATGACAAATAGCTGCAAGGCATTATATAAATGGAGAACAAGGAATATATTTGATAGAAGAACAATGACTCTACACAGCCGTGTCCTGCAACAGCGCAAGGCCTGGCGTAGAAACACGGCACGGGAGGAACTAATGAACAATTGGGATTTGCAACAACCTGATTATACTAATTTGAACATTAGTCAGAATTTTTAAATCAACTTTACCAAATTGAAAGCAATTGTTTACTCAAGATACGGAGGCCCTGAAGTTCTCCAAATCAAAGAAATAGAAAAACCTTTTCCGAAGGACGATGAAGTTTTGATCAAAGTTCGTGCTGTATCAATAAATGATTGGGATTTCGGCCTTCTCAGGGGTGACTTTATAAATCGTCTAAATAACGGTCTGGTGAAACCAAAGATAAAAATACTTGGCTCCGATATAGCGGGACAAATTGAAGCAGTTGGTAAAAATGTAACCAGGTTTAAAACAGGTGATGAAGTTTATGGTGATATGAGCGGTTACTGGGGAGGCTTTGCTGAGTACACTTGTGCCCTTGAAAAATCCCTGGAGCTGAAACCTTCAGCCATGAGTTTCGAACAGGCGGCTGCTATACCACAAGCGGCCATGCTCGCAGTACAGAGCCTTATTGATAAAGGAAAAATTAAATCCGGACAAAAGATATTGATTAATGGTGCCGGCGGAGGAGTTGGTACTTTTGCAGTGCAGATTGCCAAACTATACGGGGTTGAACTTACAGGGGTTGACAGTACGGATAAACTGCATATGCTCTATTCAATAGGCTTTGATCATGTCATTGATTATACAAAAGAGGATTTCACCAAAATTGACCAATGTTACGACCTGATCCTTGATGTTAAAACAAATCGTTCGATCTTTGCTTATTCCCGTGCATTGCGTCCCAACGGAATTTATTTACAGTTGGTGGTTCCTTAAAACGAATTTTCCAGGCTTGATACTGGGGCCATTGCTTCGGTGATCAGTAAAAAACACATGCGTTTTGTAGTCTTGAAGACAAACAAGGATTTACTGTACATTAATGAACTTTTCGAATCTGGTAAAATCAAACCTATAATCGATGGGCCTTACAAACTAAGCGAATTTGAAGAGGCATTCAGACTTTTTGGTAAAGCAGAACACAAAGGAAAAGTTGTAATAACAATGTAAGATATTGCCTTTCGTAAAACAATTGCACAAAAGGTTTTTGGCAATTGGGGCACAACGTTGAAGCAACCGTCAGCAGTGCATATCCAAGCTTCATATTCGGACGGAATTCTGCCGGGCAGTAGTTCTAAACTTCGGCTTTTAGTTATAAATTTAGCTTCGGTTGCGGGCAGACAGTTGGTTAATTCCCCAACTGCATAAAGCTTCGAACGTCAGCGGTCATTGTAACGCCGCCGCCGATAACATTTTAATCAGTTTAAATGGGAGACAGAAATTTTGAGCCGTTTCCAGTTTTGAAAACAGAAAGGCTCACATTGAGACAACTTGTAGGCAGTGATGACAATGAAATATTTGCTTTGCGTTCAAACGAGAACATAAACAAATATCTTGACAGGAAGCCAAGCAAATCAATTGATGACGCAAGAGCTTTCATTCAGACTATTAATAAAAACATTCAAAGGAACGATTCAATTTATTGGGCAATCACATTAAACGGTACTAACAAATTAGTTGGAACAATCTGTTTATTTGGCTTTTCGGACGATAATTTGAAAGCAGAAATTGGATATGAATTATTACCGGACTTTCAGGGAAAAGGAATAATGCAGGAAGCGATTTCAAAAGTAATAGATTTTGGAATTCAACATATCGGATTAAATTCGATAGCAGCATATACACATTCTGAAAACCAAAGTTCAACAAGACTTTTGGAGAAATTTAATTTTAAAAAGAATAGCGTTGATGGCAACAACTTAATGATATTTAAATTGACAACTAAAGACTAAAAGAAAGAACAAAGAACTGCTAACTAACGGTTATGAACAAACTAAGGAAAGCAGGGGCATATATCGCAATTAGATTAAAGTGAAGTTTACGATTAATTTTTAAAATTTAAAATAATGAAAATAGCTACAGTTCAAGTTCGCTATATAGTCAACAATGTTGACGAAGCGATAACATTTTACACAAAGCACTTGGGTTTTAAATTAGACATGCACCCAGCTCCACCTTTTGCGATGTTATCCCGTAATGACCTTCGTTTGGTTTTGAGTGCCCCAAATCCATCAGGTGGAGGAGGTCAGCCAATGCCCGATGGCGCTCAACAAACACCTGGAGGCTGGAACCGATTTGCAATTGAAGTGACTGATATATCTACTTTTGTAGAAGCACTTCAAAAGACTGGAGCTCATTTCCGCAACAATATAGTTACCGGCGTTGGCGGCAAACAAATCATCGTTGATGACCCATCAGGAAATCCCATTGAATTGTTCGAACCGACTTTGCCCGAAGCTCAACTTGACAAACATTGACAAACAATTTTTGAAGATATGTTCTTGCTTTCCATCGGCTTTATTGGCTGACAAAAAACACGAACGCACAACATTATGCATTGGCAATAGCAGGGTTGACGTGCATTTTAACAGCTTTTTGTTCGCTATTGGGCTGTAGGCCGGGCTGAAAATTCTTTATTGAGCTATAAATCATAATCTCAACTATTTGTTCGTTTACTGTACTTTTGTTCCGGCTGAAAATTCGTTGAATGCCCAGCCATCGCCAATGCGCAAACGTTAGCAGTAAGCAAAAAGAGCATCCCTATAAGGACACTCTTTTAAATTTTTAGACGGAACCAATAAAGTTTATTTTCTCCAAAAATCATCTTCATTTTGTTGGGCCTCCGAAAAAAGCCATACCTGGACAATTTTACCTTCTTTCACTTCAAATAAATCAACACCTGTCATATCCATACTATTTAAACCATTATTGCCACTAAATCGTACAGGTGCTGCAACCAAATTGCCATTAACCATTAATGTTCCATTTGGTTTTACTACTAATGTTCCTTTGGAAGCTTCCATCATATCGCCAAACATCTTGCCTAATTCTTCGATGCCGTTTTTTGTTCCTGAGAATTGATTAGCCCCGGGCTGATGCCATTTAACATCTGCTGCGAAAAATGAAAAGGCTGTTGGAGCATCACCTTTACCAAGTGCTTCCTGAAACGCTTGTACTACTTCTTTTGCTGTCATTTTTTTTTCTGTTTGTTTATTTGCTAAAGAATTATTTGCTTTCAGTACTTATGCAACAGTTGTACCCATTGCTAAGCATAATAATGCTACTGCGATTAATTTTATTTTCATCTTTATTTTCTGTTTGCTTATACATATAAATTGTATTTAGAACATCGGATTATCATTGGCACGATTATCAGGCATCTGCATCATAGCATCCCAGTGTTCAACTAATTTACCATTCCCGACACGATACATATCAATAAACCTCCATTCCTTTCCTGCCATTTCATACCGTGAATGCAGGATAACAATATCGCCTTCTGCAACAATATGTTTAAACTCAATTTTTTGTTTGGGTACCCCTTTAGAGACAAGCATTTTTACAAGAGCTTTTACACCTTCCGGACCGTCAGCTATTGTTGGGTTGTGTTGTATAAAGTCCTTACTCATATAATCATCAACCGCAGAGGTATCCAAATCCCCAAAAATTCTTTGATAAGCTGTAGAAGCTATTTTCTTGTTATTTTCTTCTTGTTTCATATTAGTATTTTTATTTTTTAAAGAGTGATTTACTTTTTGTGCCTGTATACAAGTTAGATTTACTGCCAAAAACAATGTTGTTGCTATAAGTTTTACTTTCATTTTCTTTTTTGTTTAAATTATTGAGCAAATGTATGTCACTACTTACCTTTGTACAAGTACTTACCAAAATGTATGGTACTTACAAATTGGTTAGACAAATTGATTATCAATGAAAAAAAATCAAAAAAAAATTTTTACTTCTGACGAGAATTGTCCAGTTAGAAAATCTTTAGGGTTACTCGGTGGAAAATGGACGTTGTTAATTTTGTTTCAAATAAATGAAAGAGTAATCCGATATGGAGAGCTAAAAAGGGCTATACCAGGCATTAGCGAAAAAATGCTAATTCAAGAATTAAATTTTTTAGTTGAAAACAAATTAGTTTCAAAAAAAGCATATTCTGAAATTCCACCAAGAGTGGAATATAGCTTAACAAAACTTGGATTAAGGGCATTACCAATTGCTGATAAATTGGCTTCTTTTGGATTAGAAAACTTAGCATGACATTGCCTACGCTAACATATAGGGCTTAAACGAAGTGGAGCCAGCGGAACTTCGATTTAGCCTTTGTTGACTAAACCGCAGGAAGCCTGGCTATTATTGCGGGGTTTGAATGATTGGTTTTGTTTTTTTATGCTTTAATGAGGCAGGAGATCGTTGGCACTGAAGGCTCGGGTGCTGTATATAGGAGGCCCCCCGCCTTGGTTCGTGTCCGGAGGCTGACCGAGAATTAATTTTTTAGTAATGCAACAATGATATTTTTTTGTTTGTCTAATTGCTATGCAAAAATTCAAACCTGTAATCAAAGATCAGCTAATGCTTCTTCCTCCGAGTGTTGAAGACTTTATTCCAACTGGTCATTTAGCCCGGGTGATTAATGATGTAGTTGAAACAATTGATGTAAAAGAGATTGAATCCAGGTATAGTTGTCTTGGGCAAAAGAGTTATCATCCTCACTTACTTTTGAAGCTTTTATTTTATGGCTATAGCATTGGAGTACGCTCTGGCCGAAGGATTGCGGCTGCCTGCGAAGGCGACACAGCCTTCATGTATTTAGCTGCTATGTATAAACCAGACTTTAGAACCATCAATGATTTCAGAAAAAATAATATCGGCTTTATACAAAACGCTTTTGTACACATTGTACAATTATGCAAAGGTCTTGGAATGTGCAAAGCAGGTAAACTAATAATTGACAGTACAAAACTAAAAGCTAATGCCAGTGCAGACAGAAGCAAAAATAAAGAACAGTATGAACAATGGATTGAGCGCATAGATTCCGACATCAAAAATATTTTGGAGGAAGCTGCTCAAACAGACGAACAGGAAGACATGCAATATGGAGATAATCGTGGAGATGAACTTCCCGAAGAATTGCATTCAAAACAAAAACTGAAAGAAAAAATCAAGGAAGTGCTTGCACAGATGAACAGCGATAAAGAACGGATCAATCTAACAGATGCAGAAGCTAAGTTCATCATGAATAACGGAAAGATTGATGTGAATTATGCCTGCCAAACAGCCATTAGCGAAGATGGTATTATTGTAAGTGCTTATACCAGTAACTGCTCCAGCGATCGTACAGATACTATAAAAAATATCGATACTGCAGAATTAAATGCAGGAGAAAATTATAAAGAAATTCTTGCCGACAGCGGCTATGCTACTTTCGATAATTTTGAAGAACTGGATAAAAGAAATAAGATTATTTACATACCAGATCAACAGATGAATACAGAAGCCGACAAAGAACAAAATCCCTATCACCGTAATCATTTTATTTACAATGAACAAAAAGATTGTTTCATATGTCCTGAACATAAAGAGCTGCCTTTTTATTCAAACACGACACACAAGAGAAATAAACAACGAAGCAAAGTATATAAATGCAGGGAATGCCTGGCTTGTGACAAACAAAAACTTTGTGTAAAAGGAAAATACCGGGAGATACACATTGAACAAAGAGAACCTCTTCGCCAACAAATAAGAGAACGGCTAAATACCACAGAAGGTAAACAAACTTATCTGATGCGAATGCGTATTGAATCAGTCTTTGGTAACATCAAACATAATCTCAATTATATCCATCTATATCTGAACGGAATTAAAAAAACAACAGCAGAATGGCAATTAATCTGCATTGGTCACAATCTAAAGAAAATACATAAATTGAAAATGACTTGAAGAAGTCATTGATTTCTGGAATCTAATCATCAAAAGAATAATCAACTAAAATTTCGTTATGAAGTTGAGAAAAAATTCTCGGTCAGCCTCTCCGCACGAACCGAAATCTCGGAATAAAAAAATGATGATAAATTTAAAAATGCGATGAAGATATTTGCAATCTGACAAGTAATTACACATGGCATAAAAAACAGGAACATGAGAAAAATTATCGTAACAACAAATGTTACTTTGGATGGAGTAATGCAAGCACCCATGGGATCTGACGAAGATACATCCGGGGCTTTTAAATATGGGGGTTGGAGTGCACTAAATGCTGATGCAATAAGTGGGAAAGCGGTACAAAAAGATATGAACCAAACCGCAGATTATCTTTTGGGCAGAAAAACATTTGAGATTTTTGCCTCCTTTTGGCCTGAGCATGCAAACATGTGGCCCGGCATAAATGATGGTACGAAATACATCTTGTCCAAAACAATTAAAAACTCAGACCCGATAGCTATCACGTGGAAAAACACTGTATTCCTCCAGAGTTTAGAAGATATCAAACAGCTCCAAATTTCAGAAGGTTCTGATATCCAGGTTTGGGGCAGTAGCGAGCTTATCCACCTTCTTCTCGAAAATGGTTTGGTGGACGAACTCCATCTCAGAATTTTTCCCATAATCCTTGGCAAAGGAAAAAAGTTGTTTGACAATGGTACGGTTCCTACAGCATTTACCTTGACCGAGAATGGTGTCACAACAAAAGGAGTCCTTATTGCCCACTACAAACGGGCCGGAGAAGTGCCTCCAACCGAAACAGCCCAGGTTTTAATTGATAAGTATTTAAAAAGCTCAAAAAATGGGATACATAATTCTAAAAAATGATTTAGATAAACTTTCTGCATTTAAACTAAATAAATATGATAGGGAATACCAGGTATGGAAAAGAGAACCATTGAGTATTGATCTGCTTAATGAATCAATGTTTAAACAAAAATTAGAATACATACATTACAATCCGGTAAGGGCGGGTTTATCTAATGTGCCCGAAGTGTAAATATTACTTCAACAACAAAAAATATGGTATTACAATCCCTGCGAAATCCGGCGGTGAATGATTTTGAAGACCGTCTTGCATATTATTCTGCTCTCGGAAATAGATGCGATTGCATAATTACAGAAGACTTGGATGATTTTTATTTTTCTAAAATTGAGATATTGAGAAGTGAAGATTTTTTTGAAAAATATTTATTTCCCATTTAGGTGAATAGCCACCGGACTAATTAGCTAATTAATGCATTTTACCCTATTTTTGCCACCCAAAAAAATAAGTAAAAACTAATATGGATAATTTGATTTACGTAATTCCGGTTATGGGTGTTGTCGGCCTGCTTTATACGTTTGTGAAATTTTCATGGGTAAACAAGCAGGATGCCGGCAATGAGAAAATGAAAGAAATCAGTACTTACATTGCTCACGGTGCCATGGCTTTCCTCAAGGCTGAATATAAAATTCTCACTTATTTTGTAATTATCGCCGCACTTTTACTGGGTATTATGGGATTTACCAGTGCCACTAGTCACTGGACAATTGCACTTTCTTTTATTTGCGGCGCCGTGATGAGCGCCCTTGCCGGGTTTATAGGTATGAGGGTTGCAACTAAGGCAAATGTTCGTACTGCACAAGCCGCACGTACAAGCCTTGCAAAAGCATTACAAGTGTCCTTTACAGGTGGCAGTGTGATGGGGCTTGGAGTTGCCGGACTTGCCGTGTTAGGATTAGGAGGACTCTTTATAATTTTAAAAGCGATTTTCGCTCACGGAGCAGCGGTTGATAGCCTTGAAATGGAAAAAACCATTGAAATCCTTACCGGCTTTAGTCTTGGGGCCGAAAGTATTGCTTTGTTTGCACGTGTAGGGGGAGGTATTTACACGAAAGCAGCCGATGTAGGTGCCGATCTTGTAGGAAAAGTAGAAGCAGGCATTCCGGAAGATGATCCGCGAAATCCTGCTACAATTGCGGATAACGTTGGCGATAATGTTGGGGATGTTGCAGGTATGGGTGCAGACCTTTTTGGCTCCTATGTAGCAACTGTTCTTGCAACGATGGTTTTGGGAAGAGAAACTTTTTCTGTAGATAAGTTTGGAGGAATGGGGCCGATCTTGTTACCAATGCTTATTGCTTCCATAGGAATTTTATTTTCCATTTTAGGAACATTCTTTGTAAAAATATCTGATAGCGCCGGTCTTCATACATCAGTGGTTCAAAAGGCTTTGAATATGGGCAACTGGGGTTCTATTATCTTAACGGCTATCGCTTCTTACTTCCTGGTAATGTGGATTCTGCCCGATACAGATATGGTTTTAAGAAATTATCATTTTACAAAATATGGTGTGTATGGGGCAATATTTGTAGGGCTGGTTGTGGGTACATTAATGAGTATAATAACTGAGTTCTATACGGCAATGGGTAAACGCCCGGTAATGAGCATTGTACGGCAATCATCAACAGGTCATGCCACTAATATTATTGGTGGACTTGCAGTTGGCATGGAAAGTACTTTACTTCCTATTTTAGTTTTGGCATCAGGTATATATATGTCTTACTGGTGTGCCGGATTATATGGTGTTGCTATCGCGGCTGCGGGTATGATGGCCACGACTGCAATGCAATTGGCTATTGATGCCTTTGGGCCAATCGCTGATAATGCAGGTGGTATTGCTGAAATGTGCGAATTGCCTAAAGAGGTGCGTGAAAAGACAGATATTCTTGATGCGGTGGGCAATACAACCGCGGCTACAGGTAAAGGTTTTGCCATTGCATCTGCTGCGTTAACAGCCTTAGCTCTCTTTGCTGCATTTGTAGGTATAGCCAAAATTGACGGAATTGATATTTATAGCGCCGATGTTCTTGCAGGATTGTTCGTGGGCGGAATGATACCATTTATTTTTTCTTCACTGGCGATTCGTGCAGTGGGCCAGGCAGCCATGGCAATGGTTGAAGAAGTACGCAGGCAGTTTCGGACTATACCGGGAATTATGGAAGGAACCGGAAAACCCGAATATGAAAAATGTGTGGCTATTTCTACCGATGCTTCGATTAAAAAAATGATGCTTCCAGGCGCTATTGCTTTAATAACTCCTTTGATTTTAGGGTTCATTTTCGGGCCTGAAGTATTGGGCGGATTTCTTGCAGGCGCAACCGTTAGTGGTGTATTAATGGGCATGTTTCAAAATAATGCAGGTGGCGCATGGGATAATGCAAAAAAATCTTTTGAAAAAGGAGCTGTAATAAATAATGAAACTTTTTTTAAAGGTTCAGAGCCGCATAAAGCCTCGGTAACGGGTGATACGGTTGGTGATCCCTTTAAAGATACTTCCGGGCCAAGTATGAATATCTTAATTAAGTTAATGAGTATTATTTCCCTGGTGATAGCCCCTACCCTTGCAAAAATTCACCATAAAAGTATTGAAGATAAAAGGCATTTGAAAATGGAAAACCTGAAATTACTTGATGAAAAATCCAGTACCATTCAAATGCAGAAAAATGAAAAGACGTTTGTTCTGTCAGGCAATACAATGTCAAACACAAAAAGATAACGGGAAGGAATAATTTTAGATTTATATAAAATTAATTTGAACATTCATTGTAAGCCGGGAATCTAATTTTCCCGGCTTTTTTATTTAAAATAATTTGCATTAAAATTTTAGTATGCAACAGAAATATCATATATCAATAAAAGAAGCGGCCAGGCTTTTGAACAACGAAAAAAATAAATTTGTTGAAGTAATAAAAGATGGGAAAATGACTGTTGAATATTTTGCTCCAAAAAAAATTGATGAACAACAGCCACATAAAAAAGATGAACTATATATTATTACTTCAGGCAATTCAAATTTTTACAGAAAGGGAGAAATAATAAAATGTAAGCAAGGTGATGTGATTTTTGTTCCTGCAGGAATGGAACATCGTTTTATTAATTTTTCTGATGATTTTGCAACGTGGGTAATATTCTACGGTGATGAGATTAGTTGATCTGTTAACATCTGTACACTTTTTTATTCAACCAGCATTCTAATCAATTCTGTCACACCGTCTGTCGCAGACTTTTTTATGACATGAAAGTTGTGATGAGATGGAACATAAGGCGGCTCTTTGTCTATAATATATTTAGGAACGTTTGAGGGCAAAAAATCAATCAAACCTGCAGCAGGATATACCTGTAATGATGTACCTGCAAGAATAAAAATATCAGCGTTTGACATGACGATACTTGCGTCCGCAATCATAGGAACCTGTTCATTAAACCAAACCACGTGTGGACGAAGCTGCGTGTTGTCGGGAGCTATATCACCCAAATTAATATCGCCTCTTATTTCATAAAATGTATCTACATCCTTTTCCCCACGCATTTTAAAAATTTCTCCATGCAAATGAACTACGTTCTTTGATCCGGCCCTTTCATGTAAATCATCAATGTTTTGCGTGATGACCGTTACATTAAAATGTTCCTGCAACGATGCAATACCTATATGCGCCGCATTGGGCAAAGCTGCAGCAACTTCCCTCCTTCTCATGTTATAAAAGTCAAGAACCAGCTCAGGATTTTTTTTATATCCTTCAGGAGTGGCAACTTCATAAACATTATACCCGTTCCATAACCCATCACTATCACGAAAAGTTTTTAAACCGCTTTCTGCGCTTACGCCGGCGCCCGTAAGAACCACGATATGTTTCATAGAGCAAACTTACAATTTCTCTTTAGCTGTGTTTATTTTTAGGAAATTTCTTTTCCATATCATCCATGAAAAAAGATGAGTAAGCATACGGGCCATATAGATACTAATCCAATGAAGATATCAGCAATGGAATCAAATCCTGCTTTAAATACATTTATAGTTCTTGTGAAAAATCCGGGAGAATCATTTACAGGATTATAGCCCGTCAATGGCTGATAGAAAGTTAAGTTGATAGTTGAGTAGGCAGATTGATGAGACAAATAATTTATCCTGCCCTATGCTGCTGTCCAAAAAGAAACTATTTTTCTCCGGCCATCTCCATAATCATTTTCCATTCTTTTTCCGTAACAGGCTGAACGGATAATCTGCCTATACGAACTAGGGCCATATCTTTTAAACGCTTGTCTGCTTTTATATCGGCGAGGCTTACAGGCTTTTTTAATTTTTTAGATGGCTTAAGATCAACCGCAACCCAATTGGTGTCTTCGGTTGTGGGATCCTGGTATGCTTCTTTATCAACTTTTGCAATACCTACTATTTCCATTCCTTCATTACTATGATAAAACAGTACTTCATCACCTTTCTTCATTGCACGCAAATGAATTCTTGCTGCAAAATTTCTAACTCCATCCCACGTTGTCTTTTTGTCTTTTACTAATTGATCCCACCCATAAGTTGCAGGTTCTGATTTTACAAGCCAGTAGTTCATAAAATATGTTTTATTGTTTCAAAAAAAAATAAAATTATCATTCTATAAAATAAAGTATCGCGGCATGCTATTTATGAAAGTTCATACTCGCTTTATTTTTTCTTTTAAAAACCATCTCACAATCTTTTTCGTAACTCTTTACTATATGAAGTTATATGTTCTGTTTTTTATTTTCCAAATATAAAATTTCAGACTAATTATTAAATTAAAAACCATTTAAAAAATGAAACGTAAAAAAATCTTATTCACAGCTATCGCTGCAGCCACCCTTATCACCGGTGGTTTAATTTATGCAGCCGATCACATTGACGCCCCATCGGTAACGGGTAAAACGACTGATATTACCGATTTGTATGTTTTCCAGGCTTCCAAAGCAGAAAACATGGTTTTCATTGCAAATACACAGGGATTACTGACACCGGCAACTACCGGGGCTGCAAAATTTGACGAGAACACACTCATAGAATTTAATATTGACAACAATAACGACAATATTGAAGACCTGGTGATCCAGTGCAAATACGATGCTGCAACCAACACCATGAAAGTTTATGGTCCGGTAGCCCCTTCACAAAAGGGGACACGTAGTAAAATTGAGGGAGACGTAACTGCAGGTACCAAGGTGACAGCGTATAGTTCCACTCCTATTATCGGAACATCACCATCAGGAATTTCAGTTTTCGCAGGACCGAGAGATGATCCCTTTTTTTTTGACCTGGATCAGTACCATGCAGTTCTCGATGGTACCGCAACCGGCTTCAATAATCCAGGCACAGACACTTTCGCCGGTACCAACGTTATGAGTGTTGTTGTTGAAGTACCAAAAGCAATGCTCGGCGGATCAGGCAAAATCAATGTATGGTTAGAAACAAAAACGAAAATGTAATCTTTTAAACATTTTATTATTTACTACAAAAACTATTATTACGATGAAAACAACAATAAAATTATTAACACTTATACTTTCAGGCAGTATGATTTTCTCGGCTTGTAAAGATAAAAACCCGGGAGAGAGCACAGTTTATTATGACCAACAAGATCAAATGGCAAGGCCTGCAATCAATACTGTATTCAATGATGGGGCAGATAAAGAAACATTTAATATTACCACCCCGTCGGCAATGGGTTCAATTTTTCAACCGAAATTTCAGGCCAAGTTGATGGCATTAAATCCGGGTTATACAACAAATGCATTAGGACAAGATGCGGCTACTTTTACAGGTTTGTTGGCAACAGATGTTTTAAATGTGAGCACAACCGGCAAAACAACATTTTTTGATGGTACTAACATTTTAACAGGCCGTGCATTAAATGATGATGTTATTGACGTGGAACTTTTGTTGATATTTGGAGGTCCTATGGGATCTGACAACGCTGCGCTGGTTAGTGACGGTGTTCCGGCAAATGACGTTCCGTTTCTTTCATCATTTCCGTACCTGGCATCACCTCATTAATCGTTTGATTTAAAAATAAAAAAATAAAACCGGAACTTTGCTCCGGTTTTTTTGTTTATTCTATTTAATAGGGGTATAGTTAAAACCGTTTTTATAAACAAGTCGTATATAAATTAAAGGGTCATGTACGCATGGTTCATTAAAAAATATCTCTTGTTTTTAAATTGATATGAAAGTTACGGCAGCATATTATCTGATGTTACTTTACATTACTGTAATGCTAAAGCCACTATTACCTCTTGTAAGTGATGCCATATCGCATACCTTTGCCGAGGCCATTCATATTGCCACTGTACACGCAATTTATGGAAGCAATCACTTGCAAAAGGAATTATCTGATACGGCAGAAGCTAATACTAACAATAAACACCAAAATAATAACTCAGAAGACCAGGTACCGGTTCATGTTTCTGGAAAAGAGTGCCTGTATGATTTTCCTTTTAATACAAAGGATGAATATTATTCTTACTTAAAGTTACAGTATCTCAACTCCGGTTACGTTTTAAAGAATTTCCCGCCTCCTAAATTTTGCTGATAAAATTTTAGAAAGTTCCCGATGCATTGATGAAATTAATGGATTGCCATAGGCATACCTGCTATTGCCCTCGATGTACGAGTGAGACGCATTAATATTTTTCAGGCAAAGCTAAACATGAATAAAGTTATTCTATACATATTCTTCGTTTTATTTTCAATCACAGCAAAAGCTCAAACGTTTGTAAAGGGAAGTATTATCGATAATAAAACAAGACTACCGGTTGCAGGCGCTACTATTGCTTTAATGCCTGCAGATTTATTTGCGATAACCGACGCAAATGGCCGCTTCTACTTTAAGGGGAAATTTGATTCTACTTCTTATATATTAGTTAACAACATCGGTTATGCGTCTCAAAAATTTCCTGTCAGTGAATTAAAAGCGAGCACAACTCTTTCAATATCGCAACAACAAATTGAATTGCAAAACGTGGTTATTGTTTCCAATGCGGGAGATATTTATAAACCCATAAGCAGAACCGATATTGCCATGCGTGGCGTAAATAACTCACAGGAAGTTTTGCGTATTATTCCGGGTATTGTCATCGGTCAGCACCAGGGAGGTGGAAAGGCAGAACAAATATTTCTGCGTGGTTTCGATGCGGATCACGGAACTGATTTTAGATTAGATGTTGACGGGCTCCCAATCAACATGGTTTCTCATGCGCACGGGCAGGGATTTGCAGATAGTCATTTTATTATTCCTGAAACAATTGAAAACGTAGATTTCAAAAAAGGACCTTACACCGCCGGTAAAGGAGATTTTGCAACAACAGGCTTCGTGGATTTCAATACAAAAAATGCACTTGATAAGAATGTTATAAAAGTAGAAGCCGGCATGTTTAATACATATCGTGGCCTGGGAATGTTCAATATTCTTGGCGAAAAAGCCAGGGAGAAACAGCAATCATGGTATGTGGCATCAGAGTACAGATATTCCGATGCTTATTTCGATAACCCCCAATATTTTAACCGCTTTAATTTATTTACCAAGTATAACGGTAAACTATCAGAGCATAATTATCTCTCTCTATCTGCCACTACATTCTGGAGTAAGTGGGATGCATCCGGCCAGATACCTGATCGTGCGGTTGACAAAGGACTAATTGGATTTTACGGAGCAATCGATCCGTATGAAGGCGGACTCACATACAGAACTAATGTAAATGCACAATTAGTCACTTCACTTAATAACGGGGATTTAATAAAAAATCAAATCTATTATTCTAATACACATTTTGATCTTCATACAAATTTTACTTTCTTTTTAGAAGATACCGTGAACGGAGATGAGATAAGACAAAGGGAAGGAAGGGATTTAATGGGCTATAGTGGAAGCTATAATCACGTCGGATATTTGGGTGATACAAAACTTTCCACAGAGCTTGGTTTAAATATCAGGCAGGATCTTACCCATAATTCAGAACTTTCGCATACTGTTGACCGTTATACAACTTTACAGCAATCAAAATTAGGCGATGTAACTGAGCTAAGTATCTCTCCCTATCTTAGTGAGACGTTTACATTTAACCGCCATTTTAGTATTAATGCGGGTTTACGTTTTGATCAATTCTATCATAAATACAACAACAAGCTCGCCAGGGACAGTACACTGCCGGGAATTGGCATTTATAAAGCCAATGACAATACGCTCAGCCCCAAATTAAATTTCTATTATCACGCCGATGACAGGGTGCAGTTTTATCTTACTACAGGAAAAGGTTTTCACTCAAATGATACAAGAGCCGTAGTGGTGGAGAACGGCTATGATATATTACCATCTGCATATAGCGCTGATTTTGGAACGGTTTTCAAACCAGCAAACAAAATAATAATCAATGCCGCAATCTGGTATATCTATCTCCAACAGGAATTTGTTTATAGCGGCGACGGAGGGTTTGTAGAGTTCAGTGGTAAAACCCGACGTGTAGGGTTTGATTTTTCAGGAAGGTATCAGCCCATGAGGTCTTTATATTTTGACGTTGATATAAATTATGCACACGGTCGCTCTGTAGATGATCCGAAAGGACAGAATTACATTCCTCTTGCTCCTGTCTGGACGAGTGCCGGTGGAATTACCTTCGCTAACAAAGAGGGATTTAATGGAAGCCTTCGCTACCGTTACATTGCTGACAGGCCTGCTAATGAAGATTACAGTCTCACGGCGCAAGGATATTTTATAACAGATGCTGTAATAAATTATACGAGGCCTAAGTATGAAATAGGATTGGTTATAAATAATATATTAAACACAAAGTGGAAAGAAACACAATTTGATACAGAAACCCGCTTAAAAGGCGAAGCGCAACCTGTAGATGAAATTTGTTTTACACCGGGAACTAGGTTTGCGGCTAAGCTCAGCTTTTCTTTCTTTTTTTAAAAAATGATGAAATATTATAAAAAAATGAGTTATAAAACAAATACCAGTTACTCAAAAATAACAGGACTTATTATTTTAAGTTTATTAATGAGCCAGGCATTATTTGGTCATACTGTTGTTGGCGAGCTTGAAAAAATGTCGGGCAAAGACGCAGCTTTGCTTTACCTGGAACTGGGATATACGCACATACTACCCCTGGGACTTGATCACATTTTATTTGTGTTAAGCCTTTACTTATTGAGCCCTAAATTAAAACCGGTGTTGTGGCAGGCAACTGCGTTTACGATAGCACATTCTGTAACGTTAGGCCTTTCTATGTATCATGTTATTAACCCTCCTGCAAGTATTGTAGAACCTGTAATTGCATTATCAATTATGTATGTTGCGCTCGAAAATATTTTTTCACCGAAACTAAAAAAGTCCAGGATAGGTGTTGTGTTTTTGTTTGGCCTTGTACATGGAATGGGATTCGCCCGTGCACTCGGACAGCTTGGGCTTCCACGTAATTCCTACCTCACCTCTATTCTTATGTTTAACCTGGGAGTGGAGTTTGGTCAGTTAACGGTAATACTTTCGGCTTTTATTTTATTTGGAAAATGGTTTGGAAATAAGCCATGGTATCGCCAGCGTATTGTAATTCCTTTGTCAATTATTATTGCAGTAATTGCCTGTTTCTGGACAATACAAGATTATTCTTCTAAATTCTTTTCAAGATCTCTCATCATTGAAGGGCCTAAATCATATTTATTTTTTTCTGCAGCTTTAAAAAATTCATTTGCATTATAACCTTTTCCTAAACCTTTCATCATTTTCCCCATCCAGTAAAGTTCGATGCCTTCTAAAGGTTTACCGGATACATGGTCTTCATAAACTTTGTATGCATCCTCTTTTTTATTATTGAAATAGAGACTCCATACATACCATGCATAAGTTTGCGGTGTAGCCCTGTTACTTATTTCATATTTTGCAACAGCCTCTGCTTTTGAGGGATCATTTAAAATACCTGTATATAATTCGATAAGATATTTATTGTACATAGTTCTATAAATACTGTCACCGGCTATATCAACAAATTGTTGTGCATATTTCCTCATCGATGCTGAATCATTGTTTAGCTCAGCAGCTTGTGAAAGTTTTAGAATAGGATCCGGAGCCTTGGTCTTTGTTGCGACAAACAGAAATATTCTTTTCGCAAGTGAATCATTTTTATCATGAACCAAAGCAATCCACCCTATTCCCATTATACTGTGCAGGTCACTTGAATTATTTTCTATTGATTTTTTATACAGATTATATGCATCGTCAAGTTTGGCAGCATGCAGATCAAGATCAGCAGCGTTGGCCAAAGCCGCAGAAGTTAATACCGGGTCATTTTCTGCAAGTGAGGCTGCAGTCAACATAGCATGTATTGCTGAATCAAGATTGCCCTTATAATGTTCGAGTTTTGACCGGCGAAACTGGTAACCATAATCTTTATCTGAGCGTATTTTGTTCAAATTTTCTGTTGCAAGAATATATTTTCCAAATTCAAAATTTACGTCAAAAGACAATGCCGCATCATCATATTGCTTAATGCCAATTTGCTTTGCTTTATTTAAAAAAGTATCCGCATCATTGAATTTATGTTGTGAAATAGACCTTGGAACAAGTGCAGTATACGGAGCTGCTTCTTTATCGTTGTATGTTTTCGAAACAACATGCAAAAGGCTGTCAGCAGATTTCAAATCCCGGATATCACCTTTAAGTGCAAACCTTGCAGCAAGCATTGAAGAATATCTCAGTTCATTTGTAAATCCTGGTTTAGCAGTGTCAATTCTGTTTCGCCAAAATTTAATATCAGTTTGGTTTGTAATTACAGCAGGCTCAGTGTAATTATTGATCAGGCTATCAATGTATGTCGCTTCAACAATGGGTTTATCACGATTGCATGAACAAAACATACAAATAACAAGAAGGGGACAGAGAAGATTTTTCAAAATAAAAATTTTATAATTATATACGCTTTTCCGGCAGCCACAGTTCTTATCGCCATTAAAAATTTAGCTATACCTGCCTACGAATATATGAAAAATGCGCATTTGAAGTAACTGCGCATAACAAATTACTTCCGTTTTGAAAAAGAGTACCTTTAAGTACTTTAAAATTCTTCTATGAATATAGAAATAGATCAGCAACAAAAGTTTGAGGAACAATTTGCAAAATTAGCAGAGGGTGCTTCCCAGAGATTTAAAGATAAATGGGACAAGCAAATAACATTTACCAATCCTTCACGCGAAAAAATGATACCCACTTTAAACCCGGGCGCTCTCCACCTTCTTTCTGTTGAATTGCGAAAAAAATTTGAAATTCTTCGTAATAAATATTTTGAAAAGAGTCTTTAATTTATTCCCAACCGCTGGCTAACACGTCAGCTATATGCATTGTTTTAAGCGGGAAATTTTTTTTCTTAATATATCCATCAAGATGCATCAAACAACTGAGGTCAGTAGAAATTATGTATTCTGAACCTGTATCTAAAGCATGACGCACTTTCTGATCGGCCATCGCAATTGAAATAGATTCAAATTTAACCGCAAATGAACCACCAAAACCGCAACATGTCTCAGTTTCATTCATCTCAACGAGTTCTAACCCTTTAACTTTTTTCAAAAGCATTCTCGGGCCTTCCTTTATTTTACATTCCCGGAGTGCTCCACAACTATCATGATAGGTTGCCTTCGAATTTAATGTAGCACCGTAGTTATAAATCTTTAAAACGTTTGTGAGAAACTCGGTGAATTCGAAAAGCCTTTTAGAAATCTCTTTTACATTATTGTGCAGGGACGAATTTTCGAAAAGTTGGCTGTAATAGTTTCTTACAAATCCAACACACGAAGCCGAGGGAGCAACTATGTAGTCAGTGCCATCGAAATCTTTCAAAAATTTTTTTCCAACATCTTTTGCGTCTTTCCAAAAACCCGCATTGAAAGCCGGTTGGCCACAACAGGTTTGATTGGTATTATAATGTACATCACAACAAGCCTTCTCCAAAACTTTCACCATATTGAAAGCAGTTTGCGGATATAGCTGATCAACAAAACAAGGTATGAATAACTGAACTTTCATCTAAAATTTCCTATAATAAAAAAACAAAATACACAGTGAATCTCAATTCACCGCGTTTTCAATGGCCAAAAGAAATAACATCAGGTTGAATATTTAAGGGCCATCATTTTTAAAGCAGAAACTGCCGCTTCCTCACCTTTATGGCCGTGGATTCCACCAATACGTTCATTGGCCTGTTGTTGATTATCGACAGTGAGAACACCAAAGATTGTGGGCACTGGCAATATAAAATTAAGATGCAACACTCCGTCGGTTATTGCTTTGCACACATAATCAAAATGCGGCGTATCTCCCCGCAATACGCACCCTAGTGCAATAAATACCTGGGGCTTCTCAAATTTATTTTGATATGTTTCCCAAAAGTTTTTCACTGCAAAAGGTATTTCAAAAGCACCGGGAACGCTTATCACTTTGTAATTATTCATTTCAAATTGCTTCAGCATTTTGACACATCCTTCAACCAACTTGCCAACTATCTCTGAATTCCATTCAGTATGTACAATAACTATGCAGGCATTCTTTGGAAGAATGCCTGCATTAAAATTATAGAGATTTTCGTGTACTGATGCCATTGAGTTAAGATGTAAATATCATTCTGGAAATTCACCGAGCTTAGCAAGATACCTGTCAACATCAGCGGCCTTTTGAGAAAGAGGGTAATCGTCTTTTATTTTTTTAAAAAGCTCAATAGCCTCTTTTGTTTTGCCTGTTGATTCAGCAAAAAGTGCAGCCCTGAAAAGAAACTCAGAGGAAGTAAATTCATCTTTATCATCTACATTAGCTGCTTTTTTATAATAATCCAGCGCCT
This sequence comes from uncultured Chitinophagaceae bacterium, assembly GCA_963798665.1. Taxonomy (GTDB): domain Bacteria; phylum Bacteroidota; class Bacteroidia; order Chitinophagales; family Chitinophagaceae; genus Ginsengibacter. Next base: position 791,190 of record CAWCUN010000002.1, on the reverse strand, counting down.
GGTCATTTTTATTGAGTTCTGCGCTTGCATCTCCGATCATTCCGTAAGCACGGCTTTTTATTTGTGTTGCTTTGCCGGCATCGAAGTCTTTCAAAAACTTTATAGCTTTATCAAACTGGTGAAGATGAAGATAACAGGCGCCGGCATAATATTCGCATAAATTCGCCGCGTCGGTTCCCGGAAATCTATTTATGATTTTTAAAGCACCTGGATTAATACCATCGCCGTTAAGACATTTTGCCGCTAACATTGCTTTTGTAGAATCTGACGAAGCGTTACTGAAATCCGAAAAATACTTTTGTGTTATAAATACGGCATCGTTTGCCTTTTCTTCTTTTGGCAACTTAAACATGTATTTGTAAATAAGCCACCCACCTAACAAAATTATTATAGCGGAACTTATATAAACAACCGGTTTATTATAGTTTATCCAAAATCCCCGTGCCTTCTGAATTACATCCACTTCTTTCTGCACTATTGTTTTTTCAGCCATTACTTACTTGTTTGGTTTCATTTAATTTTAAAATCTTATCCTTTTTTTAATCAGTAATGAAGGGATAATCGTCCTCCGCATATATATCCTTATACAGTTCATCATCGCCAGGGAATGGACTTTCGTCAGCAAATTTTACAGATTCCTCTACTTCACCTTTTACTCTTTCATTTATTGCTTCAATCTCTTTGTCACTTATTTTAAATTCCTTCTTCATTTTAGCTAATATGGTTTCAACGGGGTCCTGCAATTTGTATTCTTCCATTTCTTCCTTTGTGCGATATTTTGCAGGATCACTCATACTATGCCCTTTATAACGATACGTTTTTACTTCCAGCAATGTGGGTCCATCCTGGTCTCTTGCCCTTTTTACAGCTCTTTCAACGGCTTCATGCACGGTCTCAGGGTTCATTCCATCTACACGATCTCCGGGCATGTCATATGCATCAGCAAGTTTGTAAATATCCAACACATTGGAAGTACGTGCCACGGAAGTTCCCATAGCATAATTATTGTTTTCGCAAATGAAAACTACAGGAAGCTTCCAAAGCATTGCCATATTAAACGTTTCATGCAATATGCCCTGCCTTGCAGCCCCATCACCAAAAAAACACAGCACTACATTTTTAGTGTTCTTATATTTTTCTGCAAATGCCAATCCGGCCCCGGTTCCTATTTGTGCCCCTACAATGCCGTGACCGCCAAAAAATCTTTCTTTTACGCCAAACATATGCATGCTACCACCCTTTCCCTTGCTGCAGCCGGTTGCTTTCGCATACAATTCAGCCATACAGGATTTGGCTGAAACGCCCTTGGCTATCGCAAGCGCATGGTCGCGATAAGCCGTAATGAAAATATCTTCAGGGATTGTCGCAGTCATACAGCCTGCGGCAATAGCCTCCTGGCCGATATATAAATGACAAAACCCACGGATTTTTTGCATGCCATACATCTGCCCAGCTTTTTCTTCAAACCTTCGGAGTAAAAGCATCAGTTCGTACCAATATAAATAAGTTTCTTTAGAAAACTTTGTTGCCAAGATTTTAATTTTTAGGTCGCAAAGATAGGGTAAAAAGAAAAATTATTTTAATGAGTTTGTTCTCTCACAAAAGAGCTGAAAAAATATCTGGTTAGATTGAGAAAAAGTGAAATTTTCCATATTTGTTTCCATAAAAAAACCGGCAAATGCCGGTCTTGTATTAACTAAAACGAAAATTATTATCTGCTTTGTGCAAGTTGTTCTTCGCCTATCATTTTGCCAACCACCTTTACTGTTTCATCAACATAAATATCATCGCTCAAACGCTTCAAAAATTGCTTGTTCTTTTCCATTTTATCTTTATCGCTAACTAATGCAATTGAATCTGTTGGAATATTTTTCACATTGAGATTTACAGTAAGCTTGGTTAAATCTTCCAATTGTTTTGAAGTAGTTTTTATGATTTTCAATCTCTCACGATACTTATCGATATTAAGTGGTGTTTCGTTGTCATTATATTTATCCAGGAGGTTAACGTCATCCCTTATTCCTTTAAAAACAGGGCTTTGGCTTAGGTCTGAATTAGCCTGGCTTACTACAGAATTAAAGCTATAGCCAGGATTCCATGTTGTATAAGATGCCTTTGGAATCTCGTCCCAGCTCAATGCATCCGGGTTATCTTTTTCACGGAATTTCACATTCTCAAGCCTGTCGGGGACTATTATGTCCGGCACCACGCCACGCAATTGAGTTGCACCTCCGTTAATGCGATAAAATTTTCTAAAAGTAAGTTTTATATCTCCCAATCCTTCGGAAGGTTGATTGAACAAAGCATTTTCCGATTGTGGATCCAGGGAGATGCTTCTTTGCACAGTACCCTTTCCATAGGTGGAGCTGCTACCTATAATAATACCACGATGATAATCCTGTATTGCTGCTGCGAATATTTCTGATGCCGAAGCGCTTAGTTCATCAACCATCACAGCTAACGGGCCGGTGTATAAAACTTCTTTATCCCTGTCGTTTAAAATATTGGCTTTTTCATCGCGACCTTTTACCTGGCATACCGGGCCGTCTTTAATAAACAAACCGGCCATATCAACCACATCATTCAACGATCCGCCGCCATTTCCACGAAGATCGATTACTATTCCATCAACATGCTGCGCCTTAAGTTTTTCCACCTCTTTAGCCACATCCGTGGCAGAACGACGAGCGCTCGGATCGTCGAAGTCTGCATAAAACTCCGGCAAATATATATAGCCAATTTTATGGGCTCCCTCGTTCACGATAGCACTTTTTGCAAACGTATCATCCAAAGAAATTTTATCCCTGATTATAGGAACGACTTTAGTAGTTCCATCAGCTTTTTTAAGAGTCAGCCGTACCTCAGAACCTTTACGTTCTCCTCTTATCAATTTTACCGCATCGGTAACGGCAAAGCCGGTCACATCTACAGGTGCACCAGTGCCCTGGGCAATTTTCACTATCTCATCTTCCGGCTGAATATCACCTGACTTCCAGGCCGGGCCACCAGTAATTAAACTGGCAATCTTTATTCTACCGTCGTCATCTTTCAATTGTGCACCTATACCAAAAAATGTTCCGCTTAGCAATTCATCAAAACTTCTTTTATCAACAGGTGCAAAATACGTTGTGTGTGGATCCATGCTCCCGGTAATTGCATTCACAAAATCACTGAACATATCATCGGGAGTATTGTGATTCTTCAATGTCAGGAAATAGCGATCCATTTGCCTCGACACTATATCACGGGCCTCACGCTCTAAAGTTGAGTCAGGTTTATATAATGAATCTTTTACACCTTTATTTTTTTCCCTGTCGTCTTGTAAGTCTATAAAACGCCCCATTACCAGGTATTTCAAACGCTTTCTTCCATAGTCATATCTTTCAGCCTCTGATTTCGGAAAGTCTCTTTTATCTCCATCAAGCTGCAATGTCTCATCTCTCGTAAAATCAAAAGGCTTGCTAAGTATGTCCTTATAAAAACTGGCAACTTCGTCTATCCTTACCAGGTAGGTTTTGCTTATTGTGTAAAAAGATTCCAGTGGAGCTCCGTGAATTTCATCGTCTATTTTGTCTTCATACTTTTTAAAATTATCAATGTCTTTTTGGTAAAAAATATATTTATCGGGATCAAGAGCCTCTTCATATTTATCGAGTACCTCTTTCGAAAACTTATCATCAATTTTTTTAGGACTGTAATGTCCCTGCTCAAGGACAATACCCACATTGGTCAGAATTTTTTCATACTTGGTTTTGGGATTCTCTTTTTTGTCCCCTCTGCCCATTACACCATAGGTAAGAAACAGACCACCGCAAATAAGTACGAAAAGTATCGGTAAAAATTTTTTGCTCATAATAAATTTCATTATAGGATTCATACGTAAAAATAACAGAAATTAAATTTCACGCTTAAAAGTAGGATGTTTAATTAACAAAGGTTTTGTATAATGTATGGACGGTTATTTTCGAAAAATATTGCATAGGTTTTAATAAAACAGGCCATACAACCAAAAAAAACCTGCATCTCTGCAGGAAAATCTTGGGTGGATGATGGGGCTCGAACCCACGACCCTCAGAATCACAATCTGATGCTCTAACCAACTGAGCTACAACCACCGTTTGTGAAGGGGCAAAAATAATTAATTTTTTACACTAAAAACATAATTGATTTCTTGTTTAGATTGGCTATTAGGCGCGATTATTATTGACGGAAAGGCCATCAGTTAATAAAAACTTCTCTATTACCATTCATACAGTTTTAAAAAATTCATTTCAAATTTTCTATTGACATTTGCGCAAGTTTTCAAAACTAAAGGCGTCTAAAAGTTAATCAAGCCATAAATCTATCATGAGAATTATTTCCATCACTCTTATTGCATTATGTGTTTCCAGCTCTGTATTTGCCCAAGTTCCAGCCGGCGGTAATCGTGGCCAGGGACAAAGCATGAACATCGGGCATTTTTATGGGAAGGTTGTTGACGCGGCCACCGGGAAACCCCTCGAAGCTGCTTCGATTCAACTTACCCAAACCAAAATGGATACAGCAACTAAAAAACGCAGGGATTTTGTTGTTGCAGCAATGCTTACAGATAAAAGGGGAGAATTTAGTATTGAAAAACTCCCGGTTATTACTACATACCAGCTTTTAATTACGGCTATAGGCTATACACCATACAACGAGAAAGCAAATTTCAATCTCAAAATGAGTGGCGGAGATATGAGCCAGATGCTTAACGCAGTTGATAAAGACCTTGGAAATATTAAAATGACCTCAGATGCAAAACAACTCGAAGGGGTTGTTGTTACCGCAAATAAAAATCTTCTTCAAATGAATATTGACCGCAAGGTTTTTAATGTAGATAAAAGCCTTACGAGCTCTGGCGGCACCGCCGTAGATGTGATGAAAAATGTACCCTCAGTAAATGTGGATATTGACGGAAATGTGACATTGCGTAACGCAACACCGCAAATATTTATTGATGGAAGGCCAACGACATTAACGCTTGAACAGATTCCCGCGGATGAAATCGAGAGCGTTGAAATTATTACCAATCCTTCAGCAAAATTTGATGCCTCTGGCGGAGGCTCAGGAATCTTAAATATCGTTTTGAAGAAAAACCGCAAACCGGGATATAATGGCAACGTACGTGCAAACCTCGATTCACGTCTTCGCTATGGAATAGGCGCCGATGTAAATATCAGGCAGGGAAAAATAAACTTCTTTGCCAATACCATGTACAATCAACGAAAATCCAAAAGCACACAAAGTACACAGCGAATCGATTATCTCGATGGCGTGACCGCAATTTTATCTCAAAATGACAAGCCGGAAAACAACGGCCATTTTGCTTTTGCAAGGGCAGGGTTCGATTATTTTCCTGATAACCGCAACACTTTTACACTTGCAGGTGTACTTGTTGGTGGGAAATTCAACAATATGGATCTTCTCAATATTAACCGGGACAGTGATTTTGTATCGTATAGCAGCCATGAAACCGGTTTGAGAAATACAAATGGAAGTTTCACTTTCAACAATACCGGGGGAACGATTAGCTATAAACATAATTTTGCCAAGCCTAATAAAAATATTACCGCCGATGCAAATTATTTTTATAGTAAAAACACCAACAACAGTGAATTTTCAACGCAATATTTTAACCCGGATAATTCACCCAAAACTGCACTTTTTCAACAAAAGATAACGGGCGGCGGCCATACGAAATTTTTTATAGCACAAACAGACTATTCCGATCCCATTTCTGAAAAAGTTAAGCTTGAAGCAGGATTGAGAGCCTCGATAAGAAATTACAGCAGCTTTAATCAGAACTTTTTTTACAATCCCATGGTAAGCAAATACGAATCTATACCCGGGCTTGATAGCCGCTACGAGTTCAAAGACCAGGTTTACGCTGCATATACCACGTTTTCACAAAAAATAAAAAATTTTACCTACCAGTTAGGTGCCCGTATTGAAAGCTCGGTATATGAAGGAAAGCTTATAGATTCCAATAAAGTATTTAAGAATTCTTATCCCTTTAGCTTTTTCCCGAGTGTATTCCTAACTCAAAAAATTAATGACAACCAGGATATTCAATTGAATTATTCAAGAAAAATAAACAGGCCTAATTTTTTTCAGCTTATTCCTTACTATGATTATTCCGATTCACTTAATATCAGCCGTGGTAACCCTGATCTTGTGCCGGAGTTTACCAATCTTTTTGAATTGTCTTATGACATAAACTTAAAAGACGGTAATAATATTATTGCTACCGCCTATTACAGGCAAACCAATAACCTGATTACCCGGTTTCAATATAGAGACCGAAATCCGAACCCTGCGGAAAACGATTCTATTTTCATAACATCATACGCTAATGCAAACAGCTCAAGTGCCTATGGGCTTGAAGTGACAGCCTCAAATAAAATTGCTAAATGGTGGACGTTAACTTCAAATATCAATTTGTACAATTCAGAAATAAATGGAAATAACCTTGAAAGCTCACTAAATAATCAAAGAGTTAGCTGGTTTGGAAAAATTAATAATACATTTAAATTACCGGCAAATTTTTCTATTCAACTCACCGGCGACTACACCAGCAAAACAATAACCCCTCCTAACCGGGGCGGTGGTGGCGGCGGAAGATTTTTTGGTGGAGGTGATTTATCTACAGCCAACGGGTACACCGATCCTGTTTATGGTTTTGATATTGCGCTTAAAAAAGAATTTTTGAAGGATAAGTCTGCATCTCTTACGTTAAGTATGAACGACATTTTTAGAACAAAGGTTTATCGCACACATTCAGAATCAAATTTTTCCAAGACCGTCTACTCCACGCAGGATAATGAACGACGCCGGGATCCACAGATGCTAAGGTTGAACTTCAACTGGCGCTTTGGCAAGTTCGATGTTTCTTTATTCAAACGAAAAAATCTTAAGGGAGAGCAGGAAGGAATGCAAAATGGAATGCAGGGTGTGGGGCAATAACCTCCCACTTTTGAAACAACAATTTTTTTAAAATAAGATTTCAGAGTTTTGTTTAAGCTACTGAGCCAAAGATTTATTATCAATTTGCGTGGCATATTAATTGTTTAGTTTAAATTTTTAAACTAAACAGAATGTCATGAAAAAAATCTTTAAGCGGCAAACATACATTTCCTTGTATTCTTTTTTGACCTTAGCCTTTGTGCATTTATTGGTATTTGGACAGGATAGTACAGCTTCAGGCAGCCAGACTACAACTACAACAACTGAGCATACAGTTACAGTTCAGCCGTGGGTGTGGGTTGTAGGCGGAGCAGTTTTGCTATTGATAATAATTGCATTGGTAAGGGGTGGCGGTTCTGGCGGATCGCACACTGATAAAGTTACTTACACTAAAACTACAAGTAGCGAGGATAATGCATGATTGATTTTCATACAAACAAAAAAAGGGCTGACAATTGTCAGTCTTTTTTTAAACATATCTTTTTTGATCGTTAAATATTTGAAAGAGAATTCTTGTTCCTTAGCGAGCTGAAAAAATATTTTCAGGTTATCTTTGCGCACTTTCAACAAAAAATTTGCTGAAAATTTAAATGTCCAGTAAGCAATTAAAACTATAATAGCAGTATGCCGTTACGTGCCGGAATTGTGGGGTTACCCAATGTAGGAAAGTCAACTTTATTTAATGCTGTAAGCAATAGTGCAAAAGCCCAGGCAAGTAACTATCGCTTTTGCACCATTGAACCTAATACAGGCCTTGTAAATGTTCCGGATGAACGACTTGAAAAACTTGCAGAACTCGTAAAGCCAAATCGCATAGTGCCAACCCAAATTGAAATTGTTGACATTGCCGGCCTCGTAAAAGGTGCAAGCAAAGGTGAGGGATTGGGAAATAAATTTTTAGCAAACATTCGTGAAGTGGACGCCATTATACATGTAGTGCGTTGTTTTGAAGATGAAAATGTGCTAAGAGAGGAAGGACCAATTAACCCGGTTAGCGATAAAGAAATTATAGAAACAGAATTGCAGTTGAAAGACCTCGAAAGTATTGAAAAGAAATTGTCACGTACCGAAAAAATGGTAAAAACCGGTGACGCAAAAGTGAAACGGGAATATGAAGTTTTACTTAAATGCAAATCACATCTTGAAAAAGGAAAAAATATTCTTTCTCTTGATTTATCCAAAGAAGAAAAAGCGGTTGTTACAGATAGTTTTTTATTAACTGATAAACCAGTGCTCTATGTTGCCAATGTTGACGAAGCGTCTATGCATACCGGTAATCAGTATTCTGATTCTTTAGCGGAGATCGCAAAGGCTGAGGGTGCACAGGTGATCATTATGACCAATGCAATTGAAGCGCAGATAGCAGAGTTTGAAAATCCTGAAGACAAGCAAATGTTTATGGATGAATATAAGATGGAAGAGCCTGCATTAGACCGCTTAATTCATTCGGCATATAAGCTTTTATATCTATCAACTTATTTTACCGCCGGCGTACAGGAGGTACGTGCTTGGACAATTCACCATGGGTGGAAGGCGCCGCAGGCCGCCGCTGTAATTCACACTGATTTTGAAAAAGGTTTTATTAAAGCAGAAGTTATTTCTTACGAAGATTTTATTCATTATGGTTCTGAAGCGGCATGCCGCGAACACGGGAAATTAAGAATCGAAGGAAAAGAATATGTAGTGCATGATGGGGACGTAATGCATTTTCGGTTTAATGTGTAATTGAACCTTTGCTTTCAAACAATTCATTATTTTTCTTTATCGCTCTTTGTCGGGATAATATAAAGCGGGATATCGGTTTTATGTAAAACCTGCTCTGCCACACTTCCTAATAATATTTTGTCCAATCCACGACGGCCATGACTACCCATTACAATAACGTCTGCATTTAGTTCTTTTGCTGTATAAAGAATACTTTCGCCAAATTCTCCTTCCCTGACTATTGTCTGAATGCTTTCATCTCCCAGGTGTTTTTTTGACATGTTCAAAAAATTCTGAGCCGCTTTCCTTAATTCTTCAACATTCGTTAAGGGCACTAAACTTAAATCATTAAAACCGTCATAGCCCATTATCGGGGAATAATTTGGAGACGTATAATAAAATGCTTCAGAAACAACATGCAATAAAATAACTTCGGCATTCATAGATTTAGCTAATTCATGGCCTTTCTCCGCAATCCTTTGAGCAGGCGGATCGTAATCAAGAGCGATTAATACTTTTTTCATATTCGGTTTTTTTTGATTACCATAGATACTTATAATAAATCATAACTCAAAGTTAGGCTCTAAAAAATTTACAATAATTATCTATATGAATTTGTGAGGAACTTAATAACCGAACAGACTGAATTTAGTCTGCTGGCATAACATCCCGGTGAATGGTCTTAATAATTAATAGCCGGCCGCCGAGTCATCTCCGCGATGATCGCCAATGGCTTCGATTGTTTTATCCGGCATTACCATTATCACTTCTGTTCTTCCAATTTCACCCCTTTTAGAAATTTTATATCCCATCTCTTCTAATTGCGAAATAACATTCTCATCAAAGCCATTTTCAACAAAAATTTCATCCGGTAACCATTGATGATGAAACTTAGGCTTGTTAACTGCATCCTGCGGCGTCATTTTGAAATCAATAATATCAACGAGGGTTTGATATACGCTTGTGGGGATGGTAGTGCCACCTGGTGTGCCGGCTACTATCCAGGGTTTATCATTTTTAAGAACTATCGTAGGAGTCATGCTGCTGAGCATTCTTTTTCCCGGGGCTATCGCATTTGCTTCTGCGCCAACAGCTCCATACATATTTGGTACGCCGGGCTTCACACTAAAATCATCCATCTCGTTGTTCAGCAAAAAACCTGCACCAGCAACAACCACTTTGCTACCATAACCCCCGTTTAAAGTGGTAGTAACAGACACGGCATTGCCATCCTTATCTAATGCATCAAAATGTGTTGTCTCTTCACTTTCATTTATGATTCCTTCTTTTGTATCTACGCTATTGCCCGCCTTTCCTGGTTTATAATCAATCATTCTTTTTTTGAGATAGTCATCGCTTACCAAAGTTTTTACAGGAACTTTTACAAAATCTGCATCACCCAAAAATTTTGCCCTGTCAGCAAATGAACGTCGTTCCACTTCTGTCATTAATTGAACTGATTGAGGTGTTTCAAATTTCATGTCGCTGAGATTATAATAGCTACTCATTTTCAAAGCCTGTTCAATAATTATTCCGCCGCTGCTGGGTAAGGGCATTGAAACGACAGTATTTCCTTTATAATCAAAAACTAAAGGCTCACGGATTTTAGCATCATAATTTTTTAAATCACTTTCAGTAATAATTCCTTTTCCTTTCCTCATTTCTGCTACGATAAGCTTTGCAGTTTCACCTTCATAAAATCCTTTAGCGCCATTATCTCTTATTCTCTTTAAAGTATTGGCAAGGTCTTTTTGTATTAACGTATCTCCATTTTTCCAACTGGCTTCCTTAACAAATATGGGGACAGTAGTATTTAGTTTTACGAATTCATTTTTAGTGCTGTTAAAGCTTTGTGCCTGTGCCCCCGTAATTGCAAAGCCGTTTTCTGCCAAATCAATAGCTGGTTGAATTAAATTTTTAAAAGGAAGCTTTGCATATCTCATCGCAGCAAACATTCCTGCAATTGTTCCCGGAACGCCAACTGCCAGGTGCCCATCCTGTGATAAATGCATTTGAGGATTACCGTTAGTATCAAGATACATATCTTTTGATGCTGCACCAGGGGCCTTTTCACGGTAATCAATTGAAATATTTTTCCCATTATCTAAATGAATTATCATAAATCCCCCGCCACCGATATTTCCTGCCCCGGGATACACTACTGCCAATGCAAGCTGTGTAGCAATTGCGGCATCAACAGCATTGCCGCCTTCTTTCAAAATATTTACACCTACCTGGCTTGCCAATGCGTGTGCCGAAACTACTGCGCCATTCTTACACGTAATATTTTTAGTGATTTTATATTGATATGGATGTAGTTTTTGTTGTGTACAACCAACCTGTATTAAACAAAAATTAAAAAAAAATGTAACCAGAATGTGTATCCTCTTCATAAGAAAACTTTGAGCGAATTTAAGTGTTCCCTGCATAAATAAGTTTCTTAACTTTATTTATCGTCTGCATAACTAAAACAATGTTTATGAAAAAAACCATATTCCTGGCAAGGGCACTTTTATTAATTGCAATTTTTTTCTCGTTTACAGGTTTTGTAAATGCGCAGAAAGGAACCATCATGGGGGTTGTAAAAGATGAGAATGGCCCTGTTTCCAATGCGTCTGTAACTATAGAAGGCAGGAATATCGGAACGACTACAAATGATAAAGGCGAGTATGAATTGAAAGTTGATCCCGGAAACTATACCGTAGTTATTAGTTATGTAGGTATGAAAATGCAGCGTATACCCGTTTCGGTTAGCCCGGGCCAGTTATCAACCGCAGGAACTACCAGCCTTACAAAGAACACTACACTCGAAGGCGTATTAATTGTAGGCTCCCGATCAAATGTCGCCCGGACAAGTGTACAAACTGCGGTACCGGTTGATATTATCAGTGCAAAAGACTTAATTGCTACAGGACAAATTGAGCCGACACAAATGTTGAATTTTGTTGCTCCGTCATTTAATTCCTCACGCCAAACCATCGCTGATGGAACCGATCATATAGATCCCGCAACTCTTCGCGGTCTCGGCCCGGACCAGGTGTTGGTGTTGGTTGATGGTAAACGTTATCACAATACTGCTCTTATAAATGTAAACGGTACTATTGGCCGGGGCTCCGTAGGTTCTGATTTGAATTCTCTTCCTCCTTCAGCGATTGAAAGAATTGAAGTGCTGCGTGACGGTGCATCAGCTCAATATGGCTCTGATGCCATTGCGGGGGTTATAAATGTCGTTTTAAAAAAGAAACCGTCTCCCGCAACCGTTTCTGCATATACCGGCGCACAATATGCCGGCGATGGCTTCGTGTATAATTTTGGTGTAAACAAAGGATTTAAATTAGGTAAACAAGGCTATCTAAATTTATCGGCAGGCTTACGCCACCGTGATCCTACGGAAAGAAGCGGATATTATACCGGAACTGTATATACTTCAGACGTTGCGATGGATAACCAGCTAATAGCTGAACGTGGATTTAGCAGGTATCACAATCTTCATATCGGCCAATCCAAATTATTAAATTCCGGTTTTGTTTTAAGCGCCGGAAGTCCCTTAAAAGAAAACGGCACCGCCCAGGTTTATTTCAACGGAAGTTACAATTATCGTAACGGGCAGGCGGCAGGATTTTATCGCTATCCTAAACAAACGAGCCAGGTAATTCCGGAATTATATCCCGATGGCTTTTTACCGCTTATAAACAGCAAGATAAATGACAAGTCCTTTACAGGCGGTATAAAGGGAATTACAAATAGCGGCTGGAACTGGGACATAAGCGATATATATGGCGGAAACTCTTTTCGCTTTGATGTAACTAATTCAAATAATGCATCACAGTTTGATTTGGGTGCAAATGCTCCAACTTCATTTTATGCAGGCACATTAAAATTTAATCAAAACACGTTTAATATAAACTTTTCAAAAGACCTGGGAACAAGTGTAAAACTCCAGTCTTTTAACCTCGCCTTTGGCGCTGAATACCGGATTGATAATTACCAGATAGTTGCAGGTGAAGAAGCCTCTTATAAAAATTATGCACCTTCTTCCGGGAAAGTAGGCGGGGCACAGGTCTTCCCGGGATTTCAACCAGAGAATGCTGTGAATGAAGACAGGAATGTTGTAGGCGCATATGTTGATCTTGAATCTGATCTTTCTGATAAGTTACTTATGGATGCGGCTGGCCGCTATGAATATTACAGTGATTTCGGAAGCAATGTAGCGGGTAAACTTGCAGTTCGCTATAAATTCTCAGATTATTTTTCGTTGCGTGGAGCTATAAGTAATGGGTTCAGAGCGCCCTCTATTCATCAGCGTTTCTTCAGCGCCGTTAGTACAGTTTTTGTAAACACTAATTCAGGACTGGTTCCATTACAGCAGGGAACATTCCGTAATAACAGTGAGATTGCAGCCGCATTTGGAATTCCCTCTCTTAAAGCTGAAACGTCAGTTAATTATAGCCTTGGTATCACGTCAAAACCTGCAAAAAACATAAGCATAACGGTTGACGCATACCAGATAGAAATAAGAAACAGGATCGTGCTTACGGGAAGTTTTACAAAAAGTAATCCCACCGTTGCCGCAATTCTTGCCAACTACCCTGATATAAATTCAGCTATATTCTTTACCAATGCGGTTAACACACGTACACAAGGCCTCGATATTGTAACCAGCGCTGACTTCAGAATAAATAACGGAAGCCTTAATATTACTTTAGCCGGCAACCTTAATAAGACAAGAATTTTCGGCGATATTAAAACAACCAGTAAACTTCCGCCTGATTCGCTAAATACCAACACCCTTTTTAATATTGAAGAAAAAGGAAGAATAGAACAAGGCCAGCCGGATTCTAAATTTTCACTCTCATTCAATTATAGAATAAACAAATGGAACCTTGTTTTCAGAACAACAAGATTTGGAAAGGTTGCTGCGATATTCAACGGTAATGACAGAACAAGAGACGAATTTTTTTCTGACAAATATGTATCTGATGTCGCACTCTCTTTTCGTCCGGCCAAAATAATCCAAATTACTATTGGAGCCAATAACATTGCAGATGTATATCCTGATAAATTAAAAAACTTTGCAAACACGAGTGACAACAGGTTTCTATATAGCCGCAGCTCTACGCAATTTGGCTTCAATGGCGGATTTTATTATGCGGGCTTAAATTTTACTTTTTAAATGTATGGGTGATTTTATGTGCAGGCGAGTGAAATCCTTCCGGCTTTTTATTTAAACGGAACTGCTCAAAAAATACATTCCCTTATTTTCGTAAAATAAATATATGATATGCGTAAGTTTTTTTTGAGTGTTTTATTTCTTTCAATTATTCTCTTTTCATTTGCCCAAAACCCTGAAACATACAACTCCGCAGAAATTTTTCAGCAAATAAAAAAATTAAATGTGCTCGCATCTGTCTTATATGTTGGAGCCCATCCCGATGATGAAAACAATGCATTGCTTCCTTATTTTGCCAAAGAAAAATTATACCGAACGGCGTACTTAAGTTTAACACGCGGTGATGGGGGACAAAATTTAATCGGCGATGAACAGGGTATTGAGCTTGGATTAATTCGTACACAGGAATTATTAGCAGCAAGAAGAGTTGATGGAGCCGAACAATACTTTACAAGAGCTTATGAGTTTGGTTTTAGTAAAAGCGCCGACGAAGCTTTGCGCATTTGGGATAAAGAGAAAATACTAAGTGACATAGTTTGGGTCATCAGAAAATACCAGCCTGACGTGATCATCAAACGATTTCCGCCGGACAAACGTGCCGGACATGGGCATCATGCCGCTTCATCAATCCTGGCTGATGAGGCCTTCACAGCCGCTGCTGATCCTAACAAATTTCCGGAGCAATTTAAGTACGGTGTGCAACCATGGCAGGCGAAAAGAATTTTATGGAACACCTATAATTTTGGTGGTAACAACACAACAGCCGAAGATCAGTTGAAAATTAATATCGGTGTTTACAATCCTTTAATAGGGAAAAGCTATGGAGAACTGGGTGGCGAAGCAAGAACAATGCATAAAAGCCAGGGCGAAGGAAGGCCAAGAAGAAGAGGTGATAATTACGAATATTTTTTAACCACAGCAGGCGATCCGGCCAAAAAAGATCTAATGGATGGAGTTATTACCGATTGGAAGAGACTTCCCGGCGCTGAGAATATTCAGCCAATGATTAATGACATAATCAGCAATTACAAAATAGATCAGCCGCAACTATCTGTGCACGCTTTGGTAGATCTATATAAGGCAATTAAAGCATTACCTGTCAGCAACTGGAGAGATAAGAAACTGGATGAGGTGCAACAAATAATCGTAGCATGCAGCGGTTTATATGTTGAAGCCACTTCATCACAATCCCAGGTTGTGCAGGGCGAATCGTTGAAGATAAATTTTGTTTTAAATAAAAGAGAAGACGTAGATGCTTCATTGAAAAAAATAAGCACGGAGAATTTCGATTCAACATTTACAACTTCTTTATCAACCAATGAAAATGTTTCGGTGAGTAAAACATTAGCTGTTGCAGATGATAAAAAAATATCCCAGCCTTACTGGCTGGAATATCCATTGAAGGGCGGAACCTTTGAAGTAAGGGACCAGTTGATGATAGGTAAGGCACAGAATGATCCCTCCTTTGAAGCATCATTTCTAGTAAATATTGATGGAGAAGATTTTGTTATAAAGAGGCCTGTCCAATACAAATTTGTTGATGCTGTAAAAGGAGAATTGTTTGAACCGATACCTGTGCTGCCTAAGATTGAAATGAATTATTCAAAAGATAATTTTATTTCATTGAATGATGCCCCTGCAAAAGCAACAATGGATTTTAAATCGAATTTGAATAAACCAGAGAAATATAATATTGTGCAGGAATATTCCAAAGCCTGGTCTACCAACCAACCTTCTTTTATATTCGACACAAAAAATCATATCGAAAATCAAACAGAAATTTTTACATCAAAATCAAATCAAACAAACACAACAGAAGAAATTTATCTAAAAACAGAGAATGGGAAATATGATAGTTATACCAAGACAATTTCTTACGATCACATACCTACCATCACTTATTTCCCTAAGGCAAAATCAAATCTTGTAAAACTTGACATTAAAATTATTGGAAAAAAAATAGGATACATAATTGGCGCTGGCGATAAAGTTCCACAGGCATTGGAGCAAATGGGTTATGAAGTAAGATACTTGTCTGAACCAGATATAAATGATGAAACCCTGAAACAATTTGATGCAATTATAACAGGTGTAAGAGCCTATAATATTTATGAATACCTAACCGATAAAAACGATGTTTTTATGCGGTATGTTCAAAATGGTGGCAATATGATTGTACAATATATGAAGAGCAACCAGGTAGCGCAAAAGAACATTAATGCAGGCCCCTACCCTTTCAGCATAAGCTCAGGTTCAAGAGTTACAGAGGAAGACGCCAAAGTAGATTTCTTACTACCAAATCAACCGGCATTAAATTATCCAAATAAAATAACGCAAAAGGATTTTGAAGGATGGGTGCAGGAAAGAAGTACCTACCAGGCAGTGAAACTGGACTCACATTATGAGACTCCATTAGGAATGCATGATACCGGTGAGCCGGAAGGTAATGGCAGTCTTGCGATAGCAAAATATGGAAAAGGAAATTTCGTGTATGCGGGCCTTGTTTTCTTTCGCGAATTACCTGCGGGTGTGCCTGGAGCTTATCGTTTGATGGCCAATTTAATTGCACTGCCCGAAAACAAATAGTTGCTCAAATTATAGACAACAGATATTCTAAAATACCGTTCGACAAATAAATTTTTATGCAAAACGAAAAATCATATTGGGCCAGGTGGTACATTATAGTTTTGCTTTTTTTAATTATCCAGATAGTTCTTTATTATTTTATTACCCGGCATTTTAGTTAAAAAATAAAATAGATACTGATGATTGCTTTAGAATTAAATCGTTATACAAAACTTTTTAGCACCAGAAGCCTATGAGTACGCCAGACTGGATAGTACTGATAGCTACGCTTGCCTGTATCATCATTTACGGCGTCTATAAAAGCAGGACAACAAAAAATCTTGATGGATATTTTTTGAGTAACAGGGATATGCCCTGGTATCTTGTTTTATTGAGTATAATGGGGACACAGGCAAGTGCAATTACTTTCCTAAGTGCTCCAGGCCAGGCATATACCGATGGCATGCGTTTCGTTCAATATTATTTTGGCCTGCCACTGGCCATGATAGTTATATGCATTGTTTTTGTTCCGGTTTTTAATAAATTAAAAGTATATACTGCTTATGAATTTTTAGAGAATCGATTTGATCTAAAAACAAGAACACTTACCTCCTTTCTCTTTCAAATATCACGGGGACTTTCGACAGGCATAAGTATTTACGCACCTTCTTTGATTTTAAGCTCGCTTCTTGGCTGGAATATTTATACTACAAATGTCGTTATGGGAGGCCTGTTGATTATTTATACGGTGAGCGGAGGAGCAAAGGCAGTGGCTCACACACAAAAGCTTCAGCTCGCAATCGTTATAGTTGGCATGTGTATCGCCGGTTACCTTGTTGTGCACTTAATGCCGGAGAATATTGGATTTACAGATGCGCTTCATATTGGTGGAAAGAGTGGTAAAATGAATATTATAACTTCCGGAAGAAGTAACGGCAGTTTTGACTGGAAAGATAAATACAATATCTGGAGTGGAATTATTGGTGGACTTTTTTTAGCCCTTTCCTATTTCGGAACAGATCAAAGCCAGGTAGGAAGATACCTAACGGCGCAGAATAATCGCCAAAGTAAATTGGGGCTGCTCATAAATGGAATTGTAAAAGTGCCCATGCAATTCCTGATCCTGCTTTTGGGAGTGCTCGTATTTTCATTTTACCAGTTTCACAAAGCGCCTGTTTATTTTAATGAAACCCAGTCTGCACGGGCAAAAGAAACTCCTTATAAAGATTCGCTTATTGCGCTCGAATTAGATTATGCAAAAATACAGCCTGACGATGTTGCCAAAAAAAATACCATAAAAGAAAATTATAAGGCTGTTTTATCTAAGGCATTACCTAAGGAAGATGTAAATGACACCAACTATATTTTCTTACGCTTCGTTATTGATTACTTGCCCAAAGGTCTTATAGGATTATTGATAGCTGTAATCTTTCTGTCGGCATGGGGAAGTATTGCTGCAGCCCTGAATGCACTGGCTTCATGCACTGTTGTCGACATCCACAAAAAATTTTTTAAGAAAAATCTGACAGAAGAAATGGACTATCGTATTTCAAAATTATACACGTTGTACTGGGGAATTTTTTGCATTGCAGTGGCAGAGTTTGCAAGCAACCTGGGGAACAGTCTTATTGAAACTGTAAATATTCTTGGCTCATTATTTTATGGGGTGATATTGGGGATTTTTTTGGTTGCGTTCTGGCTTAGGCAAATAAAAGCCAATGCCGCTTTTTATGCTTCTTTAATTGCAGAAATTGTTGTCATCGCTATTTATAAAGCAGATATAATTTCCTTTCTATGGCTGAATGTAATAGGCGCTCTCCTGGTAATAATATTTGGATATATTTTGCAGGTGTTTGTAAAGACAAAAAAGAATTCCGGAGAAATAGTTGAATAGCTTTTCTAACTCCAGTCAAATTCCCTTGGCTGGCTGTCTAATTTCCATTTTTCTGGAAATGGATTCGTTAGCCAGTCGACAGGTTCAGCCACAGGCTGTGGCTTCGAGGCATTGGAGAAACTTTCTTTAATAAATTGTTTTTGTTCTTCGCCCACTGCAGAAGGCTGCGCAGATATGAATAGCGGCGTACTACTTCTTGCAAGCAATTCCATCCATTGCTTGTTTTTACTCCATGGTATATCGTTAGTGAGTCCAACACAATCACCATCAGCTTCATAAAAAGTTTCATGCTGCACCATGCGAAAACCGAGTGTATTTACACCCATTTTTCTTGTACGCTCCCACTCTTTTCCACTGGTGTCATCGCCAATGCGATTGAGCTCAAATATTCCTGCAGACAAATGGCTCATAGTATTGCATCCAATCAAATACATACTGCCGGCTGCCTCACGAATGTTATTATATAAATTCAAAATAATTTCTGCATTTGTTTTGGTGTTATCATTGAATTGCCAGCCCGGTGTTGTAAGCCCGTCTGTCATTTGAAAACCCCATTTTCCAAAAATATCATACGTAGTATAATCATGCTTAACCATTTCATATCCCCATTGGCGATAAGTGTTCCAAAGATTTTTTATGCGCTCGATATTTTCCTGAATTGTCGGATCAAGAAAAGAAGTTTTCGGATCATCACGGCCAGGGATAGACGGCATTAATAATTTTTTCTTTTCATCATGCCTTGCAGACAATGGCCTTGTCCACAAGCCGGGGCGCATACCTGATTTTTTTATGTCATCGGCGAGTTTTTTCATATCCCCGAATTTGCTATTGGATACTGCAAAGTCATCGCCCCAGCAACAATCGTCCGGAAGCAATGGCGATTTAATTGCCCAGCCTGCATCAATAACGGAGAAAGGCGGGTTATCTGCATTTGTTGCTAACGCAGCCATTAGCGAAGTAGTTTCTAAAATAAGTTCTGCAGAATTATTCCCATACGCGAAATACCAATCGTTAATACCGTAAACGGGCTTTTCGGTGAGCCTTGGATTATCACACATGATGGTACAAAATCTTCTCACTGTTGCAAACACATTTTCATTTCCTTCATTTTGTGTTGTTACAATATCTGCAGCATGCAGCATTCTGTCTTTTAGATTTACAGCGTTGCCTCCTGTTCTTGTATCTAAGGTTAATTGTAATTTGTTGTTAGTGATTTGCCAGTAACAAATAGTATTACACCCTGTCTTTACCCCAAAGCCGGTTGTATACTTATCATCATATGCAATGCAATACCATGGTAATTTTTTTGTCTCATTCAATTTTTGCCAGCGTACATCGCCATAAGTACGTTCCCATGCATCACCGAGTATGGAAGAATTATTTGTGAAATTATTTCTCCATGAAAGCCTTACTTCTTTTAAAGCAATTGTTGGTGATTGAATTGACACTTCAACTTTGTCATTTATTTTTTTTAATTGAATGACAATATCTTTATATATCCATTTTTGCCTATCTGATGATTGTAATGAAATGTATGTATCTTCTGAAAGAATTTCAACGATATCAGGCATTTGAAGAGTAAAGAGTTTTTTATCTCCGGCTTTGATATAATCTGCGATTAATAAAGATGAAAGAGATAGAGTTGAAACCTTAATAAAGTGTCTTCGGTGCATGAGATTCTTTTTCAATTTTTTTATTCAAAATAAACCTTCACCGTTTGATACAACAACCTGTTTTGCATATACTGCGTTTGCATATTTAGTTTTTCAGAATAACCCTCAAGTCCAAATAAACCGGCCGCGTTTCCTTTGTTCACCGCAATTTCAAGATAGTTAGCAGAATTAAACAATGCCAGCTTTTCACTCTCATGTACATCAGCATAAGTTTCACTTATCTTATCAATTACCTCATCTCTTTTAAAAACAATTTTGAAACTTCTTCCCCGGCGTTGCTCTTCAAATTCTTCTTTCGTGATATTTATAATTACATTTTCAAAGTTGTCGATAAAGATGATTTGTCCTTCTATGTATTTAGGTCCCAGCAATGGACGCAAAGGATTTTTGACTTCTATTGAAACGCTGCTGTCACCTACTTCTTCAATCGTTTTTCCATCAAGAATTTGTTGATAAGCCTTCGCAAAAACTGATGCACAATACAAAGTGTTTTTTCTTTCAGAAGCTTTTAAAGGCAATGCAACAATTTTTTCAGGTGTTTCTTCCAATATCATTGTTATCAGCCCGTTATCTGCACAACCTATGTATTGATTGTCATGTTGAATTAGCAATAAATGTTCCGGCTTTGTGTCAAACAGGTTTACCAATACAATATGAAAAGTAAGCGCCGGAAAATTTTTGATTGCATTTCGGCAAACGTAAGCTGCCTGAGGATAATTAAAAGGAGAAAGTTCATGCGATACATCCACAATATTGAAATTGCTATTTGTTTGAAGCAATTGTCCTTTGATGGCGCCCGTCAAAAAATCCTGTCTTCCTATGTCAGATGTGAGCGTTATTAAAGGCATTCAAATTGTGTTACGCAATTCTAAAAGGTAAAAGGTAATAAAAAGCTATGAATGGTGAATGTATTTTATCGTACAAGCTCGCCATTTTTAAAAAAAAACTTTCTTACAAATTTGTCAGCCAGCGCCGGAAAAAATTTATTCATAATTACCGTTTTTTTACCATCAAAAGTTAAGACCAGGGTACGCTTTCTTTTTTTAATAGCCTGTAGGATATGTGTTGCGCATTGTTCGGCACTCATCATTTTACTTTCGTCCATAGGTGACTCACCCTGGGGCTTTGCCTCCTTATTCAATGCAACATTTCTTATATTGGATGTAGTAAAGCCCGGGCATACCCACATCACGTTAACTCCTGTTTCCAATAATTCTGTACGCAACGATTCAAGCCATCCGTTAACGGCAAATTTGCTGGCGCTATACCCGCTTCTGCCAGGCAGACCACGATATCCTGCAATTGAAGAAACACCCACTATTGTTCCTTTGTTTTTAATAATGGAAGTCAAAGCGTATTTGGTACAATAAACACTGCCCCAAAAATTAATGTCCATTACATTTTTTAAGGTTGTGAGATCGGTATCTTTAAATAAAGCACGCATGGAAATACCCGCATTATTTATTAGAATATCTACATCGCCAAATTTTTCAATCGAGGCTTCAATAAATTTTTTACAATTATCCTCTTTGCTAACATCTGCTATCATAGTAAATAAAGGCATCCCTTTATTTTCAATTTCCAGATCATCGAGCTTTTGAATATTACGACCGCAGGTGGCTACCTTTGCCCCAGCCTTAAGAAATGCCTCAACAAGTGCTTTTCCTATTCCATCACTTCCTCCTGTAATTACAACTATTTTATTTTCAAACATCACTTTTATTTAATGTCGGGCAAAAATAGCAGAGATACTTTTGTAATAAAAAGATAATTTTAGAAGCATGATTGCAACAGCGTAATAACTTCTCCAAAAAATTTGTTGCGGAACCATTTTAGCTTATTTTTGCACTCCTTTAAAAATGAATTGGTAGCTCAGTTGGTAGAGCAATACACTTTTAATGTATGGGTCCTGGGTTCGAGTCCCAGCCAGTTCACGAATTTCAACGCCTTCGAAGTATTTCGATTTCAAAAGCTTTTAGTTCAGATAAAAATTAATAATTCTTTTAGCATAACTATAATTAGCTGGAAACAGATTAGACACAGTTCGAGTACTATTAGGTTTCATCATTAACTAACTTCATGCAAACCTTTATCCTATCAATATGTTGTACCAAACCTACATATTGATCAATTGGAAACTCAATCATCGAGAATAAAATTCCATGTTTATTTTGCTTGTTCTTCTAACTTACAACTTCGCACATAAAAACAACGCATCGCATCTAAGATATTTCAATGGTTTTATCCTAGACTTCGCTTTTATCTCCTAAAACCATGATCGAAAAGTCATAGAGAACATTCAGTTTGAATATTTAATGTCACACTACTCAACATTACAATGTGGTTCCGTGGCACACCAACTAAGGCAGAAGGTCAGGATAATTTCGTTAAAGTATTCCGGTAAGCTTCATGCAATTTCTAAATTTGGAGCTTCTTTACTTTTAAAAGTATTATATGTATTTTAATAGAATCTTTTTTTTAAGAAAGTCATGGCAACCAATAAAAATGCTGCACTTCGTTATAGAGCTCTAGATAAATGCTTTTCAAACCCATATAAAAGATTTTTTATAAACGATTTGATTGAACATTGCTCTGCAGTTTTATCAGAACACTACTCAAAAGAAGTACAGATTTCCAGAAGACAAATACTTGATGACATTGATTTTATGCGTAGTCAAGCGGGATTTGATGCCCCCATAGAGTCATGTAAAGAAGGGCGCACAGTTTACTACCGATATGAAGATAAAGAGTTTTCTATTTTAAAAAAACCATTAACAAATACTGAAGAGGCTCAATTAAAACAAACTTTGGAAACCTTGGGTCGCATAAAAGGAATTGCAGGGATGGATTGGATTAACAGCATTCAAGCCAAAATATCCTCGGGTTTAAATTTAAGTCATCAAAACCGAAATATTATTGAATTTGAAGAAAACGAATATTTGAAAGGCATAGAATTCCTAAATCCACTTTATCAGTACATCATAAGCAAACAAAGCCTTGCTATAGCTTATAAACCGTACAAATCGAGTATTAAGTACCCTTCTCATATTTCTCCGTATTACCTTAAGCAATACAACAATCGATGGTTCTTATTTGGATGGAATCATCAGTTAAATAAGCTGCAGAATCTAGCATTAGATAGGATAGAGTCGATAAATCTTTTAAATGGAAAATATACGAAAACTGATATTGATTTTAATGAGTATTTTGAAGATATCATTGGAGTAACAAATGACGAAACACAACAAGTTGAAGAAGTTTTAATGGAACTAAGTGAAAATATCATTCCTTATGTAAAATCAAAACCAATTCATAACTCACAAATTTTAAAAGGAAATATCCTGAAAATAAGAGTAAAACTTAATTATGAATTAGAGACATTGATACTGTCCCACGGAGAAAATATGAAGGTAATTTCACCAAAAGATTTGAGATCAAAAATCGCCGAACGAACAAAAAAAACAAATAATTTCTATTAATGCACTTGAGCTGCACAGTTGAAGATTAGTATTGCATATTAAATTACCTATGGGTCAATTTTATCAAATATTAAGAGCCAGAAACCTTGTTAAACATAATGGACAATCTCTTTGGAAATATAATTTAAACGACTCCGAATTCTTTCATTTACAAAAAAGTTTAACGGAGGCGAAATCTTTATATAACATTGATCCAAGAGACTGTACTTTGTTTTATGCGGAATGGTGGAAACGAAATTATAATGGTGGTTATCCTTCAAAAAATGATATATACAACGTCATTTCAAATGACCAGTATTTTGATGCGGAAGAATTTTATAGGCATGCCAAAAAAGGCGCGCAACTTTTGGGAATTAAATGGATAAAAAATCAAAACACTCTATATTTTAAAACTCTTCTTCTACAGAGCGGCTTACCAGTACAGCATATTGCCAATAATTCCGGCGCATATAAAAATTTTCTCTTGAAAATTTTAGAGCTTAATCCAAGTTCCATTGACGATTTTGCTTTTGAAATCGACATTATTTCTCTGCTGCCAAATTCAAGTAGAAACGATTCCATTTATGAATGTTGTTTGCAGATTGTAAGGGCAATCATCAATGATGATGAACAATTTCTTGCAATATTGAATGGTAATGAAGAGCTGCAAGCAATCGGAAGTGCCTTAAGAATAAAAAAACACTCCTTACAAGTGGAGTATAGAAAAAGTAAGGTTAAAACTGCCTGGTGCTGGAACCTGAAAAATCTAAAATCAGGCTTTACTTAGGATTTCCAGATAACGTGGATACCGAGTTATTCAAAGAATTATTTTTTGGTGAAGAAGAAATTTCACAGACTGATTTTGAATACAAATTTTATGTTGACGAGCATTTGCTTTGTAAGTTCGTTAAGAAAGCCAATGGCAATTTTAAAACTTTTTGGATTAATCAAAAAGATTTGATTTGGAATGGCAACATACATCTGCCTGAAATGTATTTGGTAAGTAACAATGGTATAAAGAATAATTGTAATCAACTTGTTACTTTTTTACCCAATAAAGATAAACCTGGGCTTTGGTTAAATATTCAGACAAGGAATGGATTTTAGAAAAAGGAACGCACACCAATCAAACCGAAGGATATATTTTATCCCCAAAAACATTTGCTTATAATATTGCGAAGAGTGCAAAGGAGGTAACACTTTTTAATGAAACATTTAATTGGTTGTGCTTTGAAGATGTTGTTGAATTAAACAAAAATGGAGAATGTTATAAGTTTAAAACAGATAGCAAAAAAATAGAATGGTTTGTTCAGGAAAATAAACCACTTTGGATGAAGAAAGCCAATTTACCTGTAGTTAGAAGGAATCCAAAAATTTTAGTCTATGACCAAAATGGAAGTTTGGTAAAGAATGTAAAGTTTCAATGGAGGCCAAAATCAAATTTGGTTTGGAACGATTGGAATTGCGCAACGATTCCTGTCGGATTGCTGGAAGTAAAAATCAATGCAGAAGATACAGTTGAAATCGATGAGTTTTTTAATGTCGGAAATTTAAATTTAAAAAAAGGATCTAAAGATTTGAGCCAAGCTGAACTGGAACTGACAAACAATCAATTTATTTTTCGTGTAAATGAAGATGCCTTTGTAAGTGTTGAAAGTATAGACGAAAATAAATTCCGGTTAAATCTTAAAAACAATAATACCCTACCTGACTCTATTCACGCAAGCATCAGATGCAGTAATCAATCAAAATCTTTGCGATTTGAAATCCAACCACCGTTTAAAAGTGTTGAGATTTTATACAATGAAAATAAGCTTACTCCAGACGAAGCCTGTTTTACCGTCAATAATTTGTTTAGCTACAAGCTAATCTCCAATGCAAGTGATCTCGTTACCAACATTTACAATAACAAACAACCCAATATTATCATTTCAAATTCACTCACAGAAAGCTACATTCCTTTGCGAGAATATGAAGATAAATTATTGCAACTAGCAATGCTTTCAGATGCAATAGACAATGATGCTGAAATTATATTAGAAATATGCGAAGTCAGAAGTGATGTTCAGACAAAATTAAAAGAGTATAAATTCAAAAAATACAGCCACAGCATTTCTTACGCAATTGCTGAAAATCGTCAATTTACAATTACTATTGATGCAGACTTGAAACCAGATTTATTTGCAGTGCCGCTATATGTAGAAGTAAAAGATATGATGTTATATGATTTAGTTAATCAGAATGGAACCTACAGATTTAGAGACGCTGTGTGTTTTGAAAAATTCATCGTTTTTGCAAACAATGATGCTCAAGCCAATATTCAGCCAACCGTTATTTCTCTGAATCCGAATAATAAAAGGAACTCCCCGCAAGATAAACTTGATCGAATTGATCATCTCAAAAACCAATTATTGGAAAATCAATACTCTGATGAAGTGTGGGAAAAACTGTTGAGCTACTACAAAATTTGTTACCAAAATAATTTGCCTTTCTCGACATTTGATATTTTACGTACCACTAGTTTTTCCTCCGCATTCGCTGCAAAAATATACGTTTTTCTTTCATGTTTTGATGTAATCAGAATTTTTCAGAAGACATCTATAAACACTTAGAAGACGATTTAGGCTTTTCGTTCCATTGGATTAATAAAGAAAATTGGAGAAAGGCAATGGAATGGATAGGCTGTTTGAGAATCCTGTACTTTTCAAACAAACAAGCGCTAGTATTTTGTCACACTTCAACACCTTATAACCTTCTCATCAATTTCAAAAAATTTCCAATCATATTTTTCAAAATAGAAAACCGATAGTCAATCCAAATTTTCATCTCAATACCAGATTAACAGTTTGAGAAGTAGCTTGGGAGCAAGAGTTCTTAACGAATTACCAAAAAAGTGTCCAGAGATTCCTTTGCAATATGATCATTTGTTGCCGAGTCATTTCAATAATATCGATATCCTGCTGAAATCCCCTTTAGCTGTTGCATTATCTATAGATGGAAAAAGCGACGTGATTTAGAGCAACGATTATGAGTTCAAACAGCGAAATATTAAATACGCACAACAACTCAACCCAGAATAGTATAGCGAAGCTATCAAATATTGTTTAAATCGATTGTAAAACCTTATCAAATGAATTTCAAAAATTTCTATAATAAAATCGAAAACAGATTAAGAGACACTATTCTTTCCCTTTCAGCCACAAGAGATGCAACTACACAACAATATTTTTCTGCGATATTAAAAAAAGAAAGTTATCTAGCAGAGCCAATATTTCAGAATGCTTTTCCGTGGCAGGCTTCCGATAAAATATATAGAGAAACTAATACACTTATCAGTAATTAATATATCAAAATAATAGAAAAGTCAAAGAAGCTGTATATCGTTTTCCAAGTGATCTATTCCCTTACAAGCATCAAGTTGAAAGTTAAAATGCACTCATCAATAAGTATAAATCCATTGCAGTAACCACTATCACCAGTTCTAAAAAAACAGAATGCTTTATGCTACCTGTATTATACGATATATTTACCAATTGTAAAAATTCGAATGGTATTAATGCCATTTTTCTTTACCCACTCAATGCGCTTATTGGCAGCCAAAAGAAAAGGATTGATGCCTGGTGCAGAGCTTTAGGAGGTATACAATATGCGGTTTATAATGGTAATACTGATGAAACCGCAAAAGTAAATGTCGCTGCTCAATCATTACCTGAATTAATTTCACGCAAACAAATAAGGGAAACACCGCCCCAGATTTTATTTACAAATCCTACAATGTTAGAGTACATTCTGGTACGTAACAAAGATGTACAGTTGCTGAAAAATTCCGAAGGAAAATTACGTTGGATACTGTTAGATGAGGCCCATACGCTAACTGGCTCTTCTGCAGCTGAAATGGCTTTGCTTATCCGTAGGATTGTTGATGCATTTAAGGTTGATATTAATAAACTACGTTTTGCAATTACCTCCGCCACCGTTGGTTCCGGCGAAAACAGTGAAAGTCAGCTAAAAAAATTTATGGCCAATTTATGTGGTATTTCCATTGATCAAATTCAAGTCATCGGAGGACAAAGAGTTTTGCCGGAACTTCCAATCTCTTCCATTTCCCAAAGTGATTTTGCATATATAAAACAAAGCCCATTGCCGGAACAATTTAAAGCGGTTATACAATTGCGTTCAGACTTAATCTGTAACCCTGCTTTGTCTTTATCCAACATCGGCAAAAGATTTATTACGAACAATATTCAAGAGTCCCTTGAGCTAATCGATTTCCTTAGCGAAAGAAGCGTGAATGCAAATTCTATTCTTCCTGTGCGTGGGCATTTTTTTGCAAGAGGCATAAGTGGTGTATATGTTTGTACTAATCCAGAATGTGCAGAACATAAAAACGATAAACCCGTGACTGCTTTGGGTTCAATGACAACCATTGCCGGGAGATTGTGCAATTGTGGTTCGCCATTGTTGGAATTAGTAGCTTGTCGTTCCTGTGGCAATCAACTAATTGAAGGAGAAAGATTTTTTGACAATAACGGAGATGCACAGATTCGTTTGGTCTCTGCCCTTACACAAGATGCATTTTTGATTGAAAGAGAGGATGACGATGACAACGAGGAGGAACCAATCGCTCAGGGAAGAAAATTCTATTTCACTAAAAATCTTACTGAGTCAAAATTTATTAATCAGCAACATCTGACGCATTTTTCAATATCCCCAAGCGGCAATATTATTCAGGGAGATGCTTTTGTGGAAGCTGATAGAGAACGCCAATCTATTTGTCCGCATTGTGGCGAACAAACCAATAATCCTATACACTTCAAGCTCTCCTCCTCTTTCATTAACAGAATATTGGCAGATATATTTTTGGAAGAAACACCTGAAGCAGAAACTCAAACTACAGAAACGCTTTGGCGTGGACACAAGTATATTTCTTTTACTGATAGTCGCCAGGGAACTGCAAAAGTTTCTGCCCTTATCAATCAGGATAATGAAGCGAGTTGGATTCGCTCACAGGTCTACCATAAGCTCTGTGAAAAGAGAAAAGAATTAACACTTGTCAACACTTTATCTGACTCGGAAAAACAAGGTTTAGTTGATGAAAAAATACAGTTAGAAAATCAACTTTCTGGTGGATTACCCATCTTGCAAAATGCCTTTAGGGATCGTATTAAAACTATAAATGAAACTCTTGCAAATTCATTATCTGTTCCAAAAATTTCTCTTACCTGGAAAGAGTTGAAAAACTACCTTAACCCTCTGAAGGAATTATACATCTTATTTCGTGGCAATAATCCCCATGATAATAATCCCAATGCTAAAAGTCATTATCTTACCGCTATTCTTTACGATCAATTTGCACGTCGCCTGCCCAGGGAAAGGTCGTTGGAAAATTTGGGAATGATCAGCCTGGCTTATCCCAAACTTCAAAATATAGCTTTTCCTTCAATTGCTGAAAGCTTGTCTATTACATTGGACGAATGGAAAAGTCTGTTAAAAATAGCAGTAGATTATATCATCCGTTATCAATTTCATTTTTCTATCAATAGCGAAATTTATCCATACTCAACAACCTTCCTGCGTAGTCACGCTATATATAATCCGGATTCGGATGAGGTGAATGCAAAAAAATGGCCGATGTTCGACAGACATTATGCTCGACCAAACCGACTGGCTTTGTTGATTTGTGCCGGATTAGGCTATACGGAAAGGGAAGACATTGATAATGAATTAGAAGACCGGATCAATGAATTGCTGGATGTTATTTGGAAAACTATTAAAATGCAGGTGTTGAGTATAGATGGCAACGGGTTTATACTAAATCTTGAAGAGGCATCACAATTTCAACTTCCTGAAACGTTATGGATGTGCCCGGTAAAAAGGCGCCTTATAGATGTACATTTTAGAAATTATTCACCTTGGATAAAGGGTGCTTTGACCGATGAAAATATCCGTCACTACAAGATTGAAAAAGCGATTCAATTTCCTGAATTCCCATATCCTTTCAATTTAAACGAAGAAAAAAATCTGGATATAGAAAGAACACGCAAATGGATAGAAGAGAATGCCAAAATATTAAGAGAACAAGGTGTATGGAACAATATTCACGAACGTATAATTTTAAAACGTCCCCTGTATTTATCGGGAGAACATTCCGCTCAGCAGGATGAAAAAAGACTGAAAGATTTGGAGAACAAGTTCGAAAAGTCTGAGATCAATATTCTCAATTGTTCAACCACCATGGAAATGGGTGTAGATATCGGCGGGATTTCTACCGTGGTGATGAATAATGTGCCGCCTGGCCCGGCTAATTATTTACAACGTGCAGGTCGTGCAGGTCGTCGTTCAGAGGCCAAATCGCTGGCCTTTACTATTTGTGCACCCAATCCTGTGGGCATGAGTGCAATGGACAATCCAATGTGGGCATTAGCTCACGAGATAGCGCCACCGTTCTTATCGTTCAATAGTGAAGCGGTTGTAGAAAGGCATATAAATGCATTCTTTTTGGGAAAATTTGTGCAAACAGATGACATCAGTGGACTGAATGTAAAAGATAAAATTGATATCTTCTTTTTCCGGGAAGATCAATCACTTGCTGAATTATTTACCAATTGGCTTTTAAGTAATGAAGTTTTTATTTACGATTCCGCTATTAAGTCGATTGTAAAGAATACGCCTTTGGAAAACAAAACTTTTTCTTACTTACTCAATCGCACCATTTTGTGTTTTCAAAACCTTTCCGATAAGACTATCAATAAGAAAGGAGGCTTTGATGATAAGTTAAGTTCATTGGCGCAAGAATTTGGCGATGATTCACCTGCCTATAAAGCAGTAAGTTTTCAAAAACTTCAATTTCTTAATAAAAATGCAATTGGTTATTTGGCAGAAGAAGGCTTTTTGCCAACTTCAGGTCTGCCCACTGGAATTGTAGAATTTGATACTCTAAACATTGATGACCTAAATAAAAAGAATACCAATAAATCAAAGCCGTCTTACTTTATTACAAGAGCCCTTTCTGAATTTGCACCAGGCAATCGTATAGTAATTGATGGAAAAAGTTACACATCAGAAGGAATTATATTGCAAAATGACAGAGGTGTACAATCGGAAAAGGAAATTATCCAATCTTGCAGCCGTTGCGGTTTTCAGCGAATTATTGAAGTAGCCAACAATGAAAATGTAGATGACAAATGCCCGCATTGCAAGGAAAACACCTTCGTGGGACTTAATTTTTCCAATCCGGAAATCCGTGTAAAATTTACAGAGATGATACAGCCTGCTGGCTTTGCTACAGATATTTACGATGCACCTAGCCGAAAAATTTCTGAAACATCTAATGTGCAGTATGTAGACCCTTTGCTCATCAACATCAGGCCTTGGTCTAACACAAGCAATGCATTATTTGATTTAAGGGAGAGCGAAGGCAATGCAGAGATTTTATTTTACAACAGAGGTCATGGAGATGGTTATTCTGTATGCTTACATTGTGGAAGAACAGCATTTACCAGAGAAGCTTTGGAAGGACACAAGCGATTGAGGGGAGGTAAAAGTAATGACAATAACAGAAACCCTCTATGCTTAGGCAATGATAACAGCTATAGCATTCGTGAAAATGTTATTTTGGGTGGCAGGTTTAAAACGGATTTTTGCGAAATAAGGTTTAGAAAAGAAAACGGACTGTTCTCTAATGACCAAACCCTTTTATATTCTTTGGGGGCTATTCTTACTAAAGAATTGGCCGCCTACTTAGCAATTAATGAAAACGAGATAGGTTTCGGTTTAAAACGCTACGAGCAGTTCTCTACCGTTTTTATTTTTGATAAGGCAAAAGGCGGTGCAGGATATTCGTCTCAGTTTGCGTTATATGGCGATACGCTATTTAAAAACGCAAAAGAAAAATTAGATCTATGTACATGTGAAGTAGCCTGTACAAAGTGTTTAATAGACCGTCATACACAATGGCACATCAACAATTTGGATCGTCATCTTGCTGTAGAATGGCTGAAAAATGCTGTTAATATTCAAGTTCCTGAAAAATATCTTCAAATCATTCCTCAACTAAGACCCGTAATTGGAAGTATAAAAGATGAAATAGGCAGGCTGATTTATGCTAATAAGATAAACGAAATCTGGCTTTACGTTTCATCAGAAATACAAGCATGGGATTTTGAAAAAATATCATTCGTAGATAAACTTAAAAACAAAGTAAAAATCAATTTAGTATTGCTTAATGCAGATCAATCCATGATTACCAATCAAGATAAAATTTCATTGATAAAAGTTTCATCATGGGCTGATATTCACTATCTAACAACAAGCGAAACAAACATCTTAAAAACGCTATGTAAAATTGTAACTGATGATGGACAATTGATTGAATATGTGTCGGAGGACTTTGAAAAAATTCTGAATGAAAATTGGGGGGTTACTACAACTGGCTTTATTTATAAGAATCCAAACAGTACTCTTGAAAAACTTCAAAGTTTAAAAATAAACATTGACAGTGGTTCTGTATTCGAAGCAGCCATTGATGAAAGCAACCCTATTTCGTCCAATAAAATTGCTGACCTATTGCTGGATAAATTGGTTGGTAAAATAGAATTAAGTTCTATAATGAAATCGCAAAGTTTTGAAATAACATATAGCGACCGTTATCTAAAAACGCCATTTGGTTGCATTCTGATGGTTCAGTTTATTGATAGACTTAAACAATTATTAGGCTTCGACATACATTCTTTTACTTTCAAAGGCCAGGATTTTTGGGATGAAAGAAGTCCGTATTATCTATTTCATAATTATCAAAATGCAGATGACAGGAACGATGCAGTTGAAGACTTTGCAGAACAAATGGAAATTCCACGTTCACAAGCGCTAAACGACACTTTACCTCACTATCGGTATTTTGAATTTACAAATGATAAAATAAAAATTACCATTCGCCCAGATGCCGGAATTGAGTATGGTTGGAATTTAAGTCCTCGTTACAGCAACCTATTCAACAAAAAAATAGAAAGTTCTCATATTTGGACAATTCAAAAAAAGAATACTACAAATTTACTTTACACTGTTTCGATAGATTATTTTAACATAGTCAAATAATTAGAAACCTTTCCTACAACTGAGGAACAATTCTAACAATCTTATGCAGCTAATAAATCACACCAACGCTTTAAATCTTCAATTAAATGGTTCGAGTTTTGTACCAGCCAGTTCACTTTGCCTTTATTGTAAGGCTTTTTTATGGTATATACTTACATAATTATGTTCAAATGAAACTAAATAAGTTAACCTGCTTATATCGTTCTTAATTATTGAATGCACGATCATTTTATCAATCATCCAAAATATACTTCTATCACCGTTTAGGGGAATATTAAAATACAGTTTAGAATTTTAAAAGGGCTTGGGGAAGCAAATAATTTTTATAAAAAATTATATAATCATAAACAAGGATTAATTTTATCTTCAACTTTATGAAACTATTTGCAGGTTGTATTTTAATCTTTACTTTCTTTTCTTTCGCTAAATGCAATTCAGCAGGTGAACCGCATAAAACCTTTATTAAGCAACAAACGGCTTATACTTACAGGCAGCGTTCTCCGGATGGTACCGGTAAAATATATATAACAAGAGAAATTGCACAAGTAATGAGTTCTGAAGGCGCAGCGTGGCTTGACAGAAAAACCCGTGAGAAGGAGGAAAATTCAAACCTCGCAATAGAGAAAATGGATCTTTCACCTGCAAGTGTTGTTGCAGATATCGGAGCAGGAACCGGGTATTATACTTTTAAAATTGCGCAGAAAGTTCCACAGGGTAAAGTATACGCGGTCGAGATACAGGATCAAATGATACAATATTTGAACAACAGGAAAAAAGAGCTGGACATTAAAAATGTAATCGTTATAAAAGGAGATTCAAAATCACCGCACCTGCCTGATAACTCTATTGATCTGGCCATAATGATAGATGTGTATCACGAATTGGAATATCCTAAGGAAATGTTGCAAAATGTAAGCAAGGCGCTTAAAAGTACCGGCAAAATTTTATTGCTTGAATATAGGGCAGAAGATCCAAGCATTCCTGTAAAGCCTTTGCACAAGATGAGTGTTGAGCAGGTAAATAATGAAATGGCAGCGAGTGGCTTTAAACTTTCCTTCGACGGTGAATTTCTCCCCATCCAACATTTTTTAATGTACGAGAAAATGAATCCATAGATTATGGAAATTATTCGGGATTTACACGAAGCAATTTTTAAAGTAAAAAACCTGACCTTTTTTAAATGAAAAGCAGCAAGCCAAAAATTGATATTATCAATGATTTGCTGGAAGATTGTATTCTTGCCTTTCCTGTATCATCATTTATTATAAGCCTCTACAAGCAATACCAACAGCGGGGAAGTCTCAGTAAAAAACAATTACAAGGCTTACATAGTAAAGCGTCGAAGATTGAAAATGTGAATGAGAGCAAACTCGGCACACTGGAGGCTATCATAAAGCGAATGCCAACGAGATATAAATCAGAGTTGCCGCCTCCCTCACCATTATTCGAAAAAGATAAAACTGCCGGGATATTGATTGAAGAAATTCTTAAAAAATATCCCCAACATAAAAGGGTATTATTTCTTCAGTCAAAATATGAAAACAACGAAAGACTTTCACCTAATGAGATTGCTGAGTTAAAAAAATTCAGGCAACTCATAAAATAATTTTTTTTTGAAAGTATGTTTGGTATAATTAAATTCTTAAATGGATTTTTGTCATTGTTCTTCTACGCGGAAAAAAACTTAATGATTCCAATTTTATGTCAATTTATCAGGAGTAATCGGTAACTCACGGATACGTTTACCCGTAGCGTGAAAAACCGCATTAGCAACCGCTGCCGGGAAACCAACCATAGATACTTCCCCGAGACCTTTCGACCCCATTGGATTAACTACAGGATCAGGCTTATTTACAAACAGGGCTTCGATGTGGGGCACATCTTTATTTACGGGAACATGATAATCGGCAAAATTATTATTCATCCATCTTCCATAGCGATGATCAATAACACCCTCTTCCATGAGTGCCATTCCAATGCCGCCGATTACCCCACCTATTATCTGGCTCCTCGCTGTTTTTTCATTCACAATAGTTCCTGCGTCTATCGCTGAAACAACTTTATTTACGGTTACAACACCAGTCTCAGGATTCACCAATACTTTTACAAAGTGTGCTGAATAGGAATAGCTGGTATATTTATCACCGGCGTAGCCTTCAGATTTTTCAACCAATTCCAACTGTTGAACATTTCCGTATTTTAATACTTCAGTGTAACTGATTTTTCGTTCAGGCTCTGAAGCGAGCATCATATAACCATCCTCAAAAATGAGGTCTTTTAAATCAACCTCGTGAATTTTTTCTGTATGAAAAACAGAAGTCTGTCTTACTATATCTACTAATTTTTGTTTAAGCGTTACAGCGGCATTGTTGACCGTTGTCCCCAACGATGAGACGGTGCCCGAACCACCCTGGAATATTCCCGGTGGAAGATCCGAATCGCCCATCACAAATTTTATTTTGTCGGGAGAAATACCAA
Source organism: uncultured Chitinophagaceae bacterium (assembly GCA_963798665.1). Lineage (GTDB taxonomy): Bacteria > Bacteroidota > Bacteroidia > Chitinophagales > Chitinophagaceae > Ginsengibacter. The sequence goes on along the minus strand of CAWCUN010000002.1, from coordinate 756,171 downwards.
ATTTTTGTGAAGCCAAACTTGTCATGGCAGTTGCGGTGCCCGGACCCATATCTGTAACCGCTGTTGAAAGAATTAAAGTTCCATCACTGTTAAATTTTACTCCAACAGATGCGCCACCTCTCCAGGCAATAAATACACCGGTGCCCATCCCGTAACCGGCGAACGAATTACCTTCTTTGGTCATGCCGGGCTTCGGGTTCCGGTCTTTCCATCCTATTCCTGCCGAGCCCAATTCAAATGCTTCCTTCAGAAATTTACTGGAGTGTGGACGATTATTTTCAGGATCTGTCTCAGAGTAATTTAAAAGCCTAAACTGAAGTGGATCCATATTTACAGCGTGAGCCATTTCATCAATTGCACATTCGAGTGCGTAAGTGCCGGTTGTTTCACCCGGCCCACGCATCCATGTAGGCACACTTAGATCGAGGGGATAAACTTTATAACGTGTGTTCACATTCGGACATGCATATAGCGTACGGGATATATTTACAATACCTTCTGTGAACGTTTGATAAGATGAGGTGATAGCATCTGCTTCGTGTGTAATACCAAAAAGTTTTCCATCTTGTCCTGCGCCGATACCAACCTTCTGTATCGCCTCTGGCCTGTATCCAACCAAAGTAAACATCTGGTCTCTACTCAGGCTAACTTTTAATGGTTTACCAATTTCCTTTGCGCCCATTACAGCCGCCGCTGTATGCGGCCAGAAACTGAAAGCAGAACCGAACGCTCCTCCAATATATTGGCAGATAATATGAACATTTTCTTTTGGCAAATCGAAAAGATCCATAATATTTTTTTGGGCATCCAGTAAGGATTGGGTCTTGTCATATAAAGTTACTTTATCACCGTCCCACACAACGGTAACCGCATGCATTTCCATCGGGTTATGCACTTCAATAGGTATTGAATATTCTGCTTCAATCTTAACCGGCGCTTTTTTATATGCATCTGCCTCACCACGCACATAATCTTTAAATTCATCGCCTCCTTCTACCGGTTTACCTGTTTTTCTTTCCTTTTCAAAATCAGTGTGGGGGGTCTCCGTTTTGTATTGAGCATTTACCAATGAGGCTGCATAGGTGGCTCTTTCAAATGTGTCGGCAATTACAAGTGCTATTGGCTGTCCGTTAAAGTGAATAATATTGTCCGCGAATACTTTGTAGTCTTTTTTTGAAGGAGATTTTTCATCAGCAGCAGCTTTATACCCCGGCGGTTTCGATAAACTAAGATGGGTAATAACGGCCAAAACTCCGGGAGCCTGCTCGGCTTTTTTTGTGTCCATTGCCACGATGCTCCCATTTGCAATCGTACTGCATGCAAGCACGCCATAAGCAAGATTTGGGAAATCATACTCAGCGGCATATTTCGCAGTTCCGGTAACCTTTGCTTTACCATCGACCCTGTCTAGATCTTTCATTGCAATTATTTAATTTTAAATCAAAAAAAATACCTTGAAAAAAATAAGATGTCCTTATCATTTCATCTGTATACCTGTCAATGCCCGTTACAACCGCTTTGCCTGTTATCCTGTCGCCTTTATGAAATAAAAGCTTTTTCATATTGACCTCACCCAACCACCTTTTCGAAAAAGAGTCATTGGAATGATATTTTATGATATTCCCGAAACTGTTTTTAGAGTTTGAACTATCGTGTTCGGAGCCATTTTAAGTTTGAAATTATTTTGTCCGTAACCTTTCGCGCCTTTCATTGCGATAGCAGCTGCCTGTTTAAAATTTCCTTCCGATGCAGTTTTTCCTTTAAGAAAATTTTCAGCCGTCGTTAATCTCCATGGCTTGTGAGCTACACCACCCATTGCAAGCCTTGCATTTTTTATTGTGTTGCCGTCCATGTCAAGAGCTGCGGCAACTGACACCAATGCAAAAGCGTAGGAAGCACGATCCCTTACTTTTATATACAGTGATTTTTTAGCTAATGCATCGTTCACAGGAACTTCAACAGCAGTAATTAGTTCGCCCTTTTGCAGGTTGTTATCTTTATCCGGAGTATTTCCCGGTAGTCGTTGAAAATCTGACAAAAGAATTTTTCTTTCTCCTGACTTACTACTAATAACCAATTTCGCATCCAATGCAACAAGAGCCACACACATATCACTCGGATGAACCGCAATGCAATTTTCAGAAGCGCCCAAAATAGCATGCATGCGATTGTATCCTTTGAGTGCTCCACAACCTGTGCCGGGTTGCCTTTTATTACAAGGCATTGTTGTATCATAAAAATAGGGACACCTGGTGCGTTGCAGAATATTACCACCTGTCGTAGCCATATTACGCAATTGCGGAGAGGCACCGGCTTTTAAAGCAAGCGATAGCAAAGGAAGTTTTTCCACAATTAATTTGTCTTCTGCCACTTCACTATTTAAAGCCAACGCCCCAATGCGAATAACACCATCATTTTCTTCAATAGTTTTTAAAGGAAGATTAGTTATATCGATTAACTTTTGTGGAGCCTCCACTCCCCTTTTCATCAAATCAACAAGATTAGTTCCGCCTGCAATAAATTTTGATGTTGCATCCCTGTTTAAAGCATCAATGGCAGACTTGGGAGAAGAAACTTTTACATAGTCGAAGTTGATCATATTGTGCCTCCTTTTTCTTTTACTTCTTTAATGGCGTCCACGATGTTTGGATATGCGCCGCACCGACAAATATTTCCACTCATATATTCGCGGATGTTATCATCATTATCAGCGTGTCCCTCACGCACACATGCCACCGCCGACATTATCTGCCCTGGTGTACAATAGCCACATTGAAAGCCATCGTGTTTAATAAATGCATCCTGCATGGGATGAAGTTTATCGCCATCGGCGAGACCTTCAATCGTCGTAACTTTTTTTCCATTTTGCATTATAGCAAGACTCAGGCACGATAAAACCCGTTTGCCATCTACGTGAACAGTACATGCACCGCATTGTCCAAAATCACAACCTTTTTTAGTACCGGTAAGATGCAATTGTTCCCGCAACAAATCGAGAAGCGTAACACGCGGTTCAACTGAAAGGGTATGGTTCACACCATTTATCTCAATTTGCAAAGATTGCTGCTCGAAAAATTCCGCGGCTTTTTCGTCTAATTTTTTTCCGGCGGCTTTAATTAAAGAAGGGGGTGCTAATGCGATTGCAGTTAGTGCTGATGATTGTTTTAGAAATTTTCTGCGGGCATAATGTAAAAATTCTTTTTCGATTTTAGCACTCTCATTTTCTTTGGTCATACAAGAAATTTAGATTCAAAGTAAATTTACGGATTATTGATTTTTATAAAAAATCATATTTATCAATATGATTTTTTGTATGTGACGGATAGTGTTAACAACCCTTTCCACCAGGCAGAATTAGTTAATTATTCAGCCCAAAGATTTTATTCATCAGTTTCCACTTTTCTCCCTTCTTATTGCCGCTTAATGGTTGCTGGTATTTCCACATTAGTTCTTCCCATTCCTGTACTTTTAAATTTTTTTCATCTGCCCTTTGTTTATTTTCAAAACTGAAATTATCATCCACCTCCATTATCATAAACAATCTCGTTTCATAGCGATATATCTGCATGTCCTGAATACCCGATTCCCTGATTGAATTAATGATTTCAGGCCACACTCGTTGATGATGCTCTTCGTATTCTGTTATCAAATCCGGATTATTTTTAAGGTCGAGTGTTAGGCAATATCTTTTCATTAGTCTTATTTTTGAAAATATTGGAGAGTATATTTCGATGCGTGTTAACAATTTTTATTTATACGCTTAAACTTGCAATTTTAGATGAGGCAATTTATTGATTTATGTAAATTAATATTTTTAAATAACAGTTGTGCTGACCTACGGTCGATTCATTAATAATCAGTAGAAACTAACCTAAAGATGAAATATTTTTGATTTGCACATCGAATCACTGGAAAGAAGTGATGAACTTAATTTGTTTGGAAAATGTTGACGGGTATTTTCAATATTAGTCATGTATAATTATTAAATTGGATAATAATGTACAAAATGGAACAAACCTGGCGGTGGTTCGGGCCTTCAGATCCCGTGAGTCTGCAGGATGTGAAACAAACAGGCGCAACAGGAGTGGTAACGGCGTTGCATCATATACCTCACGGAGAAGTATGGACCACAGAAGAAATTAATAAGCGAAAAAATGAAGTACAAAAAGCAGGGCTCGTATGGTCGGTTGTGGAAAGCATAACAGTACATGAGACTATAAAAACGAGATCGGGCGATTACAAAAATTATATTGAGAAATATAAAACGTCTATCCGGAACGTGGCGGCCTGCGGCATACCGGTAATTACTTATAATTTTATGCCAGTCAATGACTGGACACGAACCTCTTTAAATTACGAGATGCCTGATGGATCGCAGGCGTTGTATTTTAACTGGATTGACATGGCGGTTTTTGATCTTTATATTTTGAAAAGAGATAACGCTGTTGATAGTTATTCAAAAAATATTTTGCAGGAGGCTGAAGAACGTTTTAAATCTTATACAAAAAAACAGCTGGAGGATTTGGCAGGAGTTGTTATGTTTGGGATACCCGGCGAAAAAAGAATATCCACGAATGATATGTTGCAAAAGCTGGAACTGTATAAAGAGATAAATGCAGATTCATTGCGTAATAACCTTTGCGAATTTCAAAAAGAAATCAGCGTTGCTGCCGAAGAATGCAACGTTAAACTGGCGATACACCCTGATGACCCGCCATTTTCTATTTTAGGGCTGCCAAGGATCGTGAGCACTCAAAATGATTTTGACTATTTCCTGAAAAAGGTAGATAATCCTTCTAACGGCGTTTGCTTTTGTACAGGATCACTTGGCGCTTCTGCAAACAATAATCTAACGGAGATGGCGAAGCGCATTGGTGATAAAATTCATTTTGTTCATTTGCGAAATGTAACCAGGGATGACGATGGAAATTTTTATGAGGCTGATCATCTTGGCGGCGACAACGATATGTATTCTATCGTAAAAGAGCTTGTGTTATTACAGCAAAAGTGTAAGAAGTCGATACCTTTCCGTCCCGATCACGGCCACAAGATGCTGGATGATTTGAAGAAAACCACAAACCCCGGGTATTCCGCTATAGGAAGGTTGCGTGGGCTTGCAGAAATAAGAGGCCTGGAAATGGGAATTATCAATTCAGAAAACTATTTTTAAAACTGTTACCATGTTATACAGAGAATTAAAGCCTGCCCTGTTTTTATACGTTGCTATGCTCTTTGGAAGTAACCTGTTTGCTCAAAAAGGCAACTGGAAGATGGCGGGCGACAAAATTAAAACGCAATGGGCCGATAGTGTTGATCCTGCTAATGTATTAAATGAATATCCACGCCCTCAAATGCAGCGTAAAGACTGGACAAACCTAAACGGCCTCTGGCAATATGCAGTATTACCAAAATCTGCGGAAAACATACCCGGAACTTTCCAGGGAAATATCCTGGTTCCTTTTGCAATAGAATCGTCTTTGTCTGGAGTTGCCAAAACTGTTGGTAAGGATAGTGTTTTATGGTACCAGACAACAATTACTATTTCGCACAGGAAAAATCAAAGAACACTTCTTCATTTTGGCGCAGTAGACTGGAGAAGCGAAATATATGTGAACGGCAAAAAAGCAGGAATGCATGAAGGAGGCTACGATCCCTTTACAATTGATATTACTGACTTCTTAGCGAAAGGTTCAAAACAACAATTAGCTATAAGAGTTTGGGATCCCACTGATGAAGGCCCACAACCAAGAGGAAAGCAAGTTGTGAGGCCGGAAGGCATTTGGTATACTCCCGTAACAGGAATCTGGCAAACTGTATGGATAGAAAAGGTTCCTGAAACTTACATTACTTTCACAAGGCAAACCCCGGATATTGATCATAACAATATAACCGTAACCACATCAGTAAAAAATCTTCGTCCCGGAGACCAGGTAAATATTTCTGCCTGGAAAGGCACCGAAAAAATTACCGAAAAAACGGGAACCGATACGACTGAAGTTTTAACTCTTGACAGTCCTGAAAAATGGTCACCCGAACATCCATTTTTATACGACCTTAAAATAACGGTGATGCGTAGTGGTAAACCGATTGACGAAGTCACCAGCTATTTTGCCATGCGAAAAATTTCGGTTGAACCGGATAAAAACGAGATAAAAAAAATACTACTTAATAATTCATTTCTATTTGAGTTTGGCCCGCTTGACCAGGGTTGGTGGCCGGATGGATTATATACTGCACCAACCGATGCTGCGCTCAGATTTGACATTCAAAAAACAAAAGATATAGGATTTAATATGATTCGCAAACATATTAAAGTTGAACCTGCCCGCTGGTATTACTATTGCGACAAACTGGGCATGCTCGTGTGGCAGGATATGCCGAGCGGTGATTTGGGAAATAACTGGGAACCTCACCCCGGTATTTTAGGAAGCCAGGCAGACAGGGACCGTTCGCCGGAAAGCGAGCATTATTACCGAAAAGAATGGAATGCAATTATGGATGCCTTATACAATTTTCCGTGCATAGTGGTGTGGACTCCATTTAATGAAGCCTGGGGCCAGTTTAAAACCGTGGATATTGCAACGGCTACAAAACAGAAGGATCCAACACGGTTGGTGAATAGCGCCAGCGGTGGTAATTTTTATGAAGCGGGGGATATTTTGGATCTTCATAATTACCCTGATCCGAAAATGCCGAGGCCCGAAATTTTTGGATCGAAGAGAGCGCTCGTTTTAGGAGAATTTGGCGGCCTGGGATTACCGGTAGATGGCCATACATGGCAGCAAAAGAACTGGGGTTATCAAAGTTTTAAAGACAACGACAGTTTATTTCAGCGATACAATTCATTGATTGAAAGATTGGAAGAACTGGAGCAAAAAGGACTATCCGCCGCTGTATACACACAAACGACAGACGTGGAAGGCGAAGTAAACGGATTTATGACATATGACAGAAAAGTTTTAAAAATGCCCCTGGAAAAACTGAAAAGCACGAATGAAAAACTATACAATGTTATTAAAGGAAATTAAGCATCAGCAATCGATTTTATAATCTGCATATTTAAATTTAAAATTGTAGATATTAATTTGTAGAAGGATAAAATTCAAATAGTGAAAGATACCAGCACCTTAAAAAATGTACTGCAGGATAATAAATCTCACGGCTTTTTAACCGATAATTTTTTATTGCACAGTGATATTGCCATAAGATTATACCATGATTACGCAAAAGATCTTCCGGTTATCGATTATCATAACCATCTTTCGCCAAAAGAAATTGCAGAAAATAAAAAATTTGAAAACATTACAGCAATCTGGTTGAAAGGCGATCATTATAAATGGAGAGCCATGAGGGCTTTTGGGATCCCTGAAAAATATATTACTGGTGATGCAACTGATGGAGAGAAATTTAAAAAATGGGCTTCAGTTGTTCCTTATACTTTAAAAAATCCTTTGTTTCACTGGACGCATATGGAGTTGTTGAAACCTTTTAATATCACCTCTTACTTAAACGAGCAAACTGCTTCCTCAATTTACGAACAGTGCAATGAGATGTTGCAGGAAGATCAATTTTCTACAAGGTCTTTACTACAATATTTTAATGTGGAGGTGCTTGCTACAACTGACGATCCATGTGATGATCTTGAGTGGCATAAACAACTACAGAGAGACGAATTTGAAATCAATGTGCTCCCGACTTTCCGGCCGGATAAAATTTTGGATATAACTGACAGGGATTCATTCCTGGCCTATATTTCCCTGCTGGAGGAAGCAAGCAATATAGAAATCATTGATTTATTTTCTTTATTTGAAGCTTTACAAAAAAGAGTTGATTATTTTTTTGATAATGGATGCCGTGCTGCCGATCACGGACTATCTCAAATGCCTTTGCAGTTTGAATTGAAAGGAAACTATATAATTGAATTTGAAGATTTCATTAATGGAAAATCTTTTGAACCGTTTTCTCAACCGGAAGCATTTACGGGAATTGTTCTGCAAACACTTTGTAAAATGTACCATTCAAAAGGTTGGGTTCAACAATTTCACCTGGGAGCTTTAAGAAATAATAACCAACGCAGGCTACGTGAACTTGGTAGCGATACCGGTTATGACTCAATAGGAGATTTTGCACAGGCTGAAAGGCTTTCCGCTTTTTTAAATGCTCTTGACAACACTGACCAGCTTGCCAAAACTGTATTGTATAATTTGAATCCTGCCGATAATGAGACCTTCGCAACAATGACGGGTAATTTTAATGATGGTTTGACCGAGGGCAAAATTCAATATGGCGCCGCGTGGTGGTTTTTGGATCAAAAAGACGGAATAGAAAAACAACTATCTACTCTTGCGAATATGGCTTTAATAAGCACATTCATTGGAATGACAACCGATTCAAGAAGCTTTCTTTCCTATTCCCGTCATGAATATTTTAGACGAATATTATGCAACTTCTTTGCGGAAGATATGTTGAAAGGAGAATTGCCAAATGATGAAAAATGGATAGGAAACATTATCAGTAACATTTGCTATCATAATGCCGCCAGCTATTTTAACCAAAAGGTTACAAAAAATAGTACTACATCTCAATAGTTCAATAAGCAGTATCTTTTTCAAATAGTACTTATCCACTATCTTATTGATGTTATCCACCATGTATTGCCAAAAGGATCGGCAACACCACAAGTTCTGCCATAGTCCTGGTTGGATAATTCCATCACCGTTGTCGCCCCTTCATCAATGGCCTTTTTATAAGTAACATCTGCGTCTTCAACGTATATAAAAAGACCTGCAGGCCTTGATGAAAATTTATCCGTTGAATCGGCAAACATAATCGTGCTGTTACCAATTTTAATCTCTGAATGCATAACTGTCTTTCCATCATCACGCACTCTTTTGAATGTCTCCGCCGCTCCAAAAACCTTTTGAGCAAATACAGAAAATTTGTGTGCACCGGGTACTATTAGGTAGGGCATTATTGTTTGATGACTTTCAGGAATTTTCATTTTTAAAGATTTTAATTATTAATAAACAAAAATAAAATTCATGATAAAAATAAAATAGGAAAAAAGCGACATTATACATCTTTATATTCAGTGCCTTCTGCTTTGCCTGAAAAATATTTCATTGGATGATAGCCTGAAAATTCCTTAAAGTCGTGAATAAAATGCGACTGATCGTAATAGCCGCATTCATATGCAATTTCAGTTAAGGGCAGCTTTTTATTATCATACTTTTTTATTGCAGCCTGGAAACGGATTATTCTCGAAAATAATTTAGGAGGGAATCCGGAAAATTGTTTGAATTTTCTTTCAAATTGTCTTACAGATAAAAAATGTTTCCCGGCCAATGTTTTAATATTAGCTACACCTTTGGATTGAATGATATGATTGATGCATGAAAAAACATCGGGTTGATAAAGATAATTTTCTGATATTTTCTCTCCTAAAAATGCTGAAATAATTTTTACTCTTTGAACATTATCCCGAGCCGTCATCATTTTTTCTTCAAGAAATTTTCCTTCCTGCCCTAAGAGAGCTTCCAGGTCTGGCATTTCATCGGTAAGCTCAGTTGCAGGGGAAGAAAAAAATTGAGGAATGGCAGACGGATACAGGTACACTCCGAAAATTCCAAAGTTTTCTTTAATTATAAACCGTCTGAATTTTTGTGTTTGCCCGTGAATGCCTGATGTAAAAGACCTTTCAATTCCACCCGGAAAAATTTCATCAAAGATTCCTCTGTAATGAAAAATAAGTTCTGGAAAACCATTAGCCAATGTGCGATGAATGTATGGATTTTCATTCGCCCTGTTATCTTCCAATACCCAAAAACACTTAACGAATGGCGAAAGCTTTTGTGATGGTTGTAAGGTGTAATATGTCATTATAGAAAAAACTCTGGTGAAAATTATTATTTCTTCTTAATTGCCTTTATTTAAAAATTATACCGGGAAGGAGCAGAGCCGGTACAGCAAGCAAATTTATGAAGTTGAGAAAGGGAGTTGCTTTCGGTGTCTGCTATCGATGCGGTATCTGCTCTAACAATGCCGCCGGCTTTAACTTCATTGGAAAATTGTTTGCATGAAAAAAAAGTCGTGGCAAAAATTAATAAGATGAACTTCATTCTATAAAGATACAGGCAATTTAACATGGGCGACCTCAAGATCAAATCTGTCTCCAGGAAAAATCAGAGCGATGGTACATCTTTTATTTTGCTGCCAGGGGTGCTTTATCGCTTACACACCTGAAACCGAGATTATCAGATCCGCTTGAAACTTCTCCTTTGCCCCGGCTGCCCGGTCTATAACGCATACAATACTTATCGCTGCATAAAAATGAACCTCCACGCTGAACCCGTTTTACTGCACCTGGTTCCCCTGGATCATAGCTGTCAGCTGGTCCCATTGGACTGTCAGAAGGGCTATGTTCATAATAATCCGGACGATAAAAATCATTGCACCATTCCCAAACATTTCCCTCCATATCATACAAGCCATAACCGTTGGGAGGGAAAGATTTTACAGGCGCAATCCCGATGAAACCATCTTCACCAGTATTACCATTCGGAAAATCGCCCTGGTAAATATTCGCCATCCATTTTCCAGAGGGTTTCAAGTCATTTCCCCAATAATATTTTTGATCGGGCTTATGTCCCTGTGCTGCATATTCCCATTCAGCTTCAGTAGGCAAACGCTTACCTGCCCATCTTGCATAGGCAATTGCATCTTCATAACAGACATGCACAACCGGATAATTTTTTTTTGCTTTTATGTCACTCTCCGGCCCAAAAGGGTGTTGCCAGCTCGCCCCGGGAATGTACTTCCACCATTGTAATGGATTATCCAAAGAAACCGCGTGACCTGGCGGCGAAAAAATGACTGATCCGGGTACTAAGTTTTCCGGAGCTGCCCCGGGGAAATCTTTCGGATCCAATTGCCTTTCAGCAACGGTGATATAGCGTGTTGCATTTACAAATGCTTCAAACTCGGCATTGGTCACTTCATGTTCGTCAATCCAAAAGTCATGAAGAGTTACAGCATGAACAGGATGGGCATCCGGAAAAGCCGGATCATCAGTCCCCATCTTGAAAGTGCCTTTAGGAATATGAATCATTTTTTGAGATTCAATCGGCCGAGACTGATTTTTTCCTTCTTCATGTATATTTTTTTTGTCTCCTGTTTTGTCATTTTGCGTGCAGCACGTAAATGTAAAAGCACAACACAGAAAAATTGCAAATGATTTTTTATTAATCAAACAATGTGAATTTAGGAGTTGGTTTATTTTTCCTTATCAAATAACAAAGTCGCAATTTACATCTTACATGTCATTTTTGCCCCCTATACTACCGAACCATCCGCAATATTTTTGTTGTGATAGTTGGTTAAATGAGATTAAAAATTTAAAAACGAAAAAAATGCGAAAATTAATTTTATTCATGCACGCAACACTTGACGGATTTGTTGCGGGGCCAAACGGAGAAATGGATTGGATAAATGTTGACGATGAGATTTTTGATTATGCCGGCACCATGACAGACCAGGCTGACACAGCTTTGTATGGTCGTGTTACCTATCAAATGATGGACAGTTATTGGCCGTCTGCAGCAGATCAACCCAATGCATCCAAACATGATATTGAGCATTCACGCTGGTATAACGAAGTCGAAAAGATCGTTATTTCAAAATCACTTAAAGCTGTGGACAGTGCAAAAACTTACATCGTTTCAGATAACATTAAGAATGAAATTCAAAAAATTAAGAACCAGGAAGGCAGAAACATCTTAATGTTTGGAAGCCCCGGCGCAGCACATTCTCTTATGCAATACAATTTAATTGATGAATACTGGCTTTTTATAAACCCGGTTCTTATTGGAAAAGGTATCGTGTTGTTTAAAAACATAAATGACAGAATGACTTTGAAGCTTGCCGAATGTAAAGCCTTTAATTCCGGAGTTGTAGGTGTTAACTATAAAAAGTAATAGTTAGTTAAGCAAATGTTAAACCTTGTAAATTGTTGCCGGCACTAAACAATTTACTTTATGAGGAATCTTTTTCCTAATCAATTTTTAATTCCTCAAGAAATTTCATCTTGCTTTCTTTTACCGCACTACTTTTATTGTAAGATATAGAAACGCGTAAAGCTTTAAGGCCGGTCATCCCCTGCAGATCTTTAAGGGTAAGCCATTCCACATCAGAAGTAATACAATTTATAAACTGTAGGTATTGAATGTAGTTTAGATACTCTTTTGCTTCGTACTCATTCGAATAAACTATAGCAATTTTACCCGGCTGGGTAAGTCTTTCTCCTGATCCCTTTACAGTCGCTTTATCAATTCTTTTCTTTATGATTTCATAACGGGCATTGTAAGCTCCATCCACATCAAATTTCTTTTCCTCCATCCTGAAACGGATACTCAAAGGCTGGCTATGAACCAGGATAAGGGAACATACATCCATCTTAGTTTTGAGCTGAGGCTTCAACCGATAAATTTCATTTTCTATTTCACAGATGGCAATCAATTGCCATAAACGAAGATTTTGCAAATAAAGCTGATGAAATTTTTTATGTTTTACCATCGACTGCCCAATGTATAAATTATGCTCTACACCATCGGACTTATACTTTTCAAAATAATGCGGAAACATATTCTGTGCAGCCTGTTGAGTTCTGTCAAAGTACTCCGAAATTTTTTCGTTGATAAGCCGCACACTTTGATCGTAGTCTTTACGCTTTTTATATAGCAATCCCAAAGAAGAGTCAAGCTGATTCTCATAATGCTGTAACGCTTCATGTATCTCTGTATTAAGACTATGCAGGTGGTTGAATACAGGATAGATTTCTTTTTGCAGAAAATCCAACACTATATTTTCATCCCCTGCTGTTAATTCCTGTCCCAGTTGTTGTATGTATTTATCCACTCTAAACCTAAGATCTTTGTAAACCGGGAGTGAAAATTTTTTAACCGCAAGATTTAAAATGTTTTTGGCCAACGACAATTGTTCAATTAAATCAGATTGAATTGCAAGATTTCGTTCGATGGATGATCCCTGGATATCCGTTTGTCCGTACAATGGGTATACGTTAGGGAAAATAATATCTTCCATCTTGTCATCATCATTATCATTGTCAATTGTTGATTCCAAAAGTTTTTCTGCTGCTTCAATAAAGCGCCATGCAACAGTGGCGTGGATCGCCGTACATTTTTGACGAATGATAGCATCAATCTGGTTTTTCATTTCATCCTGCGATCTTTTCATCGCTATCGTAAACAGGGATATTACCTCCTGCAATTTGTACACCGTGATTGTATTAAGGGCATTCGGTTCTTCGGATCCGGCTTCAAGTATTCCAATTAATTCTTCATTATAAAACATGGGCATCGCCAAATAACTTTTTAATCCGAGTTTTGCAAGTTTTTTCAATAATATATTTCCGTCAGAATTTTTTTCATCTATACTTTGAAAAACGAGTGGTTGATTTTTTTCGAACGAAAAAAGATTTGATGTGTGACAAAATGCTTCATCAATTTTAATATTTTTTTTATCTGAAAGAACAATACTATTCCATGAGCCAAAGCCAATTGATTGTAGCAATTCTCTTTCTTTATTGTAAGAAATAAAACCTGTCTTTAATGTTGGTATGTTCAACATTGCACCAAGGTTTTCCTGTATTTGCTCAACAATCACGGGATTGTTTAAAGAATCTTTTTTAATCAAATCAAATTTTAAAGCCGAAACAGATTCTTCATGTGTTACATCAAAAAGCGTTAATATGGTAAAGCCTTCAAACTTGAAACTGTTTGGAGGAATTTTTTTCTTCCATAATTCTGTGTTTCCAAAATTGTTGGTGAGTTCATATATTTCTTTTTCGGAAAGTGGCTTTACATTTTTCGTGGCAATTATCTCGGTAAAGTCAACATTTATGAAAGCCCGGTATCGCCGGATAATACCGGTATGTTTATCGCGGATATTAAAAAACAGATTTGGTGACAGGCTCACATTGGCTTTATAATACTCATTAAGAATGGTTATGCAACTGAACATATAAATTAAATCCGAATTACTTTCCGGAATAAAAACGTCACCCTGGGCCCGCTCGAGAATGTCGGTAAACCGTTTAGTAAGGTTGAATAGCATTGGTTTGAAAGGAATGCCTGCCGCTTTTATTTCATTAGTTGTGGTCAGGGAAGGAAAAAATGGCGATAAAAGCAAATGAATTTCTTCCTGGTATTTCTCAATCCAGCTAATATCATCAAACGGTTTATAAAGTTCTGGGGTCTTGTCGATTCGCTTTAATACTTCTTTTGCCCTGTTGGCCTCAAAAGGGTCTGCGATTGCAGCCTGTTTTTCCCACCAGTTTATAAGTTTCTTAAAATTAATATTCAGGTGAAATGGCAAATCATAATCGCCGGGAAAAAAATTTTTTTTATAATGAAGAACGTATGACATAGTTGCAATTTAATAGTTGATCTAAATAACCCGGTACTGGAATTAAAACCAGTAACATGCAAAATTAAACAAAACAAAAAGACCCGTGAATATTATGGCTCCAAATTATTTAGCCGGCAATTCGGCTCTATTTACGAAAGATTATCGGAATTTTGGCCAGGGAAAAATCAGTTAAAGCGTATTAATTTTCATTTGAATGAGATGCTTATCTGTCTGCGTTTTGGCGAGCAAAAGAGCCTGTTGAAAATTCTTCCTTGCTTTGGTAGAATCGGTTTCTTTATAGAGTTCTCCTAATAATGTAAAATAAAAATGATTGCCAGTTAAATTTAGCTTCTCGGCCTCAATAATGGCCTCATTATTTCCCACTGCTTTCGAAAGCGCATATATCCTGTTGAGAGCCGCCACCGGGGTGTATTCTATTTTGAGCAATTGATCATATAGCCTCAAAATATTCTCCCACTTTTCTTTTGTATCAGCTTTTTGTGTATTCCAGTAAGCAATGGCCGCTTCCAAATGATATTTTGAAAGTTTATCTCCACCAGAGGCATAATGCAAATGATACCCACCTTTGCTTATCAGCTCTGAATTCCAGAGGCTGGTATCCTGTTCATCATATAAAATAATCTCCCCATTCTTATTTATTCTGGCATCAAAGCGTGAGGCATGAAAACACATTAATGAAAACAACGCATTGACTTCGGGCCGGTTCGTAAATTCATTTTCAATAAGCATCTGGCACAGTCGCATTGCTTCAAAGCAAAGCTCTTTTCTTATGATTTCATTTTGGCTTTCTGAATAATAGCCCTCATTGAAAAGCAAATAAATCGTCGTTAAAACAGGTGCAAGTCTTTCATCAATTTCAGTTCCACCAGGAAATACAATATTAATTTTTTCTTCACGAAGCTTTTCTTTTGCCCTATATAATCTTTTATTAATGGTCTCTTTGTTTGTAAGAAAAGCGTCTGCAATTTCTTCAATACCAAATCCGCAAAGGATGCGAAGAGATAAACCTACCTGTGCTTCGGTGGAAATACATGGGTGGCAAATGGCAAACATCATTTGCAATTGGCTATCATTAATATTTTGCAGGGATAAATCAATTTCAGTTTCTTCAAGCGGAGGAGTAATATTTTTTATTTCGGGAGCAATTTTGGACTTGAAGGTAAATTCCCGCTGCAAATAATTCAGGGACTTATTTTTTGCGACACTATACAACCATGCAGCAGGATTTTTCGGAGCGCCGTTAATCCCCCACAATTGAGCAGCTGTAAGGAAAGTATCGCTCGCAATGTCTTCGGCAATTTCCATCTGGTCAAATCCAAAATGCTTGCAAAGCACAGAAATTATTTTACGGTATTCAGTTCTGAATAAGTGCGGTATTAATTCCTGCTCTTCCATACAAAAAGTATCTAACTGATCCGGTTAAACGCAAGGTTACTTGATATATTTCGCTGTCCGTGCATCCTTAATTATTCCCTTCCAGTTAAGGCCAAAACCAAAATCGTATTTGTTACCATCTTCGTCGGTATATACTTTCATATCGTGTGGTACGTCTTCAAATTGTGTTTCTACAATATTCATATCAGCAGGCATTTGCAAAGGAAGCAGGGCAGACGGCTCCGCTTTGCCCGTTATGATATCCATCAAGGCCTGGTCCTGCACTCCAAAATTTACGAGAATCGCATTGGCATTTTTTTCAAATTCAGAAAAAACCATTGGATTGTTCATAATCACCGAAACGATAACAGGCTTGCCCTTCATTTTTGAGTAGGTATCAGTAACCATGCCCAGGTCGGTTATATTTATTGCTTTTACGGATTTACCTTTGTATGATCTGTTAGTAAAATTTTCAAGCGGGTCGCCGCCTGCAATACTTGTATCTCTTGCATTGGTCGCGGTATATTCTCCATATTGCAAACTTACAGGCACATAGCCGTTCCCACCTGCTTTAGCATCAGCGCTGCTATAACCGCCGCCACTATTTGGGCTGCTTATAAATACCAGCGCATAGTCAGCTTCTTCCGGATTATCTGTAACGTTGAAATATTTCCTTACAATATTAATATTAACAGGATAATCAATTTTCTCAGGTGTCTCCATGCCCAAAAAATTTCTGCCTGCCGGTGTAAATTTCTTTGGTACGTAAACAGTTTTATTTTTTTGCAGCGGAAGCACATTCGCTTTATTTTTCAACATCACGATTGATTTTAGCTGGGCCTGGTAACCTGCTTCCATGAATGCAGGCTTGCCAACGATGTCTTTGGATTCTTCCGGATTTAAATACGGGTTTTCAAACAGGCCTGTCCTGAAAATATTTTTGAGCAGCCTGACTGCAGATTGTTCAAAACGGGCACGCATAAACGCTTCTCCTTGTTCTTTAATTCCCATCTTGTAGGCTTCAATAACAGGTGCTGCATCATTGTTGCCACCAAACTGGTCAACACCGGCCATTAATATTTTGTAGTGTCTTTCGGGAACAGATAATTTTTCGACTCCCCAGGATTTGCCGGTAAGAAAAACATCCACTGCAGTTTCATCAGCAGTCACCAGCCAGTCCGTGCAAACCACCCCATCATAATTATATTTTTTCCTCAGAAGATCGTTGATGATATAAGAGTTGTAGTTGTTGGCTACGTTTTCTTTGTTCTTTATATCCTGCTTAAAAGATATAGTATAATAAGGCATCACGGCTGCTACAGTACTCGTTTTTCCTTTCAGTTTAAAAGCCCCTTCAGTAAAAGGAATCAGTTGTTGCTGAAAATTATTTCCGGGATACACTGCATATTTTCCATAACCATAATGCGCATCTCTTCCACCCTCACCGGCGCCACCGCCGGGCCAATGCTTTACCATTGCATTTACACTGCTATACCCCCAACCCTCTTTAATTTCTTTGTTACCTTTTGATGTTTGAAATCCATCAATGTATGCCCGGGCCATATCTGCAGAAAGCATTGGATCTTCTCCAAAAGTTCCGCTAACACGATTCCACCTTGGATCAGAAGCAAGATCAACCTGCGGAGAAAGTGCAGTTGAAATGCCCAACGCCCTGTATTCCCTAGAAGCAATATCACCGAATTGCTGAGTCAAAGCAGGATCGAACGTTGCAGCGAGGCCCAGCGAGCCGGGCCACATAGAGATGGAACCTCCTGAGCCCGCATTGTATTCAGCATTGGCAACAGTTCCGTTACGTGGATCGGAGCTATTATTGGCAGGTATGCCAAGACCAAGGCTTTCGGCAAGCGCCTGTATATTATTGTTCCATCGTGCAGCTACTTCGGGACTCTGTACGGAGGTTATTAAAATGTGGCGCACATTGTCTTTAGTGATAAAATCTTTTTGCTGATCACTGAGATCAGAAGCCCTGGCACCACTTTCAGAAAATACCTTACCACTATAAGTACCTGCAAAAGGGCCGGCCGCCGCAGCGGGAATAGGCTGGTGCCTGCTATACAACATCAACCCGGCAATTTGTTCGATTGTCATTTTTGAAGCCAGGTCTTTTGCACGCCTATCAACGGGTAAGCGCCAGTCTTCGTATGGATCAAGTTTACCGTTTTTATTGAGGTCTTTAAATGCCAGGCCGTCTGCCGTCAAAATTTTTACACCTGATGTGGTTGAATAAGACAAGGTTTGACCTCCACTATTGCTGACTATTGCAATATTTTCCATTTTAGTTTCAGTCCATTTTTGTGCTGATGATATAAACGGCGCTATAGAAAGCGAAAGCAACCCAATAAAAATTTTCATTTCAATTTTTTTTAGAATATCATTAAAATGTGTGAATAAATTACAGACTTTAAAAAATCATAGGATTACAAACTATCTGATTTAATAAGAAAATAATTTTTAATCTGAGGAACGCTATCATCACCCGATATTTTCCTTTCCTTTTTTTATGAATGCATTAATGGCATCTTTATAATTTTCACCTATAGACACTTCGACATCACCAATAAATAAACTGTTCTTGCGTATAGATGTAATATGATCCTTCGCAACGATATAGGATTTCTGAATTCTAATGAACCTTGTTACAGGTAATTGCTCCTCCATCATTTTCATACTCATACGCGTAACTAACGGCCTCGAAGTACTTTTCAAATGTATTTTAATATAATCTTTTAAACCTTCCATCCACATAATATCATCAAAATCCACTTTTACCAGGCTATAATCTACATTAATAAAGAAGTAATTTTCCTCGTCGGTTTTATTGCTTTCTTTTTTACCTGATTTCAATTGATGCAACTCCCATGCCTTTCCGCATGCCTGTATAAAACGGTCCAAAGGCACAGGCTTTACAAGATAATCTACTACATTTAAATGATAGCCGTCCAACGCATATTTTTCATATGCTGTTACCATGATAAACATAGGTTTCTGCTGAAGGCTCTGAATAAATTGCAAGCCTGTGAGCCCCGGCATTTGTATGTCAAGGAAAACAAGGTCAATTGGCTGTTCCTGCAAAAGCTTAAAGGCATCCAGTGGATTGTCAAACGATGCTACCAACTTAAGATAAGATACTTTACTTATGTTATCTTCCAGTAATTCCAGCGCAAGCGGTTCATCGTCTATTGCAATACAACGTAGCATTAGTGCAAATTTAGCCGAAGGGAAATAATAAATTGCTCTTCTTTTTTAGTAACCAGCAATTGATGTTCCCGGTTGTATAAAAGATTTAGCCGACGTGTGACATTGTTCAACCCAATACCGGAAACTTTATCTTTTACTGCGCTTGTTTCCCCGTTAAATTTATTAATAATAGTATACTGCAATACTCCGTTTTTTGCCTGCAACTTTATATCGATAAATGCATTTTCAATCATCCCTGTTCCATGTTTAAAAGCATTTTCAACGAAGGGTATCAGCAACATCGGTTCGATTGAATAATTGCCGTCTGGTTCTTCTATGCAAGTGTTGATCTGAACATTCTTTCCGAAACGCTGCTTTTGTAAATCAATATAACTATGGAGGTATTCGATTTCCTTTTGCAATGAAACTTTTTCTTCATCAGTTTCATACAACATATATCGCAATAGAGAAGATAACTTAATAAGAGACGGCTCCAGCTGGTCAGATTTTTTGCGGGCCAGTGCCACCATGTTGTTGAGGACATTAAACATGAAATGAGGACTTATCTGCGACCGCAAAAAAGATAATTCCGTTTTCAGATTTTCAGTTTCCCTTTCCTTTGCAAGCCTGTCCTGTAGCGCCCTCTCAATAAACAATTTAAATGCTAAACTGGAAGCAAGTATAAAGATGCATGGGAAGAAATAAAAAAAAATCAGGCCTCCAATTCGAAATTTTTCCTGCGGAACAATTAACCTGAACGAGAGCAGATTTAAAAAACAGAATAGAACGAGTGTACAAATGCTCGCAAAAAAATAAAGCCAATATTTTCTCTTTATTACAAGTTTGGGTATTAAAAAATAGGCGTTTATATAAAACAGGATAATCCACGTAATGCAATTAACAATATACAAATAATCATGCCGTGGATCATGTGCCGGCTCCGAATGTGAATCATTGTAGGAAGGACGAAGGAGATAGGGCAATGAAAATAATATTATCCAAATGATAGCATGAATTGCAACCGTAATCCATGTTTTTGTATAACGGGATAATTTCATATTTCTAAAGTAATATCTTTTATTTATACTGGCCCAATCCAGCCTGATCAACTGTAGCAACTTGTTGTTTTAATAGAGATGAATTGCCGGTAAAAGTACCCAGGCTTAAATATTCACGCAATCATTGTAAGTCAAATTTCGGCGGTCGTGCTTTTATTATTTTGTAATTTACTTACAATTAAAGTATTTAATTTCCTACACCTTGCATAGCACCCTGCGCTCCTTCAACTTCCCCTTTCATATTTTTACGCTTGAAGAGAGACATATCAATTTTCCCAAAACGATAAGCAAGGTTTAAACGAATCATTTGAGGGTCACGCTGGCGACTTACATCCTGGATAAAATAAGCGCTCTCAGAATATTGTTGCTGCTTACGGCTTCTGAAAATATCGCTGAAGCTGAGTGTAGCCGACAGTGCGTTATTTTTAAGAAAGCTTTTTTGAATGGCTGCATCCACTGAATAAAAAGATTTTATGTATCCTTGTGAAGCGCTCTGCGATTGGCCAAAACCGGGGCCAAAGCCTCTTTCGCCACTGTTTACAGGCAAATTGGTTTTTGATTGATAACTTGCTGAAAGTTGTATTTTAAAATTCTTTGGAAGCTTAAAGTTATTGTTAACCTTTCCAAACCAACTCCATATAGCATTTTGCTGACCTGAGGTTGCGCTATCAGTTTTAATTTGAGAGTTATACAAGTTTATATTAGTCGTAACATCCCACCATTTCGCCAGGTTGTTTACGGAAGTCAATTCTGAACCTACCGAATAGCTGGAGTTAGCATTTATATAACTGTTTATCAAAACTTCTTTGTCCAAAACATTATCATATTCCTTTTGCTGATAACGGGTAATTAAATCATTAGTTGATTTATAGTAAACTGAGAAAAGAAGGTTGTTGCCCTTTTTGAAATCTTTACTGTATGACGCTTCCAATGAATTGGTAAATTCAGGTACAAGATCAGGATTACCACGGGTAATATTCAAAGGATCTGTACGATCAGTAAAGGGAATTAACTGAAAGAAATTAGGCCTATTGATCCTGCGTGAATAATTAAATTGTAGTTGCTGATCCTTTTGTAACTTCTGGCTAAGAAATACTGAAGGAAATAAACTAAGAGGATAACTATTTGAAAATTTCTGTGCCTTATCAACTAACTCGCCTGAATAATTTGAGCTCTCTGCACGAAGCCCAATCTGGTAGCCGAAATTCTTGATGCTGCTGGTAAAAGTGGTATAAGCAGCATACACATTATTCGTATTACTGTAGTTACTTCCTGCAGAATTTAACTTTTGAAACAATCCTGTAGTGTCATTCTTAAGATAGGTTTGGTTATCATTCAATAATTTCTGGATGGAGACCCTTAATCCTGCTTCTATTTTGCCTTTGTTTTTAAGAGGCCTTGTATAATCTGTTTGCGCAGTAAAAAATTTCATATTCCCAAAACTAATCTGCTGTTGCTGATCTGTTGCATATATAGTACGGGAAAGATCAAGAGAGTCACTGTTATAAAAAGTGTTTCCGGAATTTTTGCCCGAAAAATAATTTCCATCCATTGTAAGTTCTTCACCTTCGCGGGGAAAAATATGTTTCATCCCAAACTGAACACCATTCGCATTGAAAGTACGGTCACTGCTTGCATTTCTTTGCGCAAAAGTTACTACCGAACCTTTATAAATATCACTATTGATTACATCGGTACTTTTAAAATTGCCATGCACCTTTATTCCATTCAAAGAAACGGTAGTACGATTGGTCATAAAGTAATCGAAGCCTAATTTTCCAAATGCAAAACCACCGTTGTTTCTTGTGGCATTTTCCTGGTTTATGGTCGTTTGCGGTGTCTCATATAAATTTACCTGGTCAGTTGTTCCGGTGCTTCTTCCTTTATTCTGATTGATCATGCCGCTTGCGCTCACATTAAATTTCCCCTGCCGAAAACTAAAATCACCACCACCATTTATTCCGCCTCTTTTATCAATACCAGCTCTCACATTACCGTTGTAACCTGTTTTCTTGTTTTTCTTTAATACAATATTTAATATACCAGCATTGCCACCGCTTGCGTCGTATTTAGCAGAAGGGTTGGTAATCACTTCCACACTCTCTATATTATCTGCGGGTATTTGATCGAGAGAAAGCGTGGTAGGTCTTCCTTCAATAAATATTTGCGGAGTGGCATTTCTCAGTTTTACATTGCCATCAATATCCACCTGAACTGAGGGTACGTTCTTCATTACATCAAGCGCTGTCCCCCCTGCGCTAACAAGGTTTTTATCTACGTTAAAAGTCTTTTTATCGATATCCATTTTTAACTTACCGGTGTTAGCAGTAATGGTAACTCCCTCCAGCACTTTCGCATCCGTGATCATGGTAATATTTCCTAAGTCTTTACTAGTGGCAGGCATACCGGCACTACCCGGTTTTTGAAATGATACATCCATTTCCTGAAGCTTAAATCCGGTGGCACTAATTCTCAATTTCAAGGGGCCAAAAACAGGAAGATCTTCATATGAAAATTCTCCGTTTGGCTGGCTAACTCCTCCTTTGATGAGTACTTCTTTCATTTTTTTTGTTGTGGAGTCGAATTTGCCTCCCAGCAAAAGGACGGTGGCTTCACTTACAGGCTTACCTGAAGCATCAACCAGTTTACCATAGATTCTGCCAATTGCCGGGGCCGACATTCCAGTCCTGCCCTGTGTGGAGGCTCCGGCAGGCATTTGTGCCGACAATTGAAACGAAGCGATTAGAAATACTGCAATGATGAGAAATTGTTTCATAATTTTTATTTGTGCAGCAAAAGTATATGTAGCGTTAACATGGTTTTAAAAAATGAGACGAGAAGGGAAATAGTTGCGACGAAAAGTGATTTATTAAACTTCTGGTGAGTGTTCGGGAAACCTCTCCTGATAAATTTCCGCAATTGTTAGCTATCTAATTTATTACCTTGACCTCTTAAATCTTTTTTATTTCGTCTACATTTTTGCCTTCTGCTGATTCCATGATTTTATACTTTAGGATAATATCTTTAATATCATTA
Organism: uncultured Chitinophagaceae bacterium; assembly: GCA_963798665.1. Taxonomy (GTDB): domain Bacteria; phylum Bacteroidota; class Bacteroidia; order Chitinophagales; family Chitinophagaceae; genus Ginsengibacter. The sequence goes on along the minus strand of CAWCUN010000002.1, from coordinate 733,060 downwards.
TCCAATTTCACTTTATCTTGATACCATCATAATAAATTAATGTTTAAATCAACCTTTATCTGTTCGCGAAACATGCAATAAATCATTCCGTTAACACGGTTTTTGTTCATAAAATAATCTAATAAAACATCAGATGTAACTTGCTCTCCAGCTTCAGAAGTTCAAGTCCAGCCTATCCTTATGATATTGGGATTTTCATTTTGTACTCTCCAATAAGCGTACATCCACAACCGTTAAATTATCTTCCCGGCGTATGACAGGGTTAAGATCCATTTCTTTTACATCGAGTTGCTGCAGTTTTTTTCTAAATCTACGATTACGTCAATGTTATATTTCTTGCCCCTGAAGCCTTTTGTAAAAAGAGTCGAGATTTTAGTCTGGGAAATAGCGTTCAGTATTTCCTGGCCATCAGCCTCACTATCTATGAAGCATACATCTTTGATTTTAAGACCGCCTGAAAATATTATCTGGGAATCATTGGTGTTAATTTTGCAGGATTGATGACTATCATGTATGTGTATGACGGGGCGCACTAAAAGCCCTGTGAGCAAACTTTACCTTCATTCATAAGAATTGCAGGATAACATCAGGCAACCGACCGTAAGAATCATAAGTAAGAGATAGGTGCGTTAAAACAATCTTGATTGTAAACGGATATTCATTTGGCATCATACCTAAAGAGATTTCTTAACCGGGTCGTATTGATAAACCTCAAAGAAATTAAACTGGTGACAATGGAAACATCAAAGCAGAATTTATATGGTAAAACCACAATCAGGTCCGGAGATTTGAACTATTTGTTTGCAGTGCTGAAAGATAAAGGGTACACCATAATTGGCCCGGCCATTCGACAGGGGGCCATTGGCTATGAAGAACTAAGTTCCGTGAGTGATCTCCCTAAAGGATGGACGGATGTACAGGAAGGTGGCACCTACCGCATTAAGAAAAGAACGGATAATTCATATTTTGGTTTCAATGTTGGTCCACACTCCTGGAAGAAATTTTTGTTTCCACCCAGCCTCCGCTTGTGGCAAGCAACGAGAAAAGGAAAAGGATTTGAAATTACCGACAGGCCTCAAAACGCAAATCCCAAATATGCGTTCCTTGGAGTGAGAGCATGTGAACTTCACGCCCTTGAGATACAGGATAAGGTTTTCATGGAAGGGAAACATGTTGATCCTACCTACCAGTTACGCAGGGAAAAGGCATTAATAATCGCTGTTAACTGCAGCCGGGCAGGTGGGACCTGCTTCTGCACTTCAATGAATACAGGCCCTGAAGCAACCTCGGGATTCGATTTGGCGCTCACAGAAATAATCTGGGACAAAGAGCATTATTTCCTTGTTGAGATCGGTACAGAAACCGGGGCCGAAATAATGGAAAAGGTTCCAAATGCGAAGGCAGATAAAAATGATATTGATATTGCCAAAAAAATTGTTGAAAAAACTGCAGCGAATATGGGACGGATCATGGACACTGCCGGGTTGAAAGAATTATTATATGAAAGCCACGAAAGTGATGTGTGGGACGACGTATCAAAACGTTGCCTGAGTTGTGGAAACTGCACCTTGGCTTGCCCCACCTGTTTTTGTTCAAGCGTGGAAGATGTTACGGACCTGGCAGGAGATACATCAGAACGCTGGCGAAAATGGGATTCATGTTTTAACATTGAGTTTTCGTATATCCATGGAGGTAGTGTTCGAACTTCAGTACAATCAAGGTATCGCCAGTGGATCACCCATAAGCTGGCATCGTGGATAGACCAGTTTGGAACGTTCGGGCTGTGTAGGTTGCGGAAGATGCATCACCTGGTGTCCGGTCGCAATTGATATCACCAAAGAAGTTGATAATTTAAGACAAGCAAAAAATCAACACGTAAGTGTTTCACAGGATAAAAAAGAAATTTCAAATTCTTAAGAATATGTATAATGGAAAACCTGAAAAGAATTTTAATTGCACACCCTTTTTTAAAGGGAATAGAGCCCCGTTATATTGACCTGGTTGTAGGTTGCGCTTACAATATTAAGGTAGATGAAGACAAGTATATTTTTAAAGAAGGTAAGGCGGCAGACAATTTTTATTTTATAAGGCAAGGGAAAGTTGCCCTTGAAATATTCAGCCCGCAACAGGGGCCAATAGTAATTGAAACTATTGAAGATGGCGATGTACTGGGATGGTCATGGCTTGTTCCTCCCTATCTCTGGAAGTTTGATGCAAGAGCGGTTGAGCAGGTAAGGGCCATCGCATTCGATGGAAAATGCCTCCGCAATAAATGCGAAGAAGATCATGATCTTGGATATGAATTGTTAATGAGATTCGCCCATATAATTGAAGAAAGGCTGCAGGCAACCCGGTTAAGGCTTTTGGATTTGTATGGAATAATTATTTAAAAGTGCAATGATGAATGTTGTCACATTGAGTAGTAGTAGGAATAATAGGGATCCTATGGTGCCGGTGCAATTCCCGGTCAGTCGAATAAGGGATGAGACGCATGATACTTTTACTTTTGAGTTGCTACCAAAAAATAAAACAAAAAGATTTCTCTTTCAGCCCGGTCAATTTAATATGCTTTACATTTTTGGTGTTGGTGAGATACCGGTTTCTATCAGCGGTGATCCCGGAGAAAGTGAAAAATTAGTACATACAGTACGTAAGGTTGGCGCCGTAAGCAAAGCCATGCGAAAATTAAAAGTTGGTGACATGTTAGGAGTGAGAGGCCCCTTCGGCAGTTCATGGCCGGTAGAGCAAGCTGCAGGCGGCGATGTTATTCTTGTTGCCGGCGGTATCGGGCTTGCACCGTTGATGCCAGCCCTCTATAGCCTTCTTTCCCATAGGGAAAAATATGGAAATATTGCCCTGGTGTATGGTACAAGATCACCCGATGATATTCTTTTCAAAAACCAATTGGAACAATGGCGCTCAAGATTCGATTTGCAGGTATTCGTTACAGTTGATAGAGCCACCAATGGCTGGAAGGGCAATGTAGGGGTAGTTACAAAACTTATTAAGAAAATAACTTTTAACCCGGAGAAAACAATGGCCATTACCTGCGGGCCGGAGATCATGATGCGGTTCACGGGCGCTGAATTGGAAAAACGAAGCATTGCAAAAGAACAGATTTATCTATCCATGGAAAGAAATATGAAATGTGCAATTGGCTTTTGTGGTCATTGCCAGTTGGGGCCAACATTTATCTGTAAAGATGGGCCTGTATTCAGATATGATCGAATGTTTTCATTTCTTACGAAACGAGAAATTTAAATTGATGAAGAAAACAAAACCAAAATTGGCGGTATGGAAATTCGCATCCTGCGATGGTTGCCAGCTTAGTCTTCTTGATTGTGAAGATGAACTATTAACGATCGCAGGAGAAGTTGAGATTGCAAATTTTCACGAAGCATCACGTGCGGTCATAAAGGGGCCATATGATATTTCCCTTGTGGAAGGTTCAATCACCACACCCCGCGATGCCGAACGAATACAGCAGGTGCGCCGCAATTCAAAATACCTCGTTACTATAGGCGCCTGCGCAACTGCCGGAGGCATACAAGCTTTAAGGAATTTTAAAGACGTAAAAGAATTTATTTCTATTGTTTATGCAACGCCGGAATATATTGATACACTCAGCACCTCTACCGCGATCTCAGAGCATGTTCCTGTTGACTTTGAGCTTCGTGGCTGTCCTATTAATAAATACCAGCTCATAGAATTGCTTGCAGCTTTTTTGAATGATAAGAAACCTAATATTCCGTCTTACAGTGTCTGTATTGAATGTAAAAGACGCGAAAATGTATGCGTAATGGTGGCGCATGGAACACCATGCCTTGGCCCGGTAACACAAGCAGGCTGTGGTGCCATTTGTCCATCGTATAATCGCGGGTGTTATGGATGTTTTGGCCCTAAAGAAACGCCTAATACAGATTCAATAAGTAATCTTTATGGGGAGTTAGGAGTAAATAACAATGGCATCATGCGGGCATTCAGGGGATTCAATTCAAATGCGGACGCATTTAAAAAAGAAAGTGAAAAACATGACCACTAAAACTATAAAAGTTGATATACTTTCCCGGGTAGAAGGAGAAGGATCCTTATATATCAAAATAAGAGGAAGAGACATAAAGGAAGTTAAATTTAAAATTTTTGAGCCCCCCAGGTTTTTTGAAGCATTGCTGCGCGGAAGGGATTATAGTGAAGCACCGGATATTACGGCGCGGATCTGCGGTATCTGTCCGGTAGCTTATCAAATGAGCGCTGTGCATGCCATGGAAAATGCATTTGGAATTAGAGTGGAAGGTCAGCTTCGGGCACTCAGGAGATTACTCTATTGTGGTGAGTGGATCGAAAGTCATGGGCTTCATGTTTACATGTTGCATGCGCCTGATTTTCTTGGCTACGATGATTCTATCCGGATGGCAATACATCATCCAGAGGTAGTGAAGCAGGGATTGGAATTGAAGAAAATTGGTAATGAGATTATTAGTTTATTGGGAGGAAGAGCGATACATCCTGTCAACGTTCGCGTGGGTGGCTTTTATAAAGTACCAACAAAAAAAGAACTCTTAGAACTTGAAGGAAGATTAAAGCTCGCCGAAGAAATTGCAATTGAAACAGTGAAATGGGTTTCGGGTTTTACATTCCCTGATTTCGAAGAAGATTATGAATTCGTTTCATTAAGTCACCCTGATGAATATCCTTTTAATGAAGGAAAAATAGTTTCCAACAAAGGGTTGAATATTTCCTTCGAAAAATATGAAGATATCTTTTTTGAAAAACACGTTGATTATTCCAATGCGCTGCATTCTGAATTAAAAGGACATGATCCTTATATAGTCGGACCTCTTGCAAGATTTAATTTAAATTTTGATAAGCTTTCAGCTACTGCAAAAGAAGCTGCTAAGTTAGCCGGTGTTGAAAATGGATGTAAGAATCCATATAAGAGTATCATCGTTCGCAGCATAGAAATGGTGTATGCCTGCAGCGAAGCGCTCAGGATCATTCACGAATATGAAGAACCACGGGAGGCCGCCATAGAGATTCATCCCACGGCAGGAACGGGATATAGCTGCACGGAAGCGCCTCGAGGTACATTATATCACCGCTACAAGGTTGATGAAAAAGGGAAAATTATTGAATGTAACATAGTTGCTCCCACCTCGCAAAATCAAAAAAGAATTGAACAGGATTTGTGGGATTTTCTTCCAAAATATATAGATATGGAAAAAGATAAATTGACCTGGATATGTGAGCAGCTTGTACGAAGCTACGATCCCTGTATTTCCTGCGCAACCCATTTCATTAAACTGGATATTGACCGGTAAAGGGCTGATATAACAACTAACAATAAACGATTCAACGGTATTATGATCCGTACTTCAAAAAATCAACATCGCGGTAAAATCATCGTCTTCGGCGTGGGTAACAGCTACAGGTGCGATGATGCTGCAGGATTGATTATTGCCCAACAGCTAAAAAATAAGAACCTGGATAACGTAACTATTATAGAAAAAGATAGTGATGGCCTATCGCTGATGGAGGAATGGTCACACGGGGACAAAGTGATCATTGCAGATGCTGTTTCTTCAAGCTCAGTTGCCGGTTCCATTTTCCGCTTTGATTTATTAAAACAACAAGTCCCCCCTGAAAAATATCGCTTCTCCACTCATTCTATGAGCCTGCCGGATGCTATTCAATTAGCAAAACAATTAAATAATCTTCCCACCGAATTGAGGCTATTCGCCATTGAAGGAAAATTATTTGATCATGGAATATCTGTAACTCCGGAAGTAACAAAGTCTTTAGAGTTGGTAGTAAACCAAATCAAAGAACTATGTAATAAGTGGCTTGAATGAAGACTATAAATTGTTTGTATGCTGCAGCAATATGAAAGGGCTACAAATATAATAACGATAATAAAAAAGTAATTCTGTAATATGGTTATAATTGTTTATGGTTTACCGGGTTCCGGTAAAAGTTATTTTGCCTCGAGGCTTGCAAAAACAATAGACGCAGATTATGTCAACAGCGATCGGGTAAGGAAAGAAATGTATGCTTCAAGGACCTATTCGCCGCAGGAGAAAGAATCAGTGTACAATGAAATGCTGGTAAGAATGAAAGAGGCTGTCCAACAAAACCGGCATGTCGTTCTGGATGGAACATTTCATAAAAGGGATACCAGGAAACTATTCATTAAGGAAATGGAAGAAAAAGGTGGCATTTATTTTATAGAAGTACAGGCCGATGAAAACATAACCAGTAAAAGATTAAAAAAAGAGCGGCCGTACAGTGAGGCCGATTTTGAAGTATATAAATTAATCAGAGAAGATAATGAGCCGCTCACCGACCCTCATTTACTATTGCAGTCAACTGATGATAACATTGATAATATGATTCAAAAAGCTTCAACTTACCTTAAATCGAAACATGACGACACACCAGGTAAATAGCCTTATATCCCAGGGAGTATTTTCTGATGATACTTCCAGCAGAGAATTAGTTGAAACCCATATCTCGTGGGTGATACTGTGCGACAAGTTTGTTTATAAAATAAAAAAGCCGGTTCATTATTCATTCCTCAATTTTTCAACCATTGAAAAGCGAAAGCATTTTTGCAAAAGGGAAATTGAATTGAACAAAAGATTATCCGGCGACCTGTACATGAATGTGCAAGCCATACGCCAAACGAAGCAGGGTTTAATAATTGGTGGGAAAGGAGGAGCCATAGTAGATTATGCAGTGAAGATGCGCAAGATTGACAGGGAATTGCAAATGGATAAGCTATTGCAAAGAAATAAAGTCACTAAATCTCACATTAGAAAGCTGGCAAAAAAAATCGCTTCGTTTCACAAGGGAGCAAGGATCATTAATAGAAAAAACCTCCTGCACCTTAAAGAAGATTTTAATGATCTTGGAAAACAAAAAGGATATCTTTCCGAGGAATTGAATTCTAACCACACTAACATTATTGAACATGCAATAGCATTATCAGATGGCTTCTTACAGAAAAATAAGGCACTGTTAAAAGCCAGGCTTAAAAGTGGCTTTTTCCGTGACTGCCATGGTGATCTGCATTCGAGAAATATATTTTTATTGCCATCGCCGCTCCCCTTTGACTGTATAGAATTCAATGATGACTTCCGGCAAATTGATGTGCTTAACGAAGTAGCTTTTCTTTGTATGGATCTCGATGCCTTTGGCCGGCAGGATTTGTCAGACTTGTTTATAAATTATTACAATCAATATTTTCCGGTTATGAAAACGGAAGTGGAACGAAGCCTTTTTATTTACTATAAAAGCTACCGGGCAAACATACGTGCAAAAGTAAACAGCCTGCGGGCAAAAAGCGCAAACAATAATACCGAGAAAAGTAAAGCATTGAGAGAAAGTAAAAAATATCTCCGCTTGATAAATAGCTATTTAAGATTGTAGGGATCATTTTATTAAAAAAACGTACAAAACTGTGTCGCCAGTTTTATCAACGTTCATTCAAAGGGAATGCCAGCAAAGGAATTTTTTCATGATAACTCATTTAGCTGACTGCACCTCAAAATCTATCGCCTTTCTAGCGCACAGAGAAAAGTCAGTTGGCACTAATATCTTTTTCATTTATAAGTTTTACAAAAAAAAATTATTTGGTATGAGCCAGAAATAATGGTGTTTCAGTTTCTTTCATTAGTACATCAGCCATGCTTGTTTTAAACCATCTTGAAAGATCGCTTCTTTGGTAAGCGCCCAATACAACCAATACATTTTCACTGAAGCTTCTTAAATATTTTACTATTTCCAATTCCGGATTGCCTTTCATAACTATATATGTTGCCCGGGGAAAATGTCTTTTAATAAACTCCCTCATCAATTTATTATCGGCCAAATGGAGGCCGGCCATTTTTTTGTCCTTTACAGTAAGCACCTCTGCGGGTAAATGATTCATACTTCCTGCCAGGTAACTAAACATTTTTATAGCATGCAATGCATAAGGCTTTCCATCGTACAATAATATGATCCTGTCAATTTTTTTATAGGCGCCAGGTGTAATCAATACCGGGCATTGCACATCACTTAGCAGGTCTTTAATAAAACTTGTGGGTGGCTGTTCTCTTATTTTTGCAAAGGTTTCGTATTCATTAATTATTATAAGGTCAGCAAACATGCTTTCATGCTTTAATTCCTGAATAGCAATGTTCTTATCTCTATGAATTGAAAAGCTGATGCTTGAAGTTTCGCAGGCCTTCTGAAACTGCAATGCAGCCGCATCTCTTTTCTTTTCATCTTTTAAATTCAACGCTGTTAGTTTTTCTTCATAATTTTTATTGGTAGTGATAACTTTATATGTACTGTAGCTTCTGTAAACAGGATCATCAAGGAAAACGCCAACGAGGTGGGCATCTTCAGATTTAGCTAATTGAAGTGCATACTGCATTGAGCTTTTCGACATATTAAACCCGTCAAAAACAACTAAAAATTTTTTCATATTGTTTATTTACTGGCTATTGATGTTCTAATAATTATTTATTTGTAAACGATCCTGATGCAACTTCATAAAAAAATGAAAATATCGTTTTGATTTTTTTGAGGTTATGACCACACTCATCCAATTGTATGATTTTGATAAGGTGAGTATGCTAAGGTAGCAAATCATTTGTCTATGATCTTTATGATAATAGTGCGGACGATGGTAATAAACTTTATTCGATGACAAACAGAAAGATTCTTTAACTTTTCAAGAAGGCTCACGAAGAAATCTACTCAAGTGGCATTGAGTCCATTCTTTTGAAAAATAAATCTTAACAGCAACAATCCATTAACCAGCAACAATCCATTAACCCCGGAAATTTTTTAATAAATGAATTGGCATCTTGAAGATATTGACGAGGCGATGAAACAAACCGGAAGCTCAGAAAACGGCTTATCCCAATCTGAAGCTAACGCCAGGTTGGAAAAATATGGAACCAATGAAATATCAGGCGCCAAAAAAAGATCCGAATGGCTGATGCTTGTTGATCAGTTTAAGGATTTCATGATCCTTGTACTTATTGCAGCAGCAATCGTTTCCGGCTTCTTAAGCGACATTACCGATACCATAGTAATCATAGCGATTGTTATCCTAAATGCCATTATAGGCTTTGTGCAGGAATACCGGGCTGAGAAAGCGATGGAAGCATTAAAAAAAATGTCAGTCTCGAATGCGCTCGTTAAGAGGGATGGTATTATATCATCTATACATTCAGGTGGAATCGTACCGGGCGATATCATATTACTAAAAGCCGGAAATGTTGTGCCGGCAGATATACGTTTATCAGAGTCTGTTCAGTTAAAAATAAATGAATCTTCTCTTACGGGCGAATCATTGGCTGTTGACAAACAAACGAAAGCGCTGCACGTTAAAAATCTTGCTCTGGGAGATTATCACAACATGGCCTTTAAAGGAACTTTCGTAACCGCTGGTCACGGGATAGGTGTGGTGGTTGCAACAGGTATGAAAACCGAGTTCGGCAAAATTGCGGCCTTGCTCGATCAACCCGGTACACAAACACCTTTACAAAAAAGGCTTACAGTCTTTGGAAGAAAACTTGCATACGTCATCTTTTTTATTTGTGCAATTGTTTTTACCATTGGCTACCTGCGTGGCGAAGACATTGTTGTAATGTTACTAACCAGCTTATCACTTGCAGTTGCAGCAATTCCGGAAGCGCTTCCAGCCGTAATCACCATTGCGCTTGCTATCGGCGCAAAAAAAATGGTCAGGAAAAATGCACTTATCAGGAAGCTGCCGGCAGTTGAAACACTGGGCTCTGTGAGCTATATCTGCACTGATAAAACAGGCACCCTTACGCTTAATAAAATGAACGTTGAGGAAGTTGCCGGTAAAGATTTTTTCATTCACAATAATGATGATGACACAGGGAAATCAACTGACAGTACCGGTTATGAGTTGCTGATGCACGCAATGATCCTGAATAGCAATGTGCATAGAGATGAAGATAATAATCCTATCGGAGAATCAACTGAAATAGCCTTGAATGAATACGCATTCGACAGGGGTTTTTACGGGCAGGAAATTGAAAAAAAATATCCAAGAGTCGCAGAAATTCCCTTTGATTCGAAAAGAAAATGCATGACTACCATCCACCATTATGGCGATAAATACATTGCTATTGTAAAAGGAGCCATGGAAGTTCTTATAAATAAAGTGGCAGATGGCTCCGGGGTCAACTTTTGGGAAAGTACTATAAATAAAATGCTGGGAAAAGGCTTACGTGTATTAGGCTTCGCCACAAGAGATTTTGATTCACTGCCTTCTGAAATTACTGCTTCAGTAATAGAACAGCAATTAAACATCGCAGGCGTTGCCGGCATTATTGACCCTCCGCGTGAGGAGGCTAAACAAGCAGTGTACAAATGTAAAACTGCAGGTATAAAGCCGGTTATGATTACGGGCGATCACCCAACGACTGCCGCTACTATAGCAAAGCGACTGGGAATATTAGAAACGAAAGAAGATCGAATAATTACAGGTGCAGAAATGAATGAGATGAGTGAAGATGAATTGCAGGAAGCAGCAGACCGCATTAAAGTATATGCAAGAGTTTCGCCTGAACAAAAACTGCTAATTGTAAAAGCATTGCAGGCAAGAGGCGAATACGTAGCAATGACGGGAGACGGCGTAAATGATGCACCGGCATTAAAACATGCAGACATTGGAATCGCGATGGGCATAAATGGAACCGATGTTTCCAAAGAAGCAGCCGACATGATTTTGCTGGATGACAACTTCGCTACCATTGTAAAGGCCGTGAAAGAAGGCCGCCGCATTTTTGATAACATCAGGAAATTCATCCGGTATGTGCTTACCGGAAATACTGCCGAAATATTAACCATATTTTTGGCGCCTTTTTTCGGTCTGCCCATTCCTTTGTTACCGATTCATATATTATGGATCAACCTGGTTACTGATGGTTTGCCAGGTTTAGCACTGGCAACAGAACACGCTGAACGAAATATTATGGAGCAACCGCCCCGCAAGCCGGGAGAAAGCATATTTGCAAACCGGCTCGGTGCAGATGTTTTATGGGTTGGAGTTTTATTGGCGGCACTTACGCTTGGCATTCAGGCATATTCCATTTTTATAAGCGATTCACACTGGCAAACCATGGTTTTCACCGTATTGTGTTTGGGGCAGCTATTTTTCTCTTTCTCCGTTCGTTCAGAAAAGACCTCCGTATTCAGGCTTGGATTTCTTTCTAATAAAAATCTTCTCTTGACCATAGCCGTTTCATTTTTGCTACAGGTCGCAATTATCTATGTTCCTTTTCTGAATACCCTATTTAAAACCCAGGCATTATCACTGAAAGAATTTATTTTTTGCATGATACTTTCGCTCATTACATTTATCACAGTTGAAGTTGTAAAAAGCATCCGGCAATAAAAACGAAATAACTGACGGGAATCATAAGCTTATACCATATTCAATCATGGTTTCAGTCAACATATAGTTCTACCTTCGTAAGGTAAATCTAAGTAAACATGAATTACCACCCATCATATCAAAATGATTACCCTGTTTACCCGGGCGAGTATATGCCCCTTCCGGAAGTGCAGGCTGAACTGGAAGAATTACAATTGAGCAAAAAGTATTTGCCTTTGAACCCCCTCTTAAATATTGACGAATTTGATGATTGCTATAAAATTATTGCTGTAATCCCAGGGGTGAGCAGAGAAGATATTTTTATCGATGTCCAAAGTAATCATTTGTCAATAATTGTGTTACATAAAGATGGCAAAGAAGGCGGTAAAAAATCGAAGATTCACGAGTTTGATGGAAAATATTATCAGCGTAAAATAGTTCTACCGTACAATGCCGATGCCCTTTTTGCAAGCTCAGAATACAAAGAAGGTATTCTTGAAATTCATGTTCCAAAATCAAAATTTCCTTTAAAGGCCTTCAACTCCCGTTTAGTTACCTACTAATTACTCATGTTACCTGTTGTTATTTTTGAATAGGGTGTGACCGCCGTGAGAAATAATAATTTATAATTTCTACAACTGACTAATCTCATTTCTTTGAGTGACCAATGTTCTTTTATAAAGGTGTTGCAAAAAATAACTTTGTGTTGTAAACAATTATTCAAAACAATTAAAAATAATTATCATGGAAACCCGAGCATTAACAAGAATGACCGAAAGAATGCCGTCATTATTCAACGAACTCTTAAGGCCCTGGGGCGACGTATTTAGCGAAGGAGATTGGGGTACAACTACAATGAATGTACCTGCCGTTAATATTTCAGAACAGGACAATCAATACCTTGTATCTCTGGCAGCACCTGGCATGAAAAAAAATGATTTCAAAATTGAGGTAGATGGAAACATGCTCACTATTAGCAGTGAAAAAGAAGAAAGCACTGAAGAAACGGATAAAAAATTTACCCGCAAGGAATATAATTATTCTTCCTTCAGCCGCAGCTTCTCTTTACCCGAAGAAATCAAACAGGAAAACATCCAGGCTAAATATGAGGATGGGGTATTAAAAGTTACACTACCCCGTAAGGAAGCAGCTAAAAAGCCCGAAGTGAAAAAAATTGCTGTAAAATAATACAGGCTTCTGCCCTTTCGCTTAAAATAAAGAAAGGGCAGTTTTATAAACAAATGCAAAGGCGCAGTTAGCGTACTGTATAGGCTAAACTAAAATTAATAATATTGAAGGCAATATTTTTTAAATATTTCTGACGAATTCGAAAGCCGGTCCGGAATACGTGCCTCAACCGGCTTGCCGACGATTTCTTCCGGGTTGTAGCCAAAAAGTTTTAGTGCAAATGGATTTACGGATTTGATAACCCCTTCGGAATCCGCGACTAAAATCCCAATAGAAGCATGATTAAAAAGCGCCAGATTTTGTGGGGATGAAGGCATTAGGTAAAAGTACCGCAATATGAAATATTTTACATATTAATTTGTTGTAACAATTTGATTTTTCTCTTGCAGTATAGCTAAATTATTTTTATACTTTATGAAAATCACGAACCATCCACAATTCCTAATCATTTTTTTTGTAATTTATTTAATCAGGACATGCGATGTCATCAAATTTTAAATGTTTTCTTCAGGAGCTGATTTATTATCTGTTAGCAACACAATAGCCAACACAATTATCCAGAGTAAAAAAACCCCAATGTTTATTCGTTCCCAAATACCTGCCCATGGAGTTGGCAGATTTGCTGCGACGCGGGGTCCGTCTAATCCTGTCAGGATGCCAAACACAATAAGGATAATCATTGTTGCAATTGAATAAAGCCGAAACCTTCTACCCAGCGAGGCAGCGCCAAATCCAATTATCAGCATCATCAGAATAACGGTTATGCCAGCAAAAATAATGTGCATTGTGTCCGTCAGTGATTTCTCCATACCACGCCCGTGCATGGGAGGCCAGAAAAGGCCAAGAAGTCCATAGGCAACCAGCAAACCTCCCACAAGCCTCAGATGGCGATTTTGGTTTGCTGATTGCAAGACTCCCCATCCAAAAGCGGCTGCAAGCAATGTATATATAATGCCCAGGTAAACCCATAACTGTCTCGTTGGGGCGCCAATTGCCGACAACTCACTAACAGTTTGGGAAGCAGAATTGTATCCATGGTACTGCATTGGAATAAAAATATTCATACCCACGTAAAGCAATGTAGATAGGATGCCACATAGGAGCGAAAACTTTCTTAAGAGTTCCCGTTGATGGTTGGAAATTGTCATTACTGCATTCTTAATGGAACTGTGGCTTTACAATATATATCTTGCCTAAATGGTGACTTATCGCTGGCATAAAGTCTCACATTATTCCGCTACCACTTCTTCCTTTTTTTGCCTTTTCCTATCCATAAATTTTTCAATAAGCTCTGGCACCTTTTCAAATGCAGCTCCCAGGCCTTTACTCGTATGTGCCGGAATAAAAGAGATCTGTCCTTCGCGGGTGGCAAGGAAACCAATAGGACTAATACCAATGCCTCCGCCGGCGCCAGTGCCGCCACCTTCGCCCTTTCCTTTACCGGGTGCATCGCCGTGTCCTTCGCCACCGCCGTAGCCAAGTCCCATTCCAAATTTGATTACAGGCACGCAGATAAATTCGCCCAATTGAAATTGCTGACCGATCACCGTTTCGGTCTTTGCTTCTGTTTTCATGAAATCAGTAAGTTGTTTTACTGTTTCTTCAAGATTGATTGCCATAATTATTGATTTTTAAAAGTTGATAGAATATTATTTCATAAATGCATACACAATGCGCCAGGCATTGTTTCTGATAATCAATGTGAGGTAATTTTCATCTTCAAAATTCACATGGACATGTCGGCGAGTGTTTGGTAAAAAATTCAGGAAATACAAACGGGCATTCGTTATGTAATCACCATTACTTATTGCAACTTCAAGATTAACTATCCGAAATGTTCTCATTATGCGTATGACTTTCGAAAGAGGCATTCTTTTTTTTCTTTTTTTTATTTGAACACTTTTCACCTTCGTTTTCTTTTTTTTATCTGAAAGAATTAGTTGCATTAATGACCATTGTTTATGAAAGAAGGGTAACCTTATTTTTAGCCACCACTCTTCTTCCTCATACATTAATAGAGCTTCTCCAATCCCTGTCCATCCGATAGTAACGACCGGGAGCCTCATGTCTATCTTGAATTCCATTGGTGATAACAGAATCCCGCAAAGCACTAACAAAACAACCAATAAAATGATCCATATCATATGGAAAAATGGATTCTACAGGTGTATTAGAACATGACATCCATCATTAATTTTCATGAAAATGGTCAACCATTTAAAAACTATTTTCGCGGGCTTTGATTAGTCATATATTCAGTAGGTAATTTTATCTGCTAATCTATATTTGAAATTATGCTGCCGAAAGAAGCAGGATCTTTTGCAAACTTTATCATGGTATTATTTCATGACTGTTGCAAAAGAATTATTGACCAAACAGATGAAGACAGATAAAACCTTTTACTTTATTCTAAAACAAAAATACCGCTACATCGGGTATCCTTAACCGATATTGCCCGCTATGTGATTATTCGGTTTCGCTGTAAATCTCTATTGCCGTTGGCAGGGAGGTAGCGACACCGGTAATACCGGAAATGGTAAGCGTTACCAGGATCGCATCAATTACTTCTTGCCGTGTGGCACCCAGTTTTTTTGCCATAAGCACATGAAAACTTATAGCATTTGTATCACCCCGGGAAGCTTTCATAGCTATATAGATCAATTGCTTTGTTTTTTCATCAAGTCCCTTTGAATTAACCAGCGACTGTATAAGCCCATCGAAAGCTTTGGCAACTTCCGGCGCTTCTTTATGGAAAATCTCCATTGGATTATCAGTTATTTCTTTCATTGCATGTTTGTTAAATGATTAGTGATTCTTTACTCAATTGTGCTGGTTAGGCCTTTGCAAACCCGACTAAATGAATAAGACCGTGAAAAATAATAAGAATTAAGAAGGCTCTTTTCATGGCAAGTAACATTTTCAATGCATCAAGTTTTTTGCCCTTTAAATAAATATGTCTTAGGGATGATGATTGTCGCAAGGTGGGTAGAAAAAATCATCAAAAGAATGACAGGAGTCAATGGAGAATCTAATTTTAATCAGTGCAAAACTTATTGCGTGTAAAAAAAAATCCGAATATCAACTCCTTGCTGCAGGGCTGCCACTTGCTCCCAAAAAATCAAAATATTATCAATTTCTTCTACCGCCTTCCGGCAATTCTTCCATTCTTCTTCACTAAACATCAGTAAAGTAGAGTTTTCTTGATAATATGTTTAGGATGCTAGTATCGCTGAAATTCTGGAAGCGTTATATAAAGACGGCAATTCGATTTTGAAGTGGAGTAAAATAGTTGCATTAAGATATATGCATGATCAATTGGAGTTTTATTCTAAATACCTAATGAAGACTGATATCGCAAAATCCAACCGCACATTTTGTTCAGGAAATTCTGTTTTATCGGGATGCTCTATTCAGTCGATACCTATCATAAAAAAAAGAGACTATCGCTATGATAATCTCTTTAACGTGACCGCGTTAGGATTCAAACCTAAAACCTTCTGATCCGTAGTCAGATGCTCTATTCAATTGAGCTACGCAGCCATATTGGGCGGCAAAAATAATAAATAATTTGTTCACAAATGTTGTAGAATATTGCACCTTTATTAAAATTATGAAAATTTATTTCTGGTCAGTCGGGAAAGCACATGAATCATTTGTAAAAGAAGGAATTGAGATATTTACAAAAAGAATTTCTCATTATTATCCGGTTACATGGAAAATTTTTCCCTCAGCAAAAAATGCAGCTATTTTATCTGAGGATCAAATAAGAAATGCAGAGGCAACACAAATATTAAATTCAATCGGGCAGGAAGATATTTTAGTGGCGCTGGACGAAAATGGTAAACAGTGGACCTCACCGGAAGTCGCATCACTTATTCAGCAAAAAGCAAATGGTGGTACAAAAAATTTAATTTTTTTAATTGGCGGAGCTTATGGCCTTCATGATAAAGTTTTAAATGTTTGCAGCTCTAAATGGAGTTTGTCAAAACTGGTTTTCCCCCATCAGTTAGTCAGGCTCGTACTTGCAGAGCAGGTATATCGTGCGTGCACAATTATCCGAAACGAAAAATATCATCATTCTTAGTTTTATCAGTATGTTTGAAGCTATATAAATTCTACCTGATGTCTGTTACTTTAATTATTACTATTATTACTGTCCTTGTTTCACTTGCTGGCTTTCGAAGTGAGAAAGTGATAAACGATTTGATTTTCTATCCACCCGCAGTAACTGAAAACAAACAGTACTACCGTTTTATCACCTGCGGCTTTATACATGCTGACTTAGCACACCTTGCTTTTAATATGATATCCTTTTATCTTTTTTCAAATGGGCTTGTTGAACCTGCTTTTATTAAATTTTTCGGTGAGTATGGTAAGTTTGCCCTGGTGGCAATGTATTTCTTAGCCCTTATTGTCTGCCTGCTTCCGACTTATTTTAAAAATAAGCATAACCAGAATTACCGAAGCCTTGGCGCTTCAGGCGCTGTGTCAGCGGTAGTTTTCGCGGGCCTTATGATTTCCCCGCTTTCGCAAATTGGTTTTTTTATTATTCCCCCGATAATTCCGGGGTTCATTTTTGGGCCGCTGTATTTGATTATTTCTGCTTATATGGAAAAACGTGGTGGCGATAATATCAATCACTCGGCACATATATGGGGAGCCATTTTTGGACTTGTCTTTATTATCGTTGCAACCAAGCTTTATTCAAATACTGATGTTCTTTCAAGCTTTGTAGATGATGTGAAATTCTGGTTCAGGACAAAATTTAATATAAGCGCAATTCCAGGATATTCTTTGTTTTCGCAGTTATTTTAAAACGATCATCTATCCTTTTTCCAACAATCCAGATAATTTTTTTATTACTTTCAATGAGCCAGGTATTTTCTTTGTCGCTCAATGACATTTTTTGATCAATAAAAAATTTGCTAAGTTTCTTTTTCTTCTGCATTCCCAAAGGATAAAAATAATCGCCCTGTTTCCATTTTCTTAAAAGTAGAGGGAAAGTAACGAGGTGAGCATCTATGTTCGCAACATTTTCTGCTGAAGGCATTTGAAATGTTTCTTTGCTAACTTTCCTAAATTTTAGAATACCCTGCTCAAATTCAACTTGTTTATCATCTTCATGAATTAAGATGTGGAAAGACTCCATAGAATTATGCGGAGCAATAATTATCCATTTGCGGTTCTTAATGATTTTATGAGTCGCGGATGAAATATATTTTCCACTTTCACTATTTAAAAGATGAACTACATCATCGCATTGATGAGAAGTAAATCCAAAATCTTTGATGATTTCATAAACAACGGTATGTAAGGGTTTGCTCTTTAAAAGTTTTAAGACGGGAATATGGACTTCATTGCCTCTATACTCCACTAATTTTTTTTTATGCAGATCGATAGCCTGTTCATAGAGTAAGCTAATATCTCTAAACCTTTCAATGTTATTAATTAGATTTTCCTCCACCGCTGGGAAAACTTTTTGAATTGATGGAATTAGCTGGTTACGAAAATAATTGCGTGTGTACTTGTCAGATAGGTTGGACGAATCTTGCACAAATGATAAATTATTCTCTTTGGCAAACACTATTAACTCTTCTTTTCTCAAAAATAGCAGCGGACGAACTATTCTATTTTGCCGGGGAGAAATGCCTTTCAATCCTTCAATTCCGGTTCCCTTAAAGAAATTCATCAGTTGCGTTTCAATATTGTCATTCGCATGATGTGCAGTCAGAATAAATGTTGGATGTTGGCTGCTGATTGCCTGGTTCTTGTTTTCTAAATTAATTAACTCATAAAACCACTCATACCGCAGTTCACGTGCGGCCACCTGTATAGAAAGCTTATTCTCCAACGCATATTTTTCCGTGTCAAATTTTTTTACAAAAAATTCGCCTCCATATTTTTCCCCGAGTGATTGAACAAAATTTTCATCGCGGTTGCTTTCATTTCCGCGTAATTGAAAATTGCAATGAGCTATAGTGAAATTGAAACCAGCCTGCCGGCACAACTCGCACAAAACAACAGAATCCACTCCCCCACTTACTGCTATAATTAAATTGTCTTTTTTTTGAAAAAGATTTTCTTTTTGAATATTATTAATAAACCTGTTAGGAAGCGACATTAGTAAATTTGTAATTATTCCGATTGAAGGTCTTCAAGATCTTCAAACGCCACCTGAAGTTCGCTATATGAATGATGATCTCCTGCCAATTGAGCCTGCTGCATTCCTCTTTCATAAACTCTTAATGCTTTAGCGGGATCGCCAATTCTTTCCAGCAATTTACCGAGGTGGTAGTAAGACCCGATATAGGTAGGTTCTCTTTTTAGAATTTCATTAAAAAGCTTTTTTGCGTCATCATCATTCCCCACTTTAATATATTCCAGCGCCAATGCATGCTGCAGAAAACTATCTTTTTGAGCCGTTTTCATATATTCTTTCAGCTTCTCAATTCTATCCATCAAATAATTTTTTTCGTTTTGTTTCCTTACTATCTTTGCACCTCCAAAAAAAAAGATAAATGAAGATTCTTGTTTGCATAAGCAAAACACCTGATACCACAGCAAAAATAGCCTTCACAGATAACAATACGAAATTTGCCGAGACTGGTGTTCAGTTCATTTTAAATCCCTACGACGAATGGTATGCATTGGTAAGAGCTATTGAGCTTAAAGAGGCCGATCCATCAACAACTCTTCATTTGATAAATGTCGGTGGGCCGGATGCTGATCCAATAATTCGTAAAGCACTTGCGCTTGGAGGTGATGAAGCATTTCGCGTAAATAGCAATAGCCAGGACAGCTTTTATATTGCTTCGCAGATTGCAGAAATAGCAAAACAAAATAATTACGATCTCATTTTTACAGGTAAGGAAACGATCGATTATAATGGTTCATCAGTTGGCGGAATGATAGCTGAATTACTTGAATTGCCTTATATTTCACTTGCTACCAAATTTGTACTTAACGGAACTACGGCTACAGTTAACCGTGAGATAGAGGGAGGCGAAGAGGTTGACGAAGTTACCCTTCCTGTTGTTGTTAGTTGTCAGAAGGGGGTTGCTGAACAACGTATCCCTAATATGAGGGGAATCATGGGAGCAAGAACCAAGCCTTTAAAAGTAACCGAACCCATAAACGCACATATCTTAACTTCTATAGATTCATTTGAGTTACCTCCTGCAAAAGCCGGCGTGAAACTTGTTCCTGCTGATCAGCCGGAAGAACTCGTGAGGTTATTACATGAAGAAGCAAAAGTATTTTAATCATACGTCATAATTCCATACCATGAGTGTATTAATTTTTCTCGATCAATCAGAGGGGCACATTAAAAAAAATTCATTTGAAGCTGCATGTTACGGCGTAAAAGTGGCTGAGCTTTTGAATGCTACTGCTGAAGGAATTGTTTTGGGAAGTGTAAAAGATGACCTTGCAGATCTCGGCAAGTATGGATTGAAAAAAATCCATTCAATTAAGAATGATCTGCTAAACAATTTCGATGACGAAGTATATACTCATATTATTGCAGAAGCTGCAAAAAAAACGAGTGCAACGGTAATTATTTTTTCAAACAATTTTAATGGCAAGGCTATTGCTCCCCGCCTGTCGGTTAAGATGAAAGCAGGATTGGTTTCTGGAGCAGTAGCGCTACCGGATGTAACCAATGGATTTGTGGTTAAAAAAAATGTTTTCAGCGGAAAAGCATTTGCCAATGTCTCCTTTAAATCTGATATAAAAATAATTTCCTTAAATGCCAATGCCTATAAAATAAGTGAAGGTGAAGGGTCAGCAGAAGTAGCAGAACTAAGTATTGAAATTCCACAGGCAAGAGTAAAAGTTAAAGAAGTGAATAAGGTAGTCGGAGAAATTCCTTTGTCAGAGGCAGAAATAGTTGTTAGTGGAGGCCGTGGATTAAAAGGACCGGAAAACTGGCAAATTGTAACTGATCTTGCAAAAGCCCTCGGTGCGGCTACTGCGTGCAGTCGCCCCGTGAGCGACAGTGACTGGAGACCACATCATGAGCATGTAGGGCAGACGGGACTTACTATTGCGCCAAATTTATATTTTGCCATTGGAATTTCCGGAGCCATTCAACACCTGGCGGGCGTTAACAGAAGTAAAACAATTGTTGTTATTAATAAAGATCCGGAGGCGCCTTTTTTTAAAGCTGCAGACTACGGAATTGTAGGTGACGCTTTTGAAGTGGTTCCCAAGATTACAGCGGCAGTAAAAAAATTAAAAGGCGTATAGCAAAATGAATGGAATAAATTTGTCTTCGTTAACTTTGTTCCACCAAGCTTTTCATTTAATGAAAGGCTTTAATTTTTATATATTTGCCAATATCAAAATTTATTAAATACAGGGATTGGTATGAAGAAAATAGAATTGGAAATAGTTGCCCTTTCTCATAGTATTACACAAACGCATTCTTATGCAGTTGTACTGGGTGAAGTAAATGGGTTACGCCGCCTCCCAATTGTAATTGGAGGTTTTGAGGCGCAGGCAATAGCAGTAGCATTGGAGCGAATGCAGCCCAGCCGTCCGCTTACTCACGACCTTATGAAAAACTTTATGTTAGCTTTTAATATTGAGCTTCATGAAATAATTATTAATGATTTACAGGAAGGAATCTTCTATTCAAAATTAGTGTGCTCAACGGAACATGATACGGTAGAAATTGATTCACGCACTTCGGATGCGGTGGCTCTTGCAGTTCGCTTTGGCTGCCCTATTTATACTTATGATAATATTCTTGACAGCGCAGGCATACTTATGGAAGAGGATGATAAAAAGAAAAAAGTTGTGGTTTCACATACTGATACCAACAGTGATGATCTGAAAAAATTATCAATAGCCGAGCTGGAAAATTTATTGGGTGAAGTGCTTGAACAGGAAGATTATATCAAGGCAGCTTCTATCAGAGACGAAATTAAGCTCAGGAAAAAAGAATAGTCCCAATTCTTCATAAATTTTAGAGCTTCATTCACGTATTTTTTAATATTACTTCAACCTGCAATTTTTGCATTAGCCAGGAATATGATAGCTTTCCCTAATTGTAAAATAAATCTTGGCCTCAACATTTTAAGCAAAAGGGAAGACAATTTCCATAATCTCGAAACAGTTTTCTTCCCAATTAGCTTTACCGATATTCTAGAAATTCTTCCTTCGGGAAATAATAGCCATCTAAAAGTTTCAGGATTTGCAACAGGTAAAACCAAGGATAACTTGTGTATGAAGGCGTTTAATCTTATAAGAAAAGATTACACGCAAATGCCTGATGTTACCATGCACTTGCACAAGGCAATTCCTATAGGAGCCGGATTGGGCGGCGGTTCTGCAGATGCAGCCTTTACTTTGCAATTACTGAATAAAAAATTCAATCTTAATATTTCCGAAAAAAAACTATTGGAATATGCCTTGGAACTGGGCAGTGATTGCTCTTTTTTCCTGGTGAACAAGCCGTGCCTCGCCACAGGTCGCGGCGAAATTATCAAATCAATTGATCTTTCTCTTTCAGGGAAAAAAATTCTTTTGATTAATCCGGGCATACATATAAATACCAGTGAAGCCTTTAAAGAAATCAAGCCTTTTGAGCCTACAAAAAGAATAGAAGAAATTATTAATCAACCCATAGAAACCTGGAAACCTGAGTTAAAAAATGATTTTGAAGATCCGGTTTTTAAAAAGTATCCCACGATAAAAACTATTAAGCAACGGCTTTATGATGCAGGCGCAATCTATGCAGCCATGAGCGGAAGTGGCAGTACCGTTTACGGAATTTTTTATTCTGATACACCAAACAAATATTCTCACGAACCCGGTTACTTTCATAAATTACTTGACATGGCCTGATTTACAGAACTTTTATACATAACTAACTTGCACAAATTTTTCTTCATATTTTTTTTACTGACTGTGTCCGGCAATATTTCAGCCCAGGTTGATAGCACCGATTTTTATCCACTTCATTACAACATTGATTCTCTAAGAAATATCTTGGGAAATAAAAAAAATTTATTAAAAAAATATGAATTGCAATCGCTCATTGCCCTGTCTTATTATCCGAAACTGGTGAACGCCAATATTACATTTAAATATTCTGAGATCAACAGCACCGCGAGAACAACCGTTACCTTTGGGTCAATTTTCAAGAAAATAAATAAACGATATATTATCCTGATTAATGATGATGTTGAAAAAACGGGTTTGATTTTATCAGACGCTCCATATGATGCCCAGATTGCTGTGATCGGCCACGAGCTTGCTCACGTGACAGATTTTAAAAGCAGAAGTTTTTTTGGTATGCTATGGTGGGGGTTTAAATATCTTTTCGTGAAACAACAAACTGCAATTGAAATCAAGGCAGACAAATTAACCATTCGCCATGGATTGGGGTGGCCGCTTTATTACTGGGCTGATTTTTTGCTGAATCATTCAAAGGCAAACAAGCATTATAAACGGATTAAAGAAACGAGATATATGCAACCAAATGAAATATTAGAATTCATGTATAACCACAAACTTTATTAATTATTGAATTTTATTTTTTTAATAGCTCTTAAAAAATTATATCTTTGAAGTAGAAGAATTGAAACTTGAATACGTTTATTACCATACAAAATTTTCTGGAGTTGAATCTTGATTTTCTCGATCACAGAATTTAACGATATTATCCCCTCTTACATCCTGTCCGGTTACTATATTCTTAATCTTTAATATTCTCTTATGGCAACACAAACTATTGCTTCAAATACTAATTATTTTATTGATCTCGAAAACTCTTATGGCGCACATAATTATC
The DNA here is from genome assembly GCA_963798665.1 of uncultured Chitinophagaceae bacterium. GTDB lineage: Bacteria > Bacteroidota > Bacteroidia > Chitinophagales > Chitinophagaceae > Ginsengibacter. The sequence goes on along the minus strand of CAWCUN010000002.1, from coordinate 709,673 downwards.
ATCCTCTTCCCGTTGTTCTTGAAAAAGGAAAAGGTGTATTTGTTTGGGATGTGGATGGAAAAAAATATTATGACTTTTTAAGCGCTTATTCTGCGGTAAACCAGGGCCATTGTCATCCTAAAATTATACAAGCCTTAACAGAACAGGCCCAAAAGCTAACGCTTACCAGCAGGGCCTTTCATAGCAACGCACTCGGGGAGTTTACCCGGTATATTACTCAATATTTTGGTTATGACAAGGTGCTGCCGATGAACACCGGCGCAGAGGCTGTTGAAACTGCTTTGAAACTTTGCAGGCATTGGGGATATAAAGTGAAAAATGTTCCTGCAAACAAAGTGAAAATAATTGTTTGTTCAGGTAACTTTCATGGTCGCACTTTAGGAATTATTTCCTTTAGTACAGACCCCTTAGCCAAAAAAGACTTTGGCCCTTACCTGGAAGGTTTCGATATCATTCCTTATAATAATCTCAAAGCGTTGGAAAATGCCCTGGGCGACACTAACGTTGCAGGTTTTCTTGTTGAACCTATACAGGGAGAAGCAGGTGTTGTTGTACCCGATGAAAATTATCTTTCAAAAGCAAAGCAGTATTGTAAAGATGCCAATGTTCTATTCATTGCAGACGAAATACAAACGGGACTATGCCGAACCGGTCGGATGCTTTGTTGTGACCATGAAAATGTGCGGCCTGATATCTTAATTTTAGGGAAGGCATTAAGCGGTGGCGTATTACCCGTAAGTGCCATTCTTGCCGATGATGAAATTATGCTTACTATTGAACCGGGTGAACATGGAAGCACTTATGGGGGAAATCCATTGGCGTGCAAAGTGGCCATCACGGCACTCGAAGTTTTAAGAGAAGAAAATCTTTCCGAAAAAGCTGATACGCTTGGAAAATTTTTAAGAGAAGAACTGCAAAGTATCAATTCCGGATATATTATAGAAGTTCGGGGAAAAGGGCTTCTTAATGCAATTGTAATAAAACATGAAGATGAAGACGCTGCATGGAAATTATGTTTGGAGCTAAAGGAAAACGGCCTTTTAGCCAAACCAACCCACGGAGACAAAATACGCTTTGCTCCTCCCTTAACTATTACAAGAGATGAACTGAAAGATTGCGTGCATATAATACAGAAAAGTTTAAAAGCATTAAATTAAAGTTATTTTAAATCATCTGAACCAAAAACCAACGGTAATAAAAAAGCGGCATTTTCAATTACCTGTACTTCACCTTCCATACCGCTCAAAATAAGACGAATTGGTTTTTTCACCCTTTGTTGAAATTCTGTAAAAGACTGCCTGCAGATGCCACATGGGCTCACTGGCTTATCGCTTTTTCCGTTTAGATTATTATAACTAATCGCAATCGTATCTATAGCTATGCCGGGATATTGTGATGATGCCGACGAGAGTAGAACCCTCTCCGCACAAATACCTGCCGGGTAAGATGCGTTTTCCTGGTTCGTTCCTGCTACGATTTGCCCATTAGCCAGTTTAGCAACGGCGCCAACCTGGAAATTTGAATAAGGTGCATATGCAAATTGGGTTACCGACCGTGCCTCGTCTAATAAGAACGCATCATCCTTGTTTAATTCATCGATTGAATCATACACTGCAACATCAAATTTAATTTCGTGTTCTTTCATCCCGTTTATTGTACAACGAACTTAGTTGGTTAAATCCTTAAAAACAAAACCATTATTGCTTCAAATGGTTCAGATACAAGGTTTCAAAAAATTTCACAATTTTTTGAAACCACTCATAACAATTTAATAAAATATTACGAACAAACTCGTATATTGCCTACGAATAAAGTCGTAACAATGGCAATACACAAAAATTTAAAACCTACAGAAAGCGAATTAGAAATTTTACAGATCCTTTGGCAGAAGGAACCTGCAACTGTACGGGAAGTACATGAAGAACTTTCCAAAACAAAAGTATCGGGTTATACAACTACGCTTAAACTGATGCAGATAATGTTTGAAAAAAAATTGGTAAGCAGGGATGATAGTGCAAAAACTCATATTTATCGGGCAGCAATCAGCAGGCAAAAAACCCAAAAACAATTTTTGGATAAAATGATTGACGGTTTATTTTATGGATCACCAACTCAATTGGTGTTGCACGCATTAGGCAATCATAAGGCGTCTAAAAACGAACTTGATGAGATTCAAAAATATCTTGACAATTTAAAAAGTGAATAAACATGGATTTTGCTGCATTACAACATTCAGTGTTTCTGCAGGCGCTTGGTAGCGCTATATTAAACAGTTTGTGGCAATGTTTTGTACTGTGGTTTATATATGAGACTGTTTTGGTTTCGTATAAATCTGCTTCGGCCAGATTTAAAAATAATCTCAGTACGCTGATGCTTTTTCTTTGTTTTGCGTGGTTTCTTACGGGCTTTACTGCAAATATTTTGAATCATCAAAATGTAGCTTTTTCTGCTGGAGCCGCTTTACCTAATCTGCAGCAGCCTGGTGATAGCGTTTCGGGCTTTAGAATGTTCTTAACTTATGCGTCTTCATCCCTGCCGTATCTTTCTGTTGCTTACATTTTTCTTTTACTACTTTTAATCCTCAGGCTTTTCGCAGCATATCGATATGTTTATTTTATTTCAAAAAAACGCTTACTTAAATCAACCGGGGAGTTACATGCATTTGCGAGTAAGGTTGCCCGTCAAATAGGAATTACAAAAAAAATAAGCGTTTGGATTTCCAATCATATAGATGTTCCGGCAACTATTGGTTTTTTTAAACCGGTTATCCTAATTCCACTGGCGTCTATAAATAATTTATCAGATCAACAACTGGAAGCAATTATTCTTCACGAGCTAGCACATATTAAGCGTAATGACTACGCAATCAATCTCCTGATTTCTGTTATTGAAACTATCCTGTTTTTTAATCCATTTGTTGCACTACTTTCAAACGTCATTAAAAGAGAGAGAGAAAATTGCTGTGATGATTTTGTACTTCAATATCGGTATGATCCACATTCTTATGCTTCTGCTCTTTTGCGTCTTGAGCAATCACGGACCGGTAAGCTTAAACTGGCAATTGGTGCAGTCTCCGGCAAAAAACAATTATTGTCGCGGATAAAAAGAATTACCAATAACCAGGTAATCTCAAAACAGTTTAATTATGGACAAAAACTGTTAGCGCTTCTTTTAATTACTTTTTTTATTTGCACGGTTGCCTGGCTTTCACCTGGTGAAAAGAAATCATTACAGCTAACCACAGCGGCAAAAAAAGTCAAATCAAATACGATCTCAAAAACAAAAATACCAGGTGAAATACAACCTTTTGAAAACGCGAGAAGTATTGGGCAGGGCAAAACCTCATCGCCTTCAAAACTGAGCCATACCCTCCCCTAAAAATAATGTTGAAACTTCACCCGAAAGCATTTTTCAAAATCTTCCTTCTGATAATTTTTACGCCGAAGACTATAAAACCGATAACGGTTCAGGTTCTGGTACTTCTCAAAATATCCAAAACAAGTCTGGTGGATATAACTTAAAGCAACCGGCTTTCTTCTTTGATGAGGACAATCTAAAATTACCCAAGGTGATAAATATCCAGGATTTTCCATTCCAAAACATGGCTTTCAATATTGACCTGACCAGCATTGATGTAGATAAATTGAATGAAAGTTTAAAGCAGGCTTATAAGGAAATCAATAAAGTTGACTGGAAAAAAATTGAAAATGAAATCCGCAGGAGCATTCCGAAAACGATGATCAGGAATTTTCCAAAATTACCCGAAGCCGAGCTTGATAATGTAAAAGCGATCTCAGAAATGAAGAATCTTCTTGCAAAAAAGCCTCTAAAAAGTCCCCTGGCACAAATAGATAAAGTAGTGTGGACGATAGATTCTTTGCGTAGGGTAAACGATTCTCAAACCGCTTTTGCAAACGAAAACCATGCACGGCTTCAGCAAGAATATCAAAAACTTCAGAGGTTATATAAAAGCAATACACGGCAAAATTATTACTACTATTATTCAAAGGACGTTTCTAATACCGACGAAGATGCAAAAGAAGAATGTTCCTCCTCTAAAATATTATCGCCTTCGTATGCAAGAAAAAGAAATATAAGAATTTCTGTAAAAAGTACTACTGATCATACCGGAGTCCTTGATGACAAAAAACACTTTAGCTTCAATTTTGACCCTGATGAAAACGAAAAGTCTAATCATCAAGGTCTCATCAGTGTAGAAGTGAGCGACATGCCTTAATTAACACATTAATTGCGAATCCTCGGAATCAAAAAAGCGATCCAGGCTGCGCTATACGCTTCTAATTTCCCCCCTCATTATTAATTCATTTCGTTCTTTACTGGATGGTAGAGTCTGAAAGGATCGGTCACGATATAACAAACAAAAAGCCGCATAGAAATGCGGCGTTTGTTAAGAACCAATAAGGTTCTGTAACCCCCAAAGAAAACGAGTTTGTCCTGGTTAATCTATTAATTTATAGCAAGCATCTTTGTTTTGCTTAATTCAATCTCTCCATCTATGCTTACATGTTTTAGCCGGTAATAATATTTTTTTGACTTTGAATCAGGTTTATCAAAACCCTCATAGCAATTACAATTTACTTGTTTTGGGTCGGGCCCTAATACCATTGCAATAGTCTTAAAGTTTATGCCGTCGCTGCTCCTTTCAATTTCAAAATAATTGGCCGATACCTCATCATCTGTTTTCCAGTGAATGGCTATCCTATTTTTAATACTGTTAATCTTAAAATCCGTGAAGTTTATTTTTTCTTTTTCTATTGCCGGGGCTTGGCCAATAGTCGCAGTTTGTACAAACAAAAACATAGATAGTACAACTACAGTTTGAAAAAATCTATTTGAATTCATTGCTTCAGCTTTTAAAATTAGTGGCTGCAATGAATATTGGAAGATTTACAAATTGTTTATTAAAGATGATGCGAATCAAACAGTCAATAAACATTTATAAATAAATGAAATACTGTTCTAATCTACCAGACCCTGTAATCCTCAAGAAGCATTTTTTGCACTTCTTTATAACAAGAAGGTGCAGCCTGTATAAATTCTGGTTGCCTGAAAACTGACCGGGTAGAATGAAGGGAAAGGAGATTTTTAATTGTATATATTAATCTGCTCTTGCGTAGTGTAAAATTTTTAATCATTTTCTTGGTTTTGAGGTTTAAAATTTAAATTATTTTACCTGGTCTATTTGCAATCAAAAAACACTTTAGGAGAAATCGGAAACAGGCAATTCATTCAGAGGGATCACAAGAGATTAATAATGTTTTGGTAATAACATTTTCAATAACTGATTGCAAACATAGAGTACAATTTCGAATTTTGCAATACCGTAAAATTACTGTAAGTTAACTTTTAAATGCCATTTAAGATATTCCCATAATTTTAAAAAATATCCAAAAAAATAGCAATTAACAATTAAATAATCCGGTATATGGCCAAATTTTTAAGCATTTTTTAATTTTATATCGAATTGTATGGTAAAATGTTTCAAATGCCCGTCTTCACAGCTCGCGTGACATTTTAACACCTTCTTCTAAGTCTCCGTAATTCAGCTCTCCTTATAGACTAAACCTAATCTACTAACTCATAAAGAAAATATGTATTTTAATATTTACTTGAACCATATTGTTAGTTTATTAATATACCTGTGTGTTAATCAATACATAACATGCGTATACCTGCCTTTATGTCTCATAGCCTATTAAAACCCAGAATATCGTACTTCAGTCACGGTTTATCATTTAGTTATTTGCTAATTAATTTTACTACAAAATTCATAATATATTTTTTACCAGTCTACTGTATAGTTTTACATAACCTATTTTTTTTAGCGCTACTTTCTATCGTTTTATTTTAACCCATGCTAACTGCATTAGTAGCATTAATTCCTATCTTTAGAGTCAAAATAAATTTCTCTGAAAATGATGAAGATTAGCCCGACTTATTTTATATGGATTTTTGCAGTTTTGTCATGCTCTTCTCCCCGGCCCCTGGAATATAAATCTTACCAAAATTTCTCGGTGCAAAGGCTCGGCTTTAACAATTCAACCATAAAGCTTGACCTTGAATACTTCAATCCGAATAATTTTGCGATGCAATTAAGAAATAGCGATCTGGATATTTTTATTGACGGAAATTTATTAGGACATAGTTCTTTTGATACTCTTATAACTATTCCAAGAAGAAACACATTTATTCTCCCTGTAAAATTTGATGTAGATATGCAGAATATTTATAAAAACGCCTGGAGCACTTTGACAGGAAAAGAAGTACTTATAAGATTGACAGGAAAGCTCAAAATCGGAAAGGCAAATATTTTTTTAAGTTTGCCGGTGAATTATGAAACAAAACAAACCTTTTCCTTATTTTAGACGATAAGTTATTTAGTTGACGTTGTTTCTGTAAGATGCTGACAGGATTTAGGAAGTCTCTGATAAGCATCGGGCTCCGCTGTTACATCATCTGCGTCATAACCCATGTTAGCAAGGGCGGTCTTGATATTCTCGATATTTGTTCTATCAGTGTACCATATTACTGCAACAGTATGCTTACGGTAATCAGCTTTCACCGACGAAACTCCATATTCGTGTACCAAACGATTTTCAATACGTGTTTTACAGGCTTCGCATTGAACTCCCGGAGTTTTAATAACTGCCTTCATCACTCCCTTTTGTTGAGCGAAAGAAGTAGCCGAAAAAGCAATTAGCGCAAAAACGCCAAGTAAAAAAGTTTTCATAACGGTTATTTCTTGCGAATTTAAGAGTTTACAGGCCAATTTGCAGGGTCAATACGCCAGATTAACAACGTCTTTTGATCTTGCGGGGATACAATTTGCTTTTCTATTGCCAGGGAAATAACTGAATCGTAATCAGTTAGTGACTGAATAACTACTTTTGCCCTTTCAAATGCACTTTTGGCCTCCTCAAATCCATAAGTGAAAATGGATACCAATCCCTCTACCTGCAGCCCGGCATTTTTCAAAATATCCACCACTAAAAGGCTGCTTTTACCCGTCGAAATCAGGTCTTCAACTACAACAACTTTTTTGCCAGCCTCATAGAAACCCTCTATTTGGTTTCCAAGCCCGTGCTCTTTAGGTTTCGGTCTTACATATATGTACGGCAGTTTCAGTTGATCAGCGGCCATTGCTCCCCAGGGAATACCCGCGGTCGCAACACTGGCAAGAATTTCAGCATCAGCATACGATTGAAAAATAAGGTTGCATAATTCCGATTTAATAAAATCTCTCGCATATGGATAAGATAAAATTTTTCGATTATCGCAATAAATAGGACTTTTCCATCCGCTTGCCCATGTAAAAGGTTTATCAACACTTAATTTAATTGCATTAATTTGTAGGAGCTTTTCAGCTACTGCTTTTTTATTATCCATGCTGCGAAGATAATGAACGCATATGAGCTATATTACTATTTACTTTGGTGAAAAGCCAGTCTTTCTCTGCGATATTTTAACTTCTGAAATTGAAGAAATCCGGCATCACCCGGATGCTGTTTACATTGACGAATTATCAACATCAGCTATCAATTCCCTTCTTCATGAAATTGGTAAACCACAATTTCATGCTGGTATTATCGTTCATGAAAATTTTGAAAAACTAAAAAAATCTTTTTTCAAACATTTCAAGCTAATAATAGCTGCAGGCGGATTGGTAAAAAATACCGATGGAGAAATACTGTTAATTTTCCGAAAGGGAAAATGGGATCTTCCAAAAGGCAAGCTCGACGCTAATGAAACGATAGCAGAATGTGCAATAAGGGAAGTAAAAGAAGAAACGGGGCTAAAAAAAATTAAAGCAGGTAAAGTTCTTGATGTTACCTACCATACATATATAGAATTTGGAAAGCATATTTTAAAAGAATCTCATTGGTATCTGATGCATGCTCATAACGATCAAGCATTAATTCCGCAAGTTGAAGAAGGCATAGCTGAAATCCACTGGGTAAAAAAAGATGACCTTAAAAATTATCTGAATAATGTTTTTCCTACAATCGCCGCTGTATTGAAACATGCCTGAGTAATTTAGCTATCTTATTTCTTAGGAATCATCGCAACGGTAAGCCGGCTAACACAAATAAGTTTTTTACTGTCATCGTAAATCTTAATATCCCATACATGAGTATGTTTTCCCAAATGCAAAGGTGTACATTTCCCGCTAACGAATCCGTCGGTAGTGCTCTTAACATGATTTGCGTTTATTTCGAGCCCTACACAATAAAACTTCTCTAAATCTATTACCAGTGCAGATGCAATGCTGCCCACGGTTTCTGCCAGCACACACGAAGCACCTCCATGTAATATTCCATAAGGTTGTTTTGTTCTTTCATTTACAGGCATTGAAATGACAAGAAAATCATCTCCTATTTCCAACCAGTCGATCCCGAGAAAATCAGCCATAGTATTTTTAGTAAGATCTCTTAGATCATTTAACGAGATATTTTCCTTAAACCATATGTACATTATTCGAGAGATTTTTTTACAACATCAGGAAGAAATTGCGAAACATTACCACCGTTGCGGATAACATCACGTACAAGCGTACTCGCAACAGAAGTATATTTTGGAAGGCAGGTTAAAAAAATGGTTTCAACATTGTCAGCAAGGCTCCTGTTCATATCCGCAATAGCTTTTTCATACTCAAAATCATTTACATATCTTATACCTCTAAGTATAAAATTGGCCCCAACAGATTTACAGCATGTTATTGTTAACCCATCGTATGCCAGCACCTGTATCTTTGGTTCATCCGCATATATTTCCCGCAGCCATTTTAATCGTTGCTCTTCCGAAAACATAGATACTTTGTTACTGTTGCGGCCAATTCCTATCACCAACCGATCAAACAGCGGAAGAGCCCTGCCAATAATATCTGTATGGCCAAGTGTAACAGGATCGAAAGTGCCCGGAAATAAACAGATTTTCTCCATACGAGATTTAATTTAGGCTGAAATTCGTGCGAGCGTTAATTGAAATTTTGCTTATTACTGAGTAAATATAAGACCGACATTCTTATCGCTACTCCATTTTCTACTTGCTGTAAAATAATCGATTGTTTTGAATCTGCAACGTTACTATCAATTTCCACTCCCCTGTTAATTGGCCCCGGGTGCAGAATAACTACTTCCTTATCAAGACTGTCTAAAATTTTTCTACTAACTCCATAGGCAAGATTATATTCTCTTAATGAGGAGAATAAAACCTGGTTTTGCCTTTCAAGTTGTATTCGCAACACGTTGGCGACGTCGCACCATTGTAATGCTTTTTTGAGATTGTATTCAACTCTTATATCAAATGCATTACCGATGTATTTTGGAATAAGCGTCGGGGGTCCTGCAACCATAACTTCCGCACCTGCCTTTTTTAATAAATAAATATTGCTTAAAGCCACTCTTGAATGCATGATATCTCCGATCAAAACAATTTTCTTTCCTTCCAGGTTTCCGCATTTTTCCTTAATGGAAAACGCATCCAATAATGCCTGGGTTGGATGTTCATTAATACCATCTCCCGCATTTATGATTGCTGCAGGAATATGCTTAGCCAAAAAATACGGTGCCCCGCTCGCACCATGCCTCATCACCACCATATCAACTTTCATTGATAAAATATTATTCACTGTATCGAGTAATGTTTCTCCTTTTGATACAGATGAACCCGAGGATGAAAAATTTAGTGTGTCGGCACTTAATCTTTTTTCTGCCAGCTCAAATGAAATTCGTGTTCGGGTGGAGTTTTCATAAAACAAGTTCACGATTGTAGTATCACGTAATGAAGGCACCTTTTTAATTGGCCTTTGTAAAACTTCTTTGAATTGTGTCGCAGTGGAAAGAATTAATTCGATATCCCGTAACAGTAAATCTTTAATGCCAAGAAGATGTTTGGTAGAAAGTTGCATTAAAGGTCAAAGCTAAATAAAAAAAATTGTGTGTAACTGGTTTTTTTATAGCAGGGGGTATTCTCATTTTAGGTTCAACGACTGTATAAAATAACTTCTTCTTTATCCCATTCCACTTTTACCTTTTGAGAAATGATTGAATCAATTGATTTTCCGCAATAGTCAGGCTGAATGGGAAGTTGCCTGCTAAACCTGCGATTAATAAGCACGCAAAGTTCCACCTTCTTCGGTCGTCCAAATGCCAACAATGCATCTAATGCCGCACGGATGGTTCGGCCGGTATACAACACATCATCAATAAGAATTACATTTTTATCTTCAATGGAAAATGAAATATTTGTTTGATTTGGAGAATGCAATTCTTTGCGGATATCATCCCGGTAAAATGTGATATCCATTTTCCCATAAAGAAGGTTGTTGCCCGGTAAAATTTTATTTAACTGCTCAAATATTTTATTTGAAAGGAATATTCCACGGGGCTGTATTCCTATAAGAGCAATTGAAGAAACATCCGAATAATTTTCTATCAGTTGGTAAGCCAGGCGCTCAATAGTAACCTGTAGTTGATATTTATTTAAAATAGTTTTCAATTATGCAACTGAAGATATGATTTGTTAGACTACTACTATATTTAGGAATTGGCAAGCTACTACTATTATGAATTATCCTCATCTTCACTCATAAACGGATAACGATAATTTACCGGTGGATTAAAGGTTTCTTTAATGGTTCTCGCACTTAACCATCGGTATAAATTAAGAATACTTCCCGCTTTGTCGTTTGTGCCACTTCCTCTTGCGCCTCCAAAAGGTTGCTGACCTACAACCGCCCCGGTTGGTTTATCATTGATATAAAAATTTCCAGCACTATTCGTTAGTTTTTTCGTTGCAATTTCAACAGCATATCTATCTTGAGCTAATACGGATCCCGTGAGTGCATAGGGGGACGTGGTGTCAACTAATCTTATTGTTTCTTCAAATTTATTTTCGTCATAAATATAAATCGTCAACACAGGCCCGAATAATTCTTCGCACATGGTAACATAACGCGGATCGGAAACTTCGATTACAGTTGGTTCAATAAAATAGCCGTTGGTCTTATCGCATTTCCCGCCAACCAGTATTTTAGCGCCCTTGTCTTTTTTAACCTGCTTTATATATTCTTCCAGTTTATCAAAACTTTTTTCATCAATTACCGCATTTATGAAACACGTAAAGTCTTCCACAGTGCCCATCTTCATTGTCTTTATTTCTGCTACTAATTTTTTCTTTACCTGGCCTGCGATATTAGACGGTATGTAGGCCCTTGATGCAGCGGAACATTTTTGGCCCTGGTATTCAAAAGCACCTCGACATAAAGCAGTAACTACCGTATCAACATCTGCACTTTTATGTACCAATACAAAATCCTTACCACCGGTCTCTCCTACTATTCTTGGGTAGGATTTGTATAATTTCGTATTTTCTCCAATCATTTTCCACATCGAATTAAAAACACCTGTGCTGCCTGTAAAATGAATTCCTCCAAAATCAGGATGATTGAAACAAACTTCGCCTAAGGTGGGGCCATCAACAAATATCAGGTTGATAACACCTGCCGGCAAGCCAGCTTCTTTTAAAATACGCATAAACATTTGTGCGCTATAAACCTGGGTATTTGCACATTTCCATACAACTGTATTTCCACACATAGCGGCTGACGTAGGAAGATTGCCACCTATTGCAGTAAAATTGAAAGGAGTAATAGCTAAAACAAATCCTTCGAGAGGGCGGTATTCCATCCTGTTGTAAATACCGGGACTGCTCACAGGTTGTTGCTTATAAATTTCACTTAGAAAATGAACATTGAATCTTAAAAAATCTATGAGCTCACATGCACCATCTATTTCTGCCTGGTAAACGTTTTTACTTTGACCAAGCATGGTTGTTGCTAAAATATATGGACGATATTTTGTTGCAAGAAGCTCTGCGGCTTTCAGAAAAATATTTGCCCGGTTTTCCCAACTGGTATTCGTCCATTTATCTTTTGCTTTTAATGCAGCATTAATAGCTTTCCTTACATGAGATGCGTCACCCGAATGAAAACTACCTAATAGATGCTTCTTTTCATGTGGCGGATGCATTTCAATTTTCTTTCCCGTTCTTATTTCATCTGCCCCAATGAACATCGGCACATCAAGCTTTTTACTTTTTAATTCTTTCAATGTATTTTTTACCGATGCTCTTTCAGGACTACCAGGGGCAAAACTCAGAACTGGTTCATTCGTTGGAAGTGGATAATAAAAGTTTCCTGTATTCATTATATATTATTTACTGAAAGAGCAATCAGGCAAATATGAATTACAGATGAGCCCGGTAACTCTTCTATTTTTTCAAATACATCACTTCTTTCACAAGGTTTACAGTACGCGGTACATCGGGTAAGTACAAGGCAACAAGATTTGGAGCATAGTGCATTGGCGCATCTGCTGAAGTTATTCGCCGAATGGGAGCGTCAAGATAATCAAATCCTTCTTTTTGAATACGATAAGTTATTTCTGAAGAAACAGATGCAAAGGGCCATTGTTCTTCAACAATAACAAGCCGGTTTGTTTTTTTTACCGAATTAAGAATTGTTTCCCAATCCATTGGCCTGATTGTTCTTAAATCAATTACCTCTGCGCTTATATTTTCTTTAGCAAGTTCATCGGCAGCACCAAGGGCTATTTTCATCATTTTATTAAATGAAACAATGGTAACATCATTCCCCTCCTTTACAACTTTTGCTTTGCCGATAGGTATCAAATATTCTTCTTCAGGTATTTCGCCTTTTTCACCATACATCACCTCACTTTCCATAAAAATAACGGGGTCATTATCGCGAATGGCACTTTTTAATAAACCTTTGCCGTCGTAAGGATTGCTTACCGAAATTACTTTTAAACCCGGAATATTTGCGTACATGGATTCATAGGCTGTAGAATGCTGGGCACCCAATTGACCGGCGCTTCCACCGGGCCCACGAAATACTATAGGGCACCCTACCTGTCCACCACTCATCGCCAGCATTTTAGAAGCCGTGTTTAATATTTGGTCAAGTGCAAGATTGGCAAAATTCCATGTCATGTATTCCACTATCGGGCGAAGACCATTTTGCGCAGCGCCAACTGCAATTCCTGTAAACCCGAGTTCTGAAATTGGTGTGTCAATAACTCTTTTTTCTCCAAACTCTTCCAACATTCCCTGGCTTACTTTATAAGCACCATTGTATTCAGCCACTTCTTCTCCCATTAAAAAAACTGTCTCATCACGTCTCATTTCCTCGACCATCGCTTCACGTAATGCTTCTCTAAATGCTATTTCTTTCATTTTCAAAAATTGATTGGCAAAAATATCGGTTACAGGGCAAATGAGCAAAACTCATTGTTACAACTTATTGCTGAGGCATCAGCTCCGAAAGTTTATCAGTTAATTTATTCCCGAAGAGATTTTTTGCAATGATTTTTCCGTCTTTGTCTAATAGCAGGTTGGCAGGAATTGCCTTAATACCATATTGGTCTGAAGTTGAATTTTTCCAACCCTGAAGGTCTGAAACCTGGTTCCAGTCGAGCTTATCATCTTTAATTGCTTTTTCCCATTTATCTTTTTTGGTATCATAAGAGACGCCATAGATTGTAAAGCCCTTATCTTTAAAATTGTTATACGCAGCAACGATATTCGGGTTTTCCCTGCGACAGGGACCACACCAACTGGCCCAAAAGTCAACTAAAACATATTTGCCATGCAATGAAGATAAACTCATCGTTTTTCCACCAGGTGTTGTTTGTGTTATTTCGGGCGCATTTTTTCCAACAGCCACAGTTTTGTAAATATCTATCAGATTCTTTATTTCTTTTCCCTTTGGCGAGTTTTTGATTTCCGGTGCAAGAACCTCGTATAAAGGTTCTACATCACTTGCCTCTGCATAATATCCGTAATTTTCGGCGATGGCCATAGCAGCACGCAGAGAATGAGGATAAGACTTTACAAAAGCGGAAACGACTTTTCTTTTTTCGTCCAGGACAGCAAAGTCTACTTCATCAAGGCTATCCATAATTTTTTTATTTTTTTCTTTGTAGGCCTTTTCATACAATTTGCTATTAGCCTCTTCCCACCTGGTAATGTATTTCATTCTGTCTTTTAACAGCTTATCATCATTATTTATTGGTGAACCTTTTACGGCAAGGAATTTAAGTGAATCCCCCCTTCCCAAAATATCCATTTTCACAGGTTCAAGATAAAAGGTATAGTAGTCATTAGGCCTGGAAGGCATTGTAAGGGTTGCAAACGACGGAGAATTTATGAAGCCGGAAAAATCAAAACCTCCCCCGATAACAAGAGTCGAATCTTTTATAGTTTTATCACCTTCGTAAATGTTAAGGAAAATTATTCCGTCTTTAATTTTTTCAAGTTGGCCATTAATTGCAAATGCCGAATCCTGTGCGTAAGATGTGAAGCCCAGAAAAAAAATAGTTATTAAAGAGAATGCAAGTTTTCGCATGGATATTTTTTTTATTTACAAAAATAAGGTTTATAAAAAAATATTATAGCGGTACAGGCCTTACGCAAATATTGAAAGTTTTACAACACAACGGAGATAAACTTAAAAATAATCTCGTTAACGAATAATTTACTTGCCAAAAATAAAATGCTTTTACTACTTTTATTTGAAAGAATATTTAGCATCGTTGTGAAGTGCAGGTTCAGATTCTGCTGATCTGTTTAAGTTTGGGATAATCAATTTTATAATCATAAATATATTTTCAAATGAAGCGCAGAGAAATTATCAGGGGACTAACCCTTCTTCCATTAGGAAGCAGCATTTTAGGAAGTATCATACCCGTTGAAGCAAATGCCGGCAGCCGCTCAAAATCACGGGGTGGCCGGGATTTACTTAAAGAGCTCGGTATTCGCACCTTTATTAATGCTGCGGGAACCTACACAACCATGAGCGCCTCACTAATGCATGATGAGGTTATGGACGCAATAGATCTTAGCGCTAAAGAATTTTGTATGCTGGAAGAAGTTCAGGATAAAGTGGGTGAAAAAATTGCTCAAATGGTTCACGCGGAAAGTGCCATGGTAACAGCCGGCGCTTTTTCTGCTTTAACTCTTGGTATGGCGGGAATTCTGACTGGCATGGATCAGGAAAAAATAAAACAACTGCCGCACCGCTTGGAAGAATCAGGAATTAAATCTGAAGTGATTTTGCAAAAAGGCCATTTCGATGGCTATGAGCATGCACTCGCCAATACAGGAATTACATTGATATCAGTTGAAACAGCCGAGGATGTTGATAAAGTTGTTAATGATAAAACAGCCTCTATGCACTTCTTAAATTGTAATGCAGCCGAAGGCAGAATTATGCACGAAGAATGGCTGCAATTGGCAAAAAAGCACAACTTGCCCGCCACAATTGACATCGCTGCTGACGTGCCACCGGTTTCCAATCTTTGGAAATACAATGATATGGGATTTAGTTACGTTGCGCTGTCAGGTGGAAAAGCAGTGCGTGGTCCTCAAAGCACAGGAATCCTCATGGGTAAAAAAGAAATCATTGCAGCGGCCAGGCTTAATAATTCTCCAAACGGAGTTACTATTGGCAGGGGCATGAAAGTAAACAAAGAGGAAATGCTTGGTATGTATGCCGCTTTGGATAAATACATCAACCAGGATCATGATAAAGAGTGGAAGATATGGGAACACAACATAGGCCACATTAACGATACAGTAAAACAAGTTAATGGTGTTAGTACGGAAATCACAGTTCCCCCAATAGCAAATCATTCTCCCAAACTAAAAATATCATGGGATCAAAATATTGTGAAATTAACGCGGGAAGATCTCGGAAAAAAATTACGTATGGGAAGCCCGTCTATAGAAGTAATTTCCTGGGGAGATGAAGACAATAGTATCGGACTTACAGTTTTTATGCTGAAGAAAGGCGAGGAAAGAATTGTCGCCAAAAGAATAAAAGAAGAGCTCTCTCTCGCCTCTTCTTAGCGCAGGGTTTATTATTTGATTATTTACGCAAAATCGAACGATAAAATATTTTTTTGCTTCTCTTTAATTAAAGTCTTCTCTTATGGGATTAAAGGTTGTGGCGGTACTTTTTTCTTTTTTACTTCTCATATGTTTTTCTCAATGCAAATTGTCAGGTGGTGGATTACCCCAGGGTGACCCTGGCAATGGCGGGCTTTTTTTGCCGAAAGATTTTGAAGCGGTGGTAGTTGTTGATAGCTTACCTGGTGCTGCAAGGCATATCGCAGTCAACTCTAACGGGGACATCTATGTTAAACTGAGATTTCCGGAACCGGAAGGAGGAAATGCCGCATTAAGGGATTTGGATAATGATGGTAAAGCAGATATTATTAAAGTATTTGACGACTATCAAGACAAAAGCAGTTATGGCACAGCAATGAGAATACATAATGGTTACCTGTATTTCAGTTCCGTTACAAGAGTGTTTCGCCAAAAGTTAAGTCCCGGTCAATTGGTGCCAGACAACGAGGTTGAATTAATTTTAACCGATACTCAACCTCCACGGCAACATGATACTAAACCAATAGCTTTTGATGATAAAGGAAATATGTATGTTCCTTTTGGAGCGCCATCTGATTGTTGCCAGGTGGAAGACCGAACACCGTTTTCTCCCGGTATGGATCCTTGCCCGATACTTGTTCAAAGAGGAGGCATCTGGAAATTTGATGCAAATAAAATAGAGCAATTTCAGAAAGACGGTTATAAGTTTGCCTCGGGTCTCAGAAGTATAGTTGCATTGGAATGGAATAACCAGGATAACAATTTATTTACTGTAATGCATGGCAGGGATTACTTACATGCGACATGGCCGGATGTGTATTCTGAATTTGAAGGTTCTGTACTTCCTTCGGAAGAATTTTTGAAATTAAAAGATGGGTCAGATGCGGGATGGCCATATTGTTATTATGACCAGCTAAAAGTAAAATTGATTATAAGCCCTGAATACGGCGGCAATGGAAACAAAGAAGCCGATAGCGGAAAGTATTTGCAGCCCTTGATCGGATTTCCTGGTCACTTTGCTCCAAACGACCTGTTATTCTATACCGGCAACCAATTTCCCGATCACTATAAAAACGGGGCTTTTATTGCATTTCATGGCTCTACAAGTAGTTCGCCATACCCGCAATCTGGTTATTTTGTCTCCTTTGTTCCTTTCAAAGACGGTATGCCTTCCGGTGAATGGGAAGTTTTTGCCGATGGATTTGCCGGTGTAGATACGGTGGTTAATACCAATGATGCCAAGTACCGTCCAATGGGCCTTTCAATGGGGCCGGATGGTTCACTATATGTTTCTGATTCTGAAAAGGGGAAGATATGGCGTATTATGTACAAAGGAAATAAATATAAGTTTGGACCAGCTGACCTATCTGAAATGGCTATTCGAAAAAAACTTGCTCCAAATACAAAGATGCCTGATGAGTTTAAAGATAATCTGGACAAAGGAACGGTAACTAAAGATGCTGCAGTTTTTAATACATTTTGTTCCGTATGTCACCAAAGAGACGGGTTGGGCAACGATCGCTTTCCTCCGCTGAACGAATCTGAATGGGTAGTCGGCAATAAAAGTTTTTTAATAAACATTGTCCTAAACGGACTGCAGGGCGAAATAAATGTAAAGGGAAAATCCTATAATAATAAAATGCCCAGTCTTAATCTATTATCTGACGAGAATATTGCACAGATATTAACTTACATAAGACAAAATTTCAATAATAATTCTGATGCGATAACAGCACAGGAAGTTAGTGAAGCAAGAAAATCGAATGAGAACAAATAAAATTAAATCAGTCAATCATTAATCGCAATGTCAAATGAACACCAGTTTTATATTTAAGGGCCAATCCTCATCTAAATAAATATTTCGTAATTGATGAAAAAGGTGAATGAGAGAATTGACAAAAATATTTTGAAATCAAAAGCAATTTAGAACGTGAACTCCTCCACTAACAAAAAATTAAAGTATCTTTTGAACTCTAATCTTTTATTGAAAATAAGTAACCCGGTTAAATTGAGCATTCAACAATCAATCATAACATAAAAAAAACTAAATTATGCAAACAGCAAGAAGATCTGTAATAAGGAAGCTTTTCGCTTCAGCAACAGCTTTGGTAGGTTTTAGTTTTGCAGCAAAAGCAAAAAGTATATCGGCCGAAGAAAAGCAAGTCGGCAACGTCACCGATTACCAGGATGTGCCTCTGTTTTCAGGCCATACAAAACACGGTGATATAGTTTATATCGCTGGCAAGGGAGCACACGTGGCGCCATTTGAAATTAAAGCCCATACAGAAATAGTTCTGCAGGAGTTGGAGAAAGAATTAATTAAAGCGGGCTCTTCAATGGAAAAGGTCTTAAAGGTTAGCGTGTTTTTAAACGACATAGCAGATTACCAGGGAATGAATGAAATTTATAAGGGGCGTTTCGGCAAAAATCCTCCTGTTCGCACTACTGTTGCTGTTGCAAAGGGAGGTGTACCCGGCGATTCTCTGGTAGAAATGGATTGTATAGCTTATGTATAAGGAGTGCAAAGAATGTATAAGGAGTGCAAAGAACTTCCTGATAATTTAAACTATTTGCTATGAAACGTAGAGAAATTATTAAGGGTTTAACCTTACTGCCTCTTGGAGGCGGAGCAATTGGAGGACTCATTCCAAATTCGGTTTTCGCTGAAAAGCGGTCAGCAAAGCGTGACCTGTTTAAAGAATTAGATGTAACGCCCGTTATTAACGCAGGTGTCACTATGACTTTTTTATCCGGATCGTTAATGATGCCAGAAGTATTGGAAGCAATTAATTCAACATCGCATGACTTTGCCAACATGTATGAATTGCAGGATAAAGTAGGTGCAAAAATAGCAGAGATGCTGCAATGCGAAGCCGCCATGGTCACGTCCGGCGCAGCATGTGCATTATTGTTGGGAACAGCTGCAGCAATAACGGGAAAAGATGAAGCAAAGATTAAACAAATCCCTAATCTTCCAGAGCCACGACCCGAAGTTATCATGCAGAAAAGCCACAGGTATCTTTTCGACCAGGCGATTACTACCACAGGGGCGAAAATTGTGGAAGTAGAAGGCCCGGAAGAAATGGAAAACGCCATCAACACCAATACTGTGTTAGCGCTTTTTTTTAATGCGGCCGGAAGAACAAGTGTGCCACATGAAGATTTTGTGGCGATAGCAAAACGGCATCAAATACCCACGTTTATTGATGCTGCTGCCGATGTGCCACCGGTAGAAAATCTTTACAAATTTCAAAAAATGGGCTTTGACCTGGTTACTTTTTCCGGAGGCAAAATGATAAGAGGACCGCAAAGTGCAGGATTATTATTTGGGCGAAAAGATCTGATTGAAGCAGCCAAATTAAATCACAGCCCTTATGAAGCGCCGATCGGCAGGCCAATGAAAGTAAATAAAGAAGAAATGTTTGGCATGTATGCTGCTTTGAAATCATATCTTGAACGCGACCATGAAAAAGAATGGAATGAATGGTTAGACCGCATCAACAGGATAAAGAAAAAAATTGAAAAAGTTCAAAGTGTAAAAGGAGAAGTCAATATAAATCCCGGTCCGGCTAATGCCTTTCCAAGCCTGCATGTAACATGGGACCAGGAAATCATAAAGATGACGGCTAATGATGCACAATCTGCGCTTCAAAAGGGTACGCCCAGTATTGTTGCAAATGTTGCAACGAAAGATAGTAATAAAGTGCTGAGCGTTGGTGTGGTTTTATTAAGGACAGACCAGGTTGATATTGTAGCCCGCAGGCTAAAAGAAATTTTAGAGCGAGCTATATAAAACTTATGTTTTTTTTCTGAAACGAAAAAGTATAACCAAAAAAAATCCAGATGAAAAAAACAATAGTGATTCTTGTTTGCTTAATTTTTATTTCGGTTAATCATGCTTTTTCTCAAACCTACAGTATTGTTGTTAAAGGAGGCCATGTGATTGACGCAAAAAATAATATTGATGGAGTAATGGATGTTGCCATCAATGAAGGAAAGATCGTTATGGTTTCCAAAAATATCGATACTAATAATGCGATACAGGTTGTAAATGCGACCGGTATGTATGTTACCCCGGGATTAATAGATATCCATACTCATGATTTTTGGGGTGTTGAACCAAATCATCAATATGAAAATGGAAATCTCGCCATCCAGCCGGATGGCTTTACTTTTCGCAATGGTGTTACGACGGTTGTAGATGCAGGAAGTTCCGGATGGAGAACTTTTCCCATTTTTAAAGAACAGACTATTGATCATTCTCAAACACGGGTGCTTGCTTTTTTAAATATCGTTGGCGAAGGCATGCGTGGTGGCTATGAACAGAATGAAAATGATATGGATTCGAAAATGTCTGCTCTTGTTGCGAGGCAATATAAAAATATTATCGTAGGATTTAAATTAGCTCACTACGAAGGTCATGACTGGACACCCACAGATCGTGCTGTTGAGGCGGGAAATCTTGCCGGAGGTATTCCTGTGATGATCGATTTCGGAGGAAGCACCCCTCCCCTTTCTATTGAAGAATTATTTTTGAAACATCTTCGCCCGGGAGACATTTTTACTCATTGTTTTGCACAGTTAGGAAGCAGAGAATACATTGTCGATTTACAAACCAATAAAGTGAAACCATTTGTTTTGGAGGCAAGGAAAAGGGGAATTGTTTTCGATGTAGGATATGGCGGTATAAGCTTCTCTTATTCACAAGCTATTCCGGCATCAAAAGAAGGATTTTTCCCTAATTCCATCAGCACAGATCTACATGTAGGTAGTATGAATGGTGCGATGAAAGATATGCTTACAACCATGTCTAAATTTTTAGCAATGGGGATGGATCTTAAAAGTGTTATTGCTGCAAGCACCTGGAATCCTGCGAGGGAGATAAAGCATGAAGAATTGGGAAACCTCTCAGTAGGTTCAGGCGCAGATGTTGCCATACTAAATATGAGAAATGGGAAATTCGGGCTATTCGATTATACAGGATATAAGATTGAAACGGATAAAAAACTGGAATGTGAAATGACTATAAGGGATGGAAAAATCGTTTACGATTTAAATGGTATTGCAAAACCGATTGTAGCTCCGGCTAAATGATATTTACACCAGAATCATTCTCACGACAAAATTAAAATTAACACAACTCAATTACCATTGCACTTGCTCCTCCGCCACCGTTACAAATTCCCGCAGCTCCAATTTTTCCATTGTTCTGCTTCAAAACATTTATAAGCGTAACTAAAATTCTTGCTCCACTACAACCTAATGGGTGCCCTAAGGATACGGCTCCGCCATTTACATTTACTTTAGCCGCATCCAGTTTCATATTTTGGGTGTTTACAATCCCCACAACACTAAAAGCCTCGTTAAGCTCAAAAAAATCGACCTGATCGATTGTTAAACCCGCCTTTTTAATTGCCTTTGGTAGCGCTAATGACGGCGTTGTCGTAAACCATTCAGGGGCCTGTTCTGCATCCGCATAACTTAATATTTTGGCAATAGGTTTTACACCAAGTTTGTCAGCTTTTTCTTTACTCATTAAAACAACAGCAGCAGCGCCATCGTTAATTGTACTTGCGTTAGCTGCAGTTACACTTCCATCTTTCTCAAAGGGCGATTTTAATCCGGAAATCTTATCGAATCTTACATTGAAAGGCTCTTCATCTTTATCCATAACAATAGGATCTCCTTTTCTCTGTGGTATTTCAACAGCCGCGATTTCATCTTTAAATTTCCCTTCATTAATGGCCGCCTGGCTACGTTTATAGCTTTCAATAGCAAATTCATCCTGCTGCTCCCTGCTAATATTACATTCTCTTGCACACAATTCTGCAGCATTGCCCATTGCATAATTTTTATAAACATCAGTTAACCCATCTTTCGCCAGTCCATCAATCATTTCGCTGTTTCCATATTTATTTCCCCACCTTAATGAAGGCGCGTAAAATGGGGCACTGCTCATATTCTCCATTCCTCCTGCAACAACTATATCCGCGTCGCCTAATAAAATACTTTGGGCGCCATTTACAATTGCTTTCATTCCGCTTGCACAAACTTTATTTACAGTGGTACAGCAAACACTTTCGGACAAACCTGCGAGAATTGCAGCCTGCCTTGCCGGAGCCTGGCCGAGATTGGCCTGTAATACACTGCCCATATAGACTTCCTGTACGTCGTCACCCTTTATTCCTGACCTTTCCACTGCGCTTTTTATAGCAATCGCCCCCAACCGGGTAGCTGGCACGTCTTTTAATTTTCCACCGAAACTACCAATGGGAGTACGAACCGCCGACACTATATAAACCTCTATCTTTTCCATAATACTATTTGTGGCACAAAGATAGCGAACCCGGGACAGTTACTGAAGACGTAACTCCAAAGAGAGAGAGATAGGTTAATAAATTATCATGTCGTGGTTTTTAATGTCATGTGAATTAATCTATTTTTACGCTTATATTTAAACCTAAAATCAACATTCATGACTGCATTACCAACAAAGAAATTTGTAACGATAATGATCATTACAGCAGTATTGCTAACTCTTATTGCGATAATTGCCCTTCGAATATGGCTTAAATAACGAATATGGCTTAAATAAATTTCCCGCGTTGAAACGCAGAAACATAATTTTAGAATTTGGCCTCTAAATTTCTTAAGCGATGCGGAATAAGAGTTTACGGTCGTATTGCTTGTCTTCCATTTTTATTATTTACGATGATAAAGTTGATTAAGTCAATTTGATTTTATTGCGAAAACTCATTAACTTATCTATCCAAAAATTAAAACCTAAGTGACAATTTTTAATTTAAATTACACGCTGTGATATCCCAGGAGACCATACAGCAAATTGTTAGCAGAATCGACATTATTGAGATTATCAGTTCATTTCTAAGGCTTAAAAAAAGAGGCTCAAACTATATAGGACTGTGCCCTTTTCATAACGAAAAAACACCTTCATTTACAGTATCGCCTTCCAAAGAAATTTACAAATGTTTTGGATGCGGCCGTAGTGGAAATACAATTAGCTTCTTAATGGAGCATGAAAAATACAGCTATGTTGAAGCCTTGAAATGGCTTGCCGCTAAATACAATGTTGAAATTGAAGAAACAGAGATTTCACCTGAACTTAAGGCGCAACACGAGTTTGCGGACAGTCTTTATATTATTAACAAATTTGCAAAGGAATTTTTCAACGATACATTGTTTAATACTGAAGAAGGAATTAATGTTGGATTAAGCTATTTAAAGGAAAGGGGCTTCAGGGAAGATATTATAAAAAAGTTTGAATTAGGTTATAATCCTGAAGCAAGAAACACTCTCGCAAAAGAAGCAACCACTGCCCAATTTAACTCTGACCTTTTACAAAAAGCCGGACTTGTTGTTTTGCGGGAAGGTGGCTTGCAGGACAATTACAGGGGGCGAATTATTTTCCCGGTTCACAATCATACAGGAAAAATTTCGGGCTTTGGCGCCAGGCTTATCAGAAAGAATGATAAGGCGCCAAAATATATCAACACTCCGGAAAATGAAATTTATGTAAAAAGCAAAATTCTATATGGTTCTTATTTTGCCCGGCAGGCAATTGATAAAGCCGATGAATGCCTGCTCGTGGAAGGGTATACCGATGTATTTGCGCTTCACCAGGCAGGGTTAGAAAACGTAGTTGCAAGTGGTGGAACTTCTTTAACACCAGATCAGCTAAAACTTATAAAAAAATATACGCATAACCTTACCATTCTTTATGATGGCGATAATGCCGGAATAAGTGCTGCGTTACGAGGTCTTGATCTTGCTCTTGAAGAAGGCCTTCATGTACAACTTGTTTTGTTACCTAACCAGGAAGATCCGGACAGCTATATTAATAAAAACGGCGTTAGTTCTTTTACGTCGTTCATAAAGAACAATAAAAAGGACTTTATTCTCTTTCAGCTTGGAACATCTTTTAAAAGATGCAGGAGATGATACCAATAAGCGCTCCCAGGCTGTAAACAAAATAGCAGAAACAATTTCGAAAATAAATAAGGCAGAAGATTTCACAAAACAGCAGGACTATATTCGCAAAACCGCAGAACTTTTGAAAATTGATGAATCCGGATTGCATACTTTGGTAAATAAATATATCAGGGAAAAACTCATAAAAGATGAAAAGCGCTTTAGTTCAAATGACAAAATTTTTCAGCAACCAGGCAAGGAAATAATGGAATTTTCTGAAACCGATGCGGATGCATTGGAATTATTAAATAAAGATGAAATAAATGAAAGAGCAGTAGTGAGGTGCCTTATTGAATTCGGATTGAAAGAATGGCCGAAAGATAAAACCGTTGCTGATTACCTGTTATATGAATGCATTGATGAGCAACTAATAACCAGCTCTTCACTTTTAAAGATCATTAATACATACCGTACCTGGTACGAAGCCAAGCTTGAACCAACGGTAAAGAATTTTCTATATAGTGAGGATCTGGAAATGAGCAGGATGGTTGTTTCAATCGTGGAATTTCCGTATGAGATAAGCCCGGGTTGGGAAAAAAATTATGAAATGCCTGTGGCTTCCAGGGAAGAAAATTATAAAG
Source organism: uncultured Chitinophagaceae bacterium (assembly GCA_963798665.1). Classification (GTDB taxonomy): domain Bacteria; phylum Bacteroidota; class Bacteroidia; order Chitinophagales; family Chitinophagaceae; genus Ginsengibacter. The sequence continues at coordinate 685,116 of CAWCUN010000002.1, read as the reverse complement.
AAGAAATCATCTCAACTTTAAACTACCTCGAGCTAAAAAAAATAAAAAAGCTTATTGGATTAAATCAAAAAGAACTTGAAGCAACAACATCGCCTGACAGACAAATTCTATTAATACAAACGCATGTTCGTCTAAAAGATTTGGAAACCAAAATAACAAAAGAAATCGGAGCGGTTATCTTAAAATAAAAAGGGTGATCTGTGAATAATCAAGATCACCCTTTTCTATTGTTGAATATTGAATATCTTAACTAATAACTTTCCGCCACAGCCAGCTTTCTTCTCGAAGCACTTTTATATTTTTGAATATTTGCGGAAGATGTACTTGCATAATCACAGGCCTCTCCTTTAGTGAAAAGTTGTGCGCTCCACACATAATCCAATCCTACCACGTCCCCGGTTTCAAACCCTTGCTCTGTCAAACAACTCCATGAACAATCCCTGTTTAAATCACTTGTAATTTTGGAAGTCGCTTTTGGAAAGGCAATCCATAATTTTCCCGAAGGATGTAATGCAGGGCACACTTCTGAAAGAATTTTACCCAATTGTTTTAGATTTAAAGCGAAAACAAGAGCAAAATCAATTTTACGGGTTTTTAAAAGAGGGGTAACGTTTTTTGAGAATGAGAGCTTAGAGAACTGTTTTTCGATTGTTGAAGGAAGTCCTTGTATTAACAAATTTTTTTCATCCTCCAATTGCAATTTTTCAAACAATGTTTGAGACATAAGCGAATCAAAATTTTAAGATTAAAAAATATGTCCTCAAAACACTGCACCTCTGTATTAGGGTGGAAAATTGAATTGAACCGAGATGCAGAAAAAGACAGGTGCAAAATTACATAAAATATTGCTTACATCCAATAAAAACGTGTGAATAAAATGATTATTGAAAAAAATTGTGTTTTTGACAATAATTACTTAGAATTTACGGGTTGATAATATTTCAGCGCTTCATTCATATAACCCTTTAATTTATCAATTCTTTTTGAATCGAGTGGATGGTCACTGAGTATCTCCGGTGTTTTTGCGCCGGAATTTAATGCTGCCATGCGAGTCCAGAAAGGAATAGCTTCTCTGGGGTTATACCCGGCCATTGCCGCAAATATTAACCCATAATGATCAGCTTCATATTCCTGGTTTCGTGAATTTGGTAACAACACCCCGATCTGGGCACCTGGTGCATAAATGCTCTTAAAAATATTATTAGCCTTCGCATTACCTGACGTAAATACATCGCCTGTAAGTCCTATACCTTGCGCAAGAAGTGCCTGGCTCATTCTCTCCTGTCCATGATGTGCCACAGCATGAGTAATTTCATGCCCCATTACAATTGCTAATGCTGCTTCATTTTGTGCCACTGGCAAAAGACCGGTATACACAACTACCTTTCCTCCCGGCATACACCAGGCATTCACTTCTTTATTGTCTACAAGGTTAAATTCCCAATTATAGCCCGACAATTCATCCGATGCGCCTTTTGACGCATAATATTTTGTGATAGCTGCAGCAATACGATTCCCCACTCGTTTCACCATTTCGGCATCTTTACTTGCCACACTACTGACTACCTTGTTCTCAGAAAGAAAAGTTTTGTATTGCGAAACTGCTTCTTGTTGAAGAGATGCCTCAGAAACCAATGACAACTGACTACGACCTGTTATTGTATTGGTGGTACACGAAACAATAAAGATTGAGGAAGCACAAAGAAGGAAAAATATTCTTTTCATGACAGATATTTTAGTTAATGTAAACAATTGATATACCAACTTTTAAAGTTAGACTTATACATACTTCTTAAAGTTGTATCTAAAATCTGCCAAAATAGTTAAAGAGAAATGAAAAATCAGGAATCTTTTTTACGAAGCTTCTTTCTATCGCGATATTTCAAGATAGGAACCCGGCTTTCATTTCCTTTGAGGAGCCGACTTATATTTTTTTGATGAGTCAACACGATAAGGGCTGCAACCGCAACAGCAAAGACTCTGTAGAATACTTCCTTCTCGTTATAAATCCACAAAACGCAAATGGGCAAAGCAACACCTGCAAGGATAGAACTTAATGAAACGTATCTTGTTAAAAATAAGACTAAAAGGAAAACGCCAACACAACTCACGGCTACTACCGGCTGGATAGCCAGGAGCATTCCAAATAAAGTTGCAACGCCCTTCCCACCCCTGAACTGTGCCCATACTGGATATATATGGCCGGCAACTGCAGCCATTCCAAGCCCAATCATCAAATTGGTGCGGTCGAGTTCGTTTGTAAGATAATAAGGCAAAAGATTATAGAGTGCAACTGCAAAAATTCCTTTAAGCATATCTCCAACCATTACAATAGTTCCATATTTCGGGCCTAGCACTCTAAATGTATTTGTAGCTCCCATATTCCCACTGCCATACTCCCGTATATCAATATCAAAAATAGACTTGCTGATAATGAGCGCAGTTGGTATTGAGCCAATTAGATAAGCAGTTATGATTAAAAGGAGTTCTTTCATAATTTATTTCAAAAGGAACAAAGCTTACAAATATAGGATTTAATTTAAGTACCGGAATTATAATTTCTGCCCTGTTTTAACACTTTTCAAATACTATAACTAACCAGCCATCTTTATGTTCACTCCCCTTTTTTTGAAAATGATTTTTAACAAAAACCGCTTCGATATTTTCTCTATCAATTTCCAAAAACCCGCTTACCACCAATATGGAACCAGGTTGTAAATGCGTGGAAAAGTCTGGTGCATTCGCTGAAAGCATACTGAGACTTATATTGGCTAATATTACATTAACGAACGGAAGGCTTTTAATATTATCCCGTTTTTCAACTTGGACGTTTCTACAATGGTTAGCAAGGATATTTTCGAGTGCGTTGTTTATACTCCATTCATCATCATCTATTGCAAATACAGCCGCTGCGCCTCTTTTTTCGGCCAGAATGGCAAGAATGCCCGTACCAGTTCCAAAATCCACTACCGCTTTGCCTTTGAAGTCGATCGTTGCCATTTGCTTTATCATCAAAAAAGTAGTAGCATGATGGCCAGTACCGAAACTCATTTTTGGGGTAATGATTATTTCATGCTCTACATTTTGCATAGCTTCATGAAATGATGCCCTAATTCCGACAAAATTTTCTATAATCACCGGCTGCAACCCGTTTTCCCATACTGCATTCCAGTTCTTTTCTTCAATATCTGAATGTTTATACGGAAAGTCTTTCAACAGAATTTTCAATTTTTTTTCGTCAAAATTTTTCTTTTCTATATACGCTGAAAGAACATTTTCATCTTGCTCAAACGCATAGAAATCATTCTCAGACAAATCTGCAATAAGAATTTCTGCTTTTTCAACAGAAAGTGAATTGATCTCGACTTTCACAAATTTTTTCATAAAAAAAGCCTGCAGAAATCTACAAGCTTCGCAATCAAATTTATTAAGATTAATTATTATCTGAACGTGGCTGGGAGGATTGATTCGCCTGTGGTTTAGGTATCAATGCTTTACGACTAAGCTTAAACTTACCGGTCTTAGGATCAATGCCAACCAATTTCACTTTGACTTTATCACCTTCATTTAGGACACCGTTCATGCTCTCAAGCCGTTTCCACATAATTTCGGAGATATGAAGAAGTCCTTGTTTGCCGGGAAGGAATTCGACAAATGCTCCAAACTCTTTAATCCCTTTCACCGTTCCTTCATACACATCCCCAATTTCGGGAACAGATACTATACTTTTTACCCAGGCTACCGCCTGGTCAAGACTTTCTTTGTTAGCGGAAAATATGCTTACCTCCCCGGTTTTGCCGACCTCAGTAATATTGATTGTTGCGCCGGTTGTCTTTTGAATTTCCTGTATGATTTTTCCTCCCGGACCAATAACCGCTCCGATGAACTCTGAGTCGATTATCAGTTTCTCCATTCGTGGCGCATGTGGCTTCACATCGCTTCGGTGTTCAGGTATGCAATTGTACATAGAATCAAGTATAAATAACCTGCCCCTCTTCGCCTGTTCGAGAGCCTCTCTCATTATATCCATACTCAAACCATCCACCTTTATATCCATCTGCACGCCGCAAATACCATCTCTTGTTCCGGTAACTTTAAAATCCATATCGCCTAAATGGTCTTCATCCCCTAGTATATCGGTAAGTATGGCAAATTTGCCTTCTTTTGAAATTAATCCCATTGCTACGCCGCTCACATGTTTTTTAAACGGAACACCTGCATCCATGAGAGCCAAAGAGCCGGCGCAAACAGTGGCCATAGACGACGAGCCATTACTTTCAAGAATATCACTTACTACCCTCACGGTATAAGGATATTCACCACCGGGCAATATTTGTTTTAAAGAACGCTGGGCAAGATTACCATGGCCAACTTCTCTTCTTCCCACACCCCTCATCATTTTCACTTCACCTGTAGAAAATGGAGGAAAATTATAATGCAAAATAAACTTAGAGTAATCGCTACTTGCTGCACTTTCTACGAGTAATTCATCTAAAGGCGTTCCAAGAGTAACAGTCGTTAAAGATTGAGTTTCGCCCCTGGTAAATAAAGCAGATCCATGGGGCGAAGGAAGATAATCAACCTCCATGGTAAGTGGCCTTATATCTTCAAGGCCTCTTCCATCAAGCCTTTTGCTATCATTTAAAATTATGTCCCGGATAACGTTGTACTGAAGATCGCCGAAATAAATTTTAATCAATGCCTTGTCTTCATCAGGCAGTTCCTCGCCCAAAAATTCTTCTATTTCATTCTTAAGGTTTTCCAACGCCTCCTGCCTTTCATTTTTTGTGGTAGCCCTTGATGCGAGTGCCTCAACTTTTTCCTTCGCAAAAGCAATAATTTTTTGATTTAATTCTTCATTGCGGTAAGGCGGCGTATATTCCCGCTTCCCTTTTATACCAACTTTATCTCTAAGTTCCTGCTGGGCTTTTACCTGGATTTTTATTGCGTTGTGAGCAACTTCAATTGCTTTTACTAAATCCTCTTCCTGGCATTCCTTTGCCTGGCCTTCCACCATCATAATATTACGATCGGTAGCTGCGATAATAAATTCCATTTCAGCTTCAGCAAGTTGTGTCCTGCTAGGATTTACGATCATTTCTCCATTCACTTTCCCAATACGCACTTCCGAAATAATTTCCTGTATTGGAATATCCGAAACGGCCAATGCGGCAGAAGCTGCGAGGCAAGCCATAGCATCGGGCATAACTTCCGGGTCACTTGAGATGAGAGACACTAATACCTGTACTTCACATAAATAGTCTTCCGGAAATAACGGCCGTAAAGCACGATCTATAAGCCTTGAAGTCAGTATCTCATAGTCATTAAGCCTTGCTTCCCGTTTGAAAAAAGAGCCGGGAATGCGACCAGCTGATGCAAATTTTTCCTGGTAGTCGACCGTTAAAGGAAAAAAAGATTGACCTTCCTTGGGTTCTTTATTGGCAACAACAGTAGCAAGTATAACACAATCGCCTGAACGTACCGTAACGGCACCATCTGCCTGACGTGCAAGTTTGCCCGTTTCTAAAGTAACCATGCGGCCCTCTCCTATGTCAAATGTTGCAGAAATTGGATTTGGAGTCATATTATTTGTTCATATTAGTAGTAAAAAAGTAATCCCAACCGTAAAAATCAGTTGGGAATAGCTAACAATATCATTTAATATAATTATTTACGGAGTCCTAACTTTTCGATTAATGCACGGTAACCGGTAAGATCGTGTTTACTAAGATAGGTTAACAGGCTTTTTCTTTTACCAACCATCTGCATCAAACCGCGTTGTGTGCTGAAATCTTTTTTATTATCCTTAAGATGGTCAGAAATGTGGTTAATTTTTTCCGTTAAAATGGCAACCTGCGCTTCTATGGATCCTGTATTTGAGGCATTCCCACCAAATTCCGCAAACTTTTGGGACTTTTTTTCAGATGTTAAATAAGACATTTATTAAATAAAATTTATTAATTGGCTGCAAAGGTAATAATTAAATTCTAATTTCAAGCAGGTCATAATCGGTTTGTGGGCGAAAAAATGGCATTAGAATCGATATCATAATTCTTTGCACAATCACTTAAGGCTTTTGAAATTCAAGGCATATAACGCGATGAAGACCAGTCCAAAAAACCCTGAGAAAACTGACATACCGATCGAAATAATATTAGAACCATACAAATAAAATGGAACAATAATCCCGATAATCACTCCCGCTATATATAAATAAAATCCATATCGCCGGAGCCTCCACATTAAAAAAGCACCCGCAAGCGTAAAAAATCCTGAAATAATTGCCCCCATCGCGTTCTTACGAATATTATCTTCGGTCATCATTTTTGAGACAGACACCATCATTTTTTCGCCAAACATAGAACGCTTTTTATCTCCTATTCTTTGGACAGCCGAATCTTCTGGTGGCAATGAATCGTGAGCTGTTCTTGTAACAACCGTGGAAAAAATTCTCGCAGATTTAGACGCGGTAGTATAACCCCACACACTACTGATGATTGCCCATGTACTTCCAATAAATGTGAGTATGCAAAGCACAGTTAAAAGAGTCGGCCTTAGCCCTGGCTCCTGTTCAAACTCATTTAGATTTGATTCCATAATAAATTACGCGATAATAAGAGCAACTATATCTTTTGTGCAACTACTAATTTATTGAAAAGATACCATAAATATTAATTGCGATATTTTTCAATTCCATCTGCAGGCTTCCAGCCGGATTTAGGTTCAAAATAATTCCATAGCAAAGCTGAAACATGGCGTGCTAATTGCCATGCCTCGTTATCAGGCTCCCATCTCTTATCATCATTATTTTTTGTGGCAACATAGAAAACATAATCCCCGTGCGAAGCATTTACCAGTACAACTTCAGAACGTGATGCATCAACCATCCCCTGCTTGGAAGCGGACTGAATATATGGAGGAATTTGCGACAGAGCATATTCATCCCAATAAACGTGTGTGAGAATACGGTACATGCGTTCACTTGCAGCCGGGCTTACGGCTTTTCCTTCACGAATCATAACGAGCAAATCAGCCATCTCTTTTGGTGTGGTTTGTCCCCACCCGTATTCATGATAGTTGTTCTCACGGCCAGGGGTACGCGAATTTAAGCGTGTGAATTGAAAGCCTTTTTCTTCGAGCCAGTTATTAATAGTTATTCCCCCACCGGCTAGTTTTTCGCACCAAATTGCCGCAGTATTATCGCTATGCGTAATCATAAGTGTTATCAAATTGCTCAAATCGGTTTTGGTACTGTCTTTGAAATATTGCATAAGGCCGGCCCCCCCATGAGCCATGGAATCTCTATACAGCATCCGCTGATGATAGGTAAATTCTCCCTGTTCAATTTTATTAAATATGCCGATAAGAATGGTCAGTTTAACTATGCTTGCAGTCGGAAAAATTGTATCAGAATTTATGGCTGCTACTTTCCCTGTTTTTAAATTACGAACATAAATACCGACGGTGCCATGAAATGAATCTGTTAATTCATGAAGTTTGTTTTCAAGGGTTTTATCTGCATGATGTTGTGAAAAAGTATCCCGGTGTAAAAACAGAAATATCATTAAAAAAGGGAAAAACTTTTTCCTACACATTTTTGTAAGGCAAAGAGAAATATTTAATAAAGTCGAATTGAAATACGAATGCATTGAAAACTATATCGATTTGCAGAAGTAAATGAAATTATACAACTTTACTTTCATAAACAAAACCAAATGTATCCCACAAAAATTTGCCTGGATCACAAACTGCATTTGTGTTAAAATTTCTCTATGTTATTAATATATTTAAATAAATCTTCGAGCAGGAGTAAATATATTTTTGACATAATCTTCAATCATGAATTTGGGATAAAGTATAATACCACCGATAGTATCACAGAATTTGAAAGTTATTCAGAAGAAAAAATTAATTACTCAGACAAACGCATACACGATGAATTTTTCGTAAAGTCCGCTACTCTTTTGTCTGAAGATTTTTTAAAAAATACGGAAATAACCGTTGCAGAAAAAGATAGCCTAAAAGTTTTGTTTCCCAGCAGCGAGCCATGCGATGTTGGATTTGATATTTTCTCTTCAGTGTTTTATATGCTAAGTCGTTATGAAGAATATTTGCCTTTTATTCCGGATAAACACGGAAGATTTAAAGGAACTGAGAGTTTTGCCTATAGAAATAACTTTCTTCATCTTCCCGTAGCAGATATATGGATTAATCATTTTAAGAATCTACTTCAAAAGAAATTTCCCCGCTTAAAATTTAAGCCTTCGCATTTTAAAACCATTGTTACCTATGATATTGATGTAGCCTACAAATATATAGGCAGAAGTGTTACGAGAATAATAGCTACAACAGCCAAAGACCTTTTGAGATTAGACTTCAGAAATATTTATCGTCGTTTTCAAACGTTGTATAAGGATAAAAAAGATCCGTGGGATACTTATAATTATCTGAAAAAATCAATTAAATCCAATCACCTGGATTCAATATTTTTTTTCCTACTCAGCGATAAATCAAAGCATGACAGAAATTTAGATTTTAAGAATCCAGCCATAAAAGAACTGGTCAATAAGATAAAGTTATTCAGCGAAATTGGTATTCATCCGTCATATAAAACTTCTTTATTTCCCGGAAAGATTTCAACGGAGAAAGAAAGACTGGAGGATTTATCCGGGGAAAATATTTACAAGAGCAGGCAGCATTTTCTAAAATTTGATTTACCGGCAACTTACAATGCCTTGATCGAGGCAGGAATTACTGAAGATTACTCTATGGCGTTTTCTGCTTTGCCCGGTTTCAGAGCAGGCACTTCAAAATCTTTTTACTTTTATGATTTAAAAAACGAAAAACAAACAAATCTCAAAATATTTCCCGTAACCTTAATGGAAGATACTTTTATGAATTTGAAATACGCTCATCCTGAAGAATCATTGCGTGATATGTTTAATTTAATGGAAGCGGTAAAAAATGTAGATGGAACATTCATAAGTATATTTCACAATCATACGATAAGTGAAACTAGCGAATATAAAGACTGGAGAAATGTCCATGACAAAATGATCCAAAGACTTTCAACCCTCCTGGAAAATTAAGGTCCTTAATTTACCGGAGGTCTTGCATAAAACCGAATAATTTTTGTTCTTCATTTTCCCAGTTAAGTTCCCTGGATGCCCTTAGGGTATTATACTTCCATAAATTATAACGATTTTCGTCCTTCGAAATTTCTATAATTTTTTCTGCTATTTTTTCGGGTTCAAAGCTGTCTATAAAATCCCCGATATTGTATTTTTCGATTATCGACTTTATTTCAATTGCCCTTGATGATAATATGGGAACACCCGCATGCATGTAATCAAAAAATTTATTCGGGAGAGCAAACATATGTTGATCTGTAAAATCAATTTTTTCAAAAGTGAGTCCAAGAAAGCTTTGCCTGGTGTATTTCATCATCTCGTCATAAGGTAACGCATCGATAAAGGTAATTTTGTCCGATAGATTTAAATCGGAACACATTTTTTTAAGCTTATTCCAAACAGTTCCACCTCCTATAAAATACAAAATAAAGTAATCGGGTAAAAACTGCATAGTCAGCACTGCGTCCTCGGCACCACGATTTTCATTCAAACCAATTCCCTGCATTATCAAAATCTTTTTCCCTGGCGCAACTCCAGCATTTACTTCCTCCATCCCTCCCTGGCTTTTATAAGGAAGGTTCCTGATAACGATTACCGGTACATTATATTTGCTCTCATAAACTTGCTTTATAGAATCATTTACTGTAATTACATTTTTGAGGTGCGGAAATAATAACTTTTCAAGAAACTGCCATATTTTTCTTGAGGTCTTTTTATAAACACTTTGCGTAAAATATTCATGGCTATCATAAACAAGTTGCCTTCGTTTTAATCGTGAGATCAGAAAATTAGGCAATAAGGTATCAAGATCATTTGCCCAAAAAATATCCGCTTTTTTAAAGAGGAGATAAAAAAATAACCGGATATTAAAAAAAAGGTACATTAAAGGTCCTCTCCTGAAAAAAATTTTAAACCGGATTACTTTGTAAGGCAGTTGATTTAGAAAAAAGTTCCTTTTACTGTTTCTGGCTAGAACTAAAACCTCGTATCCCATTTCATGAAGGGTATTACATTCTCTTTGTACTCTCTGATCTGTAGCTACATTGCTTATTACCGAAACAATAATTTTTTTACTCAAAGAAATCAGGGCTTTTAATTTACAAATGTTAAACAATTATAAGCAGTTTTGCGTATTAATTTAAACTATGCATTAAATAAACCATTGCATTTCTTACTTTTCATCTGTTGACAACCAGGAACCTTCATATCGTATGCCTTGACGTACCCTACCCTCCTGACTATGGAGGGGTATTTGATCTCTTTTACAAAATAAAAGCGCTTCATGAATCAGGTATTACCATTCAATTACACTGTTTCGAATATGGCCGCGGCAGGCAAAAAGAATTAATGAAATTTTGCGAATCTGTAACGTATTATAAAAGAAAGAAAATTTATCAAAGCTTGCCCTTTCGTTTGCCCTTTATAGTTAGCTCACGGGCAAATCAATTGCTCTTAAATAATCTTTTAAAAGATGATTACCCTGTGTTGCTGGAGGGTATTCACTGCACTTATTTTGTTTCGACCGGTGAATTAAAAGGTAAAAAAGTTTTTGTGCGGCTGCACAATGTGGAGTTTAAGTATTATGCTGAATTAGCAAAGACCACAAAAAATATTTTCAAAAAATTATATTTTACTCTCGAGAGCAACTTATTAAAAAAGTATGAAAATAAAATAGCTTGTAAAGCAATATTTATCGCAGTTACAGAAAAGGACAAACATACTTACCAGCGCAGTTTCTCACCGAAAGAAGTTAAATTTCTCCCGGTTTTTTTGCCCTTTACCCATGTAAAATCAGAGGAAGGCTCCGGAGAATTTTGTTTATATCACGGTAACCTGTCAATACCCGAAAATGAAAAAGCTGTTATGTGGCTACTGGATATTTTTGATGCGATAGATGTGCCGCTTGTTATTGCTGGAAAAAATCCGCGAAAGTATCTCGTGACAGCTGCGAAGGCAAATGAAAATATTTGTGTCGTTGCCAATCCGTCGGAGACTGAAATGAATGAGCTTATAAAAAAAGCTCACATAAATGTATTGCCGTCATTCAATAAAACAGGCATAAAAATAAAATTATTAAATGCTCTTTTTAACGGCCGGTTTATTGTTACAAACAATGCTGCCGTTGAAGAAAACGGGTTGGAAACTATGTGTAATATTGCCAGCACAAAATCAGAGTACAAAAAATTAGTGCAAGAATTATTTAATAAAAACTTTACCGGCGATTACATTATAGAAAGAAAGAATAAATTGGAAAATGTTTTTAATACCCTTGAAAACGCTCAGCGCCTTATCCAATGGATATGGTAGCATTGTCCCACACTTTTCCACGTTCAGTTTTAATGGTGCGGGCGGGGAATTTAGTTATAACAGGATAGTCATGCGTTGCCATTACAATAGCAGTCCCGTAATCACGGCTTATATGAAAAAGAAGCTGCATAATTTCATCAGACGTTTCGGGATCGAGGTTGCCGGTAGGCTCATCAGCAAGTATTAACCTGGGCGAATTCAGAAGGGCTCTGGCAATGTCAACCCTTTGTTGCTCGCCACCACTTAGTTCAAAAGGCATTTTAAATCCTTTCGTTTTTAATCCTACTTTATCAAGAACATCGGCGATCTTTTCATCCATTAATTTTTCATCTTTCCATCCCGTAGCCTTTAAAACGAATTTCAAATTACCATTTACATTTCTATCGGTAAGTAATTGAAAGTCCTGGAAAACAACGCCAAGATTTCTCCTTAGATAGGGAACTTTTTTCCAATCGAGTGACTGAAGATCATAACCCACTACATTGCCTTCCCCTTCTCTAAGCACAAGATCACCATATAAAGTTTTTAAGAGGCTCGATTTGCCAGTCCCGGTTTTTCCAACCAGATATACAAATTCTCCCCGGTTAACGGTAATATTTACGTCCTGGAGAATAAGAGATTCACCCTGGTACACACTTGCATTTCGCAATTCTAAAATTTGTTCTGCCATATCCGTTTTCTTAAACAATTTGCTATACTGATCTGCTATTGTCTTCGCCAGTTTCGCAAAGTTACTTTTATAATTATATTTTCTCTAAAAGAAATAATTCACAGGTGTTAAAAATAAAAAATTTCTATTAAGACTAAGAAAATAGTTTTAAAACTAAAAATTTAGTTTACATTTGTTCTCAGGCTAAAATCTGACAACAAAAAATGAAGACATTAACAAAGGCTGAAGAACAGATAATGCAGGTTATCTGGAAACTTGAAAAAGCTTTCCTCAGGGAAATTATAAACGAATTGCCCAATCCAAAGCCCCATCAAAACACTGTATCCACAATACTCAAGATCCTTGTAGAAAAAAATTTTGCGGGGGTGAACGTTATTGGAAGAAATCACGAATATTATCCATTAGTAAACAAGGACGTTTATTCAAAGAGCAGCATGAAGTCCCTTGTTAAAAAATATTTTGACGGCTCGTTCACCAACGCCGTTTCGTCTATGGTAAAAGAAAATAACATCTCTATTGAAGATCTTGAACTGCTTTTAAAACAATTAAAAAAAGGAAAATAAATTATTTTCTATGATAACACTTGCCTGGTATTTCTTAAAAGTAATTATATGCTCCGGTATTTTATATGGATATTATTACGCTTGCCTTAGAAACAAAATTTTTCACAGATGGAATCGCTTTTATCTAATTGCATCCATTATTCTCTCTCTTGCTGCACCATTAATCAAAATAACTATTTTTCAAAATTCCGCTGCAGGCAAAGGAACCGTAGTCAGGATGTTACAGACCATTAATAACAGCGACGAAATTGTGATAGAATACAATAGAAGCAAGGGCCTTCATCTTAGTTCGGAAAATATTATAGAAGTGCTTTACCTGTCAGGTACTGTCGCATTCATGGTTATTTTTTTACTCGCCTTATACAAAATATATAGATTGAGAAAAAAATATCCTGAAACAAAATTTAATGGGATCAATTTTATTTCTACTGATGCAAAGGGTACTCCATTTTCTTTTTTTAATTCGATTTTCTGGAACCGTGCCATTGACCTGAACTCCAAACATGGCCAGCAGATTTTCAATCACGAAATCGCACATGTAAAAGAAAAACATTCTTATGATAAGGTATTTATGAATGTAGCACTGATATTTTTCTGGATTAATCCATTTTTTTGGTTAATGCAAAAAGAATTAAATATGATACATGAGTTCATTGCAGATAAAGATGCGTTAGAAGACAACGATATCAATGCTTTCGCAGAAATGATTTTACAAACCGTTTACCCGGGACAACAATTTTCTATAGCCAATAATTTCTTTCACTCACCATTAAAGCGAAGATTACTCATGTTTACAAAAAATAAAAATTCTAAAGTAACTTATGTAAGCCGTTTACTGGTGTTGCCATTGGCAACAATTATATTTTTTGCTTTCACAATAAAAATGAATCCTATTCAGCCCGCCGGTAATTATTCGGGAAAGCAAATGACTGCAATAATAGACGCCGGCCATGGTGGCGAGGACAATGGAGCGATTTCTCAAAATGGATTATTGGAAAAAGATATCAGTCTTTCCATTGCAAAGGAAATTGTTGCCTTAAATTCAAATACTAATATTAAAATTTTACTTTCAAGAAATAATGATAAAAGTATTCCGGTAAAAGACAGGGTGGAATTTGCAAGTTTAAACCATGCAGATCTATTTATATCAATTCATATAAATACAGCAGATAAAAATCATTTAGATGAAAAGGGCTTTTCTGTTTTAATTGATAAAAAAAATAGTGAAAAAAATAAATTACTTGCTTCTGCGCTGATTGAAGAATTAAGAAAATCATATGCAACCCAGGATGCTATCGGAGTTCGAGAGAATAATGTTTATGTAATTGATAATAACATTTGTCCCGCAGCTCTCATTGAATGCGGATATTTAACAAATACTGATGACGAAGCATTTATTAGTAAAATTCAAAACCAGAAAAAAATTGCAAAGAATATATTAGACGCTATTAATAATTATGCTGAGCAGAATTTATCTTATGCAAGTGACACAAAAATTTCCAAAATAGATACCACTCCAAAAATAAAAACTCACTTATACGGCAGTTTTCGTCCTAACGTTAAGATACAAAATTCAAACAGTGAATTTTACTTAAAGGCAGGTACGTTGGGAAAACAATCTAACTCAGCGAAACAACCATTATATTTTGTTGATGGAAAAGAAATTTCCAAAGAGGAATTGAGAAATATTGTTCCTACTTCCATAGAGTCGTTAAATGTTTTAAAGGGTGAAAGCGCAATAGCCATATACGGTGAAAAAGCAAGAGGCGGTGTTGTCCTGATAACAACAAAACATGAAAATTTGAATTCCTCCATTACGATGAATACGAATTCAAATGCTTCTATAAATTCAGTTCATCTTAATGATCTGAAAAATAATGCAGTTAAATTAAAGGGTAATCCAAAAGGCTATATTCAAAATGATACAATTCCCGACATGCTTTTTACCAAAGTTGAAAACGAAGCTGAATTTCCCGGCGGCCAGGAAGCATGGGTTAAATACATAGTGAGCCAGATTCAAAAAAATCAGGCTGAATTCACAAAAAAAGATTTCGGCACTTGCGTAGTTAAGTTTATAGTAAATAAAGACGGAAGTGTAACTAACGTTGAAGCAACAACGATGAAAGATTCACGATTAGCAAAAGTTTCGATGGATGCAATTCGAAACGGCCCGAAATGGATATCTGCTACACAAAACGGACAGATTGTTGCGGCATACAGACTTCAACCCATAACCCTTACAAATCCCGATAAAAATTGAAATCAATCAGAAGGAAAATATTTTCTAACCTTCTATTAGTCACCATTTTCTTTTTCTCCTTGAAAGATATTCAGGCTCTGAATACATCAATCATTTGTGGAACAATTAAGTCATCCGGAAAATTTAATGTAAACATCTATGAACCCGTATTTGGATTTTATAACCTCGCTTTCTTTGATTCATCCTCATCTAATAGCTGTTTAATAAATGGTACTGATTCATTAAGAAAAATCATACATCTTGATTATCCCTCATTTATCGCTATTTATTTTACAGATGAGAAAAAGCAATTTATTACCAGAAGCGACATACTTCTTTTTCCCGGTGATTCTATCCATCTAAATTTTGATTTAAATCATGATGATTTTAATTCGGTTATTTATGGTGGGAATAATTCAATGGGCCAAAAACTATTCAATGAAATAAACTTTCAACCATACAATAAATTTATACCCGTATTTGACGCACTTGATAAGTTGCCTAAAAATAAAAATAATATTGTATCCGAAATTGAAGACATCGTTGTATCTATTAAAAATAGATTTGACTCACTTCAAAAAAAAGCCCTTGTTACCGATGAGTTCATTGAGTATATGAATGTGTGTTTCAAATCTTTAATGTATGATCAGGTTGTGTTAAGTTTATTAAGAGAGTCAAAGAAAAAGAATGTTATCAGCCGGGAAACCAAAGATTCCATAATAACTGCATTATACAAGGATCAGCCTCCCAGTGATAAAAGATTAAAGGGATTGTATGGCTCCTATTTTTATCTCTATAATTTCTATGGCTTTCTCTCTTACAAAAAATACAAATTATCCACAACAGATGAATTGAAAAGTAAAAAGATAAATTATTCGTTTAAAGGCCATAGTTATACAATTAAGGAAGATTTTGTCCCACTTATTTATATTGAAAATGAAAGAGACAAAAAAGATCTGTGGGCCTTGTATATTTTATTGCTATTTAATTATCCGGGAAAATACGATGCCTCAATAATAGCACAGTATGATTCCATATTTCCCCACAATAAATGGAGATCATTGTTAGTCAATAAATTTAAAAAAAGCGGTATCCCTCAAAAAATCGAATATAAACTTCAATCGCCAATTCACTTTGTTGATACAAATGGAGTCGCTACGATAAAAGACTTATTAAATAATCTGCCGGAAAATAAACCTGTATTCATTGATATTTGGGCAACATGGTGCGGTCCATGTGTGTCTGCTTTTGGTTTTAATCAGCAATTAGATAGTTTTTTGATAAAAAATAATATCGAACGCTTATATATTAGCCTTGATGGCTTGCCTGGTAAATCAAAATGGAAGCAAGCAATTGAGAGGTATGCGTTAGGTGGCTACCATATATTAGCCAGTGATAAATTAAGAGAAGACATAAAGCAAAATATTTACCACGCTAACGGAAATGAAGGAATACCTATTCCAAGGTATCTTTTTTTCAATAATGGCAAAATTTTAGTTGACGACGCCTTTTCTCCAACAGAGTTTGAGTTTCTCAAAAAACAAATCTTGGCAGTTTTAAATCATTAATATAGAAATAATGATTTTTGAATCTTCCTTTATACCGACACATAAATAATCCTTGAAAAATTTTAATATTCTATAAAACGTGAGGGTAGTTAAAAAATCAATTCACCGTTATCGTTTAGTATCACCAATTCTTTTTTTTCTCTTCTCTCCACCCTTCCTATTATTTGGGCATCGATATTAAATAACGCTGCAGTATGAATAATAGCATTTGCATATTTTTCATCGGTGTAAATCTCCATCCGGCAACCCATATTAAATACCTGGTACATTTCGCGGTCGTCAGCTTTGCTTGCTTCCTGGATTTGTTTGAAAATTTCAGGCACCTTAAATAAATTATCTTTAATAACCCTGACATTTTCAGGAATGTATTTTAAACATTTTGTTTGTCCACCGCCGCTGCAATGTATCAATCCATAAATTTTATCAAAATGATCCTCCAGAAGAATTTTCATTAACGGCGCATATGTTTTTGTTGGGGAAAGAATGTCCTTAATGTCCGCAACCTTATTTGTACCAATATACGCCACTTCGCTACTTAAAGAAGTATCATAACTCTCTTTATAATTTTCCGCATAAAACTTATTCAAAAGATCATGTCGTGCGGAAGTTAATCCATTACTTCCTATACCACTGTTGTAGCTATTTTCGTAGGTAGCTTTCCCAAAGGAGGCCAGTCCCACAATAACATTTCCCGGCTTAATTTTTTCATTCGAAATAACTTTTGATTTCGGCCATCTTGCAGTCATAGTTCCATTTACGGCAATTGTTCTAACAACATCCCCGACGTCTGCAGTTTCACCACCGAGATAATGAATGTTGATGTCAAATGTTTTCATCAGATCAAAAAATTCCTGCGTACCATTAATAATTTGTTCAAGAACTTCTGCAGTAATTAAATTTTTATTTCTGTCAATGGTAGAATTAAAAACAATATTATCATATACGCCCACGCATAACAAATCATCCAGGTTCATAACTATAGCGTCCTGTGCAATTCCTTTCCATATTGATGCATCACCTGTTTCCTTCCAGTATAAATATGCAAGTACACTTTTTGTACCGGCGCCATCTGCATGCATCACGTTTATATAATTTCTATCTCCGCCTAAATAATCAGGATAAATTTTACAAAAGGCTTTTGGAAATAATCCCGCATCAAGATTTTTTACAGCAGCATAAATTTCTTCTTTTTGAGCAGACACGCCACGTTTTGTATAAAGAGACATTACTTAAATTTGTTGATTGTAAAAGTATTAAATATCGCTATCCTTCGTTCACCGTAAATATCAATTAATAAATAATATAGTTTTGCACCTCCCTATGCAGGTACACAGCGATATAAGTAATTTACCCCTCTTCAGGAAAGCCGTTGTTACGATTGGCACATTCGATGGTGTGCATACGGGGCATTTGCAAATTCTGAGGCAGCTGAAGGAAGAAGCCGGAATTATTAATGGCGAATCGGTTATTATAACTTTTCATCCACATCCAAGAATGGTTATTGGTCCATCCGATACTCTCCCGGGCGGCAGCAGAGAAATAAAATTGCTGAACACATTAGAGGAAAAAATCGAATTACTACAAGAACAAAAAATTGACCATCTCGTAATAGTGCCTTTTACTTTGGAATTTTCCGAACAGTCTGCTGATGAATATATCCGCAACTTCCTGGTTTCAAAGTTTCGTCCACATACGATAATCATAGGTTATGATCATCATTTTGGAAAAAATCGCCAGGGGAACTATAAGCTCCTCGAAAGTTATCAGTCAGATTGTAATTTTAAAGTAAAGGAAATACCGGAGCATATTTTGCATAATGTAGTTATAAGTTCTACCAAAATAAGGCAGGCCCTTGCCGAAGGTGATACCAGTACGGCTAATGAATATTTAGGCTACTCCTATTTTTTTGAAGGAAAAATAATTGAAGGACAAAAATTGGGAAGAACTCTGGGGTATCCCACCGCTAATATTTCTGTTAGTGATAAAAGTAAACTTATTCCGTGCGACGGCGTCTACGCAGTGGACGTGGGGTTAGGCAATGAGTCGTCAGTCAAAAAGTCACCAGGTGATGCCATAGGAAATGATACAGAGCCAGCCTATCTAAAGGGAATGATGAACATAGGGATAAGGCCTACGGTTGGAGGGACAGGGAGAATAATTGAAGTAAACATTTTTGATTTTGATAAATCAATTTATAATCGAACAATCAAGGTGTATGTACAGCACTTTCTAAGAAAGGAAATAAAATTTAACGGGCTCGAAGCATTAAAAGAACAACTGGCGTTGGATAAGGTTAACGCTTTGAGATTGCTGAATAAAAATTAACTGTAGGTATTTCCCTTAATTATTTTATAGATCATTTCTTTCATCAAAGAACTTCCGGGTGTGCCATTATTTTTAATCCCTACACTTCTTAAATTATAATCGTGAAGCAACATGATAAGCTGTTCAGTTTCAGAAAATGAATAATTCAATAACATATCCATTGCTTGCTGAACCAGATAAGGATTGTTGTAAAATACGGGCCTGAGTACTTTTTCGCTCTTATCACTCAGTTGGTAAACGGAAAGAATTTTTGCAAAATAGTTATAAAGCGAAGGTAATACCAATTGTATAGGTGCAGCCTTGGGATTTGCTTCAAAATACTGAATAATGCGTATGGCTTTGACAAGATCTTTTTTGCTGATTGCATGCTGCAGCTCGAAAATATTATACTCTTTACTCACACCTATATATTTTTCAATATCATCCTCGGTAATATTTTTTTCGCTTCCAAGGTTAATAGATAATTTCTCAACTTCATTTGCTATACGGCTAAGATCGTTCCCGACATGATCAACAAGTAATGTTAAAGCCCTTGGCGTTATTTCATATCCCTTCGATTGCAGGTAACCGTTAGTCCAGGAGGGCAACTGATTATCGTAAATTTTTTTTGATAAAAAAACTTCTCCATGCTTCTTTAGCAATTTAGAAATACGGCTTCGGCCATCAAGTGTTTTCCCCTTGTAAGATACCACCAGTACAGTTGAACCAAGCGGTTTTTCAATATATCCTTCCAGTTTATCAATATCTTTCATTTGTTGTGCTTCTTTAAGAAGAACCACCTGCCGCTCGGCAAACATCGGATAACGCCTGCATGCATTTAAAACATCAGCCCAATTGGCATCCTTGCCATAAAAAATACTAAGGTTGAACTCAGCATCTGTTGTCCTTAAAATTTTCTTTTCAGCATAATTCATTATTTCATCAATGTAAAATTCTTCCTCACCTTCCAGCCAATACAATGGCTTGTACAAATTTTTTTTCCAGTCAGAAATTATAGTTGAAGCACTCATTTTTCAAAGATAAAATTTTAAAGTAAACGCATAGGAATTGCCTTTAAAAAACTGAAAATGAAGTAAATGTTATTGGCATGATTTTGGAAAATTAATTTTCATACCTTTAAAAAAAATAAAAAAATTACACCATGAGTTACGAAAATTTCCCTAACAGCGATGCTCCTGACGAGAACACGATTGTGGTAAAAAACAACAATAACCGGAACATTTTAACCGGTATCCTGATTGTCGCACTATTGGCTACATGGGGTTATATAATCTATGATAAAAATAAAACCAAACAGGAAAAACAAGATCTTACGGCACAGATCGTAAATAGTGATTCTTCAAAAAATGAATTACAGCGTGAACTGAACGACGCTGCATTAAGACTTGACGTATTGAAAACTTCGAATGTAAAAGCAGATAGTCTTTTAAAAACAAAAGATAAGGATATTCAGGATCTTAAAAACAAAGTGCAATCCATTTTAAATGATAAAAATGCAACCGCCTCCCAACTTGCAGAAGCAAGAAGATTAATAGCAGAGTTAAAAGGCAATATTGAAACTTATACGGCCGAAATTGAAGAGCTCAAAAATCAGAACACACAATTAACCCAGGAGAAACAACAGGTAACTGAAGAGCGTGATATTGCAAACAAAAATTATGATTCAGCCAACCAGGTGATTAAACAAAAGGAAGATGTAATAGATGTTGGTTCTACTTTGCATGCGTCAAATTTTAGTATAGTAGGCCTTAAGGAAAAAAGTAATGGCAAAGAGAAGGAAACTACAACGGCAAAGAGAGTTGATAAATTGAGAATTTCATTTGACATAGATGAGAACAGAATTACACCATCTGGTATGAAGGACATTTATGTTGCTATTACTTCTCCCGACGGAAACCCTGTAATTGTGGATGCGTTGGGCTCCGGGAACTTCGTTACGAGGGAGGGGACTGAAAAACCTTTCACTAAAAAAGTTCAAATAAATTATGTTCAGGGACAAAAGCAACCCGTTACTGTAGAGTGGACACAGAATAGCGATTTCCAAACGGGAAATTATAAAATTGAGATTTATAACAATGGGTTTAAAATCGGTGAAGGTGTCAGATCATTTAAGAAAGGTGGTTTATTTGGATAAAGCCATATTTGATAAATAATGGGCTTGTTAGAAAAAAGACTTTCTTGAAAATGAAAAGTCTTTTTTTTGGACCATAGCATGGATTCCCCGAGGTATTCTTTCCAGTTACGCACTGATACTACTTCCGGTAACTCATCCCGCCGTAGTTTAGGCACTGGTTGCGACAATGGTGTTTTCTATGTTTCTGCAACAGGTTTAGGCGTGCCTTCGCCGTTTGTTTCTTCCTTATTATTGTATTTTTTTCAAGGTAAGAATTTATGTAATTACCGATTAAAAGATGGCAAACTATACCCGTTTGATAAAAAAATGACTTAAAAAAACGCAACGGGCTTTCTTTTTACAAATCAAACATTTACTTTTAGTACCCGAACGATTAAAGGTCGTTACCAAAACTGATGCTGCTACATTTTACAAAACCTGCTAACCTGCTCATAGTGGCAACAGTTTCATTGCTCTTTGCTGTAAGCTCCTGTAAGAAAATGTCATCCAGCGACCCCAACCCTCCTCCACCGCCGCCACCGGCTGATACTACAAAGCATCCGGCTCCTGCTGATCTTTCGGCAAGGGTTACAGCATCACTATCAGGATTTGTTACCAGCACAGACCAGGGAGCTGGAGGCCCCGTAGATGGCGCTATTGTTTCATTTGGTATCAAAACTGCGGTTACCGATGAATATGGATATTTTGAAATTCCGGGTGCAAGCGTAACCAGCGAAGCAGCACAGGTCACAGTTTCCAAACCCGGGTTTTTTACCAATTATAAAACTCTTATGACGGAGGATGGCAAGGCAAACTTCATAAGGTTAAAATTGGAACACAAAATTTATTTCTCCCGGTTTACTGCTGCATCCGGTGTGAGCTTTACCCTTGGAGACGGGGGGACCATTTCTGTTCCGCCGAATGCGTTGACAATTGCCGGCACCAGCGCTTCTTATTCAGGAGATGTAACGATATACGGTACCCGGATTGACGCAAACAGCGAGGACATAGCCATGCGCATGCCCGGTGATGCAAGAGCACTGGATACGCTGCAGCAATTAAAACTACTATCTACTTTTGGCATTATTAATTTTGTTGCAGAGGGCGCCAATGGCGAAAAACTGAAGTTGTCGAAGGATGCAATGATAACGATACCCTTGTTTGGTACCCAACCCGCAGCAGTTGATTTATGGTATTATGATGAAACTTTGGGACTCTGGAGGCAACATGGGCGGGGAACCCAATCGAGCTTTAAATACACAGGAACGATCAGCAGGTTTGGCTCATGGAATTTTGCTGTGGCTGAAAACTATGTAAAAGTTAAAGGAAGATTGATGAGCCCATCCGGCGAGCCTGTGCCATTTGCTTATGTAAATGTATCGCGACCATCAACATCCTCCAATGCATGGCCTCTCTGGAAATTCAGCGATGCCAATGGATATATTAATATGGCCGCACCGGCTAACAGCCAGCTTTCATTTGACGTGTATGGCAACTTCTGCAATAGCCCGGTATTTTCTCAAAGTCTTCCTACAGTCGAGGCTGATATTGCATTAGGAGACATTTCAATTACCGGCAATAATGTGGTCACCGTGGATGCAACACTTACCGATTGCGGAAATAACGGGATACCGGATGGCCTTCTTATGATGGCTTTCATTGGTGATAACTACCGCTTTCCGGCAGGCAATGATGGGAAAGTTCACTTTAATACGGTCGTTTGTAATTATAGTTTTCACCAGTCGGCAATATTTGTTGCTGAGCAAATCTCCTCGGGACAGAAAAGTAACATGACACCCGTGGAACTTGTTGCGGGGAATAATGACCTGGGAAATTTTAGCGTTTGTGGCTCCTCGGACCAGGCGAGAATCACCTGTAAACTGGTGGATAATTCCGGAAATCCTTTATCCCATGTTTTCATTAAAATTTTCGCTGCATCAGTGCCCGGCGCTGTATATACAACGATAAGTGATGCGGAAGGCAATGTAGGTTCAGATACTTATGAAAATACTGATAACACTTTATCGGTTTATGGTTCGCTTGACTGTAACAACCCCGTTTTTTCTACTACTTTTCATACTACCAACAGGGATACCTCTCTTGGCACTTTTACTGTATCCTCACTTATTACGGCTACTGTAACGGGCAGCGTTGTTGATTGTAATAATAGTCCCGTCACCTCAGGACACGTTATCCTGCAAAAGGACCAGGAAAATTATCAATATCCTGTCAGCAGCGATGGCACATTTAATTTCAATATACCCATATGCAGTGCAACCAACCCGGAACCGGTATCGATAATCGCCGAAAACAATGCTACTTTACAGTCCGGCAATCACGTAGCTATTTCATTAAATAGCGGCACAAACAGTATCGGCACCCTCACAGCGTGCTTCGATAATACTTCTTCGGAAGAATTTCTTCACTACAGCGTAGATAATAGTTATTATTCGTATGTGCCGCCGGTGAATTCCTTTAATCAATATGTTGACGAGGCCACACACTGGAACTATATTGCCGGGGGAAACTTAGTAACAGGCCAGGAAGTATTTTTTGCCATAACAGGAAATATCAGCGTGGGCGGCCCGGGCATTTCCCTGGATGAATTTGAAATTGCAGGCGACTATGGCCGTTATTCTGCCGATCCGGTACAAGTAAACATCACTGAATATGGCCCGGTGGGCTGGTTCATTGCCGGAAACTTTCAGCTCAGCGTTCAGAGCGCCTTTGATCAATCTATACACAATACCCTATGTAATTTCAGGGTGAAGAGAAATGAATAGGTATCCTGAAGTATATCGACGTTTATCTTTTCTTACGCCTTAGGACTTTCTGTAATGTTTCCACGGCAGCCAACACGGCTTCTTCAAAACTCGCGGCCTC
Organism: uncultured Chitinophagaceae bacterium; assembly: GCA_963798665.1. GTDB lineage: Bacteria > Bacteroidota > Bacteroidia > Chitinophagales > Chitinophagaceae > Ginsengibacter. The sequence continues at coordinate 661,317 of CAWCUN010000002.1, read as the reverse complement.
TTTCTTTACAAAGTCATCGTAGCCCGGCACTACCAGTCTTATTTCACAAACTTTATTATTTGGTATTTTAATATCATTCGCTACCAGAGTAACTTCTGCGCTGATAATATTTTCATCAAAATGAAACAGCTTTCCTACTTTTTCATTAATAAATTCTTTGAGCTGCTCGCTGGCTTTAAAATGCAATGACTGTAAGTTTATTTTCATGATTTCTATTTTTTGAATCTTCATTAGTTGTCAAGACATATTGATATTTCCGGGTGACCGCCCAGCAATATTAAAATTTATATCACCACCAAATTCTATTTTATAGAATTTTTATAGATTTTATACAATTCATCAAGCGAAGCGATATATACACTCCTTCCATGAGTACCTATTACAATTTCCCTGGCAGCTTTTTGTAATGCAATATCATGAACGGGCACGGGCGGAAGATTTCCTAAAATCATAAAAGTTTTTCCCCTGTCAAAGGAGGCATACAGGCTGTTATCGCTTCCGAGATATAAGATATCTTCATATTCCGGATCCTCCCGCACTACATTTAAAGGCCCTGAAGGTAAGTTACTTCCGAGCAAAGTCCATGTTTTTCCGTAATCTTCACTTACATACAACCATGGTGTAAAATTATCATTTCGATAACCATTCAATGTTATATATACCCTGCCCTCTTTAAAAGCGGAAGCAATTACACGGCTTACATACAAATCTTTTGGCAAATTATTATTTACTAACGCCCAGGCATAGCCGCCGTCTTTGCTCAGCTGTATATTTCCATCATCTGTACCGGCATATATAAGACCAAACTTTAACGGCGACTCACTCAGCGTAACGATAGTACCGTAAGGAACATCGCCTTCTTTCTTACCTTTTGTAAGATCTTTGCTTAAAGCTTCCATAGATTCTCCTTTGTCCATACTCCTGTAGAAAATATCAGAGCCCATATATAAAATATCCTGGTTAAAACTGCTTAACAGGATTGGTGTCTGCCAGTTGTAACGAAGCTTTTCCGCTTCCAGGTCAGGCAACGGATGTATGCGTTTACCTTCTTTGGCATTAATATTTTTTCTCCTGTATTCACCAAACTGTGATCCGAAATAGACAATTTTATTATCACGTGTATCAACCTGCACCTGCATTCCATCTCCCCCACCCAGGTTCTTCCAGCCGTCGCCAGCTGCTTCCTCATCTTCTCCTGCTTCATCGCCACCATTAATTTTTGAGGAACCATACCAAATTCCATTATCTTGGATACCTCCATAAACATTATAAGGCTTTGCATCATCAAGGGCTATTGAATAAAACTGCGCAACAGCAGGGGTATTGGCCTTAAACCAATGCTTCCCGTTGTCATAAGTTATGTTACAACCGCCGTCATTTCCGGCAATCCAATTACTGTCACGTAAAGGATTTATCCATATGCCATGCCAGTCGGGATGAGTTGCAGATTTATCAACGGCTTTAAAAGTTTTTCCTCCATCATTGCTCAACATTAAATTGAACCCATTGATCAGCACTTTATTTTCATTAACCGGCGAAACAGAAATCTTCCCAAAATAATAACCATACGTATTATACAAATCAAGCCCTTTTTCATTTGTTTTCCTCCAGTGAAGCCCTGCATCATCGCTCCTGTATATTTCACAACCAATAACAGGTGTATCAAAGAGTGCCTCATTTGCATCGAGTAAGTAATCATAAATGGATGTGGGTTTTATTTTACCACTTCTTACTAATTCCTTTACAGTAGAGTCATTATATTTCTTATCAAAATCATTTTTGAGAAAAAATGAATCCAGCTTTTTGTTATCCAGCGAAAGAAATTTCTCTTTAGATATATTCTTAAAATCATTGAGCACATATTTAGAGGTGTCTATTTTTTTTGTTGCTGTATCCGGGCGGTGATTTTGGTTGTCAACCGTTGCATACACAATTTGCGGATTGCCTGCGTAAACCGCAACTCCTGTTCGCCCTGTGCCATTATCCTGTGGTAAGCCTGTATCTCCTCCGGTTATTTTTTTCCAGGTTTCACCTCCATCATTACTTTTATAAATTGCGGAAGTATTGCCGCTTTCAACAAAGTTCCATGCACGCCTCTCACGGTGCCACATACACGCATATATTTCACCAGGGTTTTTTGGATTGATATCCATATCGATTGCGCCTGTTTCATCATCGACATATAAAGTTTGTTTCCATGTTTTTCCACCATCAGCGGTTTTATAAACACCTCTTTCTTTGTTGGTCGAATACAAATGCCCCGTTGCCGCGATCCATGCAATGTTTTTATTTTGCGGATTGAGAACGATCTTTCCTATATGATGGCTTTCGGGAAGCCCGAGATATTGCCAAGTTCTGCCGGTATCATTGCTTTTATAGGCACCGATACCTGAATAGGATGAACGGCTACTATTTGCTTCGCCTGTTCCTACCCAGATTTCATGGTCTTTCCAGTTCACGGCAATATCTCCAATACCGATTACATCTGCATGATCAAATACAGGAACGAAACTCTGCCCGTTGTTGGTTGTATGCCATAAACCACCTGTTGCATAAGCCACATAAAATTCCGTAGGATCGGTTGGATTTACATCTATGTCCACGACTCTGCCACTCATAACAGAAGGGCCGATATTTCTGAATTTAATATCTTTTAATAAAGATTCGCTTTGGAATAATTTCTTTTTGGCAAAGCCGTTCAATCTTTCGGCGGCTGGTGTGGGATGTATTTGCGATAGTGCGGGAGTAAAGGTTAAAATTGTTACAAACAAAAATGTGCCGGATAAAATAACGGTTCCTAATTTGGTAAATTTGTAAGGACAACTTTTCATGGGGTTCTTTAAGCTATCGAAAAAACTGAAAAACATCTTCTTAATTTTATCAAACATGACTTTGAAAATACAAAAGTTGCTGATATTGCTTGTTGCTTCAGCATTTTCATTTACAGCCAACGCACAATATAAAACATATAAGCTTTCGCCTAAGGGTGATACTTTAAATGCCATAGATAATAATGGACTGAAACAGGGAAAATGGGTGTTGCATGTGGACCCATTGAGGGGAGAACCCGGCTACGAAGAAGAAGGGATTTTTGTAAACGATAAACGGGAAGGATACTGGAGAAAATATACTTTGAAGGGCGATCTTATTGCCATAGAAAACTACAAATATGGAGGCAAAGACGGAGTGTCGCAATATTTTACGCCAATGGGTCAGCTGGTAAAGGAAGAAAGCTGGCGGGCTTACAACCCGGATGCACCATACGATACCGTGGCAGTATATGGAACCGGTAGCAATGAAATCATCAGTTACAAAATTGTAAAGGCAGAACAATATAGCGTGAAAGATGGAGACTGGACTTCTTATGATCCCTCCACAGGAAGGATTATACAAATTCTAAAATATGATCGGGGTCATTTGATGCAGCAGCCCGCCCCAGAAACGGTTACAGATGAGCCAAAAAAACTTCCTAAGCCGGCTGAGGTTGTTGAATATGAAAAAAAGAACAGCGGCAAAAAGAAGGTGAAGGTGAGAGATGGACAGACCAGGTAGGCGTGGCGCAAACGACAGCCTAAATATGGCAAACTTCCGTAGGAATTATAAGCATTATGGCTTTATCTAAAAGAAGAGCAGCAATAAATTGCTGCTCAAATCATTCAGGTTTTCCAAACAATAAAGTAAAATAAAGTGGGGGCCCTTCGAGGTTATTGGGTTATCTGGTGTTTCTCGAGGATTATTGCAGTATATAATAAACAAAAATGTTGCCAAAAAACCAAAAAATTATAAATTATTACTAAAATATATTATTACATATTGATTTTAACTGTTTTATTTGGACTTTATTCTTCAATGCACTGAATTTTTTCAAAAAATGCAGGTGGCCTATTACTTAGATTGTTGTTTTTGCATTGGATTACCACCGTTACTTTGCCCCCTTGACACTTGTTTAGATTTATAGATTTCAAACTTGGTAGGTGTCTCTTTTACCGGCCAGTTATTATTACTTTCATCAATATCTGCTGTTTCACGTAAAGGATCTAATTTTATATTAGCCACTTCTTTGGTCTTGAAAAATACCTTTGTCACCTCATTTTCATTATGTCTCCATATTTGGGCCGGTATTCTGTCAATTTCCTTACTGCTGTCTTTGAATGTCCATTCAATAATTATGGGCATTACCAGTCCGCCTTTGTTGGTAAAATGCAGCTCATAAAAATTTTTATCCTTTGCGAGTGATGCCTTTGTCGCGTTATCCAATGTATCCTCATATTGCACTACCGGAATTTCTGTGGATGTAGTGTCAACCTTCACAAGGTCGCGGGCATATTTCCAGTAAAAATCTCTCAGCGTAGTATCAGCATCTGTTTCAAAAATAATTTTTTTGTCTTCCCTGTTCCTGATTTTTGAAATGTCATCAAAGTCATTAAGCAACGGTTTCGCTACTTCCTGTCTCATTGACATAACTTTCCTTTCGGGATTATGTTCCAAATCAACTTTATACCATTTGACTGAATCGAGGGATATATCACAGGGCTCTATTCCATAAAACCAGCCCCGCCAAAACCAATCAAGGTCTTCGGCGCTGGCATCTTCCATTGTACGGAAAAAATCTGCAGGGGTGGGATGCTTAAAGGCCCAGCGCTTTGCATACTCCTTAAAAGCATAATCGAAAAGATCACGGCCCATAATGGTTTCACGAAGGATGTTCAAAGCGGTCGTCGGCTTACTGTAGGCATTGGGGCCAAACATGATAATGTTTTCACTATTGGTCATGATTGGCTCCAACTGATCTTTGGGCAGCTTCATATAATCTACAATTTTGTATGCAGGGCCACGGCTTTCCGGGAATTTGTTATCCCACAACTCCTGGGTAAGGTACTCGCAAAATGTATTAAGCCCTTCATCCATCCATGTCCACTGGCGTTCGTCGCTGTTAACAATCATCGGAAAAAAATTGTGACCTACCTCATGTATCACAACACCCAGCATACCATACTTCGTTGCCTCACTATAAGTGCCATCTTTCTCTGCCCTCCCGTAGTTGAAACAAATCATCGGATACTCCATGCCGTTAGCAGCCTCCACGCTTTGTGCAACCGGATAAGGAAATGGGATGGTAAATTTGGAATAAGTTCTTACGGTATGTGCCACCGCTTTTGTTGAAAACTTACGATATAGAGGATATGCTTCCTTGCCATAATAGCTCATGCACATTATTTTTTTACCGTCAACATAGGTGGGCATCGCATCCCATACAAATTTTCTTGAGGAGCCCCATGCAAAGTCACGGACCATTTCTGCTTTGAAAATCCATGTTTTTTTAGGAATTGATTTTCCGCCTTGGGAACGGACAAGTGTTTTTTCCCTCGCCTTTGCTTCATCAAGAGTTACTACTTCTATAGGTTCTTTTACTGTTTGAGCCTTCTGCCACCTTTGATATTGAGCAGGTGTAAGCACATCTTTATAATTCTGGCATTCGCCGGTGGCACCTACCACATGATCAGCGGGTACCGTCATCTTTACATTAAAATTGCCAAAGGTGAGAGCGAACTCACCCCGTCCCGTAAACTGATGATTCTGCCAGCCCTGGAAATCACTATAGACGCATAAACGCGGATACCACTGTGTAATAGTAAATAAAGCATTTCCATCCTCGGGAAACATCTCATATCCGCCTCTACCTCCAAATTTGATCCGGTTGATAATATTGTAATTCCAATCGATATTAAAAATAAATTTCTGGCCCGACTTGAGTTGCTGCGGAAGTTCTACACGCATCATTGTTTTGTTAATAGTATATTGTAAAGGTTTACCTGTGGCGTCTACGACTTTTAAAATGTTATCGCCGTACTCTTTATCTTTTGCTGCATTAAAACTTCTCAAGTCGGCATCAGACATAATAGTTTTCATCCCGTTATTATCCTGGTAATCTGCGTTATTTTTTGAACTGTGCTGATTTTCATCAAGCTGCAGCCAGAGATAGTCAAGCACATCAGGAGAATTATTATAATAGGTCAACGTTTCTTTTCCGTTCAATTTTAAGTTGGCTTCATCCAGTTCCGCCGTGATATCATAATCACATCTTTGTTGCCAATATTTTGGGCCCGGGGCACCGCTTGCAGTGCGGTATTCATTTGGTGAAGGGAGAATTGTACCTAATTGCTCAAACTTATTTCCATGATTTGATGTAGGGTTATTTTTTATATCCTGTGCAAAAATTAAGGTCAAAGTAGTAACTGAAAAAAATACTAGCAGAATGAATTTCTTCATGAATATAGAATGTGTTTAAGGTTATGATCGCTAAAGATACAAGTATGGTTGAAACTGCGACCACCATTTAAATAATTTCCGGGAAAAAAATTAATAGGAGCCGTACCAGGGTGCGGTTTAATTTTATTCGTGTTGAGATAAAATAAATAAAAATAATTATTTCAAGCGCATTGAAGTTATGATATTTTGAATTTTGTCACTTAACTTTTTATCAGCTGCTTCAAATTCTGCAGCATTTTCCAAAGGCATCTTTACACTGAAATAAAATTTTATTTTGGGTTCCGTACCACTGGGCCTTGCCGAGATTTTACTGCCATCTTCCGTAATAAACTGCAAGACGTTGCTCTTTGGCAAATCAATTTTTTTGGTCGTCCCCTCTTTTAGATTTTTATGCACCTGTTCATCATAATCATACAAATCCACTACTTTGCTGCTGGCAATTTCGGCGGGAGGATTGTCACGATATCCCTTCATCATCTCTGCAATTTCTTTTGAGCCATTCATTCCTTTTTTAGTAATAGAAATAAGGTCTTCTTTATACAGCCCGTTCTCAACATACATACCAATCAATTTATTAAAAAGTGTTTGCCCGTTTTCTTTTGCTACGGCAGCCATTTCGCATATCATGGCTACGGCGCTTACTGCATCTTTATCACGCACTTTGTCACCGATCATTATTCCAAAGCTTTCTTCACCGCCTACTACATAATTTTCTTTGCCCTCTTTTTCCCTAATCATTTCGGCTATCCATTTAAAACCGGTAAGAACGTTGTAGCATGCAATGTTATTTTTTTCGGCAATTGCATCAATCATATCAGTGGTAACAATGGTTTTAATAACCATATCGTTGGGTTTTGCAATACCCATATTTTTTCTTGCTTCAATTATGTAACTAAATACCAGCAATGCCGTTTGATTGCCATTTAATAAAACCCATTCGCCGTGATTATTTTTAACGCCAACGCCTACACGATCTGCGTCAGGATCTGTTCCTAATAAAATATCCGCATCAAGTTCCCTGGCTTTTTTTAATCCGATGCCCATGGTTTCTTTTTCTTCGGGGTTGGGATAGCCCACCGTCGGAAAATTACCGTCGGGCTTTTCCTGCTCTTCAACAATGTGCACATTGTCAAAGCCAAAGGCTTGTAAAGCCTGCGGCACCAGCTTTATGCCCGAGCCATGAATGGGAGTATAAACGATCTTAAGATCATGCTGTTTTTTACAAATACCAGGATTAACGCTAAGGCTTTTTACCATTTTAATGTATGCCTCATCCATATCTTCCCCGATGATGGTGATGTTTTCTTCATTGCCTTTCCATTTCACATCATCGAGACTTTTTATCTTTTCCACTTCCCTGATTACATTCTTATCATGAGGTGGTACCATTTGAGCGCCATCATCCCAATAAGCTTTGTAGCCATTGTATTCTTTAGGGTTATGAGATGCAGTGCACACTACCCCGCCCTGGCAGCTTAGATTTCTTATGGCAAAACTCAATTCCGGTGTGGGCCTCAGCGATTCAAACAGGTAAACCTGTATATCATTTGCAGCAAAAATATTTGCGGCAATTTCAGCAAACATCCGGCTGTTATTTCGCGAATCATGCGCAATAGCAACTTTCACTTTTGGAAAACATTGTTTCAAATAGTTCGCATATCCCTGTGTAGCCATTCCAACAGTGTATTTGTTCATCCTGTTGGTCCCTACTCCCATTATACCTCTTAAACCCCCTGTGCCAAATTCAAGATCTTTATAAAATGCATCTTCCAACTGGGCGCCATCTTCTTTTTGCAAAGCCTTTATTTCCCGCTTTGTAGTTTCATCATAATTGCCTGCAAGCCATTCATCTATTTTCTTCTGTGTTTTTGCTTCCATTATATTTTTTTTACGATTTGAAGGTATTCAATTTTGATTATTTAAAAACCAGCAATAAGCATTAAGCGTATTTTTGCATGATGTATATTTTGCAAAACTACAGGAAACACAGTCTTTATGTTGTCATCATAACCCGCTTATTTTTTCAATCTATTTCTGCAGAAGCTCAATATACGTTCAAACCTGATATCACTTTTAGCAGGTTGCAAAACTTCGTTGATACGAACCCGCAAAATACTTATCCTTATAACAAAAAAAGAGTAAGGTTAGTTACGGCAGCAAATATAGTTGGCTACGGAGGTGCGCTTATTGGGCTTAATGCAGTTTGGTATTCAAAATATCCAAGATCGGGCTTTCATTTTTTTAATGATGATGCCGAATGGCTGCAAGTGGATAAAGTGGGACATGTATATAGCGCCTATAGCGAAAGCAGGGCAAGTATGGAACTTTGGCGATGGGCAGGATTGCCAAGAAAACAAAGAATATGGATCGGTGGATTGAGTGGAGTAGCTTATCAATCCATTATAGAAATACTTGACGGCTTTTCTTCAGAATATGGATTTAGCCCGCTTGATTTTACTGCAAACGTTGTCGGATCAGGTATGTTCATTGCCCAGGAATTTGCATGGGATGATCAACGAATCAAATTTAAATTTTCGTTTCACCGGAAAAATTATGGTGAAGCAGATTTAAATCAAAGAGCTGACGACATCTATGGTAAAACAGAAATTGAGAGATTTATAAAAGACTATAACGGACAAACCTATTGGCTAAGCGCTAACATTAATTCTTTTTTCCCGAACTCAAAACTTCCACGATGGCTCTCTATGAGTGTTGGTTATGGCGCAGAAGGTATGTTTGGTGCAAGAAGTAATGTTGCGGTTGATAACGACGGCGCACTAACTTTTGACAGGAGAGACATAAAACGATATCGTCAATGGTACCTTTCTCCGGATATTGACTTCATGAAAATTAAGACAAACAAAAAAGGATTGAAATTTTTATTTTTTGTTTTAGACGCCGTTAAATTTCCTGCCCCTACAATTGAATTTTCAAATGGAAGTTTTAAGGGACACTGGATTGTGTTTTAAATTTTGCCATGAATTCCGCCAATTAGTTTGGGCTCAATCTTGCGCCTATAATTTCAGCTCCTTCTGTTTCCACAATTATTTTTTCATCTAAAGCAGTGGAAACAGATAAACCAACGTAGTCCGGATACACCGGAAATTCTTTGTGGCTTCTTTCAACCAAAACCAATGTCTGGATTTTTTTTGGATAAAATTCAAGAAATGGTTTTAGTGCATATAATAACGTTTTGCCACTATTGGCAACATCATCTGTTATAACAATTACTTTCTCTTCAAAATTAATATCACCGGATACAGAAACATTTTTCGGATTTTTTTTATCAATGGTAATTTCAATTACTATGATATTACCTTTAAAAATATTCTGCAGGTACGATTTTATTTTATTTGCGATAATTACCCCGCTGTCTTTAATGCCCGCAATTATTATTTCGTGTTCATCAATATTATTTTCAAGAATCTCATAAGCCATGCGCTGCATTTTCTTTGTGGCGGCATCTTCAGAAAGTATAAAATTTTTATCCGGCATCTGAATTTTTTTATGAAAATAAATACTCTATTGCAATTGAGCAATTAAACACCAAACCGTTAACTTAGCACCCTCACTTATGCAATTAGCTCAGCAAATACTTTTTATACTTCTCACGATTGGAGCAATTTTATTGTTTGCACGAAAAGCAAAGGAAATATACCGAAATATAAATTTAGGAAGAGATGAAAGTATTTCGGACAATAAAGCCGAACGCTGGAGAAATGTTTTATTGCTGGCATTGGGACAAAAGAAAATGTTTCGCTACCCGCTTGTGGGAATTATGCATTTCGTTATTTATGCAGGATTTATTATTATCAATATTGAAGTGCTGGAAATAGTCCTGGATGGGGTTTTCGGCACTCACCGGATGTTTGCCACGACGCTTGGAAGCTTTTACACTTTTCTTATTGATTTTTTTGAATTACTCGCAATAGGAGTTTTAGCAGCCTGTGTAATTTTTTTAATACGAAGAAATGTGCTGAAGCTGAACCGATTTATAAAACATGACCTTGATGGCTGGCCAAAAACTGATGCGAATTTAATTTTGGTCACAGAAATCATTTTGATGACTTTGTTTTTAACGATGAACTCCGCCGACAGGGCTTTACAGTTACAGGGCAATGAGCACTATCTTGATCACGGCGATTTTGTTTTATCCGGCCTGCTTGCGCCTCTCATGGAAAATTCATCAGCTTCAACATTAACGGGAATTGAAAGAACCTGCTGGTGGCTGCACATAACGGGCATCTTTGCTTTTTTAAATTATCTTCCTTACAGTAAACATTTTCACATCCTGTTAGCTTTCCCCAACGCGTATTACAAACCGCTGCAACCAAAAGGTAAAATGCAGAATATGGAAAAAGTGGAAAGGGAAGTTCAGTACATGTTTAAGCCGGAACTTGCTCCAACTAACGTAGAAGCGCAATCGCCGGCAACCGGATTTGGCGCCAAAGACATTTTTGATTTGAGTTGGAAAAGTTTATTGGATGCATACACCTGCACAGAGTGTGGAAGATGTACTGCCGCATGCCCTGCCAATCTCACGGGTAAACTATTGAACCCGAGAAAAATTATGATGGATACCCGTGACAGAATGGAGGAAGTTGGAAGAAACATCAGCAAAAACAAAGCCTATACAGATGACGGAAAAACTTTACTACATAATTATATAACCACCGAAGAACTAAGAGCATGCACCACCTGTAATGCATGTGTTGAAGAATGTCCTGTAAGCATTAACCCGCTTTCAATCATTCTTGAATTGCGGCGGTCGCTGGTAATGGAACAAAGCAATGCACCGGCGGAATGGAACGCTATGTTCAGCAACATCGAAAACAATTTTGCCCCCTGGAAATTCAGCCCGGATGAAAGAGATAAGTGGACCGGAGAGATGTAAACAGGCAATTAATATTTACTTGCAAAAGCCCGTCGATCCCTTGCCGTTCAAAGTCAAATGCTTCTTTTAGGATCAAAATTTTCCAACTCTTTGGCAACCGCGTTCAAAAAAGTAGAACCCAACGAACCATCAATTATACGGTGATCGTAGCTCAGTGAGATATACATCATATGCCTGATGGCGATACTATCTCCTTGTTCTGTTTCAACAACCACCGGACGCTTTTTTATAGCCCCTATAGCCATAATGGCAACCTGCGGCTGATTGATTATTGGGGTACCCATTATACTTCCAAAAGTTCCGACGTTTGTAAGGGTGAAGGTGCCTCCTGCCGTATCATCTGGTTTTAATTTATTTGTACGTGCTGCATTGGCAAGATTGTTAACCTGTTTGGTTAGCCCTATGAGATTCAGCTGGTCGGCACCTTTAATAACAGGGACAATTAAGTTGCCGTTCGGTAGAGCTGTAGCCATTCCTATATTAATATCTTTTTTTACAATAATGCGATCAACGTCAACACTGCTATTTAACAGCGGGTATCTTTTGATACACTTAATAACTGCTTCAATAAATAAGGGTGTGAACGTAATCTTTTCCCCCTCACGTTTTTCAAATTCCTCCTTTATTTTTTCTCTCCATAAAACCAAATTGGTAACATCACATTCGGAAAAACTGGTAACATGGGCACTTGTGTGTTTACTATCAACCATATGCTTTGCAATCATCTTGCGCATCCTGTCCATTTCTATTATTTCCACGTTTCCGGTAAACACAACCGGTGAACTATATTGCTGCTTTTGATCTGCGTCTTTAATCTCGTCAGCATTTGTTACCGTATCAGCAACTGTTTCGTGTCTATGCCCTGCAGGCTTGTTCTTCCTGTTTTCCAGGTAATTCATTATATCTTTCTTACTCACTCGTCCATCCTGTCCGGTGCCTTCCATACTTTCGAGTTCATTCATAGAGATACCTTCGCTTGCCGCAATATTTAATACCAGGGGTGAGTAAAAACGGATAGCCGGATTTGTATTTGAAGAAGAAATTCTTTCCGAGGGCTGATATGGTACATGCTCAACAATGCTGGCTTCTTCATAATCTTCGTTTTTGCTTTCTGTTGGCTTATTAAATACAGGTGAGGTTCCATTATTGTCCGCATTGCTTTCAGTATTAATCCTTGCAATTACCTTTCCTATTGGAACCACATCGTTTTCATTGTATAAAATTTCGGAAATAACTCCGTTGGCTGTTGAAGGCACTTCGCTGTCAACTTTATCAGTTGCAATTTCCAGTATCGTTTCATCCTGCTCCACTTTATCTCCCGGCTTTTTAAGCCATTTGAGAATGGTGGCTTCCATGATGCTCTCCCCCAATTTGGGCATTACTAAATCTACCAGGCTCATATAATTTGTTTAATGTATCTGATATAATGTATGGGTCGATTAATATGCGTCAAAATTAAGTAAAAACGTGAAGTTAAATGGAAAGTAATCAAATACCGTTTTCACAATTCGGATTGCAAGAAAAAATTTACCCTGATCCTGAATTGATTTATTCAAAAATTATGAATAAGAGTATCTAAATATTTCAGTTTGCGATCATAAATTTTCTTAAAAAATTCAATGCCATCATACCAGTCACTTCAATATTCCTCTCCCTGTTAAATCGTAATGCAATTTTTTGCGTTTGATGCTTTTCTTTGTTTCCGACAGCAATCCAAACTGTCCCTATGGGCTTATCCGGCGTTCCTCCGCCAGGTCCCATGATTCCTGAAACTGCAATACCATAGTCAGTATTTAAATTTGCAAGCAAGCCATCCAGCATTTCAATAACTGTTTGTTCGCTTACCGCGCCACATTTTTCCAAAGTTTCTTTTTTTACTCCAAGTAACGTTTCCTTCACCTCATAAGAATAACTTACAATACTTCCCTGGTAATAGTCAGATGAGCCAGGAACTAAAGTAATTAAGTGGGAAATATAACCTCCGGTACAGCTTTCTGCCGTGGATACGGTTTTATTTTTTGATTTCAATATTTTACCAACAATAACCGGCATACTATCGTCCACATCGGTCACAAAATATTCTTTTGTGAGTGGCTTTAGTTTTTCAAAATACCTGTTAATCTTTTCTTCTATTACTTTTTTATCAAAGCCAGAGGTTGACAAACGCAATCTTACCATTCCATAGTTAGGGAGATAAGCAAGCTTTATATCCTTCGGCAACTCAGCCTCAAAATCTTTGATAATCTCTGCCAATGCCGATTCGCCAATACCGGCAGTAATGATTGTGCGATGGACTATAACCGGTAATTCAAATTTTTCTTTCAGCATCGGAAGAATGGCGTGTTCCATAATTCCTTTCATTTCATAAGGAACACCGGGCATGCTTATAAAAATGGTTTTTTCTTTATGAAAAATCATTCCGGGAGCGGAGCCTCTTTTATTCTGAATTACTTCGCATACATCCGGTACTTCTGCCTGTAAACGATTTACATCTGTCAAAGGCCTTTTAAAGACCTGCTCAAATAAATATGTTACATTTTGAAGCGCTTCTTTATTGATTACCATTTTTCCGCCAAAATAATCACAGAGCAATGACTTGGTAATATCGTCGGACGTGGGTCCAAGCCCCCCTGTTATTAAAACAATATCTGCCTCCGCACCTTCCTGGTCAAGCACCCGCCAAATTTCATTGTAACTGTCGCCAACGGCTACCCGCCGCATCACAGCCACACCGATTTCATTTAACTGTTGAGCAATCCAGGCGCTATTCGTATCAATTACCTGTCCAATTAAAAGTTCGTCACCGATGGTTATTATGCTCGCATTCACATTTTTCATTGAGCGAAATTAGTTCAGCAAATTAAGATTACCATTTTCTCCAATCACATTCAGTCATGGGATTGATTGTATTAATCTTTAGTTTTGAATGAAAAATATTCTCTTGAAATATATTTTTATTGTAACCCTTTCCTGTTGGTCTGCTTTATGCTATGCTCAAGAGATAACAAGGGATTTTAATAACGCTTATAAAAAATTTGCCTCGGATAACAGTTTTAAGCATGCTACCTTAAGCCTGTTAGTGAAGGATAATTCGGGCCAAAAAATTATTGATATAGGCTCTGAAACTGGCCTTGCCCCGGCAAGCTGCCAGAAAGTAATAGCTGCTTCAACGGCGTTCGAATTGCTCGGACATGATTATACGTATAAAACGATCCTTGGATATTCAGGTGAAATTGAAAATGGCACTTTAAACGGCAACATCATTATTATTGGTAGCGGAGATCCTACTCTTGGAAGTTGGCGTTATAATGAGACAAAGGAAGATAATGTAATCTCCGAATTTAAAAGCAAAATATCACAGGCAGGTATAAACGAAATTACAGGGCATGTATATGTTGATGAAACGCTGTGGAAGGGGGAGGTTACTCCCGATGGATGGATATGGCAGGACATTGGCAGTTATTATGGCGCCGGAGCCAGGGCGCTCAACTGGCGCGAGAACCAGTATGATCTTTTTTTACAGTCCGGAAATCATATAGGTGATTCTGTTGATATCGTACAAACAAAACCTAAGTTTATAGAGGGCCTTACTCTTAAATCATTAGCCACATCTGCAGAAAGAGGAAGCGGCGACAACGCTTATATTTACTTGCCAGTTAGACAAAAGCTATGGATATGTAAGGGGAACAATTCCTGTAAATGAAAATAATTTTTCCATTTCCGGTGCCATGCCTCACCCGGCGAAGCAACTTGCGATAACACTGGAAGCCGCATTAAAAAATATGCCTGTTAATCAGAAGATAATTGAAGATCAGCAATCACCAGGGCATCTTCCCTTAAAAAAAATTGATTCTTTACATACGCTTTGTATCCATAGTTCTCCGCCGTTAGACAGTATTGTTTATTGGTTTTTGAAACGGAGTGTTAACTTATACGGCGAAGCACTGCTCAAAACAATCGCTTATCAAATCACGAAAGCAGGCGATACTGACAGTGGTGTAAATGTTATTCAAAACTACTGGAGTAAAAAAGGTATTGACCCTCCGGCAATGCATATCATTGACGGGAGTGGACTTTCTCCCGCAAACAGGATAACCACTGATGTTCTGGTAAGGGTAATGGAGTATGCAAAAAAACAAAACTGGTTTTCTTCTTTCTATAATGCGCTTCCTGAAATAAATGGTATAAAAATGAAAAGTGGTTCTATTGGCGGTGTTGTCTCTTACACCGGGTATATTAAAAGTGCAAAGGGAAATAATTACACTTTTGCATTCATTATTAATAATTTTGAAGGCAGCACAAATGAAGCAAGAAAAAAAATGTGGAAGCTGCTTGATATGCTGAAATAAATTTTTACGATTTAAAATCTTTAAAATAAAATATATGAACGCACAAAACTATAAAAACCATGCACGGATAGTTCCGCTATATCATGCAGTTCTTTCTTTAATATTAATTGTATGTCTTGTATTTTCTATATGGAATTTGTACAGGGCTTACGAACATCATTCAGGCCGGTTGGTTGCTGCAACCCTTTTTGGATTTTGCATTGCCTTTTTTATCATAGAATGGTATGCCAGGGCTTTTGCATTAGCCGCACAGGACAGGGCCATTCGCTCGGAAGAAAACCTTCGTCATTTTGTGCTTACAGGCAAGCCTCTTGATAAAGGGTTAACGATGTCACAGGTAATTGCCCTGCGATTTGCGGAAGACACCGAATTTTTACTTTTGGCAGAAAGGGCCGCTAAAGAAAATATGAAACCAAAAGAAATTAAAATGGCTATCGTTAACTGGAGACCCGATCATCACAGGGCATAGATATTATCAGACCAGACTCTCATATAAATCACCAGGCAGTGCTTTTCTGAAACAGAAAGTGCTGTATTATAGCGAAGAAGTTTTCTTATCCGTTATATGCAACAGCCACAGTGATAGCATAAGCCAAATAACACTAAGGCAGAAACCGGCAACAACATCACTTGCGTAATGAACACGAAGGTAGACCCTGCTGAAAGCGATCGTTGAAGCGATTAAAAATAGTGCAACCGATAACAAAATTTTCCAAATTTTTTGAATTTCCGATTTCCACAATACATAAATTACCAAGCCGAAAAAAGTGAATGAAGAGAATGAATGTCCGCTTGGAAAACTAAATCCTGTCACATTTCGTATAAGCGGATCCATCGGACGCTGACGTTTAAAAATATCCTTAAACAGGTAAAGAATAAAAGTGCTTGTAAGTCCTACTGTTGCAACATCGAGCGATAGCTTTATTTTTTTTCTGAATAAAAAATATACTATCAATACAATATAGGCCGGAAATAAAAAGCCGGACGAGCCAAAAAAAGTGGCAACTTGCATTACTGCAGTTACTGAAGAAGAAACAAGCAGAGAAACCGATTTGGAAACGCTTTGATCAAGCCCGTTTTCATGCTCGAGCACTATTTCATCGGCGATTGCAACAAATACAAACAATATCCCAAGAAATAAAATAAACGCAAGAATAAATCTGAGAGTAAGCCATTTAAATTTATTTAGCGATGACACGTTTTTGAAAATTCATGATTTTATTTCACATAGCCACCGCGAGACTTTTAAGAAAATTGACATTTCAACTTTGAAAATATTGTCATCAACAATTACTTATTTGCATCCTCCAGGTTAATTTCTTTTTCTTCGCCGCTGTGAACAGTATGACTAAACTTTAAAATACCCACAAATAAAACTCCGCCGATGGCGTTACCTAAAGTAACGGGACCGAGAAATGCAAGGTATTCGGCAAAAGAGACTTTCCCGGTAAATAAAGCTGCACCTACCTCAATATTACCAACAATGCAGTGTGGTAAACCAATTACACCTATCGCAGCAGTAATAAGGAAGATTACAAAAATCTGGCTAATGGTTTCCCTCGATGCCGCGACCAGCCAGGCCAGTAAGCCCATAAGCCAACCTGCGAGGGCGGCGCTTAGCAAGGTTGCAAACCATGACGCATGAAGAAAACTATCGGCTATTTTTTCCAGTGCCCACCCATGAAGAAAATGAAGGGAGCCTGCGAAATAAGAAAGCATTAAAGCAAATATGATTCCGCCAAAAATATTGCTGAAATAAACGATCACCCATAAACGCAACAATTTTTTTATTGAAGCGAGGCCCTGCAATACAGGTAGGACGGCCAGGGTTGTATGTTCTGTAAATAATTCGCTCCTTCCCAGTACAACAAAAATAAATCCAATAGGATACATGTTTGCTACTAAAAAGTTCACAACAGGTTCCGGAAATACTCCGTTAAACGCCGTTAGGACGACTGTCATTAACAGCACTGAAAAACCGATATCCAGCCCGGCAGAAATACCGGAAAGTATTAATCCGGTAGAACTTCTTTCCAATTGCGTAAGCGCAGCTTCCTCAGTATGTTGTAGGATAATGCGCTGGCTTTTCTGGGGCTTTTGTTCGGCAGCATCCCGTTTATGTTTTTTTGATAATGCCATTTTTCCGTTTACAGTATTAATTATTATGCCAAACTGTTAAGCATTATCAAAAAGCTATTCTGCTTCGCTAAACTCAATATTATGCCCGGAGAGAAATTCTTTGATCTTATCAACATGAACACAAAGCCCCGTATGCAGAAATGGATAATTTGAAATTTTGTTTCTCATGCCCTTGTCAAAAATCTCTTTGTCTTTTATATCAAAACCCAAGTGCAGGTGATTGGTTGCAAACTGCATTCCGTATACATTCCCATTTGTGTCAAAGAGCGGGCCGCCGCTTTGGCCTCTAAGTCCGGGCGTGCTCATTTCTATTCCTGTAATTTCACCACCATTGGGAGTGCCTAAAAACCTCGTTACAATTCCATCAATAGGAAATGAAGGCGAAGCAGGATTTCCTGTGGTTGTCCATTCAATATCATCACTATCGGGATTGTGTTTAAAATTACTAAACTCAGGAAATGGAAAACCAATTCTGCATAAATATTTACCTTGTTTTATTTTGCTGCTATCCTTGATGAATGAGGCATGAGATGTATAGAGTATTTCATTAAATCCTTTGAACTCCATTATCGCAAGATCCATAGTTTGATGGGCGTGGTAAGTAATCTGTTCAATTTTATCAAAACAGTTCATAAAATTATTTTTTATTTGTACCACTGTTTCTTTTCTGTATTTATATTTTGCCTCCAGCCCCAGCAGATTTCTATTGTAGCCCTCTTTGCGAAGTTTGTCTCTTTCTAACTTAAAGTTTAAGAAAGCCTGGTTTAAATTTTCCGCAGAAGGGATTAAATCAAGAACATGTTTGCAGGTTATTGCAACGCCATTGTTATTTACGAAAAAGAAAGTAGATGTGCCCGGAAGTATCAGTCCTCCATAAGTTCTCGAAATACTATGAAGTGGCCTTGTAAATTGTAAAACTTTTTCTATTGCGTTTTCAAACATATGAGTCAGAGAGTAAACTGTCTGGTTAGTAATTTTTTATATGAACCAGTTTTCCAGCATTATTTTAGCACCAAGTACAACGCACACAACACAGGATACAACAACCAGTATTTGCTGCACCTTTGCGAACGATTGCAATTTTTTTGAAAACGGCAGACCTAATATTCCTGCCGCAATCATCATCCCTGCTATACAACCAACGCTAAAAATAATAAGAAATAAAAGACTGCTTCCTATGGTTTTCATCGCGGCCATTGCTGCAGCAATTAACACACCGCTTCCCGCTAAGCCATGAATAATTCCTACACCAAATGATAATTTATGGAGGTGTTCATGTGAATGTCTATTTTCAGTGTGAATATGAATATGGCTATGAGTTTTTCCATCGTGAGTATGCTCATGTTTATGGATACGTAATGGAGTCTGTTTGAAAAACTGGTACAACCGGAAAATTCCAAGTATGATAATCATAACACCCACCGCACCTTCCATTGATTGAAAATAACTATCCGGAATTGCCCACCTTAATAGTAACATAACGATACCAACAACCAATATGGAGGAACTGTGGCCCAATCCCCAAAACGTTCCATCTTTTATTGCAAGAAAAGTTGAATTGCGTTTACTAACAATATTACTGACTGCTACCAGGTGGTCTGTTTCAAAAGCATGCCTGAAACCAACGAGCGCCGCTAAAAGGAAAGGCAAAATCTCAGTCCACATCCGATAAATTTTTAAGGCTTATAAATTTAACACAAAAGAACCATTAACTACGTTTTAAATTAAGCGGCAAAATTTTTGAAGTCGAACAGCTAAATCCCTGAAAAACAAAAAAGAATAGAGTTATTTGAAAGTTGCATTTACATCAGCGTTGTTACCCGTTACACTCACATCAACATATTCTGGGTAACTGCTCGCCGGCCAGCATATTCACAACCCTGCGACCCCCAATATTGCTTTTTAATATTACTTGCTTTGGGTGTTCTGTAACTACGTCGCCGATTACAGATGCCAATGTACCATGTTCCCAATTTTTCAGGTGCTTAACAAATTCATCTGCAACGGAGCTATCAACAACGGAAACAAATAAACCCTCATTAGCAACATACAATGGATCTAATCCAAGCATTTCACATGCGCCGTAAACTTCCTCTTCTACCGGAATATTTTTTTGCGAAATATCAATACCCAATTTTGCGTCTTTAGCAATTTCGTTCAACACTGTCGTTAATCCGCCACGTGTTGGATCACGCAAAAGATGAATGTGTTCGCCAAATTTATCAAGCAGTTCAAAAACAATTTTATTTAAAGGACGGGTATCACTCGTGATAGTTGTTTCAAATTCCAAACCTTGCCTGTGGCTCATAATTGTAATCCCATGGCGTGCCAAAGGACCACTCAATATAATTCTATCACCGGCCTTTACATTGGCCATATCAATTTTTGCCTGAGAATGCACTACCCCAATTCCGGTTGTATTAATGAAAATTTTATCTCCTTTTCCTTTTTCAACCACTTTTGTATCCCCGGTAACTATTTGCACATTTGCGTCTTCGCAGCAAAACTTAATCGTATTTAAAATTGCCCAGAATTCTTCCATTTTCAATCCTTCCTCCAATATAAATCCCAATGACAGATATTTGGCAGAAGCGCCACACATTGCAAGGTCATTAATCGTTCCGTTCACTGCCAGATCACCGATATTGCCACCTGCAAAAAAAATGGGAGATACAACAAAGCTATCGGTGCTCATGGCAACTTTGCCTGTAAGATTAAAAATTGCACCATCATGCTTTTTATTTAATAATTCATTTTCCAGCAATTTAAAAACACCCGTTTCCAAAAGCTGGTTCGTTAATGTGCCCCCACTGCCATGCCCCAGCGTTATTATGTCAAAATCCAGCTTAGGCATTGGGCATTGTAATTGCATCCTGATATGATTAATTATTTAGGGTTTATTATTATACTTCGTAAAAAAGCTTTTCATACTTTCTTCTTCTCCATATTTTTCTCCGTTCACTAAAGAGATCTTTATCATCTACGCTGTTTATCTTTTCTTCTCCAAGGGAGTCCTTATTAACAGGATTTACTTTATGAACAAAACAGTATCTTTTGTAGTCATAACCCCAATCGTCTTCAAAAAAGTTTTTATACATTTTGTCTAATTCTTCCTCACGATATTTTTGCAATGGTTTATAGCTTTCATCTCTTTTCCGTTTGAATTTTTTCGCCGCTAATAACTGTGGGAAATAAGAAAGAAAAGCAATTTCTTCGGCCGTCGATCTTATTTTGTTCTGAAATTCTTCACCTGTTTCGTCGAAGCAACTGTCAATTAATTTTACTTCTAAAGCAATATCAGTTCCCCACGGAAGGCATTGCTCTGTAAACAATGTTGCCCTTTCAGTTCCGATCCTTTTTGGTAATAAATAGGTCCAGTATTCAGATCCATATAAACCCATATTTCTTGTATGGGGATTTAAAATAATTCCTTTTCGTGCAATTACTTTATCTGCGGCAATGGCCAATGAAACACCTCCTGCGCCTGCATTTCCCTGTAAAGCACTAATTATATACTTTGAATCTGCAGAAACAATTTCATAAATAAGGTCATCAATTGCATTAATATTTTGCCAGGAAGTTTGAGCCGGGTTTTCTGATGCTTCAATAAGATTGAGATGAATGCCATTGCTCCATATATCGGCTCCGCCCATCAATACAATTACTTTTACATCCCGTTTCTTTATTTCTACAAACGCCTCCCGAAGGCGAACACATTGTCGGGTACTCATTGCTCCATTGTAAAAATCGAAATGCAGGTAACCGACACTGTTATGCTCTTCATACCAAATCTCACGAAACGTTTTTATTGAATGATTATCATTGAAAATATCCGATACAGATTCATTAACATTCCTGGCAGCATCGCCCAGAACAATTGCTGCGGGTAGTTTTATTGCACCAGGTTGTTTCTTTTTTAAGCATTGAATCCATACTGCACCGTCTTTTGTCGCTATACAAACAGCATTATTGCGTGTTGTCAATATTTCACCAGGGATGTCTTTTAAAATTTCTTCTTCTACTACGCCGTAAGCATAATACTCATTATCAGAAATATTACACAAAGCACCAGGATAACTATCCGCAGCATTTATTTTACGGATAATAGAATTTGTTTCCTCGTTCCACGAAAATTTAAAATCATCGTCATTGGTGGAACGATTCCACTTTCCCCTCTTTACAGATTCAATATCATCGGCTGGTTTA
Organism: uncultured Chitinophagaceae bacterium; assembly: GCA_963798665.1. Classification (GTDB taxonomy): domain Bacteria; phylum Bacteroidota; class Bacteroidia; order Chitinophagales; family Chitinophagaceae; genus Ginsengibacter. The sequence goes on along the minus strand of CAWCUN010000002.1, from coordinate 639,459 downwards.
AGACTAAAATTTTCTTCGAATTTTTGAACGGCCTCCAGCAAAGCTTTCATTGCTGACTGCGTAACTTCATGCCTGTATAAAAATGATTTGGAAACATTTCTTACAGAGAATGTAGCTGTGGCCCAAACAGGGCCGGCATCCATTTTTTCGGTTGCCTGTAAAACGGTAACTCCCCACTCTTTCTCATTATTCAAAATAGCCCAGTCAAGTGAACTGGAGCCACGGTCTCCAATAATTCCGGGATGAACAATAAAGCATGTAAAATTTTTCCAGATGATTTCAGGAATTGCAATTTTTAAATAGGGAGCAACAATAAGATCGGGAACAAAATCCTGGACGACATCTTCCATATTATTCTTTTGTAGATACTACATGCACTTTTACCTGGTGGTTAAGACGGTCCAATTCAACCCATGCACGCTGACTCAAACCATTGAATGATGTAGTGATGAATAATATTTTCATTAAGCTTCCACTTGTTCAGCCATTCCGGAATAATGATAGTATGCAGCGCATGCGCCTTCGTTAGAAACCATTGGCGCTCCCAGCGGAGTAACGGGTTTGCATTTTTTTCCAAACTGTTTACATTCAAAAGGCTTTTTAATTCCCTTCATAATATCGCCCGCAATGCATTCAGGATTTTCAGGTGCTTCTTCTATATGGATGTTGAATTTTCTTTCAGCATCAAAGTCACGATAAGCTTCTTTTACTTTATAACCACTCATCGGAATAATTTCCATACCCCGCCATAACCGATCTGTAACTTCAAACACCTCATAAATTATTTCCTGCGCTTTTACATTTCCTTCATCTTTCACAATTCTGGCATATTGATTTTCAACTTTTGCCTCACCAGCTTCCAATTGTTTTACGGTCATTAAAATGCCCTCAAGCAAGTCTACTGGTTCAAATCCCGTTACAACTATCGGCACTTTATATTTTTCCACAAGTGGATAGTATTCATAAATTCCCATAATCGCACATACGTGGCCGGCGCCTAAAAAACCATTCACATTACTGAGCTCGTCATTCATTATTTCTTCAATTGCCGGAGGCACCAATACATGAGATGCAAGAATTGAATAATTTTTTATTTGTTCTCTCTTCGCGTGAATTACTGATAATGCATTTGCCGGAGCCGTAGTTTCAAAACCGACTGCGAAAAAAACAACTTCTCTGCCAGGATTCTCCTTTGCAATTTTTACAGCTTCAAGGGGAGAATATAAAATACGCACATCAGCTCCTCTTGCTTTTGCTTCGAGCAAGCTCATTTCAGAGCCTGGCACGCGAATCATATCACCATACGAACAAAGAATCACATCATGCTCCAATGCAAGATGAATGGCTTTATCAATTAAACTTACAGGAGTTACACATACGGGGCATCCAGGGCCATGAATCATTTGAATATTCTCCGGCAACATGTTGAGGATACCATTTTTTACGAGCGAATGCGTTTGGCCGCCACATACTTCCATAATATTCCATTGTCCGGTAACCGTTTGCTTTATTTCATTCAGCAATGCATCTACTATTTCAGGCGAACGATATTCAGACAGATATTTCATACCGGTTAGAATTATTTATTGATCAGTCAAATCCATCAGTTCTCCCGTTTCCTTCAGGTACTGATAAACCCTTTTAGCTTCGTTCTCATTTACTTTACTTATAGCAACTCCCACATGCACCAGCACATAATCATTTACCTGCGCTTCCGGCATCATCTCCAGGCTTATATCCTTAATGATGCCGCCGAATGAAGCTTTTGCCATCCGCAATGAGCCATCAGCCTCTGATTCTATTGACTCAATTTTTCCAGGAATTGCCAAACACATGTTGCTAAGTTTTTATGTTTTGAAAATGCATTAACTGCCCAAAAGCAATACATTCATCATTGGACGACATTTGACGGTGAAAGAAAAATTTGAAAACTTTTTCTAATTGTAAAGATACCAAATCTATCAATACCGGGTTTTGAAAAACACCACCACTACATACGATTTTTTTTACCCCAAGTTTGTTTCCAACTTGTTCTATAATGACAACAAGGCTTGCGTGAAAAGCGGCGGCTATTTCTTCTTTATCTTTACCTAATCTCATATCATTTATTATGCCGAAAACAACCTGCTTCATTGGTATTAATGGTCCGTCTATTTCTTCATGGAAATAATGATAGGTGATTTTATAATTATTTTTGTTTAAATAATTATAAGCACATTGTTCCAGCATAAGTGCTGCTTCTCCTTCGTATGTATTTATGTTTACCAGGTTGAGCAAAGAAGCAACGCCATCAAAATATCTGCCGGCACTTGTATTCATAACCGCTTCTTTTGAAATCGCTTTTTGATAATATTGCCACTCCTGTTTTGAAAATTTTTCTTCAAGAATTAACGATGCATCTTTCATATTAGCAGATATTGCGAATGCAGAAAGCCGCGGCTCCCTGGCCATCCTATCGCCAGCAATGTTTACAAAAGGCTCGAGGTAATGAACTCTTTCCATTTTTCCATTTTGATAAGCGAAAAATTCCCCACCCCAAATATTTCCATCGCTTCCCAGGCCTGTTCCATCCCATATAACACCCAATATCTTTTCTTCGCTATCAAGTAAATCATGTTCCCCGAGAACGGCGGCAAAATGCGCTTCATGATGTTGTATTTTTTTTAACGGCGCATTAAATTGATTTGAATATTCGTTTGCCAATTGAGTTGAGGGATAATCAGGATGAAGATCGGAAAGAATTATCTCAGGATCTGTTTTTAGTAGTTGCCTGAAGTGATTGAATGTATGCTTATAATTTTGCAACGCATCATAACTTTCAAGATCACCTAAATATTGAGACAAGTAAATTTGATTATTATACTGAAAGGCAAAAGCGCTTTTCAACATGGCGCCTGCGGCAAAAATTGTTTTAGTATTTATTAATGAGGAACAAATAATCGCCGGAGCCATCCCTCTTGACCGCCGGATAATAATTTGCTGTTTCCTTCTTTCTCCAAATCTTACTACGCTGTCATCCTGGGGAATAATAATATCGCGGTTGTGATCCAGAATGAAGTCTGCGTATTGAAACAATTCTTTTTTATTTTCAGACTGAAAAACAATTGACGAACCGCTAAGATTTCCACTTGTGGCAATTAAAGGTCTTTTATTTGCAGACACAATCCATTCCATTAAGGGTGCATAAGGCAGCATTACGCCAATAGATGATAAGCCGGGTGCAATGCCCGGCATATGTAATTCTTTAAAGCAGTTTTCTCTTGCATGCAACAAGACAATTGGCGATACTTCATTAGTTAAAGCATCAATCGATATTTGATTTGCATAAGCATATTCTTTTACCATTTCCGCATTGGGAAATAAAACGGCAAATGGTTTTTTGGGGCGATGTTTTCGTTTACGCAAAGTTTGAATAGCATGTTTATTTTTCGCATCACATATTAACAAGAAACCACCAATGCCCTTTACAGCGACGATTTTGCCATCGTCTAATTTTTCTTTTAACTCAAAAAAAATTTTATCCTGGTCATATAAAATTTCAATACTATCTCTTTCATGCCACGATAATTTGATACCGCAGATAGAGCACGAATTCGTTTGGGAAAAATATCTTCTGTCATTTATGTCATCATATTCGTTTCCTACATTCAACGCATTGAATAAAATTTTTCATTGAAGTCAGATGCCTCTCATATGGAAGCTGCTTCATTATCGAGTAACGCGGGCCACATAATGTACAGGTAATAAATGGATACTTATATCTCCGGTTACCGGGATCATGAAATTCTTTTCCACATTGCGAACACATCGCAAAGTCAGGAGAAATTAAAAGATCGGGTTGAATATCGGTCTCATGAATACGAATGGAAAAATCATTAAAATATTGCTCTGAAATTTCCTTTACATACCAGTTTTGAATAATTGCTTTTGATGGAGCCTTTTTAATTATTTCCTCAGCAAAAGCATCTGCTTCTTCTCTAGATGAGTGATTAAATATTACATGAACACCATCTGCATCATTATTTATATAACCGGGGAATTTCTTTTCGTGAGCAAGTTTATAAACATAAGGACGAAATCCGACACCCTGTACACGCCCTTTAATATGTAAGTGAAATGTCAAACAAATGAAGAATTACAATTGTTAGGTATTGTAAAGGGTCTGGAAATTACAATTCAAAGAAACTACGAAACATGCGCAGCAATATTCACTTCTTTTTTATTTTTTACCTTTTCAAGAAGCCAGGCGCACCATTCATCCATACCATCACCTTTCAAGCTTGATACTAAAAAAGTCTCGATGCCGGCATTAACTTCTTTGGCATCTTTAATTACCGCATCAACTGAAAATGGAACGTAAGGCAATAAATCTTTTTTGGTTACAACCATGATGTCAGTTGTTAGAAACATGCTTGGATATTTTTTGGGTTTATCGTCTCCTTCGGTACATGAAACCAGTGTTACACGAATATCTTCTCCTAAATCATATGAAGCGGGGCAAACAAGATTCCCGACATTTTCTATAAACAGAACATCAATATTTTCGAAATTTATATTTGGCATCGCCTGCTGTATCATCTGTGCTTCGAGGTGGCAGGTACCATGGGTAACGATCTGCAACGCCTGAATGCCGTGTTTGCGTATCCGGTCAGCATCACGCTCGGTTTCAAGATCACCTTCGAGCACTGCAATATTCAATTGATCTTTCAGTCGTTTGATCGTTTCCTCAAGCAATGATGTTTTGCCACTTCCCGGTGATGATACCAGATTTAGCAACAAAATATTTCTTTCCTTCATTTCATCTCTTATCATTTCTGCGATATAATCATTCGCTTTCAGCAGGCTTAATGAAACATCCTGAACGGTTATTGTTCCAACGGCTTTATTGGTTAATTTCTTCATGAGCTTCTTCTAAAATTATTTTATGAATAAGTAATTCTTTTCCTTCAATAATGTTTGTGACAGGCTCTTCGCACATCGGGACACACAAACTTATATTTTTCCACTTTGAAACTTTTTTCGCACTTATCGCACTGAGCCAATATATCAACAACATCAATATATAATTCCGCATTATGAAATAAACCATCCTGCTTAACAAACTTAAATACGTGTTTTAATAATTCTGCATCAACATTGGAAAGTATGCCTACCTTAACATGTATCTCACGCACATTCGGCAGATCGTTATGGTCCATTTCATCTTCTATTGTTTTTAAGATACTTTGACAAATAGATATTTCGTGCATTGCTTCCTGAAACTATTAAATTAAATATTTTATATAAGTCAAAAGATGATTGGATGACTATTGATCATTGAGCAAACTATCCTAATGCAACCTTAACAATACCTCCCTGCTCCAATAAAGGAAAGGGATCGAGATGCAAATCAGGATCATCGGTACAAACTCCTGCAAGCTGTGCATCATATTTATGACCAAGCTGACAGCTAAGAAATTTCTCCTCAAGTTTCCCATTACTAAATGATCTGTCGCAAGCAGGGCAAAGATTGCGATATGCATAGAGTGTATTATTTATCCTGCAAACTATGAGTGATAATCCAGGAATGTCAATTGCCTTCATTGCACCGTTTGGTAACACATCAACACCCTTTATAACTTTCCATCCAAACTCATCCAGTTGAGAAGTTTTCCTGTTGGGCGCCTCTGTCACTCCGTCAACTTCCAACCCTAAAAGATCAGGACAATTTTCTTCGATTGCCTGCTTAATACCCAACTCTAATGTGCTTGACGAAGAAGCACAACCGTTACAACTGCCAGCTAATTTTAATCTTGCAATCCCATTTTCCAGGCTTACAATTTCTACGCTTCCACCATGGCTGTCCATGTAAGGTTTTACTTTTTCCAGGGCATTATACAAGCGGGTTTTTAAATCAAGCGGATGAAGATCATGAATTAATAAAAGGCCGTTTACAAAACTATCTTCAATTAAATTATTATAAATGTCTTTGGATGCAGATGAGTTTCCATTTGATATAATTTTCAATATCCTTTCCAACCCATTGCCATAGAATCTTAAAATTTCCTGGATACATTCCTGCATCAATTTCCTTGCACTTGCATCAGGTAAGGTTTCTATTTTTTCAATCAGTTCCTGTATATGCTCGCTTTGCTGATTCAATTCTGCAACCTCATCCAGAACAGGTTCTTTTTTCGGACTATGATCCGTTTGTCCATTTACTTTCTTAATGACTTCCTGAACGCCGTTAAAATCTTCCTGTGAAAATATATTCATAATCTCTTTTTTTAAGATGCGTAAATTTCTTTAATAATATCTTCCACCATTTCTCCAGCTTTATCAATAGATGCATTTACTGAATCACTCAGGCCGATTTCAAAATTATCAACAGTTTCAGGTTCACATGCAACAATAGTTACCTTGCCCGGCCATGCACCGACAGATTTTACAAATCTTAAAATTGTCACAGGGTCTGCGCCATGTGGATCTATGGGGCCGCCCTTCTCCAGATCAGCATCAAAATCACTTTCGTCAGGCTCTATAACATATAATGTTCCCGGGGGTTCTCCTCTCGGAGACGCATCCAAAAGAATGAGGCCATCATAACCTTTCATAAGATCATACGCCAATTTTAATCCACCCATTCCAAAATCTTTTACTTCTACGCCTTCAGGAAATTGTTTATGCAAAATGTTTTTTATTACTGCACCACCAAAACCATCATCTTTCATAAACATATTGCCCACGCCCGCAATCATCACTCTTTTTTTGGCGGATGGTTTGGGATGTTCGACGGCCGCTATTGGTGAATTTTTCTCCATAAATTTTGATTTTTACCTCAGCCCAACCCCTCTTCTCCAAAGGAGTCCGTTGGACAAAGGAGAGGAAACTAATTTTGAGCTAAGTTTCATAGTTCAATTTATTTTACATGCTCTATTTCTTCAGGACTAAAAAAACGATACATGCCCAGTTCTCTCAGCATATCCTGTCCGGGGTCATCGTCCATGGTAACTGCGAAGTGAACGTTGGCTTCATAGTCTGTATAAATAATTTCAATCGTCGCTATTCTCCCGTCTATAAGCATGTCCGATGCATCTGATCTGCGTTTACCCAGCGTCAGCCGCACTTTGTCGCCCTTGCTGTATAAAATTCCGTCAACCATTTTAACTAATTCGCCCGGTGGTGTATCACCCATTGATCCCGGTGACCTCATAATTCAGAATTTTTTTTGTTGATAATCTGATCGTGTTCATTATGCTTCATCACTCCATGAAAGTTAATCAATTCTTCCGGGGTAACCTGACTCACTTTATTAAGCATGTGTTGTAATTTTTCATCACTATTACCAATTCTTTTCTTCTCATCATCCGATAATACTGATACGTGCAATAACAATGCCTCTTCAATTTCTGTGCTATCAAAAAGATCACCCTGGCTTTGCGGATTAATTTGAGGATGATCATATAAAATTATGGGCGATGACAATAACATAGTGTCGGCTTCATCAATAAGGATCGGCCACGTATTTTTATTCTCACATGCGTTAACTGCGGTCTTCCATTTTTCACCCGGATCCTGTTGCGAGATAAATTTCGCATCATCGGCTTCCAGGATAAGATGTGTGGATAGAAATGATTGGCAAAGCGCCTCATCCCGTGTGATAGCCCCGGCATTTTGTACAGGCGTTGTGTTGGCAACTGTAACGGTTAAACGAAAAGTATTCGGTATATCAACCCTGGAAGCTTCAACTGTTACAGTTCCCGTAATCTCAGATATGCTGTTAATTTGTCTTCCTGCAATTACCTCATCATCATAAATGGCTTCATTGTCATATATTCTATCAAACTCCAACGAAATAATTTTTTTATTTTCTACCAGTGAAGAAATTGGTAAATCTCCGGTACTTATTTTCCGTTCTACCGTTTGCCAGCCAGCCTGGTAAATTTTATCTTTTATATTTAAATTATATACAGGAATAAAAGCGTTCTCATTTTTTTCAAAAAGTTCCGTTTTTTTCAAATGCAGAAAACGTACGGTGATATTTATTAATGAATCCTCGTTCCCGGTAATGATACACTGCGATTGCATCATAGCATGAGAATGTTCATTATACGAATTATATGATTGTGGAAAAACAACTCCAAAGGGAACAGGCTTCTGATTTTTAATAGCAGAACGGTGATACGGGTATAAAGAGTAACCTTCGTACAAAAGCGTCCGGGTCAGGTTTTCTAAAATAGACTGTGCGCTTAATTTATTTCCGTTCTGATTCGTCATACCATATTTTTTTCTGAAAGCTGAACATCTTTTAAAGCCTCATCAAGCAGGGAATCCAAACAGGTTTCCAAGGTTGGAAATGAACTTTGAGATTTATATTTTACGAGCCTGTCGTAAATATCTTTTCTTACCCGTATCCACCGACTATTTGGAAAATAAGTGTCCATCATTTCCTGCCATAAATTTACAGGCATCTTACAAAGCGCTTCTTTCTCCCACGGCACCAATGTAATTTGCAAATTGCCTTCAACATCCTTATAAAATAATGTGCCGCTAAAAAGGAAAGCCAATGGAACATGCCCATCAGAAACCGCATAAAAATATTTGCCTGCTGCCATCGCCTGGTCTTCGCTGCAGGGAATTACAATATCTACAACCGTTTTGCCCGTAAACCTCGGAACCGGTACATTAATAATTGTCCAGAAAAAACTTCTCAACGTTTCATCCCAGCGTGCAGGCTCTCCAAAAAGTTCATGAAGCTTGTCTTTTGATTCTTCATTGTAGGTCCGTTTTATTGCCTCAATCATTACCTGGCATTTCAATGCGGCTGCATACACTTCTTCATTTTCTGTATCATTTGTAATTTGCAATTTGAAAACAAGTGTTGGTAAAGCCGCATAAGGCTTTACTTCAGAAGAAATAATTTCAAACGTCAGGTTGGGCATTTTACGGATTTTTCTTTTAGTTCACTAAAAAACCGGTTGATAATATCATTCACTTCCCTCCCGCCAAAAATTCCCTTCCACGCAATTCTTATCATTCCAATAAGTTTATAACAACTATCCACAGGCACGATATAATACTGGCCATTATCTTCAAGCCGGTTAACCAACAGTGCTTCCAGATCGGGAGCCAGGTTATCTAACAACGGGTTCAATTCTACCAATTTGTCCCACGGTTCCATTTTCAATTTTGATTCTGTAGCACCGGTTGGTGCGGGATAATAAGCAACTGTGCCATTACGCGCCGTACTTACTATAAAAAAAGCCATGTTTACCGGGATAAGAAAATCTGACCACAACTGATCTGACATATTGAAGCCATCGAGCTGTAAATAGCGCTGTGGTAAAGGTTGATAGGTGCCACTCTCTGCCTGTGTTATCATACACATCTCACAAGTGCACATAAATTTCATGGCAGAAAGATCAACAAGATGCCGATGATCGGGTGATAAAATTCTGCCACAAAAATCACATTTTTCCTCTTCAAGTCCAGGAACGGGTGTCGCAATTTTTCGAAGCTTGGAAATAAGTGATGAAGATGCCATGAGTAAAGCGTTATGATAACCGATCAATTCTTTATAAAACTAATCCAAAATTAATGCAATGTGGTGAGGCGATAAATAACCGGTTGCAAGTAATAAGACACCTAACTACTACTCACAACCGGCAAGGTTTAAATTAACAAACCTATTTTTTACCACTATTGTACGATGCCAACGCTGTTGGCGTATGTGTTGATTTTACCATTTTGCCACCACCCAAATACATGTGAACTCCACAGGGAAGACAAGGATCGAAACTACGTATTGCACGCATAATATCTATACCTTTAAATTTATCGGGGCCATTTTCTTCAAAGATTGGAGTATTCTGAACTGAATCTTCATATGGGCCTGGTGTTCCATAACTATCACGCGGGCTTGCATTCCACGGGGTTGGTGGAAACATTTGATAATTGGCCACTTTCCCTCCTTCGATTTTCATGTGGTGTGATATTACACCCCGTGCTGCCTCGTGGAAACCAACACTTATTGCTTCATCCGGAACTTTAAATGGCGTCCATGTTTTTGTGCGGCCTGCGTGAACTTCATCAAGCGCTTTTTCAAGACAGTATAATCCAACCAGGGCTGAATAAGTTTGATGATAAGCTCTTGCACGGTCTCTTTCGATTGCATTACTCCATTTTGGAACTTTCCACACCTGTTTCATTTCAGGCATTCCCACTGTTTTTGGAAGATTGAATTCAAGAGAGTTACCTGTTGCTTTAATATATCCAATATCTACCAGGCCTGCTTTAGCAGTAACCCATTGTCTTGCAAAAGGACCGCCGCCTGTGTCGCAACATACATGCTTGCCGGAACGCTTATCATACCAGCGTGGAGAAGTTACCCAGGTATATTTTCCTGCAAAATCTCTTTTTTGAGGTTTAGGCTTCGTGGTTTTATTCCATGGATGATTTCTGTCAACAGGATTTCCCAATGGATCTTTCGGAACATACATTTTTTCATTTTGCCAATCATCATAATAAGAACTACCCAGCAGTATTCTTATACCAAGATTTATTTCTACGAGATCGGTCGTCACCAATTCGCCATTGATTGCGACGCCGGGAGTAATAAATCTTTTGCGTCCCCAGTTGGTCATATTTTTATAGGTATAATCACAATGTTCAGGATCATCAAACGAACCCCAGCACACGAGATTAGTATCACGGTATCCTACCTTTTCATAACCCGGTAATGCTTCGTAGAAGAAATCATACAAATCATCATGCATGGGCACTATCTTTTTGCAGTACTCAATATATTTCATCAGCCGTACATAATAATCTGTAAGCGTTTGGTGAGTTATCGTTGTACTTACTCCCCCCGGAACCAATGTTGATGGATGTGTATGTCTGCCTTCCATAAGACAAAACATTTCTCTTGTATAACGGGACACCTGCAATGATTCCATGTAGCATTTTCCTGTAAATGGATTGAGCGAATCCATTATGTCACCGATAGTTCTATAACCATGTATTTTGGCATTGGGTGCCTCCCGTTGTTTTGCTTTGTCATATACACTGGGGTTGGTTTCTTTTACCATCTGCCCGCAGAAATCAACGTTACACATGTTGTCATTAAAAATCGCATGGTCAAACATATAGTCAGCAGACTCACCAAGATTAAGTACATAATCTCCAAGGTGTGGAGGCTTCACTCCATAAGCCATATTTTGATTTAGACAAGAAACTGTCATGTGATTATCTCCACAAATACCACATATACGGCTTGTGATAAAATGTGAATCGCGTGGATCAATACCTCTCATAAAAATATCAAATCCGCGAAAGACCATCGAAGTGCTGTAACACTCCTGCACCTGCCTGTTCGTGAAATCTATCTTGCAGTGAATGCCGAGGCTTCCCACAATACGGGTGATAGGATCCCATGACATTTCTTTTACAACAATGTTGGGTTTAGTCTGTGCTGTTGTTGGTTTTGTTAATACGTCAGGCATAATCTTTTTTTTATTTTTTTGAATAATCAGATTTGTAATTCAGTTTTACCACACAGGCTCATATCCACTTTTAATTTTCTTTCCTGGTTTTCTCCACTCAGGCTCCTTATCTTTTTTCCTGGTAGTCATTCCACGAAATACTCTTAATATAGGCCCGGTAATAAATTTAGATGCATTCGAAGAGAATTTTCCGCCAAAAGCCTCATCCATAAACGGCATAAATTTATCAGGAAAACCAGGCATGGTACAAGCCATACAAATGCCACCAATATTAGGACAGCCTCCGATACCATTTTGCCAGCCACGCCTGGGGACATTACAATAAACTATGGGCCCCTGGCAACCAATTTGCACCAGGCATTTATGAGAACCGTATTCCTCAGCGAAATCACCTTGCTCATAAAAGCCTGCCCTGTCGCAGCTTTCGTGGGCCGTGCGATTAAACAACCATTGCGGACGTAATGCATCATCTAACGGAATCATAGGCGCTTTACCTGCTAATTGAAAAACAAGATATAGAAGTGTTTCTGTTGTATTGTCGGGCTGGGCCGGGCATCCGGGTATGCAAACTATAGGGAGTCCTGCTTTGGATTTCCAGTTCCATCCCAAATAATCAGGAAGACCCATAGCTCCCGTAGGATTATTCTTCATTGCAGGTATTCCTCCGTAAGTTGCGCAAGTACCAACCGCTACCACACCTGCCGCCTTTGGAGCAAGCCTGTCAATCCATTCATTAGTTGTAATCGGCTGACCAAATGGACCTGTAACACCCATCGCCGCCCAATGCCCGCCAGTATCTTTAATGGCTTCTTCATTAGGCACTGAACCTTCTAGTATTAATACAAAAGGATCAAGTTCTCCCCTTTCCGCCTTATGCCACCATTGCATTAGCTCATCGCCATTTTCGTAGGAAATCACCGGACTATGGATGTGAACGTTTGGCATTCCTGGCAATGCTCCTAAGGCTATATCTTCCAGGCTGGGATTAACCGCCCCTGTCATTGCAACTGAATCACCATCGCAACTGAGCCCACTTGTCATCCAGATTATATGAATGTCGGTTACTGCGTTTTTTGCCATAATGGTATATTTAAATTTTGAAGATAAAACGACTTAAAAAGAACTCTTGCTTTTCTTGCTTTGCGTTTTCACGACGGAAATATTGTAGCCAAAATCAACAATCGTCGAAAAATTTCTTCAGGTGAAGAATGTGTAAGTTTATATTTTAAACTAACAATTCGATTGCCGACGATTATTATAAGAGTTAAAAGTGAATTAGAAAATATTTTCTAAAACTACTATCATTTTCTTGTAATAAAAAAAACTTTTTTAATTTACTTCAGAACACAATTAAACTATGCTACTAAAACAATCCACAAAAATGTGGCCGGAATAAAAAAATTGAAAAAATTAACCAGGATAAAAAAAGGGAGAAGAAAATAATGGTGAAAAAAAATTAATTTTAATAAAAAAAAATAAAAAATTTCCGGCATTTTTTATGCTATGTATAAAATAAAACGACATGAAAAAGAAAATATTTAAGAAAAAAGCTGTTCCCATCATTTCTACTTTTGCCATCCTGATTGCAGGTGCTCTTCTTATGAAAGTTATTGCAGATAGTGAATCAAATGCAAGAATAAAATTTTAAGACGTTTTAATTTTTCCCCAACTGTAGAGATTTGTCCACTTTAAAAATCAATAAAACAATATTGGTTAAAAGAAAATATTGCAAAAGCGTGTGACGTAGCAGAGACAGACTTAATAAAACAGGATTGCAACGAATAAATTAATGGTCGCAAGTACTTCCAACAGATCGTTAATCACTATTCAACTAATTGTATAATTCAACATGCAGATTTTTTACACGCTCATCTTCGAGGTATTCATCATAAGTACAAAGCCTGTCAATAATTCCATTCGGTGTTAATTCTATAATTCTATTCGCAACCGTTTCCATAAACTGGTGATCGTGGGTTGTCAATAAAACAATTCCCGGAAAGGTTATCATTCCATCATTAAAGGCCGTTATACTTTCCAAATCAAGGTGATTGGTAGGTTCATCAAGAATAACCACATTCGGATTTTGTAACATCATCCTGCTTATCATGCACCTCACCTTCTCTCCGCCACTAAGCACATTTGTTTTCTTTTTTATTTCATCTCCGCTGAAAAGCATTTTGCCAAGAAAGCCTCTCAAAAAGTCTTCATCAACATCGGTATAATGATCGGGAACATATTGCCTTAACCAATCAAGCAATGTGAGATTTCCTGTAAAGAATTCTGTGTTGTCATTGGGAAGATAAGCTGTGGTAATGGTAGTTCCCCATTCGAATCTTCCACTATCAGGTTTCATCCGGTTATTAATAATTTCGAAAAACGATGTAAGCGCAACAGGATCTTTACTTAAAAATGCAATCTTCTGTCCTTTTACAACATCAAAGTTTACATTGCTGAAAAGTGGTCTTCTATCAATGCTTTTACTTAATTTCTGAACATTTAATATTTGATTTCCCGGATCTCTTTCGGGTTTAAAAATAATACCCGGATATTTTCTGTTACTTGGAGTAATATCCTCGAAAACTAATTTATCCAAAGCCTTTTTACGCGAAGTCGCCTGCCTGCTCTTTGATGCATTTGCGCTGAACCGGGCTATAAATTCAAGCAGGTCTTTTTTCTTCTCTTCCATCTTTTTGTTCTTATCCGTAGCCTGCCTCGCTGCCAGCTGGCTGCTCTCGTACCAGAAAGTGTAGTTACCGGTGTAAATTTTTATTTTTTGTTTATCTACATCTGCAACATGTGTACATACGGCATCTAAAAAGTGACGATCATGACTTACAACCAAAACAATATTTTCATAATCTGCCAAAAAATTTTCCAACCATGAAATAGTTTCAACATCGAGATTATTGGTAGGCTCATCTAATAATAAAATATCAGGATTTCCGAAAAGCGCCTGCGCCAGCAAAACCCTTACTTTAATATTAGCCGCAATATCCTGCATGAGTATTTGGTGCAATTCTTCCTGAACACCTAACTGGTTTAATAACGTAGCAGCATCACTTTCGGCAGTATAGCCCCCCATCTCACCAAATTCAGCTTCAAGATGCCCGGCCTTCATGCCATCTGCTTCGCTGAAATCTTCTTTGAGGTAAATGGCATCTTTTTCCAGCATCACATTCCACATTCTTTTATGGCCCATCATTACAGTATTCAATACTGTTACTTCATCAAATTCGAACTGGTCCTGCCTTAGCACCGCCATACGTTCGCCGGGCGTTATAGTTACCGAGCCTTTATTCGGTTCTATTTCACCGCTTATTATTTTTAATAGCGTAGATTTTCCAGCGCCGTTGGCCCCGATAATGCCATAGCAATTCCCCTTTGTGAAATTGAGATTTACTTCATCAAACAAAACCCTTTTACCATAGGCAAGTGTTACATTATTTACGCTTATCATTCTGCTCCCTTTTTTTAAAGGCGCAAAAGTAACAATTTAATTTTCTTTGATATCGATAAAGGAGATACTTTTCAAGAATATAATCCCGGTCTGATTTCAATGAAGCTGCATTGACAAAACTTGACGATAGACATCCCAGGAGGAAAAGATCAGGGATCGTAATGAAGCCTATTATTCTTATTAGGCAGTGCTTAATCCATGCTATATAGTCGCTTTATGACGGCTCATATTCTCGATTTGAGTTATCGTTGAAATCATTTGCTCTAAAATTAATACCTTGGCGAAAATTTTGTTGAAGACATTATTATTTTTTAACTCAAAATTCATAAACGTGAAAATCAATTTTAGTTTAATTACCGTTGCAGCAGCGATGGTAACGATCACAAGTTGCGTAAGTACAAAGAAGTTTAACTCGCTACAGGCCAGCTATAACAGCTTACAAGACAGGAACAGCGAGCTTACCCGGGAAGGTGAACAATGCAAAAGTAATTTAGACAGAGCCAATGTTCAAATTTCAGGATTGCAGCAACAAATTAATGCCGAAAGGGAGCATGTCACTTCATTGCAGTCGGCATTAGACAAATGCCTCACTTCTGCGGGGCAGGGTAATGTAAATGTTTCCAAGCTGGTAGATGAGATCAATGCTTCCAATAAATATATACAGCAACTCATCGCTTCCAAAAACAAAAGCGATTCACTGAACATGCTGCTTACCAATAATCTTACAAGGTCGTTGAGCAGGGAAGAAATGAAAGACGTGGATGTGCAAGTGTTGAAAGGTGTTGTGTATATTTCCCTCTCAGACAATATGCTCTACAAATCCGGTAGCTATGAAATTTCAGACCAGGCAGGAGCTACCTTGTCAAAAATTGCAAAAATTATTACAGATTATAAAGATTACGAGGTATTGATAGAAGGTAATACAGATAATGTACCGATCTCAAAACCTAACATTCGCAATAACTGGGATCTGAGTACATTAAGAGCATCGTCGGTGGTACAGGCGCTGCAAAATAATTTTGGTGTAGATCCGAAACGCCTTACAGCCGGCGGACGTGGAGAATACAACCCCGTTGCGACCAACGATACTCCTGATGGCAAAGCAAGGAACAGGCGTACACAGATCATCATCACCCCGAAACTTGACCAGTTCCTGGAGTTGATCGAAAAAGCCCCTGCATCCGATTCTACCGGTACTCATTGATCACGCGAAAAAAATTGCATCTTTTTCTCAACAACGTCTCCTACCAGGGGACGTTGTTTGCATTTAAGGGTTGTTGGTATTTTTCGCTGCGGAGCAATTCCAGCACCTTGTTTCCTGTCCACCGGATATTTTATGAACACTATTTTTATATTCTAAAAATTTTTATTATATTGTAGAAGAGTTGCATGGGACCTTTTGTTGAACATAGTGATTAGCACCTTCCGGTAATTTCTCCCCATTTGCTTATCTCAACGACATTTCCTTCCTGTTGATTTACCGTGAAATAATAAATTGCACTTGCTTGACGTTAACTTAGATTCTTTGCAGAAATAGAAAGATTAAAAAAGAAAAATTCGATTTATTCTCAACTGCAAGCTATTTCACAATCTTTGCCAAAGCTTAAAACCGACCGTATGAAATCTTTTTTAAACCTTCTTTTTCTATTTTTTGCATGTACTTTTTTTTCCTGTCAAAAGCCATTCTTAATACCGGATGGAGATAATTCTTTTATTTATGATGCAGATGCAAAAAAATTTATTGACAGCTCAGGAATTACAGATGAAATACAAAAGATGGCCATAAATAATTTTACCATACAACTAAAAGATTCAAATTTATGGGCGAAATTTATGGCAATATATCCCATAGTTGGCGGTACAGGAGAAACCATAAAGTGGAATTTAAAAGATCCAAGAAATATTGACGCGGCCTATAGATTAACCATCCATGGTACGCCCGTATATGGCTCCTCGGGTGTCTTGTTTCCCACAAATTCAGATTACGCAGATACTCATTTTTCGGACAACTTGTTCAACTTATAATGACAATTCCATTTCTTACTACTCAATGACTCAGAATACTCAAAGCGGATATGATATGGGATGTATAGATTATGTCGCCCCCTATAATGAGTTCTCCATTTACCACAGTTCCGATGCAACAAATTGGTATGGGTTCTATGCCTGGGGAACATCTCCTTCCATCACTACAGGTTTGTTTATGCTTTCATCAACATCAAATGATGTGAAACGCTATGACAACGCAGTAGTTACAGATTCAAAAGGCTCAGCGACAATGTATGGATTTTCGGGAAAGCCGGTACTTATTGGTTGGGCGGAAGGTGCACCCTCAGGTGGCCATAGAGAATGTGCAATGGCGACAATTGGTACGGGCTTTACCGATCAGGAAGTGCAGACATTTTACAACATTGTGAAAGCATTCGAGGCAAAACTCGGCAGGTAAACTTCCCCGGCCGGGATGCTATCTAAATCACCTAAACCAATGGATATCTGCGGTCCGCTTTCAATCACGATCCATTTATCAATCTTATTTCACCGATAGTCCGAAAAACAGCCCTGTACTTTTTTAACGGGTTCCTGTTTTGGATTCGTCTCATGCTACCAGCGTATTTTTTTCACAATACGTCCTGTTTTATATGTTAGAGCAAATTCCGCAGCAGCTTTCAGAAAGGCTTCTAAAGGCTAATCTTAATTTTTAAAAAGTGGAGATGACTGAGTCATCTTTTCAATTGCCCCTGCTTAGGCCAGATTTTTTCTACAGCAATTCAATTTGCTTATCTTTAAGATGCTACTTCGCTCACTTCAAAGGTCAAAAAATGCAATATGGAAGCAGTTCGGAATACAACACAAATGCTTTCGTTTATCATTTTAATACTTGCTTATGGCTGCGGTAAAGAATTAAGCTTTGAAAATCATATTGCATCCGGCACTTTGAAGGACTCATTTGGTAGCTGCTTTCCCAATACTGTGCATGGCACGTTATATAACGGACTTACACCCGGTGCCGATACCATGTACATGGAAGTTCAGGTAAATGTGCTTAAAACAGGCAGTTATAAGGTGTATACGGATACACAAAACGGGCTTCAATTCATTGACTCCGGCATTTTTAATGACACAGGAACTAACATTATAAAACTAAAACCTAACGGCATCCCACTTGCTGCTGTGCCCACAGATTTTACGATCAGGTTCGATACCAGTATTTGTTCCTTAACAGTAAATGTGCGGGACAGCTCAATTTTACATCAAAATGATGCAACTGATACTTTACCCCCGTATAACTGGAAGTTTACTGACACCAAAAGAGGCAAGACCTACAAAGGCCTGTTTGAAGTAAATTATATTCTTACGCTTGGCTTAGCTAAAATATTGGTATTAGCTACGAAAGACCCGCAGGTCCCCGGAGACTCATCTTTCATGATTAACCTTGCATTGCCAACAGGGGTAATTACCACGGGTGCTTTTTCAACCGATACACCACCCAATGGAATAGTATTTAAAACTTTCAGTGATGCATGTGTGAATTGTGCAGGAGGAGGACTAATTCCCGCATCTTCGGGCGCAACCGTGATCATTATTATTACCGCTTATGATCCCACCACAAGAATTGTAAAAGGAACCTTTAGTGGTACTTCAATTGATTGGTTTAATGAGGTTGCTCCTATCAAGGATGGCGAGTTTTCTGCGGTTGTGGCGTTGTAAATTTCAGCAAACTTATTTTACGACAGCGCGCTACCGTGTGTTTGTGTATGTGTTCTGTAATTTTTCAAAATAGCCGGGTCCAGTGGAGCAAAATTTCCTGCATAGGTATCGCGGGAACATAAAATCCCCGTTCGGGATTAGGAAAGTCTTCCGTGCTTTCTTTATAGCTTACGGTGATATTTTGTGCCGGAACGCTATTTACGGTAAGCAGGGAAAGGAAAATAATAAAGAGGCAGAATCTATACATATCGGAATTTTATACAGGATCAATGTAATGAAAACAAAAAGAATAGTCCTACTAATCTCTGTTATATTCATTTTTAAATGTAGTGATTTTAGAACGGGTGATTTTGTTCATAATATTTATTTTCTTTGCTTTAATTGAAAAATATTTCCTTCAGGATCTTGACCATCACAAAGCCAATAATCATAATTGTCGAATGTTTTTATTTCTTTCATAAAGACATTTTGGTTAAGTAACTCTTCTCTGACTTTATTAATATCTTCCCCGATTTCAAAAACAATTTTGGTATTATTGTCAAAACTTATATCCATCCTTGATCTTGTCTAAATATTGGTCGCCGATTTTATGAAGTCCGATTTTACTGTTGCCTGCACCTAAAAGTATCCATTGTGAATTATATTCTTCAATGACTTCCAGTTTTGAAATGTCGATATAAAAAGGTTTTAACCTGTCAACACTTTGAACATAGAAAATTATCGTGTCTAAATTAAATTTTATTGGTAAAGCTTTGAAATGTTTGCCTCTATTGGTAGGTAACTTTTTTTATATCTTATTTTTAAATGAAACGTTGATTCCAGTTACGTGTATGCGGCAGGGTTATGGCTGCTTAATGGTATCGTTATTTATTCTGTCAGGGTAATCCGTTATAATTCCATCAACACCCATTTGATATAATTTCTTAGCATCAGAAACATCGTCTACCGTCCAGGGAATTACTTTTATATTTTGCCCGTGAAGCGAATCAACAATTTCTTTTGCAAGCAGCGAATAATCGGGGCTCATGATGGCGGGTTTAAACCCGAAAGTTTTTTTGAAATCATGTAACGGAATTGGTGTGCCTACGTCAATCAGGAATGACAATTTCATTTCAGGATATTTTTCGCTCATCACTTTTAATGCCCGGGGATCGAAAGATTGTATAATAACCCTTCCGGCAATTTTTTTATCATTGAGCACCTTCATTAATAAATCAGCATACTCTTCCGGTGCAGGATGATACACGTTATCGGATGAATCCAGCGATTTAATTTCTATATTGTACAACACTTTTGAATGATTGGTTTTTATAAGATAAGCTTCAACGGAATCAATAAGGTCTGCTAACAACGGCTTTACCACTTTCATCTTTTGCTGGGAAGGAAAACGTGGATGCGGTTTAATGCCCACATCAAACAACTTCACAGAATCGTAAGTCATTTGATAAATATTATACTTCCATTCATCATTTGCACTAATTGCATCGCCGCCGGGAAGTGTGGTTATCTCATGGCTGAAAAAAGGTTCATGACTTACCACAACTTTTTTGTCGGCAGTTATTACCACATCCATCTCCAGGGTATTTACATCGAGGTCTATTGCTTTAAGCATTGCCGGTATAGTATTTTCGGGCATTAAACCCCGGCAGCCCCGATGGCCTTCTATATCAAATTTTTGAACAGCAGAATTTTTACATGACATAAATAAAATTGCAGATACAAATAGGAATAATAATCGCATAGAAATATTTCATGCTAAAATAACAACTCTGCGTTAACTGAACATTTTAAAATAAAAAATAAATAAATCAGGTTGAATGATTGAGTTAATTTTTTTCTACAGAAAATTTGACAAGTAAAAAAATTTATTCAGATAGCTTTTTTAAGAAATGATCCCCGAAATTAAGATAATTTCAGCGCCTCAAAATATCAATTAGCCATTGAGCCGGAATTATTAATTGCTTTTTCTTTTATAATGTATGAGCCATTCCGTTTTCCAGGTCGAGCCATTGTCTTTGGAAGATTGCCATCGCCAGTCAAAAGTTTGGGGACTGATATTGTAAAATACCATCCTGTAAACCACTTCAGCACCGTTGGGCATTTTTTTGGGGCCAGTCTCTAAAGTCATTCCATCATTTTCAAATTTACCGGTTAAAGCAATATATCCCCCCTGGTTATCAACCCATGTTTGTTGCCACATTTTCTTTTGAGGATCGTAAACACTCCAACTGCTGCCGGAATATTTCATAACAGGATCGTAAAAATTTTCATTAACAGTACAGCCGCCCATAATTTTTGCGACCTTATTGGTACCATGGCTTGTATCGTTCCACGTAAGTTCCCAATCACCAACCCAAAAATCAAATTGAGAGGCTTCAGGCTGGGAACATGGTTGTGAATTATTTTGTGCAGGCAATTGTTGCGACAGAGTTACAGTAAAGACAATAAAAATAATTTTTTTCATCACAGCAGTTTTTTATAAACATATAAAAACTCTCAGCAACTCTTGCGCCGCATATAAATAAATGCTACCACTAATACCGTTTTTCCTGAATTGTTTTAAAAGAAATTTTTCTGAACAACTAAAGTTAATTTTGCAAATCATTTTATGCTCATGCCGTTTACAAATTTTATTCAATCTGCCGTGGTTAAAAGCCTTGAGGAAGTATACAGGCAGGTATTTACCGAGAAAGATTTTCAAATTAATGAAACCAAACCCGAATTCGAAGGTGACTATACGGTTGTGCTTTTTGCCTTAGTAAAAAATTTAAGAGTTTCCCCGGAAACGCTTGGTGAAACGCTCGGCAATAGTCTGACAAAAAACAACCCTGGTTTTATTAAAAGCTTTAATGTAATAAAAGGTTTTTTGAACCTGGCAATTACGGATGATGCTTTGTATACGTTTCTTTCAGAAAACTATAATAATATATCTTATGGCAAGCGACCATCGAACCATAAAAAGGTGATGGTTGAATATTCATCCCCCAATACTAACAAACCCCTGCATCTGGGGCATTTAAGAAATATCTTTTTAGGATGGAGTGTTGCTGAAATTTTAAAGGCCAATGGCGATCAGGTATACAAATCAAGTATTGTGAATGATCGTGGCATTCATATTTGCAAGAGCATGATTGCATGGCAGGAATTTGCTAATGGAGCAACTCCTGAATCAACGCATGCAAAAGGCGATCATTTTGTGGGCGACTATTATGTAAAATTTAATGATGAGTACAAAAGAGAAATTAAGGAATTAACAGATGAAGGCAAGACTGAAAAGGAAGCGGAAAGGGAAGCCCCCATTATGAAAAAAACCCAGCGAATGTTATTGGATTGGGAAGAAGGTAGGCCGGAAGTAGTAGAACTGTGGAACAAAATGAATGGCTGGGTATATAAAGGCTTTGATGAAACTTATAAAAGAATAGGTGCAGATTTTGACCAGACATTTTATGAAAGTAACACGTACATTTTAGGAAAAGAATTTGTAAAAAGAGGATTGGAAGATGGTTCTTTTTATAAAAAAGAAGATGGCAGTGTTTGGATCGATTTAACAGATGCGAGGCTTGATGAAAAGCTATTATTAAGGGGTGATGGCACTTCTGTTTATATAACCCAGGATATTGGTTTGGTAAAACAAAAATTTGAGCAATATCACCTTGATGAAAGTATTTATGTAATTGGTGATGAACAAATTTATCACATGAAAGTGCTAAAGGAAATTGCCCGCAAGCTGGGGATGCCTTTTGCAGATAATATTGTTCATCTCAGTTATGGAATGGTGGAGCTTACGTCTGGTAAGATGAAAAGTCGTGAAGGTACTGTTGTGGATGCTGATGACCTCGTTGAAGAAATGGTGGAGACCTCGAAACGTCATACAGAAGAACTCGGAAAAGTAAAAGATTTTACCGAAGATGAGCTGAAACAATTATACGAAGTGTTGGGCTTAGGCGCAATGAAATTTTATTTACTGCGTGTAGATCCAAAAAAAAGAATGATCTTCAATCCCGAAGAAAGTATAGACTTTCACGGGTTCACAGGCCCTTTTGTTCAATACACTTATGCAAGGATACAATCTATACTAAGAAAGGTTGGAGGGCATGCAGTCAATGGTCATCCCGATAGCTATCGGGAGCCGACGGTCAATGAAAGACAATCGGAAACATTGCTCCCTCTCGAGAGGCAACTTATCATTTATCTTGAAAAATATGACGGTGCTGTTTCACAGGCGGCAGACGAATTGAATCCGTCTGTAATTGCCAATTATGTTTTTCACCTGGCCAAACTATTTAATTCATTTTACACTGAGCATTCTGTTGCCAATGCAGAAAATGAAGAAAAGAAAAATCTTCGTTTACATATAGCCGTGATGACAGCAACAATTATTAAAGGTGCCTTGCAGTTATTAGGAATTGATGTGCCGGAGAGAATGTAGTTTCCAAATGAAAGTATGAGGGTTTTCAAATATCCTGGCATGCCGGAATTCGGATTTTCTTCTTTTAAACTCACCCAGGCAGATTTTACTAAACCGGAATTGGCTACCCGCTACTTAGAATTGATCTGTTAACCCCTCGAGTTCATAGCACAACAACTTCCCTAAAACCGCGTTTATACCCCAATAAGATGTATATTTGCACCTTACTATATACTCCTACTTAGCAGACTGGATAATCTTTCCGAAGGAATAAGCTCATCAAGTCATAGGTTTTGAGCATATTTCTGAAACAACTGTCAACAATCATTTTGATCAAGGGAAGTTAACATTTAAACTAAAATATTATATTTTGAATTTCAAAGAATTGGATTTAATTGCGCCTATATTAAAGGCGCTCGAGGTAGAGGGCTATACCATCCCTACACCTATACAGGAACAGGCTATACCAGATGTACTAAAAGGAAAAGACTTACTGGGTTGCGCACAAACCGGAACAGGGAAAACAGCAGCATTTGCTATACCCATCCTTCAGAATTTATTTTTGCAAAAAAATAACCAGGCCCCGGATAACCAGATCAAGGCCCTCATCCTCACCCCCACACGTGAGCTAGCCATACAGATTAATGAAAGTTTTGCATCGTATGGCAAACATACAGGCATTAGGCACATGGTTATTTTTGGCGGTGTTTCACAGTTTAATCAAACCAACCAACTGCGCAGAGGCACAGATATTTTAATTGCTACACCGGGTAGGCTGCTTGATCTAATGTCACAAAGGTTTATACACCTGCAACACATCAAAATGTTTGTATTGGATGAAGCAGACAGGATGTTGGATATGGGATTTATCAATGACGTGAAAAAGATTATTGCAAAACTTCCTGTAAAAAGACAAACGTTGTTTTTCTCCGCAACAATGCCTCCTGAAATATCGAGGCTTTCAAATTCTATATTGACAAATCCGGTTCGCGTGGAAGTAACCCCGGTTTCATCTACAGCCGAAAAGGTGGATCAATTCATTTATCTTGTTGAAAAAAGTGACAAGCGACAATTGCTTATTCATCTTTTGAAAGATAATGTCATTCAAAATGCACTTGTTTTTACCAGGACAAAACACGGGGCTGATAAAATTGCCAAAGAGTTGTACCGGGCTAAAATAAGCGCCGATGCAATACACGGAAACAAAACCCAGTTTGCCCGGCAAAGAGCTTTAACCAATTTTAAGAATGGAAAAATAAGAGTTTTGGTTGCTACAGATATTGCTGCAAGGGGCATTGATGTGGATGATTTAAGCCATGTAATCAATTTTGAATTGCCCAATATTCCTGAAACATATGTACATCGAATAGGCCGTACCGGGAGAGCAGGCGCTTCAGGAAAAGCACTTTCATTTTGTGATATGGAAGAAAGAGCATTTTTACGTGATATTCATAAATTAATTGACCAGGAAATTCCTGTAGTGCAGGATCATCCTTATGCAAGCAGTATGCAATTTGTGCAAACGCCTGTAGTGCAAAAAAATCCATTGTCACGCAAACCGGCGTCTCACAGCGGCTTCAGAAGAACAAGAAGTTGGAGCCAGGGAAGAGGAAGATAGAATATCTTCAAATAATTTAATATTATAATTTAAATCTTTCAGTAGCATGAAAGATTTTTTTATATAAATAAGTTCCTAAAAAAATTGTTTTAATTACCTCATTTCTTTATTGATTAGATAATTATTTTGTTTTAATTTGATAACAAAAACAATAACAATGGGCAATAAAGATAAAAGAGTAGATGCTTATATTTTAAAGTCAGAAGAATTTGCACAGCCAATTTTAAATCACCTAAGACAGCTGGTTCATATAGGATGCCCTGATGTGCAGGAAACCATTAAATGGGGATTTCCAAATTTTGATTACAAAGGTATAATGTGCAACATGGCCGCATTTAAAAAACATTGTGCTTTTGGATTTTGGAAAAGCGCTATCATGAAAGATGCGAAGCAAATGATTGGAAAAAATGAATATGCGATGGGGCACCTCGGTAAAATTACAAGCCTGAAAGATTTGCCTCCTGATAAAAAAATTACGGAATGGGTAAAAGAAGCAATGAAATTAAATGATGACAATGTTAAATTACCCGAGAGAAAGAAAATTGATAAAAAGCAAGAAATTAAAATACCACCTTCCCTTCAAAAAGCACTCGACAAAAATAAAAAGGCATTAACTCTATTCAACAACTTTAGCCCTTCCCACAAAAGAGAATATGTTGAATGGATTAACGAGGCCAAAACAGAGGAAACAAAAAATAAAAGAATTGATACAACTATTGAGTGGGTGGCCGCGGGGAAGTCAAGAAACTGGAAATACATGAAGAAATAAAAAGAATTGTCAGTTGTTATTCTCTATTGATATTTGCACTCCTGAATTATTTGTAAGTTTATTTTTAAGAGTTTCCCATGAATCGTAGATGTTCTTTCGAAATTTATTTGTCTACTTTTGAAAGGTCATTCAACGGATAGCAATAGAAACTTATGACTGCCAATGGAAATGGTCTTTTAGATCGGGACGATGCTTTAAAAAAAATACAATCGCGGATTGAATGGGAGATAATTATTATCGGCGGAGGAGCTACAGGCTTAGGTGTGGCTGTTGATGCTTCAAGCCGCGGATATACAACCTTACTATTAGAACAATCTGATTTTGCAAAAGGTACCTCAAGCCGCAGTACTAAATTGGTTCACGGGGGTGTACGTTACCTGGCACAGGGCAATATCGGCCTCGTTTACGATGCGCTGAGGGAACGTGGTAGAATGTTAAAAAATGCACCTCATATTGTAAAAAAACAGGACTTCATAATTCCTTGTTATAGCGTTTGGGCAAAGCTTAAATATCTCGTGGGCTTAAAAGTATACGATTGGCTCTCCGGTCGTTTTAGCCTTGGAAGTTCGAAGTTTATCAGCAAGCATCTAACCACAGAATTACTTCCTGTTCTCAGTAAGCAAAAATTAGTTGGCGGCGTAAAATATTATGACGGACAGTTTGATGATGCCAGGCTTGCCATTAACCTTGCCCAAACAAGTGTTAAGTGGGGAGGCGTAGTTCTTAATTATTTCAAGGTAAAGCGACTAATGAAGATGGACGGCAAGGTTACCGGGGTTGTGGCGCTCGACGTTGAAAATAATCAGGAATACCAGTTATATGCAAAAGTTGTTATAAATGCAACAGGGGTTTTTGTAGATGATATCCTGCAGATGGATATCCCGGACAGCAAGCCATTGGTGAGCCCCAGCCAGGGAATACATTTGGCTTTTGATAAATCTTTTTTAAATAGTAATTCTGCAGTGATGATTCCTAAAACTTCTGACGGCCGGGTTTTATTTGCGGTTCCCTGGCACAACCACGTTTTGGTAGGAACTACAGATACTCCGTTAAATAAGCATTCCCTTGAGCCAAGGGCGCTGGAAGAAGAAATTGATTTTATTCTAAAAAACATACAGCAATACTTTGCCTGGAATGTCAGCAAAAAAAATGTACTAAGTGTTTTTGCAGGCCTTCGTCCACTGGCTGCGCCAAAAAAAGAAACGGGCAGCACCAAAGAAATTCCCAGGGATCATAAACTCATGGTTAGTTCATCCGGACTCATTACAATTACCGGTGGCAAATGGACGACCTATCGCAGGATGGCCGAAGCGACAGTAAATAAAGCAATAGAAACAGGTAATTTGAAAGAGCTTTCGTGCAAAACCAAAGATTTACCAATTCACGGATCAGAAAAATTTTCCGGCAATGATGTACCAACTTTTTTTTCCGTCTACGGTAGCGATTATGACAAGATAGTAGCGCTAACAAAAGAAGATACGTCATTCAATAATCAAATTATAGATAATTTTCCCTACATACGTGCAGAAGTAATATGGGCAATAAGACACGAAATGGCGAGAACAATTGAGGATGTCCTTGCCAGACGACTTAGATTATTATTCCTGGATGCAAAAGCTGCAATAAAAGCTGCACCTGTAGTGGCGGATTTGATGGCGAAAGAATTGGGCAGAGATGAAGAATGGAAATATAACCAGTTAGAAAATTTTAATTCACTGGCAAGAAATTATTTATTGGAATCTTACCAGGAAAAAGTGGTAGTCAATCATTAAAAACGAATAATAACCTTGATATGGAGAAATATATTTTGGCGCTCGACCAGGGCACTACAAGTTCACGGGCAATGGTATTTAATAAAGATGGAAATATTGTAGCGCTGGCTCAAAAGGAATTTACTCAATACTATCCCCAACCTGGATGGGTAGAACATAATGCAAAAGAAATATGGTCTTCGCAGGCAACTGTATTAGCAGAAGCCGTATTGAAAGCAGGCATTAAGGCAATTGATATCGCTGCCATTGGCATAACCAATCAAAGAGAGACAACTATTCTCTGGGACAGGGAAACCGGTGCCCCGGTTTACAATGCAATCGTATGGCAGGACAGGCGGACTGCAGATTTTTGTGATGAATTAAAAAAGAAAGGGAAGGAGAAAATGATCCAGGAAAAAACTGGCCTGTTGATAGATGCTTATTTTTCGGCTACAAAAATTAAATGGATATTAGATAATGTGGAGGGAGCCCGTGAAAAGGCCGGTAATGGAAAACTTGCATTTGGCACGGTAGACTCCTGGTTGTTATGGAATCTTACCGGAGGTACTGTTCACGTAACCGATATTACCAATGCATCCCGAACGATGCTTTTCAATATTCATACCCAACAATGGGATGATGAACTATTAGGTCTCTTTGATATTCCTCATGAATTATTACCCGAGGTAAAATCATCAAGCGAAGTGTATGGTGAAACATCGCGTCAGTTACTTGCTGCAAAAATTCCCGTTGCCGGAATTGCCGGTGACCAACAAGCAGCTTTATTTGGGCAGATGTGCACGCAAAAAGGAATGGTAAAAAATACTTATGGAACGGGTTGTTTTATGCTGATGAACATCGGGGACAAACCTATCATTTCAAAAAATAAACTAATTACAACTATTGCCTGGAAGATCGGAGATAAAGTCCAATATGCATTGGAAGGCAGCATCTTTATCGGTGGCGCCGTTGTTCAATGGCTTCGTGATGGCCTGGGAATAATTTCTTCATCATCAGAAGTAGAAAAAAAGGCCTCCAATGTAAAAGATAATGGTGGCGTATATCTTGTTCCCGCATTTGCAGGATTGGGAGCTCCACACTGGAATCAGCATGCAAGGGGAATGATCGTAGGATTAACACGTGGTACAACTAATGAACATATTTCGAGGGCGGCATTGGAAAGCATTGCATTGCAAACGATGGAAGTCTTAAATGCCATGGAAGCAGATGCAGGAACTAAAATAAAAGAACTTCGGGTGGATGGCGGAGCAACAGCAGATGACCTGTTATTGCAAATACAGGCTGATGTTTTAAAGACAGATGTAATCAGGCCAAAAATTACCGAAACTACTGCGATTGGAGCAGCATATTTAGCAGGACTTGCAGTAGGCTTCTGGAAAAATACGGAGGAAATCCAGCAGCAATGGGTGGCAGATCGGGTGTTTACACCTTCTGAAAAAAATAATGCGAAGGACTTGATAAAGGGATGGCATAGGGCCGTTAAGGCTTGTATTGCATGGACGGAGAATTAATTATTAATAATATACAGGTAATAAATTGTTCACCATAAAGTGATAAATATGTCAGACTTTGTCGCCGAATTAATCGGTACTATGTTTTTGATTCTTTTAGGTAATGGTGTAGTTGCAAATGTTGTTCTCAAAGGCACTAAAGGGAATAATGGGGGCTGGATTGTAATTACAACAGGATGGGCATTAGCAGTATTTGTAGGAGTTGTAATTGCGACACCGTTTAGCGGCGCACATTTAAATCCTGCAGTTACCATCGGCCTGGCAATAGCTGGCAAATTTGCCTGGTCACGGGTCCTGGGATTTATTATTGCGCAAATTATTGGCGCCATGCTAGGTTCTTTCCTGGTATGGACTGTTTATAAAAACCATTTTGATGCAACGCCGGATGCTGATAGCCAATTGGCAGTTTTTAGTACATCTCCAGCCATAAAAAATTTGTTCTTCAATTTTATGAGCGAATTAGTAGGCACTTTTGTACTGGTATTTGTGGTTTTCTATTTTACAAATGCAGAAATAACAGATCCGAAAACACCGATTGGCTTGGGTTCACTCGGTGCATTACCGGTAGCATTTTTAGTGTGGGCCATTGGTCTATCTCTTGGTGGTACTACAGGATATGCTATTAATCCTGCCAGGGATTTTGGCCCACGCATTGTGCATGCATTTCTACCATTAAAACATAAAGGCAGCAGTGATTGGAAATACGCGTGGGTACCAATACTTGGTCCGTTTATCGGTGCAACCATCGCTGCCCTGCTTTATCTTGTTTTAAATAAATAATATCTAAAGTTATACAATGAAAAGAGTAAAAATAGTACCGGTTATTTTGATGTGTACACTGCTGATGGAATTTGTGAACATCTCGAAAGCGCAGTCTGTTTCACGTCCAAAATTGGTCATTGGGATTGTTATTGATCAGATGCGCTGGGATTTCCTGTATCGTTATTACGACAGATATGAAGAAGGCGGCTTTAAGCGACTTTTGAATGAAGGGTTTTCATGCGAAAATACTTTTATTAATTATTTACCTTCTTATACGGCTCCCGGCCATAGTACAATATTTACGGGCTCTGTGCCAGCTATTGATGGAATTACGGGTAACGACTGGATTGATCAGGAAACAGGGCGGCACTGGTATTGCACGGATGATACTACAGTTCAGTCCGTAGGAACAACTTCACCTGGGGGAAGAATGTCGCCCAGGAATTTATTAGTATCAACCGTAACAGATGAACTGCGGTTGGCTACCAATTTTCAATCAAAAGTTATCGGCGTATCTCTCAAAGACAGGGCATCAATATTCCCTGCTGGTCATACAGCGAACGGCGCTTTTTGGTTTGATGATGAAACAGGAAATTTTATAACAAGTACTTATTACATGAAGGACTTACCACAATGGGTAAAAAATTTCAATAATAGTAAAGAGCCTGATAAATTAGTTGCAAACGACTGGAAACCTTTATATCCTATTAATACTTATCAGCAAAGCACAAAAGATGATGAGCCGTGGGAAGGGTTGTTTGGCACTGAAAAAACTTCTGCATTCCCCCATCATTTGTCTGATGCCTATAAGCAAACCAAGGGATATATTCGTAATTCTCCTTTTGGCAATACGCTCACTTTGGATTTTGCTAAAGCAGCAATTGATGGAAATAAACTTGGAGAGGGAGCCGCGACCGACTTCTTAACGATTAATTGCGCTTCGGCAGATTATGTAGGTCATATGTTCGGGCCAAACTCTATAGAAGTGGAAGATGTCTATTTACGGCTGGATAAAGAATTAGCTGAATTTCTTAAGTATTTAGACGATAAAGTTGGAAAGGGCAATTATACAGTTTTCCTAACCGCCGACCATGGGGTGGCGCATTCAATAGGTTTCATGAAGGAGCACCAGTTACCAGCCGATTTTTTTCAAACCTCAACTATGTTAACTGATCTGAATCAATTACTAGCTCAAAAGTTTGGTGCCAATGGGCTGGTAACTTCCGGAATTAATTATCATGTAAATTTTAATCTGAATAAAATAGATAGCCTTAAAATTAATTACGACGCTGTAAAAAATACCACAGTTAATTATTTACAGAAACAGCCTGGGGTGGAATTTGCAATAGACATTGATCAAATCGGATCCCTACCTGTGCCCGAGCCGCTTAAGACAATGATCGTTAACGGATATTATCCTAAAAGATGTGGTTCGGTAATCATGATTCCTGAACCCGGATGGTTCGAAGGCTATGAAAGGGGGACAACCCATGGCAACTGGAATCCTTACGATACACGTATTCCTCTCTTATTTTTTGGCTGGGGCATTCAACATGGTGCAACAAACCGTGAAATTCATATGACCGATATTGCCCCGACAATTGCAGCACTTTTACATATTCAAGTGCCTAACGGCTCGGTGGGAAAAGTAATAAGTGAAATAAAGAAATAAACGAGAGCGTATTTTCCTTGTTATTCGTTGAGAAATTTAAAAAAACTACTTCGCATAATCCATTTCGAAATTTCCCTTAATTCTTTCAATTGAAGGATTAAAATAACCATAGTGTAAATCGGGAAATTCTTCTTTTAATAATTCCATCATTTGCCTTATGCCAATGCATTCGCCGGTTTCAGTTGCTCCAATTTTAGCAAGATACCAATCAGGATCAATATTAAAATTTCTCCATTGAATCATTTTTAAACCGGTATCTTTTATCAGCTTTTGCAAAGCCTCGTATTCTTCAACACTATCGGTCATGCCAGCAAACACAAAATAATTTATACTCGTCCACCCGCCGTAACTATTTACAACCTTTAAACTTTCGACAATATCATTAAATTCATAATTATTTGGACGATAATAAGGCGTGTAAATCTCTTCCCTGGCTGAATTGGTGCTCACTCTGATACTGTTCAGACCGGCTTCACATAAGGCTTTAACAGCTTTCGGGTCGCTCCCGTTAGTGTTGATGTTAATGCTTCCTTTTTGTGTATGCTTTCTTATTTCAACAATTGCATCTCTTATTGTTTGCCACATTAATAAAGGTTCGCCTTCGCAGCCCTGGCCAAAACTCACAATTGGAAATGGGGAGGATTGCAAATGAGGAACTGTGTATTCAATAATTTCTTCGGCGGTGGGTTTAAACGTCAGCCTGTCCTGCGTGGAAACTATGCTTTCTTCCTGCGGCTGAAAGGAAATACACCCAATACAATTTGCATTGCATGCAGGAGAAGAAGGAACAGGACACTCCCATCGGCCCATAAAATAATTTCTTGCCGCCGGACAGTGATAGGTATTGCAACAATTATCTGCCAAATGCTGAACCAAACGGTTATGGGGAAACGCAGTTTTTATTTTTTGAACTCCATAGTTTATTTTTTCCTCATCAAAGCCGGCACGCTCCTGACGGATGTCATTTTCAATTCTTATAGCGGGCACATAAAATTTTTCCTTATACCATCCGGCAGCGGTATAACAAAATAATGGAAGTGTCTCTGCATCCTGCAAAGTCTCGTACGCGGCAAGATATGTACCGGTATATGCGGGCGGTATAAAAGCCGCTACAGCCCATCCCTTTTCACATAACCTCATTTCGCCGGACTTTACATCAATACCGATTCCACGCCTGCCTGGTAATTCATATAGCTGGCCCCCATAAGGCAATTCAATCCATTCGTAGTTTTGAATTGGAACTGCATCCCATCCGCTTCTTCCACAGGTGTATAATGAGGTATCTTCAAAAATGCTTCCATTCCCGTCAGAATATAATATGTAAGGAGTGCGCTTCAATTTATTTAGTATTTATCTCCCGATAGCTAGTATTTATCTCCCGATAGCGGCATGTGTCTTTATTTGTTGCTCTGCAAATTCGTTAAATTCAATTTCGTTGATGCCGTTTTCAGCTTCTGCTTGTATCAATGCATTATTTTTAAAATCCATTGTGAGAATATTATCTTTTATCAAAACATTTGAAAAGACGGCCCAGGAAAATTCTTTCTGTGGAAAATTCAATTTTTTTACAAAATTACCAGTAAATAAAATTTGCAATTTTTGCAGAGATAAATGGTATAAGATTCCTATTACGATACACGCAAATGCCACAAGGTAACTTTGCAGAGTAATCCAGCAACCTGCAAGAATAAAAAAAGTAAATTCATTTATGAAAAACGGGGTTTTACTTTTTTTAGAGAAATACAAAAGATAGATGATGTATAATACAGAAAGAAGCAATGAAGCTGCAGCTTCATAAAAATGTACACCGGCAATTAATAGAAAAGTAAAAACTGAGAGATTTGATAACACGAGCAGCAGCGCAATAAGCTTATAAAATTTTACCCTGTCATTTTTTAACGTTATCCGATAGCTATCGGATTCAAAGCTTCGCATGCCCGTTAATTTTTTCGGCAACCATTAAATTACATAATTTAAAAAGCACCCGGGCGCCTACGTTCTCATCCCATTCATTCGGACTTATTCCTACTTCGTTTAAATCGAAGCCAATGAGATGTCGGCCGCTTTTCAATACTTTCTTAAAAAGATAAAAAATTTGCTCAGTTTCAAATCCTCCCTGCACGGGAGTTCCTGTATTCGGACATAACTTCGGATCAAGCCCGTCAATATCAAAACTTATATATACTTTTTCGGGAAGGTTATTTACTATTTCATCGACAATTTGTTTCCAGGAATCACCCTCAAAAATTCGCTCTTTAATATCTTTATCAAAATAAGTGACAACCCTGTTATTGCTATTATTTATATAGTCATATTCCGCCGGGGAATAATCGCGGATTCCAACCTGTACAATACGTTTTAACTGTGGAATTTCTTCCAGGGCATTATACATGATAGAGGCATGGGAATATTTAAAATTTTCGTAAGCTTCACGCAAATCACAATGTGCGTCAATTTGCAAAATCCCAAAATCCCCATGTTTTTCAGCAATAGCTTTAAAAAAGCCAAGAGGAGTACTATGATCACCGCCAACAAGCCCCACCAATTTATTTTTATCCAGTAAATCTTTTGTTTGTTCATACACCCAATCGTTTAAAAAAAGGCTTCCCTCATTTACTTCTTTCAAAGTTTTGCACATGAACTTATTGTCTTCCACTTCTTCGCCCTGCGAAATGTAGTTAATGAGCAATTCAGCCTCTTTTCGGAGGTAATCACTTTTCATCAGGATTTTCTTATCTATGTCACGCATATAAAAACCCTGCTTCCAGCCATCCTTTATATCTACATCGATAAGATCAACCTGCAAACTTGCCTTGCAAATGTGCTCCGCTGCCCTTGCCGTACCGGCGGTGTAGCTTACGGTGACTTCCCATGGAACCGGAACTAAAACCAGCGCTGCATCTTCTTCATTAAAAGGGAGGCCAAAAATATTGTTATTGGGATTTCCTACAATGTTGGGATCAAAATTTGCTAAGTCGGTAGTCATTTAGTCCTAAAAATTTTTTAAGGAGTGCAAAGATAGTATAAACGAAATGATATGATATTTGGTATCTCTTTAAATTATTACCCACGTGTTAAATATCAAACGGGCAAATGTTAATTTGTCTCCGGTTAATCGTTGCATCTCAATAATTACGTTTTCTTTTTTTAAACTTTTCATGTAAACATCCTGTAAATATTCAGTTTATCTATCCATTTTTTGAAGTAATTTTGCGTTCTGAAAATTAAGAATGAAAACATCCAGCATTATCATTTTAATAGCTATTGCAGCCGCAATCGGAGTTCTTTTAATGTACTCAGTGGATTTTTCCACTTATGATACTATTGCATCTGCTAAACAAAAGCAGGGAAAATATGTTCATTTGATCGCAAAGCTTGATAAATCAAAACCCTTACAGTATGATGCTATAAAAGATCCTAATTATCTTTCTTTTTATGCTATTGATAGTCTTGGATCAAGCACGAAGGTTATTTATCGTAATACCAAACCTCCTGAACTTGAGCAAAGCGAGCGTGTAGTGCTCAAGGGTAAAATGGAAGGCGATGTTTTTGAATGCGATAATATTTTACTTAAATGTCCTTCTAAATATAAAGATGATAAAAAACAATTGGAGAAAACAGTTACTCAATACTAAACTGCCACATGAAGTTTGAAGGCGAACATTTATTACCTGGCCAGTTAGGACATTTTTTTGTTTTGCTTGCATTTGCTGCCTCACTTATCTCGGCAATTTCATATTTTAAAGCTGCTTCTATAAAACCTGAAAATTTAGCAGGTGAAAAACACGCCTGGATAGTTTTTGCAAGAAGCGTTTTTTTTATCGAGGTTGCTTCGCTTATTACAGTTTTCTGTATTATTTATTACATCTGTTCCCATCATTATTTTGAATATCTATATGCATATAAGCATGCTTCGAAAGAGCTGGAACCAAGATATTTATTGGCCTGCATTTGGGAAGGCCAGGAAGGAAGTTTTATACTGTGGTCATTGTGGCATTGCGTTTTGGGAAGCATCCTTATTTTCACCGCTAAGAAAAGAGAGGCACCAATCCTGGCCATTATAAGTTCAGCCCAGTTCATTTTATTGATAATGATTGTTGGTATTTATGTATTTAATGTTCGCATTGGCAGCAGCCCTTTCGTATTAACAAGAAACGAGATTAACGGACCCATTTTTAGCCAGCCTGATTATCTCACGTATATAAAAGATGGAATAGGATTAAATGTATTACTCAGGAACTACTGGATGGTTATTCACCCACCCATTTTATTTTTAGGATTTGCAAGTACGGTTGTTCCTTTGGGTTTTGCCTATTCGTCTCTCAGTACAAAAAACTTTGGCGATTGGGTGAAGCCGGCGCTGCCATGGACTTTATTCAGTGGCTGCGTATTAGGGGTAGGAATTATGATGGGTGGAAAATGGGCGTATGAATCTTTGTCGTTTGGAGGGTATTGGGCCTGGGATCCGGTGGAAAACGCAGCATTGGTACCATGGATGATTTTAATTTCGGGGCTGCATTGCATGGCCATTTTTAATTCAACCGGTAACGCATTAAAGGCTTCTTACCTTTTTATTATACTTACTTATTTTTTTGTATTGTATTCCACTTTCCTCACCCGTACGGGCATTTTAGGAGATACATCTGTACACTCTTTTACTGAAGCAGAGACGGCGATGAATGTTCTCATTGGCATTTATGTCGTCGGCATAACAATTCCAATGCTATTCCTTTTCGCAAAAAATTATAAGCAAATTCCATCTATAAATAAAGAAGAAAATATTTCATCACGGGAATTCTGGATGTTTATCGGCTCCCTTATATTTTTTCTTGCTGCGCTTTTTATAATTGCAGTAACCTCCGTACCTGTTTATAACAAAATTTTTAAAACGAATTATGCCGATCCACAGGACAGGGAATTTACTTATAACAAAGTGTTGGTGTTAATAGCTTTTATTATTGGTATACTTACGGCATTTTCGCAATACCTGAAATACAAAAACACTGAAAAAAAATATCTTGTAAAAAAAATTGCCTTGCCACTAAGCATTGCCGTTATCATCACTTTTTTACTGGCTATATTTTATCCTGTTGAATACACTAAAAAAGGACCGGGATTCTTAATCGCTATTTATATGGCTTTATTTGCATCAGTTTTTTCTGTAATTGCGAATGTGGCGTATTTAAGAATCGTTTTAAGAGGAAATTTAAAGGCAGGTGGCGCCGCTATCGCTCATTTCGGTTTTGCACTAATGATTACCGGGATGCTTATCTCGTCGGGAAATAAATCGGTTATAAGCGATAATCGGAAAACGGGATTATTTTTTCAGTTTGATAAAGGACCTACCGGTAGAGAAGAAGACAATCCATTAGAAAACCTTACGCTTCTGAAAAATGTTCCAACTCAAATGGGCGCCTATTCGGTCACCTATTTATACGATTCTTCAGCTGCGGAAAAAAACAGGACTTTTTATAAAGTTCACTTCCAAAAAATTGATAGCGCTACGGGAAAAGTGAAGGAAGATTTTATGCTTTCACCAGATGCTTATAAAATGAAAGATAACAATATAAGTTCCAATCCCGGAACGAGGCATTATTTTTCTCACGACGTGTTTACATATATTTCCACTATTTCAGTAAAAAATGATGATGCCGACACTGCAAATTATATTTTTCATGAAATGGTCCCCGGCGATACGGTTTTTTATTCAAAAGGATTTTTTGTTTTAAACGGAATTCTCAAAAACCCCGATAATGAAAGATTTCATTTTTCCTCAAGTGACACAGCATTAGCTGCCGACATTACAGTTTACGGTAAGGATAGTTCAATTCATAAGGCGTATCCTGCATTGATGATAGTTGACCAGCAAGTGAATTTTATTGATGATACATTGCTAAGGCAAAATCTTTATTTCAATCTCGGAGGGCTCACCAATGATAAGAAATTTAAGATCGGAGTCAAAGAAGCTGATACCCTTACCGATTTTATTACCCTCAAGGCCTATGTTTTTCCGTACATAAATCTTGTCTGGGCCGGCCTCCTCATTATGGCCGGTGGATTCGTCGTCTCAATAAGCCGCAGAGTCAAAGCAGCTAATTACATAACCGTCGTGTCAGTTATGGTTGTGCTTGCCGGATTGTTTTACATGTTTTTTATTGCAAATAGCTGAATACTTTCTGGCAAATTTCACAAATAAATCTTTCGTTAAATACGTTTAAGGATTAAATTTACGTAAGCAATGCGTACCGTTTATAAACATATCTTAGTTTCATTACTTCTTCTGGCAATTTTTAATATATGCTCAACCAACCGTTCCC
Organism: uncultured Chitinophagaceae bacterium; assembly: GCA_963798665.1. Classification (GTDB taxonomy): domain Bacteria; phylum Bacteroidota; class Bacteroidia; order Chitinophagales; family Chitinophagaceae; genus Ginsengibacter. Next base: position 601,985 of record CAWCUN010000002.1, on the reverse strand, counting down.
TTGCACAATCAAGATATGGGCAACACGACACGATTCTAACCTTAGCTGTAGTTTATGAAGGTGATACTATTGAGGCCAAAACCCTGGCCGGTGTATACCTGTGGGGCAAAAGTAAATATACAGCAAGAGAGCGGTGGACGAGATTAAGGAATGCTGTGTATGTTACTTATCCTTACGCAAAAAAAGCCGGTATTGTCTTCAACGACATAGAAAGACATATTGCGGGAAACCCTGATAAAAGATTTGTAACGAAATATATTAACAGCCGTGAGAAAGAATTAAAAAAACAGTTTTCTGAACCGCTAACCAATTTATCAATTTACCAGGGTAAAATTTTAATGAAGCTGATTAACCGGGAAACGGGTGGAACCAATTGCTATGATATACTTAAAGAATTGAAAGGAGGATTTACTGCACGTTTTTGGCAAACGGTAGCTTTCTTTTTTGGCAGCGATCTTAAACAACCTTATGATGCCTTCGGGCGTGATGCAGATATAGAAATAATAGTAAAAGAAGTTCAACGAATGTATGGCTACTCTGGTTAGCAATCACCTCAACATATCTTTTATTTTTGTAATACTCATTTAACGTTCTGCTCTTTTTTTAACACCCTTTTTATTGTACCTTTACAGGCATTAAATTTTTCACAACAGGGGTTTCTCTCTTTCTATTTTAAAATGAAGTTAGACATTTTAGCGTTCGGGATTCACCCTGATGATATTGAACTAAGCTGCGCCGGAACGATTCTCGTTGAAAAAGCCAATGGAAAAAAAGTTGGAATAATAGATCTTAGCCAGGGTGAATTAGGAACGAGAGGTAATGCACAGATTCGGAAAGAAGAGGCAGAAAATTCAGCTGGTATTTTAGGCGTCGATTTGAGAGAAAACCTTGAAATGGCAGATGGTTTTTTTAAAAACGATAAGGAAAACCAGCTTAGGATTATCAAAGTGCTTCGTAAATACAGGCCGGAAGTTATAATGTGTAATGCACCTGAGGACAGGCATCCGGATCACGGCCGCTCTGCAGTTTTGGTAAACGATGCAACATTTTTGTCCGGGTTAAGAAGAATAGAAACTAAAGATGAGCAGGGAAATTTACAGCAGGAATGGCGGCCCAAATATGTTTTTAACTATATTCAGGACACATATTTAAGCCCTGATTTTGTAGTTGATGTTTCGGATGTGTTTGATAAAAAAATTCGGTCTATCGAAGCATTTTCCAGCCAGTTTTATAATCCGGAAGCAGGAGATAAAGAGCCGCAGACGTATATCTCATCCCCGGAATTTTTAGAAAGTATCATCAATCGCTCTAAAATGTTTGGAAAAATGATCGGTGTAAAATATGCGGAAGGTTTTATATCAAAAAAAATGATCGGCATAAAAACTTTTGATGCGCTGATACAAAAAAGTACTTAAAAAAAATAATGAGCGTTAGTTAAGCGAGCGTTCATAAATTATTAAAAATGGCAACTCCAAAATTTCTACAAGGCAAAGGTGATTTTCACATTGAGTTAAAAAAGCGGGTAAATCAATACTTTTCTGATCATAAACGACCCATGACGGGCAACAACGCCCTATTATTTAAGGCAATTTTATTTTGCATTGGTTACGTTTTATTATATATACACCTGGTGTTTCTTACACCTGTCGTATGGCTGGCAATTCCTGAATGTGTATTATTTGGCGGTCTTACTGCTGCTATAGGATTTAATGTAATGCATGACGGCGCCCATGGTAGCTTTAGCAAGTTTAAGGCTGTAAATAAAATTGCCGGCTTTTCATTAAATTTTTTGGGAGCAAGTGCAATTATGTGGAATATGAAACATAATATTATTCATCACACCTACACTAACATTGATGGCATAGACGATGATATTGAAGCCAGCCCCTGGCTGAGGTTTGCTGCTACCCAAAAGAAAATGAGATTACATAAATTTCAGCATTATTATTTTTGGTTCTTATACACCTTACTTCACCTTGTATGGATTTTTCTTAGCGATTATAAAAAATATTTCTCCCATAGGATTGGTCCTGTTGCACTTAGAAAAATGACGATAAGAGAACACATCTCCTTCTGGGCCGCAAAGCTTATCTATGCTTTTATGTTTGTTGCTCTGCCTATAATGTTGCTTGGATTTGCAACATGGCTTATTGGATTTTTAATTATTACAATGGTTACCGGTTTTGTAATAAGTATCGTATTTCAACTGGCGCATACGGTTGAGCATACCGATTTTCCTTTGCCAGCTGAAGGCTCCGGGAAAATTGAAAATGAATGGGCTATCCACCAGGTTGCAACCACCGCTAATTTTGCTACCGGCAATAAATTAATTTCCTGGCTTGTTGGTGGATTAAATTTCCAGATAGAACATCATCTCTTTCCAAAGATTTCACACGTACATTATCCCGCAATAAGCAAAATTATAAAACGTACCTGCACAGAGTATGGCCTTACCTACATTGAATTTCCAAAGATGAGGCACGCTATACTCTCTCACGTTGCGTATTTAAGACGATTAGGAAAGGCAAATTAAAATTTTGAAAATAATTTGCTTCGTAGTTTTTCAAAATGAAATTCCTGTTTAAATTTACAGGATGAATACCAACTTCCACGATTTAATCCCGTCCGATTTCGATGATAACTCGCATGTTTGGGTTTATCAAAGCAACAGGGTTTTTACAATAGAGGAAGCGATTCAAATTGGTGAGCTTTTACAAAATTTCAGTCATGAATGGAAAAGTCATGGCACACCGGTGAAATCATTTGCCAATTTACTATTTGGACAATTTATCGTTCTCATGGCCGATGAAACTGCAACCGGCGTTAGCGGCTGCAGTACTGATAGCTCAGTAAGATTGATTAAAAATGTAGAACAGGATTTCCATGTAGAATTATTTGACAGGCTGATGCTTGCTTTTATAATACAGGAAAGAATTCAGCTTCTCCCACTTAGTGAATTAAACCCTGCACTTGACTGCGGTTTGGTAAACGAGGATACACTATATTTTAATAATACGATTCTTACGAAAAAAGAATTATTAAGTCAATGGATTATTCCCGTTAAGGAAAGCTGGCTTGCTAAAAGAATCTACGCCTATAAAAGCGAGAAAGAAGCGGAGGTATGACCGTTACTTAATCCACACGTTATTTTCTTGGAATTTATCAGGTATTAATTCATTTCCCAAAATAACTTTTGAAATTTTTTCAAAAGGTATGGTTGCGGACAAAATTGCTTCAGCTTTTCCATTCTTCCATGTTTCTGCTGTCGATCTTAAAACAGTTTTTTTCTCTCCTGAAATAATTGTGATATAAACTGGCAATGGCAGTCCTCCTTTATTTTCAATAACAATTTTTGTAATCATTCCTGCCTTCTCAACCTGTTTAATTGCAAGGTCAGGATAATCCCAGCTAAAAAACCATTTGTTCCAAAACCAGTTTAAATTTTTGCGGCTGACATTATTAAAACTATAAAAAAAATCATAGGGAACAGGATGCTTTCCATGCCAGGCACTCATGTATTGATGGAGCGATTTGAAATATAATTTATTACCTAACAAATCCTGTAAAGTATAATAGCACAAGCCAGCCTTTCCGTAAGAGTTTGAAAGATAAGCTGCATCGCTATACAACTTTGTATTGGTAATTAATGGTACCTCTTCATCAGTTCCTGAAATTTGCTCATACCGGGTTTTGCTAAAAATGCCTTCATCTTCCGGTTCTCCCATTAATGGAGAAATTAAGGATTCACCAATCGTTGCCCAGCCTTCATCCATCCAGGCATACTGCGTTTCATTGATACCCATATAAAATGGAAAATAACTATGAAATATCTCATGAGTAGTTAACTGCACAGCATCTTTATGGGTTTCAGTCGGATTGTCATTTACCATCATTGGGTATTCCATTTGATCAGTTCCATCAAATACTGTTATGTGGCTAAAGGGAAATGCTACCCCTGGATAAAAATGACTCATATAAAAAACAGATTGATGTGCCTGGTTCGCGACATCAAAATAATCTTCATGAACCCTGTTATAAGCAGCTTCTGCAGATGTTCTTCTTCCTGTGGAAGAATCTACTAACACGCTACTGACATCCCATAAATAATGATCGCTTATAGCAAACGCGAAGTCCGTTACATTACTTGCAGCGAACTGCCATACGCCGGTTGATATAGGAGAGAATATTTCATTTGTGGAATAATCTGTTGAATCAATTACATGAACAATTTCAGTTGATGCAGACGCTCTTTTAATTTTACCAATAATTTTATCACTGAAGTTTTCGGCCGCATTAAGTCTGTCACCAGTTGCCCAAACCACATATTTTTTGGGGACTGAAATGTCAACATTAAAATTTCCAAAGTCATTATAAAATTCCTGTGAGCCATTGTAGCTCCAGGTATCCCATCCATCAATATCATCATACACCGCAATCCGTGGAAAAAAATATGCTATAAAATAAGAGCCGTTATCAACCATGCCTGTTCTTACAGGTGAGCCGGTATTTACGGCAAAATGCCAATTAATGGCAAGTTGAACATTGGAATGAGGCAAGATAACAGCGTCGGGCTTAACCGCCAGAATTGTGTTTTTACGAATTACTTTTTGAACATTTGAAAAATCATTTATTTTTTCCTGCCCAATTTGAAAAGAATCTATTGAAACTCCTTCGTTCAGGTTTTTCTCGTCAATATGGCTTAAGCGGGCGACTCCCTTTTTGTACAAATCAGGATAGAGCCGAATGATAAGCTCCCTGAGGGTATCCGGGCTGTTGTTATAATAACTTATCACCTCATTACCCGAAAGCAAATTTGTAGATGGGTCGAACATTACATGGATATTATAGTCAGCTCTATTTTGCCAGTAATTTTTGCCGGGCTTTCCTGTCGAAGTACGGGTGCCTTTTTTATAAGCTTCACCTACATTGGTGGTTGTAAAAAGTTGTTGGGAGAATAAGGGCGTAGCATAAACTAACAGCCCCGTTATAAAAATTAAATAACATTTCCTCATGAAAAATATTTCCACGAAATAAAGTTTATTTTCTTATAAGTTGCATGAAATATAATTTCATTTGACCCGTAGCCCATTGGTATGAATTCGGGACATCTGCTAATTTTTCTCAGATACTTAAACTAAATTCTGGTTGGATGAGTTTCCTATTATTAACTTTCTGCCATCTTGTCGGCATATTTAATTTATTATCTTTGCAATCCGGTTTTAAAAATTGACTATGCTGGATTTTCTCACAGATAAAAAACATGATGAATCAAGGCAGGGTGAAGCTTTTGCTTCTGTTGTTGCTGAAGACAATTCCTCTCTGAAAAAATTTTACATAGAAAGCTATGGCTGCCAGATGAACTTTGCTGACAGTGAAGTCGTCGCTTCTATTTTAGAGAAAAGGGGTTTTGGATTTACCCGCCATTTTGAGGAAGCTGATATGATCTTTTTAAATACCTGTTCTATCCGTGAAAAGGCAGAGCTCACGATACGGAAGAGATTATCCGAATTTAAAAAGGTTAAAAAATACAACCCGGGTTTGCTGGTAGGTGTGCTTGGATGCATGGCAGAAAGATTGAAGTCAAAATTTCTTGAAGAAGAAAAGTTGGTTGATATTGTTGTTGGCCCGGATGCATACCGCACTTTGCCGGACCTGATAGAAGAAGCTGAAAGCGGCCAGAAAGGAGTGAATGTTTTATTAAGTCGTGAAGAAACTTATGGAGATATTTCTCCAATAAGATTAAACAGCAATGGAGTGACGGCGTTTGTAAGCATTATGCGTGGCTGCAACAATATGTGTTCCTTTTGCGTAGTTCCGTTTACCCGTGGCCGTGAGAGAAGCCGTGATCCGGAATCCATATTAAATGAATGCAGGGTCCTGTTTGAAGAAGGTTACCGCGAGGTTACATTACTTGGACAAAACGTCGACAGCTACTGCTGGCAAAATTCGTCAGCAACAGGAATGGTTTCATTTGCAAACCTTCTTGAAAAAGTTGCCATGGTATCTCCATTGCTCAGGATAAGATTTTCAACCTCGCACCCAAAGGACATTACCGATGAAGTGTTGTTCACAATGGCTAAACATGAAAACATTTGTAAGTATATTCATTTGCCTGTTCAAAGTGGAAGTTCCAGGGTGTTGCAAATGATGAATCGCACCTATACACGTGAATGGTATCTCTCCAGGGTTAATCGTATTCGTGAATTGTTACCGGGCTGTGGATTATCAACTGATGTTATAACCGGATTTTGTACGGAAACTGAAGAAGATCACCTTCAAACTTTAAGCCTCATGGAATATTGTGAATATGACCTGGCTTATATGTTCTTTTATTCTGAGCGCCCCGGAACCCTTGCCGCAAGACGGTTTAAGGATGATGTCCCTGAACAAATAAAAAAAAGAAGGTTGCAGGAAGTAGTTGCACTACATCGCATACAATCTTTAAAAAGTATGCAAAAAGAAGTAGGGAAAACGGTAAAGGTTTTGATAGAGGGAAACTCTAAGAAAAGTGATGAGTACTGGGCCGGTAGAAGCGATAATAATAAAGTAGTTGTATTTCCCAAAAATGGAAATTTAAAAAAAGGAGATTATGCGGATGTATTTATTGAAAGTTGCACCGCAGGTACCTTAATTGGAAATTAAGAAATTAATATTGAAATATAATAATGGATCAACAATCAATAAAAACCAGGTTTGGAATAATAGGCAATTCGCCACCACTTATATATGCACTTGATGTTGCAATACAGGTTGCCAACACAGACCTAAGTGTATTAATAAATGGGGAAAGCGGTGTGGGTAAAGAAGCCTTTTCTCATATCATTCATTCGCTTTCTGCAAGAAAACATAACCCTTTTATCGCTGTAAACTGTGGCGCTATTCCCGAAGGAACCATTGACTCGGAGCTTTTTGGTCACGAAAAAGGTTCTTTCACCGGCGCTGTTGATAGCCGCAAAGGTTATTTTGAAACCGTGAACGGGGGAACCATCTTTTTAGATGAAATTGGCGAAATGCCCTTGGGTACACAGGCCCGCCTGTTACGTGTTCTTGAAGCCGGTGAATATATTCGTGTCGGCTCTTCCAAAGTACAAAAAACTGATGTGAGAGTAATTGCCGCAACCAATAAAGATTTATTGGAATACACTCACACCGGAAGATTCAGGGAAGATTTATATTATCGCTTAAATACGGTTCCAATAAGAGTCCCCGCTTTGCGAGACCGCAAAGAAGACATCTATCTTCTTTTCAGAAAATTTGCTGTTGACTTTGCAGAACGTTATAAATCACCCCCGGTGCAATTGGATGATGATGCAAAAAATGTTTTAATGAATTACCCCTGGCCGGGAAACGTGAGACAGCTAAAGAATATTGCCGAGCAAATTTCAGTATTGTCAGAAGATAAAAATATTACAGGTGAACGATTGCTAAAGTTTCTTCCGGAAACGAATTTCACCAGGCTGCCGATGCTCGTATCTGGTAATCAGGCGGGCACCAATCAAAAAGAATTTAATAACGAAAGAGAGATATTGTATAAACTTTTTTTTGATGTAAAAAAAGATGTAACAGAATTAAAAAGAATGTTTTTTGAGGTGTTGCAAAATCCTTCTATAATAAATGGAAGTCATAAATTTCAGAGTGAAAAATTGCTTGATGATTTTCACGGTGAGCAAAACAATCCTGTTTTGACAAACAGCCAACCTGTTGTCTTAAATAATAATAATATTGACCAGCACCACGAGGTAGAAGAATCACTAAGTATTATGGATGCGGAAAAAGAATTAATAATAAAAGCGCTAAAGAAACATCGTGGCAAACGAAGAGATGCATCAAGTGATCTCGGAATAAGCGAGCGTACATTGTACAGAAAATTGAAAGAATACAATATCAATGAGTAGGTTGAATAGAATGTTAAATTGCCTGGCTACTTTATTGTTTGCTTCCCGATAGCTTTTTTAATCATAGATTGGCAAAAAAAATTCCATTAATGAAACCTGTGCCTCAAATAAAGTTAGCTGCTGCTCTTGGTTTATTATTTTTTACGTTAACCTTTGCCACCTGCAAATATTCAACAAAAGATACTGCACCCATTCCACCGGAAGTAAAAACTTTTCGTGTAAATTATTTTGAAAATAAAGCCCGGTATGTAAATCCACAGATTACTCCGCAGATCACAGAAAAATTGAAACAAAAGATAATAGGGCAAACCAGACTCCGGCAAACAAATAATGATGACGCCCATTACGATATCAGCGGCTATTTAACTGATTACAGTGTAACCACCACGGGGGTTTCGGGATTAAACCCGAGCACAAACAGATTAAATGTAACTTTTCACGTAATTTTTAAAGATGCCCTTGACCAGAAAAAAGATTTTGAAAGCGATGTAACCAGCAATTATGATTTTTCTGCACAGCTTACGTTGCCCGAAGCAGAATCACAATTGAATGATCAAATTGTAAAAAATGTAACTGACGCCATTTTCAATAAAATATTTTCAAACTGGTAATATTATTTTCATGCAGGAGAAAATTAATTTTCTGGATAATCTCTACAAACAGAGCCCTCAAAACACTGAGACATTAGAAAAAAATGTAAACGACCATCCTTACAGTTCCCTGGCTGATCTTTTACTTCTATATCATTATAAAAAAACAAATCATCCGGGGTTTGAAATGCGTGCCAAAAAGACGGTTTTACATTTCAGGAATTCACATTGGTTGCAATTTCTTTTGGAGCAAATATCAAAAGAAGAAACCGCCGATGAGGTTATTACCCATTCATATGCCAATGATGAAGTAAAAGAAATAGCTGAAAACACGCCTGAACATGAAACGGCCCGGGGAGAATCATTAATTTCCATAGAAGAGACAACACAATCATTATCCCCCCAGGATTTTTCAAACGAAAGTCATGAAGCAACTTCAAATAATTCACCACCGGACACTACCGAAGCACCACAAGAACCTGGCGATGTACAATTAGTGACTAATCCGGAAATTCCGCAGGAACAAAATTTTCATGAAGAAGATAAACCTCCCGAAGTTGCCGGATCAATACCTGATGAAATTTCTTTTGAACCTTTGCACACGGTAGATTATTTTGCATCGCAGGGTATTAAATTGACTGATGAACCGATAACAAACGATAAACTTGGAAATCAAATGAAAAGTTTCACCGCATGGTTGAAAAGTATGAAGAGGCTTCATCCGGCAAAGCCGGATGAGCAAAATCTTGCCACGGAAAAAATAATTCAAAATTCTGCGGAAGAATCAAATATTAATACTGAGATACTTACTGAAGCGATGGCTGAAGTATTAATTAAGCAAGATAAAAGGGAAAAAGCGATAGAAATGTTTAGCAAATTAAGTTTGATTAATCCCTCTAAAAGAGCTTACTTTGCAGCCAAAATTGAAAGTATAAAATCACTTTAATATGTTAATAGTTTTTGGGGTCATCATAATTCTTTCATCTATTATTTTAGGCCTTATTATTCTTATTCAAAACCCAAAGGGCGGCGGACTTTCGTCTTCTTTTGGTGGAATAGGCAATCAGTTGATGGGCGTAAAGCAAACTACAGATATTCTTGAAAAAGGAACCTGGCTTTTTGCAGCAATCATCGGAGTTTTATGCCTTACGTCAGCGATGTTTATTCCAAAAACAGGCGGAAATGCAAGAGACAATCAAATGTATGAAGCGCCCGTAGGCACACCGACGCAGCCGCAGAATAATACGGCTCCATTAAACAATCAGCCTTCTACACAAGTTCCGGCAGGCACGCAAAAATAATTTATCATAATATTCAAACGCCCTGTCCAAAAAAGGCAGGGTTTTTTATTTACTTTGAAAATTAATTCTTACTTACGATAGGTAAATAAATACTTTTATTTTTCTTAAATAAAAAATACCCTGTTTCGTTATTGATAATGCCGACTAAGATGAAACTCCGAAAAATTATTTTATTTATATTCCTTATTGCATTTCTCATCACAGTCTATTGTAGCTGGAAGTTTTTTGGGCCAACAGTAAAATCACCTGAAAAGAAATTTTTTTATGTTCATACAGGCGCTACCTACACACAGGTGAAAGATAGCCTGCTTAAAAATAGAAATAATTAATTCAGGATTCTGGTTTGATAAAGTTTCCATGTATTCTAATTACGATAAAAATGTGAAGGCCGGAAAATATGAAATCAGCGACGGCATGAGTGTTGTAAATCTCGTAAGAATGCTTCGCTCAGGAAGACAAAGCCCCGTAAATCTTGTTATAACAAAATTGAGAACTAAAGAAGATCTTGCAAAAAAAATTGCGGATAATTTTGAAACCGATTCACTTCACGTTATTACCTTCCTGGATAACAATGATTCAGTTTTACAATTTGATGTTGATACCAATAATGTAATGACCATCGTAATCCCAAATACTTATAAATATACATGGAATACCCCTGTTCAAAAAGTGCTGAAAAAGCTGTACAACGAAGAACAGAAATTTTGGAATGATGAACGAAAAAAGAAAGCTGAAAGGCTGCACTTTACTCCGAAAGAGATATATACAATCGCATCAATAGTAGAAGAAGAAACGACCCGTGAGGAGGATAAAGGTAAAATTGCAAGTGTATATATTAACCGGCTGCGAAAAGGAATGAAACTTGCCGCCGACCCAACTATAAAATTTGCCATGAAAGATTTTGGACTTAAAAGAATCTATTATAAATACCTTGGATATCCGTCACCTTACAACACGTACTTACATCCCGGACTTCCGCCCGGTCCTATTAATACACCTTCAATAAAAACAATCGATGCTGTACTTAATGCACCAGAAACTGATTATCTATTTTTTGTTGCACGTTTAAATTCAGGAGGCTTGTCTGATTTTGCAAGTACCTTTCAGGAACATTCTATATATGCAAAAGCTTACCGCGATGCGTTAGACAGTGCGATAAAAGAAAAAAATGAACATCAATAAGGCAAAAATTTAGTTGTCAGATAAAATAAAACATTCGGGGAAATTTTGATAAAGATTGTACGTATAATAACAGACATTCATCCTATTAAATATCTGAGGAGAAAAAGCAAAGAATGGATACCACCCGGTTTCCAGGGAAATTCCCTCCAAGAAGTACTAACCCATTTTTCAAAAGGATTTAGTGTCCCACACCTTACAGAAAGAGCAGCAGCGATCTCTTATAATTTCATCATGTCGATCCCTCCAACCTGCCTGTTTCTTTTTACATTAATACCCAACCTGCCCTTTGTTTCTAAAAAAGGATTAAAGCATCAACTTCACGTTTTAATAACTGATATTATTCCAGCCCGGTCCAATAACCAGGGACTGATTCAGTTTGTAGATAGTTTTATTGAAGGGTCAAAGATTGGGCTTTTGTCATTTACGTTCGTCTTGTCTTTATTTTTTGCCTCTAACGCAGTTATGGGATTAATGAGATCATTCAATAAAGATTACATAGGCTTTAAAAAAATTAAAGGATTAAAAAAAAGATGGCAGGCAATAAAGTTAACTGCGTTGTTATTTGGTTTGCTTATGCTTTGCTTTATATTGCTTCTTGTACAAAATGATATTCTTAATTTAATCGGGATAAAGAGCAGGGAGGTACGACATATAATATTATACGGAAGATGGCTTTTTATCATAACACTTATCTTCTATTCCTATGCCTTTATTTATAAATACGCTCCATCTACGCAAAAAAGATGGAAACTTTTGTCGCCGGGAGCAGTTATTGCAACGATTTTATCTATCATGGCCACCGTATTATTTGCCGCATTTGTAAATAACTTTGGGCGCTACAACATTTTATACGGATCAATAGGAAGTATAATGGTCGTTATGATCATGATCTTCCTGAATTCTCTTATGGTTCTTATCGGCTTCGAATTTAACCTTAGCATCAACACTCTCAAATCTATTGCGGAAGAAAATGGAGCCAGGAGTATGTCAAACAAATAACCATCTATCAAAAAGATGTTTTTCTTTTAGAATAATTTTTTTAATTTTTCTGAAAAAGATTATTATGAGAAAGATTATTAGCTACACAATCTTATCATTTACGATGTTAGCCGGCGTGTTAGCGTTTAAAATAAATAACTCGCTCCCCATAGGCAGTGATTTGCCCAAGGGTGATACGCAACTACAAAATGTGTCCGGCAAAGAAATTACAATGAAATCAGCCAAAGATAAAAATGGACTGCTGGTTATGTTTTCCTGCAATTCATGCCCCTACGTGATAAAAAACCAATCAAGGACGAAAGCGATTTGCTCATATGCATTGCAAAATAATATCGGAGTAGTCCTTATTAATTCCAATGAAGCGCACAGAGAAGGCGATGAAAGTCTGGCAGCGATGAAAGAATACGCAAATGAACAGCACTATAACTGGCCCTATACAATTGATAAAAACAGTGGCATAGCAGATGCTTTTGGTGCATCACGAACACCCGAATGTTTTCTTTTCAACAAGGACCTAAAACTTACTTATCATGGTGCTATCGATGATAGCCCATCGCAGCCCGCCAACGTGGAACGTGAGCATCTTAAAGAAGCCATAAATGAAATGGTAGCGGGTAAAAAGGTATCTGTAACGGAAACCCGTAGTGTTGGATGCTCAATCAAAAGACGTTAACAAAATTACGTTTCAATAATAATTACAAAGCTTTCATCAACTCATTTTCAAAAGTGCCTTTATCCATTTGCCCTTCAATTAATTTTCGATAGCCTTTTTTCTTGTTAACAAACAATGTTGCAGGGATTGCCCCGCTCCAGCCTTTATCAACCTTAGGGCAAAAATAATCTGCGTTGGTCTCATTAAGCCATACAACAGGTGCCATATATCTGTGGGCCTGTGTAAAGTTTTTTATGTTGGCAGGATATGCATCCGGCAGATCCAGGCTTACGAGCAATAAGCTAACATTTTTATCTTTAAATTTTTGAGAAGTACTTTGTATGTATGGCAATTCTTCAATGCAGGGTTTACAAAAAGTTGCCCAAAAATTTATTACCAATACAGAGTCTGTGTTATCAATATACCTTTCAAGATTGGATATTTTCCACGAGGGAATCACCTTGCTTTGCGCAAAAATTGATACTGGCATTAACAGCACTCCTAATAAAAAAATAATCCTGTTCATATTGAAGATTACCGTTAAAAGGTAAAATTAATATTAACAGGATTACGATTAAACAATATTAACAGTTCATCATCTTTGAGCTATCAATCCCTGCTTTGTCATGTCATTGATAAGCCTGCCACTATAATCACTGGCAAGTTGTACAATGGATGAAGGATCAAAGCTTTCGGATTGTGCGGAATAAATAAGTTTCTCGCCCGGCACATCGTATAGGTTACTCTCCCAATAATATTTGTTTTGAGTAGTGTAATAACCTGGCGTATAAATTCTTCCATAAACCGTTCTGTAATATCCAAACCAGTTTCTGTAGTACCCTACCGGGCCAATCTGTGAATAACCGGGATTATAGCTTTTTTCTTTGCTCTTATCTAATAAAACTATTGTCAGGAAGCCGTCTACCCCTGATTGCTGTAATTTTTCCACAGCTTTATCTTCATCTTTAGGTAAATATTTCGGGCCGTACATTTCATAGGCAGAAACAGCCTGAATGCCCTTTCTTTTAAGTTCATTTACCAGCCTGCTTTCCATTGACTTTTGCAACTCGCGGCTTTTATCAGGTAACAAAGCCGCTACCATTATTTTTTTCATCGAAAGATTTGTTGACGTTGCTTCGGGAGATTTCCAACTCGAGGTGACTTTAGTGCTTGAACATGCTGCTAAAAAACTTATAGCAACAATAAAAAATAGATATCGTATGTTTTTCATAATGTAGGTTTTTTATTCAATTTATACTTCACAAATTACATTCCCTTTTTCTTTAATCTGTTTAACTTTTACGTTGGATTAGCTTAATAAAATTATAAGAGTATACTTGAGACCTTTTTGCGCTTTGCATATTCTAAAGTAATTTCGCAACGCTTTTATTTTAAATAAAAATTTAATACAAAATGGCATACGACGTAATAGTGTTGGGAAGCGGCCCCGGCGGATATCCCGCAGCAATAAGATCTTCCCAATTAGGGAAAAAAGTGGCAATAGTAGAGCGTGAAAGTTTGGGGGGAATTTGTCTTAATTGGGGATGTATTCCAACAAAAGCTTTATTAAAAAGTGCCCAGGTTTATGAGTATGCCAAACATGCAGCCGATTATGGCATAGACCTGTCAAATCCGAAACAGAATTTCGGGAATATTATCAAACGCAGCCGTGGAGTTGCAGATAAAATGAATAAGGGAGTTCAATTTCTCATGAAGAAAAATAAGGTTGATGTATTCATGGGAAATGGGAAACTTGTTGCAAAAAACAAAGTAGAGGTAACTGCAGCAGATGGAAGCAAGCAAACCCTTGAAGCAAAAAATATTATTATCGTTACAGGTGCAAGGTCAAAAGAATTACCTTCTTTGAAAATTGACGGTAAAAAAATTATTGGCTATCGTGAGGCAATGTCCTTACCATCCCAACCCAAATCTATGGTGGTCGTTGGATCAGGCGCCATCGGCACAGAGTTCGCATATTTTTATAATAGCATGGGGACCAAAGTAACCATTGTTGAATTTTTGCCAAGAATTGTTCCTGTGGAGGATGAAGACATTTCAAAGGAACTCGAAAAACTTTTTAAGAAACAGGGTATTGAAATTATGACCAGTAGCGAAGTTACCAGTGTGGAAAGTAAAGGTGATGGTGTAACGGTAAAAGTAAAAACCAAAGAGGGCGAAACTACACTTGATGCTGATATAGTATTAAGCGCAGTTGGTGTGGTTGCAAACATTGAAAATATAGGACTGGAGGAATTAGGTATTAAAACAGATAAAGGAAAAATAGTTGTTGACGAAAATCAACTTACTAACGTTCCCGGAATATACGCTGTTGGTGACTGTACTGCTCACCAGGCACTTGCACACAAAGCGACCAAAGAAGGAATTAATGCAGCAGAACACCTGGCAGGTCAAAAGCCCGATCACATTGACTACAACAATGTTCCCGGTTGCACATATTGCTTGCCGGAAATTGCCTCGGTGGGATACACTGAGAAAGCCGCAAAGGATGCAGGATATGAAATTAAAGTGGGCAAGTTTCCTTTTATTGCAAGTGGTAAAGCCACGGCGGCAGGAGTAACAGAAGGATTTGTAAAAGTTATTTTCGATGCCAAATACGGTGAGTTTTTAGGATGCCACATGATCGGAAATAATGTTACTGAAATGATAGCAGAGGTGGTAACAGCCCGCAAACTTGAAACTACAGCACATGAAATATTAAACGCCATTCATCCTCACCCGACAATGAGTGAAGCGGTGAAAGAAGCTACAGCAGTAGCCTATGGAGAAGCAACAGATATATAACTCGCCAGTTTTTTCCAGGAAATTCGCGCTGTTACTTTTATTGATTTGCTACGGCTTCTTCTCCATACATTTGTTGCCTGAATTTTAAAGAGGGAGAAGTTATAAACTTACCAAGACCAAGGCTATCCCATTTTTCATCAATAGTAGCAATGGTAGCTTCATCCGCTACAATTATGTTCGGCCAATCCCGGTAAAAATCATCAAACTCTTTTGTTTTAATAGTACCATCAAAGCCGATACTAGCGCAATACATGGCTGGCTGAAGTGATGATTCTTTTTTTGCAATAAAATGATCCCGTTTTGGATCGAGATTATTACAAAAACGCCATAAAGCAACCGTGAGATCCATTGCATCTACGGTGTGCTCTACATACAAAATCATCTTTATTCCTTCAATATCTTCTGTATTCATAATTGATTCATGCAATTCCTTCACATGATTTTTCTTATTCTTCTGAACCGAAATAATTAAAACAGGAATTTGCTTTTCAAGCAAAGAAAAATTGATTTGTTTAATCTCCGAAAACATCTCTTTAAGCATAAGCGAAGTTTTTAAAGAAAAAACCGGGGGAGGAAAAAAATAATTATCACCTGATTCTTCTTCATATTTGAAAGTACCGTCAATACACATCTTTCCGCCAAAACCCATTTTGCTGCAACTATGATCCAATACGTCCATTGGGCCCTGCGAGAAATAAATGTCGGTTGCAGGATTTAGATTTTTAAAAACATCTTCCGCCAATTGTTGATAGTCGGAAAGTTTAGTATCATTAACTTTTTCAATCGATTCCTTTTTAGCAGTAAACACGAGATATTTTATTAAACATCATTTGGCCTGCACCCCACATTGCATTCATTACCTTTTGTCCCTGACCTGCATAGTCCTTTTTTATTTTTGCTATAACCAAATTATGAAAAACACCTTCCACCGGCATTTCCATATCAACAATTTCAGGTACCATTGTCATCTTCATTGGCGCTAAAAAAATTCTTTCCGTTGCTTTGCCAAGCCATGCATCTTCCTGCGGAGGTATGCCCACAATTGTAGCAGGATAAATCGCATTTTCCTTATGCGTAATTGCTGTTATATGAAATTTCGGATACCAGTCAGGCAGTGAATAATAACCGGTATGGTCTCCAAACGGCCCTTCCCAAATCAGTTCATCGTTAGGATCCACAAAACCCTCAATTACAATATCTGCATCAGCCGGAACTTCAATGTCAGGCTGAGAAATACATCTTACCAATTCTACCTTTTTTTTGCGTAAAAAACCCGCGAGCATATATTCATCTACATTTTCCGGCAAAGGCGCTGTCGCGGCATAAGCATACACGGGATCTCCTCCTAAACTAACGGCAACGGGCATACGCTTGCCTGATTTCTTATATTCATTAAAATGCTTTGCAGAAACTTTATGCCTGTGCCAGTGCATTCCTGTAAGCTTCGGACCAAAAACCTGCATGCGATACATTCCTACATTGCGTGATTGTGAGTTGGGATCTTTGGTATGTATTACAGGAAGTGTTACAAACGGGCCCCCATCTTTTGGCCAGCAGGTAATAACCGGAAGCCTGGTAATATCAGGATCTTCCATAACTATTTTCTGGCAATCTCCCCTTCCGTTTTTAATTTTTGGCATCCAGCTCGCAAATTGCCCAAGTTTTGGTAACAGTTTTAATTTGTCAATTATATTTTCTTTTGGAGACGAAAGAAGATGGAAGAGGCCTTCAATATCATGAGCCACATCATTTAAATCTTCTACACCGAGAGCGAGACATATTCGCTTTTCACTACCATAAGCGTTCATTAAAACGGGAAACCCATATCCTGTATTTTCAAATAATAACGCTTTGCCTCCTTTCTCGCTTTTACTTATGCGATCGGTAATCTCAGCTATCTCAAGATGAGGGTTTACAAAAGATTTAATTGTAAGTAACTCTCCCTGCTCATCAAGTACATTGATAAATTCCTGCAGATTTTTATAGGCCATACAATGCAAAGGTAAGCGGAGAAGTTGACAGAGTTCCCGACTAAAGAATTCACAAAGTTTTCAGTGAGTTAACAGGTGGGAAAATTTTCTATTCATACCGGCACCGTTCTAATTTATATTTACCGGGCAGTCATATTTAGAATGCCCATGGGCACTGTTGCTTCGTTTAAATTCATTAAAAAGGCGAAAAGATGCAGTTAAGCCGGTAAAATAATACCAGTCTTTGCGTGTAGATCCACCTCGTAAAGTACCTCCCGGCGGATAAGAACCTCCATTTTTAAGTTCATTCCCACGATATGCCAGGAGCACAGCTTTGTCGCCCCTATTGTTAAGCAGCAGGTTTTCGTCCACATAAGTAGTGCTCACATCATCAAGATAATCAGTAAATAATTTTCTTAATCCAACCTCAATACCAACATTGATATTGTCTGTAAGAGATAACTTCACACCGGCCCCAAAGGGAATGGCAAATTGTGTGAGGTTATAGTAATTTTTGCCTTGTACAAACCCCTCTCCTTCTGTGCTCAATGGCCTTAAAAAATATTTTTTTCCGGAAGTGTCCGTTGTATAAGGATTAAAATGATATATGGCCACCCCACCGAATATGTAAGGTGTCAATGCATGGTCTTTAAGCCTGGTTATATAGTATTCAAGGCCTACATTTACCTCGGTAAGTGCGGAAGTGAAACTGAGATTTCTTAAGCGATTTCTTCCATATTTGTCGTCACCGGAAATGTCGCCAAAAGTTACTCCCGATCTAACAGAGAATTTTTCAGAAAGATCATACGACACGCCAATTCCCCCTGCAAAATGTGATTGTGAAAAAGTGAAGCGTTTATCCTGCAAATCGCCCTGGTAATTTGCAGCACCTGCAAATAGATTAAGATGAAAATTTTGTGCTTTTGATCCTACAGCAAGAAGGCTGGCAAATATTACAAGTAATGATTTCATTCCCCACTATTTTTTTGATGAATATTAAAACGACTGAGAGCAAAAACGATACCGCAAGAAGCATTATGTCATTGCAAATTAACTTATGACCTTTGGTTACCTTGATAAGTAAAAAACATTAACGCTATTTTATATTTATAGATATTCTATCCGGACAGTTATTCGATCAACTTTTATCCTTAAAAATTCCCCGGCTTAAGGATAGAACTGCGGAAAATTATTTCTAATTAAATATGATCTCGAATATTACTCTGCATGAGCCGACGCAAACTGTTTCATAAAATCAATCTTGCCATCTTTGTTAATTCTCCATATTTCATGAAGATCTCTTTTTTCTGTTTTACCGTCAGGAAATGTATCAGTCTCGGTCCCCCAAATGGCCACCCAGTTTTCATCTCTGTCAATACTTTTTAAAGGCATAAAGGCATCCACCGAGCTGGTTGCGCTTGACATTGATCCTCTATATCTTTTTGCAGCGGCTAAAGCGGAATCTTTACCTTTCACCACACTGCCGTCCGGAAAAAACATCATAACCGTATCTGAAATAAAATCGTGTCGGCCCAAAGCATTATCATCCCAGTCTTTCCAAAGTTCCAGTATCATTTTTGCATTTTTAGCATCACCCATTTTAAAATCTGAAGAATAATTTGCTTTGTAAGGATAATCCATTTTTTGCTGAGCGTAATTTGTTTTACAAGCAAAAACCAATAGTAAAATACATACCGAAAGTAATAGGCCTTTCATGTTATAAGTTTTAAAGTGAATAAAAAATAGTGGGGTTCCAAAAAGAAGCGGCATCCAAAGGTAACATTCAAAAGATGATTCTCAGAACTTTTCCATATAATTTTAGATTTTGATCCATTTGACTGTTAATATTTTATCAGGCAGTTCATACGCATTCCGCATTATATTTTTTTTCATATAGATTTGCAAAAAAGCGGGATGTAGCGCAGCCCGGTAGCGCACACGTCTGGGGGGCGTGGGGTCGCAAGTTCGAATCTTGTCATCCCGACCAAGTTGATTTCTTTCAAAATTAAAAGCTCGTAAAACTCAGTGTTTACGGGCTTTTTTTGATTTTTAGCCCACCAATTAATATCAAAAAATATCAAATCGCGTGCGACAAATTCGGTCACACCTCAATTGATGATAGCTTGTGTAACCGAATTCCTTTATAACTCAATGATAATCAAAATCAATTTTTTTGAAGCATTAAAATAACAAATTTTGAGTATGCTCCCTGGTTTGTAGTGAATGCTAACAATAAAGACACAACACATATTGCCCTTATTACGCATCTTTTGGAAAGAATGAAATATCACGGAAGGAATGAAAAATTATTAGCTCATAATTATGGATTGGTTGATCCCGCAACGCCTGAAATTATAAAGGATAAACTTTTCTAATTCAGTAAGAACTCCAAAGAAATAATGACGCAAATCATGTCTTCAAAGGACAAGGATCATTTAAAATAAAATACAGTATTATGAAATTGCCGCAATTAAATTATCGTCGTCATGGGTTAAAATGGAAGTAAATAATTGTTGGAAAAAAGGAATTAATGAACAAAGAAATATGCAGATGAATGTTAATGTAAATGATAAAGAAGTACAGGTGCAGTATGGCAAAATCATTTCTGTCCGTGGCAGCGTGGTAGATGTTTGGTTTGAAAATAATTTGCCGCCTGTTTACACCTTACTTCATTCCGGAAAAGATAAACAAATAGCTGTTGAAGTATTAACCCAGCTTGATGATAATACAGTGCGTGGTATCTCTTTGAATCCTACACAGGGCCTGGCCCGTGGTATGGCGGTAGAAACAGAAGGTAAAGAACTGACGGTGCCAATAGGTAAAGAAATCATCGGCAGGATGTTTGATGTTTTTGGAAATACCATTGACCATTTGCCGCCATTGCCAAAAGGCGAACGGCGCAATATACACCAGCAACCTCCGCCATTATCGGACAGGTCGGTAAAATCAGAAATTTTTGAAACGGGTATCAAAGCAATTGATGTATTGGTTCCGTTGGAACGTGGTGGCAAGGCGGGTTTGTTTGGCGGAGCAGGTGTTGGCAAAACGGTTTTGCTTACAGAGATGATTCACAATATGGTTGGGCACAACAAGGGCATCAGCATGTTTTGCGGCATTGGCGAACGTTGCCGTGAAGGAAATGAATTGTATAACGCCATGAAAGAAGCAGACCTGTTGAAAAACATGGTAATGGTTTTTGGGCAAATGAATGAAACACCCGGCGCCCGTTTTCGTGTGGGCCATGCAGCATTAACTATGGCAGAATATTTTCGGGATGATGAACACCGCGATGTGTTGTTACTTATTGATAATATTTTTCGTTTTATACAGGCAGGTATGGAAGTGAGCGGGCTGATGGGACAAATGCCTTCCAGGTTGGGATATCAGCCAACCATGGGAACGGAATTGTCAAAGCTGGAAGAACGCATCGCCAATACCAATGCCGGCGCCATCACTTCTATCCAGGCTGTCTATGTGCCTGCCGATGATCTGACAGATCCCGCTGCAGTTCATGCTTTTTCGCATTTATCGGCATCTATTGTTCTGTCAAGAAAAAAAGCAAGCGAAGGATTGTATCCATCTATTGATATGTTACAATCCAATTCAAAAATGGCTACACCCGGCATCATTGGCGAAGACACATTATAAACTTTCGCAGGAAATAAGGCACACACTCGCCAAGTATGAAGACCTGAAAGATATTATTGCTATGCTGGGCATGGAGCAGTTATCGGTTGAAGACCGGAATGTTGTAAATCGTGCCAGGCGCCTCGAACGGTTTCTTACGCAGCCATTTTTTGCTACAGAACAATTCAGTGGCATGAAGGGAAAGGAAGTTAGTTTGAAAGATGCGCTGGACGGCTGCAGGCGTATTCTTGCTGATGAATTTAAGGACCTGCCGGAAAGCGCTTTTTATATGATTGGAGCGATCGACGAAGCAAAGGAAAAAGCAAAAAGTAAAACAGATCCATCGAAATCAAAAGATACATTGCAAGACGATAAAAATGATCGCGGTGCAAAGCCAGAGGATGCAACAAAAGAAAATACGGATGCTGTTCAGAATAAGACAAAAGCACCCGAGGATAAAAAAGAAGCTGCAGATACTTAATAAACGATGAAATGGAAAAAACATTAATGAACCTGAAAATTTTACTTCCGTTCAAGGTCTTTATTGAAACAAAAAATGTGAGCAGTATCACCATAGAAACAAGCGAAGGGTCTTATGGCATGTTGCCGCAAAGGCTCGATTGTGTTGCGGCTTTAGTTCCGGGAATCTTTACTTATGAAATGGAATCAGGAGGCCCCAAATATGTGGCGGTTGATGAAGGGGTGATGATAAAAGCGGGCACACAGGTTTTGGTATCTGTCCGTAATGCCATTGGAGGCGCTGATCTTGGGAAGCTCGGTGATATGGTAAAAAAAGATTTTAAAAACCAGGATGAAAATAAAATACAAGTACGTTCAGTAATGGCAAAGCTGGAAGGCGGATTCATTTACAGCTTCGATAAATTTCGCAAAGAATAAAATGGAGACCGATACCCATAATAAAGATGACAATTTTAGCAGCCGGATAGCTGAAAAAGAAAAACGAAAACTAAAGGCACTTCGCGAAAAAAACGGAAGTGTTTGGTTTGGTTTAGGCATGTTCGGAATGGTAGGTTGGTCAGTTGCGGTTCCTGCATTATTGGGTGCTTTGTTGGGGATATGGCTCGATAAACATTACCCCGAAACATTTTCCTGGACCCTGACCTTTCTGATTATAGGATTGTTTACCGGGAGCATTATAGCCTGGTATTGGGTTACAAAAGAAGATAAAGAAATGCATCAAAATAAAGAAGACAATGAATGAAACTGCATATATGATATTAGCATTTACAGGAGGAATAGTTCTGGGTACATTATTTTTTGGAGGCCTGTGGTTTACGGTAAAAAAAGCAGTTACCGCCAAAATCCCTGCTCTATGGATTTTCAGTAGTTTCTTTCTTCGCATCAGTATTACGTTGGTTGGATTTTATTTTATTGGTGCAGGCAATTGGCAAAGGTTTATTGCAAGTGTGATTGGTTTTATAGTGGCAAGATTCGTTGTAATTCGTTTTACAAAATCGATCGACGAAAAACAAACATCATTAAAAAAGGAGGCTGCAAATGAAGCTTAGTCCTGATGAAACTATTTTTTGGCAACATGGCTTTGTGACCATTAATCTCACGCTGGTTACCACGTGGGCGTTAATACTGGTATTGGTAATAGCAGCGAGACTGGTTACACGAAAACTCAAAACTGACATTCATATTTCCCGCTGGCAATGTTTCCTTGAAATGATAGTTACCGGCATCAATCAACAAATAAAAGAAGTTGGCCTTAAGAAACCTGAACAATATATTGGCTTTATCGGCACGTTATTTTTATTTATCGGTACTGCCAATCTATGTATTATTTTTCCGGGGTACACGCCGCCAACAGCGTCACTATCAACCACTGCGGCCCTTGCTTTATCTGTATTTATAGCCGTGCCCTTTTTTGGCATTCAAAAGAGCGGGCTTGGTGGCTACCTTAAATCTTATTTAAAACCAACATTCATTATGTTGCCTTTTAACCTGATCAGTGAAGTGTCCCGCACACTTGCTTTAGCGGTAAGATTGTTTGGAAACATTATGAGTGGCGGAATGATCGTAGCCATTCTGTTAAGTATATCACCCTTTATTTTTCCAATTATTATGAATGCATTGGGGTTACTTACGGGAATGGTGCAGGCTTATATATTCAGCATCCTGGCAACAGTTTACATAACGGCAGCCGTGCATGATTCAAAAAAAATTAGTAAAACAACATCTGTAAAAACTAAATAAAATATAAAATGGATAGTACAACTCTTATAGCGATGGCCTCAATTATTACAGCCGGACTTACCACGGGAATTGGTTGCATGATGCCTGCGCTGGGCGAGGGAAAGGCAGTAGCCTCGGCATTAAGTTCTATTGCGCAACAGCCTGATGCCGGACCTACTATAACCCGAACTTTATTTGTGGGATTAGCGATGATCGAGTCCACAGCAATATACTGTTTCGTGGTTTCGATGATCCTGATATTCGCCAACCCTTTCTGGAACCACATCATTGCAAAATAACATATAATGAAAATTAATTGGTTCACGGTTATAGCCCAGGTAATTAATTTCCTGGTGTTGGTATGGTTACTTAAACGGTATCTCTACAAACCAATACTAAATGCTATTGACGAAAGGGAGAAAAAAATTGCCAGCCAATTGAAAGACGCAGACGATAAAAAAGAAGCGGCTATAAAACAACAGGATGACTTCACAAAAAAGAATTCAGATTTCGATCAGCAAAAAAAAGAGTTGATGGACAAAGCCATCGCAGATGCCAACACACAACACCAGAAATTGCTCGACGAAGCCAAAGATGAAGCCAACAAGCTAACCGCGAAATTGGAAGCAGCATCGAAAGAAAAACAAGAGACGGAGAATACGGAGATTGCCAAAAAAACGCAAAAGGAAGTTTTTGCCATTACCAGGAAAGCGCTTACCGAAATCGCTTCTGTGAGCCTGGAAGAACAATCGGTTGGCACTTTTATTAAGCGTTTGAATGAATCAAAAGATGAAGAGAAGAAACAATTTATAGAAGCTTTCAAATCTAATGCAAATACTATTTTGGTAAGAAGCGCATTTGACATTCCGGTGAAACAACAACATGATATCGCCAAAGCGGTTGATGCATTACTTGGAACAAAAACGCCTTTGCAATTTAAAACAGCACCCGGCATCATCAGTGGTATTGAATTAACAACGAATGGGTATAAACTTGCCTGGAGTTTTTCAGAATACCTCAATTCACTGGAAAAAAATAT
Source organism: uncultured Chitinophagaceae bacterium (assembly GCA_963798665.1). GTDB lineage: Bacteria > Bacteroidota > Bacteroidia > Chitinophagales > Chitinophagaceae > Ginsengibacter. The sequence continues at coordinate 577,729 of CAWCUN010000002.1, read as the reverse complement.
TTTCAGAAACGATGAAAGAAAAAACAAAAGCTGATCAGGAAAAGAAGGCAACACCTGATAAGAAAGCAGAGCCGGAAAAGAAAGAAGAACCTGTAAAAACTTAAATGCCGGTAAATGGAATTGAATAAAACAATAGACGACACATTCGATCAATTGACGGAATGCACCCAAAAATTTTCACTTTCTCTTGTACCCCGTGAAGTTGGTTCGGTGATTAGTGTGGCAACAGGAATTGCAAAAATTTCGGGGCTTCCCGGAGCAGGCTTTGAAGAACTCCTGACATTCTCCGGAGGCTTTATCAGGAATTGCTTATAATATTGATGCAAATGAAATAGGCGCCATACTTCTTGGTGAAGATACCCTGTTGAATGCAGGCGATGAAGTGGAAAGAACGGGCCGTGTGGTGGACATACCTGTTGGCAATGCATTGATCGGACGGGTAATAAACCCATTAGGAGAACCGATAGATGATAAGGGGCCCATTGCCCAGGAAGAACGACTGCCCATCGAGCGTCCTGCAGCCGCCATCATGGATCGCTCCGCAGTAAATGTTCCTTTGCAAACAGGAATAAAAGCGATCGATGCACTGATTCCTATTGGCCGTGGCCAGCGTGAATTGATTTTGGGTGACAGGCAAACCGGCAAGACAGCAATTGCTATTGATGCCATCCTCAACCAGAAAGATAAAAATGTATTGTGCGTTTATTGCGCCATTGGCCAGCGGGCATCTGCTGTAGCAAAAGTAATCGCCAACCTGAAAGAAAAAGGCGCCATGGAATATACGGTTGTGATGGTTGCTGAAGGAAACGATTCACCCGGATTAAATTATATAGCGCCTTATGCTGCTACCAGTATTGCGGAATATTTTATGGAACAGGGCCGTGATGTGTTGATTGTTTATGATGACCTTACCCATCATGCCCGCTCCTATCGTGAACTTTCTTTATTATTAAGACGACCACCGGGACGTGAGGCTTTTCCCGGTGATATTTTTTATATCCATTCCAGATTATTGGAACGGTCAACCCATCTGAGCGATGCATTAAAAGGAGGATCACTGACCGCCTTGCCGATCATTGAAACGGAATCACAAAATATTTCAGCCTATATTCCTACCAACCTGATATCAATAACTGACGGACAGATATACCTGTCTCCCAAATTATTTGAATTGGGAATCCTGCCTGCCGTTGATATTGGTAAATCAGTTTCCCGTGTTGGCGGAGCAGCCCAATTACCGGCTTACCGTTCCATCGCAAGTCTTAAACTGGAATATTCCCAGTTTGAGGAATTAGAAAGCTTTGCCCGTTTCGGCACCCGCCTGGATGAAAATACTAAAAAGATTATCGAACATGGAAAGCGCATAAGGGAGTGCCTCAAGCAACCGGAGCTTCAGCATCTGGCAGTTGCAGAACAAATTGTGATACTCCTTGCATTAACTGGCGGACATTTTGATAAAATACCAATCACTAAGACTAGGGAAGCGGAAGCCTCGCTTCTAAAAAATGTTGACCAGTTTCCCGCCGAATTATTGAAAGAATTATTTTCAGACAAGGAATTAAGCGACGACGATAAAGAAAACATTTTAAAGATTACGGGTACGATACTCGCCCCTTTTAATAAAAAGCCGGCACCTGATCAAGATAAAAAATAATGGACACTTTAGAAAGCATACGCAATAAAACAGAAGGGGCCAAAGACCTAAAATCTGTAGTGAGTGCAATGAAAGCAATGGCATCCTCAAACATTGTTCAATACGAAACAGCCGTTAGCTCGCTTGGCGATTATTATCACACGGTGGCATTGGGCATCATTGCTTATTTTAAGGCGGAGAAAATAGAAGCAATAAGTGATAAGAAAGAAATAAAAAACAAGAATAGAAGCAATAATGATAAAATAATCTGTGCGATTGTTTTTGGATCAGACCAGGGCCTGGTTGGGCAGTTCAATGATTCGATGGCGGATTTTGTATCAACTTCACTTAACGCTTTGCCGGGCAAAAAAGAAATCTGGGCCATCGGTGAGCGGGTGCAATTGTTACTCTCTGATGTTGGTTTGAATACAACAACATTGTTCCATGTTCCAAACGCGGTTAGTGAAATCACCTCGCTTGTTCAGCAGATATTATCTAAAAGTGAAGAGAGCCAGGAAAAAGAAAGCATCAATGAATTTTATATTTTCCATAATCAACCAAAACCCGCATCTGGCTACCAGCATGTGATGCAGCGGTTTTTGCCTTTAGATGAAAAATGGAAAGATTCAATACAGGAACTTCATTGGCCAACAAGTTTGCCACCGCAGATTGCAGGCGGTGCAAGGCCAACTTTGATGGCGCTTATCAGTGAATATCTTTTTACATCTTTATTCAAAGCCTGTGCAGAATCATTGGCCAGTGAAAACGCCAGCCGTTTGGAAGCCATGCAGAGAGCAGAAAAAAACATCGGAGACCTGCTGGACGATCTGACTAAAGAATACCATCGCTTAAGGCAGAGTTCGATCGATGAAGAGTTGTTTGATGTCGTATCAGGTTTCGAAGCATTAAAAAGTGAAACAAAGAAATAAATCGCATTTTTATGAACAAAGAAAAATTTAATAACAATCAATTATATGGCCTCCTGCCCTCAGAGCGTGAAGGTATGGAGACACTTACAGAACTTGCACTTGATTTGCGCTGGTCATGGAACCATGCCGCTGATGAATTATGGCGACAGCTTGATGCTGATCTTTGGAAGATCACCCATAACCCCTGGATTATATTACAAACAGTATCCCGGGACCGGCTGGAGGAACAATTAGCAGATGAAGGATTCCGGGGAAAAATGAATGCATTAATTAAGATAAAAGAAGACTCAAATGTAGATCCTGCATGGTTTCAGCAGAATCATTCTAATACCCCGCTTTCCTGTATTGCTTACTTCAGCATGGAGTTTATGCTAAGCGAAGCGCTGCCCATTTATGTTGGCGGGCTGGGCAATGTAGCCGGCGACCAGTTGAAGTCTGCGAGTGACCTCGGGGTACCTGTTGTGGCTGTTAGCCTGCTCTACCAGCAGGGATATTTCCGGCAGACAATTGATAAATATGGAAATCAGCAAGCCATGTTCCCCTATACCGATCCGGGTCAGCTACCCATCACACCCTTACGTCTACCCAATGGCGAGTGGTTACGATTAAAAATATCTTTGGCAGGTTCTACGGTTTGGCTTCGAACCTGGGAGGTACAGGTGGGGAGGGTGAAATTGTATCTCCTTGACAGCAACGATGTGGTGAATTTACCCGAGCATCGGGAAATAACCAGTGAGCTCTATGGTGGTGGTCCGGAAATGCGCATCAAACAAGAAATTCTTTTGGGAATAGGTGGATGGAAATTATTGCAGGCATTGGGCATTCATCCCGAAGTATGCCATATGAATGAAGGACATGCCGCATTTTTAACGCTGGAACGTGCCAATAGTTTTATGAAACAAAATGGTGTTTCATTCGAGGCCGCATTGGCCGTTACCCGTGCAGGAAATTTATTTACTACCCATACCGCCGTTGCTGCCGGATTTGATCATTTCAGCCCATCACTGATGTGGCAATTTTTTGGCGACTATGCCAAAAATGATTTGGGAATCGAATTCAATAACCTGATGGCTCTCGGCCGTGTCAACCCCGTTGACACCTCGGAGAGTTTTAACATGGCTTACCTGGCCATCCGCGGCAGTGGCGCCGTAAATGGTGTGAGCCGCTTGCATGGAGATGTAAGCAGGCATCTTTTCAGCATCCTTTTCCCACGGCAACCCATAAACGAAATTCCAATCGGGCATGTTACCAACGGTGTGCATATGCCAAGTTGGGATAGCGTATTTGCTGACAAGGTTTGGACGGAAGCCTGCGGAAAAGGCCGGTGGAAAGGTGAACTGGAAACCCTGGAAGAAGACATTAGTAAAATAGAGGATGAAACACTCTGGCAATTGCGCAACGATTGCCGTAATGAGCTGGTTAATTTTACCAGGGAAAGATTTGAAAAGCAATCCGATGTTGCAGGGCAGTCGCCCGAGTTTATTGATTCAGCAAAACATATATTTAATCCCAACACCTTAACCCTGGGTTTTGCCCGCCGTTTTGTTCCTTATAAGAGGCCGGATCTCTTATTACATGATCCGGAAAGATTTGTACGGATACTTACAAATCCTGAACATCCCGTGCAATTAGTAATTGCAGGTAAGGCGCCTCCGTTTGATGAATCAGGAAAGGCATTAATACGGCAATGGATCCAGTTTATTCAACAACATAATTTATATAACCATGTTGTTTTCCTGGGCGATTATGATGTGCTGCTCACAAGGCACATGGTGCAGGGAGCAGATGTTTGGGTCAATACACCGAGGCGGCCATGGGAAGCTTCCGGAACCAGTGGAATGAAAGTGCTGGTTAATGGAGGAATTAATTTATCCGAACTGGACGGTTGGTGGGCGGAAGCGTATACGCCTGAAGTGGGTTGGGCGTTAGGCGATGGAAAAGAACATGGCGAAGACCCGGCCTGGGATGCAAGAGAAGCAGAAGCCTTATACGATATATTGGAAAAGCAGGTGGTTCCGGATTTTTATAACCGCAATGAAAAAGGGATTCCTGAACAATGGATAGCAAAGATGCGTAAAAGCATGGCGATACTCACACCGCGTTTTTCTGCCAACCGTACTGTAAGGGAATACACAGAAAACTATTACCTGCCGGCTGCTGATAACTTCAAAAAAAGAGCAGCAGAAAAAGGCGCTACCGGAATAAAGATAGAGCAGGTTCATCATCATCTTCAACAGCAATGGAGCCACATACAATTCGGAGAAGTGCATAGTGAAAATATTGACAATGGTCATCTTTTTAAGGTGCAGGTAAAGCTCAATGAATTGAGCCCTGAAAATGTTTTGGTTGAACTATATGCAGATGGAATTAATGGCGCTCGGCCTGTTAAAATAAAAATGAAGCCGGTTGCTGATGTTGCAGATAATGGCGTAAGAGAATACGATGCACAAATAGACGGCTCAAGACCTGTAAGTGATTACACACCTTACATCATTCCAAATTATGAAAACATATCCGTGCCTTTGGAAGACAACCTTATCCTTTGGCAACACTGATAATTATTGATTGACCAAAATAATAAAATGCAAAATGTAAATAAAATCACCACCTTATTTCTTGACATTGGCGGCGTTTTGCTTTCGAACGGCTGGGGCCGTGAATTCAGGCAACTTGCGGCTGAAAAATTTCACCTCGATGAAACAGAAATGGAAGAGCGGCACAGCATTATGTTTGTTACTTATGAAGAAGGGAAAATAACCCTGAATGAATATCTTGACCGGGTTGTATTCTATCAGGGATCGTGATTTCGCCCGTGCAGAATTCCGCGACTTCATGTTCTCTTTAACTACGCCTGATTTGGAAATGATAGCCTTTATAAAAAAATTAAAAGTACAATACGGTTTAAAAATAGTTGCAGTGAGCAATGAAGCAAGAGAATTAAATGCATACAGAATACAAACATTTAAATTGAACAGCTTCATTGATTTTTTCATCTCCTCCTGCTACGTTCATCTGAGAAAACCTGATGCAAATATTTTCCGGATGGCGCTTGATACTGCAAACGTACCGCCTGAACAGGTAATATATATTGATGATGTACAAATGTTCGTGGATATCGCTGCTGGTTTAGACATCAAAAGTATCTGCCACACTAACTATTTATCAACTTCCGAAGCATTAACAACAGTGGGCCTTCAGTTGGAACAAAACAAAATTTATGCATAAAGATGAATGCATATTGACTATTAATGGCGGCTCTTCCAGTATTAAATTTTCTTTATACAAAATTAAAGAACCACTTGAACGATTGTTTTATGGACAGATAGAAAACATTGGATCTGCGAAAACAAAACTTGATTTTAATAATTCCTTTGCTGGACAAGAAAATAGCATCAATATTCAGGCTGCTGATCACGATCAAGCTGCTAACAACCTTATTGACTGGCTTGAAAAACAGGAAGGCTTTGATTCAATCAAAGCAATTGGCCACCGCATCGTTCATGGCATGAAACATACGGAGCCTGAAATTATCTCTCCTGAATTATTAAAGGAATTAAAAAAGATCAGCGCTTATGATCCCGAACATTTACCGGAAGAAATCAAATTGATAGAAGTCTTTAGCAAGCGTTATCCTTCATTAATACAGGTAGCCTGTTTCGATACTTCCTTTCATACTTCCATGCCAACTGTTGCAAAAATGTTATCCATTCCCCGCCGCTATTATGAAAAAGGTATTCAGCGATACGGGTTTCACGGACTTTCCTATGCTTACCTCATGGAAGAACTTGAAAGGGTTGCAGGGACTGAATCAGCACAAGGCAAAGTAATATTAGCACACCTGGGAAGCGGCGCAAGTCTTGCGGCAGTAAAAGACGGAAAAAGTATTGACACCAGCATGGGTTTTACGCCGGCAGCCGGATTGCCTATGGGCACACGCACCGGCGATCTTGATCCCGGTGTTGCCTGGTATTTAATGAAGTTTGAAAAATTCAATCCAAAGGAATTTAATCATTTGATCAATCACAAATCCGGTTTGCTTGGCATATCAGGAACGAGTTCTGATATGCGGGAATTAATGGAAACGGAAGATACTAACGGTAATGCCAAAGACGCAATTGAGCTCTTTTGTTATCAAACAAAAAAATGGATCGGATCTTTTGCGACAGTGCTTGGTGGTTTAGATACGCTGGTATTTTCAGGGGGCATCGGTGAACATTCACCGGAAGTAAGAAGTAAAATATGTGACAACCTTGAGTTCCTGGGAATTGAATTAGATGAAATAAAAAACATGAATAATGAAGCCATTATTTCAACTGAAAAAAGCAAGGTAAGTGTTCGGGTCATTACAACCAATGAAGAAGTAATGATAGCAAGATTGGTTAATGATATTTTGAATAAATGAATCAACTAAAAATAATTATAAGAAAAACAAAAGTTAATAACTAAAAAATGTGTGAATCATATAACTGGTATCAATAATTGTGTAAGATGTAACGGCATTTAAGTACGTACCTTTTGTTGTTGGCAAATGAACAGCATGCATAACATGGGAGGAATGGGTAATAAATAGAATCATTAAATAATATTTAAAAGACTTTAAAATTAAAAGTGGTGATGCACAATAACGGAGACAATTATTCTGGGGAATGCATATGGGTTGGTGGTTTTTTATGCTCGTTGTTGTTATACCAATAGTGGTATGGTTTGGCAGGTCCCGGACCAGAAAATGAACAGCGGCATTTAAAAGAATAGAGTCCGGTTAGTAATAATTTTTAAACTTAAAAAATAGCAGAATTGTGGAATACTATTTTAGCAAAACAATTATCGGTAGTTTCGACGATGCCATTCAAAAAGTAACCGGGGCACTCAAAGCAGAAGGTTTTGGCATATTGACAGAAATTGACATAAGAGCGACCCTAAAGAAAAAACTTGATGCGGACTTTTACAATTATAAAATCCTGGGCGCCTGCAATCCTCCGTTTGCATACAAGGCCTTACTTGCGGAAGATAAAATTGGAACCATGTTACCTTGCAATGTGATTATCCAGGAAAAAGTGACTGGCCAGGTTGAGGTTTCCGCTGTTAATCCAGTAGCATCTATGCAGGCAATTGAAAATAAAGAGCTCGCTGATATTGCTAATGAAATAGGGGCCCGGTTACAGAAAGTAATTATGGAGTTATGATTGCAGAATCTTTTCTTAAAAGATAACTGCATCCTGGCAATAAATCATCAGTTTTCCCCATAATAAAATACAAAAACCTCAGGAGTGCTATACTGGTAACAATCAAATTTATAAACAACAAATTAAAAATGAAGTATGACTATACAAATTAACACAGACAAAAACCTAAGTGTGCATGAAGGATTCGAAGCTCAGTTAGACGATTTGCTTTCAGAAGAATTAAGCAGGTTCAGCGAACACATCACCAGGCTGGAGGTCCACCTTTCAGACGAGAACGGAGACAAACAGGGACAAAACGATAAAAGATGCATGATAGAAGCACGCATCGAAGGAAGACAGCCCATTGCAGTTACAGAAAGGGCGAACGATTATGAACTTGCTGTAAGTGGCGCAATTGAAAAACTGAAAGCTTCCCTGGATACTATCGTGGGGAAATTGAGAATTCATTAAAAGAAATGAAGAATAAAAATGAACATACGTTTCAAAAAGATGAAATAGAAAAGGTCATGCATAACCATTTCCCCCAGGGACCTTACGTCAATGCACAAAAACCTTCAAGGCAAATGACCAATGGCACCGGCGTATTTTATTGTCCCATGTATTGCGAGGGAGATAAAACCTACGAGCAAACCCGGCAATTGCCCCGTATGCGGGATGGACCTGGTGGAGCAACCTTCTTTAAAAAGTCATCACAACAATATACCTGCCCTATGCATCCGGAAATCATCCGTGATGAACCGGGTGCATGCCCGATATGTGGAATGGAACTGGTTCCCATTGAAGCAAATGTGGAAGCAGAAGACAAGACCTATAAAAAGCTATTGCATAAATTTAAAATAGCCGTCACTTTTACAGCGCCGATTTTTATTCTTGCAATGACGGAGATGATACATAATAACCCAATATTCAACCTGATGGGTTTAAAGTATTGGAACTGGGTGGAGTTTGCACTAAGCATTCCCGGTGGTTTTTTATGCAACATGGATGTTCTTTCAACGGGCATGGCGCTCCATTGCAACATGGAATTTAAACATGTTTACATTGATTGGTATTGGTTCTGGTGTAGCATGGATTTTTAGTGTGGTGGCATTGTTTTTCCCGGATATTTTTCCTTCCCAGTTTAAAACAGAACGGGGAACCGTGTATGTTTATTTTGAAGCGGCTACTGTCATTTTAACCCTGGTATTATTAGGACAGCTTTTAGAGGCCCGTGCACATGGAAGAACCAATAGTGCTATTAAAGAATTATTAAAACTTGCCCCTAATAAAGCGACAAAAATTATTGATGGCAAAGAGCAGGTAGTATCGATAGATGCCATCACAAAAGGTGATTTGCTGAGGGTAAAACCCGGTGAAAAAATTCCTGTTGATGGAAGTATAAAAGAAGGTGAAGCCATCATCGATGAATCGATGATTTCCGGGGAACCCATTCCCGTGGATAAGAAAACCGGAGATGCCGTAAGCTCCGGCACCATCAACGGAAACAAATCATTTGTGATGATTGCTGAAAAAGTGGGGTCGGAAACCCTGCTTGCCAAAATTATTGAAATGGTAAATTCAGCAAGTCGTTCCAAAGCGCCTATTCAAAAAATGGCCGATAAAATATCAGGCTATTTTGTTCCTATTGTTGTTGGTATTTCAATCCTCACTTTTATCATTTGGGCAATTTTTGGTCCCCAGCCTTCCTATGTATTTGCATTTGTAAATGCCATAGCTGTTTTAATAATTGCCTGTCCGTGTGCATTGGGCCTGGCTACTCCCATGTCGGTAATGGTAGGCGTAGGAAAGGGTGCCCAGTCGGGAGTGCTCATTAAAGATGCAGAGTCGCTTGAAGAAATGAATGACATTGATATTATAATCATTGATAAAACAGGAACCCTGACAGAAGGAAAACCATCAGTTGAAAAAGTGATCAGTGCTAATACCAAATATCCGGAAGATGATATTCTTCAAAAAATAATTTCCCTTAACAGCAGCAGCGAACATCCACTGGCGCAGGCAACTTTACGTTATGGAGAAGTGAAGAAAATTGCTGTAAAACCGGTTTCCAATTTTGAGGCTGTAACAGGAAAAGGAGTGATTGCCACTCTTGATGGTGCCTCACTGGCATTGGGCAACGAAAAATTAATGGAACAGGTGAAAGCGGCAGTTGCACCCGATTTGGAGAAGCAGGTTACAACCGAACAAAAACTGGGTAAAACGGTTTCCTATTTATCAACAGGAAATGAAGCAATAGGTTTTGTAGTGATCTCAGATAAAATAAAAGCATCAAGCCAGGAAGCCATTCGCAAATTACAGGAAGAAGGTTTGAAGGTAATTATGTTTACCGGCGATAATGAAGACACGGCAAAGGCAGTAAGTGACACATTGCATTTGGATGGATACAAAGCCCAGATGCTTCCCGAAGATAAATTGAATGAGATAAAACGCCTTCAATCAGAAGGAAAAAAAGTAGCCATGGCGGGTGATGGTATTAATGATGCGCCGGCTTTATCACAGGCTGATATCGGAATTGCCATGGGCACCGGAACAGACGTCGCCATCGAAAGTGCATCCATCACCTTAGTAAAAGGTGACCTGAATGGTGTTGTAAAAGCACGATCATTAAGCCATAAAGTAATGAGGAACATCAAACAAAATCTCTTCTTCGCCCTTGGTTATAATACAATAGGAATTCCAATTGCAGCGGGTGTTTTGTATCCGTTCTTCGGACTATTACTTTCTCCTATGATTGCAGCACTAGCCATGAGTTTCAGTTCCGTTTCAGTTATTGCAAATGCACTGAGATTGAGGAATTCAAAACTGTAACAGAGAATAAAATGTGTTTAAAATAAAAAAGTATGGAAGCAAAAATTATTAATAAAAGAGCAGAAACATTATCGCCTGAATTGTTGCAAAAGATAAATGCCTATTGGCGTGCTGCAAATTATTTATCCGTTGGCCAGATTTATTTGTGCGATAATCCCCTTTTAAAGGAGCCACTAAAACTCGAGCATGTAAAGCCGTTGGTCGTAGGCCATTGGGGCACTACACCGGGACAAAACTTTATCTATGTCCATCTTAACCGTGTCATAAAAAAGTATGATTTAGACATGTTCTATATCGCCGGCCCGGGCCACGGTGGTCCTGCAATAGTTGGCAATGTTTATCTCGAAGGAACCTGGAGTGAGGTATATCCTAATGTAACGCAGGATGAAGCAGGATTAAAAAAATTATTTACGCAATTCTCTTTCCCCGGCGGCATTTCAAGTCATGTGGCGCCAACTACGCCAGGTTCCATTCATGAAGGCGGCGAATTAGGTTATTCTTTGAGCCATGCATTTGGTGCAGCCTTTGATAATCCCGGTTTGATTGTAGCCTGCATCATTGGTGATGGCGAGGCGGAGACAGGACCTTTAGCAACTTCATGGCAATCTAATAAATTACTAAACCCAATTACAGATGGTGCTGTGCTTCCTATTCTTCATCTCAATGGTTATAAGATCAGCAACCCCACGGTGCTGGCAAGAATTGAAGATGATGAACTCGAGCAATTTTTTCGTGGCTGTGGATGGGTGCCGTATTTTGTGGAAGGGAATGATCCTGAAACAATGCATCAGTTGATGGCAACTACATTGGAAGAAGTGATTGCCGAAATTCATCGCATACAAAGCAATGCGAGAAGTAACGATGATAATACCCGCCCACGCTGGCCAATGATCGCTTTAAAATCACCAAAGGGATGGACAGGTCCCAAGATTGTAGATGGCCTGCATATCGAAGGCACTTTCCGTTCGCACCAGGTACCGCTTCTTGTGGACGGAGATCACCCTGATCACGTGGCACTTTTGGAAAGCTGGATGAAGAGCTACAAGCCAGAAGAATTATTTGATGAGAATGGTACATTAAAAGCAGAACTAAGCGAACTAACTCCAAAGCGTAATCGCAGAATGGGTGCCAACCTGCATACAAATGGTGGTGTGCTTTTGAAAGATCTGCGTATGCCCGATTTTCATGACCATGCCGTACATGTTCCTGCTCCCGGCGCTGTAAACGGACAAGATACTATGGTACTCGGAAAGTTTCTGAGAGACGTTGCGAAACTAAACAAGGATGAACATAATTTTCGTGTTTTCGGGCCCGATGAAACGGTTTCAAACTTATTAAGCGCCATTTTTGAAACAACCAATCGCCAGTGGGATGCCCGAACAGAAAAGTATGATGAGTTTCTTTCACCATCCGGTGAGGTGGTGGATTCCATGTTGAGTGAACATCAATGTGAGGGTTTCCTTGAAGGGTATTTATTAACCGGAAGACACGGCCTGTTTAATAGTTATGAAGCATTCATCCGTATAGTAGACTCTATGTTTAGTCAACACGCTAAATGGCTCAAAGTAACGCTGGAACTGCCATGGCGAAGGAAGATTGCCTCATTGAACTATTTATTAGCATCCCATGTATGGCAGCAGGATCATAATGGATTTACGCACCAGGATCCTGGTTTTCTGGATCATGTTATTAATAAAAAAGCAGACATAGTAAGAGTATATCTTCCACCCGATGCCAACTGTCTTTTATCTGTTTTTGATCATTGCCTGCGCAGCCGCCATTATGTAAACGTGGTTGTGGCTGGTAAACATCCTTTACCGCAATGGCTTACCATGGACCAGGCGGTCGTTCATTGCACCGAAGGAATTGGCATCTGGCAATGGGCGAGCAATGACCAGGGCTCCGAACCTGATGTGGTGATGGCTTGCTGTGGAGATACACCAACACTGGAATTACTGGCGGCTGTTTCAATATTACGGGAACACCTACCCGAAGTTAAAGTTAGAGTGATCAACGTAGTTGACCTTATGAAACTACAGCCACATACAGAACATCCCCACGGCTTGAGTGAACCGGATTACGACTCGCTTTTCACCAAAGACAAGCACATCATATTTAACTTTCATGGTTACCCCTGGCTGGTTCACCGGCTTACATACAGAAGAACCAACCACAATATGCATGTAAGAGGTTATAAAGAGGAAGGCACTATTACCACGCCATTTGATTTAAGAGTGCAGAATGATATTGACCGCTTTCATTTAGTGATTGATGTGATTGATCGCTTGCCACATTTAGGCAGCAAGGGCGATTATCTGAAACAACAATTAAAAGATAAGCTGATTGAGCATAAGCATTATGTGCATCAGCATGGTAAAGATTTGCCGGAAATTTTGAATTGGAAATGGAAGGTTGACGCATAAAAAAAAATAGATTTTTTAACGATAATTAAATTGAATAAAAAAATGATAGCAGAAAAAAAGTTAGGCATCTGGATGGATCATGCAAGTGCACATGTAATGGAACTTGCCGATCCCATCGTGACAAATATTGTGGAGTCAGCATCCACACATGAGGAAAAAGAGAAAACCTTGCAGAAGGGCGAAAGCATGATGCACAACAAAAACCAGCAACAGCTAGGGGAGTACTATAAAAAATTGGGCGGGGTTATAAAAAATTATGATGATGTTTTGCTCTTTGGTCCCACAAATGCCAGGGTTGAACTACTGAATATTTTAAAAGCAGATATGCATTTCGATAAAATTAAGATCGAAACCATGCCGGCAGATAAAATGACTGAAAACCAGGAGCACGCATTTGTAAGAGATTACTTTTCAAAAAGCTGACCAGCATCAAGCAGCTGTGGTTGACGGGGGTTTGGTGGCTATTTGATGGGTACCCGAAATAATATAGTTTGAAAAATATAAAACGTTTTATTAAATACAACTTTATCTTTTATGTATTCATTGCATTAATCTATTGGTTTTTTATCCGTCCTCAGCATATTAATTGGGGGGCTACATCTGCAGAAATAAATATGAAATTTCCCGGCGATGAATTTATTTCTCCCAACAGAATTGTTTCAACCCGTGCCCTCAACATTAATGCAGCCAAAGAAAAAATATGGCCATGGATTGCACAGACAGGACAAAACCGTGGTGGCTTTAACAGCTATTATTGGTTAGAAAATTTGTTTGGTGCAAAAATGGTAAATGCAGACAACATCCATACCGAATGGCAAAATCTCAAAGCAGGAGATACTGTTTATTATGGAAAGAATGAAGGTTATGCAATCGTTTCTTTGGTAAAGCCGAATCAATATTATTCTCTCAGTGGATGGACATTCTATTTGCAGCCAATTGATACTGCACATACAAGATTAATTGTGCGTTACCCATCTATGGAGGTAAGACAAAGCAAATTCACGACAATGTATTATTATGGTTTGTTCGAATCATTGCATTTTATTATGGAATCCGGCATGATGATGGGCATCAAACAACGGTCAGAACGAAAATAAAAATGGCAAGCAAAAAAATAAATATCTCCAATAAATCTGTGGCATATAATGGCGCAATAATAGCAGTTGCAGCAGTCTTTGCTTATGCGCTGTTAGTAATGATTTATGCAATTATCCGTTCCTCGGTTGGCATTTACAATAGTATGCCAATGGGAGAAAGAAGTAATATTTTATTTGCGAATGGTTTCTCTATCGCATATTCAGTTGCTGTTTTTTCTCTTTTAACGGCTTTGCTTTCATCGGCGGGCGGGGCTATTGTGGCTCTTATTCTGAAGAAATCGCTGCTTAGCTTTAATCACCAATTTAATTTCGCAAAAGCTATTGTTATAAGTTCTATGACAGCATTGGCATGGCTTATCATGATGTACTTATTATTGTATGCCTTACTTAAAGATTGGATGACATTTAAATATGTTGAAACATTCGCGTTCTGGTTTTTATTTCCTGCCGGCATTTTCCTGGGAGTTTGCATAATTGGTGGCAGTAATTTAAATAAGGTATTAAACACGGTTGCCATAGAAGTAAAGAATAATAATAAAAAAATATAAACATGAAGCCCCCTTTCACCCTGGAACAATTTTTAAAGGTTTTTGAAAATTATAATCAGGCAGTTTTTCCAATGCAGATTGTACTCTACCTGATAAGTGCTGTTGCTATTTATCTTGTCATAAAATCCAATGCTAAATCTGATAAAATAATCAGCATTATACTTTCATTTTTATGGTTGTGGATGGGAATTGTTTACCACATAATTTTCTTCACCGCAATAAATAAAGCCGCGTACTTATTTGGCGGGGCATTTATTATTCAGGCTATTTTATTTTTAGTTTTTGGTGTTTTTCAAAATAAACTTTCTTTCAATTTTAAAAAAGATAAGTATGGAATTACAGGAATTAGCTTTATTTTATTTGCGTTGATTCTTTATGCGGTTTTAGGGTATTTTTTTGGCCACATTTATCCATCTTCGCCAACCTTTGGTTTGCCTTGTCCTACAACTATTTTCACTTTTGGATTTCTCTTATTAAATATCAAAAGATGCCCTGTTGCAATACTTATTATTCCTTTTGTCTGGTCCGTTATAGGTTTTATGGCGGCATTTCAATTTGGCATTTTTGAAGATACAGGTTTGATTGTGGCAAGTTTAATTACAACATCTTTACTGATTTACAGGAATAAATTTATTGTCAATCGTAAATAAATATCATGAAATCAACAATGACAAGAAACGTTCTTATTTTCTTATTAGCCTTTCTTGGCCTAGGAGCAATATTCGGAGGCGCAGTTCTAATAATTTCTCCTTCAGGCAGGTTATTCGGAATGCCTCTGTCAATGCTAACGAATTCCCCCTTCAATAATTTTCTATTGCCAGGTATCATTTTAATTACAGTGCTGGGGATAGTGCCTGCCGGATTAACGGTAGTCTTAGTAAAGAAACCCACAAACAAATTTGCCGAACTATTTAATTTCTATAAGGATATGTATTGGGGTTGGACATACAGCATTTATACAGCCTTTGCATTAATCATCTGGATTCAAAGTGAAATGACATTTCTCCATGCTGTTCATTGGTCACATTCACTCTATATGTTTTTAGCAGTTTTGATTTTATTTGTCGCTCTGTTACCACGAGTTAGAAATCAATATAAAAATGAAATTTAAAAAAAACTATGATAGTTACATTCTCTATAATCGGGTTGCTTATTATCATACTGGTTATCGGCAAAATAAATCTATCTGTTCAATTTAGTAAAGAAGTAAAGGGACTGTTTTCACAATCAAAAAATATCTCAGAAAATAAATTCCGTTACCAACAACTTGCTGATTTACCCGAACCTGTTCAACGTTATTTCAGGTACACTTTAAAAGACGGACAACCCTATATCAGTTATGCAAGAATTACCCACGACGGACAATTTAAAACAGGACTGGACAAAAACTGGATAAACATAAAAGGAGAACAATATGCTACAACAGAAAAGCCGGGCTTTATATGGAAAGGAACGACTTCTATGTTCATTGCCCGTGATATGTATATAGCAGACAAAGGCAGGCTCGTTGTTTCACTTTTCTCTTTATTTAAAGTTGTAGACGCCAAAGGTGAACAGTATAACCACGGCGAACTGCTGAGGTGGCTTGGCGAAAGTATTTTGTATCCAACAAATTTACTGCCCGGTGAAAGATTGCAATGGGTTTCAATTGATTCACATTCTGCGAGGCTAACGTTCAACTACAATGGGCTTTCATTGTTCTTCATCATCAGCTTTAATGAAATTGGTGAGATAACCCAGATGGAAACCAAACGGTACATGGATAAAACAACATTAGCCACCTGGATTATAAAATGTGCTGATTATAAAAAAATGAATAATGTTATGGTGCCAATAAGCTTTGATGTATTGTGGAGATTGGAAAAAGGTGATTTCAGTTACGCAAAATTTAAAATCACAAAGATTGAGTACAGCAAAGCGGAGATGTTTTAAAAGTAAAATTTCTATATATGAATAAATATATTTTAACAGACACAGTGAGCCAATTATTTGAAGGCAATAAAGGACTGCTGGCAATGGATGAAAGCAACGGAACCTGCAATAAAAGATTTGCGGCGGCGGGCATTCCGCAGACCGTTGAGATGCGGCGCAGTTATCGTGAACTGATTGTTACCACACCCGGTTTGCATGAAAGTATCGGTGGCACCATTTTGTATGATGAAACCATTCGCCAGCAAACGAAAGATGGCGTTCCCCTCATAGATGTATTAATTAAAAACGGAATTATCCCGGGCATTAAAGTAGATACAGGCGCTAAACCAATGGCAGGTTTCCCGGGTGAAAAAATTACTGAAGGTTTGGATGGTTTACGTGAACGTTTAGCAGAATATAAAAAGATGGGCGCACGGTTTGCCAAGTGGCGAGCCGTGATAACCATTGGAAAAGGCAGACCAACTACTGCATGTGTTAAAGCGAATGTATATGCCTTGGCACGCTATGCTGCTTTATGCCAGGAAGTGGATATAGTACCAATTATAGAACCCGAAGTGTTGACGGAAGGAGATCATACATTGCAAAAATGTTTTGATGTAACCGAACACACACTGAAGATTCTTTTTTACCAATTGTATCAATACAAAATTGTTTTGGAGGGGATGATTTTAAAGCCCAACATGATAATTGCAGGAACGAAGAGTGCCGAGAAACATAGTTTTGACGAAGTTGCAGACGCTACCATAAAATGTTTGCTTGAATCTGTGCCTGCAGCCGTACCTGCAATTGCTTTTTTATCAGGTGGACAATCACCTGAAGATGCATCAGCACATCTGAATGCGATTCATACAAATTTCAAAAACCACTTACCCTGGATCGTCAGTTTCTCTTTTGCCAGAGCTATTCAGCAACCGGCTTTAGATATTTGGAAAGGGCAAGAAGCCAATGTACAAGAAGCACAAAAATTATTATACCAACGTGCTAAACTGGATGTAGCAGCAAGGCGGGGAGAATATACTGAAGCTTTAAAAGGAATTATGCAATAATAAAAGTAGGAAGCCTGTTTCAGCTAATTTTGATGCGCTGCTTTGGCAATGCATTTATTGGATTTAAACACGTAATACGAGCCTACAATCATCAGACTGGTTAATAATATGCCCGCTAATAATTTCGATATACAAGGTTTAACCAGTGAACAGGTACTTGCTGCCAGGCAGAAATATGGACTTAACAGGCTGAATTATAAAAAAGAAAACGGCTTTATAGATGCTATAAAAAGTTTGGCAAAAGAGCCAATGGTCATCTTGCTATTGGTCGCTTCTTCTATTTATTTTATCAGCGGAAAAACAGGTGATGGCATTTTTTTAGCATCAGCGATTGTGCTCGTGGCAACTATTTCTTTGTACCAGGATTCCCGCAGTCGCAATGCGCTGACCAAACTAAAAGACTTTACCCAACCCGTTTGCAAAGTAATCCGCAATGGCAATGTTGAAGAGATCAAAAGCGAAGAACTCGTTGTTGGCGATAGCCTGATGGTGGAAGAAGGAACATCCGTAGCTGCAGATGGCGTTATCATTCACTCCAATGATTTTTCTGTAAATGAATCTATTCTCACCGGCGAATCCATGTCGGTTTATAAGGATGCGACAAAAGACGATCATTTTATTTTTCTGGGTACTACGGTTGCAAGTGGTTTGGCTATTATAACCATTACTGCAACAGGCAACGAAACAAAACTGGGAAAGATTGGCGAGAGCCTGGAAAGTATACAGGAAGAAAAGACGCCGCTCGAATTACAGATCAACAATTTTGTAAAGAAGATGGTGATTGCAGGCGCAATCGTATTTCTAATTGTATGGGTCATCAATTACGTTCACTCGCACAACTTACTCGATAGTCTATTAAAAGCGCTAACGCTTGCCATGAGTATTTTACCGGAAGAAATACCCGTTGCCTTTACCACTTTTATGGCTTTGGGTGCATGGCGCTTAATGAAGATGGGCATCATTGTAAAGCAGATGAAAACCGTTGAAACTTTAGGAAGCGCAACAGTTATTTGTACAGATAAAACGGGTACGCTCACTGAAAACAACATGAGCCTGGCAAAGTTATTTGTGCCTTCATCTGAAAAGATTTCAAATGCTGAGAATATAAAAACAACTGAAGAAAAGGATCTTGTCAGAACAGCCATGTGGGCGAGTGAACCAATCCCGTTCGATCCAATGGAAATTTCCCTGCATGATGTTTACACAAAAGAATTTCCTGATGATGAACGACCAAATTATCAAATGCTTCATGAATATCCATTAAGCGGTAAACCGCCCATGATGACACACATTTTTGCAGATGATTCAGCCAAGCGAATCATCGCCGCGAAAGGTGCGCCGGAAGCAATTGTAAATCTTTCTTCATTGAACATAGCAGAGAAGCAAAAGATAACGGGCGCTATCGATTCATTAACAGAAGATGGTTATCGTGTTTTGGCAGTGGCCGAAGCTGATTTTAACGGAGATGATTATCCGAAAACACAGCAGCAATTTCACTTCAATTTCAAAGGCATTGTTGCTTTTTATGATCCGCCAAAGAAAAACATAGAATCCGTATTACAGCAGTTTTATAAAGCCGGAATCGCTGTAAAAATTATTACCGGCGATAATGCAGCTACCACGACAGCCATTGCAAGACAGGTTGGATTTAATGGTTTTGAAAAAAGTATAACGGGTGAAGAACTGATGAAATTACCAGAAGATGCGCTTGAAAAAACAATTGAAAACACCTTCGTTTTTTCAAGAATGTTTCCTGAAGCAAAATTGAAAATCATCAATGCTTTAAAAGCCGATAAAGAAATAGTCGCCATGACCGGTGATGGCGTAAACGATGGGCCTGCATTGAAAGCAGCGCACATTGGTATCGCTATGGGACGCAAAGGAACTGAGATAGCCAAGCAGGCGGCGTCCGTCATTTTATTGGAAGATGATTTATCAAAGATTGCGGATGCGGTGGCAACAGGCAGAAAGATTTATGCCAACTTAAAAAAAGCCATTCAATATATCATATCCATTCATATTCCTATTGTGTTAACGGTATTTCTTCCACTGGCTTTAGGGTGGATTTATCCCAATATTTTTTCTCCTGTTCATATTATTTTTCTTGAGCTGGTAATGGGACCCACCTGTTCTATTATTTATGAAAATGAACCGATGGAAAAAAACACCATGCTGCAAAAACCCCGTCCTTTTACCAACACTTTTTTTAATGGAAAGGAATTAACCACAAGCATTATCCAGGGACTGGTGATTACTGCAGGCACATTATTTATCTACCAATATGCAGTACAACAGGCTTACGGCGAAGCGCTAACACGCACAATGGTTTTTATTACGCTCATCACTGCCAACATATTTCTCACACTCGTTAACCGTTCCTTTTATTATTCTATCCTTACTACAATGCGTTACAAGAACAATCTTGTTTTGCTTATCATTTGTATTACCGTGGTTATTACAGGGTTATTGCTTTATGTAAAACCTTTTTCAGGTTTCTTTCAGTTCGAATCGCCGAATGCCTTGCAGCTATTGGTTAGTATCGCAGTGGGCTTTGTATCTGTTGCCTGGAATGAAGTAACCAAGTGGAGAAAAAGAATAAGAGAAGAGTCTATAATAATAAGTAGCTTATAAGAAGAATATGTCAGGTGAATATTCTAAATGCAGGACAGGTCAATGAACCATCATAAATTCGAAAGAATTGCCTAATAAATGACGATAACTTTTTTTTAGTTGTATTAAAGTTTTATAAAATGAATTCATGAAAATATCACCTTTGGCAGGACAACCGGCGAATCAAAAAATGTTGACGGACATTCCGAAACTTATTACTGCCTATTACACGCGTATCCCTGATACTTCTGTCATCGCTGAAAAGGTTTCATTTGGAACTTCAGGTCATCGTGGTTCTTCCTTCAAAAACACTTTCAACGAAAATCATATTCTTGCCATCACACAAGCCATATGTTTTTATCGCAAGGAAAAGAAAATTGATGGCCCTCTTTATCTTGGCTTCGATACACATGCCTTGTCTGCGCCTTCTTATGCTACCACCATGGAAGTATTGGGGGCGAATCATGTTGAAGTGATGGTTGCTAACAACGATGAATATACGCCTACACCGGTTATTTCTTATGCAATATTAAAATACAATTCTGGACGAAAAACAGGATTAGCTGACGGAATTGTTATTACGCCATCGCACAACCCGCCGGATGATGGCGGTTTTAAATATAATCCGCCCAATGGCGGCCCTGCGGGAAACGATGTTACGAATTGGATTGAAAAGAAAGCCAATGAATTGCTGCAGAACAAGCTTCAGGATATAAAAAGAATTTCTTTTGATAAAGCGGTTAAAGCAACTACCACGCATCGTTATGATTACCTGAATACATACGTTAATGACCTCGGGAGCATTATTGACATGAATGTCATTCGTTATGCGAAAATAAGGATGGGCGTTGATCCTCTTGGCGGAGCGGGTGTTCATTATTGGGAACCTATAGCCGAAAAGTATCACCTCGATTTAACTGTGGTGAACAAAATTGTTGAACCCACTTTCAGTTTCATGTCGGTGGATTGGGATGGACAAATCCGCATGGATCCATCTTCTCCTTATGCCATGCAGCGACTGATAGCAATGAAAGATAATTTTGATATTTCATTCACCTGCGACACCGATCATGACCGGCATGGTATTGTAACGAAAAGTGCCGGGTTATTAAACCCTAATCATTATTTATCGGTTGCTATTTTTTACCTGCTTCAAAATCGCCGGCAGTGGGCAAAAACATCCGCAGTCGGCAAGACAGTTGTTACCACGCAACTTATTGACCGGATAGCAGCAAAACTAAATAGGAAACTATATGATGTTCCTGTCGGATTCAAATGGTTTGTTGATGGCTTGCTTAATGGCTCACTATGTTTCGGCGGCGAGGAAAGTGCCGGCGCTTCTTTTGCGAGATTGGATGGGAGTGTATGGACAACGGATAAAGATGGATTTATACCGGCGTTATTATCTGCAGAGATCACTGCTAAAATGGGAATGGATCCAGGAAAAATATATGCCAATCTTACCAGGGAATATGGTGTACCTTTCTATGACCGCATTGAAGCAAAGGCAACTCCGGAACAAAAAAAGAAATTGAGCAACCTTTCTGCATCGCAAATAAAGCACAAGGAACTTGCCGGGGAAAAAATTGAAGACATTCTTACCAATGCTCCCGGAGATAACGCGCCGATTGGCGGCCTGAAAGTAATAACAGATAATGGATGGTTTGCAGCACGCCCTTCAGGAACCGAAGATATTTATAAGATCTATGCTGAAAGTTTTTTAAGTAAAGATCATTTGAACAAAATAATTGATGAAGCGCAAGTCATTGTCAATGCTGCATTATAGATGAATTAACCAATCTTATGAAATTAAAAATAATACCCGCAGCGCATGAACTCATATCTAATATGAGGGCCTTTTTTCAAACGAGTGATAAGATCAATTACTTAAATGAAGAACCTCTCAGGGAGGAGTTGTTTAGCTCAGAACAGTTGGAACGTTTTGGTAAATCACTTGCCACAACCCACAAACTAAATACTGAACCCGCGCAGGATCATTTACTAAAACGCCTTGCTGATAATGAAACCATTTTACAGGAAGTAAGAAAACTTCTCACAGATTCGATAAAAAGAAAACACCAGGTAACGCCAGCCGGTGAATGGTTAATAGATAATTTCTACCTGATAGAAGAACATATCCGCATTGCCAAAACAAATTTTCCTAAAAATTACAGTGAAACCCTGCCCCAGCTTTTAGATGGCGCGTCCGCAGGAATGACGCGTATCTATAATATCGTTCTCCAAATAACCTCTCACAGTGATGGCAGGATAGACATCGAGAGTGTGAGCAATTTTGTGAAAGCGTATCAAACAGTTACCAATTTGCAATTAGGAGAATTATGGGCAATACCACTCATGCTCCGGCTTGCATTGATCGAAAACATAAGACGCGTTTCTGCCAGGATTGCTATTGACAGTGTTGATAAAAATCTTGCAGATTATTGGGCAGGGCAGATGATCGAACAAATGGAGAAGGATCCAAAGAACCTGATATTGGTAGTCGCGGACATGGCCCGCTCGGCTCCGCCACTCGTAAGTGCATTCGTTTCTGAGTTGATACGCCAATTGCGTGGAAAAGGTCCTGACCTTACCATGCCACTTAACTGGATTGAATTGCAATTATCAGAGAGCGGGTTGACCAGTACTGAATTGGTAAATGCTGAAAATCAAAAACAGGCGGCAGACCAGGTTTCTATAAGTAACAGCATCGGCAGCCTTCGGTTACTTAGTGCGATGGATTGGCGTGAGTTTGTTGAAACACATAGCGTAGTCGAGCAAACGCTGCGTAAAGACAATGAAGGAATTTATGGTTTGATGGATTTTGCTACGCGTGACCGGTACCGGCATGTCGTGGAGCTTATTGCCAAAAAAAGCAAATTAAGTGAGAATGAAATTGCCAGGATAGCCATAAAACT
This sequence comes from uncultured Chitinophagaceae bacterium, assembly GCA_963798665.1. GTDB lineage: Bacteria > Bacteroidota > Bacteroidia > Chitinophagales > Chitinophagaceae > Ginsengibacter. Next base: position 554,605 of record CAWCUN010000002.1, on the reverse strand, counting down.
GACGAAGGAAAATGCCATGCAGGCTGACAATGACTTGCGCACCTCCCATGTTGGTTATTACCTGGTTGGGAAAGGGATAAGTGAAACAAAAAAAATGGCGCAATTGCGGATGTCCTTTGGCCAGAAGGCAAGGCAACTATTTCGAAGGAACGCTTTCAAGTTTTATCTAAGCTCTATTTTTCTAATTACATTTTCAATAACTGCAGGCATTTTAATAAATGCAGATTTTGAAACAAAAAACCTATGGCTGCTTATACCAATTGCGTTGCTTTCGCTCCTTTGTGCGAGCCAGCTTGCTGTATCTCTTGTTAACTTTTTTTCTACTTTGCTGGTGAAGCCAAATTTACTGCCAAGAATGGATTTCTCAAAGGAAATTCCTGCCGGTTACAGCACACTGGTTGTCGTTCCTGCAATGCTTACACAAGCCGAGGAAATAGAGGATTTAGTTGAGGCATTAGAAGTTCGCTTCCTTGCAAACAGGAACAACAATTTGTATTTTGGTTTACTAACAGATTTTGTGGATGCTGCACAGGAAAAGCTGCCCGGGGATCAGGCACTATTAGATTTAGCACAACAAAGAATTAAGGAACTTAATAAAAAATATAAAAGAGATAAGAATGATTTGTTTTATCTTTTTCATCGCCCCCGCAAATGGAATCCTCAGGAAAATGTATGGATGGGCTATGAAAGAAAACGCGGAAAGCTTACTGAATTAAATTACGTGTTGCGTGGAAATGCACAAGATTTTTTTTCGGTTATTATAGGCGATCAATCCATCTTCCCAAAAATAAAATACGTGATTACCCTCGATGCAGACACACAACTGCCGATGGGTTCCGCCTGGAAATTAATCGGCTCGATGGCCCATCCTTTGAATCATGCATGGTACGATGAAAAAAAGAAACGGGTAACAAAAGGGTATGGCATACTGCAACCGCGGGTTACCGTTAGCCTTCCGGATATCACCGGCTCCCTGTACGCACGTATGCATGGAAACGAACCGGGCATTGATCCCTACACCCGTGCTTCTTCTGATGTGTACCAGGATTTATTTGAAGAAGGCTCTTTTATCGGCAAAGGAATTTATGAAGTAGACATCTTTAAAAAAGTATTAAAGGGAAAATTTGCTGAAAATAAAATTCTGAGCCACGATCTCCTTGAAGGTTGTTATGTCCGATCGGGATTGCTCAGCGATGTACAACTATTCGAGAGATATCCAACCAGCTATCACGCCGATATGAAAAGGCGCTCACGCTGGACTCGGGGTGACTGGCAAATCTTCTCCTGGTTTTTGCCGGCTGTTCCCGATGCTAAAGGGCATTTACATAAAAACCCGGTATCAGGATTATCCCGCTGGAAAATATTTGACAATATCAGGCGAAGCCTTGTTCCTGTTGCTCTTACTTCCCTGCTGCTATTAGACTGGCTTTTTTTACCCTCTTCCTTATACTGGACGCTTACAGTTTCCGCGATTATAGTGTTTCCTATTTTTATCACATCTCTTTGGGACACCATACGCAAACCAAAGGATGTCATCTTAAGCCATCACATTAAAAATTCAGCCCGCAACATACAGGATATTATAGTAAATACTTTATTCACACTTATTTGCCTTCCTTACGAAGCCTTTTCAAGTTTGATAGCAATCGTAAACACGCTATGGCGCATGCTGGTATCCAGGAAAAAGCTACTGGAATGGGACCCTTCACGTAATACGGAAAATGCCCGGCAGTCAAGCTTGTCCGCATCTTATTATTCCATGTGGATTGAACCTGTTCTTACCTTATGCGTCCTCACCTGGTTAGTGATGTATTCACCGGCAAAATTATTAATAGCAGGGCCGATTCTTTTCCTCTGGTTGATTGCGCCATTGATCACCTGGTTTACGAGTAAGCCTTTAGAAAAACAAGTTGCCATACTCACCAATCAACAAAATATTTTTCTTCAAAAAATGGCGAGGAAAACCTGGAGTTTTTTCGAACGTTTTGTAGTGATGGAAGACAACTGGTTACCGCCGGATAATTACCAGGAACAACCGGATAAACAAATAGCACACCGCACTTCACCGACAAACATCGGGCTTTCATTGCTCACTGGTTTAACTGCCTGTGATTTTGGCTTTATAACAACCGGGCAACTTATTGAACGCACTGCAAACACCATAAGTACGATGGAGAACATGGAGAGGTACAGGGGACATTTTTATAATTGGTACGATACAAGGTCGCTGGAGCCATTACTTCCGAGGTACATATCCACGGTTGATAGCGGAAATCTCGCAGGGCATTTAATGGTATTAAAACAAGGTTTATTGCATATACCTCACAAAAAAATTCAAGGTGGAAAATTATTTGAGGGCCTTCGTGATACCCTGCGTGTGATTACTGACACGCTAAAAGAAAACGAAAGAGAATTGCTGGCACAGTTTACCAGGGATTTGGAAGGCGCTTGTAATGCAAGTCTAAATACAAGTAATAAATTAAAAACAGCAGGCGAGTCATTACTGCAAAACTTTAATGTCATTTCTGATAAATTAAATAATGACCCCGTAAGTGAAACGCGTTGGTGGATAGGGCTTCTCAAAACACAATTAGAAGAAGTAAATAAACAGTTGCAAATATTTACACCCTGGTTTTTATTAACCACCGCTCCCGTTAAATTCTCAAATCTTGTTTTGCAGAATGGCGATTTTTCTTTTGTTGAATTAATAAAAATATTGAAGCAGCTAAGGTTTGAGGCGACGGAAAAACAAAATGACAAAAACACGCCTGAAGAAGATGAATGGCTTCATCTTCTTAAAACTGCCACATCTGATTCAATTCAAAGCGCAGAGTATATAATTAATTCCGCCGGGAATCTCGCCGAACGATGCAATGATTTGGCAGATATGGATTGGGGGTTCCTCTTTGATAAATCCAGCAACCTGCTTGCCATTGGCTACAACATGCAGGAGCATCGCATTGATTCAAGTTATTATGACCTGCTTGCATCTGAAGCGCGGTTAGGTAATTTTATTGGAATTGCGCAGGGAAAACTTCCAGAGGAGGGTTGGTTTGCACTGGGGCGGTTACTAACTAAAGTTGGCGGTAATCCCATTCTTCTTTCGTGGAGTGGATCTATGTTTGAATACCTGATGCCTCTTTTAGTAATGCCCACTTTTGACAATACATTACTGGATCAAACCTGCAATGCTGCGGTAGAATGGCAAATAGCTTATGGGAAAAAAACAGGCCTGCCGTGGGGGATTTCAGAATCAGGATATAATATGATAAACGCAAATTCCCAATATCAATACCGGGCATTTGGCGCTCCCGGCCTGGGATTGAAACGGGGGCTGGAAGAAGATTCTGTGATTGCTCCCTATGCGTCTGCACTCGCACTAATGGTAGCACCCCAAAAAGCATGTAAAAACCTGGAACTTCTTTCCGAAAAGGGATTTGAAGGTCGGCATGGATTTTATGAAGCTATTGATTATACACCATCGCGTGTGCCACGGGGCCAAACGTGCGCCATCGTTTATTCATTCATGGCGCACCACCAGGGAATGAGTTTGCTATCACTGGCTTATTTACTTCTTGATAAACCCATGCAAAGATTATTTGAATCGGAACCGCAATTCAAGGCAACACTTTTATTGCTCCAGGAAAGAATTCCAAGGGCATCCACCTTCTTTGCTCACACGACAGATATCGCCGAAACCAGTTATTTATCCGCCGGCCAGGAAACAAGAATAATTGTGACCCCACACACAGCTATGCCTGCGGCACAGCTACTCTCTAATGGGCGGTACCATGTAATGGTAACGAATTCCGGAGGAGGATACAGCCGCTGGAAAGATCTTGCGGTTACGCGTTGGCGTGAGGATGGTACTTGCGACAACCGGGGTACTTTTTTCTATATACGCGATTTGCAAAACAAAACTTTCTGGTCGAATACTTATCAGCCAGCTCGTAAGGAGGCAGATAAATATGAAGCTGCATTCTCTCAAGGCAGGGTTGACTATCACTCTGTGAATAATGAAATAGAAACACATACTGAAATTGTGGTATCTCCTGAGGATGATATAGAAATGCGCCGGGTTATTATTACGAACTGTTCCGGTGTTGACAAAACCATTGAAATAACAAGCTATGCAGAAGTAGTCCTCGCTGCTCCCGCTTCAGATATGATACAGCCGGCGTTCAGCAATCTTTTTGTGCAAACAGAAATCGTTCCACACCAACGTGCCATTATTTGTACACGCAGGCCACGTTCTGCCGACGAACAATCCCCATGGATGTTTCATTTGATGGCGATGCAGGAAAAGGAGGCTGAGGAAATTTCTTATGAAACTGACCGTATGGAATTTATAGGTCGGGGCAATTCAGTTGCTAATCCGCAAGCGATAAATAATTCCGGCCCGCTTTCAGGAAACCAGGGCTCCGTGCTGGATCCAATTGTGGCTATCCGGTATAAAATCATACTTGCACCCGATGAAAAGATAACGATCGATATGATTACCGGGATTGCTGAAACAAAGACTATTTGTGAAACCCTGGTTGGCAAATACCAGGACAAACATCATAAAGACCGGGTATTTGAAATGGCCTGGACACACAGCCAGGTAGTGCTTCGCCAAATAAATGCTACCGAAGCTGATGCACAATTATATAGCCGACTGGCAAGTTCTATACTATTTACCAATGCAGCATTTCGTGCAGACCCTGCTATTCTCATCAGTAACCTTCGTGGACAATCAGGTCTTTGGGGGTACTCCATTTCCGGAGATTTACCCATAGTACTGTTGAAGATTGAAAGCCAATCTAACATAAACCTGGGAAAGGAGTTGATACAGGCGCATGCCTACTGGCGCTTGAAAGGGCTCGTGGTTGACCTGGTTATCTGGAATGAAGAGCACAACGTTTACCGGCAGTCTTTTCAAAATGAGATCCAGTCGCTTATTCCTGCAGAATTAAGAGATCGCCCTGGTGGTATTTTTGTGAGAGCTTCAGACCAGATTTCAAACGAGGATCGCATTCTATTTCAAACCGTAGCCCGGATTAATATTTCTGATGATGGTGGTGGAACATTAGCAGATTATGTGAAACGCAAGCTGCCTGTAAAGGCGCCAATCCCGTCTCTTATCCCGTTACAGGATTATCAACCTTCTCTTACAGAAATTCCTTTACCGGGAAACCTTCTTTTTTTTAATGGATTAGGAGGTTTCTCTGCTGATGGCAGCGAATATGTGATAGCCATTCAACACAAAAAAAATACGCCTGCTCCATGGGTAAATGTGATAGCCAATCCAAATTTCGGAACCATTATTTCAGAGAGCGGAACGGCTTATACCTGGACGGAAAATGCGCATGAATTAAGGCTTACGCCATGGAATAACGATCCCGTAAGTGACACGAGCGGTGAAGCATTTTACCTTCGCGATGAGGAAAGTGGCCACTACTGGTCAACGACATTGCTACCCGCCGGAGGCGAATCAACCTACATAACAAGCCATGGGTTCGGCTATAGCAAATTTGAGCATGTGGAAGACGGAATTCATTCAGAAATGTTGGTGTATGTTGACAGGGAAGAAGCTATTAAATTCATTGTATTAAAAATTCGTAATCAATCCGGCAGGTCGCGGAAGCTTTCTGCCACGGGATATTCAGAGTGGGTACTCGGGGATAACAGGGCTAAAACTGCTATGCATATTCATACAGAATTGGATCCTGACAGCGGGGCGCTATTTGCAAAAAATCAATACAATACAGAGTTTAATACAAGGGTAGCATTTTTTGATGTAGATTATTTGCAAAAAACATTTACCGGCGACCGTGCTGAATTTATTGGCCGTAATGGCAACTTGCAAAATCCGAATGCGTTGTCACGCATAAAACTTTCCGGAAAAGTCGGGCTTGCGTTAGATCCATGCGCTGCCATACAGGTTCCATTCTTCGTGGCAGATGGAGAAGAACAGGAAATCATTTTCAGGTTGGGAGCAGGTAAAGATGCAAATGAAGCAAGCGCCATCGCCAAAAAATTTCGGGGAAGTGCGGCTGCCAGTGCAGCATTGGAAAAAGTAAAAAAATACTGGGCGAATACAACAGGCGCTCTACAGGTAGAGACACCAGATAAAGCCATTAATCTTATTACTAACGGTTGGCTAACGTATCAAACACTTTCATCGCGATTGTGGGGACGCAGTGGATTTTACCAATCTGGAGGCGCATTTGGTTTCAGGGACCAGTTGCAGGATGTAATGTCTTTGCTTCATGCAAACCCTGAACTTGCCCGCGAACAGATTTTACTTTGCGCTTCACGGCAATTTAAAGAAGGCGATGTACAGCATTGGTGGCATCCGCCAATAGGTCGTGGCGTTCGTACACGCATATCGGATGATTATCTCTGGTTGCCTTTTGTAACCTCTCATTATGTTAAGAGTACCGGTGATATCACCGTACTCGATGAGGTAACAAATTTCCTGGAAGGCCGCCTCTTAAACGCTGGGGAAGAATCCTATTTTGATCTTCCTGTTGTTTCCGGAACTTCTGCTTCGCTCTATGAACATTGCGTTCGGGCCATAAAGCACGGGCTTAATTTTGGCGTACACGGGTTACCGTTAATTGGAACAGGCGATTGGAACGATGGATTTGATAAGGTAGGTCAGCATGGTAAAGGAGAAAGTGTCTGGCTGGCATTTTTTCTTTATGAAATACTTATTCGATTTGCAGACATCGCAGGTTTACACAATGATGCAACATTTGCAACTGAATGTAAAAATCAGGCGCTGCAATTAAAACAAAATATTGATAAGAGCGCCTGGGATGGCGAGTGGTATAAGCGTGCCTGGTTTGATGATGGAACGCCGCTTGGATCTAAAGGTGATGAAGAATGTAAGATTGATTCTATTTCTCAAAGCTGGTCCGTTTTATCAGGAGCAGGTCATGAAAGCCTGGTAAATACAGCGATGGAATCTGCCTATAAAAATTTGGTACAAAAAGATGTCGGCATCATTAAATTATTAGAACCGGCGTTCGATAAATCCGATTTAAATCCAGGTTACATAAAAGGATATGTGCCCGGCGTAAGAGAGAATGGCGGGCAATACACACATGCTGCCGTATGGATGATTATGGCGTTTGCAAAATTGGGTGATACCAAACGTGTGTGGGAATTATTAAACATGATCAACCCGGTTAACCACGGTAAAACTGCTGAAGAAATCGCTACCTACAAAGTGGAACCTTATGTGTTGGCGGCAGATGTATATTCACGTACACCCCACGCTGGTCGTGGCGGATGGACCTGGTACACCGGCTCAGCAGGTTGGTTGTATCGTTTGCTTACAGAATCTTTTCTTGGCCTGCAACAGGAAGGAAATAAACTGCGCATTGCTCCCTGCGTTCCTAAAGAATGGACATCATTTAAAGTGCATTACCGCTACAAGAAATCAATGTATCATATCGAAGTAATGCAAATTAATATTGGGGAAGAAATAAGGATAACAGTAGATGGACTCGAACAGATAGATAAAATGATAACACTGGCAGATGATGGAATGGAGCACAACGTTCACGTGGCAAGCATTGCTTTAATTATGAATTGATGGATGAGGTGCTTCGGTTTTTAATGTAAAGGTGATATAGAATCTTCATGATATCAGCAAGGTAAAACCGGATTTAATATTAATGGATCTGTGGATACCAGAGGGGGTTTGTAATTAATTGGTAGGTAAAAGTTTACGAGCATTTAGATCATCTTGCCATACCGACAAAGTTGATCTCTTTCAAAATTAAAGCCCGTAAATTCAGTGTTTACGGGCTTTTTTATCCATTAACCTACAAGGGGCTTTGACTTAAAGCAATAACGTCTTAATATTGATTCGTTTCCGCACTGAGTTTACATATTTTTCACATGGCGGGTTGCAATTACTTCATCGGCAATGCGTAATGCCATATCAAAATTATCGGTTACATAGCGCTTACCGATTTGAAATAATAATCTCGATTTTTTAAATTCCTCTAAAACCTGTGGCTGTATCCCGCTAATAATTAATTGCATCCTGTCGTGGTTGCACATACGCAAAACATCTTTTATTGTACGTAAACCTGTTGCATCAATAATTGGTACATGGCGCATTCGTACAATTAATACTTTCGGTTTTTTTTCTATAACTCTTATGGCATCCTTAAATTTATATGCTGCCCCAAAAAACATGGGCCCTGATAATTCAAATACTTCTACTTCGCCGGGTATCTTATATTTAGTGATGGCTGATTTATCATCTTCACTATTGGAGTCCTCCACCTCATTTAAAATGGAACTAACGTTACTGATTTGAATCATCTTACGCATAAACAGGAAAACTGCCAGAATCATCCCGATTTCAATAGCCACCGTTAAATCAACTAATACTGTGAGTAAGAAGGTTGTAATCAGCACGGCGGCATCACCCCTGTTGCCCTTCACGATATGAATGAAAGTTTCGTACTCGCTCATGTTATAAGCTACAATCACCAGTATCCCTGCAAGGCAGCTCATAGGAATCAGGGTGGCCCATTTGCCCACCAGCAACATAATTACCAGCAAAGTGAACGCATGAATAATCCCTGCAACCGGTGTCCTGCCCCCGCTTTTGATGTTAGTTGCTGTTCTTGCAATGGCACCGGTTGCAGGTATTCCGCCAAAAAAAGCCGAAGCCATATTTGCCCCGCCCTGCGCTACCAATTCCATATTGCTCCTGTGATTCCCTCCTATCATGCCATCAGCTACCACAGCGGAAAGCAGGCTTTCTATACCACCCAAAATAGCAATAGTGAAGGCAGGACGTATAGAATTTTGAATAATATCCCAGCTAAGATGCGGAACCGAAGGATAAGGTAATGATGAGGGAATATTTCCAAAACGACTCCCAATGGTTTCTACAGGCAAATGAAAAATCTGTACAATTACAGTTGCCATAAGAATCGCTATTAATGAACCAGGAATAACATGCGTAAGCCTGGAAAAAAATATAATTATGGTTATAGTACCTGCCCCTATAGATACCGCGTACCAGTTGATAGCGGACAGATAGTGAAAATAAGCTTGCCACTTTTCTATAAAATTTGCGGGAACTGCGCCCATACCCAGGCCAAAAAAATCTTTCAATTGAGAGGAGAATATAATAACCGCTATACCGCTAGTAAAGCCAACGATTAAGGGATGGGGAATAAATTTAATGATGTTTCCGAGCCCTGCAAATCCCATTATCACCAGCATAACGCCAGCAATGAAAGTGGCAATAATAAGCCCGTTTACTCCATACTGCTGTACTATAGCATATACAATTACAATAAAGGCTCCCGTAGGACCACCTATTTGTACCTTGCTTCCCCCAAAAGCAGATATAACGAAACCTGCAACAATAGCAGTAAACAAACCTTTTTCCGGTGACACGCCAGAGGCTATCGCAAATGCAATTGCCAAAGGAAGTGCAACTATCCCTACAATTACGCCGGCAACAAGGTCTCTAAAAAATTGGCCGCGATTATAATTTTTAAGTGTATCTAATATTTTTGGCTTAAACATCTTTTAGTGTTGCACTTTTTTGTTCTTTTTTCCTTTGACCATTTACTTTTATCAAGCATCCACTTTTGCTCCCGTTGGCAATCAATAAATTTTTTACCCGCCTAAAATTTCCTGCAATCCATTTCAGTTTTTCTTTAACAACTACCAAATGAACAACAAAAAATTTGTTCGGATTAATTCCAATTAATGCGGCAATCTATCTCCTCACCGTGCCCTCAACTTTAAAGAAATAGGTAAAACTGTCGCATCGCAATATATTTATCTTATTAAATATTTTTATTAAAATGATGTTTGATGTCAACTATCTGGTGCATTGTGCCAAATAACATAATCTTCATTCCAGGGTGAATAGTAGTTTCCTTTGGCGGATTAATAATAAATTTTCCTGCTTTATTTTTCATGCCCAAGCAATTTACACCCGTCTTATGCAAGGTGATGATCTCATGAATGGATTTATCCTTTAATTCCGGTGGTAATTCTTCATAGGCCAAAGATTCTATATTAATTGACTCTGCTTCATCACCCCAAAGGTTGTTAATAAATTCAATTACATCGGGCTTTGATATCAATGTTGCCATGTGTGAGCCGCCAATTATTTCCGGCAATATGATATGATCTGCTCCCGCTGTTTTTAATTTGATAACCGTACTTTTTAACTGGGCCCTGCTTATGATAATTAAGCCGGGGTTTATTGATCTTGCTGAAAGAACAATAAATACATTGTCAGCATCTGTAGGCAGTGTAAGTAATAATGCTCTTGCCTTTTTAATGCCCGCTTTTATCAATACTTCATCATCCGTGGCATCACCATGAATATATACCAGCGATTTATTTTCATTCAGCCAACTTTTCATATGTATTTCCACTGTGTCAATAACAACAAAATCTATATTATTGGTCGTTAAGATTTTCGCAGCCTGTTGCCCGTGGCGGCCAAATCCACATATAATTACATGGGCATAAAGCTTGTCAATTGTATTCATAAGCTTGCGGTTTTTAATGTACGATGCCATTTCTCCACTTACAAAATATTTAGTGAGCCTGCTAAGCGCATAAGTGAAAACGGCAAATGAAGAAATAATGAAAATTATATTGAAGATCTTCCCTGTTTCAGATAAAGGCTTTACCTCATGATACCCTATCGTGCCAATTGTGATCACCGTCATGTAAAGAGCATCAATAAAAGTATAGTGCTCTATTATCATAAAACCGGTAACGCCTGTAAGCATTATCAACATCAATACACCAAACCAAACTACAAATGGGAATAACCTTTTCAAATGGTTCTTTTTGAAATAAAGTTATTGGTTTTATCTTTTTTTCCTCATTTGATTATAATCACAATTATAACTAACGGCAATCATATAAAATCATAACCGGCTATAATAGCTTTGAAGAAAATAAAGCGAATGAAGAAGATCCTGCTGGGAATTGACGTTATTAATCCCGATAAAAATGCATTGGATTTTGCGTGTTATTTGGGCCGTTTGACTAACTCAAAGGTAACAGGAGTATTCCTTGAAAATCTTGTAGACGAAGAAAGACCTGTACTTAAGCAAATGGAGGGCATAGCTTATATGGATTGGGAACCAGATGAAAATTCAAGGGAATATCAAAAAAAAATGGAGCTGATAGAAAAGCACATTTCCTTTTTTAAGGATGGCTGTTTGGCCAGGGAAGTAAACTGTAGCGTTCACCGTGACCGCGGAGTACCTGCCCGTGAAATAATTGAAGAAAGCAGGTTTGCCGATATAATTGTGATTGATCCGGAAACATCATTCAATAAACGCTACGAAGGAACACCCACCGAATTTGTAAAAGACATCCTCAAAAAAGCTGAATGCCCGGTAATAATCGCACCCCAGGATTTTGATGCGATTGACGAAATAATATTTACCTATAATAGTTCGGCGTCGTCTGTATTTGCCATCAAACAGTTTACTTATCTTTTTCCTCAACTACAAAATAAAAAAGTAAGCATCATACAAGTGAATACAAAGGGAGAATGGCATGATCCGGACAAATATGAATTTAAAGAATGGCTGAAAGAACATTACACTGACTTTCAGTTCGAAGCTCAAAAGGGAGACGGTGACACAAAATTGTTTGATTATTTGTTTAACAGAAAAAATATTATGATAATTATGGGCGCTTATGGAAGAAATGCAATATCTCAATTCTTTAAACGCAGTCACGCGGATCTGTTGATCAATACTATAACTCAACCAATTTTTATAACTCACCTGTAATCGAACGCCTCGGAATTTTTGAAAAGAATTAAAAAAATCTGAAAGTCGGGATATTCAAAACTGCGTTTTCAAAAACAGGGAAACAAAGAATATGATTTTTCATACAAAAAGCTTGTTTCTGGTTTTAAAGGGAAATCAAGCCAACATTCATAATTCATTAAAAAAAGAAAGCAGAAATTGCAAATAAATATCTAATAATTTATAATAAAATTCAGATATGAAAAAAATAATCATTCCATTCGATGGATCTCATTTTTCAGCCGGAGCATTTAGCCTAGCCTGTAGTCTTAATGAAACGAAGCCTGTGTTACTTACAGGTATCTTTTTACCCGAGGTTGACTATGCCAAAATATTTTTTTTCCCAACAGCATTTGCCGCACCTGCATATCTGCCGATTGTAGAAGATTCCGAAGTAGACACTATTGACAAAAATATTAAAGTGTTTATCGATTTGTGCCAAAAAAATAATATAAAATACAAGGTTCACAAGGATTTGTATGACAAAACAATTTCGTTGTTAACTACTGAAAGTCGCTTCGCCGATCTTATGATAATAGGAAGTGAGGTATTTTATACAGGTGGCAGTGCAGGCCCCTTTGAATACTTAAAAGATACGTTGCATCACGCCAAATGTCCTGTTATGATTGTTCCTGAAAAATTCAGTCCTCCGTCACAGGTAATATTAGCGTATGATGGTTCTGAGTCATCAATATATGCTATTAAACAATTTGCTTATTTATTTCCGGAACTATGTAAATTAAATACCCTACTGGTATATTTCGGAGACGGGAAGCAAGGTGTTCCCAACCGCGACCTGATTGAAGAACTCACCTCTGCTCATTTTGAAAAGTTTTCTATCAGAAAAATTTCCCGTGAAGAAAAAAGCAACTTTGATGAATGGCTGTCAGAACATTGGAATCCGATACTCGTTAGCGGCTCATTTAACCGGTCTGGTATTTCTGAATTATTCAAAAGAAGTTTTGTTATACAAACTATTAAGCAGCATCAGACTTCAGTTTTTATTGCGCACCAATAAATCTTAACTAAAAATTCTTTTCAAAAGATTCTGTAAATTAACATTGCCGCCTAAAGGTATTGTTGATACAGATATATCATGAGGGAACAAATAGAATTATACGCCCTGGATCTAAAAATAAATAAATCAAAATCCTGGATTCACTTACTCGCATAGTGTTGGGAGCTTGCATTGGCGAAGCCTTTTTTGAAAAAGGCTTTGGCAAAAAGGCGATGGTATGGGGAGCGTTGGCGCAGAGCATTCCTGATATCGATTTTATTGCGGCATCGTAGTTAAATACCCCTGAAGCCATGAAATATACCTTTACGTTTCTTTGAGCTGCATCCATCAATACCTCACCAATCAACAGGCCGGTATCATCATCATAAATATAAAATTGCAGGTGGATGGAATGTGTTGCGGAATGAATGAGTTGAAGAAGCAAATTGAAATACTCACTGCCGCCCCTGATTAGCTTTACTTTATTTCTAATCGTGTAATAGCTGTTATTTTTTTTTGACGACATATAGGCCTGCCCGTTTAACTACATCAAACTAAACATTACAATATAACTTCTCTAATACATTGATTGCAATCATTTTTACCAATGATGCTTATTAAACCCCGGTATTTTAAAATAGAAAGAGTATTAATAAATCATCATGTGCAATGATTAAGACGATTGTGCATAGTTACTTTAAGTAGAGAAGACAGGGGTAATTTTAAAATTCGCCGTGTTATTTCTTTATAAAAAAGATAAGGGCGAGTTTTATATTTCCTTAATTTGTAACAAACCCAATACAATTTAAAAAATGATAGAGCAAACTGAACTTGTCGTTAGTGAATGGAATTATTATATACCGGGTAATTTCGATGAGATCAAAGAAAAAATGCTCAGTTTTACAAGCCTGGATGTAATGAGAAAAAGGGCACCCACAAAAAAAGGTATTGCCTGCAGGTTCACTTGTCGCTTTGTAATTGGAAGTGAGACAATACTTGACTATGTGGGTGAGGATTCTTACGTAATAGATCTTGCAGATACAATAGATAAAAACGAGCTAAAAACCATGATCAGGAATTCCTTTTCCAAATTTAAAGAGAAATTTAATTTGAGGAAATTTGGCACTATCCTCCAGGACAGAACATTGGCCCCGTTAGAAGAATCAAAAATCGATTTTGATGCAATGCTGCCTCTGTTGATTTAGTAAACTTTCTAATTGGATGAGAAATTTTGTGATTCGCATCCAGAAAAAATTACGGAAGAAAAAAAGCATGCATTATATTCCTTCTTAGGTGGTAATAATTACTGAAATTTTTATATAAAAATGGGAAATAGTTTTTTTGGATACTTGGAGCAGTTAGAGCTAATGGCTTTTTTTTCGGGCTATCCTCTACTCTACACCCTTATTTTATTTTTTGCCGGAACAAGGCGATCAAAAAATAATTTTAAAACCCGGATGGTTTCGGTTTTACCTTTTGCCTATGCGCTTACAGGCACTTTATACCTGGGCCTTCAATTAAAAAAATTATATCTTAATTATTCACATGAAAATGTAACACAGTTAATGCATCAACCCTACCTTATACTATTTGCGCTGCTTTCAATATTGTTTTGGTTGCCGGTACTTAGCAAAAGGAAAGTGTTGAGCTTAATACATAGTTTGGTCTTCTTTTTCTTTCTAATTAGGGATATTATTTTTCAACTTGCAGGCTCTGTTGCAGATACGAATATGGTACGGAATGATATGAGAGTATACACTATTAGCGTTCTATTAAACCTGGGAGCACTCACTGTTGTTCTATTAATATCTTTTTTATCTACCCGTTATAAAAAAGTTTAAGATTCTAATCCCCGATTAGAATTCCTTTCGCACGCCGGCAGCCGATACTCAGAATCCGGCTTAACACAAAGCAAACTGTGCGAAAAAGAAAATGTGTGAATTCTGTAACTTTTTTAAAGAATTATGTAACTTCTTCAAAAAGTGTTTGCCCGACCTTTATTCCATAAAATATAAATTGTTCGTTAAAACTTTTTTCTTCCCGGGAGACACTTCATAATGCATCATGCAGGGCTTAAAACGAATTCTCAGCATATGAAAATGGAGAAGTTGGTCCGAGACGAGATTTTGTTGCCGGCGATTTGTCCCTGTTCGATTTATCATTTGGTGTTATGATTAAAATCATACATTATAGTGATGGTACTCAGCCAATTTAATTGTCGCTTGGGATATTTTTGGAAATTCAAAACAATAAACCTTTTGTTATCTGCTTTAAAATTTTAATACACTAAAAATAATTTTTATGAAACTTCTTAGCAACAAAACACTGATGATTTTTCTAATGCTCATCAGCGGCTATGGGTATCTCCTCAGTTGTACCCACAAAGATGATCTTTTACTTCCACCACCTGCTACTGGCGGTGTCGTAATAAACAGGGGCACACATGTTCACCTTCCCGGTAATATGACAGTGGGTGATAGTACACAATGGAAGGTTGACAAAGCCCACTCCAGCGTACTCTGGTCAACTAATTATGTCGGTGCCGCCGGCTTGCTTACCGGTCGTTTTAACCAGTTTGGCGTGCACGATGTTACCGACGCTGAAATGACTGAATATGTTACGACCGGTCAACCGCTTTTGGATACCTCGTGGGCATTTTATGAAAATGAGCCCGCTAAAACATATCTAAATGGATATGTACAAATTAATCAATCCAACACCGGAGAGCCGGGCCGTGATGCGGGTTGTAATGTTTCAGGCATGGGAACTACCCCTATAATACCCGGTACACAAAATCTCACGGTAACTAATATTGCCAGAATTAAAAGTACTAAGGTAGAATTTGATCCCCTGAGCAGCGATTATATTGTGACATTAAATTTCACCTGGCAGGGTAAATTAACAGCTCCGCTTACCCAATCTATCGTCGGTAGATTAAAATATATTCCCCAGGCAAATGTGTTGTCAAGTTACGACGTATTTGGCCTTCAATTAACTTTTCAATTTAACTGCAGGGACTTTGGTATTACCAGCACCAGTATTTCTGACAAAATTGATATTGAGGTCAATATCAACCTAAACAACAAGTAATTAAGAAAAAATGAATTACAATGAAAAAGATAATAATATATGCAGGTGTCATTTTTTTTACCATGGGAATTACGCTGATCGGTTGCTATAAAGATGTTATCCGGCCAGATGCTGCAGTTGATCCGGACGGTCCTCCGCAAGCTGTGAGTTTTAGTGCAGACATCGCTCCGTTGCTAAGTTCAAAATGTGCGCTATCAGGTTGTCATGTTTCGGGAGGGCATGCGCCTAATATGACTTTAGGCGGCTCTTATCTTGCAATTGTTAATGGAGGATTTGTAAATACTGACATTCCAAAACAAAGCATATTGTATAAAATGATCAATGGTGAAATGCAACAGTATATTCCATCTGCTACAGACAGACAAAAAATATATGATTGGATAAGGAATGGAGCACCTAATAATTGATGATCAAAAAAATAATAAAATGAAATTAAAAATAACTATACCAAAACGCATGTTTCCCTTTTTTATATGCCTGGCGGGATGTATGCTTTTACTCGAGACAAATATTTATGCACAGGACAGCACAGCAGTTGAAGAGTCTGCAGCAAAGGTGAAAGCCAAGCCGGTAAAAAATACTTTTCAAAGTATCTGGATTATCGATAACCAAACGGTGATGGTACCTTACAAAGGATCGTTTGAGATGGATATCATGCACCGGTTTGGAACGGTTAAAAATGGCTATGATGACTTCTGGGGATTTTTTGCACCTTCTAATATCCGGCTCGGTGTAGACTACTCACCTATTAATAATTTAAACCTGGGTATTGGCATAAACAAGTATCACATGATATGGGATGGTAGTGCGAAATACGCCATTATTAAACAGACACCGGGCATATACCCTGTAAGTGTTACCTATTATGGCAATATGGCTTATGACACGAGAAAAGATCCGGATAAAAGCATTTTTAGATACAGCACGCAACGCATGTCATTTTTTAACCAGTTGATTATTGCAAGAAAGGTTACTGATAAACTTTCCATACAAGTAGCTCCAAGCGTTTCGCACCAAAATTCAGTTGATGGATATTATACAAAAAATGACAGTACGGGAACAGAAACATTCAAAAAAATGCATTTTGATCATTTTGCGGTTGCAGTATCGGCAAGATTATCCTTAACTGAAGTAACATCGCTTATGATCAATTATGATCAGCCGCTTACTAAGCATCCTACTAATAATCCTCATCCCAATTTATCTTTCGGGGTAGAGTTTAATACAAGTGGCCACTCGTTCCAATTGTTTGTAGGCAACTATTCCCTGTTAAGCCCGCAGCAAAATAATCTCTTTAATGCAAACAATCCGTTTGGATATAAAGATGCAGCCGGCAATAAAGTTGAAGGTGGACAGTTCCTTATTGGCTTTAATATTACAAGGTTATGGAGCTATTAATCACAATTGATAATAAACAGATTTTATATGAGAGATAACAATATTAGAAAGGCCGGAAAAAAGTTTCAGCATCTTTTTGATATTTAGGAAAAATATTTCTGCTATGAAACTAAATTTATTTATTTACAACTTACTATTTTTAGTTATCATTTCCTGTTCTGATGCACCGCAGCAAATAATCGCTGTACAGAACAAAATTGAAGAGAAGCCAATAGAAAAAAATAAACCTGGAAGCAACTTTCCTGATACTTTAACAATCAATTTACCGGCTGCTGTTTTTTACAGCCCGGATTCATTACAGCTTGAAAAAATAAAATCAGTTACCAGTGCAAATGTATTTGACGGGATCATGCATGAAGACTTTTACCTGATGAGAAATGCTCATATCGTCATTAGAAAATATTATCCTAAACTTAAAATCATTGAAGCAAAAAATGTGAGGTATCTTCTTTTTATAAAGGCTGATAAAAGCACTGATTGTATTGACCTGGATACAAAAAAGGATGTTTATGGGTTAATTGCCTTCAACAGGAAACAACCCCCTCTTGTAGTGGATATGGCTAATATAGACAGTGAACTTGGATTTTATTTTCCTAAATGAATCGATGATGGATTGCAATATAAAAAGGAGGCGATACAGGTAAACTTAATGAATTAATGTAAATATCGAACTGATTAAAATCATATAAACACTCTGCCACTATCATTTTTATAGTCGCATCACATTTCTAATTTTATCATAAACAATTAAACAAACAATGAAAATGAAAAAAAACTTATTAATACTCGCAGTAATCATGGGCTTATCAAGCATTAGTTTCAGTGTACTGGATGATCAGCCTAAAAAGCCGTGGGTAGTTCCCGATAAATTTATCAAAATGAAAAATCCTGTTACTGCTGATGCAGAATCAATTAAGACAGGGAAAAGTTTATATGCCATGCATTGTAAGTCCTGCCATGGGTCAAAAGGTTTGGGTGATGGCACAAAAGCAGCCAAATTGAAAACAGAGCCTGGTAATTTTTCAACCGCCGACTTTCAATCTCAAAGTGACGGTGCTCTTTTTTATAAAACAACAGAAGGCCGTGACGATATGCCATCCTTTGACAAGAAAATACACGACGACGATGACAGGTGGAGTATTGTCAACTATATAAGAACGCTGAAGAAGTGATCTATATACTTTCCCAAACGCTTTCCCCTACTAGAAATAAAAATTATGAATAAGGATAATAAACTGCAGAGCCGCAAAAAATTTATTGGCCTGGGCATTTCTACCGCTGCTTTATTTACGGCCTTTAGATTTCTTCTGCCGAAAAAAAAGAAAAAAACAAATATGGTTAAAATGCTTTCTCAAAATGGAGAACTCGTGGAAGTTGATATAGCTGCTCTTCCAACCGGAAAGAAAAAAATTACCAACAATGAATTACAAAACTGGATTAAAAAATAAGCCTGTCCTATAATCAAACCGTTGTAAAATGAATCAAGACAAATCACGCAGGGAATTCCTGGCCGCAGGTATATTAACCACTTTGGCTGTTTCGTGTAATTCTAAAAAATCGCCTTTTCCGGAAGATGATATAGTAGCCTCGGGAGAAAAGGTTAAGCTCCTTTCTGTTGATGGAAATATTATTGAAGTAGATAAAGCATTTTTAAAACCGGTTCCCCATTTGCCGGCAGTAAGTAATGAAGAAGCGAGAAAAGGGATACCAGGCAAAAAATTTGTGATGGTAATCGATCTTTCACGTTGTAAAAATGTAAAGGCCTGCCAGACTTCCTGCAATCATGCACACCATGTACAGGATGCACAGAACTGGATAAAGGTTTATCCTATGCAGGATGCCGCACAAACGGCTCCTTACTGGGAACCCACCACGTGTATGCATTGTGATGAACCTCCGTGCGTAAAAGTATGCCCGGTAGATGCCACTTTTAAGAGACAGGATGGGATAGTATTAATTGATAGTGACAGGTGTATCGGGTGCCGTTTTTGCATGGCTGCATGCCCTTATTCTACCCGGGTATTCAATTGGGGAGACCCTGAACTTCCTGTGGATATTGCAGACCAGCCTTACAATCCGGAAACAAGCTTGCCACAGAAAAAAGGAACAGTAGGTAAATGTGACTTCTGCCCGGACATGACCCGCATGGGAATGCTGCCGCATTGCGTTTCCGCCTGCCCGAATGGTGTATTTTTCTTCGGGGATGCGATCGAGGATTCTGTAACTAACGGTGCAGAGACTTTTCGCTTTAGCGACCTTATTAGGGACAAAGCGGGATATCGCCTGATGGAGGATTTGGGAACAAAACCAAGTGTTTATTACTTGCCACCGGTAAACAGAAATTTCAAATTTGAAGAAGGACTTGAGGAGGAGGATTCTTCTGAAAAAAAATCATAAACTACAAATGGAAAATCTGCAAAGTTTATCTCCTGAGCAAATCACCAATGATTTATTGCCTCAAAAATTTGGACGAAGGGGAATAATATGGACGGCCACGTTGATAGTCGTATGCTGTATTGGGGCATTTGCCTATATCAGGCAATTAAGAGAAGGATTGATAGTTACTAATATGGGTGATTATGTATCATGGGGCATTTATATTTCCAACTTTGTTTTCTTTGTTGCAGTAAGCCTTGTAGGATCACTCATAACAGCTATTTTCAGGCTGGCCAATGTGCCATGGCGAACACCACTAACACGCATAGCCGAAATTATTGCGGTATCTAATATCACCTTCGCTGCCCTTATTATTATTGTAGATATGGGGCGTCCCGAAAGGCTGGTGTATCTCTTTTCACATGGCCGGTTGCAATCACCCATACTGTGGGATGTAATTGTAATCACTACCTATTTTTTTCTAAGCCTGTTTTTGTTGTACATAACATTGATTCCTGATGTCAGGATCATGATACTTGCAAGAAATAAATTAGGCAAACCCTTTTCAAAATTATATAGATGGCTCGGTTCATTCTGGCAAGGCTCACCGGCACAGGAAAAGATCAGGAACAGGTCTATTACCATACTTTGTATTGTAATTATACCGGTTGCGTTCTGTATTCACACGGTTACATCCTGGCTATTTGCCACTACTTACAGGCCGGGATGGGACAGCAGCAATTTCGGGGCATACTTTGTTTCAGGCGCCTTTCTCGTGGGGGCAGGTGCAGTCGTAGTAGCCATGTATGTTTTTCGCTGGGTGTATAAACTCGAAAAATACATCACTGAAATGCATTTTGATAAAATGGGTAAAATAACCGTGATGCTCGCCTTGTTGTACTTGTATTTTAATGTAAACGAATTCCTGGTACCGGCTTTCAAAATGAAAAAGGAAGAGAAGGACTATTTAAACGGCCTCTTTACAGGTGACTTTGCACCGATGTTCTGGTTCGCTATTTTGGTGGGTATGATTATCCCAATATTAGTACTGGTATTTAAAAAAGGCAGAAGGCCTATACCCATGTTTGTGGTGGGCGTAATGGTGGTGGTAGGTGCATGGTTTAAAAGATACCTGATTGTTACGCCCACATTGCTCCATCCTTTTTTACCTAAATATGATTCGCCTGCAAGGTTCAATCATTACTTCCCCAGTTGGGAAGAGTGGGCCATCACCCTGGGCTCCATGGCAGGAGCATTACTGATCATAACTTTTTTCGCAAGGATCTTCCCTATAATATCAATTTATAAAATACTCGAAGACCGACATGAATTAAACAAGCAAAATGAAACAATTGACGAACATCAAACTGCACAGGCTGTATAAATTAATTACGGTCCTTTTGTTCCTGTCAGGCACGTCTGTTTCCGCCGTACGTGCGCAGGACTCTGTTGCCTCGCCCACCATATTAAGCGTAAGTTATTTTCTGCCCGTAAACAAGGTGCCTTACCTGGAAATAAGTACAAAAAAGAAAGTGGGAAGAAAATTTGAACCGGTAAAAGATATACCGATAAGTATTTATTTTAATGAGGCCGAAGAAACAAATTTATTAGGGAAGATTACGACCGGCGCGAATGGCAAAGGCAGGATAGGGATTCCGCCTTCCTTTAAAAATACCTGGGATTCACTTGATGAGTTTACCTTTCTTGCCCAATCAGATTTGCCTGCAGGACAAGAGGGTTTAAGCGCTGATATTACCATAAAAAAAGCAATACTTACTATTGATACAACATCAGAAGATGGAGCAAGAACGATGACTGCGATACTCAAGGAAAAAAATGGAAATAATTGGGTGCCGGTAAAAGATATCGACATGAAACTTTCCATAAAAAGGATGCTCGGTAATTTGTCAGTGGGAGATGAAGAAACTTACACCTCTGATTCTTCAGGAATTTCAAGTGCAGAATTTACAAGAGATTCTATATCTGGTGATCAGCAAGGAAATATTATTCTTGTGGCACAGGTGGATGATAACGATACGTATGGCAACCTGGTAACAGAAGAAGTTGTGAACTGGGGAAAGGCTATTAAGCCTGCAAAAAATTTCTTTCATCAAAGAACACTATGGTCAACACGTTTTGAAACTCCGCTCTGGCTGCTGTTTACTGCCTATTTTATTGTTGTTGTCGTATGGGGTACTATTATTTACCTTGTAATACAAATCTTCAAAATAAGAAGGCTGGGGAAAGTGGTGTAAAGCAACGATAGTATAGTATCAGGCAGGAAAATTCTTTTGCAAATCATTTTCATCTTAACACTACCTTTTATCTTCTCCACACAATAAACGAGTCAAAGGTCAAATCAAATTTTTATTCGGTTTCAAAAATAGTATCAGGCCTCTTTAATAATTCACATCGTTCCTTTCAGAATTTTATTCCAGTATAGCCAGGGCAAAATATATTTTTTTAACAGCCACATACTCCATCTCGGTTTGCTTTGGTCAAATGGAAAAGTTTCAGTTGGTCGATTGCTATAATCAAATTCAGCTAAAATCAATTTGCCATAACCTACTACGATCGGGCAACTTCCATAGCCATTATATTTAGCCGGCAAAGGCTTATGATTCATCAATGCAATTAGATTCTTAACCAATACCGGAGCTTGTTTACGTACAGCCGCCCCTGTTTTGGAATTGGGAGTGCTGGTTGCATCGCCTATGCCAAAAATATTGTTGTACTTAACATGTTGTAAAGTGTATTGATCAACATCTATCCAGCCGTTTTCATTCGCCAAGGGACTGGAGCGGATAAAATCGGGGGCGCTTTGAGGAGGCGGTACATGGATCATGTCAAAGTGCTTGTGCACTTCTGTCGTGTTACCTTCTTCATCTTTTACTTTAAAAGATGCCATCTTTTTTTCGCCGTTTATGGCTACCAAATCATAATGGAAATTTGTCTCAATGCCATATTTGTTTACCACCTTCTGCAATTCATCAGCATACTTTTTTATCCCAAAAATTACTTTGCCGGCGCTTGAAAAATCAATTTTTACTTTGCCTTGTAAGCCGCGCCTGCGAAAATAATCTGCAGCGAGATACATAATCTTTTGTGGCGCACCACCGCATTTAACCGGCGTAGATGGGCTGGTGAAAATAGCCGTCATTCCAGGTTTCATATCCTTGATACATTGGAATGTATACGGCGCAAAATTATAAGAATAATTACTAGTCACATGATTCTTACCTAAGGTCTCTTCCAAGCCATTGATATCTTTCCAGTTTAATTGAATACCCGGCGCCACTATCAGGAAATCATAAGTAATGTAATCTCCCGTTTTTGTCGTAAGGGCATTTTGGTTTGGCTGAAAAGCAACCACCGCATCTTTTATCCATTTTGCATTTTTGGGGATGACAGAACTTTCGCGCCGGATTGTTTTTCTTAGATCAAAAGTGCCACCGCCAACCAATGTCCATGCCGGCTGGTAGAAATGCTTTTCGGATGGCTCAATAATGGCAATATCCAGCTTGGGTTGTTTTCTCAGGAGCCTGGCTGCTACTGAAATACCGGCGTTGCCCCCGCCTGCGATTACTATTTGATAATGTGACATGTTTTTTATCTCTAAGCTATGGCGTCGCCTAAAGCGAAACAATGACACAAATCAGTCGCTCTTATGATTCGTGAGGAAGCTAACTTAGTGTGACCTTCAACTTAATAGTCATATAATCATACCAACGGCTAGTTGCACTCAAATTCGTAGACCTGACGAATCTCATCATTTTGATTGACCAACGTTCTTAATTAAACATCTTTCAAAAAATACTTTTGTAAAGCAACTAATATCTACATAATCATTAAAAAATTAATTATGGAAACCCGAGCATTAACAAAATTGTCAGAAAGAATGCATTCGTTATTTAGCGATTCTTTCAGCCCGTGGAGCGACTTATTCGATAGCGGTGATTGGCCAATGCGTACAATTACCGTACCGGCGGTAAACATCGCGGAAAAAGATAACCACTTAGTAGTAACTCTGGCTGCACCTGGCATGAGGAAAGATGATTTTAGAATTGAAGTAGATGGCAACATGCTTACTATTAGCAGCGAGAAAGAAGATAGCAACGAAGAAAAGAATAGAAAATTCACTCGTAAGGAGTATAATTTTTCTTCATTCAGACGCTGCTTTTCTTTGCCTGAAGAAATTAAGCAGGAAAACATTGAAGCAAAGTACCAGGATGGTGTTTTGGAAATTTCTTTACCACGTAAGGAAGCCGCTAAAAAGCCTGAAGTGAAAAAGATCGCTGTAAAATAATGCTGGTTTGTACCTTTTCATTTAAAATAATGAAAGGGTAGTTTTATACCAGCAAATGTGAACAGTGCAGTTGCAATAACTAAACGGCTTAAATTAAAAATTTATAATAATTGAGGGCATTATTCTTTAAATATTTCTGATGAATTCGAGGGCATTTGTTTTTGTGGGAATATTCAACTTAAAGAATAATTCCCTCGTTGAGAATGGAAATTTTCAAAAAAGATTAGATGCCCGCAATAGTAAATAGAACAACCGGGAGGCAGTATATTATGCCGAAAAAAATAATGGAACAGCTAAAACTTGAAACCAGTACATGGAAAAGATTGCTTGACTTTTTCATGGAGGAAAATGTTCATGCCAAAAACAGGATGTCTGATATTCTCAAGGATGATTTTGACAAGAATTTGCTTGATGAACTGGAAAATTTTCAAAGTCAATTTATAAAGCAGGATGAAGTGATTTATCTGCTCAGGCAAGACATTACAGAACTGGATAAATTGTTACTGAATAAAAACAACTATGATGGCATCAGCGCTGACCTGATAGAACAAAAGCTTGAAAGTCTTCGTTACAACCTTTTCAATTCTGAAAGGCAGTTTTGCGATCTGCAACTTGGGTTCAACAGGTATCTTTCAAAGAAAATTATTTAGTAAATCTGTTGTGTTTTATTTGTGCTGCTGATCTATCGGAAAAATTTTAAAAAAAGTAAAAGCTTTGTTTTGTAAAAAATTACAAAGTTTAAGAATTCATTGGAAAATATATTAAACAATAAATCATTTTTATGAAACAGAATGTAGGAAAAACAGATAGGTACATCAGGATCGTGCTGGCCATATTAATCATTGCAGCAGGTATTTATTTTAAATCCTGGTGGGGCGTTGTAGCAGTTGTGCCTTTGGTAACAGCGTTTACGGGCTTGTGTCCATTGTATAAAATACTGGGCTTAAGAACCTTATAATTTTATGTTAATAAATGAGGTGATTATCAGTTTGCTTTTAGTTTAGCAAACGCTCTAATTTTTTCTGGTCTATAATGGTAATACTTCCGTGGTCAATGTTAATCAGCTTTTCAGATCGGAAATCACTTAAAGTTCTAATTAATGATTCAGTAGCTGTTCCCGCAATACTGGCGAGATTTTCACGGCTTATATCGATCGTAAATTTTTCATCTTCCCCAATGCTGTATTTTTTCCGAAGCATAATAAGCGCCTCGGCTACTTTTTTCCGTAAAGAATTATAAGCGAGCCCAAGTAAATGTTGTTCTTTTTCGCTAACATTATTGGCTAATAACTGGATAAATTTTTTTGCCACCTCGGAATTTTTATTGAGCAATTCTTCAAAATCTTCTTTTGGTATTATGGCCAGTTCGGTTGCTTCCAATGCCTCTGCATTATCTTTATAAACAGTTCCCTCAAGTAGGGCTATGTATCCCAGGAAGTCACCCGGGCTGTACAGATCAGTTACCAGTTCCTTTCCGTCTTCGTGAGTTTTATAGGTTTTTACTTTCCCTTTTACAATGTAATATAACCTGTTCGGATGATTCCCTTCCAAATATATTACCTGCTTCTTTTTATAGATATTTTTATTCCTGTTTTCGGTGAGTGATTGCAAAGTATTATTGCCAAATGAGGCTTCCATCAGGTGATTTAAGCCTTCAATACCGGGCGATAACTGTTCTTTCAAAAGATCAAGCTTTTTTAAACGGCTGTCCACAGCGTTGAGCAATTCAGTACCGTCAAAAGGCTTGGTAATATAATCATCTGCGCCAAGTTCCATCCCTTTACGAAAATCAGTGCGCTCAGACTTTGCCGTTAAAAATATAAATGGCGTATTTTTTATGGCGTTATTTTTGTGCACGGCATGCAGCACACCGTAGCCGTCCAGTACCGGCATCATTATATCGCATATGATAAGATCAGGCCTATGCTCTATCGCTTTTTCAACTCCTCTTTTACCATTTTCAGCTACTATCACCTTGTAGCCGGATAGCTCAAGTATTTCGGCCATATTTTCTCTTATATCATCGTTGTCTTCAATCAGCAAAATCTTTTTCATGATAGTTGATTTGCAAGATTAAAAGTTATAAAAAACTGCGTTCCCTTTTCCAGTTCACTTGTATAAGAAACTGTGGCATTTAATAGTTCGGCATATTTGGCAACTATATGGAGCCCCAGCCCGGTACCCTTTACATTGTTGGCATTCGATGCTCTAAAAAAGCGCTCCATCAGATGCTTTTGATCTTCTTTCGAAATTCCCATCCCATAATCCTTTATACAAAGGATCAATTGATTATTTTGACCGGTGGTTTTTATTTCAATCCGGCTCCCTTCAGGAGAAAACTTACTGGCATTCGATACGAGGTTCATCACAATATGCTTTAATAAAGAAGGGTCTGTAATCAGGTTCACATTCCCTCCGTGGCAATAAAATATTTCCTGTTTTTTCCTGAGATTATTTTTAATTTCTTCAACAATATTTTTTATAACTCTTTCAATATTAATTTCACTCAGGCGTACCTGTATCTTTCCTTCTTCGATCTTACCTACGCTCAGAAAATCATCTAAAATTTCAGTAAGCATATTTACAGAAGAAATGATTCTTTGCAAATGTTTTTCTCTTTTTGGCTGGTCTTCTGCCGCAGGATATTTTTCAATTAAATAAGCCGATGAAAGCACGGTGCTCAATGGCGTACGAAATTCATGTGAAGCCATGGAAACAAAGTTGGATTTGAGTTCATTTAATTCTTTTTCTTTTTCCAAAGCTTTTGCAAGACCTTCTTTAGATTGTTCCAATTGATGAAGTGTCTTCGTGAGTTCCCTTGTGCGCTTTTCAACAGAACCTTCCAATTCATCATTCAATTTTTGAAGTTCCCTTTCCGCCTGCTTTCGTATGGTAATATCACTGATGAAGGCAATTACATCATTGTCTCCATTGTTTTGGTAATTACCCAGACTCACTTCCACCGGGAATTCAGTCCCGTCTTTTTTTACCGCAAATAAGTCCCTGCCCAAACCCATCGGCCTGATTTTTGGATCTTTCATATATGTATCCCTATCATGTACATGCCTGTGATGAAACCGCCCTGGGATAAGGACTTCAACCGGCTTACCAAGAATTTCTTCAGAATTATATCCAAAAAGTTTAAGTGCAAACGGATTTATAGATTTGACAATTCCTTGTGAATCCGCGACTACAATTCCCATTGAGGCGTGGTTAAAGAGAGCAATGTTTTGGGGGGAAGATTGCATGTTGTAAAAATACCACAAACAAAAATATCAAAAAATTGCTTGTACTAGCATTTTTAAAAACGTCATATTTTGGCCGACCAAAATTAAACTTTTCTATTTTTGTACACTCAAACTTATCTATGTTTTTGTTACATCCAAAGTATTACTGAATGTACATACAAACGTTAATCAATCACCTGTACCATGCTTATTAATTAATTTTTTGCATATGCTTTATCATCATAAATATTAGACGAACTCAAAATTTTATGATCCTTTTCTCTGGTTTCACGCTCGACATTATTTATATGTCTCTGGCCATGTCTGGCCTGCCACTCTAAAAACTCCTCAACGTGCGCATCTACAATGGCCCTTACCTTTGGAATTTCTGTCTCCCGTTTTTTCAGGCTATCATCTTTATTTTAGAAAACCGGTCAATATTGATCAAAGTTACATTTGGAAGGCTGGCAACTCCATCTTCCACATTAGAGGGAATTGATAAGTCAATCGCCAATTTATCTCCTTTACTTACCAGGTGAGATTTTAAAAGTATTGGATTTGTAGCGTGAGTCGCAACTATTATGATATCTGCAGTTTCAACCTGGTATCCTGTTATAAAAAAATTATCCATGTCGTTTATTTTATCGGAAAGTGATTTAGTCTACGTTTATGACTACGATCAAACAACTTCCTGACACGAATCATAAGCAAAAAATATGGAAATCGATTTTGTGATCGTTAAGATTGGTGAGATGATGATACTAATCATGCCTACGTCTAATAAAAGTCATTCAAAAAAAAGATCCCAGGCGATACTTTTGGCAAATGGATAGGCAAAAAGTTTCATTGCCCGTAACCGACAGTTTTAATTATGCATTGCTTTGATTTTCTGTCAGCCCGGATGGGCATTACCTGGGCGACACGGTTAACGATATATTTTGCTTTCACTAAATTTTAAGAGCTCTTATGGATAAAGAAACAATTTCACTACTCGCAAAATATGATGTGCCTACCCCACGCTACACGAGTTATCCAACCGTTCCTTACTGGAACTTTTCCACGCTGAATAGCAATAAGTGGCATCAATCGGTTATTGATACTTTTAAATCGGAGAATGGTCAATTATGCATCTATATTCATTTACCATTTTGCGAAAGCCTGTGCACATTTTGCGCATGCAATAAACGAATTACTAAAAATCACAACGTTGAACAATCATACATAGACGCTGTTTTGAAAGAATGGAAAATGTATCGGAATATTTTGCCTGGCGTTCCCAAAATAAAGGAAATTCATTTAGGTGGAGGAACGCCAACTTTTTTTAGTGCAGACAACCTCGTGCATCTTATTACCAATATTATGAAAGATGCTGTTATTAAAAATGACCGTGAGTTCAGTATTGAAATTCATCCGAATTCTGCCACAGAAAAGCACCTGGAAAAATTATCTGCAATCGGGTTTAACAGAATAAGCATTGGCGTGCAGGATTTCGATCCTTTTATACAATACACTATTAACAGAAATCAATCCTATGAACAAACAGAACAGGTTTTCAACTGGGCAAGAAAATATAATTTCAAAAGTATAAATGCTGACCTGGTTTATGGCCTTCCGCATCAAACTGTAAAATCTGTTGAACATACCGTCATGCTAATTAAGAAATTGATGCCGGACCGCATTGCATTCTACTCTTATGCGCATGTTCCATGGAAAAGCAAGGCCCAGCGAAGATATACAGAGAACGACTTGCCAACTACTTCTATGAAGTGGAAAATATATAACAGCGGAAGAATGCTTTTGGAACAGGCAGGTTTTGAAAGTATTGGCATGGATCATTTTGCATTACAGGACGACCCATTATCTATTGCTGCGGAGAACGGTAAACTTCACCGGAATTTTATGGGCTATACAACCACTCAATCGAAGCTGATAATAGGCCTGGGCGCTTCATCAATCAGTGTAACAGAAAATGCCTTTGCTCAAAATGAAAAAGTGATAGAAGACTACGAAGCAAAAATTAACTCCGGAATTTTTCCATTAGTAAATGGTCATTTATTAAATGAAGAAGATCTTTTAATTCAAAAATATATTCATGAATTAATGTGTTTGAATAAAACAACATTGCATAAAGCAATGCATGATGTTGATTTTTTGACAAATATTTTATCAAAGCTCACGTGCCTTGAAGACGACGGTTTGATAGAAATGTATGAAGATGTAATAAATGTTACAGCAAAGGGGAAATTATTTATAAGAAATATTTGCGCTAGTGTAGACGCTTACCTGTTTAAAAAAGAAATGACAATGCAAGCATTTAGTAAAGCTATTTAAAAGGCAAGGAAACAGTCATATAAAAGACGGGGTATTCGACTAATAAAACGCCGGGACATTAGTGTGGGATTTGATTCACATTATTTGACATTTTCTTTTACATTTCTTCTATAATCCCAGTCATCATAAAATCTTTCTTCAAACGTGTATTTCGAAGGCTTCCCATCCTTCAATACTGCATATACCATGTAGAGTATTACAAACGGGGCAAAGAAAAGCATAGAAAAAATTACGCTAACATCTAAATTCAGCTGAACCAATAATTGGAAGACTATAAAGTAAATCGTCACGATAGCAATTCCGGTACTTGATTTTTTCACCTTAATCGTTTTAGACACATAATACATTTCGAAATAAACTGTCACAATTTATTTGCCAACAATTAAAATGAAACCCTGGTATAGCTGAAGAGAGTTAATTTCCAGGTTTTACACAGCAATCAATAACAGCCTTTTTGTGCACTACAATTTCGGGGCTTACATAGGGTATTCCCAGGCCCATTCCCCGGAGTATTAACAGGCATGCCATTAAGGTCATCATGTACGGATATGCTTTACGGATCTTTTGCCGAAGGCTTACGCTAACATAATTTCCGAAAAATGCAATGCTCCACATCATTGGCAAAGTCCCAACTCCAAAAAATGCCATAAAGGTCATACTGTCTATTACATTACCCGTTACCACAGCTACTGCCGCCGCTATATATATTAACCCGCAAGGCAGCAAACCATTGAGAAGGCCTATTGAAAATAACGAAGAGAAATTGTTACGTGCGAAAAGCCGGCCGATAGCTGAACGGAGTTGTTCAAAAAAAATAAGAATGAAATTATTGCCCTTAAAATGCGAAAACCGCTTGGGCAGAATAATAAAAAAGATAATTATGATACCTAAAAATATCGAAAGCCATTGCTGGTAGCCAAAGAAGGCTAAGCTTCGTCCGACCAGGCCGAACACCAGGCCAAATACAGTGTAAGTAATTATACGGCCGGAATTATAAAACAACACTCCCCAGAATTTTCCCCAATTGTTTTCACTTTTCAACGGAAGCGACAAAGCAATGGGACCGCACATTCCTACGCAGTGGAAACTCCCTAACAATCCCATAGTAAATGCAGCAATTACGAGCTGAATCATGTTGCCGTTAGTTTATAAAAATTTTCTTTTCAAAGTAATAGTCAGTTCCGTTCGATTGCCAGGATAATTGCAATTCATATTCCTTGCTATCTGTGGCAGGCATATGGATTATTACAGGCGAATCCTCAACCAAAAATTTTTGAGTAATATCTTTTAGTTCATCTGAAGGGCAATATAATGTTGCTTGCCCTACCAATTTCTTACCGGCAAACTCTTTTGGAAAAACGATGGTTAAATTGTTGTGATTTACATCATACCTGATGGTATCAGCTAATTGATAAACATTATCCATGGCATCTATTTTCTGCTGATACACTAATTCTTTGTCATAATAATCCGTTGTTACCAGGTCTACCTTTTGACTTGAGGATTTGAAAACAAGGAAAATGATTCCTGATACAAATATGCCGTAGACAAAAAGAATTTTATAACCCCAGTTCATAGAAAAATAATTTATCAGTTATAAATCTCAGGGCCAATAAAACTTGCCGCGATTGTTTTTATTTTTTTATTTTTTTCATACATCCCAATCTTCAGTTCCGTTTTCCAACTCTTAACATCAGCTCTGTTCAATTTTACAAAAAACTGGAGATGTGAATAATCTTCTTTTTTTACTACCGCAGTACTGTTCCCAACTATCTGAATTTCACCTTTCAAATTTTCAAGCTTAAGCGTATACACTATATCTTTATGAGTTTTATTCGCCAGCTTCAGATTATAAAGATTGCTGATACGGCCGTCTGGTAAAGAGGTGTAAGTCATTCCCGCAGTTCGCATAAGTCTAGCATCCAGATCACTGCGGCTTACTAACAGAAAACCCAGCAGTGATAATAATAAAACCAGCACCGAAGAATATGCTTTTATCCTCGTGGTAAATTTGAGTTTTACACCTTTTACAATACTATTTTCCGATGCATAACGGATGAGACCGGTAGGTTTTTTGATGCTGGTCATAATAGCATCACAGGCATCGATGCACGCAGTGCAGTTTACACATTCCAGTTGAGTGCCGTTTCGTATATCGATGCCCGTTGGACATACGCGAACGCATGCCAAACAATCTATGCAGTCGCCTTGCGGCGCAATGGCCGCTATCTTTTCATTGAGGTTCTTGCATGCGCCATCATCCTTACAATCAATACATTTGCAATCATGGTCATCCTGCTTTTTTAGTTTACCTCTTGCCTCTCCTCTTTTATGATCGTAAGCTACCACTATAGAGTTCTTATCCAGTAAAACACCCTGCAAGCGGCCATAAGGACATACCACCAGGCAAGCCTGCTCTCTGAACCACCAGTAAACGAAAAAAAATACACTTGTAAAGATCAACAGTGAAATTAAGGTACCAACATGGGCAGCAGGTGCCTCCAAATAGCCTAATAACTGATCCATGCCGATCAGATACGCGAGAAAAAAATTAGCAATAATAAAGGAGATGCTAAAGAATATGATGAACTTAGCTATTCGCTTTGTAGATTTCTCGACGTTCCAGGACATTGCCTTTAGTTGCCTTTGTTTAGCAGAGTCGCCATCGATCCAATACTCAATTTTACGAAAAACCATTTCCATAAAAATTGTTTGCGGACAGGCCCAGCCACAAAAGACGCGGCCAAAAACTACTGTGAATAAGATAATAAATACAACAAAGGTGAGCATGGCAATCCCGAAAATGAAAAAATCCTGTGGCCAGAAAACCATACCGAAAATGATAAACTTACGCTCGAGTACGTTAAGCATTAAGAGAGGTTCGCCATTAACCTTAATAAATGGAAGTGCAAAGAAAACAATAAGATAAAAGATGCTGAAGCGGGTTCTTAAATTATATAACCTTCCTTTAGGCTTTTTAGGATTAATAAAATTCCTTTTGCCTTCCTTACTTATAGTTGCAACAGAATCCCTGAAACTTTCCTGCTTTCCCAATACAATAGATGCTTCTTCCATATGAAATTTTTACACTTTAGTTTGATGTCATTTTTACAGGTGTCGTTTTGGTAACTGATTTTTTTTCTGATAAGGAAGAATCGGCTGGAGTTCCGGATGATGTTGGTTCATCTGTATAAAGATCTCCCTGCGGGCCTTTGGCATTTGGCGGATTGGTGTCATGCAGAGTCTTTACATAACTGGCGAGAAAACTGATTTCCTTTGGCGAATACTCTGTCGACCATGATTGCATGCCTTTATCAGGATAGCCAATTTTTATTGTGTGATAAATATCATTTAACGATCCTTTATGCAACCAATAGTCGTCGGTAAGATTGGGGCCCGCACCGCCTTCGCCCAACTTGCCGTGGCAGGCAAAGCATTTAGCCTCGAAAATTTCCTTTGCTTTTGCTAACCCTGCAGCGTCTGCCATAGGCACATTATTCTCATCTATTTTATCTTTGTTATTGGCTTCGTATATTTCCTTTTGTATCCTTGCCCTGGCCATTTCGTCGTTGTACTCCTGTGTAGGATTCTTTCCATAACCCAATACCTCGAAATTTAAAAGGTAGACAATGGCAACGCCTATCGTGATATAAAAACCATATTTCCACCAGGGCGGTAAGGCATTATCCAGTTCTCTTATGCCGTCATAATCATGATCCAGCATTACATCCGCCTCTTTTTCAACTGGCACTGAACGGGTTAGTTTTTTATCAATCTTTTTCCACCATAAACTGAACTTACTTTCTTTAGCGATCGCAGGTATTTTAGCGGGCAATAGTTCTGCACAAAAACCTTTTATGAGAAAAGAAAGAAAAAATATTATGACTATCTCTGTAACTAGTACGGATATCATTATATAAAAGGTGGAGGAGGAAAGTCCGCCATAGCTGGAAACCGCCTTCACTGCAGCTGCCTCAACCACTTGCGCTGAAGACCTTTCGCTGGTAATTAATAATCCTGCAAACAATAAAACGGGAAGTGCTTTTGTAGTGTTGTTCTTTTTGACAACCTGCTTCCCTAAAACTATTAACACCCGGCCCAGCAGCCATATTACAAATGCCAGTAAACCTATAACGCCTACAAGAGCAATTACAACGGTGTTATAGCCCGATGCCTGTGGAGCGGAGGAAGCCGCTGCCTTCTGGGCTAAAGCAGCAGATGAAATAACAATCGTTATCAATGATAATAGACCTGTTTTTTTTAATGAGCGAGTATGGTGCATAATCTTGTAATTATATAATTGAGTTAGATAGTTCCTCTTTATCAAAGGGTATCTTAGATAAGTGCGACACTTTTTCTTTACCCATTTTTTTCACCAAAAAAAGCAGAACAACAAAAAAGAGAAAGAAAATGAAGAGAGAGATGAATGCATAAATATGTGCACCATTTATTTTTTCAGCATATTGTTTTATGAATGTGAACATGGCTTTACTTATTATATGTGGTCGTTTTATTTTTGGTGATGTCTGTTCCTAAGCGCTGTATATAAGCGATCAATGCTATCACTTCTTTCTTAGGCGAAACCCTGATACTGTCTGCAAGCAGATTGTCCGAAATTTGTTGTGCCTGCAGATCGAGATCTTTCATGGCAGTTTTTTCATATCCTTTCGGGTAGGGTACACCGAGAGTTATCATCGAGTGTATCTTGGCAGCCAGGTCAGACGTATCCAGGTTATTTTCCAGCATAAATGCATAGGATGGCATTATGGATCCCTGGCTCATGGATGACGGTTCCCGGAAATGACGAAAGTGCCAGCCATCCGTTTTTTTAAGGTTTCCTGTACCCTCTCTTGCGAGGTCTGGCCCTGTTCGCTTACTGCCCCACTGAAAAGGGTGATCGTAAACAAATTCACCGGCTTTTGAATACTCACCATAGCGCTCTGTCTCACTCCGAAAAGGCCGTATCATTTGAGAGTGACAAACGTAGCAACCTTCCCGAACATAAATATCTCTTCCCTCCAACTCCAGCGGTGTGTATGGTTCTACACTGCTTATTGTAGGCACGTTGGATTTTATAAGGAAAGTAGGCACCAACTCAATGATTCCGCCGATTAAAATAACCACCAGGCTTATTATCATAAGTTGTACCGGCCTTCTTTCAATCCATCTGTGCCAGTGCTCCCCGGAATGAGGAACATATCCTTTTTGCAAGGGAGCCGCTTCAGCTTCTTCATTCGCTACGAGTTTGCCTGCTCTTACTGTTTTATATAAATTATAGAACATAAAGAATACTCCTGCCAGGTACAGTGTTCCGCCCAATGCACGCATCGCATAAAAGGGCTTCATGTAGGTAACTGTTTCCAAAAATGTATATTTCAATTGCCCGGCCTCAGTAAATTGTTTCCACATAGAGCTTTGCGTAAACCCGGCCCAATACATGGGTATTGCATAAAACAAAATTCCCAAAGTGCCCAGCCAGAAATGTATATTGGCTATTTTCTTGGAATGCAGTTCGGTCTTAAATATTCTTGGAACAAGCCAATACAAAACACCAAACGTTAGCATACCATTCCAGCCTAAAGCGCCAATATGTACATGCGCAATGATCCAGTCAGTATAATGGGAAATAGCGCTTACACTTTTTAATGAAAGCATAGGGCCTTCAAAAGTTGCCATGCCATAAGCA
Source organism: uncultured Chitinophagaceae bacterium (assembly GCA_963798665.1). Taxonomy (GTDB): domain Bacteria; phylum Bacteroidota; class Bacteroidia; order Chitinophagales; family Chitinophagaceae; genus Ginsengibacter. Next base: position 519,379 of record CAWCUN010000002.1, on the reverse strand, counting down.
GTAACGGCAACCACCATAAATTTAAGAATAACGTCGTCGCGTACACGATCCCAGGCGCCCCGAAGCGTAAGCAACCCGTTGATCATACCGCCCCAGCTGGGGAAGATCAGCATGAAAGAGAATACAATGCCCAATGATTGCGCCCAGTTAGGCAAAGCCGTGTATAATAAATGGTGAGGCCCGGCCCATATGTATAAAAAGATCAATGCCCAAAAGTGAATAATAGAAAGTTTATAAGAATACACAGGGCGGTTGGCGGCTTTTGGTAAGAAATAATACATCAGCCCCAGGTAGGGTGTGGTTAAAAAGAAAGCAACCGCATTGTGCCCATACCACCATTGAACCAATGCGTCCTGCACGCCAGCATACCAGCTGTAACTTTTCAGCCAGGTATATGGTAATTCACCGGAGCGAACAATATGTAGAACTGCTACTGTAACAAATGTGGCTATATAAAACCATATGGCTACATATAAGTGCTTTTCTCTTCTTTTAATGATAGTGCCAAACATGTTCCATCCAAAAACTACCCAGATAATAGTTATTGCAAGGTCTATCGGCCATATTAGCTCCGCATACTCAGCACCCTGGGAAAGTCCTAACGGTAATGTGACGGCGGCGGCAACTATTATTAATTGCCATCCCCAAAAATGAATATAACTAAGTTTATCGCTGAACATTCTCGCCTTACACAGGCGTTGCAACGAATAATACACGCCCATAAAAATGCCGTTGCCAACAAACGCAAAGATTACTGCATTGGTATGCAAAGGACGAAGCCTGCCAAAGGAACCGTATTGAGTAATATTTAATGATGGGAAAACTAATTGTAATGCTACCCACAAACCGGCGAGCATTCCAACAGCACCCCATAACATAGTAGCATAAGCGAAGTTCCTGACAATTTTGTTATCGTAATAAAATTTTTCCAGTTGCATATTGTTTTTGGCTTATTTTTTAAGGGTGATTTTTTTAGATGTATATTTTTTTGGAATGTTTTCTTCTTTTATCCCTATCGGTTTCGGGGGATCATCAAATAATATTCTCACAGAAGGGGTATAATCGTCGTCGTATTGGCCGGAACTTGTGCTCCACAAAAAGGCAAGCAGGAACGCCCCCGCTATCAATAGACTTACACCAATAAGAATTATTAAAGCACTCAAGTCAATTTAAAATTTAGATGGGCAAAAATAATCGTGACCATCCCGACTGTTTATGATAAACATCAAAACAACAAATGATTGTCGTCATACATTCTCATAAATGCTTGAAGCGTGCACTTAGCGAGGATAGGGCGGTTACCAGCAATACAATACTGATACTGCTTGCCGGCATTAAAATAGCGGCTACCATCGGTGAAAGGATGCCTTGTACTGCAAAAGATAAACCGACAATATTATATAGTATAGAAAGTACAAAACTGGCAGTAACAATACTTTTCCCTGATTTTGCGTAAGCAATAAACCTATCTACCGACTGTACCTTGCAACCATCTAAAATAGCATCGCAGGCGGGAGAGAATTGTGAAGTATTGCCACTAACTGCGATGCCCACATTACTTTGCATCAGGGCCCCCGCATCATTCAAGCCATCACCAAGCATTAAAACTTTTTTTTCACTTTGCTGAAGCTGTTTTATAAAGTCGAGTTTTTGCTGTGGTGATTGATTGAACTGTAACCGGACACTATCGCTAAAAAGCCTTTGCAATTTATTTTCTTCAGCAGCATTATCACCCGACAGCACAAAGCAATCAAATTCGTCTGTATGTAATCGCCGGGCCAATTCTGCTATTCCTTGCCGATATTGGTTCCTTACTGTAAATTTTCCCTTATGAACGTCGTCCATCATTACATGCACGTGAGTTCCTGTGCAGTAAGAAATTTCCTCTTTACCGAATTGGCCGATAAAATCTGCGGAACCCAATCTTACATGGATATTGTTTGCCTTCGCTTCTAAACCTTTACCGGTGTATTCTTTAAAACTTTCTACCAGCATACGTTCTGATTCATGATGAAGTGACGAAGCAATCATTTTACTTAAGGGATGCGAAGATTGGCTTGCGATACCTCTAACTGCTATTAATTCTTTAGCAGTTAAGGGTGTACCTTCATAATCTACTTCTGAAGATTTGCTTTGTGTTATGGTCCCGGTTTTATCAAAAACAATCGTATCAACTTTGGCAAGCGTTTCTATCACGTGTGCATTCTTAAGATATAACTTGTTCTTTCCGAAAACACGAAGCATGTTTCCATAAGTGAAGGTGGCTGAAAGCAAAAGAGAACAAGGGCATGCAACAATCAAAACAGCAGTGAGTGCAGGGATTATCCTGCTGCTATCATACCTCCACCAAAATAAAATTGTTAGAAGGGCTATCGCAAACAGCGCTAACGTAAAGTAGCGACTCCATGGATGAATGAAGGATTTTTCCTCATTCTTTTTGCTGTTGAAAATATCATTATTCCAAAGACGGGTGATGTAGCTCTGCGACACTTCTTTTACAATTTCAAGTTCAATTGCACTCCCAACCTGTTTACCGCCCGCATAAATTATTTCACCTGCCTTTTTTTCAACGGGGGTGATTTCGCCGCTTACAAAACTATAATCGATACAAGCATTGCCTTGAATTAATAATGAATCCGCAGGGACCATTTCTTCATTACGAAGAATTATGCGATTGCATTTCTGCAGTTGTGTTATAGGCACATTTTTTTCATTTCCATTTTGTATCAAGGTAACTCCTAATGGGAAATAAGATTTGTAATCTCTATCGAACGAAAATGAATCATATGTTTTATTTTGAAACCAGCGCCCTATCAGCAGAAAAAATATGATCCCGGTACCCGAATCAAGGTAGCCCCCACCATGCCCACCTATAATTTCATAATAGCTTCTTGCAAATGTCACTACCAGGGCCAAAGCTATCGGCGCATCAATATTCAGGTATTTTTGCCTAAGTCCTTTCCAGGCAGAGATGAAAATATCAGAAGCACTGAAAAACAAAACGGGCAACGATAATGCCAGGTTTAACCAAATAAAAGTGTTCTTCAAATCAATGTCGATATTTCCGCCGGAGAAATATTCCGGAAAACTAAGCATCATAATATTTGAAAAACAAAAGCCTGCAACTCCTATGCTATGAAGCTGCTTTCGGTTAAATGTGATTGGCTTTTTCCTTTCAGTTTCATTAAGGCTTATGTTTGGTTCATAACCAATAAAAGCCAGCAACTCCACGACCTTTCTTAAAGAAGTAAGTTGTGGATTGTAAACAATAAATACTTCCTTTTTCTGAAAATTTGATTGGGAGGTAATTATCCCTTCATTGATTTTATGTAGGTTTTCCAGTAAAAAAATGCAGGAGGAACAATGAATTTGAGGCAGTTGAAAAACAACATTCACCTGCTTATCGCTTTTAAACTGAACCAGTTTATTTATGGTTGCTTCATCCTCGAGGTAGCCGAATCTTTCAGAGGTAAATTTTCCCTTTGCTTTTATCCCCGGGCTTTTATCCAAACTGTAATAATTGCAAAGATTGTTTTCATTTAAGAGTAGATACACCTGCTTGCAACCATTGCAGCAAAATGATTTATCGTCGACATTGTATTAAATCGTCGCATGGCTCACTGCAATGGTAACAGGGCGTTTTGTTCAATGAATTTCCGATGAGATATGGTTTAATGTTGTATAAATATTGTGCGCTAAAATAGATTGGGATGACTACAAATAATTTGAGGAGAATCACATTACGGGCTGATAGGCGTCATGAAATGCAAGGCTCCTTTGACTGAAAAGATCAAAGTTGCCCCTGCATTGAATTCTCAATTAACCGCACGCTTGCCAATGGTTTTCAAAGTGTTCCGGCGACTCCCGGATTAATAGCTTGTTTTGGACCGATGCAATTTTCGGGCACTTGACATCCATAAATAATCAACTTCGTTTTTACGTATAAGCAACCAAAAGGAGATTGCTAATATCACGGTGCACGGAAACGCGGATCCTACACCAAGGGGCGCTATAGCGATCAGAAAGACAACTGCACCTACAGCCCCTATTCTAAAAATCCGGCCTTTCAATAAAATAGAAAAAGCAATCAGGGCCTGGCAAGTTGCAACAAAGCCAACTGCCAAAGTAATGTGTGTACTAAACCATCCGTAAATAAAATCACGGTATAAACCGGAGAAAGTCAAGTTGCCATAATCCAGATAAAATTGCGGAGCTACAATAGCCTCGTTCCAGTTTGTCCAGCCCGCCCAAGCAAATATTATAAATAGCAACAGACGAGCCACCCGTTGCATTTTCCAGCTAAGCCCAAGTATTAATAAAGACACTGCATTGGAAATGATATACAACATTAAATATGTACTATTATCTAAGCCTTTCATGTGCTTCAAGTTTTTTTGCCCTTTAAATAGATATGTTTTAGGAATGATGATCGTCGCAAGGTGGGTAGAAAAAATCATCAAAAGAATGACACGAGTCAATGGAGCATCTAATTTTAATCAGTACAAAACTATTGTGTGTAAAAAAAATCCGAATATCAACTGGCTACTATCGCAAGTGTTAATTCCTGAGTAGGCCGACAGGTTATTGGGAAGTTTTATAGATGGGAGTGGCAATGTATCTACATGCCTTTGGAACAACAAACGTTAACTTTCACCTTATCTCGAATCAATAACTCTTTTACTCAAATAAGTAATACCTGATTTCATGTATTTAATCGGGAATAAAGAATTTTAAATTTGATTTGCTTTGAATCTATAAGACCATAAAGTTTATCTGCATCTTCCTTTTTGCACAACTCTGTGCCGGGGTTCATGGTTGCTGCAGTTCCACAGGCTACTCCGTAACGTGCGGCCTCTGCAATACTCTTACCTCCCGATAGAAAAAAAATAATGCCGGCCACCATACTATCTCCTGCGCCAACAGTGCTTTTCAATTCAACTTTTGGAGGTGTAATAATCTCAGCTGTATCTTTTGTAACAAGAGTTGCACCATGCACACCCATTGACACAATCATTACTTCACACATTCCTTTTGTAATAATTTTTCTGGCAACTTCTACCACATCGGTATGTTTTAATTCTTTCAAGCCCGCCAAATAGCTTAATTCCCCGAGATTGGGTTTCATCAAATAAACACCTCTTTCTGCTGCATCTTTCAACGCCTCACCAGAAGTATCAACAATAAACTTCGCTTTCTTTTTTTTCGCAATATCTGCCAGGGTTGCATAAATAGTTGTTGGCACTCCCGGCGGCAGGCTGCCACTTGCTACCAAAAAATCAATATTATCAATTTCTTCTACCGCCTTCAGGCAATTCTTCCATTCTTCTTCACTCAACTCCGTACCCGGCATACCAAAACGGTATTGGCAATTCGCAGATCGATCGAGCACAATAATGTTTTCGCGTGTCTCATTCTCTATTTCTATTATTTTGGAATGTATTTTATCTATCTCCATCAAATGATTGAAAAATTTTCCGGTATATCCTCCTGAAGGAAATATGGCAATCGCGTCTTCACCAAGTTTTTTTAGAGCTCTCGCAACATTAATGCCACCGCCGCCCGGCTCAAGCCTTGGCGCTGCACATTTTAATTTCTTTTCTGTAAGTAATTCGGGCACCGACGTACTTTTATCAATACATGGACTTAATGTTATGGTCACAATAGACGGCATTTCGTGGCAGATGGGTCAAATAGTATTATAGGTTTTCAGTATTTGGTGCATTGAAACTTATTACACCAAAATTAACTTTGTTCAAAACACCCGGTTTTTTGGTCAATTATAATTCGATAAATAATTGCGGGAGTTGGCTCGTTTTTGCTGCTCGCCTGCATCGTTCCGTCCGACATTTCATCCGTAGTTGGTTTTATGAAAAGTCTTCTATCGTAAAACGCATTAATTAATTTTTTCACCATAGAATAGTCATGAATTTCTTCGTAATCACCGTGTACCATTACACTTTTCCAGTTAGAATCATCTTTAATGACATCCACCTGGAAACATACCCGCTTGCTTGTCCGCATTACGTCATTTTTGAAGCCATTCTGTGAATGACAAATTATGTGCCTGCCATCATATATATAATTACTGGGATACACGTAGCAGTTATGTCCATCATTGCATCCCAGGTGGCCAAAAACGTTATCTGCCAACAGCTCTTCAATTTCCTGTTTAGTTAGCTTTCCAATCATAGTATGTAATTAAGGCTTGTTTAATTAAATAAATTTTATCCGCTATTTTCCGTGATACCACTTTCAGTTGTTGTTGATTGCGTTACGCACAAATAATGTTTTTCTCCGCCTGTCGTATATTCTCAATACCTTTTAATAAAGCATCCACATTAAATGAAATACTGTCAATCTCCTGCTGAACCAGGAACTGTGCAAATTCCGGGAAGTCGCTTGGGGCCTGGCCGCATAAGCCAATCTTAACTCCTGCTTCTTTTGCTTTCCTTATCATCATCGCAATCATTTCTTTAGGGGCTTCATTCTGCTCGCTGAAGAGCGAACTTACTATCGCTGAATCTCTGTCTATACCAAGTGTTAGTTGTGTAAGATCATTTGAGCCGATTGAGAACCCATCGAATATAGCTGCAAATTTTTCTGCAAGAATTACATTAGCAGGTATTTCTGCCATCACATATATTTCAAGGTTATTTACGCCTTGTTCAAGGCCATATCTTTTCATTACCGCAATTACTTTATTACCTTCTTCTACAGTCCTGCAGAATGGGATCATCACTTTCACGTTGGTTAATCCCATTTCATCTCTTACCTTCCTGATAGCACCACATTCAAGTTTGAAACCTTCCCTGTATAAGTCATTGTAATACCTTGATGCGCCCCTGAAGCCTAACATTGGATTCGCTTCCTTTGGCTCAAAATCTTTACCACCGATAAGATTAGCGTATTCGTTGGTTTTAAAATCACTCATGCGCACAATAACGTCCTTAGGATAAAATGCTGCTGCTATCGTGGCGATACCTTGCGAAAGCTTATCTATAAAATATCCTTTTTTGTCAGGATAATGATGAGTGAGCTTTTCAATTTTTTCTCTCACAGGTTCATCTTTTATCTCATCAAACTTCACCAACGCCATTGGATGAATCTGTATTGAATGTGTGATAATAAATTCAATCCGCATCAAGCCAACGCCATCATTGGGATAAAAGGATGATTTAAAAGCCTTATCAGGATCACCCGCAATCAGCATCACTTCCGTTGTTTCAGGCTTCCTGATATTGGAAAAATCAAATTCATTTTCTGTGAAGTTCAGTTTGCCTTTGTATACAAATCCTGTAGCACCTTCGCAGCATGAAACAGTGATCATTTCCCCGTTATTTATTTTTTTGGTGGCGTCACCGCAACCGACTACTGCCGGTACACCCAATTCTCTTGCTACAATGGATGCATGGCTTGTTCTTCCCCCTTTATTTGTAATGATTGCGGCAGCCTTCTTTAATATAGGATCCCAGTCAGGACTCGTAAGATCTGTAACCACAATCTCACCCTCTTGGAGTTTATACGACTCTTCGGGAGATTGTAAAATGCGGGCAACACCTGTAGCTACCTTTGTGCCAATCGCTTCGCCTTCTGTGAGCGCTTTTCCTTTTTCTTTTATTACAAACTCTTTTACGATCAACGGATTTTTTTGTGAATGTACCGTCTCGGGTCTTGCCTGTATAATAAAGATTTCATTGGTGAGACCATCTTTTGCCCACTCGATATCCATAGGCTTTTGATAATGATTTTCTATTGTCAAAGCCCAATTGGCTAACACCGTCATTTCTTCATTCGTTAATACAAATTCTTCCTGTTTTTCTTTTGAAGTAATGGTATTGATCACAGGGTTATTTTCGTCATTGCCATAGATCATCGTCTTTGCCTTTTCTCCCAGTTTCTTTTGAATGATGGCATTTTTATTTTGAATCAATGTTGGTTTGAATAGAAAAAATTCATCCGGTGTTACTGTTCCCTGCACGATATTTTCGCCCAATCCCCAAACGCCACTTATGTGAATAATATCCCTGAACCCTGATTCAGGTTCAAGCGTAAAACAAACACCGGATGAAGCTTTGTCTGATCGCACCATTTTTTGTATGCCCGCCGACAGGGAAACTTTTTCATGAGCAAAGCAATTGTCTTCACGATACTTAATTGCCCTGTTATTATAGAGAGATGCAAAGCATTTTTTTACCGCAAGCAACAATGCTTCTTCGCCTTTGATATTTAAGTAGCTATCATGTTGGCCCGCGAAGCTTGCTTCCGGCAGATCCTCGGCGGTAGCACTGCTGCGTACAGCGACTGCCATATGTTCGTCACCTGCAGACAAATTCTTATAGCCTCTAATTATTTCTTCCTGTAGTTTCTTCGGAATTTTCGCTTCAAGCAATAATTTTCTTGCTTTGAATCCAATGTCTTCAAGATTAGAATAATTTTTTTTATCAAGTTGTTTCAACAGATCATTTAAAGCGCAGTGTAAAGAGTTTTCAGTAAGAAATTCCTGGTAGGCGAATGCCGTGGTTGCAAACCCATCAGGTACAGAAATACCCTTTCCAGAAAGTTTTGAAAACATTTCTCCCAATGAAGAATTTTTACCACCAACAACCGGTACATCTGCAATGCCTATTTCACTAAATTGCTTAATATAAGAATTCATAAAAATGTATTTTTATAATTCATGGAGTGCCATAACAGGAACATGACTATGCAATACCAGTTGCTTTGTATGGCTTTTATGGATTAAACTATCCAACAGAGTATGTCGTTTTGGTATTGCTATCAATAGATCGATATTATTCTTTTCGGCAAAATCTATTATGCCCTCGTCTGTATTTTCACCGGTGATAAAATGATATTCATGGTTTAGTGGCCCAAACATTGCCATCATAAGGCCAGATTCGAAAACCACTTCCGGATCATGTTCGCCTTTCTTATTGATGTTGAGAATGTGCAATTCCGCATTAAAGTCTGTCACAAGACTTTTTATCTCATCCACAGGTACTGTTTCAACCGCAATTTCAAAGTCGCAGGCAAGGCCAATTTTTTTGATCTTGCCAAATTTAGCGCCACGGGGCACGGCGACCACAGGCCATTTCAGGTGCTTCATAACCTGTACCGATTGGCTCCCCAAAAAACCGTATTCAGTAGCGGAAGAACCCTGGCTTCCCATCACTACGGCGTAAGGTTTCGTGATTTCACAAACGGATTCAAGTTCTGTTACGAAAGTACCCATTGCCACTTCTGTTTGAACAATGAGCTTATTTCCATATTTATGCTCAAGCTTACGCTTTAGCTCAGTTATCTCAAACTCTGCATTCTCCTTAAGCGTGTTGACATCTACAATTGGAGGCACGTCAGTATAGCTGACAAAAGCGTAGTACGCATGAAACAACAAAAGATTTGCGTGAATCGCTTTAGCCATATCGGCTGCATAATTTGCGGCATTCAATGCGGCTGGAGAAAAATCAGTAGAAACAATTATGGTTTTCATTTTAAAAAAATTTAAGTTTTGAATTATAATATAAGTGCGATGGGTCCGTAATCTCCCAACACATCCTTGTCAACAAACTCAACTTCACCGTTTTCTTCAAGAACTTTTTCTATTATGTCATCTACCGCATCGTTTATATAAGAAAGCTGGTTGTAAGGATGGATAGCATTATGAATTAATTCGTTCTCATTGCCATATCCGGAAGGATATTTGTAATCTTTTTCTACCAAAAGAAGATGGCCCTGGCGGTGCATGGCCTGGCGAAATACATTTTCTATTCCGGTAACTGCTTTCTCTTCTTTAAAAGCATGCATTAGTTGACGACGCAGATTCTCTTTCCTTATTTTTGGCCAGTCGTTTGTAAATGGCTGCATTACTAATCTTAATTCCTGCGGAGATAGATTTCCGAAAGCATGATCTATGTATTCAACTACTGAAGAAGCATGAGTGGTTATATTTTTAAACTGCTCACTGATTTTTTTACTACCTATCACAAAAAGAGGAACCTTAAATGAAGGAAGAAGAATATCAAGCACCCGGTCAATATGATGTAAATATTTATCTGAAAAACTTGCACCACCGTTATGTGGTTGTTCATAGCCGGCCAAAACAGATTCTGCACGGTGAGCAAATACCTGCGACATTGTTTCAACACTATTAAAATATACTTTGCTTTCATTTTCATCCAAAACCAGTAAAAGACATTCACGTGCTTCTTTTTTACTTTTTATAAGATCACGTATGGTAAAGGAATTATCAACACTAATTGTTTCTTTCACTTCCATATTCAAATAAAAAATTTTTTCAACTACCGGCGACACATATATAGCTATGCTTTTTTTGTGTGTACTATAATCCAGTCCTCCAACTATACTCCTTAATTTTTCTATAACAGGCATAGCCAGTTCTATTTGAAAATTTTCCAGCAGTTGCTGTTCAACCTTCATAAGCGCATTGCCTAAAGCAATAGCCAGTTCTCTTTTTGTTTTCATTTTTGGCTCAAATGACATAATAACACATACCAATGGGCAGTCTGGAACTGTTTCCAACTCTTCGTACCGGGACATTGTCAGCAAAAGCTGGTTCATAGTATGTAACTTGAAAAACAAATCTAACTCCGGTGTTTTCAGGAATTACTGACGCCGGTCAGTGTGTATTTTGATTCTCCTCACTTTTTTTTGATTTAAAAAGCATGAATGATGTTGCAAAATTCATTTGCCGGGCAACTGATTTAAATCATGTTTTCGCAAGTCCTGTATCATCTTCCTCGTTGTAGCACTCTTGTACTTTCGCAATATTTTCAATGACAATCACATGTTAAACATAATATACAATCATCCTAATTTTGTAAAAATGGATTCGATATGAATATTGATTCCTTTGATACACTTACACCAGACAAGCCTGCTTCAAAAACTTTACTGAGAGGTATTATTACAGCGGTACGCGATAGTATCGTCGATGTAAAGTTTGAAGAAAAACTTCCTTATTAATGCGGTTTTAAGAAGCGGAAATGATTAGGAAATTATCATCTAGGTGCAGGTACAGCTTGACGAAAAGCATGTACGCGGCATAGCGCTTACGCCCACGCATGGATTAGCAAAAGGCATGGGAGTAGAAACCGAAAATGAACCATTGAAAGTTCCTGTGGGAAAGGAAACACTCGGGCAAATGTTCGATGTTTTTGGAAACACTTCTAATGGTAGTTCGTTGTCCGATACAACAAAATGGCGAAGCATTCATCAACAACCGCCTTCATTAATTCAGCGTTCAACCACTTCAGAAATTTTCGAAACTGGTATTAAAGCAATTGATGTTTTGGTGCCTTTGGAGCGTGGGGTAAAGCAGGATTATTCGGCGGAGCCGGCATGGGTAAAACAGTTCTGCTTACCGAGCTTATTCACATAGTAATATCCTTGTTGAGTTGTATGCTAACGGCAAAGATGGCCTGGAGCCGAAGTGAATAAAGATGGAGTCGACAGGCGACACCCACCGGTCATATAGAGCAGAAGTAGGAACAACCAGATCAGCAACGGATTATACCGTCAGGGTCATTCCCAATTATGAAAACGTTTCGGTACCGTTAGAAAGTAATTTGATCTTATGGTTATTCAAATTGCCCGACACCTAATTATATTTTTCATTACTTCATTTTCTTCCTGGCATTTACAGTTTTCTAAAACAGCATTCGAAAATGATTTTTATCATGCATTCACTTGCTGTATATCATATTTCCCGAATACACCATCGCCTAACTTTGAAGCCAAAAATAATATCAAATTGAAAGCACTTGTATACAACGGGCCAGGAAAAAAATCATGGGATGAAAAACCGATACCAACAATTATAGATGCCACAGATGCCAATGAAGGGTAAAATGCCAATTGAATTTCTGCAAGCGCTAATAAAACATTACCTGCCATGAATACGTCTGTATACAAATTTGGATTTTGGTCAGGACTTATTGCATTTGGCGCTGCTACCGCCTTCGTTATCGTTCAGTCTTTGCAGATAGCCGGCTCCGTTAGATATCCTCTTGATGAAATTCTGATTTACGGAACCTCACTTTGCATTGTTGTTCCCTTCGTTCTTGAAATGCTTACACTTCATTATACAACATCGGCTGTGAAAAAATTTTGGAGCCATGCAGCCCTGATTTTTACTATCATGTATGCGGTGTTTGTTACTGCCAATTATGTAGTTCAGCTTGCAACGGTAATTCCAATGAAACTGAAAGGTGCTGCAGGGGAAATAAGTATTCTTGAGCAAACCCCACATTCATTGTTTTGGGACTTTGATGCATTGGGATATATATTTATGGGCCTGGCAACCCTGATGGCAATTCCTGTATTTGAGAAACAAGGCTTTCAAAGATGGGTAAGAATTGCTTTCATATCCAATGCGTTGGTTACGCCTTTAATTACGGTGGTTTATTTTTATCCCGGCTACTCTGAAAAGCTACTCATGCTGGGCCTTCCCTGGGCAATTACTGCGCCACTGGCAATGTTACTACTTGCCATTATGTTCAAAAAAAAATCGAAAATGAAAAATCGAGTCACCCCAGTAAGAGAATAATATTACCAAATGAAAACCATTATCCCTTAAAAACTATAATTCACCATAAGACTGCTGTTGAGCATGTTTACACGGCTGATTATATTTTTCGCATCAACAGGATTTTTCTGCTCAAAGAAAAAGTTTAATTTGTTGAAACTTTTCCATGGCAAAAAGTTGGAGATGCGAGCTAAAATATTTCTTTATGATGACAGATAAAAAGAGCATCTCAGCTGAAGATGCTGTAAAGATCATTCAATCGGGCAACAGGGTTTTTATACATGGGAGCGCTGCGACGCCCCTGCATATCCTATCAGCGTTACAAAAACGACATGAAGAACTGCGCAATGTTGAACTGGTGAGTATTACCACATTTGGAAATGTTCACTTTGACGATCCCGTTTATAAAAAAAGCTTTTTCATAAACTCATTATTTGTCTCGGAGAATAATCGTGCTGTGGTGAACAGTGACCAGGGCGATTATGTACCCATATTTCTCAGCCAAATACCGCAACTTTTTAAAAGGAATATATTGCCTATTGATGTGGCGATTGTGCAGGTTTCTCCGCCCGACGCTCACGGTTATTGTTCGTTAGGCACCTCAGTTGACATAGCAAGAGCAGCAGTAGATACAGCAAAGCACATTATTGCGCAGTTAAATTCAAAAATGCCGCGAACACACGGAGATGGATTTATTCATGTAAACAAAATTGATTCATTGGTATGGCATGATGCCGAACTTCCCGAAATTGATTACCAGTCTAAATCGAACGATACCGTGATACAGATAGGGCGAAACGTCGCCTCGCTTGTGGAGGATGCTGCTACCTTGCAATTGGGCATAGGCGCTATTCCTGACCAGGTGATGCGGAATCTAAGCAATCACAAATCACTGGGGATACACACAGAAATGCTTTCCGACGGAGTAATTCCACTAATAGAAACAGGGGTTATTGATAACAGTCGTAAAAAAATAAATGTGGGCAGGACCGTTACAGGTTTTATGGCCGGCACCAGGAAGTTATATGACTTTGTGCATGATAATCCCTGTATAAGAGTAATGGATATAAGCTATGTAAACGACACCACTATTATAAGACAAAATCCAAAAGCGACTGCCATAAACAGCGCAATTGAAATTGACTTAACGGGCCAGGTATGTGCCGATTCATTTGGAACGTATCAATATTCCGGTATTGGTGGCCAAATGGATTTTATAAGGGGCGCCTCTTTATCCGAAGGAGGAAAGCCTATCATTGCTATGCCATCTGTTACATCAAAAGGTGTTTCCAGGATTGTTCCATTTTTGAAAAAAGGAGCAGGAGTTGTTACTACAAGAGGGCATGTTCATTGGGTAGTCACTGAATATGGAATGGTGGATCTGTTTGGAAAAAATTTAAAACAACGGGCACGAGAATTAATTCGTATCGCCCACCCGGATCATAAGGAGTTTTTGGAAAAAGCATTTTATGAGAGATTTAAGGTGATGCCTTAAGTAATTCCCTTCCGTACATTCTTCCGATAGCTGTCGTTTATTATTTTTTATAAAATTCATTTCGGCTAAATTCATTCTACCTTTAACTTCACATCTTTCAAAAGGGAAAACCTTTCTCATGGACAGAAAAACATTTCTCAAATTATCTTCAGCAACAGCCGCCGCAACATTATTAAATCCTGATACCGCTTTTTCACAACAGAAGAAATTAACCAACTGGGCGGGGAATTTTACTTTTAGTACCAACAATTTACATTATCCAAAATCAGTTGCAGAAGTGCAGGGTTTGGTAAAAAAATTTTCTAAAGTAAAAGCGCTTGGCACAAGGCATTGTTTTAACCGGATAGCAGATAGCAAGCACAATCTTATTTCTGTAAAAGATCTGGGTGGTGATATTTCTTTAAATGAAAATGCACGTACCGTTACGGTAAATGGTGGTGTAAAATACGGTGAGCTCGCACCTTATCTCGACCGCAAAGGATATGCGTTGCACAACCTTGCATCACTTCCGCATATTTCTGTGGCAGGTGCAATAGCAACAGCAACGCATGGTTCCGGTGTAAAAAATGGCAACTTATCTTCTGTAGTATCAGCATTGGAAATTGTTACAGCTTCAGGAGACGTAATTACATTATCAAACCAAAAAGATGGAGAGAAATTTCGTGCTGCTGTGGTGGGGTTAGGTGCATTGGGTATTGTAACAAAAGTAACACTCGGGATTTTGCCAACTTACCAGGTGCGCCAGGATGTGTATGAGAAATTGCCATTGGAAGAATTGAAAAAACATTTTAATGAAATAGAGGAAAGCGGCTATAGCGTTAGCCTCTTTACCGACTGGCAAAGTAAAAACATCAATGAAGTATGGATAAAAACGAAAATTGAAGAAGGAAAAACTTATAATTTTCCTAACGAATTTTTTGGTGGCAAAGCAGCTACAAAAAATCTTCACCCGATAGCAGAACTCTCAGCAGAAAATTGTACGGAACAAATGGGTGTACCCGGCCCATGGTATGAAAGACTACCTCATTTTAAAATGGGCTTTACACCCAGCAGCGGCAAAGAATTACAATCAGAATATTTTGTACCGATTGAAAATGGTGTTGCGGCAATTCTTGCTATTCAGAAGTTAGGCAAGACGATTGGGCCACACCTTTTTATTTCTGAAATAAGAACCATAGATACTGATGATTTATGGATGAGCACTTGCTATAAACGGCGAAGTATGACCATTCATTTCACATGGAAACAGGATTGGCCTGCCGTGCAAAAATTATTGCCGGTAATAGAAAAAGAACTGGCGCCGTTTGATGCAAAACCGCATTGGGGCAAGTTATTTACTATCCCTTATTCAAGGTTGCAGGCCTTGCATAAAAAGATGAATGATTTCCGGCAACTGGCGACGTCATTGGATCCTAAAGGAAAGTTCAGAAATGATTTTTTGGATAAAAATGTTTTTGGATAAAATTTTTTTTCTTAGTTCACTAACTTATCTCAACGCTCAAACTATCCATTGTTCTCCTACTCGTTTTCTCAATCCAAAAACCAACAATAATATTCCTGCAAACATTACAATCGCAGCCGCCAGCAGCATTTCATTTACATAAGGAACAGTCATGTAATTCATGTACGAAAGCCCCTGTATCATCAACAACAATTCATTTAAAATAATACCTGCTATAAAAATTACAATCCCTGTATTACCTTTTTTATTGGTAACAATAAATTGATTCATTTTGCAATAACCTAAAATAAAAAGTGTAATAATGCCGAGAAACATTAAATGCAAATAACCAATCACAACCGGCCTGAAACCAAATGCCAGCTTGCTTAATGCCGGAATGACGGAACCTAATTGCAATAATAATTTTATAGACAGAGCTATCGCGGATAAAATAAAAATCCATTTGGTTTGTACTGAAATGTTTTTAAATATTTCCATCTTGTCGAAAATAATTTCCTTTAATAAAAGCATCCAGCCCAATACTTCTGCAATAGCTGCCAACACCACAAGTACATAAATCCAGGTGGGAATAGGAAGCCACAACGCTGATAAAAAATAAGCCGGAACACAGGCAAATGCAAAGAGCCAAAAAATTTTTTTTTGTAAGGAAAAAGAAATAGAAGATTTAATTTTTTCATTCAGCAATCCCATACATGCAAAGAAGAACCAACCGTTGTATTGAAAGTGTAAAAAATAATAAGTGCCTGCGAGAAACCAATTGGCATGCTGAATATTATTGGCCATCATATAAGAGAGAAAGTATGCCCCAAATGAAGAAAGGATATTAAAAATTAATGCTGCTTTAAACCACCAGGCGCTTATATTTTTTGTAGTAATCTTATCAAGGTCCATCCAAAAAATTATTGCAAATGCGTATGATACAAAAATGGATAATGTTGAAAAGATAATGGATACAACTCCATAACCTTCCCAGGGAAAGGAAAGCAGCATCCCATATGCTGCTGCGAGGTTAGCTATTACAAGCCATTTGTATTTTCCTAATAAATGAGCAGGCAGGTATTTATATAAATAACCCCACATCAATACTATTAATATATGGGTTATCCATCCTGAAAAAGCAAAATGTGAGTGAGCATGAAGCAAAAATCTTTGGTCAACCAGTGGTAAAGAATAAGCAATCTTATAACGTAATATGCAGCCTAAAAACCCAACCAATAATAAATTGAAAAAAGCAACTGAGAGCCATTTATATAATGAACGATCCATTTTTGTGGTAAAGTAACACCAGATTGGTTTTTGGGTATATGATTGCAATCATAATGGCGTTAATAATAAACTTTACCTTTTTCTATTTGTAATCTTCCTATTTCCTTTAAATGGCGCATGCTCCTGATAACAGTTTCAACACGTAAGCCTGTCATGTTGGCAATTTGTTGACGGGTGAGTTGAACTAAGTTGCATTTGGGGCAGAAATATTTTTTATGATTTTTAAAATAGGTAAGTAAACTACAGATTTTATCTTCCGGTTTATTGCCAGCCAGGTCTCTCGTTAATAGAAACCTGAAGCGCAGACGCTCTACCAATAGTTTACTGAAAGCAAAATGTATTAAAGGTTCATCTTTAAGTAATTGTTTAAAATCTTCCTTAGGCAAGCGCAGCAGCTCCGAATCCACGTTAGCAATGGCTGAAGCAGCATAAGGAGCATCGTCAAATAATGGAAATTCACCAAAACATTCTTCTGGCTCAATCATATCCTGCACAAATTCTTTACCCTCTTCACTAACATTTACCCAACGCACAGATCCGGAAACCAATTGATAGTAATAATAGCATCCGGTCCCTTCTACAAAGATTGCTTCATTGACTTTTACTTTTTTATAGGTAGCACCTAAGCCGAGTAATGTTTCAATATTGATCATCTTCGTATTTTAAGTATTGCAAATATTAATATTATATCGATTTAGTCATTAAGCATGGTGATGATTGTCGACAGTAATTGATATGATTTTAATCATGGTTTTAAAATTGCAAGAAAGTTGGTTCGCCATAGAATACAAACCGGGCAATGGTTTTACAATATTTTAGTTAAATAGGTTCGTTTAGCCCCTCCGGTTATCATGCCAAAATATGATTGTACGCATAAAATTCTGTTTCAAATTTAGCCATATTGCGTCACTATAATTCACCAGAATAAAAAAAATCAATAACATGAAAAAGCTAATGTACTTAGGCGTTTTAGCCCTGTTTGTTGTTGCTTGTAATAATACAAATGACGATAAAAGCACAAGTGAAGAACCTGCCACTACAAATCAGTCAGAAACGACTGATGATAAACCGTCATATGATCCAAAAAGGGGTGAAGGAAAATTTACACACGTTGACATTAGCGAGAAATTAGATGCTCCACTCGCCGGACAGGGAGAAAAAACTTATTCAGTAAAATGCTCAGGTTGCCATAAACTGACTGATGAGAGATTGGTTGGTCCGGGATGGAAGGGAGTTACCAGCCGGCATCAGCCGGAATGGATTATGAATTTTGTTACCAATACGGATGAAATGATAACTAAGGATCCGAAAGCACAGGCGCAACTTGAGATTTGCTTAGTGCGTATGCCCAATCAAAATCTTTCAGATGATGAAGCAAGAGGCCTGCTTGAATTTATGCGGAAAAATGACGGTGTTCAATAATCAGGACTATATAAACGCTTTTGGATAGCTGTTTTTTAATGTTATAATATCCGGGGTTAGAGATACTTCTTAAAAGACTTTATATGTATTACCTATTTATGAAATAAATAATAACAACTTAAAAACTAACACTTCAAAAAAAAATACTATTAATGAAACGGAATAAACTAACTGCATTCGGCATAGCTGCCGTTGCGATAATACTCTGCATGAATTCTTGCAAGCCCAAAAATGCCGGATCCGCTGTGAGCGGTGATGCTGCTTCTAAAACTTATGTTGCTCCCGGCAAGTATGACGAACTTTACAATTTCGTTTCCGGTGGATTCAGCGGCCAGTTATCGGTTTACGGACTACCGAGCGGCAGACTGCTCCGGGTAATACCGGTTTTTTCTGTTGACCCGGAGAAGGGCTATGGGTATAGCGAAGAAACCAAACCAATGTTAAATACGTCGCATGGCCAGGTTCCATGGGATGATCTGCATCACGTAGAAATGTCGCAAACAAATGGAGAGATTGATGGACGTTGGGTTTTTGTAAATGGAAATAATACACCACGTGTTGCCCGAATTGACCTCACTACTTTTCGTACGGCTGAAATTTTAGAATTGCCGAACAGTGCCGGGAACCATTCATCACCATTTATCACAGAAAATACGGAATATGTGATTGCAGGTACAAGGTTTAGTGTTCCCCCAGATGATAAGAATGGGGATGTTCCCATAAATACATACAAGAAAAATTTTAAAGGAACTATCAGTTTTATCAGCGTCGATAAAAACAACGGCAATATGGATATTGCTTTTCAATTGCAAACCCCCGGTGTGAATTTCGATTTAAGTCATGCAGGGAAGGGCAAATCGCACGGTTGGTTTTTCTTTAGCTGTTACAACACAGAACAGGCCAATACGCTATTGGAAGTAAATGCATCAAAGCGTGACAAAGATTTCATAATGGCAGTCAACTGGAAAATGGCCGAACAATTAATTAAAGATGGCAAAGGGCGTAAACAGTCTGTAAAATATGCAAGCAACCATTATGATGAAAAAACACATACCGCTACTTCGACCATAAAAACAGAGGTATCGGTTTTAGATGTAAAGGATTTTCCGGGATTAGTATATATGATCCCATGTCCTAAATCGCCTCATGGTTGTGATGTTGACCCTACCGGCGAATACATTGTTGGTAGCGGAAAGTTAGCAGCTTTGATCCCTGTATTTAGTTTTGACAAAATGCAAAAAGCGATTGCTGATAAAGCTTTCGAAGGTGAGTACAGCGGCCTGCCCGTTCTTAAATATGAAGCAGTTTTGCATGGTGAGGTAAAAAAACCCGGTCTTGGCCCATTGCATACAGAGTTTGATGACAGGGGAAATGCTTATACTTCTATGTTTGTATCAAGTGAAGTTGTAAAATGGCGTCTTAGCGATTTGAAAGTACTGGATAGAGTTCCTACGTATTATTCTGTAGGCCATTTAATGGTACCGGGTGGGGATACACGAAAACCGACGCACAAATATTTAGTCGCCTATAATAAAATTACAAAAGATCGTTTCTTACCTACAGGCCCTGAACTATCTCAAAGTGCTCAGCTGTATGATATTAGCGGTGATAAAATGCAATTGATTTTGGATTATCCAACAATAGGTGAGCCACACTATGCACAAGCGATTGATGCGAGTCTTATACGTGATAAATCAGTAAAGTTTTTTCAAATAAATGATAATAACAATGCCTATGTATCAAAAGGCGAAGGGGCCACAAAAGTAGTAAGAGATGGAAATAAAGTACATGTGTACCTTACGCTTATACGTTCCCATATCACACCAGATAACATTGAAGGAGTTAAAATGGGTGATGAAGTTTATTTCCATGCAACCAATATTGAACAGGATTGGGATGTACCGCATGGCTTCGCTATCAAAGGTGCACTAAATGCGGAGCTGCTCGTTATGCCGGGAGAGACAACCACCCTGCTATGGACACCGGATAAAGTAGGGATTTTCCCTATGTATTGCACAGATTTTTGTAGTGCATTGCACCAGGAAATGTCTGGCTATGTAAGAGTGTCGCCGGCAGGCAGCAATGTCCCTATCAGTTTTAGTACCGGTACTAACATGCCTAAAACTGATAGCACCGCAAGCGATAAGGATAACGCTATCAATGAATAATCGTTGGGAAAGAGAGTTAAAAAATTCAGCTCTAGCATTCACTATTGCGAATTTTCTATCTCTCTTTTTTATTTCAATTTATGTGTATGAAAAAAAATAAAATAAGTACACTAACCAGGTTTTTACTCATCGTATGCGGGCTTGGTTTAATAGCTGTTTTGTTCACACCTATGTGGCGTATAGATCTCCAGGCGCCGCAGTATCCTGAAGGGTTAAGGATGCTGATCTATGCGAATAAATTAGCGGGAAATGTTGATATAATAAACGGGCTCAATCATTACATCGGCATGAAAACCCTTCATGACAAAGATTTTCCGGAGTTTAAAATATTACCGTGGATCATCGTGTTTTTTTCCCTGGCGTTTATTGTTGCCGGCATTTTCGCAAAAAGAAAATGGATGAATATTTTACTAATTCTCTTTGTGGCTTTTGGCATACTGGCTATGGTCGATTTCTGGAGATGGGAATATGATTATGGGCACAACTTAAATCCCAACGCTGCGATCATAGTTCCCGGCATGGCTTACCAGCCGCCATTAATTGGCTTTAAACAATTATTGAATTTTGGTGCTTATTCTGTCCCTGATATTGGCGGATGGATTTTTGTTGCGGTCGGTGCTATTCTTTTATTCGGAGTAATCTATGAATGGAGAAGGAGAAAGAAAATTATTGGACAAACCAGCACACTGCCCTTATTGATTAGTGGCTTGCTAACAATGTTGGTTAGTGGCTGCAGTACAGATCCGCAACCCATTCATATAGGGCAGGATAATTGTGATTTTTGCAAAATGACGATAAGCGATAACAGGTTTGGCGCAGAAATCGTAACTAAAAAAAGCAAAGTGTATAAGTTTGACGATGAGCACTGCATTATCGGGTTTTTGGATTCTAATAAAGTTGCAAAGGAGGATATTGCTGAAATTTATTTTACTGATTTTCTGGCTCCACATGACTTAATAAATGTAAAGAAGGCTTATTTTTTACAAAGCCCAAACTTCAGAAGCCCAATGAATGGGAATATAGCTGCCTTTAGCAATGAGGATAGTATCGAAAAAGTATTACCTGACTTTTACGGGAATAAAATTTCATGGGAGGACATGCAAAAATGAAAATCTTCGTTTCCATAATCGCCATCTTTATTTATTCTTCAGCATTTGCTACAACGATACATGTTGGAGCAACACAACCATATAAAAATATAACGAAAGGCATAGAAGCTTCAATGGACGGGGATACAGTACTGGTGGATTCGGGTAATTATAAAGAAAAAAACCTGGTTATAATAAAAAGCATTTACCTGAAAGGGATTAATTATCCCGCATTGGATGGCGAAAATAAGTATGAAATTATTTCTATAAAAACTGGTGGAGTGATGGTTGATGGGTTTAGGATTATTCATTCCGGTATTTCAAGTATAGAAGATATATGCGGAATAAAAATTTATGATAGCAAAAATGTAATTATTAAAAACAACATTCTTGAAGATACTTTTTTTGGGATATACGCTCAAAATGGTACCAATTGTACAATCCGGGACAATACACTTACTGCATTTAATAAAGAGGAGCAGCAAAGTGGAAATGGCATCCATTGCTGGAAGAGCGACAGCATGCGGATCATCAACAATAAAGTGACCGGGCATAGGGACGGAATTTATTTTGAATTTGTAACTAACTCAGTTATCTGGCGCAATAGTTCTTTAGATAATATCAGGTACGGATTGCATTTTATGTTTTCAAACGACGATATATATGTGGCTAATATTTTTAAAAATAACGGCTCCGGCGTATCCGTGATGTTTTCCAACAGGATAAAAATGTTCAGCAATTATTTTGAAGAAAACTGGGGCGATGCCTCCCATGGAATTTTATTGAAAGAGATTTCTGATGGATACATGCAGGGCAATTATTTTTCTAAAAATACGAGTGCCATTTTTATGGAAGGTGCCAATAGGATTTACATGAAGTATAACACCTTTAAAAATAATGGATGGGCTTTGAAGATCCAGGCGAGTTGTGCCGATGTTGTTTTGGAACGAAATAATTTCATAGGAAATACTTTTGATGTAGGAACGAATGGTTCACTCGTACAAAATACTTTTAAAAATAATTACTGGGATAAATATGAAGGCTACGACCTTAATAAAGATGGCATAGGTGATATGCCCTATAGGCCAGTGAGTATGTATTCTATGATCGTTGAAAAGTATCCTCCGGCAATGATATTATTCAGGAGTTTTATCACATCGCTATTGGATAAAACAGAAAAAATATTGCCAAGCCTTACCCCCGAAAATTTAAAAGATGATGCCCCATTAATGAAGAAAGCATTTTGAGTAGAGATTGTTCTCTCCTTTGCGAAAGGAGTTAGGGGTCAGGTTAAAAAATTTAATATGATCATCGCAAGTAACGTAACAAAAAGATTTGGCAGGCTAAAGGCATTAGATAATGTATCCACTACCTGTAGCAAAGGTGAATGCATTGCCCTGATCGGACCTAACGGCAGTGGTAAAACGACATTAATTAAATGTATACTTGGGATGGTGGTGCCGGATAGTGGATTTATTACATTTAAGGGCAGTAATATTCTGCATCACTGGAAGTACCGGGATGACATAGGTTATATGCCCCAGATAGGCCGTTATCCTGATAATATGACAATCGGACAGGTGCTGGATATGATGAAAGACATAAGAAATACAAAAGCAATATTAGATGACGATCTTATTAAATCTTTTGCACTGGACAACCAGTTGAGTAAAAGAATGAGAACATTATCAGGCGGTACCAGGCAAAAAGTGAGTGCCGCCCTTGCTTTCTTGTTTAACCCTATAGTGCTGATTCTCGATGAACCTACTGCCGGTCTCGACCCTGTTGCATCAGAGCTTTTAAAAGAAAAAATTATTTCCCAGAAAGAAAAAGGTAAACTCGTTTTAATTACTTCACATGTGTTGAGTGAATTAGACGACCTGGTTACAAGAGTTATATACATGCAGGACGGGAAGCTTGTTTTTCATAAAAGTATTGAAGCATTAAGGGAAGATACGGGTGAGGAAAAACTTTCTAAAGCGATTGCACGGGTAATGACAAATAAATAGCCATGAAAAAAGTAATAAAATATGTGATAACTGATATACTCCGCAACAAAATCGTGCTGGTCTATACTTTGTTTTTATTGGCGGCTTCATTAAGTGTATTCAGCCTGGAGGATAACAGTAGTAAGGGTTTACTGAGCTTACTGAATATAATCTTAATAGTTGTTCCATTGGTGAGTATTATTTTTTCTACCATATATATTTATAACAGCGCTGAATTTATTGAGTTGCTGGTAAGTCAGCCATTAAAAAGAAAATCAATTTGGTTAAGCTTATTTGCAGGACTGGCATGTTCCCTTTCTATTTCTTTTTTCATTGGCGCAGGCATACCGGTTTTGCTTTACCAGGCTAACACAATTGGCTTAACAATGATTGCAGTTGGCATTTTACTTAGCATTATTTTTGTATCCATATCATTGCTTGCCACAGTAAAAACAAGAGACAAAGCAAAAGGCATCGGCGTAGCAATAATGCTATGGTTATACTTTTCATTATTATTTGACGGATTGGTTTTATTTCTTCTTTTTCAATTTGCAGATTACCCGATGGAGAAGCCAATGATAGGATTAAGCGCTCTCAATCCTATTGACCTTAGCCGAATTTTAATTTTACTGCAGTTGGATGTATCGGCAATGATGGGTTATACCGGTGCAGTGTTTAAAGATTTTTTTGGTACCTACCCCGGAATGATATTTTCATTGGTAATATTATTTCTCTGGATAGCATTGCCGGCATGGGTCTCAACCCGTAAATTTAATTCGAAAGATTTATGAATTAAAAAGCTAACTTTTCAATTCATACAAAAAAATAAACAAATGAAAAACATACAATTCCTTCTCAGGAAAAATGTATCAATTAATGTAATAAAATTATTTGTGGTGTTTGTGTTACTCTTAGCCGCATGTAAAAACACCAATACAACTTCTGTAGTTGATAAAAAATTTGAAGGAGACGGCGATAATTTACCACGCATAATGCAAGAAATGGTACCACCACCCATGTTGCCAAAATTTGACCAGGTGGATAATGATGGCCCTAAAATAGTAGAAGTAACTTTTGTTATTCAGGAAAAAAAAATAGAGGTAGCGCCTGGAGATTCTATTTGGGCATTTACCTATAACGGTACTGTGCCGGGGCCGATGATAGTGGCTCATCAAAATGATTTTGTAGAGTTAACATTAAAAAATCCCGCGACCAATACCCAATTGCATAACATCGATTTTCATGCTTCAACAGGGGCGTTGGGTGGTGGCGACATCTCCCAGGTAAGTCCGGGCCAGCAAGTAACATTCAGGTTTAGATGCACCAAACCCGGAGTATTTGTTTACCACTGTGCACCCGGCGGAATGATGGTACCTGCGCATGTAGTATCGGGAATGAATGGTGCTATCATGGTATTGCCCCGTGAAGGATTGAAAGATGAAAATGGAAACCTGATAAAGTTTGACAAGGCTTATTATATAGCGGAACAGGATTATTATCTGCCAAAAGATAAAGATGGCAAAATTAAAAATATAGCTACTCCACAGGAAAGCGTAAAAGAAATAGAAGAATCCATTAAAACCCTTATGCCCACCCATATCGTTTTCAATGGAGCGCAAGGCGCCTTGTTGGCAAAAAATGCCCTTACCGCTAATGTAGGTGAAAAGGTATTGCTCATTACCTCTCAGGCTAACAGGGATACCCGTATTCACCTGATTGGCGGACATGCAGACCTATACTGGCCCGGAGGTAAATTTAATAATAAGCCCTATACTGATTTTGAAACATGGCCCGTTCCGGCGGGTTCTGCAGCAGCTGCGTTGTATAAATTCCGGGAACCAGGCACTTATTTATTGCTAAATCATAACCTGATTGAGGCGTTTGCATTTGGCGCGATGGCACAAATGAAAGTTACCGGAAATTGGGATAGCAGCCTGATGAAAGAAATACAAAAACCAATGCCGGTAAAATAATCATGCTTTTTTATTATTTCAGTTTTGATTACCCGATAGAAAAACCAATGGTAGGATTAAGCGCCCTTAATCCTATTGACCTTAGCCGCATTTTAATTTTACTCCAGTTGGATGTATCGGCGATGATGGGTTATACCGGCGCTGTGTTTAAAGATTTTTTTGGAACATACCGGGAAAGATATTTTCACTGGCGATATTATTTCTTTGGATAGCATTGCCGGCATGGAATGCTACGCGAAAATTTGATTCGAAAGATTTATGATTTAATAATACACTTCCTGGTTAATACAATAATAATAACCAAATGAAAAAAATAAATTCCCCAATTGTATAAAATGGAATATGAAACGCGATATTGAAAGCAGAAAAGATGTAGAATGCCTTATCAACTCATTTTACGAAAAGGTCCAACAAGACGAAGTAATTGGATTTATTTTTAATGACGTTGCAAAAGTAAACTGGGAAAAACATTTACCTGTCATGTATAATTTTTGGGAGGGCATTATTTTTTTTAAAAATTCGTACACTGGCAACCCAATGCAGGTGCACATGAATTTACATAATCTTACCCCACTTAAAAAAGAACACTTTAACCAATGGCTACAACTTTTTAATAGAACTGTTGATGAATTGTTTGAAGGAGATAAAGCAATGCTTGCAAAAGAAAGAGCACTTAGCATCGCTACAGTAATGCAGATAAAAATTATTGAATCTGACAATAACATTTCTATGAAATGATAATTTAAATAAAACAATGATACCCGGCAGACGCTGTGGTATATACAAGCGCCGTTTTAAGATTTTTTTTTTGACACCTATCCTGGAATGATATTTTCATTGGCGATGTTAAATCTTTCCATAGCCCTCTTCATGGTATTCTATACGAAGATCTAATTCCAAAAGCTTGATAATAAAATGAAAGAATTCATTTATTCTCCGGTGGCAGCAACACAGCATCTATCACATGTATAATTCCATTTGAAGCGGGAATAGAAGCGCTGATGGTAGCATTACCATTTATCATTACTTTTCCATCCTTTTTGCTGATGGTAATATTACCTCCATTCACCTGGCCTATTACCTGCCCATCGGTTAGGTTGTCAGTTTTGAAAACGCCAATTGACACATGGTATTGAAGAATGTCGGTTAGCTTGTCCTTGTTCTCTGGCTTTAATAAATCATCAACAGTGCCTGCCGGCAATTTATCGAATGCGGCATTGGTGGGTGCAAAAACAGTAAACGGTCCTGCATTGCTCAATGCATCCACCAGCTCCGCCGCCTTTACCGCCTTTACAAGAGTAGTATGGTCATGGCTCGCAGAAGCTACTTGTACAACATTTTTTTGAGATACATCATCTTTAACGCCTGATTGCCCTGTGCTATGTTCAACATCAGCGGGCTGGCTTGACTCAGTTTGTTCCTGCTGCGGATTGTTGTTACAATTCGAAAAAGTAAAACAACAAACAATAAATGACAGCTGCAAAATCTTTTTCATAATAATACATTTTGGTTGAAAAATTTTGTCCAAATTATTTAGTTATTGACTCTTACAATATGATTGCAATCACATTTGTAAAATGATTTTTTGAATATTAACCACCTGACGTTTTTCCTTTGGAGAAATTATTCCTATATCGCTTTTCGGGCAGAATTAATTTCAAGAAAATTTTACTTTCCCGGCGGGCTTTCATTTCCTTTCTTAAATAAGCCACAGTAGCATTTAATATTCAACAAACAATTCATCTCTATAACACCACATCCACCGCTCACCGGGTTGTGCAGATATTATAACCGGATGGCTGGTTTTATGATAATGCTTCGTCATGTGTTTATTAGGAGATTGGTCGCAGCACAGCGTGGCGCCACAGGTTTGGCAGGTACGAAGATGTACCCAATGGCTGCCAATTTTTATACATTCTTCACATACGAGTTCTTTGGGAAGTTTTAATTCTTTTATCTCCTGTATGTGAATACAAATTTCTCCGGGCATCTCTTTTATTTATTTTGAATTAAGAAATAAAAAGCATTAAGTAAAATATAGTAACCACAACGCAATCAAAGAAAAAGCTTCCTACACTTCCGCAAGATATTTATGTACAAAGCTTATTGCCATACTTCCTTCGCCTACAGCAGAAGCAACCCGGTTCATGGCATTCGCCCGAACATCGCCGGCCGCGAATATGCCGTGGGCACTGGTTTCAAGAAGATAGGGGTCGCGTTGCAGTTTCCATATCTTTTCAAATTGCGGGTTGCTTTTTGCATCCCTTCCTGTTTCTATAAATCCTTTATCATTACGAATAATGTCTTCACCAATCCAATCGGTAAATGGTTTTGAGCCAATGAAAATATACAGCGCATCCGCTGGTCTTGTTTCGGTTGCGCCGCCATTTATATTGCCTATAATTACCTGCTCCAAACGATTTTTTCCTGCCGCTTCTTTTATCTCGGTTTCGCCCATTACAGCAATATTGCTCGTCCCGTTCACCTGGTCAATAAGGTAAGATGACATGGAAGAAGTAAGATTTTCTTTCCTGATAATTATGTACACATTTTTGGCAAACTTCGAAAGATACATGGCAGCCTGCCCGGCAGAGTTTCCACCGCCAACAATATATACTTCTTTCTCTTTGCAGGATGCTGCCTCAGTCATTGCAGCGCCATAATAAATGCCTGCACCTGTAAAATCCCCGATGCCTTTTGTTTCCAGTCTTCTATACTCTACACCGGTGGTAATAATAATTGTACGGGTGTTGATTTCCACGTCACCATCCAGTACAATTTTTTTATAACCATCTTTTTCACGAATGCCTTTCACATCCTGCGGAGAAAGAAATTCCGTTCCAAAACGGGAAGCTTGTGTCATAGCCCGGCGTGTAAGATCGGAGCCGCTCAACCCTGACGGAAAGCCTAAATAATTTTCAATTCTTGAACTCGTTCCCGCCTGGCCACCCGGCGCATAGCGTTCTATCAATAATGTTTTCAATCCTTCAGAAGCGCCATATACAGCAGCGGCAAGCCCTGCAGGGCCTGCGCCTACAATCACCACGTCATACATTTCATCTTTATGTGTTGGACTCAATCCAATTTTACCTGCAATCTCTTTTAATGACGGGCACAACAACGATGTGCCGTCTTCAAAAAAAACAATGGGTAAATCTTTTTCCTGGAAATTATTAACCTCCAGCAATTGTTTTGCTTCTTTATTCCTTTCTATATCCAGCCATTTGTAAGGAACTAAATTACCGGCAAGATATTCTTTCAACAAGTGCGACTTGGGCGAAAACTGGTAACCTATCACTTTAATTCCCTTGAAGTCTGGCTTATAACTACTCTCCCACTCTCCCAGCAAATCATCTATTACCGGGAATAGCTTTTCCTCCGGCGGATCCCACGGCTTCATTAAATAATAATCAAGATGTACTTCATTAATTGCTTTGATAGCTGCTTCTGTATCGGAATACGCCGTAAGCAACACCCGTTTTGCATCGGGATAAAACTCAGTTGCCTTTACAAGAAACGAAACGCCGTCCATTTCGGGCATACGCTGGTCTGCAATAAAAAGCGCAATAGTTTCCCCTTTGTTTTTCAATTCAAGCAGGCTGTTGGTCGCTTCACTGACTGACGAAGTGCTTAGGATTTTATAATCTTTCCTGTATTGCGCTTTCACGTCGCGGGTTAGTGCCCGTAACACCTGGTGGTCATCATCAAT
The DNA here is from genome assembly GCA_963798665.1 of uncultured Chitinophagaceae bacterium. GTDB lineage: Bacteria > Bacteroidota > Bacteroidia > Chitinophagales > Chitinophagaceae > Ginsengibacter. The sequence goes on along the minus strand of CAWCUN010000002.1, from coordinate 490,264 downwards.
GCAAAATATTATTGCTTCATTCATTTATTCAAATATTATATTTTGAAGAACCTTAGAAACTAAAAATTTGAACGATTGTCTAACATGAAATTAGTTCCGGCGATAGAACATATCCCCGCTATAGTGCGACTTACCAGCCATGTGCAAATCCCGTCGATAGCAATATTAATTTCATTTCTTAACGACATTCATTCAAATTTTCTTAACGCTGTTTTTATGAGGCCGACCAATATTAATGCGCACTTTACTTTGCGACTATTCTACCTAATGCTATTAATAAATTCTCCTTTCAAAAAATCAACTACCCATTAATGGGGAAACAAACGGTAAATGTTGTTCTCCCTGGTACGGAATCAACTTTTATATTTCCTTTGTGTTGGTGAACAATTCTTGTTACCACGTCGAGCCCAAGGCCTGTGCCTTTACCGATTTCTTTTGTAGTAAAAAAAGGATCGAATATCCTGTCTTTTATTTCCTGCGGAATACCAGGGCCGTTGTCTGTAATGCAAACAATCACGTTATCTTTTTCACGGAGAGTCATTATTTCAAGGGTGCCATCTTTATTAGCCTCCATCGCATCAAGTGCGTTATCTATAAGGTTCGTCCACACCTGGTTCAGTTCACCGACAAAAGTCTTCACGGGAGGCAGGGTAGTATCATACGTTTCGAGGAGTTTTACATTCCCTTTTTTTATTTTATACTCCAGCATGGTAAGGGTGTTCCGGATTCCTGAATGAATGTCTGCAAATTCTTTAGCGTCGCCCCGATCCATGTGCGTGAAATTCTTTATGGAGTTCACCAGTTTTTCAATTCGCTGGCTCGATTCCTGGATATCATTTACCATTTTTTCTGTAACAAGATTATTGTTGATCCAGTTTATAACGGGAGATATATATTCGTGCGGTATCAACGCAGCAAACTCCTCCATGTCTTCGCAGGTAAAACCAAACTCAACAAAATTTTCCGAAATCTCCCCGCTGTTTTCCACCGAAAGATTTTCCAGGCAATTTACAAATTCATCTTCTTTGGCAGTCTTTTGCATTAAAGTCAAAATGGGTAAATCCTTCCTGCCAAGTACTTCAAATAGTTTATTATTTACTTTGTCAACATCCTCCGGTGTTACTTTAATAGACATTATTTTTTTAAAAGTTTCCGGCGATAATTTCAAATGATTTCGAAGTGAGACGGAGCCTCTTACAATAGCTGAAGCGGGATTATTCAATTCATGTGCAAGGCCTGCAGAAAGTTTACCCAGGGCCATCATCTTTTCATTTTGTTGCTGAAGAGCAGTAAAGTCCCTCACTCTCGAAGTCATTATATGCACAAGTGCCTGGGTTAATTCGTAGTTACGATTAATCAATTCCTTTATTCTTTTGAACGGATAGGTCATTACTGCAAGTTTCTCCGTTGCCTGCCCGTTTACATTGGTTATAACTGCTCTTGAAAAAGGCATATATCCGGTAATATCGTTGGGGCCAAAAAACCGGAGTGTGCGGATGCCCGTGCTTTGATTTACAAATATGTGGAGTTGTCCACTTAAAATTACATGCGTGCCAGGGTTCGGATCTCCCTTCCTAAACAGGAACTCCCCCTCCTCCAATTCGTGGACCGTGCTGTTATCAATCCACCATTGCAGTTGATCAGCAGGTACCTCTTTTAAATCTTCTAATGATTGCAGCCAGTCTTTGGTAACAGTTTGCATTTGATTTATTTTTCTAAATACAAATCTATTTTTTTGTGGTTGAATAAAAACTAAATTTTTTATTACCAGTAATCAGCGGATAAATATCCTAACCGAATGCATCGAGGCGTAGATTCAGTAAAAGCAATAATATTTTTTATATATTGCTTTGCAGTAAAGTGAAATAAATTTGCCGTTTCCATTCCGGCGATGATAAATAAAATCACACCGGGCTGAACCGGTATCTAAAATTTATAACCGGTGCCTTCGGGAAAGCATGATTCCTTTTATATGAAAGCAAGAATCCAAAAACGTCTTCGAAAGCGATTAATAAAAATATTCCTGTTTGCCGTTATCATTGTGGCTCTGTTTATTGGTGTCGGCTATATATGGTTTGTTCACAATTCAAAACGATTGTTGATTGATCTGGTTGATAAGAGATCATCCGGCAAGCTCAAGCTGGACCTTGCTGACGTAATCTTTGATTTCATAGATGATGAGGTAAAAATTCATAAAGCGGAAATCGCCAGTACATCAGTTGATCAATCAGCCATCTCTTACAGAGTAGCTTTCAGCAAGGTAACATTACACACCAATTCAATATGGTCATTGTTGTTCAATCGGTCACTTAGAATAAAACAGGTAAAAGTATATGACCCAATAATCGAAGTTGATGATAATCATCTCACGAATGACATTGATTCGACCAAGACGCTCTCCATTGGTACAGAATTGGGTAAAATCTATAATTCAATACAGGATGGACTCACAGAATTAAAAACTCATTCAATTTATATTAACAATGCCACGCTTATTCTAAATAACAAATCCGGCATTAATAAAAAGCCAATTATTTTTTCCAACATTTATTTTACGCTGAAGAAATTAAATAAGTTTAATAAAGCCGGCATAGACTACCTGGAAAACAATAATATTGAGTTCAGATCTTCTAACCAGTCAATAACATTTTCGGATGGAATTCATCAGTTATTATTTAAAAAGCTTTCAATTCAACAGGCAAGAAGCATCCTTTTGGACAGCTGCACAATTATAGCACTACCTGCACATTCCTCCGGAAGCAGCTATAGAATCAATTTTACAAAGCTGGCTCTTATTGGAGTTGATTTTAAGCAACTGTATCTGAGAAATCTTATTAAAGCGGATTCTGTATACTGCCAAAACCCGGTGTGCGATATATTATTGACAACGAAAGATTCGGCTGCAAATATTGCGGGGAAAGGTGTACCCGATATAGAAAAAATAATTAAAATATTTTCAGGAAATCTCGATCTGGGCTTTGTAGGAGTGAATAATGCAGATATTCATCTAAAGATTAAAGGCAAAAAATTATTATCGAATATTCATTCCGGCAAAGTCAATTTTAAAATCGAAAATCTCCGTATCGATCCAGATTCATCCAGCCTGATTTCCATGTCAAATTTTAACATGATGGTAAAAGGATACCATCTTTACAATGCTGACAGCAGCTGCATTTACTCCTTTGACAGTGTACGGTTTGCAAACGACAGATTGTTGCTCAATAATGTTACTATTCATACAACTTCCGGCAAAGATAAAGTAAGAAATTACCGCGATTACACTATGTCATATTTCGCATTAACAGGAATTGACTGGTCTGAATTAATATTCCGGCAAAATATAAAGGCAACTGAAGCCATCCTTTATAATCCGACGATAAACTTTATAAAAAATAAAAACGCCGAGGTCGCTAAAAAATCACTGCTCTTTAATTCACATCACACATTTGATGATTTTATGGAAATTGAAAAACTGAAAATCATCAACGGATCAGTCAATCTGAATTGGGGCGAAGATAATTCATTACAATTGAGAGGGCTCAATCTTGGCGTGTATGGTGACAACATCGCTGATTACAAACATGTGCGGCTTCATAAGGATATAGAATCTTTTTTTTTCAGTGATGGTTTATTAAAGATCGGCGATCTAAATGCACAGTTGCGGAATGTAACTTTCAAAGAGGATAACCAGGTACATGCGGCTGAATTATTAATTAAGAATAAAAATGGTAAAATCGATTCAAGAATCGAAAATGTTTCTATTGGCAATATATATTCAGAAAAAAACACAGGGAATTTTGTTATTGATGGTCTGAGCTGGAATGGCGGCTTAATAAAACTTAGCCCGGCCGCGGGCGGGCAAAAAAAACACAGGACTACATCGATATTATTAAAAAATATTAGCGCTATGCAAACCTCTGTTCAGGTGAGCAAAAGTGGCGTGCAGCTAAATGCATTTATAAATAAATTGCAAATTGCCTCTTTACTGAAGAGTTCCGCAAAACCCATTACATTACACGGGCTACAGTTGGATGGAGAAGATGCAACTGCTGCCAATACTTTTTTTAAATTTAAGGCTGGTAAATTTTATTTATCCGATGACCAACTGGATTTCACAGGTGCTAAATTTGAAAACAACGACATTACTAAAAGCGTATCAATATCGCTTCCGCATTTACATCTTGACGCACAACTCAGTAATTTTTTTTCAAAAAACTATCATCTGAAAAACGTCATTTTACAATCGCCTTCGATTCATTTCCGAAAATTAAATTCTACACTTGTTTCCCGGGAAGATTCATCTGCAGTTCCCGAAATTACTGTTGACCATATCGATATAAAAAAACCTGTTATTGACTTATATGACAGTACTTCGGGTGTAAATGCGTTATTACCTTCAGCAGAAGAAACCGAAATAATTATGGATGATGCACAAATCAGGCCTGGTCAACTTACCGCCAAAAGCATTCACCTGACAACCGGCGGGCTCAGCATAATCAAAAACGCAGAAAAAATTTTCGGGATTGATAACAGCAATTTTCTTTTGAAAAATGTTACTATTTCCACATTGGTAAGCCATCAATGGAGTGCATCAATAACGCAAATGAAATTAGAAAAAAAAGATGGGTTTGTTTTTAACTTAAAGAAAAATACAATTAGCCTGGATAACATCAACCTCGGTGGGTTGTCAGTGAATTCCTCTTCAATAAATAATGTCTCAACATTATTAAGCGAAAATCCTTCCGCATGGGCACGTACTTCACTCGCAAAATTAAAAACGAGCAATGCACTATGGCAGGCACGTAATTTAAATTATAACGGAGTAAGTAAGACGCTATTGATTGATTCTTTTAACTATCATCCATTGATACCACGTGACTCCGCGATAGCCTTAAATCCATATCAAATGGATTATATCTCTTTTAACTCAGGGAAAATTACCTTTAGTGATATAAATCTTCTTAAAGTTGTTACGGATAATTCTATTTCAATTAAAAGTGTGGAGGCCAATCACCCATCTATAAAGGTTTACAGAGACAAGCTTCCTCCCTTTTTGGAAGGAATTCGAAAACAATCGTTCGCCGGGAAAATAAAAGACATAGACTTGCCCCTGTCTATTAATGAAATCAATATAACTGACGGCGCGGTAAGCTATATAGAAAAAAATAGTAAGTCGAGGCTTGAGGGAAATTTGCTGTTAACACACTTGAATGGAAGCATCCTCAATGTAAAAAATAATAAATTTCAAAGTAAGGACTCGTTGTCGCTATTGTTCACTGGTCAACTGCTCAATGAAATTTCTTTTAACGTTGAAATTAATCAATCTTATCTTGATCCGCTTTACGGATTCAACTTCAACCTGGGCATACAACCCGCCTCGTTAAGCTCATTAAACTCTTTGCTACAGCCACTTTCAAATGTTAAATTTACTTCGGGTACAATTGACAAACTTCAAATGAAGGCGAGAGGGAACGAAAATGTAGCCAATGGCTATATGAAATTTTATTACCATGGTTTACGGATACAACTGTTGAAAAATGGCAGCATGCCCAGGAGGCGTTTAGTGAAAGACGCGGAAAGCGGATTCGTAAATTTTTTCCTTTTAAAAAATAATAACACTTCAAGAACCGGGCTGGTATATTTTGAAAGACTGAAGGATCGTTCATTTTTTAATTATATGAATAAAATAATTTTGAGTGGTTTAAGTACAAGTGTGGGAACACAAACAAATCGCAAATACAGGAAGCTTTCCGAAAAACATAATTTGTCAACTTTTGGTCTTTAAAAAGCAACATCAGCGGTCATTAAAACAGGTTTATGCGGACAAGTTTCAACGATCATCCGCAATATGCACGCTTTCTTGTGAAATATGGTATTGACAGTATTTCCTTTAACCTGGTGCACTGTTAGCAGGAATTAATAGTATAGATGACTCTGAGAAAAAATTACAAAATGTAAAATTAGGTCTGATGAAAACAGCCGTATTCAGTTCACACAAATTTGAAAAGCCTTTTTTGGAACGAGCCAATAATGGCACGCACGAGTTGATATTTTTTGATACACGTTTAACAAAGAACACCGCACCATTCGCTAAAAATTGCGAAGCCGTAAGCTTGTTTGTAAGTGATGATGCTGATGCAAATGTCCTGGATATCCTTAGCGATATTGGTATTAAATATATCGTGTTACGTTCTGCGGGTTTTAATAATGTGGATTTAAAAAGAGCAATGGCATTAGGAATAAAAGTGGCAAGAGTTCCTGCCTATTCACCTTATGCCGTTGCAGAACATGCCCTGGCTTTGATGCTTGCATTAAATCGTAAGCTTATTCGTGCACACAACCGCATTGCGGAAATGAATTTTTCTTTGGATGGTCTTACAGGTTTTGATATGAATGGAAAAACGGCAGGCATTATCGGAACAGGTAAGATAGGAAGTGTAGTTGCAAAAATTCTTCATGGCTTTGGATGCAACCTGTTAGGATATGACGTTTATCCCAACGAAATGCTCGTGCAACAATATCGCTTACAATATACCAATCTGCAGGCACTATGCAACAATGCCGATATTATCACGCTACATTGTCCTTTGATGGAAGAAACCAAATATATCATTAACAGCAAATCAATTGCATGGATGAAGCGTGGGGTGATGCTTATTAATACCAGCAGGGGAAAATTAATCCACACCAAACATGTTATAGCTGCATTAAAGACCGGGCAGATAGGCTCATTTGGGATGGATGTGTATGAAGAAGAGGAAGGCCTGTTTTTTGAAGATCATTCAGAAGATATTTTGCAGGATGATTTAGTTGCAAGGCTTCTCAGCTTCCGAAATGTTCTTATTACAAGCCACCAGGGATTTCTTACAGAGACGGCGTTGAAAAATATTGCCGAAACAACCATATATAACCTGGATTGTTTTGAAAAAAATATAGCATGCGAAAACGAGGTTAGCATAAAATAACAATCGAACGATTTATGAGAACAGGTAATCAAAATATTCTTACGATCAATGCCGGTTCTTCCAGCGTTAAATTCGCGATATATTCTATGAATGAAAATCCTGATAAAAATTTTTGACGGGCAAATAAAAAGGATTGGATTAAAGGACTGTAAATTTATTGTAACAGGTAAAAGCGATAATGAAAAGGTTAAAATTAAAATTGATGTAATAAATTTTTCAAGAGCGGCGGAATATTTAATTAGTTGGTTAAAAGAAAAGTAAAAGTGTATGCGATACCTACCGATGAAGAAATAATTATAGCGAAGAGCGCACGGGATTTATTTGCGGAAAGAGCCTGAGTCAAAAAACCGGAAAGTTTTTTACTTCTACTTATACACAATGACGGTATACGAATTTATATCAATCGCCTCTTATACATCATGTCCCTCTCTCCCGATAGCTATCGGGACGGAGAGGGGGCTGGGGTGAGGCTTAAAAAATTAAACATGGAAACAAAAACTTCAGAAAAAGCAAAAGCCCGCCCGAATGACGAAGTCGGGTCGCAAATTCTATCAGGAGAATTGTTGCATAAAATGGACGCTTATTGGCGTGCAGCTAACTATCTTTCTGTCGGGCAAATTTATTTGCATGATAACCCGCTTTTAAGAGAGCCGCTGAAGCCAGCCCATATAAAAAATATGTTGCTCGGCCATTGGGGAACCACACCCGGTCAAAATTTTATTTATGTTCATCTCAACCGCATCATAAAAAAACATGATTTGGACATGATTTATATTTCCGGCCCGGGACACGGCGGACCTGCTATTGTCGGCAATGTTTACCTTGAAGGAACCTACAGCGAATATTATCCAAACATCAGCCAGGATGAAGAAGGATTGAAAAAATTGTTTACACAATTTTCTTTTCCCGGGGGCATACCCAGCCACGTTTCTCCGGAATGCCCCGGCTCTATACATGAAGGTGGCGAATTGGGCTATTCACTGAGCCATGCTTTCGGAGCGGTGTTTGATAACCCGGAATTAATTGTTGGCTGCGTGGTAGGTGATGGCGAAGCAGAAACCGGCCCTTTGGCTACAGCATGGCATTCCAATAAATTTCTCAACCCGGTTACAGATGGCGTAGTGCTTCCCATTCTTCACCTGAACGGATACAAAATTGCGAACCCGACAGTGCTTGCAAGAATCGGGCACCAGGAACTTGATCATTTGTTCCAGGGCTATGGATGGAAGCCTTACATTATTGAAGGAGATGATCCGATGCATATGCACCATGAAATGGCAAGACTGCTTGATAAAGTAATACAGGAAATAAAAGAAATAAAATTTCAAGCTGGTAAAAACGGTGATTTTGAACGTCCCCACTGGCCGATGATTATTCTTAAGACACCTAAAGGATGGACGGGGCCTGAGTTTGTGAACGGCTTACCGGTGGAAGGAACCTTTCGTGCACACCAGGTGCCTATAACAGATCCTGTGACAAATCCGGAGCATTTAAAACAATTAGAAGACTGGCTGAGAAGTTATAAGCCCGGAGAACTTTTTGATGAAGAAGGACGCTTCAACAAAGAATTACAGGAACTATCGCCAAGGGGTAAGCGCCGTATGGGAGATAACCCCCATGCAAACGGAGGGCTCTTGCTTCATGACCTTTGCATGCCTGATTTTAAAATTTATGGAATTGAACTACGACGGGGAGAAATGGGCCCGGGCGATACTTTGGTACTGGGAAAATTTATAAGGGATGTTATCAAAGAAAATGCAGCACAAAAAAACTTCAGGGTTTTTGGCCCTGATGAAACACTTTCCAATAAATTAAATTTTGTATTTGAAGCCACTAACCGCCAGTGGGATGCCGAAACAATTGATATTGATGAATTCCTGCAAAAAGAAGGCCGGGTAATGGAGATGCTCAGTGAGCACCAGTGTGAGGGATGGCTGGAAGGTTACTTACTAACGGGAAGGCATGGGCTATTTAATTGTTATGAAGCTTTCATTCACATCATTGACTCCATGTTCAACCAGCACGCCAAGTGGCTGAAGGTAACTGCAGAACTTCCCTGGCGTAAAAAAATTCCCTCGCTAAATATTTTATTGGCGTCGCATGTATGGCGGCAGGACCATAACGGTTTCACACACCAGGACCCGGGATTTATTGACCATGTAGTAAATAAGAAAGCATCGGTAGTTCGTGTGTATCTTCCTGCGGATGCCAATTGTCTTTTGTCGGTTATGGACCATTGCCTGAGAAGCCGCCATTATGTAAATGTGGTAGTGGCTGGTAAACATCCTTCACCGCAATGGCTTTCCATGGAGGAGGCAGTAATGCATTGCACAAAGGGAATTGGTATATGGGAATGGGCAAGCAATGATGAAGGCGCCGAGCCTGACGTAGTAATGGCTTGTGCAGGTGACGTTCCCACACTGGAAACACTGGCTGCCGTTTCTATTTTAAGAGAGAAATTACCGGACTTGAAAATTCGTTTGGTGAATGTAGTTGACCTTATGAAGCTCCAACCTGAAAGAGAGCACCCGCATGGATTGAATGATAAGGATTTCGATGCTCTGTTCACAAAAAACAAACCCGTGATCTTTGCTTTTCATGCATATCCCTGGTTGATACACCGGCTTACTTACCGGCGCACCAATCACCACAGCATTCATGTGCGTGGCTATAAAGAAGAAGGCACCATCACTACTCCGTTCGACATGACTGTCCTTAATGACCTTGATCGTTTTCATTTGGTGCAGGATGTAATCGAGCGCCTGCCGCAATTAGGTAATACGGCTTCATGGCTCAAGCAGGAAATGAAAGATAAACTGATTGAGCACAAAAATTACATCAGGAAAAATGGTATTGACATGCCGGAAATAAGGGAGTGGAAATGGAAATCTTGAGTACTAAGCCCCAAAATCGATAGCTGGAAAAAATGATAACGAAAAAAATAGGACTTAAGGAAGCAGTATCGATAGGGATAGGGGGTATGGTCGGCGGAGGGATATTTGCCGTATTAGGATTAGCCGTTTCCTTAGCCCGCGGTGGAACCCCGGTATCATTTTTAATAGCAGGCATAATTGCACTCGTAACCTGCAACAGTTACATAAACCTTTCAATTAATTATCCTGACAGAGGGGGTACAGTAAACTTTATTAACCAGGGTTTTGGTCAAAGCATCTTCAGCGGAACTTCAAATAATTTACTTTGGATGAGCTATATAATTATGCTGGCACTTTATGCATCAGCCTTTGGCTCTTATGCTCCAAACCTGCTAACGCTTACGGGTAGCAGAACAATTGACTACCACATTTATGCAAGTGCAATTATTGTTTTTGCAACATTCATTAATTATTACAACGTGAAAGTGGTTGGAAGAATTGAAGCGTATGTTGTCTTTATTAAATTAATTATTCTTATAGCCTTTATAATAATCGGGGCGTATGGGCTTTTTGGAAATCCAAATGTTAGCCAGCTATCCATTCATAATTGGGTATCTCCCATAAAAATAATAACAGGAGGTATGGTAATTTTTGTCGCTTATGAAGGTTTTGAACTAATTGCAAATGCGGCTCCTGATATAAAAAATCCAGAGAAGAATATTCCGCGATCTTATTTATATGCAGTAGGGTTTGTTATGCTTTTATACATTGCCATTGCCGTGATCACAGTTGGCTCTCTGCCTTTCAAAAGGATTGCAATAGCGAAGGATTATGTTTTAGCGGAAGCTGCAAAACCCATGCTTGGGGATACCGGCTTTACCATTATAACCATAGCTGCACTTATATCAACTTTCTCTGCAATAAGCGCCTCCCTTTTTGGAGGCAGCCGGGTAAATTACCAGATCTCCATGGATAACGAATCGCCGGTTGCATTCAAAACGCTTTTATGGAACAAGCCTGTCGGTTTAATTCTGACGGCCGTATTAACACTCCTGTTGGTAAATACGATTCCACTTGAAAATATATCTATTGCTGGAAGCATTAATTTCTTACTTATTTTCTCTCTTGTTAATTATGTTTGGTTCAGGTTAGCGAAGGGAAGCAGGAGAAAAAAAATACTTCCGTTCTGTGGTGCTGTATTATGCCTGTCGGCGCTTGTTACGTTAATTATCCAGCAATTTGCTACTAATAAGTTGGGCATCTTTATTTCCATAGGCATTATTCTCACCTGCTTCATTTATGAAATTGCTTATAAGAAAATTTCTGCAACGAAACATTCGTAAATAATTATTTAAAATGATAAACTAAATATTTTTAATATGCTACAATTAATGAACGGCCTGCCTGAAAATGTATTAGGCGTTTCGGCAGAAGGAAAAGTTACCGGCAGTGATTATGAAAATATTTTAATTCCTGCAGTGGAGGAAAAATTTAAAACTCATAAAAAAATCAGGATGCTCTACCATCTTGGAAATACATTTTCAGGATTTGACCTTAGTGCCATGGTGGATGATGCAAAAATCGGGATGAAACATTTATCTGCGTGGGAAAGAGTCGCACTGGTATCTGACCATCATTTGATAAACACTTTTGCAAAGTTCTTTGGATACCTGCTGCCTTGTGAAGTGCGTGTTTTTAAAAATACAGAATTGGAAGAAGCAAAAAAATGGATTGCGGAAGAATAAGTCGTATTTTGATATTACGATTGCACAACCAAAGTTGACATGGGTGAAGAAATACTACATCTTATTCCACCGGGAATTTTCAAGTTTATTCTTGTCGTTTTGTTTTCATTACTCATAGGGCTGGAGCAGAGAGGCCGTTATATCAAAGAAGAATTCGGAACCCGCTTCGGTACGGACAGAACGTTTACGCTGATAGGAATTTTAGGATTTATTCTTTATGTCATCAGTCCGCAAACGCTGCTGCCTTTTCTAGGCGGCGGATTGGCAATTACCGTTTTACTGGCCATTAACTATTACCAGAAAATAATTATACAAAAGAAATTCGGCATCACTTCCTTTGTTATTGCGCTGATCACTTATTGCCTTGCGCCGCTGGTGTACACGCAACCCAACTGGCTGGTGCTTTTAATAGTGGTGTGTGTGCTTATCTTAACAGAATTAAAAGAGACCCTCTTTCAATTTTCAAAAAAATTTGATAACACCGAATTTATCACACTTGCAAAGTTCCTGGTAATTGCCTTTGTTATACTACCATTGCTTCCTGATAAAATCATATCCCCAACTTTAAATTTTTCCCCTTACAAATTCTGGCTGGCGATAGTAGCGGTATCCGGTATTTCTTACTTCAGTTATTTACTTAAAAAATTTGTATTCCCCCACTCAGGAATTATTCTCACCGGCATATTGGGAGGCATGTACAGCAGCACTGCGACCACCATTATACTCGCCAAAAAAAGTAAAGAGTTGCCTGAAAATAATAAAGTGGCTGCTGCTATTATTCTTGCCACAACGATGATGTATGTACGATTGTTTTTACTGGCGCTGTTCTTTAATAAAAGCATAGCGATGGCACTGGCTCCGGCGTTTGCAATTTTCATTGTATTGTCTTCGCTTGTTGCTTTATACTTTTTAAAATTTCACCACAGCAAGAAACAACAACCCGATGTAAAAACATTACCGCCACATACCAACCCACTTGAATTTAAAACCGCTTTAATCTTCGCAGCGCTCTTTATATTTTTTGCTGTCATTACAGAGTTTGTAACCAAACGTTATGGAAGCGGCGGAATAAATGTATTATCATTTATTGTAGGTGTTACAGACATTGATCCTTTTATCCTCAACCTGTTTCAAAGCAAATTGAATATTGCAGATACCGTAATTGTAACGGCTGTAGTGAATGCAGCAACGAGTAATAATTTATTGAAAATGATCTACGGAATTATTCTATGCGATAAATCCCTGCGCCGGCCTTTGATTGTGGGTTTTAGTATTTTAATTGTTGCGGGATTGGTGGTGTCGTTTGGGTTTCTGTGATTATGGAACTTTGTCTCCGTAACAGCTGTCTCAGGAACCAAGGAAGATTAAGCTGGAGTACCGTTGGTCAGAGGTACTATGTTCATTTCCAAATAAATTTTAAAAATTGTTTTTAAGTATCTTTGACTTTCCAGAGAGGAGACCATACAGCGATCATTCGATTGTATTCTACCTTGTTTAGTGCCAGCTTGTCTGGCACTAATTTATTCAGCTTGTACCAAGCTGTCCAGAGAGGTCGACGCCAGTTCCCTTTCTCTTGTACGACTTTTACTATTTGCTCTTTTGCTCAAGACAAATCGGAAATGAAAAATCATGTTTCACAACGGCTATTCGGAGTTGTAACTATAACCATGTTCTTAAAAACTATAATTCACGATAAGACTGCTGTTGAGCATGTTTACACGGTTGATTATATTTTTTGCATCAACAGGAGTTTTTTCCAGGTTCCCCTTCCATGCCAGCAACATTTGAATACTCATATTTTTTAGAAATCCTTGGCAATAGTAATCTGTTATCAGATTGATTTGCTGATAAGATGGAATGCCATATTTATTTAGCCGGAAATTATGTGGATGTGGTAAAAAGTATTGGCCATAGCTCAACCCAAGCTTCCATAATTTGTTTTTTGAGAAGAATGTATTGTTAACAGACCATGCGTCACTACCTCCCAATCCTTCATTTCTTTCTCTCGGTAAAAATGTATAGAATGGCTCTATTCCCCATTCTCTGGGCATCAGGAAACGTCCGTCTTTACTGATGTGCAGGTAATTGAGATTAGCTTTCCACGACGGTGATTCATATTCCATCCTTGCGCCTATTGCCCGGGTATAGCTTCCTTTTTCATAATACCTCTTTGAAATATCCTTGTTACCCCCATCACCTGAACTGTGTTGGTAAACATATTGCAAGCCTCCAAGAAATTTATTTTTCTCTTTAAGTGTAAAATGAATTTCAGGCTGTATCAATATGATGTTCATTATATTTTCCACATAAGTATTCCATAATTGGAGGTGCACTAATTTGTTTTCATACTGCATACCTGTTACTCCAACACCTTTACTTTTTGTATTTCCGGGATACGCTGATTTTGCTCCTGCAACATTTACTCCGGGCGGATATATGCCGATTGATTCGCCAATACTGTACCAGCTTACAGTTGTTCGTGGGGCCATTTCCGTTAGCCATCCCGCATCTAATGTCCAGCGGCTTTTTATTTTTGATTTAAAATAAATTCCTTCCACCAAAGTTGGGCGCATACGACCATCCTGTTTATTTATGAATGGCGTTTTAATGAACTGCCTCCCGGCAATAATTTGTGTGTTCCTGATGCTGTACTTTATGTATAATTCTTCCATCCGGGCCAAATTGAATTTATTACCAGGGTTGGTAATATCGAACAATCCTATTTCGTACCGGCTTTTTTGATCAGATAATGAATCGGTTTTAGTAAAATCAGAAGAAGCAATATTAAAAATAATAAAGGTGCTCATGCCTGCACTAAATCCTTTCCACTCTGGAGTATGATAACCAATTCCGGCGCCTGTAGCCAATGCGTAATAATCACTTAATTTACCCTCATTTAATGTACTCATAAAAAAAGTACGGAACTGCACAATAAGCGCTCCCTTTTTTAAAGAATGTTCGAGCGTACCTGTGTCCGCCTTTGAATCAGGTACCTGTGCAAATAAAAAATTTGGTAAAATGATACAATGAGTAACAAAGAATATTTTTATCAGAATATTTCTCATGGTTTATCATCGCGTGGATATTGCTTCTTTGATTGAAACAGGCTCAACAGCAAACCACCCATGAGGCCGAAATACAACATGCTGTTTAGAGGTTTGGAAGTAATAGCGCAAGTCCCCGTAATACAGCCAATGTATTTCCAATACATATAACCAACCCCTATCCCAAACAAAACACCTGTAATCCATAAATTGTTTTTAAGTAATTTCTTCATAGTGAATCTCTCCGGGTTTTTGCGATAATTTTTTGTTTTGACTTATGTGGGTAGTGCAATTATTTGCGCCGCAACAGCCAATATTCAAAACCGCCATTATAATTAATGCTGCACCGAGCAGGCCCAGCAATGGTGTTTTATTTTGCAAGGCTTCTATGATAGCCCATAAGCCAATTGCCAGCCTGAGAAACCGCATGATGCTCCAGTTTTTTAATAGCAATGTTTTCATCAGTTTATTTAATTTTATTTTCAAGTGTATCCCAGGCACCTCCATTATAGGCCTCAATTCCGGCTCTTTTTAAAATTCCCGTAGCCATCCCGCTTCTGCTTCCGCTACGGCAAACAGTTATTACCGGTTTATTATATTTTTTTATTTTAACCAGTTGTCCCGGTATTGTGTTCAAGGGAATGTTCAGGGTGTTTTTTAAATGCCCCGAGTTGAACTCGGCAATTGTTCTTACATCAATTATTACTGCACCCTTCTGTTTTAAATCTTTAAAATTTACCGCCTGGTTTGGGGTAAATAATTTTTTAAGTAGGTTCATTGTTTTTAGTTTAATAAATAATTTATTGTTGTGATTACGTTTTAATGTGGCATTGTTTACATCAAACCCAAATCATTTGGAAAAAATTTGAGGCAACTCTTCTGCTAAGGTTTTTATTTGGAAACCCGGAGTTAATATTGTCAAACGATAAGACAATACAAGATTGATGCTTTATAATAAAGTAGTAGGGCATGCATAGTCAGTTACCTTAATTTTGCCCCTCTCTTTTATTTCTTTAAACCCTCCTTTCACATCCACCAGGTTATTATATCCCCTTGCCTTTAATGTGGATACAAAAATCATAGAACGATAGCCGCTTGCACAATGCACATAGTAAGTTTTGTTTTTATCTACTTTCAACATACTGTCGTTAATAAAATCAAGGGGGGCATTTTCAGCGTTTTCTACATGTTCGCTCATGTATTCACTTTCTTTTCGTACATCCAGGACATTTATATTTTTATCTTTTGCCATCAAGGCTTCCAGTTCATCAACAGTGATTGATTTAATTTCATCAATTTCTTTACCCGCTTTTTTCCACGCTTCAATACCGCCTTGTAGATAACCGATGGTATAATCGTACCCCACACGTGCAAGCCTTGTAATCACTTCTTCTTCGCGGCCGCTTTCATCAACAATTAAAATTTGCTGTTTAATATCCGGAATCATTGAACCTACCCATGGAGCAAAATTTCCGTCAATGCCGATGTTAATAGAATTCGGGATAAAGCCCTTCGAAAAAATTTCCGGATCTCTTGTATCGAGTATTAACGCACCGGTTTCATTGGCGGCTGTTTCAAATGCACCAGGACTCAATGCGATATTGCCACGCTTTATTACTGCATCAATGCTTTCATAACCTTGTTTATTCAACATCACATTCAATGGAAAATATGCAGGCGGAGGCATTAAGCCTGTTGTTACTTCTTTTACAAATTCTTCTTTTAACATATTTGCCCGCAATGCATAGTTGGTTGCTTTTTGATGACCAAGGGTATCAGTAGTTTCTTTACTCATATTTTTACCGCAGGCGCTACCGGCTCCATGAGCAGGATATACAATAATATCATCGCCCAGGGGCATTATTTTGTTGCGCAACGAATCGTATAACATTGCAGCTAATTGTTCCTTCGTCATGTGAGTCGCTTTCTGTGCCAAATCGGGGCGGCCGACATCGCCGATAAATAAAGTATCCCCGGAAAATAATGCGACATCCTTCCCTGCTTCATCTTTCAAAAGATAACACGCACTTTCCATCGTATGCCCCGGTGTATGCAGCACTTTGAATGTTACTTTACCTATTGCAAATTCTTCTCCATCTTTGGCAATATGCGCAGCAAAGTTAGGAGCAGCCGTAGGCCCGTACACAATTTGTGCACCCGTTTTCTTACCCAGGTCAAGATGCCCTGATACAAAATCCGCGTGAAAATGTGTTTCAAAAACATATTTAATTTTCGCGTGGTTTTGTTCTGCTTTTTGTATGTAGGGCTCCACTTCACGCAATGGGTCAATCACTACTGCTTCGCCATCGCTTTCAATATAATAAGCGCCTTGTGCCAGGCATCCTGTATAAATTTGTTCTATTACCATTTGTATAATTTTAATTTGTATAACTTTTTAATTGCTGAATTAATTCTTTGGCCTGGACAACCCCGGCTTGCCTCCATTTAATGTTTCCGTTTTTAAAAATTATCAATGTTGGGATCCCGCTTACATTATACGCCTGGGCAGCAGCCGGATTTTTATCAACGTCTATTTTGATAACGGTAACATCGTCGCCCACTTGTTGTTTCACCTGTTCCAATATTGGTTTCATCATGCGGCATGGGCCGCACCAATCTGCATAAAAATCAACCAGCGCAGGTTTATCACCATTAATTATTTCTGAAAATGTTTTTGTCATTATAAATTTCCGTAATTGATTTGAAATGTAAAATTGCATTTCTTTTTGTCCGCATACTATGACTTTTGTCACACAAGATTGCTACGACAGTCATTTAACTATTAAAAAATATTTCTTTAACAAGAATATAAATTCCCATAATTAATACAAACCAGCCAAATGCTTTCTTCAGTTTTTCACCGGCAATTTTATGGCTAATCCAGTTGCCCGCAATAATGCCGACGATAGCTAAAGCCGTCACAGACATCAATAATTTCCAGTCCAATTGATAATGCGAAAGAGAGCTTAAAAAACCTATGAATGAATTAATGGTAATAATAAGCAGTGAAGTGCCCACTGCTTTCTTCATAGGCAGTTTACTGAATATGACCAATGCCGGTATGATGAGAAACCCGCCTCCGGCACCCACAAGCCCGGTTATAACACCAACAAAGGCTCCCTGGAAAAAAATCATCGCATAATTTACCCGTGAGTGTGTTGCGGTATCACCCTGTTTTCCATTACCCGCAATCATTGATGCGGATGCGAATACCATGAGTATGGCAAACAACACCATTACCATTAAAGGCTTTGTAACTGTAAAATTTCCAACCGTAAACAGGCTTTGGGGAATCCACGGTATCACATACCTGCGTGTAACAAAGACCGTTATTATTGCCGGCAGAGAAAAAATAAAAGCAGTTTTAAAATTTATTAAACCTTGTCTGAATTTTGTAACCGCACCTGCAAGACTGGTAGTGCCTACAATGAATAAGGAATAAGCTGTTGCCAGTACGGGGTCAACACCAAAAAGATACACCAGCACAGGTACGGTTAAGATAGAACCACCACCACCAATCAATCCTAATGAAATACCAATAAGCACTGAAGCGAAATAACCAATTATCTCCATTAATAATATTTCAACAAAAATGGTTTTTAATAGTGAATAAAACAGTGATAAGTATCACATAGCTTAATGGATCCATTCAATGCTGCTGCGATGCAATATCAGCCGTTTGTTCTTTTCCATATTTTTCAATAACCGGGAAATAACTTCACGGGAAGAGTTGAGGTCTTCAGCAATGTGCTGATGGGTTAATTGAAGAAGGCTGCCTGTTTTCTCAGCCTGCCGTTTGAGATAAAATTCAAGGCGTTCATCCATATTACGAAAAGCAACATGGTCGAGGGTCACAAGCAATTCCTCAAAACGCTGCCGGTACGTTGATAATACAAAATTGTTCCAGCTTTTATATTTTGTCATCCATTCGTCTATGATATTGAACGGAACCGTTAGTATCTCGGTGTCTGTTACTGCAACAGCCATAATCTCGCTGGTTTCCTGCCGCGAAGCGCATACCATGCTTAACGCACATGCTTGCCCCGGCTCTAAATAATATATAAAGAATTCATTCCCTTCATCATCTTCCCTATAAATTTTTACTAAACCCTTGATAATTATCAAAGCTGCCCTGAAGTATTGATTTTTTTTAACAAGCGTGTCTCCGGCAACATAATTATGAGAGACAGCATTTTCTTCCAGTTCAACAATAAGTTCTTTTTCAAATGAAGGGAATACGTCGGTTAATGGAATTGTTTGGGGCATTGAAATAAATTATTCTGCAAAATTAAGATTCAGTATAATAATAAGTTGATTTATCATTTTATTATCTATTCTCCTAATAAAAATGCAAACGACATTCTATCCTTCCTGAGCATAATTACTGTTCTATTTTTAATTTTTACTGTTAGATATTTTTAATGTTGCATGCCGCTCATGTCCATTCCTCCCATAGCATCAGCGCCGTTCTTAAAAACATATTCGCTGTTCAGTAAATAAGCTCCGCTTGTTACCACCACATCGCCTTCCCTCAAACCTGATTTTATTTCAATACGGCCACCACTTTCCAACCCTGTATCCACCATCTTCATCTTAAACATATTTTCTCCTGTTTGCAGCCACACTGTATTCATTTTACCATTGCGGATAACTGCATCCAACGGCAACGTTAATGCGTCAATATTTTTATTTTTTAAAATCACATATGCAGGCATACCCGGTTTTAGTTTTCCCGAATTGTTTGGTATTGTTACCCGTATAAGATTTACTCTCGAGTCGGTAGCAATCTCAGGATTTTCAAATTCAATTTTTCCATTCAATGCCATGCCAGGCAGATCGGGGAACTCTACAACAGCATTGCTGTTATCATTAATATTTGAAAGTTCTGATGCATATACCTGCGCCTCTGCCCAAAGTGTGGAAAGATTTGCAAGCTTTACGATCGTACCACCTTCCATTACATACTGGCCTTCCATCACAGGCAGTTCCGTAATGTAACCGGAAGCATCACTATAAAATGAGGTAAGCGGCGATGATTTTTTTGTTCGCCCTAATTCACTAACCTGCGCTTCGCTCATGCCCCATAGCAATAGCTTTGTCTTAGCACTTTGTACGAGGCGGTTAAAATCGATGATTGAATTGCCGAGCGTTTCTTTTCTCTCTATTGCGGCAATATATTCCTGTTTGGCGTTATTCAATTCTTCACTATACAGATCATATAAGTGGGCTCCCTGGGGAATGTAATCGCCCGGGTTTTTAAAATACAGGCGGTCTATTCGTCCGGCTACTCTTGCGTTCACGCTATTGGTCTTTGCCTCGTCTGCATTTAACGTGGCTGTTAGTATCAATTTATCACCGATGCTGCCGTTGCGGATGGTATCAGCATGAATATTTCCCAACCTTATTTGTTCATCATTCAATGCAATTTCATCAGCAGATGTATTTGTTTTTTTTGCAACAATAAGTTCCATGTGGCAAATGGGGCAATTGCCGGGTTTGTCCTGCATTACCTGCGGATGCATACTGCAGGTATAATATTCATCCTTATGAACAGTTGGTTGCTTTTTGCTTTTACATGAGGCGAATACAAACAAAATCGACAATACTATTATTGGATATTTTTTCATAATTATTGATTTGTTTTTATAAAGCTTTCACTGTCCACGAGGTATTGAGCATTGGCGGCAACCGCTTCGTTTTTATCCAGCCCATTCAATACCTGTATCAAATGTTTATTTACAATACCAGTTTCAATTTTTCTTGCTTTGAATGATTCACCGGTTCTTACGAATACTACTTTATCCATACCAAGGGAAAGCACAGCCTCCTCCGGCAGCCAATTGGCCGAACGGTTTCCTGCAAATACGGTTGCTTTTACCTGGCTCCCAATAGGAATATCCAGGTTTGAATTATCAAAATAAACCCTTGCTGTAAGTGTTTTACTTCCCTCCCTGTAAAAGGGTTCGATATAACTGATGCTTGCCCTGAAGTCTTTTTCTGAATTTGTTTCCGGAGTAATGCGCACTTTGTCCCCCACTTTTACGGAACCAGCCTGGCCTGCAAAAATGTTCAATACAGCCCATGCCTTGTTTGGATTAAATACAGAAAAAACATTTTGCCCTCGTTGCAAATACATTCCTTCTTTGATGGTTAACTCCGGGGTCGTAAGCGCAAAATCCTGCATGCCTGCCTGTTGGTTTTTTGCCATTTCACCAGCCTTCCCCGCTTCATGAATGTGGCCGGTGTAGTTGCTGAAAACAGAGACTTTGTAGGATACTTTACCGGATTGGATTACTCTATTTATCTCCTGGTTGCTCATACCGAGCAACAGCAGTTTTTGCCTGGAAGCATTTATTAGGATTTTATTCTCAGGATCGTTTTTCATAAGGAACAGCAGGTTTTCCTGCGCAGTCATTAATTCGGGACTGTATATATCCATTATCTTTTGCCCTTTGTTTATTTTTTGAAAACGATATTTTACGTAAAGTTTTTCAATGCGGCCCGCAACGTAAGAAGATATAACGCCCACCTGCCTTGTATCATAAGTTACAAATCCATAGGCTTCCATTTCAATATTTTCTTCCCGGTCCATTATGTGTACCATTGGTACCGAAGCAACCACTTGTTGGTTTTGCGGTTTTAAAAGAACATCGAGGGATACGGTTCGGGCATCTGCCAGGGGCTTCACTTTCTCCAACTGCATTCCGCAAATAGGGCAGGTGCCTGCAGTATCGCTGTGTACCGTTGGATGCATCGGGCATGTGTAGCCGCTTTTATATACCATACTGTCCTTTCTCATTGCATGATCAGCATGTGCATTATGGTCTTCTACTTTTATCAGTGTCATTCCACATTTAGGGCATTTGCCGGGTTTATCACTAAAGAAAGAATCGGCAGGCATAGGGCATGTATAAAGCACCTCAGGTTCATTGACCTTGTTATTACTTTTGTTGTTGCATGAAAAAAGAAACCATGCAATGCAGAAAGCCCGGAGCCAACTTATTATTTTAAATGTTTTCATCTGCAATGATTTATTTTATTTCCATAATTTTCATCAATTCAGCCTGCATCTCCAATGCCTTTGTCAACTCATCTAAATAATCCATCTGTGTCATGTTCCATGATTGCCACGCATCAAAAAGTTCAAATAGTTCTTCTGTATTTTGCTCATAGGCAAGTTGCGTAGTTTGAAAATTCCTTCTCAATGCAGGAAGTATCTGTTCTTCATATAACTTCATTTGTTTCTTTTTTAATTCCAGTTCAGTATAGCTGTTGTTTGCCATACCTGTGGCTTCATTGACGATCATCTGTTGCTGGTTTTTGAGTGCTTCGTTCTGCCATACCAGACTTTCAGCTTTTGCTCTATTCATTTTTGATGACCATTTTGCCAACGGCAATTTTACCATTCCCATTACCGAAAACATTAAAGGCTGCCCCGCCCATCCGGTCATGTGATTGTATTGAATACCAAATTCAGGTTTCAACTTCGCCAATTCAGCATTGCGTTCCAGGTTGTTCACTTCGATGCTTCTGTCAATTACTTTAATGTCGCTGCGTTGTTGCATCAGGGCTGCAGAGTCAAACATATTTTTATTAAAATCAAACCATACATAATTAGTATCAACTTGAAAATCTTCTTCCGGATTCCGGTTCATGATCGTATTGATGGCAATTCTTTTCTGAACAATTTGATTCCTTAACATTAACTGCATATTCTCCACATTTGACAGTGCAGCTTTTGCTTTGTAATAAGCACTGATCTTTCCCAAACCATTCTTGTACCGTATTTCAGCACTCTGCATCATAAACCGGAGCAGCCTATCATTTTCTTCCAGCACTTTTAATTTCTTTTCCAATACGATCCATTCATAATAATTTTTTCTTGCTGTGTAAAGCAATTCATTGGTCACTACATCCTTCTTTTGTTTTTCAATGGAAGACTGGGCATTCATAAAAGCAAATTCTGCATCCTGCCGTTTTTTGTTGGGGAACATTTGCTGCGCAGAAATCATGAACGCACCCATACCGGGCTGGCCGTTCACAGACTTCCAGTTTTTAGGGTTGTACGGTGTCTGGTAAAAGCCTGCGCCTAATTCAGGCGGCATCCAGCTATAAGCACCTTTAGCAGCTTCGTCCATTGAGCGGGCCTCTGCATCAAGCATCTTTAAAGTAGGATGATTGGAGATGATAGCGGTTTTAATTTCATCTTCAGTAAGTATATGTTGCGCCTGAGCAAAATGAATATTTACAACCAGTGCAAAAATGAATAACAAGCGTTTCATAATATTTTTTTATAAAATAAATTTTGATTTCCAAACCAAGAAGGTTTTTTTCAGAGACACTTTAAACTAAAAACTTTCAAAGAAAACCTTCTTGGTTTTTTAAGGATTTAATGTTTTGTTTCCAGCACTTCAATTTTCCCATGTTTCTTTAGTTCATATTCTTTTGCCATTAAAAAAATAAGTGGTGTTACTAACAAGATATGTGTAGCCGAAGTAAGGACGCCACCCACCATCGGGAGTACGATAGGTTTCATCACATCGCTTCCTACCCCATGACTCCACAGGATAGGTATTAATGCAAAGAGTGAAACACTCACTGTCATTAATTTGGGCCTTAATCGTTTTGCCGCGCCTGCGATTACATATTCACGCAGGTCCTCTCGGCTAATCGTATCTTTTGAATTGCCTTTTTTCTCCACAAGCTGTTGCATGGCATCATTCAAATAAATAACCATAACAATCCCCGTTTCCACGGCAAGTCCAAACAAAGCAATGAAGCCAACGGCTACTGCCACAGATAAATTCACGCCCCAGAAATAGATCATGAAAGCGCCGCCAATAAGTGCAAAGGGAATAGATATAAGACTGAGAAATGCTTCTCTTGCTGAATGAAAAGCAAAGTACATGCATACAAATATTACTAATAGTACAACGGGTAAAATAATCATGAGCGTTTTTTCACTTCTTATAAGACTTTCATATTGTCCGCTCCATTCCATAAAATATCCTTTGGGCAATTTGGTGATCATGTTGTCCAACTTTTCGTCTTGCTTCATTTACCGTACTTCCTAAATCCCTTTCTCTTACATTGAATAAGACTGTTCCCCTGAGCATCGCATTTTCTGAATTGATCATTGGCGGCCCCTCGGATATTTTAACATCGGCCACCGCTTCTAAAGGAATGGGGCCATATTTCATGGTTTGTACCTGCAACCTTTTTAGCGCCTCAATATTATTCCTGAAATCCTGTCCAAATCTTGCATTTACAGAAAACCTTTGTCTGCCTTCAATTGTAGTCGTGAGCCGCATACCACCCAATGCAATTTCTACTACGCTGTTTACATCATCTACACTCAGGCCGTAACGACTTATTTCATCTCTTTTCACAATAATATCAATGTATTTTCCACCGGTGATCGGTTCTACATACAGATCTTTTACTCCGTCAATACCTTCCAGTTGTTGCTTTATTTTTTCAGCAAAAGAATAGATCGTATCAAGGTTTTGTCCATACACCTTTACCCCAACATCAGTACGGATGCCGGTTGACAACATATTGATGCGATTGATAATCGGTTGAGTCCATCCATTTGTTACGCCGGGTATCTGCAGCTTTGCATTCAGTTCGTTTATGATATCATTTTTTTTGATGCCTTGTCTCCATTCACTTTGAGGCTTCAATAAAATAATGGTTTCGATCATGCTAATGGGCGAGTTATCGGTTGCCGTGTTTGCCCTCCCTGCTTTGCCCAATACATTTTTTACTTCAGGTACCGATTTAATAATTTTATCCTGCACCTGTAAAATTCTCTTTACTTCACTGTTGGAAACATCAGGCAGCGTAACAGGCATAAATAATATTGATCCTTCATCTAATGGCGGCATAAACTCACGGCCAAGGCTAAGTACTAAGGGAATGCTTACAGCGAGAGCGATTATGTTTACCGCTATCGTTGTTTTTCTCCATTTGATGCAGCCTTTTATAACAGGTTCGTAAATTCTCTCCAACACACGATTGACAGGATTTTTCGTTTCAGGCCTGAACCTTCCTTTCATAAAAAAGGATATTAATACCGGGGCAAGAGTGATAACCAATATAGCATCCACCACCATAATAAATGATTTGGTGAATGCCAGCGGATGAAAAAGTTTTCCCTCCTGCCCCGTCAATAAAAACACCGGTAAAAAAGAAGTGATGATGATAACGGTAGAAAAGAAAACCCCTCTTGATACCTGGATGCAGGCTTTTTCAATTAACCTCATCCGCTCCAATTCAGGAATGCGATAGTAACTTTCTCTGCCTGTTATTTTATTGAATAATTTTTTCATTGCCTATGTTTTAGGATGATGGCTATTTTGAAAATCCGATAAATGGCGGTAAGCATTCTCACTCATGATGATGCCGTTATCGACAATAACACCAATTGCCAATGCAATTCCTGTGAGTGACATAATATTGGAAGAAATATTCAACAGGTTTAGCAGGATAAAACTTACAGCAATAGTTATGGGTATCTGGATGATAATGCTAAGAGCACTTCGCCAATGGAATAAAAAGATGATTACGATGAGCGCTACAATACTCATTTCTTCAATCAACTTTGTTTTAATATTTCCAATAGCTGCTTCAATTAATTCGCTTCTGTCATAAGCTGTTTTAAAGCTGACACCTTCCGGCAAACCTGCCTGTACCACTTTCATTTTTTCTTTCAGGGCCTTAATGACCTTATCCGCGTTCTCTCCGTAACGCATTACGACGATACCACCTACCACTTCTCCCTCGCCGTTTTCATCGAAAATGCCAAGCCTGCAGATCTCCCCCCATTTGCACGGTTCCGATATCTTTTACCCTTACCGGAATACCATTGAAATTTCCCACAGCAATGCTTTCCAGGTCTTCTTTATTTTTGATGTATCCCAATCCGCGGATGATATATGCCATATCACTCATCTCGAATTTTCTTCCACCGACGTCATTGTTGTTCGCCTTCACTTTATTCATAACATCCATCAGTGAGACATTGTAAAACTGCAGTTTGACCGGATCGATAATCAACTGATATTGTTTTTCAAATCCACCAAAAGAAGCCACTTCGGCCACACCCGGTACGGTTTGCAACGCAAGTTTTATATACCAATCCTGCAGAGCCCGTTGCTCACCCAGGTCGAGATTTTTTGTATCTAATGTGTACCAGAACACATGGCCTACGCCAGTTCCATCAGGCCCCAATGTGGGGGTAACGCCAGTTGGCAATAGTCTTTGAGCATAATTCAATCTTTCCAGTACTCTTGTACGGGCCCAATAAACATCTGCATCATCTTCAAAAATGACATACACAAAGCTCATCCCGAACATGGAAGTGCCGCGGATGTTTTTTACTTTGGGAATACCCTGCAGATTACTCACCAGTGGATAAGTAACCTGGTCTTCTATGATCTGGGGGCCACGCCCCATCCATTCTGTAAAGACGATCACCTGGTTTTCGCTCAGGTCGGGAATGGCATCAATAGGATTTTTTTGAATATTCAAAATTCCCCACACAAACAAAGCCGCAGCCAGCAGCAATACGATGTACCGGCTTTTTAATGACCAGGAAATTATTTTTGGAATCATATTTTTTAGTTATCAAGAATCAAGTATCAGCTATCAAGTATCTATCTATTGAACCACTTCCACCACACTACCACATGTCATCATTGCACTACCGTAATATGGATTGCGGATTTCCTTTGTTTCACTTAGCCACATGGAGCCGTTGTTGTACATAGGGCAATGATCATGGTATAATGTTGTACCACTACCGAAAGCCTTCGCAAGTTCAAATACATCTTTACTCATCGCTGAAAAATGCTCCCTCTGTTCGTCAATTTTATTTTTTGAAATTTGCGCTGCCTGTTCTTTCAAATCATCTTCAACACTATCATACACTTTCTTCTGATCGGAAGTAAGAAGGGATTTGTCAAAGTTTTTAACGAGTTCGGATATCCTCGCAGAAGTCCTGGCTGCTTTGGGCTCATCATTATTTACCAAAGCATTTTTTACAGCAAGATAATTTTGAACCAATGATTTCATAAAGGCCGAGACACCCGGATCAACATTGGTAAAGCTTGCGGTTACTGCATTTACTTCTTTATATGACTCGACAGAACCTGCATTAACATTCATAGATATTTCACTGCCAGGTTTTATTATTTTACTTGCTTCGGTGGATGGGAAAGCGTTGCTGTCACAGGAAACAAAAAAGATAGTAGCTACAGCAATTAAAGCAAGAATTGATTTTTTCATTTTTTTTTCATTTTTAAGGAGTTTGAATATTATAGGCCATTATGATCACCTACGTGCAACATGAATAGATATTTTTAGCATTTGTAAAGCAAAACATTGACATATAGAAATGCCTATAGCCAGACAGTGCTACAGTCCAGCTTAAGTAAGAGAAAGAATATTATATGAGGAAAACACAGTTGCGCTTATAGATAGCGATACCGCTCGATCGTGGCGGTGCGTTACTGGTGGGGTATTCTTCGGTAAGAGAAGAAACCGAAATTGAGGAAAATTCAAAGTTAGAAAAAAGAAGCGCTTCGGGTGTGAGTTTCGGAAACTCAAATGAAGCATCCGCTATTTTCTGATCTTTATCAAACTTATAAAACTTATGTTCGTCTTTGCAACAGCCTGATTTTACGCCGTTGTCTTTTTTCATACCGCATTTGCTGCAATTCTTTTTGTCATAGTTCGAAAGATCTTTACCAATAAGCTTACCCATGCAATAATGCAATTGTATAGTAGCCCCGGTAGTAACGGTCAAGTATAAAATGGATAATATGGCAGCGAGGAACTTTT
This sequence comes from uncultured Chitinophagaceae bacterium, assembly GCA_963798665.1. GTDB lineage: Bacteria > Bacteroidota > Bacteroidia > Chitinophagales > Chitinophagaceae > Ginsengibacter. Next base: position 462,794 of record CAWCUN010000002.1, on the reverse strand, counting down.
TCATGTTATGATGGTACAAATCTATTGCTATTTCCCATATACAATTTACAAAAATTTTGGAAATGTTTTACATTTTATTGTGTTGTGCGCCTTCATAACGGCGGGAATTACATTGATGAAAATAAAGTTGTCATTGATATTAAAATAAAAGATCCCGCAGCTTTTCTACATTCTTTATGAAAATATTTGCCCCTTTAATTTCAATTAATTTTTCTGCTTTGAAATCGCTTAATGTGCGAATAAGCGATTCAGTTGCAGTACCTACATAATGAGCAATATCCTCCCGTGAAATAGATATTGATTCCTGAGTATTTTCACCGCAAAATTTATTTTGGATTTCAATTAACGCTTTGGCGATCCTTTTGCGCAGTGATCCATACGCTATTTGCAGCAACCTTTCTTCTTTTTCTTTGACATTATGACTCATGATGCGGATGAATGCGGATGCAATATTCATATCAGTATAGACCATCTTTAAAAAGTCATCCCTTGGAATTTGCATCACTTCGGCATCTTCCAGTGCCATGGCAGAATCCTCATAATTTATTTCCTGTATCAGCGGATTGTACCCTATGAAGTCACCGGAATTGTATAAATCACTTATATACTCTTTGCCATCTTCATTCGTTTTATATCCTTTTATTTTACCATTGATGAGATAAAATAAAAACCTCGGTCGCTTTCCTTCTGTATACAGGTGTTGTTTTTTGTGATAAGTTTCTATTTCATAATTTTCTGAAAGATTTTTTACGCCCGAATTTTTTATATCATTTAAAAATGAAGTAATGCCCTGCGATGAAGCGGGATATTTATTTTGTGCTATTGCCAGCTTTTTCAATCTCATTTCAACAGCATTCAGCAATTCTATATCATCAAAAGGCTTTGTGATATAATCATCAGCCCCCATCTCCATTCCCTTGCGCATGTCGGCTCGTTCTGTTTTTGCGGTCAGAAATATAAAAGGAATATTTTCTGTCGATTTATTTTTCTTTAAAAGATGCAGCACGCCATATCCATCCAACTCAGGCATCATAATATCGCACACGATAAGGGAGGGGGTCTCCTGCAAAGCTATTTCCACGCCTTGCTTTCCGTTGGGCGCAGTAAAAGCTTTATACCCGGCAAGCTCAAGGATCTCGGCGGTATTTTCCCGTATATGTTCATTGTCTTCTATTACCAGTATTGAATTCATACAGCTTGTTTAATTGAAGGCAAAATTATCTTAAAAGTAGTCCCATTTTTTAAATCAGAATCTAAAGCAATAGAACCTTTCAACAGGTTAACATATCGCTTCACGATGTGAAGGCCCATCCCCGTACCTTGTATGTTAGCTGCATTATGGCCGCGAAAAAAACTTGTAAATAAATGTTTTTTATCCTCTTCTGAAATGCCAATGCCTTCATCTTTTATTGATAGCACCGCTTTCTTATTTTCGTTAACACAATTAATTTCTATCGCTTTATTTTCTCCCGAAAATTTAATGGCATTGCTTATAAGATTGATGCAGATATTCCGCAAAAGCTTGTTATCAGAATAAAATTCATTTTCTCCTTCGAAAACATATTTTATTTGTTGGCCACCCTTTAACTGCGCTTTCATTTCTTCAATTACATTCCGCAAAAGCTCATCAATATCAAACCGGTTACCTGTCACAGAAACCTTGCCCTCATCTAATTTACCCAACGATAAAAAATCTTCCAGTATATCATTCAGATGAGTTACAGAATGTTTTATCCTGTTAATATGTTTGTCTCTTTTTTCCTGGTCTTCTGCGTTGGTATATTTTGAAAGTAATGAAGCTGATGATAACACTGTGCTTAACGGAGTTCTGAACTCATGGGACGCCATAGAAACGAAGCGGCTTTTAATTTCATTTAATTGTTTTTCCTTATTGAGAGACTCACTCAATTCCTTCTTTGACTGTTCCAAATTTAACAACGCTTCCTGTAAAAAATGAGTGCGTTCTTCCACTTTTATTTCAAGCTCATTATTAAGCTGCCGCATATCCTGTGAGAGTTTTTCCAGCCTTTCCTGGTGCCTTTTGATATTAAGCTCATGATTTTTTCTCGCAGTAATGTCAACCACAAATGCAATAACAAATGCCTCATTATTTTGCCGGTAATAGCTAAGGCTTATTTCAACCGGAAATTCAGTTCCATCCTTTCTCTTTGCAAATAAATCCCTGCCCACACCCATTTGCCGGTTTTGTGGATGCCCGTAAAAGTTTTCCCGCAATTGATGATGATGGTTGAAGCGTTGCGGTATAAGCATTTCGATTAGCCTGCCCGTTAGTTCTTCTTCTTTATAACCAAAAACTTTTTCGGCAGCAGGATTTACTAAAACGATTTTCCCCTCCCCGTTGGTTAGGATGATTCCTTCTGTTGCATTTTCAAATAATGAAGTCATGTGTGTTTTATCAAACTGCATATGCCTCAATAGATGTTTCAAATAGATTGTAACTATTGCGGCAAAAAAAATCATGGCGAGCAAAAAAACATTCGCAGAAAGAAATTCAGTTGAAAAAAACTGGTGTGCTGTTAAACCTGTAATAACGATTGTTGCCAGGGCAGATGCAACGCAAAAAATAATAGTAACGTTTTTTTTCTCAATAAAAACAGTAAGAAAAATTGAAACAATGAAACCGCTGCCAATAAAAAAAATTCCTGAAAAAAAATAATTGAGAAAAACGGAAAGTACGAATATCAGTGACGAATATAATAATGCCTGGCGGGAACTGATGTTGACCATTAAGGTTTAATAAATTTTTTTTGTATCACTTACAATGTACTCATTTTATAAAAATAATCCCTGATAAAATCAAATTTATTATCTTATCTGTAATTGGCCAATTTATTATAATCAATCGCTGTAATCTCCAATTTATACCACGTAAAATCGCCGTCTTTTAATTTCCAGGTAACTTCCGATTCTACAGGTATTCTTATTCCATTCATTACTCCATATTTTATTGTATCCACCTGCCATTTTTCTAACGGAGCATCTTTTGCATTCTCTTTGTACCTGTCTGCAGTACAGCTTTCTATATCACCTTGTTTATTGAAACGAAATATCACAGAACCGGAAATATTTTCATAGGTTACTGTTGCTTTCGCAGCAGTTGAATCAATTGTTTCCCATTTGATATACGGGCTCAATGCCGCAGAGGGAAACCAGCATATCTCTGCGAGCCATCTTTGCAAAGCCGCCTGGTTAATCTTATCGCCGGCTTCATTGGCAACATTAATTAAAGAAAATAATTTAATCGTCATCCTGCCTTTTCCATCAACAAATTTATCCCTGCCTGCAACCGGAAGTAAAGGCATCATATCCATTTTTACTTTCCAGATGAATGCAGGAGGGTTTATTGTGAAATACTGTTCGGCAGTAGTCTTTATCCAATTGATTTGTGCAGGCCTTAATTTTATCAGTCCCTTCTGGCATAAATGAACGGCATAAATTTTTTCTCTGCCAATAATCCCGCTGTTAGCAAGCCAATTTTTTACCGGTTCCGGTAATCCGTCTAGCATTTCATGAGTCGTGATTTCTTTGTCCTGGTTAATATCCGCTAAAAGGCTCTTTACTTCCTGATTAATAATCCTGTTGAAATTCCAAGTCGCCAGGAATATGATAAATACCGAAGCCGCAAGAATAAGAACAAAAACTACCACTATTTTCATCAGGATAATATTTAGAACTCATCAATCGAATAATGTTTGTGGCTGTGGAATCCTGGACTGTGAACGCTGGTACTATCTTACAAATAAATGACTTAAACAATATGCGATGATGATGGCATCAACTGCCCACGCAAAAAACAGCACAGGTAAAGTTAATTTCGTTGGCTGGTCTGCGAGGTTTACAACGAGCACCGGTACATTTACGACGCAGGCTAGTATCCATAAAGCCATGTAATTTCCCCCGATAAAGACTATGGCTGACAAAGTAACCGGTAAAACGGCTCCTATACCTGAAAGCAATGCAATTCCAAGCCAAAGAAACCGGTTGCTCTCCTGCGCCTCACACCATGCAATGAACTTTTTTATTAAACGAACGAAAGCTGAATTTCCGGTGGTATAAGAATCGTGCCTGACTAAATTAATTTTTTGTGTTGAAATAACATGTTGCATAATTAAATATTTAGAATGCAAATTTTGAAATTATTTGTTGCCCTACGTATGACATAACTCAATGTCGACCTTGATAATTGTCATGACGGTCTCTCCCTCGAATCATCTTTCAAAAAAATACCCACGGCTACATTTGTCTTCATAAAATTTATTACATGGAGCAAACTCAATTGGAAAAAAAATTTATACCGAAAGGCGCAATGGCATTTTTTGCGGTATTAGTGATACTGTGCCTGCTGATATGGTTTGGGGTTTATTTTTTAATGCTGAGCAGAATATGACCCGGGAGGCTTTATCAGGAAGTTTTCAGGAGGCAGCCTAAATTTTATTGATAAAAGATAAAAAAATTACAATGACTATTGACACATCGGAAAAAAGGGTATTGATAGTTACAGGAACAATTATCGCCGTATTTATATTTTCTATTTTATATGCACGGGGAAAATATAAAAGTGATTTACCTGAATGCATTCCTTTTGATAAGGCTTACGAAAATCCGCGTGTAAATAAGATCGATGATTCTACTTACCAGGTTTTTGCTGTTGCACAAATGTGGATGTTTCAACCGTCAGAAATATATATTCCGGTGGGAAGCGAAGTAGATTTTTATGTAACCTCAAAAGATGTCGTGCATGGTTTTAATATAGCCGATAAAAATGTAAATATGATGGCCATTTTTGGAGCCATCAATAAAACGACCGTAAAGTTTGAGAAGCCCGGGGTGTATAAAATTACCTGTCATGAATATTGCGGTATCGGGCATCAGAATATGCAGGCCGAAGTGATTGTGAACTACCCCAAAAACAATAAATAAAAATCTATGCAGTTAAGCAAATCAATAAAGCGGGTAATTTATCTTGAGCTCGCCATACCTGTGGCATTACTAACGCTGGGTCTATACCACGGGCTTATGCAAACTATTTACAGGGCGGGCATATTGCATCAAACTGATTTTGCAAAGCTTGATTATTACCAGGGCCTGACATTGCATGGTGTTATTAATGCATTGGTGCTTACAACATTTTTTGCAGTCGCATTTGGCCATGCCATCATGGCTTTTTATTTAAAAATTGAACCCAATAAAAAACTTACCTGGCTAAGTTTTGCCTTGATGCTGGCAGGAACATTGATGGCGGCATGGGCGATGCTTGCAGGTAAAGCTTCTGTGCTGTATACTTTTTATCCGCCGCTGAAAGCACACCCACTGTTTTATCTCGGCGCCGCACTGTTAATCGTCGGATCATGGATTCCATTTTTTGATTGGGCAAGAATGTACATGCAATGGAAAAAAAATAATGAAGAAGTAAAAACTCCACTGGCCGTTTTAGGAACGCTAATTAACTTCACCACCTGGTTTGTGTGCACCCTGGCTGTTGCATATGAAGTATTGATTTTACTACTTCCATGGTCATTAGGCTGGACGGCCACCGTGAACGTAACCCTTTCCCGTACACTGTTCTGGTTCTTCGGCCATGCCCTGGTTTACTTTTGGCTACTGCCTGCCTACATTATGTTCTATACCATGCTTCCAAAACTTGCCGGTGGAAAATTATTCAGTGACAGGGCAGGAAGAATTGCATTATTTCTATTTCTTATATTTTCTATTCCGGTTGGCGTGCATCACCAGTTTGCAGATCCCGGGATTACAAGAGGGGTAAAATTTTTCCAGGGCTTTCTCACTTTTGGTGTCGCCATACCCAGCTTTATCACCGCCTTTACCTTAGCCGCATCTCTTGAATATGCGGGAAAATTAAGGGGCTCCAAAGGCTGGTTTGGCTGGATGGGGAAGCTACCCTACCTCGATGCTGATAAATATCTGTTTGCCTATTTTATCTGCGGTTTAATACTATTTATTTTTGGCGGACTAACGGGTATTGTAAACGCTTCGTACCAGTTGAACAGCGTAGTTCATAATACCGCTTGGCTGCCCGGCCATTTTCACATGACTGTTGCCGGGCCTGTGTTCCTTGCCATTATTGGTATGAGCACTTATATGTATTCAACACTTTCAGGCAAAAAAATATTTCTTCCGAAAATAAATGTTATCATTCCTTATTTATGGACGATAGGAGTCTTAATTTTTTCAACAGGATTAATGTGGGGAGGATTAATCGGCGAGCCAAGAAGGACCAATCTCGGAATGACCTATCTTAATCCTAACAGCGCATTGTATCATCCCGCATGGGTGCCAACCACAACCCTTGCTTTGTTTGGTGGCATTATTATGTTTGTTGCAGGACTGTTATACTTCGTGGTTTTCTTCGGAACAATTTTTAGAAAAAGTAAAGCAGCAGGTGTGTTGGATTTTCCTGTAAGTGAGGCATATCATGATGAACCACGTGTTGCATTGCTTGACCGGTTTAAGCCGTGGCTTGTAGCAATGGCTGTCATTTTAATGCTTGCTTACATACCTGCTTTAATAAATGTAAATAATAACACTGGCCCAAAATCGCCGGTTTACACACCTGATAATCCTATGCCTGTCACAACAACAGAAGTAAAATGAAATCTTCAAAATCAATATGGATTTTTATCGGGTTAATATTTTTATTGCCGGCAATAGCATATGCATTGATGAACTGGTACGAACATAAATACGAAAAATTACCGGTGTATGATGTATCAGTAAATAAAGATCATAACCTGTTAACGAAGCTTGCATCATACGATTTTATAAACCAGGAAGGAAAAAAATTAAATGCTGACGATTGGAATAATAAAATATTGGTGGTAGATTTTTTCTTTACCCGCTGCCCTTCCATTTGTCCAAAAATGACAAAGTCTTTGAGTACTGTAAGTGACCAATTTAAGAACGATGATTTAATTCAGTTGGCTTCTTTCACCGTAGATCCGAAAGGCGATAGCAGCGCTCAGCTAAAAAAATATTCGGCTCAGTTTAATCTTGACACTGAACATTGGAATTTAATTACCGGCGCCAAAAAAGATATTTATAAACTGGCAAGAAATGGCTTTGCAATAGTTGCAACCGATGGCGACGGTGGTCCGGAAGATTTTATTCATAGCGATAAAATCGTCCTGATTGACATGCAAAAAAATATTCGGGGATATTATGATGGAACAAACCCGGATGAAATACAAAAATTAATTACAGATATAAAAAGGTTAGAAAATGAAAACTAAGCTATTGATTGCCGTTGCAGGCTGTTTGTTTATGAGTGTGTATCAAACACCGGCTTTGCCATTACACGATGGAAAAAATATTTTTATGACAAGATGTATGGCCTGCCATAAAATTGATAAAGATTTTGCCGGGCCAGCTTTAGCAAACGTTGACAAAAGACATACGATGAACTGGATTATCGAGTTCGTCCATTCATCGCAATCGGTTATTAAAAAAGGAGATACTTTTGCCGTAGCATTATTCGCAAAGTTTAATGGTACAGTAATGCCCGATCATCCTGACCTCACAAATGACGATATCAAAGGTGTAATTGAATACGTAAAAGATGAAAGCACAAAAGTTGTTGCAGTCGCGGATGTGCCTTTTGAAAGGCCTTATGAAGTACAACCAGCTTATACACCCCTGGACCACGAAAATGTCGGCTTCATCATTTCTTACATAATTGTAATAAGCACCTTAATACTGGTATTATTATTTGCAGTGAATGTAAAACAACTCGAAAGAAAAATGCATGGATGATAACTGCGCATTCCTCCTGCAATTGTTCTGCTATTATTTATAGAATATGCAAACTCAATATATTGAAAATATCGAAGAAGACAACGCTTTCGCAAATTTGCAGGAAAAATTTTCAAACCATTTTCACGAAATTTTTCTGGATGATTTGCTTGAGAAAACAGTTGTTATAATTCCGAGCCTTACGCTTGATGGTGAAATGCTGTCGACGGTAAAAGGAGTTCTACATTATGAAGAGCGCTTGTTGTGCCTGCTGATGCTATTACGTATGCCGCGTACCCAGGTTATATATGTAACCAGCATACCGGTTGATAACAGTATTATAGATTATTACCTGCACTTGTTGCCGGGCATTACGGGATATCATGCCCGCCAAAGGCTTACCCTGCTTAGCTGTTATGATGCATCCCGGAAATCACTTACTGAAAAAATATTAGAAAGGCCCCGACTAATTAAGCGAATTAAAAAGATTATGAAATTTACTGAAATGGCCCACATGGCATGTTTCAATGTAACTGATCATGAAAAAAAATTAGCATTGGAGTTGGATATTCCCATTTATGGATGTGATCCAAAATTATTATCTCTTGGTTCCAAAACAGGTAGCAGAAAAATTTTTAAAAAGCTTGGAATACCAACTCCTGCCGGTATTGAAAATATTAGTAATGAACATGAAATTGCTGTCGCCTTATCGCAACTTAAAAAAAATAATCCCTCGTTGGAGAAGGCCGTAGTAAAGATGAATGAAGGGTTCTCCGGCGATGGGAACGCTATTTTTTATTATAAAGAGATCGATGCAAGTGATTCGAACATTCAAACCTGTATCCGGGAGAAAATGCCCGGGAATTTAAAAATAGTCGCAGCGAATGTTAGCTATGATCAGTATATGAAAAAATTCAAAACCATCGGTGGCATAGCGGAAGAATATATACCTGGCTGTAAAGAATCACCATCAGTACAGTGCCGCATTAATCCTATTGGCATCACAGACATAATTTCAACACACGACCAGGTACTGGGTGGCGAAAGCGGGCAGGTGTTTCTCGGCGCTACTTTCCCCGCAAGCAACGAATATAACAGCGACATTGCTTTAATGGCAAAACGAATAGCAGATGAACTGGGCCGGCATGGTGTTACAGGCAGGTTTAGTATAGATTTTATCTCTGTAAAAGGAAGTGATGGCTGGAAGCACTATGCAATTGAGATTAATTTGCGCAAAGGTGGTACTACCCATCCGTTTCTTATGCTGCAATTTTTAACCGGCGGAGAATTTAACTGGCAGGAAGGAGCATACCTTATGCCCAATGGGCAGCAGCGTAGTTATTTCGCATCGGATAATATTGTCAACGAAAAATATAAAGGTCTCACTCCACACGACCTTATAGATATTGCTATGTGCAATGGAATACAATATGATGGTGCAAAGCAGACGGGCGTGATGTTTCACATGATAGGGGCGCTTTCGCAGTACGGGAAATTGGGAATGGTTTGTATTGGAAAAAATATCGCGGAAGCAAAAGAATTTTATGTAAAAACGATCGAGGTATTAGATAAAGAATGTAGTTATTAAATTGTTTTTAGAATCTTACCTATAAGGCTCCCATGCAACTAAAAACACCATCGGTGTCCCGTTTGTAAATTCATTTTATCCAAAGGGCACTTCTTATTTCTTTTGATTATTTCGATACCTTTTTTCAGGCAGAATTAATAACGGAATTTCGGTATGAAATATCATTTCTTTCGTTTCGCTTTTTTTAAAGAGCCGCTCAATCCAATCATGCTTATGCGGCATCATAACCAGCATATCTGCATGATGTGTTTCAATAAATTTATCCAGCGCATGTGTAACATCAGTACCAACCGGGTATTCAAATGTTGGCATAAAGCCCTGTGTTGATTGTTTTGTTTGTGGCGTATTCAATACCTCCAGCCGTTCTTCATTTTTGTTTTTCAAAACAGTTACAACATATAACTTTGATTGAAACAATTGGGTAATATTGTTTAAGTCATGTATCGCATGTATATCGGTATCCAATCCCAGGTCACTCGCAAATACTATTGTTGCCGGCTTTGTAAATTTTGCCGGCTCCGGAACTATTATCACAGGTATGTTCGAATTTTTTACCAAAGAAGTAGCCGTGCTGCCAAAAACTTTTCTAATGTTTTTACCGCTTCCTTTCATACCGCAAATAATAAAGTCCGATTTTTTTTCATTTGCTATACTAACGATAGTATTGTCTGTTGCGGCTTCGTCACATGTTATCTCCATCGTTGTTTTATCATGCCCTAGCAGAGCTGCCTCATCCCGCAAACGCTGTTCTGTTTGCACCATAATATCATACCGCGATACGCCTACTTCGATCGATGGCGCAGGAGTAGGAACTTTATATGCATTGAACAGAATTATTTTTGCCTTCAGTGCTTTGGCAAGTTGCAGTCCATATTTTGCCGCATTATGGGCCGCATTTGAAAAATCAGTAGCGATAAATATTGTTTTCATAAAATTTCTTTAATCAAATTTCTTTAATAAAGTTTCTCTAATCAAAAGTATTTTATCCGCCTTTTTTAAGAACTGACTGAAATTGTCAACCACTTGATTTCTATCATATGCGTTCATGTTTAATATCATAATTCAAACTATCAAGCCCGTTTAATTTTGACGCTTAAGATTTTTTTTAATAACTTTTAAAAAAACGTATAAACTATGCTGGGAGAATTAGATGAAATGCAAATGAATCATTTTCTGCTGAGCCAGGCAGTTGGAAGAATTGCCTGCACTGATGGTAAAAAACCTTACATAGTTCCGGTAACTTATGTGTATGATGGCAAAGATATTATAGGGCAGACAAAAGAAGGGAAGAAGCTTAATATTTTGCGCAGGAATCCCAATGTATGCTTTGAGGTAGATGCGATGCAAAATATGGCTAACTGGCAAAGCGTAATCGCCAACGGCGAATTTCATGAATTAAAAGGCAGGGCTGCGGAGAAAGCAAGAAATTATTTATTTAATCACATGTGGCCTTTCTTAACAAGCGCCACTATTCATCCTCATGAGCATGAAACATCTACTTCAGCAGTTGACGATACCAACCGCGTTAAGCCTGTAATGTTTCGCATAAGGATAAAGGGAAAAACAGGAAGGTTTGAAAAACAATAATCACTACATCCATTGGGTTGTAACGTAGGTTGGAGCGTCAGTTTTTTGGAGAAATTTAAAACAAAGAGATAGAGAATTAATTGGAATAGCTCACCCCTATCATGAAGATTCTCTCGAAAAGCATTTTTTATGACGGGTTTCACTCGTACTCTAAATAAAATAATTTTGTAATGCTCCGCCATTCGTAATCAAACATCAAATCGCTTATATCCGATTTGGGAATAGAATCAACTGCCATCCTGAGTTATCTTAGAACTCTTTTCAGCTATGCTGCACTGTGCTGACTCCTATTACTAAATGTTTGAATACATTCGTTTTAATATCTTTGCTAAAGATTATAAATTTCTGTTTTAATTGTAAGATGCACGATTGCCTGGTACCACATCTGCAGTTGAAATCCGCAAATACATAAAACCTGTTATCACATGCAGACTTTGAATGTTACGCCATCCCTGGAAATTAATGAAGAAAGGAAGACACCTAAATATCTCCAGATAATCGAGAGCATAACAAACGCAATAAAACAGGGAAAGCTTAGAAAAGGTGATAAAATCCCTTCTATAAATGAGTGCAGCAACGAGTATTTTTTATCAAGAGATACTATTCAAAAAGCTTATGACATCCTGGAGCAGCGTGGTATTATCTGCGCCATCAAAGGAAAAGGGTTTTACATAAGCAGGACAGATATTACAAAAAAATACCGGATACTGTTGTTGTTTAATAAAATAAGCAACTACAAAAAACAGATTTATAACGCCTTTATAGAAACAATGGGTGACAATGCAGTCGTTGATTTAAAAATTCATCATTGTAACGCCAAAGTATTGGAAAGCCTGGTCCTGGATAACTTGTGTGATTACAATTATTTTGTAATAATGCCACACTTTTATGAGAACATACAGGAAGCTTATGAACTCATTCAAAAAATCCCTTCCGAAAAATTAGTTATTCTTGATAAAGATCTTACTTACGTAAATAAAAAATATGCAGCTGTTTACCAGGATTTTAAAAATGATATTGTCGAAGCCCTTGAACCCGGATTGGAGGTTCTTCAGAAATACAATAAAATGATTCTTGTACATCCCAAAATGGTTTCTTACCCTATCGAAATTGCAACGGGGTTTCGCAATTTCTGCATGCAGAATAATTTTAAGAATACCATTATTAATGAAATAAATTCAAATACTCCAATCAATAAGGGCGAGGCATATATTGTAATTGAGGAAACAGATTTGGTACAGCTTATTAAAAACTGCAATTCTAAGAAACTTCGTATAGGCAAAGATGTTGGTATAATTTCTTACAACGAAACACCGCTTAAGGAAATATTAATAGATGGTATTTCAGTTATCTCAACCGATCATGCGAAAATGGGTAAAACCGCAGCAGAGCTCATTCTTGAAAACAGGCACGAAAAAGTAAAAAATCCTTTCAAGCTGATACTCCGAAAATCATTGTAAATTATTTATCCGCTTCGGCATGCGACTATGTAATGAAAAGATTAAGTACAATTACTTCCTTATTATTGTTATTTAGCTGCCATAATAAACCGCACAATCTTTTTGTACAATTGCCGGGTTCACAAACAGGTATAGATTTTATTAACAGGATCGTCGAAAATGACTCTATAAATCCTATAGATCTTGAATTCTTATATAACGGTGGCGGCGTAGCCGTAGGTGATTTTAATAATGACGGCCTTCCTGATTTATATTTTACAGCTAGCACCACATCTAATAAATTATATATTAATGAAGGTGGCATTAAATTCAAAGACATTACTTCTATTGCAAAGGTTGATGGGGAAAAGGAATGGAGTAACGCAGCCTCAGTTGTTGATATTAATAATGACGGATTAGAAGACATTTATGTCTGTACAACTATAAAAAGCAATCCGCAGGAAAGAAAAAACCTGTTGTATGTAAACCAGGGTTTGAATAAGGATAAAATTCCGGTGTTTAAGGAAATGGCTGCTGAATATGGTCTGGCTGACACGAGCTTATCAGTACACGCCGCTTTCTTTGATTATGATAATGATGGCGATCTTGACATGTATCTCGTTACAACAAAAATTGCACAGCGTGCAAGTGTTTCTTTCAATAACAATTCTATAGATACTTCCAATACAGATGTTGACAAACTTTTCAGGAACAACTGGAATGATTCTTTGAAACACCCCGTATTTACTGACGTTTCAAAAGATGCAGGAATTACAGAACATGGATTTGGACTGGGAATTGCTATTTCAGATATTAATAATGATGGCTGGAAAGATGTGTACGTAACCAATGATTTTTACGGCAGCGATCATATGTATATAAATAATGGAAATGGAACTTTTACTGATAAGGTAAAGGAATATTTTAAACACACTTCGCAAAATGCAATGGGGAATGATATTGCGGATATTAATAATGACGGACTTCCCGATGTTGTGGCTGTTGATATGAATCCTGAAGACAATTACAGGAAGAAAAAAAACATGGGCCGTTATAATTATTTTGTTTACCAAAACATGATGGCTCAAAACCTGGAACTTCAATATGTTCGTAATACTTTACAACTTAATATGGGACGATGTGTTATGAACAATGATTCACTTGCTGATCCTGTTTTTGCAGATATAGGCTTTTACTCAGGCGTCGCTCAAACAGACTGGAGTTGGAATACATCTCTGGCTGACTTTGATAATGATGGTTATAGAGATCTCATCATAACTAACGGTTATCCGCGTGATGTAACTGATCATGATTTTGCAGCATACAGAAATAACGCTTCAACTCTTGTATCCAAAAAAGACTTGATAGACCAGATACCTCAAATAAAAGTTTCGAATTATGCTTATAAGAATACCGGTAAACTAAAATTTGAAGATGTCACCAAGCAATGGGGAATGGATGAACCATCGTTCTCTAGTGGTGCGGTGTATGCGGACCTGGATAATGACGGCGATCTCGATTATGTAGTGAATAATATAAATGACAAAGCTTTTGTTTATGAAAACAACACCAATTCAAGAGATAAGACTACAGCCAATTATCTGGAAGTACAATTTAATGGCGGAAGCAAAAACTTATTTGGATTGGGAGCTATAGCAACCATTTATTATGATCACGGCAAAATGCAGCGTTATGAAAATTCTCCCTATCGTGGCTATCTCTCCACTGTGGATACAAAAGCCTTTTTCGGTTTGGGGAATATTTCGACGATTGATTCTATTACCATTAACTGGACAAATAAAAAACAGGTCCTTTATGATGTAAAAGCGAACCAGCTTTTGTATGTTGATATAAAAAATGCACAACCATATTTTATAAATAAAGAATTTGTTTCTTCAAATGCGATGTTTACTAACATAACAAAGCTTGCAAACATTAATTATACTCATCATGAGAATGATTATGTTGATTTTAGCAATGAAAGATTACTGCCGCATAAATTATCTGATTACGGGCCGGGGCTGGCGGTGGCTGATATAGATGGTAATGGACTTGACGATATTTTTATCGGCGGCACCGGAGACTTTACTGGTACGTTTCTTCTTCAACAAAAAGACGGGAAATTTATCAAAAAGGACTTACAGTTTTCTGCCGCCGGCAATATTCGCAGGCCCGAAACAATGGGTTTACTTTTATTTGACGCGGATAATGATGGCGATAATGACTTGTATTGCACCAGTGGCAGTAATGAATCTCCTGCACAAACAAAAAATTATGAAGACCAGTTTTTTATAAATGATGGAAAAGGAAATTTTACAATAGACACTTCGGCATTACCGGTGAACTATACAAGTAAAAGCTGTATAAAGGCAGTTGATATTGATAATGATGGTGACCTTGATTTATTCATAGGCGGAAGGGTTTTGCCAGGAAGTTATCCATTGCCTGTTAGTTCTTTTATTTACCGTAATGATTCCAGGCCGGGGAAAATAAAATTCACTGATGTAACTAACGTTGTGGCAAAAGATTTAGAAAATATTGGAATGATTTGCGATGCTATATGGACAGACTTTGATAATGATGGCTGGACGGACCTTATTGTTGTTGGCGAATGGATGGCGCCAACTTTTTTTAAAAATGAAAATGGTAAATTAAAAAATATAACTGCATCCACAGGTTTACAAAATGAAAAAGGGTGGTGGAATAGTGTTGTTGCCGGTGATTTTGATAATGATGGTGATATTGATTATATAATTGGCAACCTTGGGGAGAATTCTTTTTTCCAGGCATCGCAGCAATATCCCGTAAACATGTATGCGAAGGATTTTGATGGCAACGGAACAACAGATGCAATCATTACAGTCTATTTAAAAGATCAGGACGGAGATAAAAAAGAATACACTGCATTTAACCGTGATGATATAATTGACCAATTACCCTCTCTTAAGAAAAAATTCTTTACATACAAACAATTTGCAGTCGCAGATTTTAATAATATATTTTCCAAAGAGGATATAAAAGACGCTTTGCATTTGCAGGTAAATAATTTTAAAAATTGTTACATTGAAAATATGGGCAATGGGAAATTTACCATGCATCCGTTACCCGCTATAGCCCAGGTAGCACCTGTGTTTGGAATGGTTGCAGATGATTTTAATAACGATGGGAACCCTGATGTCATGCTATGCGGAAATGATTTTGGAAATGAAGTAAGCAATGGAAGATATGATGGATTGAACGGGCTTGTTTTACTCGGAGATGGAAAAGGAAATTTCAATGCTCAAACTATTTTAAAAAGCGGTATTTTTTTACCGGGCAATGCAAAAGCGCTTGTGAAATTAAGAGGGATTGACAACCATTATTTGATTGCAGCTTCTCAAAACCGGGGACCTCTTGAACTATTCGAACAAAAAAAATCTCCCAAAAAAAATATAGCGCTTAAGGCAAATGATAAAATAATTTTTATCCATTTGAAAAATGGCAAAACGAGGAGAGACGAAATATATCATGGAAATTCTTTTTTGTCTCAATCATCTTTATTTATTTCTGTAAATGATACAATGCAGTCAATTGATATTATCAATAATAAAAATGAAAAAAGAACAATAAATTTTTAATACTATCTCATGAAAAAAATCCTTCTTACAATCATTTCTGCTTTACTTATTAACCTTCTGTTCGCACAAACAAAACCCGTCCGCTTAGTTGTAAGAGGCGATGATATGGGCTTCGCACATAGCGGGAATGAAGCACTTATTAAATGTTATAAAGAAGGAATCGAACGGTCTATTGAAGTCCTGGTACCTTCTCCCTGGTTTCCTGAAGCCGTGAAAATGCTTGAAGAAAATCCTGGTGTTGATGTAGGTATTCATCTTACTTTAACCAGCGAATGGGATAATGAAAAATGGCGGCCGTTGACTGACTGTCCAAGTTTGGAAGATACTAACGGTTACTTCTATCCGATGATTTGGACAAATAAAAATTACCCCAACAGGAACCTGCTCGCTCATAACTGGAAGCTTTCTGAAATTGAAAAAGAATGGCGTGCGCAAATTGCAACTGGTTTAAAAAATATTCCACGGATTAGCCATTTATCCGGGCACATGGGTTGTATGAATATGAATGATTCAGTAAATGCCCTTGCACAAAGGCTGGCAAAAGAATACCATCTTGGTATGGAGCAAAAAACCGCGACTATAAAATACATTGGTTATGATGGCCCGCATAAAACTGGTGAAGAAAAAATTAAAAGTTTCATCAACATGCTTAATAAACTTTCTGCTGATACAACTTACATTTTTGTCGAGCATCCCGGCCTCAATACTCCCGAGCTGCAGGCTATACATCACATAGGCTATGAAAATGTTGCAGAAGACAGGCAGGGTGTAACAGATATGTTTACTGATGAAAGCGTTAAAGAAGTAATTCACAAAAAGGGAATTCAACTTATAAGCTATAAAGACCTTAAACAATAAAATAAACAGCCATTGTTTTTCTATTAACTTTTTATCTACCGGAAAAACAGGTTACCCATTGTTATTCAGTTATTATTTCTATTCATAACACCGAAGCACAGTTTTTAGAAAAATAGTTTCCAGTTTTGTATTCATCATATATGTATTTAAATACATCATAAAACTTTTTCTTATTATTCATTATTTTACAATCTTCACGCTTCCAGATTGTGTTCTGATGATACTAAGTAAGCCTCCTTTTTTCAATGCTTTCCATGAATAACTCTCACCGTTTGCCGCTGGTTTTTCATTGAATAAAACATTAGCGGGCTTTTGTGTTAAACGAAGTCCCTCTGTTCCTTTTGTATCAAATACTTTATATTCTATTGAGCTGCTGTAATTAATGCTTTGAATAATCGAAGAGGACGACAACAAATGGTCTTCTCCCGATGGCGCTAATTGTGGCATAGCAGCCATTGCACGTAAAAAATGCCGAACATAATCTCCATATCCGTCGGTAAGCCAGTTGGCGTCATTTGGATAACGGTTTTTTCCATCATTATCCACCATATAGGTTGCCCAGTTCAATTGACGAACAGCATTGCTATAATGAAATGTATCGCCCGTGAGCGACATGTATTGCAATTCCGCAGAGGCTTCTCTTGATGTATGACTATTGCCCGGTTGCAAATATTCTGTTTGTTCATTCACTACTGTGACGCCATACTTTTTCCATTTTTCATTATGTAGTTTTTCATAAACCCAATCAAAAATTGTTCTTACTTCTGTTTTCCAGTTTGGAAAATATTCAGGATGATTCATCATAAATTGCGCAAATGTAATAGCGTTGATTTGTGTATCGCTCCAGCCGGGAATATCTTCAAAAAAAGGGCCCCACTTATTATTTTGTAAAGGATACTTTTTCATCCAGGTAAGAATTTTATCAAACGCCTGTTTGTACAAAGCTGTTTCACCCATATTTAATTGCTGCAATTCAATAAACAGTTCCAATGTACCGCTCCAGTTAGTTGTGTAACTGCTTAATCCCACACTTTTTTCGCTGCGATTATTATTTTGAAGATTACCTGTTTCACCTGTAATTGCATTTACTTTAAACGGCATTGGTGAATTATTTTCATCTCCATCTTTTGTGTGCCGTGCCAATGTATTGGCAATTTTAATTGCTGCCTCTAAATAGGCATCATCTGTAACATTAGGATACCATTCTTTGTTCGTCATTTTATAAAGATGCAAAAGCTCTCTCCCGAACGAACCTGCTTTATCAGGTTGCAAATAATTTTTACCTATTATCATATCTCCATCATAAATGCCGGAATATATAAGTGTGTTATAAGGATATGGAACATCAGCCCATTCAGCATTTGAAGAAGAAAGGCCGTGACTTAAATAATAATCGGCAATAAATTTCATGTTTTCTTTAATACGTTCATTGCCCGTGTAAGCATATAACAATCTCCATGACGATAATGCCATACTGAACTGGTCACCACCTAAACCTCTCGGGTCATTCACTCCCGGGCTCCATACCTGGTGATTCATATAATAAGGAAGCCCGTTAATATCAGTGCGCATTGTATCCCAGAAATTCCAAACGAGTTGTATCACATGGCTCCAGGCTTTGCCGGGTTCATTACTATACCAGGGTAAAATATTTCCATGGGCATCTGTTTTAATATCATGATAAATTAATTTTTCTTTTTGTGCAGCTGCATTTATACACAGGATAAAAAACAGAATGATGCAATAGTTTTTCTTCATTGAATTTTAATAAACTGATGTTGTTGAAAAATCATAATCACCCGAGCCTGTCTCCATCACTGCATAACCATTTTCATAACCTATAAATTTTACATCTGCATTTTGCCGAACGGTCTTATTATTTTCTGATACTTCCCCATTTTCTTTACATGGAATATATACAGTTGCTTTTGTATTTGGAGGAATAGAAATATGAAGATTGAATTGATCATTCATCATGTTCCAATCGCTTACAATGTTGCCGTGAACAGAGTTATAGCTCCCCTTCGCCCATGTTAAATCTTTTACAGGTTGTGGCTTAATAATAATTTTTTCAAAGCCGGGTGCAGCAGGATTAATACCCAACAAGGAACGATAAAACCATTCATCAACTGAACCAAACATTGGATGATTTTGTGATGGTCCGCTTTCGGGATAAGCCCATGTTTCCCACAAAGTAGTTGCACCATTTGCAATCATATTTCCCCAACCCGGGTAATCAGGCTGGTTGGCAATGGCATAAGCAACATCATTTTTGTCGTTTTCACGAAACACATCAAACATCATCTTCGTTGAAAATATACCGGTAGCCAAATGCATATTATGTCTCTCAAATTCTTTCATCATTATGTCATAAGTTTTTTCTTTTTCAGGAGAAAGTTGATACCACAATGCAAAAATTTGCGCAGACTGGGTTGCATTATCGAAGCGGCCTGTGTTGGGAACAAGAAATTTTCTAACGATAGCATCTTTAATGCTTGCGGCAAGCTTATCATATCTTAATGAATCATCTTTCTTATTCAAAATACCCGCAAATTCTGCAGCAAGCAAAACATGATGATAATAAAATGCAGATGCAGCAAATGCTTCAGGCTTGGGGTCAAGCGCTTCATGGTCGGTGATTCCCCAATAGAATAAATTATTTTTCGCTTTCGATTGCAGAAATTCTATTTGCTTTATAAAAGCATCGTAGTTGTTTTCTATGATACGTTTGTCACCATAAAAATCATAAAGCTGCTTTTGTAAATATGGAAAAGCCAACTCCCACCCTATTGGCCCTGATTCACCGCCATAACCTAAATCTGCTATGCCTGTGTACGGTGCAATTTCTGTGATGCCGCCATCCGGCTGCTGTTCATTGGCAAAATCTTTTACGGCCTTGCTATAAAAATTCGCCATGTTATAATTATACTGAAAAGCATTTGCCGATACTACCATGTCAGCTCCATAGCCCATTTTTTCACGGCCGGGGCAATCGGATTGGACACTAAAAACATTGCTTAAAAAAGTCCATTGAATATTTTTATGCAATTGATTAAACATGTCCTTCGAGCATTCAAATGTTCCGTTGCTTTGCAAATCTGCACTCATTGTTAAACCTTCAATATCATTAGTCGTTGGCTTTCCCGGCCATCCCGTTAGTTCAACATAACGGAAACCATGAAACGTAAATCCCGGATTCCATACTTCTTCTCCCTCTCCGTTTAAAATATAATCATCTTCCTGCCATGCTGTTTCCGGTGCACCTGGTCCTCCTTTGAGTCCGCCCTTTTTTATTTGCGTACTAACGGTAGTCATATAATTTAATGTACCATCTTTATAAATATCTTCTCCATAACGCAAACTAATTTTCGTTCCTGCTTTGCCTTTTGCTTTAATTCTTGCAACACCTGCAAAATTTTGTCCCATATCAACAAGAAAAGTATCGGGCTTTGGTTCTGTGATGCGAACAGGCTGTATAACTTTTGTAATTTTTATTGCGGGCTGAATTTGTGCAGTTAATACACCAGAAGGCCCTTCTGTTACAATTGCATTTTCCCAAACCGACCTATCAGCGTTTGCTGAACACCAGTTTTTTTGCTCCAGCCTTGCATCATATTTTTCACCGAGATATACATTGTTATGCACAACAGGCCCCGGCGCAGTCTGCCATTTTTCATCGGTTGCAATAATGTTTGACGAACCGTCGCTATATTGAACATGTATTTCTGCTTTCACACACGGCCTTCCTGTCTGTTGATATTTTCTTAAATCAATTCTCCCGAAAAGCCTTAGCGGCAAAGGATTGTACCATCCATTGCCCAGCATAACACCGGCAACATTTTTTCCATTTTTCAACATTGACGTGATATCATACGTAGCGTACAACACCTCTTTTTTATAAGTTGTAAAGCCCGGGTCTAAAACATGGTCGCCAATTTTTTTACCATTAAGGTATGCTTCGTAATAACCAACACCGCTGATATATAATCTTGCCGATACAATTTTTTTATTCGCATCAAATTCTTTTCTGAACAATGGCATCCTGTCATCTTTATAATAATCTTCATCACGCCCGGGATTTTTACTTCCATCACTAATCCATTTTGCTTTCCAGTCATTATTCAGCATTGCAGTTTCCAAAAAATTCACCTCACTCCATGATGAAGCTTCATCATCTTGATTATACACTTTTACCCGCCAGTAATATCGTGTGAAAGATTGTAAAGCCTTTCCTGCATACTCTACTTGAATATTTTTCGACGAAATAATTTTTCCGGTTGACCAGGTATTTCCTTTGCCTTGTTGTATATCTTTTGAGTTATCACTTACAATAATTTCATACGCCGATTGAAACTGGTTGCGCTGTGTTGCAGTAAACGTCCAGCTTAAGCGTGGAAACTGCACATCAATACCCAAAGGATTTTCAATATACTCACACGTAAGTTTCACAACCTGCAGCGGTGAAGGAGCAGCGACTATAGTTAACGTAAGCACAAGAGCAATCGAAAGTAGAAAAATTCTTTTCAAGAAATAAAATTTAGACAGGTAAAGTAATGAAAGTACATGTTTATGTGTACTGTACTATGACGTAATTAAAAAACAATTTAATGATTAACAATTCAATTAAGGCTTTGCATAATTCTTCGCTGCATCATCCAATACCAAAACCCAATCCTGCCCATAACCTGATGAAGGAGGCATAAATTTTTTTGTTCCGTTGTTGGTAACATTCTCCATATCTGTTGTTTTACCATTGCGGGGATTATACCAATAAGCATGCAATATTTCGCCTTTTATTTTACCTAAAACAACAGTAAAAGGTTTACCTTCAGAAGAGTAAATAAATGCGTAATCATTACCGCGAGTAGCCTGTATTCTTTCCGAAGGAGCCAGATTATTTTCTTCAACTAATGATTGGTCAGGAACTCTTTCCAACATTGGATGTGACTCAATTAACTTCCTTACATATTGCATTTGATTAGCACCCGGAAGATTCATAGCTTCCTGCCAATAAACATGCGGCCCGTTTACCGCTTCACGTTTTGGTGAATAAAATTGCCAGATATCATGACAGCCATAGGTATTGCCAAATGCGCCGGCAAATACATCGAGGTAGGCATATTTTCTTACATCATAAGCGCTGCTGGTTCCTAAATCTTTTACATTAAAACAAACAGGATGGTCTTCATACAATGATTCACCATCTATTACCGGTTTGGTCGGTTGTAAATAATACGCCAACTGAATTTTATCATACACATCCATATCGCGGCAATGGCCGTTTTGAAACATATTAAATGCAAGCCATGCCTGCTGATGAAACCAAGTGGCAGAACCGGAGTCGCAAGGTTGTGGATGATACGTGATAACAGCTTTGTTATTTGTTGCCTGCATAATTCCTTCGCCCATGGCGTTCCATATTGCAACATCATCTTCATTGCGGGGGTTTCTATCGCCACCTAAAACCCAGATAATATTTGTTTTGTTTTTATAGCGATTACCAATCCATTCACCATAAATTTTTGCATTGGTTGTATTAAAAATTTCCGGCCCTTTACCCCAGCTGCCTTTATTAATTTTATCGGCCCATGAAGGCAACATGGCAATATTCATATTGTATGAATCTGCTTTGTCAACAACATAATCAACCTGTTTAAAATAAGCCTCATTTGGTTTTGCCGGATCATCATCCATCAATGGTTTATCGCCATAGGCATTGGGCGTGTGCAAGCCATCAAACTCTGCAAGCACAACCGCCTGTATAACGGTAAAACCCTGTTCTGACCGATGTTTCAGGTATTCATCTGCTTCTTCTTTTGTTAAGCGATGAAACAATTCCCAGCCGGTATCACCCAGCCAGTAAAATGGTTTTCCGTCTTTTAAAAGATAGTGATGATTGGGGCTTATACTGAATTGCGAAAAGGATGTTTCGGATAAAGCAAGTAGAAAAATAAAGAGGATAATATGTCTCATATGATATATAACAGCCAATGCAAACGCTTTTACCGGTAATTTAAAAAAATTGAACCATAATTAACCAAAAATTATCTTTAAACTGTAATGTTCTGTGCGGCAAATTCAAAGTAACCAATAATCAATCAGCACATACCAGCATACTTACCAGTTACAAATTGTAATATTTGCATTATTTATATTTGCGTGATTATTATCCCGGCGATTGCACATTTTTTTATACAATCAATAGATTCCTATTTTCTAAATTAACAAAATGAAAAAGTTTCTCATCTTCTTTTCTTCATTGTGTTGTACTGTTACCGTCTTTTCCAAAGACAAAATAATTAAGCTTACTTCCCCTGATAAAAATATTGAAGTAAATATTACAGCGGGAAAGACCGTTGCCTACCAGGTAAGTTACAAAAACACAGCGCTTACTTTATTGAATAAATTATCATTGGCATTAGAAAGTGGAGAGGTATTGGGTGTAAACAGCAACATTAAAAGCGTAAAAGAAAATACAGTGAATGAAGACGTGAAACCGTTGTACGGTATGGCTGCTGTTTATCACAACAACTACAATGAAATGGTTATTTCTTTTAAAGAAAATTTCAGTATTGCGTTCAGGGTTTTTAATAACGGTGTCTCATACAGGTTTATTACGAATAAGCCCGGCTCAATAAAAGTAAGGGATGAACAGGTTGAATATAAATTTGACAAGGATGTAAATGCCTCTGTAATGAAAGTGAATGGCCTTGTGAATTCTTATGAAGAACATTACATTGACGGGCCAATTTCTAATCTTGATTCAAATAAAATTGCAGCAGTTCCATTACTCGCAGAAAGTAATGGAATAAAAATCGGTATTACAGAATCCGACCTGCTTGATTACGCCGGCATCTATTTTACTTACGATGGAGATAATGGCTTGAAGGCTGTGTTTCCAAAATTTGTTTTGAAAGATTCTGTTGGCGGCTGTTGTCCTAACTTTGAAAAGCTTCCTTATGAAAGAGCAGATTACATTGCTGAAACCAATGGCACCCGCAGCTTCCCCTGGCGCCTAATGATTATCGCAGAAAAAGATAAAGACCTCTTATATAACAACCTCGTATACCTGCTGGCGACTCCTTCAAAAATTAATGATGAAAGCTGGATACATCCGGGTAAAGTTGCATGGGACTGGTGGAATGCAAGCAATCTTACCGGTGTAAATTTTAAAACCGGATTTAATACACCCACTTATAAATATTTTATTGATTTCGCTGCGGCCAATGGCATCGAATACATTAACATGGATGAAGGATGGAGCGACCAGTTTGATTTATTAAAATTAAATACCGGAGCCGTTAAAATTGAAACGAATCAAAATGCCGGTACAAATGCTAACAGTGGTCTTGATATGAATTACCTTTTTGATTATGCGAAACAAAAAAATGTAGGCATTATTTTATGGTGCGTATGGCACACGCTCGACAGGCAAATGGACGAAGCATTAGCGCAGTTTGAAAAGTGGGGAGTTAAAGGATTGAAAGTTGACTTTATGGACAGAGATGATCAAACTGTTGTCAACTTTTACGAACGCCTTGCCAAAGAAGCTGCCAAAAGAAAAATGTTGCTGAATTTTCACGGTGCTTTCAAACCAACAGGCCTGCAGCGCACTTACCCGAATATCGTAAACCGTGAAGCAGTGCAGGGACTTGAGTATAATAAATTTTCTGATAAAGCAACCCCTGAACACCTGGCGCATATTCCGTTCATCCGGATGCTTGCCGGTTCAATGGATTACACGCCGGGCGGTTTAACCAATGTCAATCGAACCGATTTTCGTGTGGTGAACCAAAGACCTATGACGCAAGGTACACGCTGCCAGCAACTGGCGTTGTATACTATTTTATATGCGCCGCTTGAAATGTTATCTGATGCACCAACTGCTTATGAAAAAGAACCGGAGATTTTACATTATATCGCAGGTATGCCGACGGTTTGGGATGAAACGATTCCATTGAATGGCAATGTTGGTGATTTCGCAATACTCGCAAGAAGAAAAGGAAATAACTGGTATGTGGCAGGCATCACAGACTGGAGTGAAAGAAATATCAATCTCAGTTTTGATTTTTTATCCAAAGGAAATTATTCCGCAGAAATTTTTACAGATGGCGTAAATGCAGACAGGATTGGTAACGATTATGTAAGAACAATTAAAAACGTTACTAATACTGACAAAATGAATATTCAAATGATGAAAGGGGGTGGTTTTGCGATTAAGCTTACACCCGCAAACTAAATTTCATTTTTATAATTTAATACAATGCCGAGATTATTATTCCCACTTGCTTTCATATTTGCTTCCTCAACGTTATTTGCACAAGTTCCGTCAACAAAAAATATTTTCGAGTATGATAGTACGTTATCACCACGTTGGGCAACTTTTGAAAATCCAACTGCTGCCAAGGGCAAAGCAGCCATGGAAAATAACGGTGCGAAAGGCCATCCTTCAGATGAAATAAAACCTGGCGAAACAAAAGTTTTAATGAATGTAAAAGGTTCAGGAATTATTAACCGGATATGGATAACGATTATTGACCGTTCACCGGAAATGTTGCGCTCACTAAAGCTGGAAATGTTTTGGGACGATGCTTCAAAGCCTGCTGTATCGGTGCCTTTCGGTGATTTCTTTGGCATGGGTTTGGGCAAAACCGCAACTTTTCATAATGCATTATTTGCAAATCCAGAGGGGCGCTCCTTCATTTGTTATATTCCAATGCCTTTTAAAACTGCTGCACGCATACAGGTTACCAACGAAAGCAATAAAAGGTTAACGCATATTTTTTATGATGTGAATTTTCAGAAAACAACATCATGGAAAAAGGACAATTTATATTTTCATGCATATTGGCACCGCGATACGGCAACTGAACTGGCAAAAGATTTTGAGTTATTGCCGCAGGTAAAAGGCAAAGGAAGATTTCTTGGAGTGAATGTTGGCGTTATCGCAAATACCATTTATGAAAATTATTGGTGGGGCGAAGGCGAAGTAAAAATGTACCTGGATGGTGATACCAATTTTCCAACCCTTGCAGGCACCGGTACTGAAGATTATATTGGAACAGGCTGGGGCGAAGGAGAATTTTTTAATGATTATACGGGCAGTTTATATGCAAATAAGGACAACGATAATGGCTGGGCATTTTATCGTTACCACATTCCGGATCCAATATTTTTCAAAACAGATTGTAAAGTAACCTTAGCCGAAATGGGGGGAAATAAAAAAGAATTAGTTACTGAATTGCAAGCGAAAGGTGTTCCGCTTATTCCGGCAACGATTGATGACCAGCACGGTCACCCAAAACCATTATACACGCCGGGAAAAATAACGAACCTAAAAGATACTATTTTGCCTGAAGGCTTTGTAATGTTTTATCGTTCTGATGATGTATCAGCAACCGGATATTTTTATTTAGATAAACCAGTGGATAATTTACCTGGATTGCAATCATTAGCGGTGAGAACTTATAAGATTAAGAAATAATGATTAAGTTGTCAGTTTAAATACAAAACCGCGTAAGGATTTTTCTCTGGATTTTTCCTGGTAATACATTAGGACTTGTTCCTCCTCGTGATGTCATTGACGGCTTTAAGTGTAAATGAAAATGTGGTGCCTGCACCAAAATCACTTTTCACTGCAATTTGTCCGCCTTGCGCTTCAATAAATTCTTTACTGATGCTTAAACCTAAACCTGTGCCTTCTTTTTTTGTACCAGGTATCCGGAAATACCTATTAAAAATTTTGTCAACATACTGCGGTGATATGCCTTGTCCTGTGTCAGTAACAGAGAATTTTATTTTTTCATCTTCAATTTCCACATCAATGTAAATAACAGAATTGTCATAAGAATAACGAATGGCGTTGGAAAGTAAATTGGTGAGTACCCATGAAGTTTTTTCATTATCGGCGAGTACTTTGGGTAAATTGTCAGGCGTATTTATGTTGAATTTTATTTGCTTTTGTTCTGCTGCCGATTTATTGGCATTAACCGCATATTCAACAATTTCTTTTATATCGGATGGTATTACATTCATTTGAATGCTTCCACTTTCTACCTGGGTCATATTCAGCAGTTCACCGGAAATTTTTAACAATCTCGCAGCATCTTCGTTAATGCTTTCAACAAGAGTTTGCTGTTCTTTATTTAATTCGCCAACCCGCTTGTTTTCCAATAACTGTAAACTCATTTTTATAGAAGAAATGGGCGTTTTTAATTCATGTGATACTGTTGCAATAAAATTCGTTTTTGCAAAGTCAAGTTCTTTGTATGGGGTTATATTTTGTAACAGGATTACAATGCCTATATGTTTTTCTTCTTTTTCACCCGTTGGAATAATTTTTATTGGTATGATTTCTTTTTCAAAATAACTCTCTTTATTATCGGCATAAATTTTAACGGGTTCAGTTTTAAGTATTTTTTCTTCATTTGGTTTATTAAATAATTCCCGGGCCAATGTCCTGATTAAATCATTTTGCATCGCAATATCCTGAACTGGTTTACCAATTACATTCTCTGTTCTTAATCCTGCTATTTTCAAAGCAACATTATT
Organism: uncultured Chitinophagaceae bacterium; assembly: GCA_963798665.1. Taxonomy (GTDB): domain Bacteria; phylum Bacteroidota; class Bacteroidia; order Chitinophagales; family Chitinophagaceae; genus Ginsengibacter. The sequence continues at coordinate 435,387 of CAWCUN010000002.1, read as the reverse complement.
CATAAATAATAACTTCTTATTTTCATCCAGGCCTATTACGGGATCTTTCATATTGTTGATAAGGGTTTCAATTCTTTTCTTTTCCATCATCAGCTTTTCAAGGTTGCCGGCTTTGTATTCTTCTAACTTTTCAGCCATGGTATTAAAAGCCGATGCGAGTTCGCCAAACTCATCATGTTTTTCAAAATGTACTCTTCGTGAATAATTTTGCGCAGCAATTTCTTTGATGCTCGTAGTTAATTCTTTTATCGGGTTGGCAATATTTCCGGGTAAATTAAACAGCACCGTTAATGCAATAAGAAAACAAAAAGTTCCCCCAAGAGTAACCCATAAAATAGACGAATCAGCCGTGGTTTGGGCAACTTTGCTTTTTCGTTGTATTGCCTGCATATTAAGCAGCATTATGTCCGTAATATCTTTTTGAACAATTCTGAGTAAGGCGGTATCAGAAGCTGAAGTTGTTACATTTTTAAAATCCAATGCTAATTTTTCAGTCAACTCACTCTCTCCAACTTCGGTTATATTAGCATGTTGTTGTGTAAGATTTTTCTCAAAGTCTTTTTGAATTTCAGGGTTCGCAATGCCTCTATTCAACGCAATAATCATTTGGCGGCAATAATCTATTGTGTTGTAGTTGGCTGCCAGTATATTTTTTGTATCATTGGAAAGCCTGTTGATAAAAATGCTGCTCAGGATTGTGAGCAGTACAATCATTGTAAACAACAGCCCGATGCCCAACGAAAGTTTTACCTTAATTTTCATGCTTTCATTTCATTAACTTAAAATTACGAGGTCAATATCGTTTACAGATAGTTTTTTCAGCAACTCATTAAATACATTGGTTGCTAAAATTACCCGCATTAAACTCAAATGTGGCTTGCCGATGCAGATAGTGGTTATTTTTCTTTCTTCGCATTGTTCAATAATGGCCCTGGAAATATTTGCATTTTCAACTTTAATTATTTCTGCACCTAATTCAGTAGCCAGTTTAAAATTATTGATAAGATGTCTTTGTTTATCCAATGGAATTTTATCTGCGCTTTCTTTGGGTGTTTGCACATATAATACAAACCATTTGCTGTTGTAATAATTGGCAAGTCTTGCGGTTTTTCGAATTACAGTCCTGGCAGTATTTACGTTAGAACTGATGCAGGCTAAAAACTTTTCATGCTTCATTGTATTTATCCGCGTAACTTCTGTTTCCACTTTTCGTTCCACCTGCGAAGCCACTTCTTTTAATGCCAGTTCCCTTAATTGCAGTATGTGTTCACTCTTAAAAAAATTACTTATTGCTGTTTCAATCTTTGCGGCATCATAAATTTTTCCTTCTCTCAATCTTGTAATTAATTCATCTGCCGTAAGGTCAATGTTCACTACCTCATCAGCCTGTGCAATTACACTATCAGGGATACGTTCCTTTACTTCCACACCTGTAATTTCTTTTACTTCCCGGTTCAGGCTTTCAATATGTTGAATATTTACCGCACTGATTACATTAATGCCTGCTTCTAAAATCTCAATTACGTCCTGCCATCGTTTCTCATTTTTGCTACCCTCAATATTGGTATGTGCCAATTCATCTATAACCACCACTTCAGGCCGTAAATTTATTACTGCCTGAACATCTAATTCTTCTAATTCCTTTCCTTTATAAAATAACTTTCTTCGTGGTATAACGGGCAAGCCCTCTAACAGGTTATGTGTTTCTTTTCGGTTGTGCGTTTCAATGTATCCAATCTTTATATCAATACCGTTTCTTAACAGGGCATGAGCTTCCTGCAACATGCGGTATGTTTTACCCACGCCGGCAATCATTCCTATATATACCTTAAATTTCCCTCTTCTTGATTTTTTTATCAGGTCAAGAAAATGTTGCACTGTATGATCTTTACCGGTCATTAGAAATTAAATTGCTAATGATATTATTAAGGAGAATTATTATTAATTGTCTTGCTACTTTTTTAATGTCATGCTATTCCTGAACATCTCCTTGTGTTAATGGGATTTCCAAATAATAACGTGATTTCAAAAATAATTTTCATTTTAAATTGTCTAAAGCTATATTTAATTTAAGAACATTAATCCTTTCGGTTCCTAAAAATCCAAAGAGAGGTTTTTCTGTATTTGAAATAATTAATTGCTGTATGTTCCCTTCGGCGAGGCCTCTCATTTTGGCAAGACGTTTTACCTGCACATTTGCAGCTTGTACTGAAATATCCGGGTCAAGCCCGCTGCCGCTGGCAGTTACCAAATCCGATGGGATATCAGATTTTTTGATGCCTGGATTGTGCACCAAAAAGGTATCAATCCCCGCCTGAACATCTTTTAGATAACGGGGATTAGAAGGGCCTTTGTTGCTACCACCTGCACCGGCGGCATTGTAATCAACAGCAGAAGGCCGGGAATAAAAATATTTATCGTCAGTGAATTTTTGCCCAACATTGGCATAATAAGTTTTGTTATCCTGTTTTATTATTTCGCCTTTGCCATGATTAGGTGAAAATTGGGCAATACTCAATACAATCAATGTATAAATTCCTGAAAAGAAAAGTAAGCAAACGAGAGTAAGCCTTATAGCCGGAAATATATTTTCTTTCATGTCTTGAAATTTTTAAAAAAATGTTGAAACGAAAATGTCAATCAATTTTATTCCTATGAATGGAACAACTACACCACCCAAACCATAAATCAATAAATTTCTTCTGAGCAATGCGCTTGCACCAATTGGTTTGTATGCCACACCTTTTAATGCCAGTGGAATCAATAACGGAATTATGATAGCGTTAAAAATTACTGCCGATAAAATGGCGCTTTCAGGCGAATGTAATTTCATAATGTTTAAGCCTTGCAAAGCAGGAATAGAAGCAATGAACAACGCCGGAACGATTGCAAAATATTTTGCCACGTCGTTTGCAATGCTGAATGTGGTGAGAGTTCCTCTTGTCATTAATAATTGTTTACCAATTTCAACTACTTCAATCAACTTGGTTGGGTCATTATCCAAATCCACCATATTGCCTGCTTCTTTTGCAGCCTGCGTACCGCTGTTCATCGCTACCCCAACATCTGCCTGAGCCAATGCAGGTGCATCATTCGTACCGTCACCCATCATCGCAACAAGCCGTCCGCCACTTTGTTCCTTTCGGATATAATTCATTTTGTCTTCAGGCTTTGCTTCCGCAATAAAATCATCCACCCCAGCCTTTTCGGCAATGTATTTTGCTGTTAACGGATTATCACCGGTAACCATTACGGTCTTAATCCCCATTTTACGCAACCGTTCAAAACGTTCGTGAATGCCGGGTTTGATGATGTCCTGCAATTCAATTACACCCAAAACTTTTTCATTCTCTGCAACCACTAACGGCGTACCTCCATTGCTTGCAATAATTTTTACCCGTTCAGACGTTTCTGCAGGGAAATCTTTGCCTGCTTCTTCCACTAAATTTTTAATTGCATCATAAGCACCCTTCCTGATTTTTGTTTTTTCAAAACCTGCCTGGCCGGCAGGCAGGTCAATTCCTGAACTTCTTGTTTCGGCGGTAAATTTTATAAAGCGTGGGTTTTGAATTTGATAATTTAATGGATTGATATTGGCAAGTTCAATAATACTTTTTCCCTCGGGAGTTTCATCTGCCATTGAACTCAATACTGTCGCCCTAATGAATTGCGTTTCATCGATACCGTTAGCCGGATAAAAATTCGTAGCTTTCCTGTTGCCAATGGTTATCGTACCTGTCTTATCTAACAGCAAAACATCTATATCACCTGCTGTTTCAACGGCTTTACCACTTTTGGTTATCACATTTGCCCTCAAGGCCCTATCCATACCTGCAATGCCAATGGCAGATAATAGACTGCCAATTGTTGTTGGTATTAAGCAAACAAACAAAGAAATAAATGCTGCAATGGTAATCGGTGTTTGTGCGTAATCACCAAAAGGCTTTAGCGTAACCGTTACAATAATAAACACCAATGTAAATCCTGCCAATAAAATAGTTAATGCAATTTCATTGGGTGTTTTTTGTCTTGATGCGCCTTCCACCAGCGCAATCATTTTATCCAAAAAACTTTCGCCCTGCTCTGTTGTTACTCTTACTTTTATTTTATCACTTAAAACTTTTGTTCCGCCAGTTACACTACTTTTATCGCCACCTGCTTCACGAATTACAGGAGCACTTTCACCCGTAATGGCGCTTTCATCAATGGTTGCTAACCCTTCAATAATTTCACCGTCGGAAGGAATGATGTCGCCGGCTTCACACAAAAAAATATCTCCTTTCTTTAGTTGGGAAGATGGAATAATTCTTATTTCGTTTACAAACATTTCACCAACTGATTGTATCCATTTAGCAGGCGTTTCTTCTCTTGTTTTACGCAAGCTGTCGGTTTGTGCTCTGCCTCTTGCCTCAGCAATGCCTTCGGCAAAATTTGCAAACAATAATGTGATGAAAAGTACTGCCGTTACAATGAGGTTGTAAACAAGGCTGCCCTGGTGTGTTTCACCTCTTGCAATCCAGACACATACTCCTGCCATCACGAATGTACCTGCCCAAACCGTAAACATCACAGGATTGCGGAACATTTTTGCAGGGCTTAGCTTGATGAAAGATTGTTTCAATGCTTCTTTTACAAATGATGATTGAAACAGTTTATGTGAATTGCGTTTCATATTTAATCTGATTAATGAATGGAGAAATATTCTGCTATTGGCCCCAAAGCCAGCGCAGGAAAAAATGATAATGCAGCAACAATTGCAATTACAGCAAACACCATTAAGCCAAATGTTGCCGTATCTGTTTTTAATGTGCCTGCGCTTTCGGGAATATATTTTTTGTTGGCAAGAATACCTGCAATGGTAACAGGGCCTATAATCGGGAGAAACCTTGCTAATAGCATAACAATGCCGCAGGCAATATTCCAGAAAGGAGTATTGTCTCCCAGGCCTTCAAAACCACTACCGTTATTGGCACTGGCGGAGGAGAACTCATACAGCATTTCACTAAAGCCATGATAGCCGGGATTATTGAGCCAGCTTGTATAAGCAGTTGGATTGTGTGCGTATAAATGGCTTGCAATGGCAGTGCCTGTAAGAATTAGCAAAGGATGAAGCAAAGCAATAATCATTGCAATTTTCATCTCTCTTGCTTCAATTTTTTTACCCAAAAATTCGGGAGTTCTTCCAACCATTAAGCCACTGATAAAAACAGCGAGGATAATGAAGATGTAAAAATTCAGAAATCCCACGCCCACGCCGCCATAAAAGCAATTTACCATCATACCAAGTAAAGCATTCATACCCGAAAGCGGTGTAAGACTGTCGTGCATTGCATTTACAGAACCATTGCTTGTAACGGTTGTATTGATTGCCCAATAAGCGGACGCTGCGGAACCAAACCTCACTTCTTTACCCTCCATGCTACCAAGAGGTTGTGCAATGCCCATTTTTGCAATGGCAGGATTGCCATTCATTTCATTAATAACAGTTGGGATGAGCAATAGCAAAAACCCAATCGTCATTACACCAAAAATTATCCATGCAAGTTTTCTTCTTTTCAAAATATACCCTAAAGCAAATACCATTGAAATAGGAATTAAGAAAATGGAAATTGTTTCAATAATGTTGGTAAAGTAGTTAGGGTTTTCCAAAGGGTGTGTTGAATTAGGGCCGTAAAACCCACCACCATTTGTTCCCAGTTGCTTAATGGCAACAAAGGCAGCTACAGGGCCACGGCTTACCTCCACGGTATCACCCTGTATATTGGTAATGGTGTTTTTGCCTTCAAAAGTCATTGGGGTTCCGTTAAATACCAATAATGATGCAATCACTAATGCAATAGGAAATAGAATCCGTGTACAACTGCGAACAAATAAAAAATAGAAGTTACCGAGCTTATCTGTTGTTCTTTCCTTCATAGCAAAGAATACTACAGCTGCAACCGCAATACCACAACCGGCACTGATAAATTGCCAAAGCATTAAAATAAGTTGTCCTAAATAAGACAAGCCGCTTTCACCTGAATAGTGTTGAAGATTGGTATTGGTTACAAAACTTACTGCTGTATTAAAAGATAAATCGCCACTCATGGAGGGATTAGCATCTGGATTGAGAGGCAGCCAACTCATATTCATCAATACAAACATAGAGAGCAAAAACCAAAGCAGGTTTATGGTAAGCAAAGCAAACAGATGCTGCTTCCAGTTCATTTCTTTGAGTGGATTGATGCCGCTTAATTTGTAAAAAGCTTTATCTATCGGGTCAAAGATTTTGTCCGGCCATGTTTTTTGATTGATGAATATCTTACCAAGGTATTTGCCTAATGGCATTGCCATCGCAACTACTGCAGTATACATCAAAATGACTCCTAAAATTTCTGTGTTCATGCCTTAAAATTTTTCAGGTTTTACCAAAACATAGCACATATAAGCAAACACGGCCATCGCTATAATAAATAGAACTATCATATTTTTTCAAAGTATTTTATTGATGAAAAGAAGAGTACAAACAGTAGAATACCTGTAATAATTAATATTGCAGCCATGTGAAATAATTTAATGTTCAGAACGGATACAACAGATGTTCCAAAAGGAAGGTAAAGAGCTGAAATGCCTTTCCCTATTAAGTTTTTGGAAATTTTCAGAAATCAATAAAAAAGAAAACCCTTTCATTTTGAAAGGGCAAGGCTATCGTTTTGAAAGTGTTTAGCTGACCTGGTAATCTTCTATTTTGCGGTATAAAGTAGTTAAAGCAATATTAAGCAGGCGGGCTGCTTCTGTCTTATTCCCATTGGTATAATTCAATACTTTTTGAATGTGGATTTTTTCGGCACTGGCAAGGCCAAAGGCTGAAAGTGTTTTTTCTTTCGAAGTATTGGAATTGTACTGCTGCAACTCAGTTGGTAAACTATCAACTGTCAATTCTTCACTATCAACTAATATCACACTTCGTTCAATCACATTTTTAAGTTCACGGATATTCCCTTTCCATATATGCAGCTTTAATGCTTCAAGATAAGGTTTGGACATACCAGTTATTTTTTTGTTTGTTTTGTTGGCAAACATCCGCAGGAAATATGCAGCCAGTTCTTCAATATCAACTATTCTCTCTCTTAATGCAGGTAAAGTAATTTGAAAAACAGCAATGCGATAAAATAAATCTTCCCTGAAATTGCCTGCTTCAATTTCTTTTTGCAAATCCCTGTTGGTGGCGGCAACGATGCGCACATTAATTTTTGTTGTTTTGCTGTCGCCTACCTTCAAAAACTCACCTGTTTCCAAAACCCTTAACAGTTTGGTTTGTAAGTCTAACGGCATTTCGCCAATTTCATCTAAAAAAACAGTTCCGTTATTGGCTTCTTCAAAAATCCCCCTGGTATCTTTTATGGCGCCTGTAAAAGCACCTGCTTTATGTCCGAACAATTCATTCTCCAATAATTCTTTGCTAAAAGCTGAACAATTAAGGGCAATAAAATTTTGCTGATTTCTAATGCTGGCATTGTGGATGGCTCGTGCAAACACTTCTTTACCCGTTCCTGTTTCGCCGGTAAGCAAAACCGTTGCATCGGTTATAGCTACTTTTTTTGCGGCGTCAATAGCCGATTTGATGATGTTGGATTTACCGCTGATTTTATCAAAAGAATATTTGTTGCCCAATTGTCTTTCTAACTGCAACACTTTTTTTGCCAACATTACTTTTTCGGTCGCTTTGTAGAGCAAAGGAATTATTTTGTTATTGTCATCGCCCTTAGTGATATAATCAAATGCACCATTCTTTATTGCCTGCACACTATCAGGAATATTGCCATAAGCAGTAAGTAAAATAATTTCTGCTGCAGGATATTTTTCTTTGATGATTTTGGATAATTGCACGCCGTCTCCGTCCGGTAGCTTTACGTCGCAAATCACAACATCAACATCGTCAGCTTCCAATTTTTTTAAACCGCTTTTACAGTCAGCAGCCTGCAATACCTGGAAGCCTTCCAAACTAATTATTTTAGAAAGAAGGGTTCTGATTTTTTCTTCATCGTCTATGATTAATACTTTGTTCAATACCCGGAAATTAACAAGGTTTAAAATGCAAATATAAAATGATTAATCTGTGGCGGGATGACTGATATGCAAAAATAGTTCGTCTGCAATCTGTGTCTTGGTTGATAATAGATGTTGTTTTTGATTTGTTGACGTGAAATTATTCCTTACTCAACCTTAACACCACAACATCATGCTTTGGAATGCTTGCTTTAAAAGCGATTGCTGTTGTGCCGGCATCAGCATGTTTCCATAAATCTCTTATTTTAAAATCGCTGGATATTTTATAGTCGCTCCAGTTGATATTTACATTCTTTGTTTCTTCACCACGATTGAATAAACAAATTGCAGTATCACCATTACTTAAAGGTTTCGTATAAATTTCAAAATTTTGTTCATCAACAATTCGGTAACCTTGTTTACCCAATTTATCCTGGTCAACCGCAATCACTTCTTTGTTGGTAAGAATTTCTGTTGTCGCTTTAGTCATGTTACGCAAATCATTGCCCGCAATCAATGGCGCAGCAAGCATGCACCATAAACTAAAATGCGAACGCTCCTCTGAAATTGTTAAGCCACCATTTCCCACTTCAAGCATATCAGGGTCATTCCAATGGTCGGGGCCTGCATATTTTTCAAGCTTTCTTTGCATATCGAGATTCATTAACACACTTCCACCCCACATCTTACCATTCTCCCCGTAGCCTTTATCCCAGGCATCAGCAATATCTCCCGTAGTTCTCCATAAGTTTCCAACCTCGCCTGCCCATTGCCACGGGCTGCTTGTGCCCCAATCACAAAGACTAAAAACAATCGGCCTTCCCGCTTTATATAAAGCATCACGCATAAGCGTATACGATTCTTTTGCATTTTGTCCGTCTGTATTGCACCAGTCAAGCTTTAAATAATCAACACCCCATTTTGCATACGTATATGCATCCTGAAACTCATGGCCACGGCTGCCAGGGAGTCCTGCACAGGTTTTTACGCCTGCACATGAATAAATGCCAAATTTCAATCCTTTGCTGTGCACATAGTCGGCCAACGATTTTATCCCGGAAGGAAATTTTTTTGAATCAGCAATAATGAAACCGGCGCTGTCCCTGTCAATTTGCCAGCAATCATCTATAACCACATATTGATAGCCCGCATCTTTCATGCCGCTGCTTACCATTGCATCGGCAACATCTTTTATTACCTGCTCATTTATTCCATCGCATTGAAATTTATTCCAGCTGTTCCAGCCCATTGGAGGAGTTGGAGCAAGGTTTTGAAATTTTTGAGAATAAGAAATGTTACTTGTTAGAAGAAGAAATAATCCAATAATTTTTTTCATGGAAATATATTTAATCAGCAATCAAAAGTTTAGACAAAAGATAAGATAAAGCAAAAAATATAATCGTCATTGTTTTTTAACCATTACAAAATAATTCATTGTTACGTTATTGCTTTTTGCATCCGCTGCAGGCAACAATACTTTTCCTTTTTTAAATTTTTTGCTGTACACATCAAAGTAGCGATATTGTGCAACAATTTCACCATCTTCTTTTTTGAAATCTTTCAGCCATCCGGCAATTGTTGAATGGAAGATATTATCCAGTTTTTCGTAAGCTATGTAAACCGTGGCATTTTCATCAATAGTAAAACTTAAAAAATCAGCAGCAATTTTATCGGCATCACTTGCAGCCGTTTTAATAAAAGTAATTCCACCATAATTATTAAGGTCACTGAAATTTATTTCTTCCAAATCATTTGTAAGAATGCTTTCTCTGCTATCGAAGTTTGGCGATTCACCTATCATAATTTTTGAAATTTTATAAGCTGTATCTTCTGATGTTCTGGCATTTGTAACAATAACTTCACTATTATCTTTTGATGTAATTAAAAGCTGGAAAGACTTTTCATTTATATCATTATCTTCATCTTTTAGCCGGATGTAGATAGAATATTTACCGGATTTGGAAGGAACACCTTTTAATATTCCATCCGGATACAATTGCAAACCATCGGGAAGATTTCTACTAACTGTATAAGTAAGGTTGCCATTGCCGGCGCCATTTAATTTTTCTTCATAATAACTTCCGGCTCTGGCTTCTTTTAAATTTTTTGAAATAAAAGAACATGGAATATTTACTTTTAAAATAGTTTCAGCATAAGATGTTTTTCCTTTATCATCATAAGCGATTGCCTTGATTACGTTATCACCTTTTTCGGCAATTATATTAAACGAAAAAGGTATTTCAGTAAATGATTTTATTAATTTTTTATTTTGAAATAAATCCACTTTTGCAATGTTTCCATCAGCATCATGGGCATCTATATTCACATTAATAGATTCACCATATTTTACAATTTGCTTGTACGATGGTGTTTTAAAAAATACAACAGGGTAAATATCTCCATCGTTTATCTTTGAATACGCCCAACCGGTTAAATCCTGGGTGCTGGCTGCATTCCATTGCACCCCATGGCCAACACCTTTAAAATTTGAATACCGTGGATTTACACCTGTAACCCATGTACTGCCGGTGTCCACCAGGTCTCCGTTCAAATGACGAATGTCTGCAACTCCCTTTCTTAAATTTCTCGAAAACCAATCTGCTTCTCCCTGGTTGGCCCATATAGGAATATCTTTCACTTTGATTGAATCACCATGAAAGCTCATTCCCATTGGTATTGCAGCGGCAAAGTAGCCGGGATATTCCTGTATAATTCTGAATGTGCCTTCACCACCCATTGAAAATCCGCAAACATAAATTCGTTTAGGGTCACCGTTATGATTTTCGATTAAATCATCAATCACTTTTTTCAAATTTTTAAAATGCTGTTGCCAACCATGTGACGTTGCCGGAGCGATAATATAAGTTGGAATAGATTGTGTATTGGCACCGAAATTATGCCACATCCGCACAGGCGGGTCAACACAGTTTCTCAATGTTGCGTGGTAATCCACACCGCAACAGCCGTGCATAAATAAAACAACGGGGTATTTTTCACCCCCGTTAATATTAGCTGGTGTATACAAATAATATTCAGTTGAATCCTCCTTATGCCAGCTCCACTCAGGAAATCCCTTATAATCTATTTGCGCATTAATTCTTTGAGAAACGAAAAGGAAAAGAATAATAACAAGCTTTTGCATGTACTCAAAATATCGTTATGATCATTAAAAAGTATGCCGCACTATGCTGCTATTTTTGAATGATGCTGCTATTCAGGCAAAGCAAATACAACATATACATCGTTGGATGTTGTTTTTAATTTTCCGCCTCCACATGCAATAACGATATATTGCTTACCATTAACTTCATATACGGATGGTGTTGCAAATGCAGGAGCCGGCAACTCCGCCTGCCATAAAAGCTTGCCGGTACGTTTATTAAATGCTCTTAGATGCCCGTCACGTGTAGCCGCAATAAATAACAGCCCGCCCTTTGTTATTACCGAGCTACCATAATTTTCCGAGCCGGTATGAATTCCCTTTGCCGCATAATAGGGATAATCGCCGAGCGTATCACGCCACATATATTCTCCGGTATTTAAATTGATAGCACTTAAAGTTCCCCAGGGTGGCTTCGTGGCAGGTAAACCTTCCTGTGAAAGGAATAAATTATACCCGGTAATTGAATAAGGAAGATTCGTGTACTCGTCGACGTGAGTGTTGGTATCAATATACTTTTTCTCCTGCAACGGGTGAATATCCAGAATAAAAGAACCAATCGCCTGTTTTTCTTCTTCGCTTAGTTGTTTAAAGGCTGGCATCATTCTTCTTCCTGATGAAATCAATTGATTAAACTGCAGGTCGTTGTATTTTTTATTTACATTGATAAGGGACGGATAATTGCCCCCACCCTGTCTCTCGGGCCCATGACATGACATACAGTTTACTTTGTACAATCTTTTGCCTGCATCAATATATGTTTCATTACCAGCCGGTTTGTCTTTCAAATCAACAACTGTCAACACGTTTGCCATTTCATTTGCATTCACATATAAAATTCCTGTTGAAGGGTCATACGAAGGCCCTCCCCATTCTGCGCCACCATCAAAAGCAGGCACTACAATCGTTCCTTCTTTTGAAGGCGGTTCAAACATGCTGCTCTTTTTATAGCCTTCAAATCTCTTTTTAACTTCCTGGTAAGAACTGTCAGGCAATAAAGTATTCAAATCATTTTCTGTAAGCAATTGTCGTGCAAATGGTTTTGGAAATGTGGGAACAGGCTGGGTTGGTGAAAGCTTCTCGCCTGTTAATTCAGTTTCATGGGGTACAGAAATTTCATTTATCGGGTAAATTGATTCACCGGTTTCACGATTAAACACAAACACAAAACCTGTTTTAGTTGTAAGTGCTACAGCGTCAATTTTTTTTCCATCTTTATGAATAGTAACCAATGCAGGTGGTGAGGACAAATCATGGTCCCATACATCATGATGAATGTCCTGGAAGTGCCACAAACGTTTACCCGTAGACGCATCTAAGGCAAGCAAGCAATCTGCAAACAAATTATTGCCTGTACGTTTGCCGCCATAAAAATCAAAAGACGCAGAACCTGTTGGCACAAATACGATTCCCCTTTTTTCATCAAGGGCTAAACCACTCCAGGCATTGGCGCCGCCAATATGTTTATATGCTGCAGTATCATCCCATGTATCATAACCAAATTCGCCTGGTTGCGGAATCGTATGGAATATCCATCTTTGTTTCCCGGTTTTAACATCATAAGCTCTTATATGTCCGGGTGCTGCAGCTGCACCTTCATCAACCCTGGTTCCCATTATGATTTCATCTTTATAAATAACGCCGGGAGTTGTTGATGTAATAAATAAGTCTTTCACATCACGGCCGAGACCATCGTGCAAATCAATTTTTCCATTTTCTCCAAAGGCAGTATCGGGCTTTCCAGTCGCAGCATCAATACTATAGAGATCAGGCCCCGCAGTGTAAAAAATCCTTTTGGTATTTGCATCGCTCCAATAAGTTACACCGCGGCAGTTATTTAAAACAAAAAACAATCTCTTATCAACACTTAAGGAATCAAACGGATTGAAAACCCACTTTTGTTTTCCTATGGCTGCGTCAATTGCAAACAATTTCATCAGCGGCGATGTGCCATACAAAACACCCTCAGCAATAAGCGGATTGCATTGTATTTGTGAATGATTCAGTGTATCAACGTCACCGGTATGATACGTCCATACAATCTTTAACTGCTGAACATTATTTGTATCCACCTGCGTTAATGAAGAGTAATGATTGTTTTCGTAGTTACCTCCATAAACTTTCCATCCATCATAATCAGATTGAGAAGAATTACATGAACACAATAAATAAAAAGAAATAAATATTAATAACCATTTACGCATAAACGTAATTTAAGATTGATTAAAATAGTTCGTGTAAGTATGGAAGTATTAAAAGTTTAAGAGCTCAAAAGTAAAAGCAATCCTGCTATTTCTAATAAACCCGCAAGAATCTCTAAATATAAAAATCAGTTACTTACAGCAATGCTGTACTATGCTGTTTATTAAACCAAATGGTTATCATAAATTCAATAATATTTGAGAACTTTATGACCGGGGATTTTATTTTTTTTACCCATATCCATTTAAGCAATGAAGGATAAAGCAAGCCGAAGAAAATTTATTAAGGACATAGGATTAAGCAGTCTTGCGGCAGGTGTTATTCCTGCTTCATTATTAGCGAACGGCAACAAAAATAAATACCCTACTGATCTTAAAACAGGACAAAGTCGTGCTGCCGCAAATACTAAAAGTTATTCAGACGATTATTTAAATAGAATTGCATTTCCCGTAGGCGGCATGGGCGCAGGCATGTTTTGCATTGAAGGAAGCGGCGCCGTATCTAACATGTCAGTGCGCAATAAACCCGATGTTTTTAATGAACCTCAATTTTTTGCTGCACTTTCAGTTAAAGGAATTAATAACGGTTCAAAAATCGTAGAAGGCCCGGTGCCAGATTGGAAAAAGTTTGGCCAGCATGGCTCTGCAAACGGGTCAGGTAGCGCCACAACGGGCTTACCCCGTTTTCATAAAGCTGTCTTTAAATCACGATTTCCCTTTGCTACCATTGAGCTTGCAGATAAAGAATTACCCGTGACTGTTGAGCTAATGGCATGGAGCCCGTTTATACCCGGTGATGAAAATAATTCAAGCCTGCCGGCAGGAGCATTAACTTATAAAATAAAGAATACCGGCACCACAACTATTGATGCGGTTTTCTCTTACAATGCTGCAAATTTTTTGAAGGTTGAAAAAGGAAAGAATTCAATCCGCTCTTTGGAAAACGGTTTCATTCTTTCAGAAGAAGGCACTAAAGAGAAGTCTTTTTTAAAAAGTGATTTTGCAATATTTTCTGACGATAATAGTACAACTGTTGATCATTGCTGGTTTCGGGGCGGTTGGTTCGATCCGGTTACAATGGCATGGAATACAATTAAAAATACCGAAGTAAAATCTGTTCCTCCTGTTGATGAAGGCGCTCCCGGCGCATCATTATATATTCCCTTTACCCTCTCGCCGGGCAAAACAAAACCGGTAAATATTTATATGTGCTGGTATGTCCCGGACACAGATATGAGCATTGGCACGCCCGGCAACGATAAAGAAAATTGCGATCCTGCATCGGGTTGCTGCGGTTCACCTTCACAGTTAGACCTGGATCCTTATGATAAGGATTTTGATGGACCGTTTTATAAACCCTGGTACAGCAGTCAATTTAAAAACGTAGAAGAAGTATGCTCTTACTGGAAAAGAGAACATAATGATATTTTGAATAAAACCACATTATTCACCAATGCATTTTACGCAAGCACACTACCACCTGAAATAATTGAGGCTATTGCCTGTAATCTGTCCATCTTAAAATCTCCAACCGTGTTACGCCAATATGATGGAAGGTTGTGGAGCTTTGAAGGTTGTGCCGATGACACGGGTTGTTGTCATGGTTCATGTACTCATGTATGGAACTATGCGCAGGCAATCCCGCATCTTTTTCCAAAATTGGAGCGAAGCCTGAGACATACCGAATTTTGCGAAGATCAAAATGCTGAAGGCCACCAGAATTTCAGGGCCAGGCTACCCATACGACCTTCAGATCATTCATTTTACGCAGCAGCGGACGGACAACTTGGTGGTATAATGAAAGTGTATCGTGAATGGCGTATAAGTGGAAACGCTGGCTGGGTTACAAAAATGTTTCCCATGGTAAAAAGAAGCCTTGATTTTTGTATTGAAACATGGGATCCAAAAGAAAAGGGAGTAATTGAAGAACCGCATCACAATACATATGACATCGAATTCTGGGGGCCGGAAGGAATGTGCACCAGCTTTTACCTGGGGGCTTTAAACGCTTTTATCCCAATGGGCAAGTTTTTGAAAGAAGATGTAAGCCGTTATGAAAGCCTTCTTGCAAAAGGAAAACATTACCTGGAAAATAATTTATTCAACGGAGAATATTTTTTCCAGGAAATAAAATATACTGGATTGAAAGCAGGCAACCCGGTTGATGCCTCGAAAATTTCTATGGGGGGCCAGTATTCTGACGAAGCAAAAAAATTGATGGAAAAGGAAGGTCCTAAATATCAATACGGGAAAGGATGTTTATCAGATGGAATTCTTGGTGCATGGATTGGGCAAATGTGTGGGATAGCCGACTTTGTTGATAGTAAAAAAATTAAAAGCCATCTTCTCGCTGTGCATAAATATAATTTTAAAAAAGATCTTAGCGACCACGCAAATCCGCAACGTCCTTCTTATGCTTTGGGTGATGAAGGTGGATTACTGCTGTGCACATGGCCAAAAGGCGGTAAACTTTCGCTGCCATTTGTCTACAGCAACGAAGTATGGACTGGTATTGAACACCAGGTGGCATCACATTTATTGATGATGGGGCAGGTAAATGAAGGCCTTGAAATAGTGCGTGCAAGCCGCAAAAGATATGATGGAAAAGTGCGCAATCCTTACGATGAATATGAATGCGGGCATTGGTATGCCAGGGCCTTATCCAGTTACGGTTATTTACAAGCACTTACGGGTGTCCGTTATGATGCAGTTGAACAAGTATTACGTGTTGATTCGAAAATTGGCGATTTTACTTCTTTCCTTTCAACGGAGAATGGCTTTGGAAATGTGCATTATGTAAAAGGAAAAGCAACGGTAAATGTTGTTTATGGTTCTATCCCGGTGAAAAAAATTATTGTAAATAATCATGCATAATCAATTCGCAATTCTGTGTGTTGGCTTTGGAAACCCGGGTTTAAACGATGACAATGACTGAATTTGGATTTTGCTGTTTGTTTTTAAAGCGACCTCATCTATCGCTGCATAAATAATTCTGCTCCAAATCTTCCGGAGTGGTTTGCACTCTTGCATTTATTAAAACTGTTGCTCTATTTGATATGCTAGTTGAACGGCAAATTTTTCTCATTCGAAGTGGAAGTATAACTTATTTTAAACTGCTCTGTGCCATCATCGATAAAATATTTTAAATGCCCTATCGTGTATGGTTGATTTTTTATCTTCTGATGAATGATTTCAGCAAGGAACAACGCCGCTTTTGATGCGGCTGATTTGTTTGCCTTTATTTGTAAGGATGCATCGAACCATGCAAGCATTGCCTCACCAGCACCATAGATTTCATAATCAAGATCGAGTGATTTTCTTTTCAAAGGTTTCATGCTCTCCAAATAATCCATCCATTGTTGAATATCTTTTTGCTTCAAAGAATTCTGTAGTAATATTTTTTTACCGGGAAATTCATGCTGAATAAATTGCCGCACTTTTTCGAGCTGTTGAATATTTAATAAATCGATTTTATTTAAAATCAAAATATCGGCTTCCTCCATTTGTTTCTTAAAAATATATCTAACGGAATCATCTATGAACGAGGAAGTGCCGGTAATAATTGAATGTAAAAGATAGGTATCAACAAACACAGAAATATTTACTGAGAGTTTAGGATGCATTTCAGCCAAAGGCTTTGCAATGGTAGCAACCAGGTCAGTGCATGAGCCCACAGATTCTGCAAAGATTATTTCCGGGTCTATTTGCTCACTGAAATAATGAATATTTTCAAGAAGAGAATTATAGTTGCAACAAAAACATCCCTTCTTTACTTCTCTTACAGGAATAGCAAAGCCTTGCAAAAATTTGCTGTCCACCAGTTCTTCGCCCTGGTCATTTGTCTACAACAGCGACTTTTTTATTTTCTTTTAATAGCAAACTGCAAGCCTTCTGAATTGCTGTTGTTTTACCACTACCTAAAAACCCGCCCGTTAAAATCAATTTCATAATGAATAAAGTTATTCATATTTAATATCAATCGTTTTAATACCGGCAGCATCAGTTTGAAAATCAGCATAACGGGATTTTTCAACATTCGATTGTTTGAATGAAATATTTTTACCATTTGATCTAACAGATTTTGCATTTGAATTTTCCGGTAACAAAACATGAAAGAACATTTCGTCACCTCCAGTTGTTACGTTCACGTGAATGATTTGTTCTTTTCTGTTATTAATAAATTTATAGCTCACATACCCTTTTGATGCAGCAAGGCGAATGGTTACATTCACCGTATCAGAACTTGTAGTTATCCATCGCGGCGATATAACGGGGACCGTAAACGCTTCTGTATTTGGTGAGTTTTTCAGACCTGCCAATCCCTTAACCATAGCAGACATATTAGTAGCAGCCGCCCAGTCATCTGGCCCGCCAAATGAAACAGGATTTACAGGCACATAATGTTTTTCATTCGACAACGTAATCGCAAACACTGCATAAATATTATTGTTTTGTGATGATTGCAAAACAATATTTTTAATTTTTTTTTGTGGATGCGGATTGTCTATCGCACACCAGCTTACACCAACACCTTCGCTTACATCATTTTTTCCATACCATGCGATGCCGGAATAATCGGTCTTTAAATCTGAGAACCACCAGTAAGCAAGTTGTTTATTCATCATAATATATTGGAGATAATCACTGCCATCTTCGTATTCAATCTTTACAATTCCTGCAACATTTTCCGAAGCAGGTTTGCCTGCTGTATGTAACAGGTAGATGCTGGCTGCGGTATCATTTAGCGAAACTGTAACAGAGCCTGGAAAATCTTTTTGATTTGATACAGCAATAACGGCATTGCGTTTATTTTTAGATGGATCAATAATATTGAATTGTATGCTGTCAAAAATTTGTTTTCCGACAGGAAGATTATGCAAATCATCGCCGGGTCTGCCTGCATTCATCCAGGGATGTTTTGCATTTTTATTGGTATTGGAGATATCCATATTCGCATAAGAAGATAAATCAAGTGGCTTGTATATTGGCGGCGGAGGCGGAGGAAGCATTGAGCCTGTATATGCAAATGAAACTTTGTTACCATACTTTTTACCAAGCTCGAATGTTCTCTTTAAAATATCTGTTGCATAATTTTCATATCCATTTTCATAAGCTCCTTTGGCCAGCTCACCGGCAACATGCCCTCCTACGCCACCATTCATGTATTGCCATATTGCATCGTGCCGGGCAAAACCTTTTTGAAATGGAGGATAAATTGCATACCACTCGCCGGGTGAACCAACAGGTAAATGGTTTTTTAAATTGATATAAGTTTCAATGATTGCTTTGCTCTGCTCATGCGAAATATTTCTGTTTAAAGAGTATGCATTGGATTGTGCAATCTGCGATTTTTCATCAACCCCTAAATCGCGATGTACCGAAGAATCTTCATCAATAAAATGAGTAAAGAATTTTCCGTTCCATGCAAGTTTGTTCAGGCGTTCACGCATTTCATCGCCGCGTTGTCTATATTTTTTTGCGGTTGATGAATCGTCCGCTGCATTCAAGCATTTCAGCAAAATGATAACAGGCCTGTATATAACCTGTGTTGTCACCAAAGAACACACCAAACTTAGATTTGTTTGGATCAATAATCATCGTATTGGTAATTCCAATATCAGGGGTGTATTCATCATCCACCGCAAAATCCCAACTGTCAATAGTATAAACTCTTTTTAATAATCCAAAGCGTTTGCTCCATCGTGCAGGATCATTGGGCGCATAGTCGAGCGCTCTTTCCGCAGACGAAAGATTTTGTTTCATCCATTCATTATTTGCATCACTTTTCCAGCAAGCATAAATCGTGTTTACATAAATATATTCAGGATGATTCTCCGTAGGTTGGCGCACAAAAACTTTATCGCCGATCTTCTTACTGTAACCTGAAAATTTATCCCTGGTTAAAAAATAATCAACGTTATCCTGGTACTGCACAAAACTATAAATCATTCCATCATCTCTTTGTGCCTGTCGCATAAGATCAATTAATTCTTTACCATTAGGCAAGAAATATTTCATGCCTTTCATGGTATGAAAATTATCCAATACCCAGGGGACAAAGACATGATAGGTTTTGCCATTCCATGTAATGGAGAAAGTTCCTTCTTTTACATCGGCAAACATTCCACTGTAAAAAAGATCAAACATCTTTTTATAATAACCAGCGTCGTCAATATTCGTTTTTGCATCTACATAAAATGAAATCGAATCTGTTACCTTATTTTGATTATCATAAATACTAATAAGTTGTCTGCCTAATTCACCACCAACGGTAAAGTTTATTAATGGTTTAGCCGTTGATGAAAAATATTCTTTTCCTTTTCCATCAAAAACTTTCATACTGTTTCCCCGCATACCACTCAAGGCCAGTATTTGTAGTGGTTCTGCAGGTATTGTATCAGAATATTTTTGTAATGAAACATTGTTATACAAAAACAAAGAAGCCTTGGATGAATTTTGCTGTGCTGATAAAAAATGAGTAAAAGAAAAAAATAAGAAAATAAATGACGGAATTTTTTTTAACATCGTTCTTTAATTCTTTTTATACAAAGTAACCACTGAATTTGCAGGAAGAAGTATTGCATCGTTGCCGTTAACTACACCGTAATCTTTACAATCATCCGTTGAAGAAGTAACATATTTATTAAACTGCACCGGTAAACTATTTCCCGATAATTTTATTGCTTTATCTGTTGCGTTATCATTTATTAAAATGATTGTAGTTGTATTTGCACCATCATTTTTAAAAGCAACAGGATAAATATTGGTGTTATCATCCGCTGAAGCTTTTATCCTGTAATCACCGGCCCTTACATAATGGTAGAAGTTTTTAGAAACATAATAGCGTTTGCTTTTCTCCCCTGATGAAGACATCAATGCATAAGGGTCTATTGTTTGCTGGCTAAGCGCCCAATGCAGCCACCCTGAAACATTTCCAAATGCAATAGCAGTGTACATTGCTTTGCTTAAATCCATTGCGCCTTTCATATCATTGCTAAACCCGGAAGTTTCTGTCATCCATAAAGGCATATCATATTGTGCCCCCCAGCTATACATCGTTTTCCATGTTTGCGCATCAGGCGAATTTGCAGTAACACCATCCAATGCATAACCATGCACGGCAATAATGCTTACATATTTTCTTGCATCGGCATCATTTAATGTTGGCTGCACCATTGATGAAACGCCATCAAGATAACCAATATCTTCAGGCATAAATATTTTTGCAGTGATACCATCATCTTCAAATCTTTTTCCAACGACTTTGATCAAATCCCTTAGGGCATCACCATTAAAAACACATGATTCATATGGCTCTGAAAAACGAGGTTCGTTTTGCAAACTGATCGCATATACATCAATACCGGTTTCCTTCTTCAGAATTTTTATATAAGCCACGCAACGTTCAGCAAATTCATCATACATATCAGTTCTTAGCTGGTTGTCTGCACTTGTTGGATTTGGATTATAAGGCGGTGCATCAGCCTTGGGGCCATTTACATTGTTGTTCGTTTTCATCCATGCAGGCGCACTCCAGCAGCTTATAATTAATTTTTGCAAACCGGCTGCTTTCATATCTTTTAAATATTGGATGTGGTCATTAAAGGAATTATAATGAAAGTTGGCAAGATTAGTATTGTGCGGATCACTATCATCATTTACATCCTCAAAATCTGTTGGAATGTTATCACGCAAAATGGTTAAGCCAAGATCGTTTATAAGATCATTTACAAAATCAGCGCTGGTAAACGGTCCGCTGCTCCAGTAAACATCTTTGGCTCCAAAGCCCCCAAACCCCTGCATGGTTTGATATTTGGTTGCAGCATCAATAGCAATATCCGCAATTGTCGTATTGATAGCTACAGAAGAAGTAACATCTGCCTTGCCGTCACTAACGGTAACTTTTACCGTATAAGATTTATTTGGTTCGTAGGTAAAATTTTCTTCAGCATTCCCCTGCTTTTTTGTGCCTTCACCAAAATCCCAATCGTAGGTGAGCTTATCGCCATCAACATCCGAAGCAGTGGTATTAAATTTAAACTTGTAAGGTTCAACGCTTACAATGCTTGCAGAAAGACTTGCCAGGGGCGCATGATTGTTATTACCGGACGATGATCCCGAAGATTTTTTACACGCGATGAAAAAAATAAAATAAGCAAAAAAGAAAATGTTTTTCATTAGTAATAATTTGTCATGATAAGACCTAAAACCGAAGCCCTTCAAAAAATTGAAGGGCGACAGCTGCTGTATGAGAAAAAAAAACTTTTAATCTTAATACCCTTCGTTCTGGTGAACATTCGGATTCACATCAATTTCGGAATTTGGAATCGGAAAATTTAAATGCTTAGGCAATGTGAATGACATAGTACTTGTATTTGAACTGAAGTATGCGTTATTAAGCGTGACGATTCCCTGCATCTGCCATCTTCTTAAATCAGGCCATCTCTGTCCTTCTCCGCCAAGTTCAATTAATCTTTCATTAATTATCCAATCCATAATCGTTGCTGCATTCGTTTCGGCAGTTGAATAATCGGCAGGCTCCGTTCCACCGGAAACCATATTTCTTGCTCTTGTTCTCACCTGGTTAATCAGGCCAATAGCTTCAGACGTAGATCCGCCGGACTGGACAATAGCTTCGGCTTTTAATAAAAGAACGTCAGCATATCTCAGCAATCTCGTATTATTAACAGAACCGCCTCCGGCCTGGGTCGATTTATTCCTGGCTACATATTTTCTTACTGTTCTGTCAGAAGGATCCATCGTTATTTCAAGCCTGGGATCTGCGGGATCAAAAGCATTTAATAATTTGGTAGTTGCATAATAACGTGATTTACCATAACCCGCAAAAGTGCCTCCGTCATTATCATAAAAACCATAGTATGCAGAAATAGAACCTACTGCATTATCAAAATCATTTGAGAGCCATATATTGTCAAGAGCGAAAGCCTGGCTTGCCTGGAATTCAAAAATTGATTCACTGTTATTTTCTGCATCCCATGCAAAATTATCTCCATAATCATCAACAAGAGAAGCCCCCGAGATTTTATTAAATGCAGCAATAGCGGCAGTGTAATCAGCATTATCTTTATTCGCAGATGCCCTGAACACAAGACTTTTCCCAAGGAAACCGTTTGCCGAATTTGCAGTGGCTCTTCCCCGGTTAGATGCACCCCAGTCCGCCGGCAACAAGCTGGCTGCTTCAGAAAAATCAGTGATCGCCTGGTCAAGCAATTCAGTACCGGAAGTATTGGGTGGCGTAAACTGGTCGGTAGATGTAACTCTTGCTGTATCGAGTGGTGCTGTTCCAAAATAATTCCATAAATAGTAGTTGGCAAAGCCTCTTAAAAAAAGTGCCTCTCCTTTATGATATTGCTTTAGGTTGGGAGTTGTATAAATTCCGTCCGGAACTTCATTAATTTTTTGTAGCACTACATTCGCTCTTGCAATTATCTGGTAGCAAACAGAATAAAATTCACTTATTCTTCCACTGCTTGGCTGTAATGAGCCAAACTGCTCAAACTCCTCATTATCATTTACAGTGATATCGTCGCCGGGTAAATAAAAAATTGTATACAATCCCGAATATGGGCTTCCATGATACCAGTAAAAATCAGTGAGCTTGGCATATATGCCTAATACTGCTTTCGTAAAATCAGACTCCTGGGTGAAGTAAGATTGTTCCGTCGGTCCGTGCGGTAACAGATCTAATTTTGATTTATTACATGCAAGGTGAATAACTATACTTAATCCGAGAAACAGTATAAAAATTTTCCAAAAATTTAATTTCATATTCTTTATTTTAAAAGATTTGACTTATCAAAAATTCATATTAAGGCCCGCAACAAATTGCCTTGTTGGAGGTATTAAATCATTCTCAGGATCATAACCGTTATATTGGGTTATCGTAAATAAATTAATGGCAGTGAGCGATAGCCTGAAATTTTTTATGAATCCTAAACGGTTCATTAGTGTCTTTGGCAAAGAATACCCTATCTGTAAATTTTTCAACCTCAGGTAACTTGCATTTTCTACAAACCTGTCCGATATTCTGTTTCCCTGGGCAGGATCTCCGTATACGGCCCTGGGGATGGAGGTAGAATGATTGTTGGGCGTCCACCTGTCGAGAGTAGTGCTTAATGCATTTGCAAGTCCCGACATTCCCTCAAGCCCTGCACGAAGAGAATTATATTTTTGAACATCCCCTACGCCCTGGAAAAAAATGCTGATATCAATGCCCTTCCAATTGGCACCGATATTAAATCCATAATAAAAACCGGGAATAGTTTTTCCAAGATAAGTTCTGTCGTTACTGTTGACGAGGCTGTCAGGTGTGTTCGTATATCTTTCTTTGGGGTCTACCGGATTGCCGTGAACATCCTGGAAATACATATCGCCGGGTTTATATTGATAGCCGTTAGCGGGATCGGTTAAATCCTGTCCTATATTTACGTCAGCATGTGTTTGACGCCAGGTATCAATATCCTGTTGTGATTGAAAAATGCCGCCGACTTTATAGCCCCACAAATAAAACATAGAATATCCTTCCTCAATTCTGCCAAATTCATCACCCAAAGGAGTACCTCCATATAGTTTGAGAACTTTATTATTTACTGTTGTCAGGTTTGCCGCAATATTAAAATTTATATTACTGATGCTTGCACGATACCCCGCATCAAATTCGAAGCCCCTGTTCCGCACTTCACCTATATTCAAATCAGCGGGATTTTGTATTCCTGTATTTGGAGGCAGAGATACAGATTGAATAATCCCGTAGGTAATTTTATTATAGTATTCTGCAGTAAGGCTTACATGGTTGCCAAAAAGAACCGCATCAAAGCCGATACTCGTGGTCTTAACTTTTTCCCAGGTAAGACTTGTATTGGCAAAACTTGGAAGTGCTGCGCCCTGGTATTGTGTGCCATAAGGATCACCGTTACCGGAGCCCACCGGGTAATCAGGTGTTAATGAAACGCCGGATAAAAATTCATAATAGCCGGCGGATTGGTAGTTACCCAACCTGCCCCAGCCACCTCTTAATTTAAGATCATTTATAAAGGTTGTTTTAGGGAAAAATTTCTCAGAGCTTATACGCCATGCTGCAGCAAAAGAAGGGAAATAATCCCATTTATGACCTGGTGCCAGGCGGGAAGAACCATCATAACGAAGTGTAGCATCAAGATAATATTTCTCGCTATAATTATAGCTTAAACGTGATAAATAACCTATCAATTCATCCTCCTGCAAAATACCTGCAAAGCCCTGGGTGTAGGGTGGCTGATTACTGATACTCCTGTATTGGGGATCAGCATAATTAACCTGCCCGCTCAGGTCATTTACATTCCATCGTGCAAACTGATCAGAAACACCTAAAATCACATCCACATTATGTCCACCTTTAAAACCATGGGTATAGTTTATAGTGAGCTCTTTATTTTTATTTATCGTTCTGCCTTGTCTTTCGCCGTATCCGCCTTTTGAATTTCCATCCTGGCCACTGTAAGGATTGCCAGGTGTTTGAGAAAAGCGCCATGCTTCAAATCCATTCCACGACTTTCTTAAATTTTCGAAATAGCTACCGCCAAAGGATGCCTTTACTTTCAAACCTGAAAATGGTTCTACCTGCACATAAGCATTTCCAAGTACATTATATAAATTATAACTGTTATTATTCAACGCCTGGAATGCGAAACACATTAAAACGGGATTGAGGGCCCCATAAAAGGCGTGGATCGCCTGGTGCAAAATCAAACGGCGAACCCGGGTTTAGTAAGTTTGGATCGTAGTTGGGGTTAGGTACAAATGATCCTGCTGCAACAGCATTAAATCCTGTTGGATCGTTTGGATCATAAAAAGGCTCAAAAGGGATAGATGAAGCCATCGTAGGTAAATCTGCCTGGGTATTTTCATATGAATTTTCCTGTACTAATCTCAACGTTATACCTGCAGAAAAAATTTTTGAAATTTTTGAATCGATGTTGGTTGATATAGAATAACGTTCAAGGTTATTCGCTTTTAACGGACTTTCAGTTTTTGCATATCCTCCGGAAAAATAATAGTTCAATCCTTCGGTACCTCCGGATACTTTTACGCTGTAATTTTGAATGGGTGCATCTTTATTAAGCAACTCTTTTTGCCAATCATATGTTGGATTATTCCCTGCGTAGCTTGAACTATCAGCGCTATATAAACCGCCAAACTTTGTACCGATAGGAATAACAGCACCCATATTCATATCAGGATTGTTATTGTATGCCTCTGTAACTAAATTAAAATATTGCGATGTATTTAATACAGAAAGAGTTTTAGGAACATTTTGGATACCATAAGAAAGGCTGGCATCGATTCTTGGTCTCCCCTGTATTCCCTTTTTTGTCGTAATTAAAATCACCCCGTTTGATGCACGTACTCCATAGATAGCTGCGGCTGAAGCATCCTTTAATACTGAAATTGATTCTATGTCATCGGGATTAATGAGTGAAAAGATATTTATCGGCGAACGTATATCACCAATTCCCCCGGTTGTAACTCCTGCCCCTCCCTCATAAATGGGAACTCCGTCAACTACATATAACGGTTCAGAATACCCGAAAGTATTTACACCCCTTATTCTTATAACTGGCCTCGATTGAGGATCACCGCCGCCGGATTCAACAAATACACCGGGCGCCCGGCCCTGCAATGCAAGTTCAGGTGTCATGGCGGTACTTTTCTCGATATCTTTTGAGCTAACGGTAGAAACAGCGCCGGTTAAATCCTTTTTCTTACGGGTACCATAGCCTATCACAACAACTTCGTTCAGCTCGGAGGATTGAGGAGAAAGGGTAACACTTATATATGGTTCATTGCCCGTTTGAACTTCTTTTGCGGCATAGTTAACTGAGCTGACGGTCAGTACAGCTCCTCTTGGTATGGTTATTTTAAAATTTCCTCTGGCGTCAGTAATTGTCCCGACTTTACTATCACTTTTTAAATTAACTGTAGCATTTGAAATACCTTTATTATTACTGGAGTCAGTAACCTTTCCTGTGATTGTTACATTCTGTGCATGTACATTGCAAATCGAACACATAATAATAACGGTGAAAACAATTTTAAACAGCAGGTTTTTTTGTTTATACATGAGCAATCGTTTTTAATTTCATAAAAGAAAGTACGCCAATTTCGAGAGAATGATTTTTATTACTATCCTGTACTATGCTGCTATATCGCAATTATGACGAATTTATTTTGTTACATTCATCATCACAAATTTGTTCTTCATCAACATAAATATGTTCTAAATTTATTCAGCACAGTACGTGACAGTTAATTTTATATTCTATATGACTTTCAACCAAACATTTAATCGTGTTGCTATTTTTCGTGTTATGAAAAAAGTACCCGTTCTTTTATTAGTTTTTTTATCGTGCACATTGAGTTGTTACGCTCAACCAAAGTGTCAAAAGCTGGTTACAGAAAATCTTATTGATCCCATCGGCCTTGATGTTGAGCAACCGCGGTTTAGCTGGCAAATTATAAGCGGCAAAAGAAATACAATGCAAACCGCGTATGCTATAAAAGTTATGCAAGGCAAACAAACAGTATGGAACAGTGATAAGGTTTTGTCCGATTCGTCTGTGCATGTTGTATATAAGGGAATCCCTTTGCAAAGTGGAAAAAAATATCAATGGCAGGTTAAGATTTGGAATAATTATAATGAAGTGTCAGGCTGGAGTACTCCCGCCTTTTTCCAAATGGGACTATTAAATATTTCTGACTGGAAAGCAAAATGGATTCAACCAGGTTATGTGGAAGATAGTATAATGCGCCCAAGTCCTTTGCTCAGAAAAGAATTTAGATCAACAAAAAAAATTATTAATGCTTCTGCATATATAACAGCACACGGTTTATATGAAGCATCTATAAACGGGAAGCGCATTGGCGAAGCCTATTTAACTCCCGGCTGGACATCGTACAAAACCCGTTTGCAATACCAAACATATGATGTAACCAATCTCCTGGTTAACGGGAATAATGCAATTTGTTTAATGCTTGGTAACGGATGGTATCGCGGCATTATCGGCTTTAATGATAATATAAACGTATATGGAAATGACGTATCGGCATTGTTTCAGTTGAATATTACATATAATGATGGCTCTATGGAAATTATTACCTCGGATAATACGTGGAAGTCTTCAACAGGCCAGGTTCGTTACGCTGAAATTTACAACGGTGAGATCATCGATGCACGTCTCGATAAACAGGGATGGACGTTACCCGGTTATGACGATAAGGATTGGAGCGATGTAAAGGTTGCCGGTTTTTCATTAGATAATTTAATCGCCACGGTAAACGAACCTGTAAAAAAACATGAAACTTTTAGCCCGGTGAGAATTTTTACTTCACCCAATAATGAACAAATAGTTGACTTCGGGCAGAACGTTGTTGGTTGGGTAACGGTTAAGGTTAGGGGTAAAACCGGCGATACGATAAAAATTTCACATGCAGAAGTCCTGAACAAGTCAGGTAATTTTTACACTGCAAATCTTCGTGCAGCAAAAGCACAGGATACATACATTTTAAAGGATGACAAAGAAGAAACATTTGAACCACATTTTACATGGCATGGCTTCCGGTACATTAAAGTTGAAGGTTACCCCGGGGATTTAAAACCTGAAAATTTCACTGCTGTTACATTATACTCTGATATGCAGCCAACAGGAACATTTACAACATCCGATTCACTGATCAACAGGCTGCAACATAATATTCAATGGGGACAAAAAGGTAATTTTTTAGATGTACCAACGGATTGTCCGCAGCGGGATGAAAGGCTGGGTTGGACAGGTGATGCCCAGGTATTTTCCAGAACTGCCTCATTCAATATGAATGTAAACAGCTTTTTTGAAAAGTGGCTCAAAGATGTTGCGGCAGATCAGTTGGAGAACGGCAGTGTTCCATTTGTAATTCCAAATGTGCTTGGTAATAATGCCGGGGGTTCAGCAGGCTGGGCAGATTGTGCAACGATTATTCCGTGGAATATGTATCTCGCCTACGGCGATAAAAAAATTCTCGAAGACCAGTACAGCAGCATGAAGGGATGGGTTGATTATATGAAAAATAAAAGTGTAAATAATTTATGGAACACAGGATTTCATTTTGGCGATTGGCTTTTTTACCGCCCTGATGATGACAATGATGGAAGAGCAGCAGTTACAGATAAATATTTAATTGCTCAATGTTTCTACGCACATTCAACCCAGCTATTAATAACCACGGCAAAAGTTTTAGAAAGGAACGAGGATATTAATTACTATTCTGATCTATTACAAAAAATTAAAGATGCATTTCTGAAAGAATATATGACCCCCAATGGTCGTCTTGTTTCGGGAACTCAAACGGCTTATGTACTTGCATTGA
Source organism: uncultured Chitinophagaceae bacterium (assembly GCA_963798665.1). Lineage (GTDB taxonomy): Bacteria > Bacteroidota > Bacteroidia > Chitinophagales > Chitinophagaceae > Ginsengibacter. The sequence goes on along the minus strand of CAWCUN010000002.1, from coordinate 406,596 downwards.
ACTTTGATATGCTCCCGGATTCACTCAGAGAGCAGGCCGCAGGCCGCCTCGTTGATAATATAAAAAGCTATGGCAATCATTTAACGACAGGATTTTTAGGAACACCTTATTTGTGTGAAGTTTTAACACGTTTTGGTTATACTGATGTCGCCTATAAATTATTGATGCAGGACACTTACCCTTCCTGGCTATATCCGGTAAAAATGGGTGCAACAACTATATGGGAAAGATGGGATGGTATTAAACCTGACAGCAGTTTTGAAAATGCCGGAATGAATTCATTTAATCATTATGCTTATGGAGCTATTGGTGATTTCATGTACAGGAAAGTTGCAGGTATCGACACGTATGAAGATGGTGTTGGATATAAACATATAAAAATTCAACCGCACCCCGGAAAGGGCTTTAGCAGCATCTCGGCAGCTTTACAGACCTATTACGGGAAATTAAACAGTCAGTGGGAAGTAAGAAATGATACTTTGTTAATGAACATTGAAATTCCGGCCAACACCACAGCAACAGTATTCATCCCTGCACAGGATGCATCTAAAATAACGGAAAGCGGAAAGGCAATATCACAAATAAAAGATATGAAAATTTCGGGAAATGAAAACGGCTACGTAACGTTGCTGCTGGGTTCAGGCCTATATCATTTTGTAGCAGGAAAGTGAGTATTGGGCGGGTGGCGGGAAAGTCATACCTGCCTCATGCTTCGCTTATGATTTTGCACAAAAAAATAACAAAATGCAAATCATTCTTGGTATTATATTTCACTTTATCGGCGGCTTTGCTTCAGGAAGTTTTTATGTGCCTTATAAAAAGGTGAAGGGATGGGCATGGGAGAATTACTGGCTTATCGGAGGCCTGTTTTCATGGCTTATAATACCACCCCTTGCTGCATGGATTACAGTTCCGAACTTTACTAACATCATAGCACAAACGCCGTCTTCCACTTTCTGGTGGACATATTTCTGGGGCTTGCTATGGGGCATCGGCGGCTTGATGTACGGCCTGGGTATGCGATACCTTGGAATGTCGTTAGGCAATTCGGTACTGCTTGGTTTCACATCGGCATTTGGCGCATTGGTTCCATCTATTTATTACAACTTTCACCCTCAGGCAGGCAAAACTTCGTTTACAGAATTGCTTTCTACTTCATGGGGACGCATTGTTTTAACAGGAGTCGTTTTGTGTTTAATCGGCATTTATATCTGTGGGAGAGCGGGAGTTTTAAAAGAACATGAATTACCCGAGGAAAAAAAGAAAGAAAGCATTAAAGAATTTAGCCTTGTAAAAGGATTAATTGTTTGTATTATTTCCGGGATTTTAAGTGCTTGTTTTAACTACGGAATAGAAGCAGGCACGAGCATGGCTGAAAAAGCGAATCAAATATGGAAAAGCGCCCATCCCCTGGAAACAACAAATTTTTTGTATCGCAATAATGTGACTTATGTCGTGTTACTTTGGGGCGGATTAACCACCAATTTTTTATGGTGTATGTTTTTAAATACACGAAATAAAACATTCAAAGATTATACGAGCAGGAAAACACCTTTACTGGTAAACTATTTATTGTGTGCTTTAGCGGGAACTATGTGGTTTTTGCAATTTTTCTTTTATGGCATGGGAGAAAGTAAACTGGGTAATGGTGCAAGCTCATGGATTCTGCATATGGCTTTTATTATACTTGTTGCAAACATGTGGGGCTTTTTATTAAAAGAATGGAAAGGTGTTAGTGTAAAAACGAGGGCTACGATAATAGTGGGAGTTATTACAATTATCATATCAGTTGGCATGGTAGGATATGGCAATGCATTAAAGTAAGAAGATATGAATGTTTTCTCAATCATTGAACCTTACTTCTGACAAACAAGATTTGACAACACCAAACAATATTTAATTATGGAAACTCAAAATATTAATTCAATTAAAAATGACGGGCATGTTGATCCGGAGAGTTTTAAACATGTAAGCTATCTATGGAATAAATCAGAAGCTGAAAAGCTTGAAGGGGACGAAGTAGGATTGCTCATTTATCGTTCGAACTTATTGGGTGCAGATTTGCGATTAACGAATTATGGAGGGGGCAACACATCATGCAAGACAAAAGAACGAGACCCTCTCACAGGAAAGGAGGTTGACGTAATGTGGATAAAGGGAAGCGGCGGAGACCTGGCAACCATGAATAGAAACGGCCTGGCTGCATTATATCTTGACCGTTTACACAATTTAAAAAACTTATACAAAGGAATTAATCATGAGGATGAAATGGTGGAGCTTTTTAACTATTGTATTTATGATCTTAATTCAAAAGCTCCTTCAATTGACACGCCTTTGCATGGCTTTCTTCCCTTTAAACATATCGACCATCTACATCCCGATGCAGCTATCGCAATTGCAGCTGCAAAAGAGGGTAAGAAAATAACGGATGAACTTTTCGGCGGAACTATCGGTTGGGTTGAGTGGCAACGTCCCGGTTTTGACCTTGGACTGAAGCTTAAAAAGTGCCTCGATGACAATCCCGGCATTCGTGGAATTATGTTGGGTTCTCACGGATTATTCACATGGGGAGATACTGCTTATGAAAGTTACCTGAATACACTTGAAGTAATTGAACATTGCGCAGAATATCTTGAAGATAATTATAGAAAAAACGGGGCTGCATTCGGCGGACAAAAAATTAAACCAGCACCGAAGGAAGAACGACTAAAAAAAGCCGCTTTATTAATGCCAATATTAAGAGGGTATTGTTCTAACAGTGATGTAACCCTACCCTCTTTTTCCTGTATTGATATGATCGGTCATTTTACAGATAACGAAAAAGTTCTCGAATTTATAAATTCGAATGATTTAGCAAGACTTGCACCTATGGGAACAAGTTGCCCGGATCATTTTTTGAGAACAAAAATTTCTCCGCTTTTATTAAACCTAGCCATTGATGAAGATGTGAATTATGTTCCCAGGTTGAAAGAAAAGCTTGAACCGCAGTTCCAGGAATATAGAAAAATGTATGCTAAATACTATGATAAAAACAAACACGATAATAGTCCTCCAATGCGGGACGCAAATCCGGTCGTTATTTTATATCCGGGAATTGGTATGTTCACTTTTGCAAAAAATAAACAAACAGCGAGAGTTGCAGCAGAGTTTTACATTAATGCCATCAATGTTATGAAGGGCGCCGAAGCGATTAGTGAGTATACTTCGCTGCCCAAGCAGGAGGCTTTTAATATAGAATACTGGCTGCTGGAGGAAGCAAAACTTCAGCGAATGCCAAAGCCAAAAGCGCTAAGCGGAAAAATTGCATTGATAACCGGGAGCGCCGGGGGAATTGGAAAAGCTATTGCCAAGAAATTTGCAGATGAAGGCGCCTGTATTATTATCAATGATAATGATAGTGAGAGGCTCAATATTTTGTCCGCTGAATTTTCAGCACAATATGGCAAGGATGTTTTTATTGCCCCACTACTCGATGTAACGAAGAGCTCAATCATCGCCATGGCATTTGATGAGGCGGCAGTTGCTTTTGGCGGAGTTGATATTGTTGTAAACTGTGCAGGCATATCAATTTCAAAACCTCTTGAAGAGCATAGTGAAGAAGACTGGGACTTACTATACGATATATTGGTAAAGGGGCAGTTTTTGGTGACTCAAAAGGCGGTAGAGATAATGAAAAAGCAAAATATGGGAGGAGATGTGTTGAACATTGTTAGTAAAAATGCATTGGTCAGCGGGCCTAATAATGCAGGTTATGGATCTGCCAAGGCAGCACAACTACATTTAAGCCGCCTAAATGCCGCAGAACTTGGAAAAGATAAAATTCGTGTAAACGTAATAAATCCCGATGCCGTAATTTACGATAGCAAGATATGGGCAGGCGCATGGGCAGAAGGAAGAGCAAAGGCTTATGGAATCAGGGTTGATGAGTTGCCCGCTTACTATGCGAAAAGAACCTTGCTGAATGAAATAATTCTACCCGAGGATATTGCTAATGCATGCTTTGCTTTTGTAGGAGGATTGCTTAATAAGTCTACCGGCAACGTATTAAATGTTGATGGCGGCATCGCTATGGCTTTTGTAAGATAGGCCCGGCATTCAAACAAAATAATAACAAATTTTTGACGAGTTGCTGTTAGATTTTTAGAACAAAAAAAATATGAAGATAGAAAAGGAGAAAATAAACGAACACAACCAATCACTACTTAAAACGCACCAGCGAAGGTTTGATTTTATTTCTTCCGAAGTAGAAAATATAGAATCGATTATTCAAAAGTTAATAGTTTTCAATATTGCCATTCCGAGCTGGGCATTAGGCACTGGCGGTACACGCTTTGGTCGCTTTGCCGGTGGTGGCGAACCCCGTAACCTTGAAGAGAAAATAGAAGATGTTGGTTTGCTGCATGCCTTAAATAAATCCAGCGGCGCAATTTCATTGCACATTCCATGGGATATCCCGTCCGATGCTTCTCATATAAAATCTCTGGCGGCAGAAAATGGTTTGCGGTTCGATGCGATGAATTCGAATACTTTCCAGGATCAGCCGGAGCAGGCATTGAGTTACAAATTTGGTTCAATGCAACATGTGGATAAAGCAGTTCGCAAACAAGCTATTAAACACAACATAGAAGTATTAAAATACGGAGAGGAACTTGGCTCAAAATCTATTACGGTATGGCTCAGCGATGGAAGTAATTTTCCCGGACAATTAAATTTTAGAAAAGCATTTCAAAATACACTGGAAAGTTTGCAGGAAGTTTATGCTGCCCTTCCCGCGGATTGGACAATGTTTGTTGAATATAAAGCTTACGAACCTAACTTTTATTCAATGACGGTTGGCGATTGGGGCCAATCACTTCTATTTGCGTCTAAGCTTGGCAGTAAGGCATTTACCTTAGTCGATCTTGGTCATCATTTAGCCAATGCAAATATTGAACAAATCGTTTCTTTATTACTGATGGAGGAAAAGCTAGGAGGATTTCATTTTAATGACAGTAAATACGGAGACGATGATCTTACTGTTGGAAGTATAAAACCCTACCAGCTTTTTTTAATTTTTAATGAATTAGTAGATGGCTTGGACGCAAAAAGTATGAATCATGCAAACGACCTGGCCTGGATGATAGATGCGTCACATAATGTAAAAGATCCGCTGGAAGATTTATTGCAATCAACTCAAGCTATAATGATCGCTTATGCACAAGCCCTGATTGTTGACAGAAAAAAATTATCAGAAGCACAGAATAATAACGACGTTGTAACAGCACAGGAAATTTTGCAAAGCGCTTTCCGCACAGATGTGCGTACAATAGTAGCAGAGGCAAGATTACGCAAAGAAGCTGCATTAGACCCATTAGCGCTATTCAGAAGCGAAGATGTAAGAGCCCATCTTATAGAGGAAAGAGGAATTGATACAATTGCCACGGGGTTATAAATTGTGCTAACTTTTACCTTATTATCAATCATTAATTTTTCCAAGTATCAATGCGATTACCAGTTATTCTCATATTCGATGTTGGGAAAACGAACAAAAAGATTTTACTGTTCAATGCAGAATATAAAATTGTTTATGAAGAGAGTATTCAAATTGAAGAAATAAACGACGAAGATAGCTTCCCCAGTGAAAATGTAATTGCTTTGACTGAATGGATTAAGAACTCTTTTCAGCGCTTTCGCTCAGACCAAAGATTTGATATTAAAGGAATAAATTTTTCAGCCTATGGGGCAAGTTTCGTATACCTTGATGAGGCATTAAAAGTTTTTCTTCCTTTATATAATTATCTCAAACCATATCCGGCAGACTTAAAACAACAATTTTATGCTACATATGGCGGAGAAAAAAAATTTGCAACAGAAACTGCTTCACCGGTTTTGGAAAGTCTCAACTCCGGTATGCAATTGTATCGTTTAAAATATGAAAAACCGGAAGCATTTGCCAGAATAAAGTATGCATTACACCTTCCTCAATACTTAAGTTTTATATTCTCATCGAAACCTTGCAGTGAAATTACAAGTGTTGGCTGCCATACCAATCTATGGAATTTTCAACAAAACGATTACCATAACTGGGTAAAACAGGAAGGTATTTATGAAAAGTTTGCACCTTTCATTTCCTCAAAGGCAATTGCGGGTTACGTAGAGACAATCCCTGTGGGAATTGGCTTGCATGATAGTTCGGCAGCTTTAATACCGTACTTATCCGCATTTGAAGAGCCATTTGTTTTATTATCTACAGGAACATGGTGCATTAGTTTAAATCCATTCAATCATTCAACTCTGACAACAGATGAACTTGAACAAGATTGTTTATGTTATTTAACCACCGAAGGCAAACCCGTAAAAGCATCAAGATTATTTGCAGGATTTGAACACGAAAAGCAAGTAAAAAAACTGGCAACACATTTTAATAAAGACTTTAATTATTATGAAACAGTAAAATATAATGCAAGCTTATTGAATAACAAACCATCATTTCAAAAAATATTATCCGGCTCACATCCAATACAAACATTCAATGAGATGAATTATGAGAATTACGAAAATTATGAGGAAGCATATCATTATTTAATACAAAACATAATACTGCAGCAGGTGGAGAGTATCCGGCTTGTATTAGATGGAAAAGAAATAAAAAAGATTTTTGTGGATGGCGGTTTCAGTAATAATCCAATTTACATGCAATTGCTGGCAAACGCTTTTCCTTCAACCCGGATAGTTACAGGATTTTCATCGCAAGCCTCAGCCTTGGGGGCTGCTATGGCATTACGCGAAAAACAAAACAACAAAAATAATTAGCAGGATTACTGAAAAATAATTTTCAATGAGTTTTTAAAGCACATTCTTCTGCACCACAATATCATTTATTACAAAAAAATACGATTGCACCTGTTTATCATCCAAAAAAATTTTAGCGAGTTCAAAATCTTACATTAATCTATTTTCCAAGGCATACCTGGTGAGTGCGGCATTTGTTTTCATATTCATTTTGGCAAGAATACGGGATCTGTAAGTGCTTACCGTAGTTACGCTTAATGAAAGTGATTCGGCAATTTCCGAAACACTTTTTCCCTCTGCTATCAAACGGAAAACATGAAATTCACGATTCGATAATATTTCGTGAGGTTTATTATCACCATCATTATCCATCTGGTCAATCATTTTTTCAGCCACGGTGTGAGAAATATATTTGCGGCCCTGTAATATTTTCTGCACAGCCTTTACTAATTCGTCTGTAGCAGATTCCTTACTTAGATAGCCTGCCGCCCCCGCTTTCAATACCCGGATCGCATATTGTTCTTCGGGATGAAACGAAAGAATTAACACAGGCAATTTGGGATAGTTCTTCTTTACGTGATGCACCACATCCAGGCCGCTTCTTCCGGGCATAGAAATATCACATATGATAATATCCCATTTGCTGGAAATTGCTTTTTTAAAAACAGATTCTGCATCACCTACTTCTTCTATAAACGCAGAGGGATATTCTTCCAGCAATATTTGTTTTAATCCTTTGCGAATAAGAGAATGATCGTCTGCTATTAAAATTTTCAACATAAGGTTTCAATTTGAACTTAAGAAAAAAATTATTGGGTGGACAATGTTCAAATGGATTAATACCTCATTCAGCTATTTATAACTCGTAGCTGTATTTATATCAACATCTTTTTGTATAATCATTGAGAGACATAAAATTAATTCTAAAATAATTTTAAAGCCGATTTTTTATTAGATTTTATGAAGGGATGGAGACGTATATTTTGCACCCTTTGCCGGGCGAGCTATTTATTTCTATTTTTCCGTTGAAAGATTCAACCCTGTTGATGATATTTGATATTCCAATCCCTTTCCTCTTTTTGGTTGTATCAAAACCTCTCCCGTCATCTACAATTTCTATTTGGATGGCGCCGTCCGAAGCCTCCAGTGAAATATAAACATTCCGGGGAGCCGCATGTTTTATGATATTATTTATCTGCTCCTGGACAATTCTGTATATGTTCAATTTTAGCTCGTCGTCAGGCTTTTGGTTTGCCAAATCAAAAACAAATTTTGTTTTTATAGCTGTATTTGTTTGCAGCACAACAATCAGCTTTTTAATAAGCTCCTCCAGGTTGATATCTTTTGTAGGAGTCACCTGGGTAGTACTTAACCTTCGTATTTCACTTATTGCATCATTTATTAATTCCCGGGGATATTGAATCTTTTTTTTCAATTCTTCATTATTCTTCACTGCAATATCCAGGTGTAGCTTCGTGGCGGCCAATATTTGGTTTATATTATCATGCAGTTCCTGGCCAATGTAATTTCTTTCACTCTCCTGCGCTTTTAAAATGGCCCTGGTTATTTTTTTCTGCTCTTGTATTTTTTGATGGGATATTTGTTCCAGTAGTGACTTTAAAGTTTCCTCCGCTTTTTTGCGTTGCGTAATGTCGCGGCCTGTAATACAAACACCACTTGTTTTATCGATCTCATTAACTGGCATTACAGTAAAGTCTATCCACTTTATCTCGTCATTCCCTGTATCATAAGAACGTTCATAATGCACACTTTCCCCGTTCAGTACTTTTAAAATAATTTCCCTAAAAAAAGATTTTTGCGGTTCATCGATAAAGTCCAAAAGCGGTCTGCCAATTTTTACTGGTTGGGCCCTGATAAAAAAAGGATATTCTGTCGCCTTGTTATTAAAGGCCTTCGCAATTCCATTACTATCCAGCAATAAAAATCCTTCCGAAGTATTTTCAAAAATTGCCCTTAGATTGGTTTCAGATTCTATAATCTTTAGTTTTGCCTCTTGCTTTTCCTTTTCTGCTATTCTTTGTTTTAAAGCGGTATCGATAGCTGAAGGCAGCCGGTTGAGCCTGTCTTTAAGAATATAATCGTCGGCTCCAAGTTTTATAATGTCGGCAGCAAATTCTTCTGACACTGTTCCCGTAACCATAATAAATGGAATATCAGGATAAAGTTGTTGGGAAATGAAAAGTGCATCCGTTGAATTGAATTGCGGCAGGGAATGATCGGATAAAATAATGTCGGGTTGAAATTCCTTTAACAATTGTAAGTACGTTTCTTTATTTGTTGCCAGCCTGATTTCCGTGTTTGGTTTTTCTTTTATCAGCAATCGCCGTGTAATTTCCGCATCAGCCGTACTATCTTCCAGAATTAATATTTTTAATGTTTTTGCCATCTGTTTTAATTAACAGGAGGTTGATTTAATAATAACCAGTAAAATCCGATAGTTTTTATTACCTCAGCAAATGAATCAAAATTTACCGGTTTTACAATGTAGCTGTTGGCGCCTAGAAGATAACACCTTTTAATGTCCGGGTCTTCATTTGAAGAAGTAAGCATTACAACAGGTGTACTTTTTGTTCGCTCATCAGATCTGATTTTTTCCAATACTTCAATTCCGTTTACTTTTGGCATTTGTATATCAAGTAAAATCAATTTGGGCAAATAATTTAAATTGTTCGAGGTTTCAAATTTACCTGTTGCAAAAATAAAATCAAGAGCTTCTTCACCATCACTTACATGAAATAAATTATTTGCAAGATGATGCTTTTTTAATTCCCGTATAGTTAGCTCCGCATCATTTACGTTATCCTCTACAAGCAATATCTCAACAGATTGATTCATATAATTAAATTTTCTGTGAAATTAAATATCTTCTTCTAACCTGTCGTTGTTTGGAATTGAAAAATAAAAGCAGGCACCTTCATTTACTTTCGCTTCGGCCCAAACCTTGCCTCCGTGTTTAGAAACTATTTTATCAACTATGGCCAGGCCAATTCCTGTTCCTTCAAATTCCGCAGTAGTATGAAGGCGTTGAAAAACCTTGAATAATTTATTCTTATATCTTTCATCGAATCCTATTCCATTATCCCTGATAGAAAATACAACTGCACCATTCTCACTAAACGAGCCGATTTCAATTTTAGGTTTGCTCACATTTGATGAATATTTTATCGCATTAGAAATAAGATTGATCCAAACCTGCCGGATGGTATTAATATCTGCTTTAATAAGAGGTAAAGGATGTATTGTCCAGTCAACTCTTTTGATATTATTATCTTTAGTGTTCAGGTCTGCTATTATTTCTTTTATCAATTCGCCTGCATCGATATTAGATTTCAATATGTCCTGCCTGCCCATACGTGAAAATGAAAGCAAATCATCAATAAGCTGTCCCATCTTTATGGTATTGCTTTTGATTACGCTGGTAATTCTTTTTGCTTCTTCGTCAAATTTATCCAGATAATCTTCTTCCAGCATAGCCGTAAAACCAATAATAGCTCTCAATGGTGCCCTTAAATCATGTGAAACAGAATATGAAAATGCTTCCAGTTCTTCATTAGATCTTCTCAATTGTTCAGTGCGCTTTATTACCCGTTCCTCAAGTTCAGTATTTATTTTTTTTATTTTCTTTTCTGCCAGTTTCTGTTCTGTAATATTATTTATTAGGCCTACAAAATGTTCCCTGGCCGGACTGTATAATGCTATTGAAAGCCACTTGTTAAAAGGCTTAACGTACGTTTCAAATTTTTCGGGTCTTCCTGTTGACACCACCCTGTTTATAGTTTCTGCATATTCCGGATCTGATTCAAGTAAACCAGGCATAATGTCTGATATTTTTTTCCCGGTAATATTTTTTAAACCGGTAAGTGATTCGTATTGGTTATTAACAGCAAGATAAATGTAATCTTTCAATTGCCCCTTCTCGCGGATGGCTTCACAATATGCAAATCCATGAAGCATATTTTCAAAAAGGCTTCGATATAATTTTTCACTTTTGCCGAGTGCTTCCACGGCCGCTTTTTGTATTGTGATATCCCTCAGGTTAGTTACTATTGCGCCTACACTTGGATCATTGATCATATTTGTAATCACTCCTTCCAGCCATAAATAATGTCCCAATTTATGTTTTGTCCTTATTGTAATGTCAAAGGGCTTGCCGGGATTTTCACTTACATTTTTCATGATCTCCGCGAGATATGCTGCATCGTCAGGATGATTTTGTTCATAAGTACCTACAACTTTTCTTTCTTCGGAGGACCACCCGGTTATTCGCTCTGAAGAAGGACTGCGATAAATAGTTTCAAAGTTCTCGTCCATCAGGGTTATGATGCCGTCATTGTTTTCAACAAGAGCTTTAAAACGCTTTTCACTTTTAGATACTTGTTCAGTACGTTCCTTAACCCTTTCTTCCAATTCAGCATTTAATTTACTCAATGCCCTTTCTGCTTTTTTCCGATTGGTTATATTTCTTACTAAGGTGAGATTACCCGTGATATTGCCTTCAGCGTCTTTCAGATGCGAAACGGTAGCCAATACATCCAATGCTTTTCCTGATTTTGTATAGTAAATTACTTCTCCCTGCCAAAAATCATTTTCATAATATGCCTGAAGAATTTGTTCCCCTGTCTCATATGGGTAAATGATTTTTAAGATTTCAGCTGTACTTTTTCCAATAACTTCTTCACTTTTCCATTCCAGCAAGTTTTCGGCTGCCGTGTTCCAGTTAGTTATATTTAAATTAATATCAGTTGAAATGATCGGGTCCTGGATATTGTCAGCGATACTGGCAAGAAAACGCATATGTTCTTCAGCCCTTCTTTGTTCTGTGATGTCCCTGGTAACTTTCGCATAACCGTATAGGTTACCTTCGTTGTCTATGAGAGCCGTAAAAGTTACATCAGCATAAAATGCAGAACCATCTTTCCGTAATCGCCACCCTTCAGTTTCAAAATGCCCTTTCTCCCGTGCTTTTCTTAAATTGTTTTTGGGTTCTCCTTTTTTTACCTCTTCCGCGGTATAAAAAATATCCATAGGCTTGCCGATAATTTCTTCTGCGGTATATCCTTTAATGTTTTCTGCACCACTGTTCCAACTGGCCACATTCCCCGTCGTATCTATCAAAAAAATTGAATAATCCTTTACACTAGTCACCAGCAATTCGAAATCCTTTTCACTTTTTGTAAGCTTCCTCTCTGCGCTTTTACGTTGCGAGATATCCCGAACAGAAATAATAGTAAGGATGTCTTTTTCAATCTTAGTTTCGGCGAAATTAATTTCTGCCGGGAAACTTCCAATCTTCGTGAAAGCATTGATTTCAACATAACCTTTTTGTCTTGTATCAATACCTGCAGGCATCAATTTTTCCAGCGACTGTCCAATTATTTCTTTACGCTCATAATTAAAAAGTGCCTCGGTTTGTCTATTGACCATTTGAATGACGCCATCTTTATCAACTACTATCATTGCATCAGGTGCCGATTCTATCAGTTGCCGAAACATCTTTTCAGATTTTTTTTGTTCCATTTATCCTGATTTTGAGTTGCGCATTTTACTGATTTAATCCGCATTTGGATAATTCGTTAGATCCGCATAAAAGGTTGCTTTGAATTCATTCATTCATAATTAAGAATTCGCTCAACTATAAAACCAGTTAACAGGAGTATTATTAAAATGGAATGGTAACATTACTTTGGAGCGATATTCTTTAAGTGATTTCTTTTGCAAATTAACAATGATTTTTAAAAATACTCACCTATGTTTCTGTTCAATAAAATTCGGTTCTGCTAATTTATCGGATTAAATAGAGAATAAGAGAAATAATCCAATTCTAATAATCATTCCATTCAAAAATGTCGTAATTGTTCTACATAGTTTTTTGGAATAGTATTACTTTAATTTGATTGATAGCTCTATTTCTTTTAGACTCAATTAGGCATTTCTTTATACATAAAATACCCCGGATGAGAAATCATAAAAAGTTTATCGCCGTTATTGACAAATTTCCTGAAATATTGTACACCCTTACAACTGAACTTAATAATAACAACCTGGATTATATCCTGGACGCATCAGGCTATCACCAACCCATATCATTATTAAATATAGCCTATCCGGAGATGGTAATGTTTAACCTGAAACTGTCCCGCAAAAAAGCTATTGAACTTATGAGCAAAAGTATTTATGACAATCCGGAAATAAACAGGGGAATGATAACCAATAATTCAGAGGCCTACTATCTGAGCCTTTGCAGAACATTCAGCTCGGGATATTTCATGGATAGATCTTTTGATCCCGACCACATACTTAACAGTATATCAAAACAACAATTAAATTGAATATAAAACCCTTCATGAATATTTAAAACATCAGAATAGCTTTATGCTTTTAAAACTTACAATGACACCCGCCACAGGATTTCGAAAATGGCTTACCATCTGCCTCTGTTACTAACCCGTGAAACACTGACCCTAACGGCCCTTTGAAAAAACACCTTTTTAATTGCCCTGGTAATATTATCCCCGAGCCTTACGTTCGCAGAAAATCTGCCAGGGCAATTTTTTTAGGTCAGCGAAAAACAATCAGGTAGTTATCAGAAATTGAGGTTTACATTTTCTTATTATATATATTCATTTCCTGCTGAAATCATCCTGAATACGCACAATATCATCTTCATTACTTGGATTTGAAGGATCGGTATGTTGCCATATTTCTGCAACTATTCCCCAATCATTAAGGCCTATCAGCCGATGCCTTTCTCCCTGCTTTAATTTTATGATATCACCAATCTGTAATGTATGTTGCTGTTGCTCTGTATTTGTTTCACTGGTTATAACTGCTACGGGGCCTTGAATACATTTCCATATTTCCGCACGGCGATGATGGTATTGCCAGCTTAAACGCATATGTGGTGCAACCATTAATATTTTAGGGCTAAGCTTTTGCGTGATTTTTAGTTCATCAATATTTTCACCGGGAAAATATTGATCAGCAAAATTTATGGCCTGATTTTCATCAATCACAAAAAATCCACCCCATGGCCTGCCCATATCCTTTTGCGCAATTGTAAACCCTAACCGGGTCAGCATCTTTTCCGTATCATTAAAAAGCACTTGTTTATCCATTTTTTATTTTTCGCAAATTTATTTTTAAAATATCAATTACCGGGGGAAGTTGTAATAATCCCAATGCTTATAACATTTCGAGGCTATAATTTAATAAAATCGCCTATTAAGGCTATAATTTAAAAAATTAGTATAATTAATCTATATTTGTTGTAAACCTTGCTTTAATGGCTGCAGTAATCACGGGAGATATAGTAAATTCAACCCGGCTCAAAAAAGCGGAAGAAAAGACGCTGATAAAGGATTTATCTCTCATATTAAAATCATATAAGTTTGAGTTTTATCGCGGAGACAGCTTTCAGGTGTATATGCCAGAGCCTAACCAGGCATTAAAAATAGTATTACAGGCACGGGCTGCAGCAAAAAGGATTTCCTCGGGCTTCTCTTCACCATTTGCAGACATAAGAGCAAGTATTGGAATCGGAGATATTACCACCCCGTTTAAAGAATTAAAAACTGCAAAGGGAGAAGCATTTTTACTTTCCGGCAGAACATTTGATGAAATGAGTAAATCTGGTAAAAGATTAAAAATACAATCAGCAAATGAATCACTTAATTTAGGATTAAAGATAATTGCAAACTACGCCGATTCGTTGTTTGCACTATTAACCTCAAAACAAGCTGCAGTAGTTTTTGAGTTATTGATGGATCGTAACCAGGTGGAAGCTGCGAAGCGCTTAAAAAAGTCCCAGCCAACAATTAATAAACATGCGCAGTCGGCACGGTGGATCGAAATAAATAATTTAATAGAAGACTATCAACTTTTTATTGACCAGTTAAAATAATTATGACAGCATCGCTTTGGCTAATTAAATTAATATTGTCTCATTTATTGACTGACTTTATTCTGCAGCCAAATAAATGGATTCAAACAAGAAAAGAAAAACATTTCGCTTCCCCTCACCTGTATATACATGGAGTGGTAACTGCAATAGCGGCGTGGATATTTATAGGATGGCAATATTGGGGCGTCGCATTAATAATATTAGTTTCTCACATCCTGATTGACGGATGGAAATCATACCGGAAAGAGAACCTTTTTTATTTTATTACCGACCAGGTACTCCACTTAATTGTTATAGCATGTTGCTGGCTCTTTCTTTTTTTTAGCCGGATAGATATTGTAACAAAATGGAATGAAATAAGTACAGATACAGCCTTCTGGAAAATAGCCACGGCAGTTATTTTCTTAACCATGCCCTCGGGAATTTTGATTGGCAAAATGACAAAGCACTGGAGAGAAAATATTGCAGATGCCGAAAGCCTCGAAAACGCAGGAAAGTGGATCGGCATTGCAGAAAGAATAATCATACTAATCTTTGTTTTAAATAACCAATATTCTGCAATAGGTCTATTAGTAGCTGCAAAAGGCATCATACGCTTTAATGAAAAAGACAGGCCGGAAATTAAAACAGAGTATCTCGTAATAGGAACTTTATTAAGTATCGCAATATCAATTATCACAGGTTTAATAATAAAATAATAAACCTACTCCTTTTATTTTTATTAATTAGCATACATTTGCAACATTGTTACATTTTCCAATAAGTTAAAAATCTAGTGGCAACAAATAATTGCATCTCCATTTTGGGAAATAAAAATGAAAAATTTTTTTAAACATAAGTCCCGGTTTAAAAACATAGGTTCTATCCTGTTACTTGTTGTTTTTACAATCGGCATTACTCCTAAAAGAACACTCCACAATTGGTTTGCAAATCACAAAGACAGCACAGCGAAAATCCCTGATGGTAAAACACAACAATTAACCAAAGCGGGCTTCACATGTAGCTGCGATGATTTCGTTGCTGAATCACATTTCACAAGCGCAGGAAGTTTTGTAATGGTAAATATTCCTTCATTCTGCAGATACATTTCTGCTTACCATCCTGCATTAATTTCCTTTTTTCATTTTCATTCAAATCTTCGGGGACCGCCTTTTAAAATTTAGCTGCATAATTCACCAACCGAAAACTTCTCTATCAATGAAGTCAATCGGTGCATCTAAAATTTTAAAAATCAACTAATGAAAAAGATTTATTTACTGGCTTTACTATCCATTATTTTTTTTAACCGGGCATCCGCACAAAATAATTTTCGAAAAAATATTATTACAAAGGTTACGCTTTCAGGAAAGGTAACGGCCGCTACCACAGGATCTCCTTTAGAAGGAGCCAGTATATATATACCCGATTTAAAAACTGGCACTACTACCGATGCCTCCGGCAATTATATTTTACACAATATTCCGGCCGGCAATTATTTAGTACAGGCGGGTTTTGTGGGTTATAAAAATAATATAAAGAGGATTTCACTAAATGAAAACACTACGACAGATTTTATATTGGAGATTTCCATAATCGAAGAAAATGAGATTGTAGTTACCGGCACTTCTAAAGCTACTACCATCAAAAGAAATCCAATACCTATCGTTTCAATAAATAAAAAATATTTGCAACAAAATTTAAGCACAAATATTATTGATGCTATTGCAAAAGTACCGGGCATTAACGCTGTCACAACAGGCCCCAATGTTTCCAAGCCTTTCATAAGAGGATTAGGCTTTAACCGCATCCTTACTTTATACGATGGCGTGAGACAGGAAGGACAGCAATGGGGAGATGAGCATGGGATTGAAGTTGATCAGAATACAGTTGACAAAGTTGAGATAGTAAAAGGACCTGCAAGCCTTATATATGGATCAGATGCGATGGCCGGTGTTGTAAATTTGTTACCTCCTAATCCTCCTGCCGAAGGAAAGACAATTGGAAATGTTTCAGGAGAGTATCAAACCAACAATGGCTTATACTCTGGTTCTGCAATGTTTGCCGGAAGTAAGAATTCATTTTCATGGATGGCAAGAGGTTCTTATAAAGCTGCAACCAATTATCGCAATAGTATTGATGGCCGGGTGTACAACACTGGTTTTAAGGAAACAGATTTCAGCGGACTTATCGGACTTAACCGTTCATGGGGTTATTCACATTTAGGGTTTTCCACCTTTAATGATTTGCAGGAAATACCGGATGGCAGCAGGGATTCGGCATCAAGAAAATTTACCAAACAAATTACAGAAGAAGATACGATACGTCCAATAGTTTCGGATGCAGAATTAAAATCTTATAAAATAGGTGCTCTCCATCAACGTATACAACATTATCGAGTCTATAGTGCTAACAACTTTATTTTGGGTGCTTCGAGACTGGGAGTTAATCTCGCTTACCAAAAAAGCATACGGCAGGAATTTAGTCATCCGCAAATACCCGTTGCTGGATTATATCTTACTTTAAACACCTTCACGTATGATGTGAAATATTATTTCCCTGAAAAAAATGGATGGAGTATAACGGGAGGTGTTAATGGAATGTACCAAACCAATAAAGTTGAAAAAGGAACAGAATTTATTATACCTTCTTACAACCAGTTTGATATGGGACCATTCTTTTTCATAAAAAAATCAATTGATAAACTTGAACTCGCCGGTGGTATCCGGTATGATGTAAGGCAATTTAATAACAAGGCCCTTTTTACAAAACCTGATCCCATTACTGGTTTTGATAAGCCCGTTTATGGTGCTGATACTGTTGGTGCGGATAATCCTTTTTATGACTATAAACATACTTTTTCAGGCGCAAGCGGAAGCCTGGGTCTGTCTTATCGGTTTTCAAATAAATTTACGGGGAAACTCAATATCGGAAGGGGATACAGGGCGCCTAACATTTCGGAGATTTCTGCTAATGGTATTCACCCGGGAACCAATAGCTTTCAAAAAGGCAATCTTAATTTTAAACCTGAATTTAACTGGCAGGAAGACATCGGCGTAAATTATAACTCACAACATGTTACAATTGACGCAAGCATTTTTAACAACAATATCAGCAATTATATCTACAATGAAAAAGTATCCAGCAGCTCTGGTCAAAATACAATAATTGATACTTTCCAGTTCCGGGCTGCAAAAGCGCATTTGTATGGAGGTGAATTGTCTATTGACATCCATCCGCATCCTTTGGACTGGCTACATTTTGAAAATTCTTTATCATTAACATATGGAAATAATGAGGGTGTAGATGGCCAAACCAAAATTTCTGACAGTGCGAAATATCTTCCGTTCATTCCGCCACTGCATACGTTTTCTGAATTACGTGCCAACATTAAAAAAGTGACCCCGTCTGTAGTAAATGCTTTCGTTAAGGCCCAGTTTGAATACTATGCTCCCCAGAACAGGGCATATCTCGAATTTGACACAGAAACCCCAACACCAGGTTATCATTTATTCAACGCGGGCGTAGGTGCAGATGTGATTAACAGTAAAGGTCAAACGCTTTTTACCTTTGAATTGTTGGGGAATAATTTATTTGATGTTGCTTATCAATCGCATTTAAACAGGCTTAAATATTTTGAAGATTATCCTGATGATCCGAGGCCGTACCATGGTATTTATAATATGGGAAGAAATTTTAGCTTTAAAGTAAATGTGCCTCTTAATTTTAGTAAATAAGTAATAATCTCTTATTTCAGGTTAAAGGGATTTTGCAAAAACATTATCTCTTTTACAATCCCGCCAAAGTTAACTGACGGATATCAGCTATTACTTCTATAAAAATTTGCATCAATAAAATTGAAATGCTCCTTTATGATCCATAGGTACTTTCCGGTAGCAAAAAATTGTTGACATACCAGGAGTTACTTACATTACTTCACATGATTCGATAATTAAAACCGCCCGCAACCGGTTTAAATTTAAACTTTAGCAGGTAGCACCCTACCATACAATTAAGGAGAAAGCAGGTTTTTACAAATGAACCTACACCTGGTTTAACGTGTTTTTATTTTTTCATCAGTGGTTAAGAATCAATACAATTACAAACTATATATTTTTTAATAACACATTCACACATCGCTCAAAACAAAAATGGCACGATTATGGAAAGTAAGTGTGTATAACTAAAGAAAACCCTGTTTGAACTATAAGTATGAACCGGGTTTATTTTTTTTAAACAACTAATAAAAAACCAAAATCATTTTCTAACAAAAATTCGCAATCATGAGTAATTCAAATTATCCATCGGCAACGCCGGAAAACGAGGAACCTCGTAAAAGTTATAAAAATCTTGTCATCGGGATTTTATCTGTGGCCCTTGTGTGCCTCGCAGGTTTTTACATTTTTGATAAGAACAGCACAGGAGCTAAAATTGAACATCAGCAAACAGAAATAGCTACTGTAACTGATCAAAAAAGTGAAATACAAAGGAACTTTGACGCCTCCTTATCCAGGCTGGATTCTATGTCAACCCTTAATACGAATTTGCAAAATAAATTAAGCGAAGGAAATAAAGAGATCGCTAAAACAAAAGCTGAAATCCGCAGCATATTAAATAAGAAAAATGCGACTGCCGCAGAACTTGCCAGGGCAAATAAACTTATTGCAAGCCTTAACGATCAAATTTCGGGTATGCAAGCGCAGATTGCACAATTGACACAGGACAATGAAACTTTAACCCAGGATAAAGCAACATTAACCCAGGAAAAGGAAACTCTGACTCAAAACCTTACAGCTACAACCGCTACAAAGGATAGTCTTGTACAAAAGGTGGACGTGGCATCAACTTTAAATGCTTCTAATATTGATATAACACCCATTAATGTAAAAGGTAGTGGAAAGGAAAAAGTTACCACAACAGCAAAGCGTGTAGACAAATTAGTAATATCATTTGATGTAAATAACCGTATAGCCCAACCAGGCATGACTGATGTATTTGTATGTGTAATTGGCCCCGACGGTAAACCTATCTCCACCCAGGCTTTAAACTCAGGAACTTTCACAACACGTGAAGATGGTGATAAAGCATTTACTGCTAAATTGCCTGTGGATATTGAAACTGCCAAAAAGAAAAACGTTAAGTTCTCTTTTGAGCCAGGAAGCAATTTTCAGCAAGGAAATTATACAATTGAAATTTATCAAAATGGATTTTTAATTGGTGAAGGAACTCGTGAATTAAAAAAAGGTGGTTTATTTAGTTAATTGAATTTATCACCAACCCTTATTAGAATTTCTTAATATCCGGAAAAGAGCAACCCAAAATAGGGTTGCTTTTTTCATTTATATTAGTACAAAAGTTTCTACTATCATTCTCCATTGCCTCCTATCCATAGAAGCGCATTAACGATTAGCTTGTTTTGAATTTCATTGTTAAACGTATATGATAATGTTTTATTAGTAGTGTCAAATCTGTGTTCATAGTCGATATCATTATGACCCATATTAAAATAGATCATTCTGTAGTTTGTGTTAGTCCACACTACGGGATAATAACCACTATGCCATATTTCATGTTGCTTTGGACCTGTGCCAAGTGGAAAACTAGAAGAGTCAATTGATAATAATATTTTTATTGATGGATTTTTTCGCAGATCGTGTTCCCACCTATACCATTCACTTGGCGCAGATGAAAATGTTTCAGGTAAGTCCTTTGCAACTGGATGATTTGCATCCTCGACTTTTAATATCGCAGATACCGGCCTCCAGGTATTGCTTACATACTGTCCCACTCCTAAAAATTTTTCATGGTACCAGTTCCAGTTCTGCGGAAAATCGGACGGTGTTAATGCAAATCCTGCAAAATGAAAGCCCATCCAGCCTCCGCCATTTTCCATATATTTTTCAAAAGCTTCTCTTTGTGGTAAAGAATCCGGCCGGGTATCTAAAAAAATTACGACCTGGTATTGAGAAAGAAATTTGAGATTGAGATTGTTCCAATCATTCGTGGAATCATAGCTAAAATTATATTTAGCAGCCATTTTTGGAAACCAGTTATTTGCCTCATGCACAAAACTGATATGCGCCTGGTCATTCCTTGCAGTATAAAATGCAATGGCCTTAAATTTCGGTGACGTATTTTGTGCGTCACTAATCGCATGGCAACAAAAAAATAAAATAAGAAATAAAAATATCCGCATTCTTATTTTTGTTCTTTTAATAAATAAAAACATACTCTTGTAAAATTTTAAATAAAAACCTGAATGCTCAAAAGTATAAGAATTGAGATGAATGCATTATTTTATTTCCGGCATATTAAAGGAACAGAATTTCAGGCAAACGGTATTCAAGAATCTAACTGAAATTATTTTTAAAAAGTTATAGTTATGCTTCGCTTCCTTGTATCCTCATCATTGTTTGCGCTTACTACTGTATCCTGCATTGCACAGGAGAAATCTAAACAAAAAGATTTTGCCGTTATCGCTTACTACGCAGGAAGAACCGAAATGATTGATAGTTTTGAAGTAGAAAATCTAACTCATCTTATATTTAGCTTTTGCCATTTGAAAGGTGACAGCCTTTCTGTAAGAAATGCGCGTGATAGTGCGACTATCCTCCGCATGGTAAACCTAAAAAAAAGAAATCCTCAATTGAAAGTGATGTTATCCCTTGGAGGATGGGGTGGTTGCGAAACATGTTCTCCCGTTTTCTCAACCAGGCGTGGAAGAAGAATATTTGCTAAAACCGTTAAACAATTAAGTGATTATTTTGGAACAGATGGGATCGACCTCGATTGGGAATATCCTGCTATTTCCGGGTTCCCGGGTCATCCTTACAAGCCTGAAGATAAATCCAACTTTACTACCCTTGTAAAAAAGTTAAGGAAGAAACTTGGCAACAAAATGGAGATAAGCTTTGCTGCCGGAGGGTTTACATCTTTTATAGATAAATCTATTGAATGGAAAAAAGTAATGCCCTTAGCCAACCGTATAAATTTAATGAGCTATGATCTAGTATCCGGGTTTAGCAACGTTTCTGGTCATCACACACCCTTGTATTCTACACCGCAACAGGATGAATCGGTTGATAATGGTGTAAAAAAATTAATTGCTGCCGGTGTGCCACCGGAAAAAATTGCCATAGGCGCTGCTTTCTATGCAAGATTGTTTAAAGTGGAAGATACCACTAATAATGGTTTGTACCGGCCTGCAAAGTTTTACCATGGCTTATCATATAACCGCTTTGCTGATACCATTAATATGAACAACGGTTTTGTACAATATTGGGATACGCTCGCTCAGGCTCCCTATGCATTTAATATTGACCGGAAAGTGATAGCAACTTATGATGACACAACGTCAATAAAGCTAAAAACTGAATATGTTATAAAAAATAAATTAAACGGAATTATGTTCTGGCAACTTGCAGAAGATACATTTACTGATGGATTATTAGATGCTATAGCTGAGGTAAAAGAGAGCGATTAGCTAATTTAATATCATTTAAAAGTGTTGGGTATTTTTTCCTGCGAATAGTATTAAAATATATAATTCATAAGTTTGACATCATGCCTCACCTAAAATAACCTGCACTTATCGATAACGCTTATCTTGAAAATATTAAAACATGATAAATAGAGTACACCATTTTATTTATTTCAGCATTTTTATTTTTTCTATCTCTTTTTTTAGCAGTTCCACATCAAATGCCCAGGTAAAAAATATTTATCATGACGGATGGATCGATTTCAATAAAAATGAAAAGATGGATGTGTTTGAAAATCCAAACGAGCCAATTGAAAAAAGAGTTACTGATTTATTATCCCAAATGAATGTGGATGAAAAAACCTGCCAGATGGCAACCTTATATGGCTACAAAAGAGTTTTAAAAGACAGCCTGCCAACACTTGAATGGAAAAGTGAAATATGGAAAGATGGAATTGCCAACATTGATGAGCAACTAAACGGCGTTGTAAATGGCCCGTCAAGATATTACTCCAGCAATCTCACTTACCCCTACAGTAACCATGCAACAGCAATTAACCAGATACAAAAGTGGTTCGTTGAAGAAACCCGTTTAGGAATACCTGTTGATTTTACCAACGAAGGCATACATGGACTTAATCACGACAGGGCAACGCCTTTACCTGCACCCATTAGTATTGGAAGTACCTGGAACCGGGACCTCGTTCTGCAGGCAGGTCATATAGTGGGAGCGGAAGCAAAAGCATTAGGGTATACAAATATATATGCTCCTATTTTGGATGTATCACGCGACCCACGCTGGGGAAGGGTTGTAGAAACTTATAGCGAAGATCCTTACCTGATTTCAGAGCTGGGAATACAAATGGTAAATGGAATTCAAAGTGAAGGCGTCGCCTCTACATTGAAGCACTTCGCCGTTTACAGCGTGCCCAAAGGTGGCCGTGATGGAAACGCAAGAACCGATCCTCATGTGGCGCCAAGAGAGTTACAGGAAATGTTTTTATATCCCTTTAAAAAAGTGATAGAGCAGGCGCATCCAATGGGCGTGATGGCAAGTTACAATGACTGGGACGGGGTTCCCATAATTGCAAGCTATTATTTTTTGACGCAGTTGTTGCGCCAGCAATTTGGATTTATGGGTTATATCGTAAGTGATAGTGAAGCAGTAGAATATGTTTTCACAAAGCATCATGTTGCCGAAAATTACAAGGATGCAGTGAGGCAGGTGGTTGAAGCAGGTTTAAATGTAAGAACCAATTTTACTCAACCTAAGACATTTATTTTACCACTAAGAGAATTAATAAAAGAAGGAAGTATCAGCATGCAAACTATAGACAACTGTGTAGCCAATGTATTACGTGTGAAATTCAGACTGGGGTTGTTTGATAATCCTTACGTAAAGAATGTAAAGGCTGCCGACAAAATTGTTGGCACAGACAAGCATGAAAATTTTGTAATGGAAATGGAAAGGCAATCATTAGTCTTATTAAAAAATATAAACAATACTTTACCCTTAGATAAAGCCCGCCTGAAAAAAGTTTTTGTTACCGGCCCGCTTGCGGCAGAAACCAGCTATGCCATTAGCCGCTATGGCCCAAACCACGTTCCTGTTATTTCAGTTTTGGAAGGAATCAGGAATTATCTGCCAAAAAATATTCAAATAAATTATTTAAAAGGATGTGAAGTTGTTGACAGTACCTGGCCGGAAAGTGAGATTATTCACACTCAGCTTACTAACCAGGAGCAGGCATCTATAACGGCAGCAGTAAACGAAGCAAAGCAAAACGATGTAATCATAGCTGTTTTGGGAGAGGATGTTACTACTGTAGGCGAAGGATTATCACGCTCTGGCCTGGATTTGCCGGGTCGGCAGGAACAATTACTTGAAGCCTTACAAGCTACAGGCAAGCCGCTCGTTTTGGTATTGATTAACGGTCAGCCGCTAACCATTAATTGGGCGAACAAGTATGTATCCGCAATATTGGAAGCATGGTTTCCCAATCAATATGGCGGCAAGGCAATAGCAGAAACATTATTCGGGGATTATAATCCGGGCGGCAAACTCTCTATCACGTTTCCAAAAACCACAGGGCAGATAGAATATAATTTTCCTTTCAAGCCGGGCTCACAGGCTAACCAGGGCAAAGGCGATTTCAGTTATGGCAATACACGTGTAAACAACGCATTGTATGCTTTTGGCTATGGCTTAAGCTATACAACATTTAATTACGGTAATCTTGTGGTAAATCCAACTACCCAAAAACAACAGGGCGATATCCACGTAAGCGTTGACGTTAGTAATACCGGTGCAAGAAAAGGAGATGAAATTGTTCAATTGTACGTAAAGGACAAAGTAGCCAGTGTTACCACGTATGAATCGCAGTTAAGAGGATTTGAACGAGTTTCGTTAAATCCGGGCGAAACCAAAACTTTACATTTCACACTGCACCCTGCGGACCTGGAAATTTTAGACAGAAATATGAATTGGACGGTAGAGCCCGGTGAATTTGAAGTGAGAATAGGCGCTTCTTCCGAAGACATAAAGCTTAAAAAGGATTTTACTATAGTTGCGGCAGACTAACAAGTAGTATTTACCACGTCTTGCCCGCAACCTCTAACAGACACTTTACTTTTATTGAAACCATTTATTATTTTTTACGCCTATCTTAGCGCAATCAAATTTTTTCATAAGCCTAATGAAGGTTTTAATAAAAAGAGCAAAGGTAGTTTCACCCTCCTCTCCTTTCCATGGAAAATTTCAGGATATTTTAATTGAAAATGGTGTGATTGCGGAAATCGAAAACGCGGTAAATGCAACCGCGGATACAACTATAGAAATCGATGATCTGCATATTTCAATTGGCTGGATGGATTGCTTTGCCAACTTTTGCGATCCCGGTGAAGAGTTTAAGGAAACGGTAGTCAGCGGCGCAAATGCAGCTGCAGCCGGGGGTTTCACCCAGGTAATGCTTATACCCAACACACAACCTGTTGTGTATAATAAAAGCCAGGTAGAATATCTTGTTCAAAAGAGCAAAGAGTTGCCCGTTCAAATTTTTCCCATCGGGGCTATTACAAAAAATGCCGAAGGGAAAGAGCTGAGTGAGATGTATGACATGTTTAGCACAGGTGCCATTGCATTTTCCGATGGCAAACATCCCGTACAATCTTCAGGAATTTTACAAAAAGCATTGGAATATATTCTCGCAATAGATGCAACGATTATTCAGTTGCCTGATGATAAAAGCATCGGTGCGTACGGTCTTATGAATGAAGGTGAAATTTCTACAAAACTTGGTTTAGCGGGAAAGCCTGCCCTATCAGAAGAACTAATGATAGCGAGAGACATTGAATTGGTAAGATATACCGGCTCCAAAATTCATTTTACCGGAGTTTCAACAAAAAAATCGCTTGAATTAATTGCCGGTGCAAAAAAAGAAAAACTGAATGTCTCATGTTCCGTCACGCCCTATCATTTATTTTTTTGTGAAGATGATTTAATGTCTTATGATACCAACCTTAAAGTGAACCCGCCTTTGAGAACAAAAAAAGACATGGAAGCTTTGAGAAAAGGAGTAAAAAATGGCTCGGTTGATTTTATTGCGTCACACCATCAGCCCCAGGATTGGGATAATAAGGTGTGTGAATTTGAGTATGCAAAAAATGGAATGGAAGGATTGGAAAGCGTATTTGGAGCAGCGGGCATTTGCAATATCGCAACTGAAGACTTTGTAAAAATGCAAACTGAAAATATCCGGAATGTTTTCAAAATTTCAATACCGCAGATAGAAATAAAAACACGAGCAAACCTCACACTATTCGTTCCCGGTCAAAAATATCTTTTTGAAGAAAAAAATATCTTTTCAAAAAGCAGCAACAATGCGTTTATTGGAAAAACCCTCAAAGGCAAAGTGATTGGGATTATTAGTGGAGACAAACTATTTTTGTCCGGAGGGCTTATCGTAAATAAATAAATTAAACTTTATATTATGGAACAAACTGTAACAACAACCACGACGAAAGGGTTAGTGATTGGACTAATCCTTATCATTCTTGCGTTGACTACATATTTTGCCAACATACAGATGGATGGCCCCGTTCAATGGATTGGTTATGCAATCTTTATTGGCGGTGTAATATGGTCAGTATATTCTTACGGCAAGCAAATAAATTACAATTCCACCTTTGGAAATTATTTTGCACACGGCTTTAAGGTAGCAGCATTAGTAACTGCTATTATGATTATCTATGTCGTTATTTTTATTACTCTTTTCCCCGATTTCAAAGATAAGGCTATAGACCAGGCCCGGGCCGCCATGCATAAAAAAAATCAAATGACGGAAGAGCAGATAACGCAGGCACTTGAATGGACCAGGAAGTTTTTTATGGTATTCCTTATTGGCGGCACATTAATTGGTTATCTCATTTTCGGCGCACTTGCGTCATTAGTTGGCGCCGCTATTACTAAAAAGGAACCAGGTAAAATCGCGGACGACGTAAATCAAATCGGTAGCTAATGGATATTTCCATTGTAATTCCCCTTCTCAATGAGGCTGAATCTTTGCCGGAACTTGAAGCATGGATAAAGCAGGTGATGGAGCGAAATTATTTCAACTATGAAATAATTATGGTAGATGATGGAAGTACAGATAACTCCTGGAATGTAATTCAACAGCTTCGTCATAAAAATCCCCATATAAAAGGGATAAAATTTCAACGAAATTATGGTAAGAGCGCCGCACTAAACGAAGGATTTAAAATTGCAAAAGGAGAAGTTGTTGTTACCATGGATGCAGACTTACAGGACAGCCCCGATGAAATTCCTGAGTTAAGAAAAATGATTTTAGTAGAAGGGTTTGATATTGTAAGCGGATGGAAGAAAAAAAGGTTCGATAACAAATTAACCAAAAATATTCCCTCTAAATTTTATAATGCTGTTGCAAGAAAAGTTAGTGGAATTTATCTTCATGATTTTAATTGCGGATTAAAGGCCTATGCAAACAAAGTAGTGAAAAATATAGAGGTGTATGGAGAAATGCACCGTTATATTCCATTAATTGCCAAGTGGGCCGGCTTTAGAAAATTTGGCGAAAAAGCTGTAGAGCACCGCCCCAGGAAATATGGTGTTACAAAATTTGGGTGGAATCGTTTTGTAAATGGCTTTCTTGACCTGGCATCGATAGTGTTTGTAGGGAAATTCAGAAAAAACCCAATGCACTTTTTTGGATCATGGGGTACCTTCTTTTTTTTGTCGGGGTTTGTAATTTTTATTTACCTGGTTACTACCAAATTGTTTTTTGATAAAACTGGTATGACGCAAAGGCCATTATTCTTTTTTGCTATTCTTGCTATGATAATAGGTACACAATTATTTCTTGCAGGTTTTCTTGGCGAACTGGTTTCAAGAAACGGTGCAGAAAGAAATAGTTATTTGGTCGAGGATAAGATAATGTGAAAAATTCTCAATGGGAGAATCGGAAAATTTTCGATAATATCATAGACGACTGTTAATATTTTAATTTCCTGTGTTTAATGAAACTTTAGTTGGACTAGTTCCCTCTCCTTCGGAGAGGGGTTGGGATGAGGGCTCGGTCATTATTATCGGCCCTGCTCATCCCTTACGCGGAGGCCTTGCATCATACGACGAACGACTTGCCAGGGAATTTATGAAAGCAGGCCTTGATACAACTATCTATACATTTTCTTATCAGTATCCATCGTTCCTTTTTCCGGGAACAACTCAGTATTCAACAGAACCGGCTCCGGATGGGCTTTCTATTAAAGTAAAAATAAATTCTATAAATCCTTTCAACTGGATAAAGATCGGAAATACGTTAAAAAATTTGCTGCCTGATATCATAGTTGTAAGATATTGGTTGCCGTTTATGGGACCTTGTCTTGGCACTATTTTACGAAGGGTAAAAAAAAATCGTCACACAAAAATTATTTGTATAGCAGACAATATTTTCCCTCACGAAAAAAGGCCGGGCGATAAAGCCTTTACAAAATATTTTTTAAAACCAATTGACGGATTCATAACAATGAGTGAAAAGGTCCTCGCGGACTTACATCAATTCGCAAAGGGAAAACCATCCCAATTTGTTCCACATCCGTTGTATGACAATTTTGGAGAAAAAATAAGTAAGGAAGAAGCAAGAAAAAAATTAAATATCAACCCCGATGATAAAGTTCTTCTGTTTTTTGGCTTTATAAGAAAATATAAAGGGCTGGACATTTTATTGGAGAGCATGAAAATTTTGAAGCAGCATCCATCTGCACAAAATATTAAGTTGCTTATTGCAGGGGAGTTTTATGAAGATGAAAGAAATTATACTCAGTTATTAAATGATCCGGAAATAAAGAACAATCTTATTGTACATACGAAGTTTATAGAGGATAGCATGGTAAAATATTATATATGTGCTGCGGATTGTGTGGTACAACCATACCGTAATGCAACCCAAAGCGGTGTAACTCCCCTCGCCTATCATTTTGAAAAACCTATGATTGTCACAAATGTCGGCGGACTTCCTTCCCTCGTGCCCGATAAAAAAGTCGGTCTTATTGCAGAGCCTAATGCTAATGACATTGCAAAAAAAATTCTTGAATACTTTCAATTAGGTGAAAATTATTTTTTGCCTCATCTTCGTGAAGAGAAAAAAAAATATAGCTGGAATAATATAGTACAGGCTATTTTAAGGTTGACAGGAAAAAAATAAGCAGCCGTCTGATTTATTTCGAAAGCCTGCTTACGACATCAATAAATATGATTTACCGAAGTAAAGCTCCTTTGCGTATAGGCCTTGCCGGTGGTGGCACAGATGTAAGCCCTTATAGCGATCAATATGGTGGCGCCATATTAAATGCAACTGTTTCACTTTTTGCTTATGCCAATATTGAGCCACTTGAAGAAAATAAGATAATTGTCCGTGCGCTTGATAGAAAAGAAGAACAAACTTTTGATTGGGAAGCGGAATTACCAATTGATGGAACACTTGATTTATTAAAGGGAGTTTACAATCGCATACATAAAGATTTTAAAATACCGACAAACGGCTTCAGGCTGTCAACGTTTGTTGATGCTCCTGCAGGTTCCGGCCTTGGAACTTCTTCTACATTAGTGGTTGCCGTTATCGGCGCATTTGTTGAAATGCTAAAACTTCCTTTTGGTGATTATGATATTGCTCACTATGCCTACCAGATAGAACGTGAAGATCTCAAGCTCACAGGCGGAAAGCAAGATCAATATGCCGCAATGTTTGGGGGAGTAAATTTTATGGAATTTTATGAGGACGATAAAGTGATCGTTAATCCTTTGCGAATCAAATCGCGAATATTTGCATGAGCTTGAAAATAATCTTGTTCTTTATTTCACCGCTAATAGTCGGGAAAGCGCAGGAATAATAAATGAGCAGGTAAAAAATGTAAATGAAAAAAATGAAGAAAGTATAGAAGCAATGCACCAGTTAAAAGAACAGGCACGAATGATGAAAGAGGCATTGCTGAAAGGCCGGTTAAATGAATTTGGGGAAATACTTGATTTTGGGTTTCAACAAAAACGCAAGATGGCACATAATATAAGTAACAGTCGTATCGAAGAAATTTATGATGCAGCAAAAAAGGCGGGAGCAACCGGTGGTAAAATAAGCGGAGCAGGCGGTGGCGGTTTCATGATATTTTATTGTCCCGGCAATACGCATCATGCAGTAATAGACGCATTAAATAAATTTGGAGGCGAAGTAAAGAACTATACTTTCACAAAATATGGATTAACTACCTGGTGTGCATGAAGCAAAATTTTTTGTTGTAAAACGGGGCTCGAATATATTCTGTGAGCAATATCCTGCTTTTCTTTTTTCAAGATTAATTCAATTTTCTGTAATGTGGTTATATCGTCCCGTGTAAAAGAGCCGTTTTCTTCGGAGTCCTTACAATACGTTTCCAATAAATTAATGCTCGTATGTTTATCCAGGAAGTCGCCCAATAATTCTGTAAATGATTTTATTTTCTCCTTGTTTGAAAAATAAGAAGGAAGCATTTTTTTATGCGGTCTTATAAATTTCCAATTGTATAAAATATCTTTCCATAGTTTGCGAATGCTATGTAAAATATCTTCACCAGGCAACTCTTTAACAAGGACTTCAAATTCATCTATTTTATTGCGAATAAATTTTTTGATTGAAGGTTTTCTCAGTTTGGCAGGCAGTCTCTTTTGCAACTTTTTTTCATCATCGCAGAAATCTTTTTTTGAATAGCTGAAGTCAACCGCGTTTTGCTTCCATTTTTCTACCATTTTACTCAAATATTCAACATAGGTATCAACAACAGCATTTCTTTCAGCGCCAGCATAAGCATATATGTCTTTTACCTGCAGCTGCAGGTTACGAATCGTGCCGGCGTAACCATAAAACAATTTCATTCCCTTTGGAATTTTCAACCTGTTATCATTCATTTCCACATTAAGAAGACGAAGAAATGCCCTTAATTTTTTTACTTCCGTTCTGAATTCATGAATAGGTTCAATTTCAAATCCGTTGATTATTTGCTTGTATATTTCATTGATCTTTTTAAACCTTTTTTCCATAAGAGCAGGTATATTCTCTTTCATATTTTATAAAGATAAATTAATAGCACCTTCATTTTAAGCACAACAATTATTTTCCCTTTTAATTTTCACTGCATAGTGAAAGATTACGTGGAAGAAGAAACTTTCATCAAGAAATATATTTCTGAAAATACCACCCATGCGGCGAATCCATAATTAATTTAATAAATGATAATACAGCAGTTACAGTATATGCTAAATTTATAAAAGATAAAAGTTATTTAGTTTATAGAATGATCTATAATTGAAACAAAATTTCGGACCCAGGTTTTACCCTATGCTGAAAACTACTTAAAATGAAATTCAAAAAATATCAATACATCTATTCAATAAATCTTCCTCAATTCATCCTGTTTTTTATTTCATTTTTATTTTTCGAAGGCTGCCGTGTAAGTAAAGACCCTTTTAGAAAAACGGCGATACTTCTGCAAAAAGGAAAAATTACCGAAGATACAAGCTATGTTTATTCTCTGCCTTATGCAAAGGGAACGTCACATCTTTTAATCCAGGGATACTTTAGTAGTTTTTCGCATAAGAACAGGGCGGCCCTGGATTTTAAAATGAAAAAAGGTACACAGGTGTATGCCGCCAGGGGTGGTGTGGTGATAAGAGTAGTAGAAGACAACACTAAAGGCGGCAGAAATAAAAAATTCCGAAAAGATGCAAATCTTTTAGTGATTCAACACGATGACGGAACCAGGGCCGGCTACTGGCACCTGCAACACAATGGTGTACTGGTAAATATTGGTGATACGGTTAAACAGGGACAACTGATTGCGCTCAGCGGCAAAACAGGCTATACCTTTTTAGCGCATCTTCATTTTATAGTCTGGACAAATAAAAATGGCGGCTGGCAACAAGTCCCTACAAGATTTTCAACTTCAAAAGGTGTTAGGTACTTACGGCCTTTCAGAAGATATTATAATAAATAATTTTATTGAAGATATTATCAATATTGGCTGAAACTCTTTCCGATAAATCCTAATGCGTCTGTAATTCCCGTACGCCAATAAGTCCAGTTATGGGCGCCATCCCGTACACGATATTCATGTGGCACTCTTTTTTCACTGAGCGCAATATGCAAGAGGCAATTTCCTTTGGTAAGAAAATCATCATCTCCGCAATCTATCCAATAGCGTACCTTACTTAGATCCTCCGCGGATTTGGTATCCACCAATTTTAAAATAGAATTATCGTAATACGATTTGCTTAAACGCTCTTTTCCTTTTAAGCCACGGCCAAAGAATTGTGCGAAAGTTTGCTCATAACTTTTATCAGGCATAGCGGTTATTGCTTCATCATCAAGTACGGCGGCACTCAATGGCGCTGCCGCAGCAAACAATTCAGGATACTTCAAGGCATAAATCAATGTACCATACCCGCCCATTGAAAGCCCTGCAACGCCACGATATCTTTTTTGACTTTTTATCCTGTATGTTTTTTCAACGGAAGGCATAAATTCTTTAATAAAAAAATCTTCATACTTTTCCTTGCCGTCATAAGAATTAATATAAAAACTGGAATCAGCATTGGGCATTACAATTATCATGGGGGGAATGATGCCTTCTGCGATTGCTTTGTCAGCGTAGCGGTTTATTTCACCAAATTGCAACCAACCCGTGTTGTCATCTGTATATCCATGAAGCAAATAAACTACCGGGTAAGTTCTCTCCGATGTGGTATAATCCGGGGGAAGATATATAGTGTACGCCACATTTTTATTAAGAATAGTACTCTTAATATTTACCTGCTCAATAACTTTTCCCGCAGTCTGAGCTGTTGTAATATTTATTACGCAAAACGCCAGGCAAAAATACAATTGAATATTTACAAGTCGTAATCATAAGAATAAAAAATTTTTTAGATGTAAATGTAATAGTATCTAAATAAATTACAGCTCATTATTTAAATAAATATGGGCGCTTTGATTGTATTATTGGTTATCATCATAATGATTGTTGTAGTTGTTATTTATAAAAAACCTGCAACGAATGTTACTTTGCCGGCTAACTACAAAGGGTTACTGCTACAACATGTATCATTTTACCGCTCGCAAAACGATGAAGAAAAAATTCGCTTCGAAAATAAGATAAAGGAATTTCTAGGCTATGTTCGCATTCATGGTGTTGGTACAACTGTAGAAGATATCGATAAGCTTTTAGTGGCTGCGAGTGGTGTTATTCCAATCTTTGGTTTTCCTGAATGGAAGTATTATAATTTGCGTGACGTGTTATTATACCCTGATACATTTAATAAAGAAAGATTTTTAACCGATAATAATAACAGGAATACTTTAGGTATGGTGGGCAGTGGTGCACTGCAACGTGTAATGATTTTATCTAAACCGGCATTGCGTTACGGATTTGAAAATAACTCAGGTAAGGAAAACACAGGTATTCATGAATTTGTACATTTACTTGATAAAGAAGATGGATCAGTAGATGGTTTACCGGAGGCTTTACTGAGCAGACAATACACGATTCCGTGGCTTGAATTGATGACGGAAAACATACAGGCCATCTTAAAGGGAGATTCTGACATTAATATTTACGGTGCAACTAACCGAGCCGAATTCTTTGCGGTTGTTTCAGAGTATTTTTTTGAAAGACCTGACCTGTTTAAAGAAAAGCATGAGGATTTATATAATTTGATGAAACAGATATTTCATCAAAAACCGCCAACTCCTATATATAAAAATGCCGACCCTTAAAAGTTCGCCTGATGAGAGTACTTTTGAGCTATCTTCACAAATAGCCCGAATTTTAATTTTAATATGATGAAGCTTGAATTAGAACAACAAAGAAAATTTACAGAACAATTTTTTGAACTTACGAAAGATGCTCCTCAAAAATTCAAAAATAAGTGGGACGAGACAATTCAATTTTCAAATCCATCCCGTGTTAAATTTATTCCCACGTTTAATAACGGCGCTATAGATTCGCTTTCTGTGGACCTCAGGGAGAAGTATGAAATACTCCGCAAAAAGTATTACAATAAATCGCTTTAGTACTTTATTACCTGGTAGTTTATAGCCTGTTTTTAGTCTTATCGGCTCGTTATAAATTTTCAGCAACAAATCTTTTGCAGTAATTTTTGAGACTATCTCTCACTTCCCTGAATTTTCTCATCATTTCTTTATCACTCCCTTTAGCCTTTGCCGGGTCAGCAAAATTGTAGTGAAACATCTTCGCATTTGAAGGGAAAAAAGGGCAGTTTTCTTTTGCATTATCACATACCGTTATAACAAAATCAAAATCTTTATTTCTGTATTCTTCAACATTATTGGAAGTATTGTTTGAAATGTCAATTCCATCCTCTTTCATAACAGCAATGGCTTTGGGATTTACTCCATGTGTTTCAATTCCCGCAGAATATACTTCTGCTTTATCTTTTGCATAATGTTTTAAATATCCTTCTGCCATCTGGCTTCTGCAGCTATTACCGGTGCATAATACCAATATTTTTTTCATATAATATTAATTGCAGCAACCGGGTTCACAACACGTAGCCGGCTTTTCGGCATACACTGTAATACTGAAAATGCCCGTTCCGGATTGATTAAATATTTTTATTTCTTCCGCTGACATGTAATTACTTAAAATATCATTAGGGATAATAATGGGCTTTTCCTTTTGTACGTTGATATTTTTAAAACCATTTTGTTCAATCAATTCCAAATATATTTTCTTCTGAATTGCGCCTGAAACGCAGCCGGCGTACATCTCAGCTGCATTCTGTATATGAGGCGGCAGATCTCCTTCAAGAACAATATCAGAAATGCTAAAGTGTCCCCCTGGTTTTAATACCCTGAAAATTTCTTTAATAACACCATCTTTATTGGGCACCAGATTAAGCACGCAGTTGCTCACAATTACATCGGCGATATTTGAAGTAAGCGGCATGTTTTCAATATCTCCCTGCCGGAATTCCACATTATTAAATCCTCTTACTTCTGCATTGCTCCTCGCCCTTTGAATCATAGCAGGCGTGAAGTCAATGCCAATAATCTTTCCTGTTTCACCTGTTTCATTCCGTGCTATAAAAGCATCATTACCTGCGCCGCTTCCCAGGTCAACTACAACATCACCTTTTTTTATTTTTGCAAATTGAGTTGGTAAGCCACAGCCCAATCCCAGGTCTGCATCCGGATTATAACCTTCAAGGTCATTATAGTTCTCTGACATAATATTATATACCTCCGTACTGCAGCATCCGGAACCGCA
The DNA here is from genome assembly GCA_963798665.1 of uncultured Chitinophagaceae bacterium. Taxonomy (GTDB): domain Bacteria; phylum Bacteroidota; class Bacteroidia; order Chitinophagales; family Chitinophagaceae; genus Ginsengibacter. Next base: position 371,620 of record CAWCUN010000002.1, on the reverse strand, counting down.
GCAGGAGGATTGATTGGTTTCTTTATCCTGTAAAGCAATTTCAGAATATTTTTGTTTTACCAGTTCTTTAAGATTGTTTTCTGTTTCCATTTTATTTTTATTTAAATATTTTTTTGAGCAAATAAGCGACAGTTTTTAAAAATCAGCAACAAGTACTTCCACCATACGAATCGAAAAGCTGATTAAACCATAATTGGGCAGTATTCCATTCCTTCTCATCTATACAATAACACACTTTGGCACCATCAATATCACCTTTAATTAAACCTGCTTCTTTTAATTCTTTCAAATGTTGGGAAACAGTACTTTGGGAAAGAGGCAATTCATCAACTATGTCGCCACATATACAAGCTTGTCTTTTTGTCAATAATTTTAAAATGGCGATTCTCGCGGGGTGTCCCAGCGCCTTTGCATATTTAGCAAGCTTATTCTCTTTAATGGTAAAACTATATGATTTTGTTGTTCCCATAATATAATCGCAATATTACGATTAATTTATTTAATAAAAAATATTTTTTTTGAAAATTGGTAAACTATCCGACATATCGGCGAGATCAAAATGAAGTGCAGAGCATTTTTCTTTATAAAATAAGAACAACAGTTCCGGCAATAATTAAGATTGCGCCTAAGGCTATCTTTGGCGTAAGCGTTTCTCCTAAAAATATCACGGAAAGTATAATTGCAATAGCCACACTCATTTTGTCAACGGGAGCTACCTGCGAGACCTTACCAAGCTGCAACGCTTTAAAATAAAATATCCATGATAAGCCTGTGGCGAGTCCGGATAAACAAAGAAAAATAATATTTTGCTTTGTAAGCGTCTGCATTGTATTAACTCCGCCACGGAAAAATGCTATTCCCCAGGCAACAACCAGGATCACAACAGTTCGTATTGCCGTAGCTAAATCAGTGTCAACATTTTTAATACCTACTTTGGCAAAAATGGCTGTAAGTGCTGCAAAAAGTGCAGAAAGCAATGCATATATCCACCACATAGTTTCATTTTTTAGATTAGGAAGATCAAATTTTATCCTGTATACGTATAATTGTTGTCAATTTCTCTGTGCAAACTTTACATCATTTCACAAATTTTATTGATATGCCGATTATTATTAAAAAAATTAAAGAGGTGATTATTTTAATTAAATTGCTGATCAAATAATTCTTTAAGTTTCGAAAACTTATGTAACAAATTTGTTTATTAATTTTTAATTTCAAATATAAGTTTTCATGTTTCTCAGTAAGAAGTGAAAATACTAAGGGGTGTAAATTCTAAAGTAAGGTCACTGGCAGGGTTTTTAGTATAATATCAAACGAAATAAATGAAGTCTATATACAAATTACTTTTCCTGCTAACGGCATTTTTCATTTCGGATACAACGCATGCGCAAAAAAAGGAAATAGAAGACACAATTCCCAATTTCAAAACTATTAGTGCTGGCCCGCAATATAAACGCTCTTCATGGCATCGATTTCTTTGGGGCAGCAATTATCGAAAAGAATGGAGCACTCGTGTAAAGTTACCCGTTCTTTTATTAGACAGCGCAAAGGGGGGCCTTATTGCAACGGAACAGGGAGGCGGACATCAAACCACATCATTGCATCTTGAAACCAAAGAAGGAAAAGAATACACACTTCGCTCTGTTGATAAAAGACTTGGGAAGGTTTTACCGGAAAATTTCAGAGGGACTTTCATTGAGGGTATTGCTAATGACGAAGTATCTATGTCACATCCTTATGGAGCAGTTACCGTTCCGGTCATGGCAAACGCTGCAGGCATTTATCACACCAACCCTCAATACGTTTATTTACCGCGGCAGGAAGCACTCGATAGCTTTAATGATAAACTTGGCAACAATGTTTATCTTTTTGAGCAAAGGATTAAAGGAGATTGGGAAAATGCAGACAATCTTGGAAATTTTGATAAGTTTTATGGTACAGATGAGGTGATGAAAAAACTGCAAGATGAAACGGAAAACCGTGTTGACCAGGCCGCTTTTTTAAAAGCACGGCTTTTTGATATGATTATAGGCGATTGGGACAGGCACGAAGAGCAATGGGAATGGGGCGTAAGGAAAAAAGGAAAGAAGAATATTTTTGTACCTGTTCCACAAGACCGTGACCAGGCCTATTTTAAACATAGCGGCGTGTTACTTAATACTGCCATATTCTATTCAGGATTAAATTATTTTCAAAGTTTCAAAGATCATATCAGTAACGTAAAAACTCTTACTTATGAAGAAAGAGGACTTGACAGGCTTTTTATGAATGAGTTAACCAAATCAGAATGGGAAGATATTGCAAAGCAGTTGCAGACTTCACTTACTGACAACGTTATTGAAGCTGCAGTAAAAAAATTACCTTCCGAAATTTTTGCAATCTCGGGCAAAAAAATTATCTCAGATCTCAAATCAAGACGTGACCACATACTGGAGTATGCAATAGAATATTATTTGTTTTTAGCCAAAGGAGTTGAAGTAGTTGGCACAAAGGGAACAGATTATTTTGATGTAGCAAGGTTGAATAATGATGAAACAGCAGTGAATGTATACAACATAAATAAGGAAGGAGCAAAAGAAAGTAAGCCATATTATTCCCGCACTTTTATTACAACCGAAACAAAAGAAGTAAGATTATTTGGTATCGCGGGTAATGATATTTACTCATTAGAGGGACAAGTAAATGATGGAATAAAAATACGAATTATTGGAGGTTATGATAAGGATTCAATCACAATAAATTCACCGTCCCCGAGGAAAGCAAAAGTTGTTGTTTACGATGGTCCGGACGATTATATACATGCTGATTCAAAAATAAGAACACAGATTTCAAGTGACAGTGATATACATAAATATGTGTATCGGAGTTTTGTTTACGATAAAAGAGGTTTTAAGCCCTCTCTATTTTACAGCGATGGAGATCGAATTTATGTGGGGCTCAGCTACGGATGGGAACATTATACCTGGAAAAAATCACCGTATACTTTTAAGCAGAACCTCAGTGCACATTATTCAATAACACAGCGGGCCTTTAGTTTTACATATCGCGGAATTTTTCCGAACACAATTGGCAAATGGGATCTCGGGTTGCTGGGGAATTATGATCTTGAGCGCTGGACGAATTTCTATGGGCTGGGAAATGAAAGTATGCTTACCACCCGAAACAAGGACTTTAACAGGATGAGAACAACTGAAGGTTATGCAAGTGTAGGATTAAATAAAAAAACTGGAAATAGTTATTTTGAAATAAATGGATTCTTCCAAAGTATAAAAATTATCAATGACGAAAGCCGGTACACCGCCAAGAATATTGCACCCATAGATTCAAACGTTTTTCAAATAAAGAACTTTGCCGGAGCAACTGCAGGTTACACCTTTTCAAAACTGGATGATCCAATTGTTCCGGTTAATGGGTTCACGATTGCAGCGAACGTTTCTTATACGCAAAATGTACAACAAACCAGTCGTTCGTTCTGGAAATATGGAGGTCTTGTACAGTTGTATTTTCCTTTGGTTTCCAAATTTTCTTTAGCGGTGTCGGGCGGCATCGAAAGCGTTGACGGAGACCCTGAATTTTACCAATATCCTTCAATTGGCGGAGGACAAAACCTTCGTGGATTTCTACTTCAAAGGTTTTATGGCAAAACGGCATTTTATAACAGCAATGAGCTTAGATTTATTAGTAAAGTGAAAAGCTATCTCTTTGGAGGTACGGTAGGGCTACTTGGTTTTGTTGACGACGGCAGGGTCTGGATGCCTGGCGAAGAATCTAATACGCTGCATGTAGGATACGGCGGCGGAATAATAGTCGCCCCTTTTAATTTAATGTTTTTAGAAGTCACCTATGGCTTTTCAGACGAGGATAAGCTGCTCCAGCTTCGGTTGAATATGAAATTATGAACTCAGCCAGGGTATTGAACCAACATTTTTAGGTAGTATAAATCTTCTTCAAAGTAGATTATTCAGGAATGGTAATTAAACCGATACTTTGTGAATGAGCAATTGCTTCTGCGCTATGTGTGAAATAACAGCAATGAATACCCGCTGCATGAATTTTATCTACGACGTTTTGTACTTCCTTATGTTTATTTTTATGAACCCTTCTTAAATAAACAGCAAAAATTTTCTCTTTAAAATGATCAGTTAACGCTGAATAAATATTTGGATCTTCCTGTGAATCATCTCCAAATAAAATAAACCGGAGATGCGGATATGCTTCAATTACCCTTACGATACGAATAAACTTTGTGGCGTGCTTACTTTTACCTGTCTTTAATATTTCTGAAATTTTTTTTAGCTCATTTAAAAGAAAGACACCTTTTGGAAGGCCATTCTTTCTTGCGAATTCACATATAAAATCAAACAAATTCCACTCGCTGCTTGACACATAAAAAAAAGGATTTTCAATATTTTCCGTTTGGCCGGTGGCAGCCAGTAACCGGTAGTGCTTTATTACTCCTTCAAAAGGTTTACGGCTGCGGGCATTCTTTGTAAACAGCACATATAAACGTTTCCGTATCCGTGAAGAATGAGATATCAAAAATGTATCATCAATATCCGACACAAAGCCATAGGCTGATTCATAGGGAATGCTTATCCGACCGGTACCGTATATTTTCTGTGCTTTATATTTTTTCTCCTCGAGTTTTACAGAAATGGTGTACCACCCCGGCTCAGGGGTAAGTAAAGGCGCCCACTCAAATTTGAAAAAACCATTATCCTGTGTTTGGGTTTGCAATAATCTTCCACGCCATTCCATAGAAATTTTTGCAGACTTGTAAGGCCTTACCATAAATAGGCGAATCATTGAAAAAGTATTCACAATCCAATTGTGACGGTAACTTTTACGCATCATCGGGCTCAACTTTAATACGTGGCCGAACACTATTATTTTTTGTGAATTGCCATACCCATTGTATACTTTAATTACCGGGTGATGGTTTAACCTGAACAGCCGAAGTATTTTTTGTTTTAATCTTTTAAGCAATGAAAGTTTCTTTATATTTCAATTTTAAATATTTGCGAACTGTAACTGAAAGATAAAATGGATTCTGCAAGCTTTAATATATTATTTGTGCTCAATCCTGCGTCGGGCGGTAAGAAAAAGTTCAACTGGCAAAAAGCCATATGCCAATATTTTGAAAATCTTTCCCACACAATTGAATTTTATATTTTGACGGGCAAAGATGATACCGGGTCATTGGACGGTATCATCAAAAAACTACAAATTAATAAAATTGTGGCTGTCGGGGGAGACGGCACTGTAAAACTGCTGACTAGATACCTGATGGGCTCAAACCTTGCGTTAGGCATTCTGCCTGCGGGCTCAGCAAATGGAATGGCCAAAGAGCTGCAGATCTCTGAAATTCCCGAAGAGGCACTGGACATAATTATAAACGGGAAAATAAAATGCTGTGACGTTATAAAAATAAATAATGATATAAGTCTTCACTTAAGTGATTTTGGATTAAATGCACAATTGATAAAATATTTTGACGAAGGAAAGCTGCGAGGAATGTGGGGATATGCAAGAATGGTTATTAAAGTACTGTGGAGAAAAAAATTAATGAACGCACATATTATTGCGGACGATCTTAATTTAAATACAAAAGCTTACATGATTGTAATTGCAAATGCCAGTAAGTATGGTACAGGTGCACTGGTTAATCCGCAGGGCGACCTGGATGATGGCTTGTTTGAAATTGTTATCCTTCGCAAATTTCCGGTAATAGAACTGTGTAAGATGTTATTGAGCTATAAAAAATTCAACCCGGAAAAAGTGGAAGTATTTCAAACGAAATCAGCCACGATTATAACCCGGAGAAAAACACATTTCCAGATTGATGGTGAATATATAGGGAAATTGAAAAGAGTAGACGCCAAAATTATTCCATCGCAAATAAATTTGTTGGTAAAATAACCCGGTATATATCCTTTCTATACACATTTCCAGATCACGTCGGTAAACCACCTGTTTTTATCAAAAAAATGAGCAACTGGTTCAAATCCGCACTGGGTGGCTATTTTATCAGTTTCCTCCACACTATACTTTTGAGATATTTCCATATAAACAATTTCATTTTTTAAAAAATGGAAACAATGTTTTCCCACTGAAATATCCTGGTCTTTTAAAGAAACAAGAAAGCTTCTGCAAGCTCCGGTCACCGGATCATAACTGGCATAATGCTCAAAATCGTCGATTATAAAATTTGCCTGCAACTCCCTGTTGATCCTTCTTAAGAGGTTAAGATTAAATTCACGTGTATATCCCGCCTTATCATCGTAGGCGGCACGGATCAGTCTCGGGTTTTTCTTAAGATCAACGCCGATCAAAACCATATCGCCGACGGATAGTTGATTTCTTAATTCGTGGCAGAATTCATTGACTTCTTCTTTCGGAAAATTTCCAATATTTGAGCCCAGGAAAAGCACCAGCTTTATCTTATCCGATATCTTCTTTGCCGAAGTAAGCATGGAAAGATATTCTCCGTTAAGGCCGTGAATATTAAGTTGGGGTAATTGTTCAGGCAATTTTTTTTGAAGAAGATCAATAATATTTTGAGAAATATCGACCGGAAAATAAGTCCCAATAGCACTTTTTTGTACCAGTTCTTTTAACAGATATAATGATTTTATAGCATCACCGGGTCCCAGTTCCACCACGTCAAAACTTCTGTGTTGATCAATTATTAAATCGGCGAGCTTTGAGGTTTGCGTTGAAAATATTTCCAGCTCGCATTTTGTGAGATAATATTCATCGCACTGCATTATCCGCTGAAACAATTCATCTCCTCTCTTATCATAAAAATATTTTGACTGTAAATATTTAGGAGTTGATTGCAGGCCTTTTAAAACATCCTGTAAAAATTGGTTCACGGTCATTTTACATCAACATATATTATTGTGCCAATCTTATTCCGGTGAATTGCCAGCGCAAATGAGGATGAAAAAAATTTCGATAGGTTATACGGCTATGTCCCGGCGGAGTTACTTCTGACGCACCACGCAATACCTTTTGATTTACCATAAATTTCCCGTTGTATTCCCCAATGGCACCTGGGGCTTTAGTAAAACCCGGGTAAGGCAGATAAGCGCTTTCAGTCCATTCCCATCTTTTCCCCCAGCCAAATTGCTGCGCCGCAATTTCCCATTCAAACTCTGTTGGAAGACGCATTCCCTTCCACGATGCAAATGCAGATGCTTCATAAAAACTTATATGGCAAACCGGATCATTTATATTTATTTTTTGCAATCCGTCAGAAGTATAATTATACCAGTCACCGTCAATAAAGTGCCAGTACAGCGGCGAGTTTATATTGTTCGTTTTTAACCCAATCCCATCCTTCTGCATGCCAATAGTTGAAATTTTTATAACCGCCGGCATTCATAAATTCAAGAAAGTCTTCATTGGTTACCAAATCACTTGCGATACTAAAGGGCTGCAATAAAACCTGGTGCCTGGCCAGTTCATTGTCAAAACAAAAATCGTTGCCACTATAACCAATATCATAAACACCTTTTTCTATCTTAATAAATGGTTTGTTCTTTTGTGAGGGTTTATCTTTCTTACCATTTGGTGCAAATTCATACACAGGAAATAAAGGATTATTACCTAAAATATATTTGATATCGGTCGATAAAAGTTCCTGGTGCTGTTGCTCGTGGTTAAGACCAAGAATCAATAATTCTTTCAGCTCTTTTGAAGGCTCTTTTTGCAAAAATTCTTTCATTGCCCCATCAACATGCCTTCGGAATTTGTAAATATCTTCAACAGAAGGCCGGCTCAAATTTCCCCTGTCTGTACGTATTACTCTTGCCCCCACCGTTTCGTAATAGCTGTTAAATACGTAGTTGTATTGTGGATCAAATTCCTCATAGTTTTCCATATTTGGTTTTAACACAAATGTTTCAAAAAACCACGTGGTATGGCCTATATGCCATTTGGGAGGACTTACATCCACAACAGGCTGCACAACATAATCTTCAGTTTTTAAAGAGCTGCATATGTCCTCAGTATATTTTCTTACATCAAGATATTTTTCTAAAATTTTCATCGCTATTTTTTGTCGAGATAATTTACAAGGTCTGAAATACTACTAACACCAATGCGCTTCGATTGTTCTCTCCGCATCATTAAGGCATACGAATTATTGAAGCCAACGGGTTGCAGCCATTTCAAATTATATTTTTCATGAAAACCGGATTGTACATAATCATAAATTTTATTTTCATCACTATTCAATTTTTCAATAACTGAAGCCGGCGCCTGCAAAATTACGAGTAACGCAGTACCTGTATATTCCGGGTACATATCGATTTGATCGTTAATCAAAGCATCAAAGCAAATTTTTGTTCCCCCCAATCCTGTTTTTGTTTCCACCTGTAAACTGGTATTTCCCTTTATGAGCATTGAATACATTGCTGCCAATATGTACTGCTCACCAAAAATCTTCGAACCAATTCTTATCACTCCCCCGTCCCCCTTAAGTGGTTCTTTGTACAAACTTTGTTCCATCAAAAAATCTCTGGCAACTTTTTCAGGACTCTGTTTTAAATAATCAACCCGGTAATTCAGATCAGTCATGATGGAATCATTAATGCGGCTTGATAACTGGTTTATTACATTTTCAATCGCCGGAAATTTTTGCAAAACTTCTTCCCGTATAACAGGGGCAACGTAATAAGGAGGGAATATTTTTTTATCATCATCAAGTACAACCAGGTCGAATGCCTTCAAACGTCCGTCGGTGCTATACCCACTTATTACATCCAGTTTTTTCTCGTAGACTGCTTTGTACATAACCGCATCACTGATTACCACATTTCTTATATTTAATTTATAAGTTTTTTTCAGGCCTAAATACCCATCTTCTCTGCCCATAAATTCCGGGGTAAAACCAGCGAGCATTTTACTTCCATAAATATCGGGCAGCAGGTAAAAAGACGATAATAAAACAATACTTACAGGAAGCAACCAAAAACCCGTTCTGAGTTTTTTGAGATTGATCTTTTGAACTTTTGATAAAATAAAATCGAAAAAAATTGCCAGGAAAGCCGCAGGAATCGCTCCGGCGAGAATCATATTAGTATTATTAAGTGCTATACCGCCAAAAATAAATTCGCCAAGTCCTCCGGCAGCGATATAAGCTGCAAGCGTTGCCACGCCTACATTTATAACCGTTGCAGTACGGATTCCGGCAAGTATAACGGGAAGGGCTAAAGGCAGTTCTACTTTTGTAAGTACCTGGCGGCTACTCATTCCCATTCCCATGGCTGCGTCTCTCACCGAGGTATCAACGCCTGTTATGCCGGTAAACGTATTCCTTACGATAGGTAGAAGAGCATATAAAAATAAAGCCATTATCGCCGGTTTGGGGCCGATACCAAGTAATGGAATCATGAAGCCCAGTAGCGCTATACTTGGAATGGTTTGCAATACCCCGGTAAAACCTAATACAAGCCCGGATAATTTCTTTCTTTTAGAAATAAAAATTCCCAATGGAACACCGATAACGACCGCAATGAGCAATGAAATAAAAGTCAGTCCAATGTGTGCAAGTAGCTGGTCAAATATTTTACCGGATTGCTCCCGCATAAAGCTAAAAAGTGATTGCCCCGGTTCATTCATGGTTGCTTTGCTTAAACGCACCAAGTGCGGTAAATAATGAATCGTAACCGGCGAGTTTCACTTCCCCCGTGGAAGAATTTTTTACGGCAAGATTATTTTGGCGGTTCTCTGTTAAAATATCTATCGTTTCCCATATGGTTTTGGTATCATCAATTGTTTTTAAATTATCACCATTATTATTCCTTGCAGATAGATGAGGCCATATATCTTTCAGCATTACCGCATTCAATTCCAACTGCATTCGCTGATCTGCGAAAAATTCTGAGACGAAACTATTGGCGGGTTGCAAAAGAAGGTTTGCAGGTGAGCCTTCCTGTACGATCTTTCCTTTATCCATCAACAGGATTTTATTACCAAGTTGAAATGCTTCCCGGATATCATGAGTAACCAGCACAATAGTTTTATTCTTCAATACCTCAAGTTTGCTGAACTCATTAGTAATGCTGGCACGGGTTACGGCATCCAATGCACCAAATGGTTCATCCATTAATAACACAGGCGGATCGGCAGCAAGCGCTCTTGCCAGGCCGACTCTTTGTTGCTGGCCCCCGCTAAGCTCTTGTGGATGCAATGGCAAATAGTCTTTTGGAAGATGCAGTTGCTCTAATAAGTCTAACGTCCGGCTTTTAATTTTTTGCTTTGGCCATTTCAAAAGTTCCGGAACAATGGCAATATTTTCAGCAATAGTATAATGCGGAAAAAGTCCGTTATGCTGCAATACATAACCGATATTTCTTCTTAATTCTTCCGGAGAAATATCTTTAATATTTTTTCCTGCGACAAATATATTTCCGGAAGTTGTTTCTGTGAGCCTGTTGATCATTCTAAGCGTGGTTGTTTTGCCACAGCCGCTTGTACCAAGTAGTACAACATTTTCTCCTTTCTTCACTTCAAATGAAATATCATCAACAGCTTTTTTATTCCCGAATATTTTTGTAACGTGATCAACAATGATCATTGTAATTTTTTTTATCTCATTAAAATTATGAAAATAAAAAAAGACACATGCCCAGCTTGTTATTCACCTGCTTAAATTGGGTATGATATTCAACCCCTTCGGGGTTGATTCCCTTAGATATTTTTGTCCGCGGATTTTATCCGTGGCTAATAAAATTTGAGCCCTTCGGGCTGCGATCAAGGTTTTTAAGTCAATACCTGTACGTGGCCGTCATGATCCGCAGGGCTTTAATTTGAATAACTCGGGATGAAATCGGGAGATAGAGATCGTTTTGGTCCTGCAACCCTGAAGGGTTGAACCTGCTATTACAATAAATATCTGTTGTCGAACACAATTTCATTTTCGGGCTACAACCTTTTGAATTCATCGTAAAGCGACTAAATTAAATTGAATCGATACTGAATAGCCCGAAAGGCTTTAATTTGAATAGCTCCTGATGAAATCGGGAGATAAAAGTTGTTTTGGTTCTGCAACCCTGAGAGGGTTGAACCTTGCTATTACAATAAATATCTGTTGTCGAACACAATTTCATTTTCGGGCTACAACCTTTTGAATTCATCGTAAAGCGACTAAATTAAATTGAATCGATACTGAATAGCCCGAAAGGCTTTAATTTGAATAGCTCCTGATGAAATCGGGAGTTAGAAGTTGTTGTGGTTCCGCAACCCGAAAGGGTTGAACCTTCCTACTACAATAAATATTTTTCGTCGACTACAATTGATTTTCCAGCAACAACCTTTTGAATTCATCGTAAAGCGACTAATAGAATTCAAGCGACTAAATTAAAGTGAATCGATACTGAATAGCCCGAAGGGCTTTAATTTGAATAACTCCTGATGAAATCGGGAGTTAGAAATTGTTTTGGTTCTGCAACCTGGAAAGGGTTGAACCGTCCTATTACAATAAATATTTTTCGTCGAATACAATTGCATTTTCCAGCAACAATCTTTTGAATTCATCGTAAAAACTTTCTGTTTTATGATGCTCTTTCTGATTCTTAATATAGTCTACAATAACATCCTTTTCTCTAATCGAATAAGTGAATGCTCCGTATTTATCCTGCCAACCTTCAAATGCGGGGAACTTGCCACTTGCCTTCATCCATATGCTGCTGGCAACCTTAATATCTTTAACATAATCACTTAAACATACAGATGGATGAAGATCAGACATTATATGAATATGATCTTCAATTCCATTTATGCGATATAATTTGCAATTTTTATTTTTTATTATTCCATAGATATATTTATACAATTCTTCTTCAAATTCTGTGGCAATTGTTGGCTTTCGGTATTTGGTGCCAAAAACTATCTGGTAAAAAATCTGGCGATACGACATCTAAAAGTTATTATCTTAATAATTTCAACCTGTTCCCAATTTTATTTCAACCCTTTCAGGTTGTGTCGCTTTTTTAACTCTACACGAATTTTACCGCGGTTAATAATATTTAAGCCCTTCGGGCTAACTTCTCCATTTCCTGAACTTTTATCTCACGGAAAACTAAAGTAGCGTATAACATTAAATGAATTAGAGTAAAGCACCATAAGTTGAAACATGTATCGATTTTTTATAAACAATGTTGTTGTTCTACCACGTGACATTTTCGGCGGGAGGATTACAAATCTTTTAAAGATGGTACCTCAAAGTCTTTCATGTTCCAACCGGCCAATGTAGCTCCTGCGCTATAAGCACTCTCCATGAAACTCAATAAAGTTTCTTCAGCATTTTGTTCTTTCAGTAAATCATCATACATAAGTAATGCCATGGGGCTGCCATTATTATCTACCCATTTTGCAGTAAGTGGCTGGAGGGGTTGTTCATCCAGGCCGTTTGGCGAAGGATACGTATAGGAATAAAACGCCGGGGCACGCATTTGTTCATCGCCAGCCCAAAAACCAAAACTAATAACTTCATGTGAGTATGCATCCTTATTGGCAATTGAGGAGCCTTCGGGCAGTTGCGGGCCTTTTTTACCTGAAAACCTTGTAACTGTAAGATCCATGTGGTGCCAGTACAATTGTACAGGGCAGGTTTTCCCGTAAAAAGTTCCGGAAAATTTATTGAACACCTGGCTGATCCATACCAATATTTGCCAGTATCGTTCCACATATTCTGATTGATAGGAATGAAAATTGTCAATTTGAACAAACGGCTTTTTTTCCGCAGGAACATCATAAGGTTTATCCAAAATCTTTACATCGATTTTTAGTTTCTTAAAAATTTCAAAAAGCTTCGTGTAGAATTCAGCAACACTTAACCCATCATGTAAGGCAAAAAACTCATGCTCGCTTTTGCTCGTGCAAACTTCAACACGATGCAATAAAAAATTAAGAGTTATCTGAAAAGTCTCTTTATCATTTTCATAAGGAATAACGTGGGTTGTAATTCCTGTAGGTGAAACAAGGTCCGTAATATTCCACCAATGGTTTTTACGCGGCATTAATGCAAGCTGCACTTTACCTAATATCTGTAGGTAAAGATGCAAGGTGATTTTTGTTTGCTCCCATTCTTCAAGAGGCAACGGCGGGAGTGATTCGACATTATTCATTGGAAAAATTTTACGGTAAATTAAAATTTATCATCATTCACTTCTATCCAATAACCGTCCGGGTCCTGGAAATAAATTTGTCCTATGCCATCAGGCCGCATCTGGATTTGTTTTTCGCCCTGCCAGTTTCCATATTTTATGAGGAGTTTATCCAGGTGTTTTGTAAAATCTGCTAAAGATGCTACTTTAAAAGCAAGGTGAATATTTATATCGTGGGGAATTATAGCATTGGCGCCTGCTACAACATGAAGCTGGCTGTGTGGGCCAATCCTGAACCAGTTATGTTTGCCATCTTTAAAAGGTTCGGGAATTCTTTCCAACTGCATTACATTTTCGTAGAAATTTGTGCTCTTGTCCAGGTCAACTACGTAAACAGTTTTATGATCAAATACGGGTGATTTTTCAGATAATACAGCATCATTTTTTTCCAAAGCTTTTGCAATGGCTTTTTCTGCCAGTTCGCCCATTACTTTATAGCCAGCTGCATTTGGATGAACCCCGTCTACTGTGTATTCAGATCTTAATCCATGGCGATCATCAACCATTGATGAAAAATAATCGAGATAAATACAATTGTTGGCATCGGCATAATTGTTTATCCACTTATTGAGAGTGATGATTTTTTCAGCAGGTTGTAATCCCGGTTTCCAGGGATAGTCATATGCAGGAAGAACAGATGAAAGAATAACGGTAATATTATTTGCTTTCGCAAGCTGCGCCATTGAAGAGAGATTGTTCTCAATCATCTCCAATGTGGAAGGACCTGTATTGCCCGCAATGTCGTTAGTACCGGCAAGAATAACTACTACTTTTGGCTTAAGATCTATCACATCCGGTTTAAATCTTATAAGCATCTGTGGGGTGGTTTGCCCGCTTATGCCGCGACCAATATAAGGGTGACCAGCAAAAAACTCAGGAACTGTTTTCACCCACCCCTCTGTAATTGAATTGCCCATAAAAACAACCCTGTTTTCATTTGCCGAAGGCAAGCCGATTTTTGCATTGTCATCTTTGTACCGCTCAAGGTTTGGCCAGTCCTGGGCTTCTAAAAAAAACGGAGTAAAAGTCATCAATAAAATTAAACTGAAAATGTATTTCATAATATTCATTTTTTTTATTCTAAAATGAAAATTACAAAAAAATCCAGGCCTTTATTTTATTAAGATTACTAGCCTGTTAGTCGGCAAAAACAATAACTCGTTGTTTCGTTATTTCGAAGAAGCAAATTATTTCTGCTCTATCACCGATAAAATATTACCGGCAGGATCTTTAAACCATGCTATTAAAGGGCCACCTCCGCGGGCGATATTATCTTCATCGGTTTTTAACTGCTCGCCGTCATAACTTTCAAATACTACTCCTTTATTCTTTAATTCCTTAACAGCCTTTACAATGTCATCAACGGGAAAATTGAGAACAGTAAAAGTTGCCGGAGTATGATTGGGCTTCGGATATACCATGATGCTGTTGCTGCCGCTGACATGCAATTCTATTAATCCCATGGGGTTGTCTTTTACATCAAGGCCAAGTGTTTCACTGTAAAATGTTTTAGCTTTTTCAATATTATTTACTGAAAAACTGCTAAATGCTTCTGCGCTTTTAAACATCGTTAATTTTTTATTTTTTATGAAAAAAATATTCAAAGGATTTGTAAAAAGATGGGATGAGTGAACGCCAGAACTAAAAAATATTGTTCGCAATATCACACTCTTAAATCAGCGAGCTGCCTAACTTCATCATGTAAAATTTCGGCCCTGCATCCAAATTGTTCAAGAAATGCAATCAATTGCTGAGATTCAATTATGCCGGTCGTGCACTTCACACGAAGAATATTATCGCAATCCTGTAAATCAAAATTGGCCTTATAACCTATAAAATTTTTATGAATCTGGTCAACCAGGTTATTTGCATAATCACCATCTTTTATATTGGTCTTAAAGACTTCTACCATTATAAATTTTTTTAAATGATCCGTCTGAAATTTCCGACTGCCTTAAACAAATATTTCGTAATTATTGCTGCTGATCAAAAGTATAATTAACCATCCACTGTACACCAAATTTATCAGTAAGCATCCCAAACAATGCACCCCAAAACATTTTTTCAAGTACCATACTTACTTTGCCACCAGCGGAAAGTCCGTTAAACAATTTATTTGCTTCGTCTTCGCTTTTTGCATCTATACAAAGCGATGAGTTAGTACCAAATGTAACATCAGGCATATTATTTCCAACGTCTGTACCCATTAAAAGATTATCTCCTATTGGTAAGGCAATATGCATTATTTTTTCTTTTTCATCCGCAGGCACATTGTCAGCATAGGGAGTATCTTTAAAGCGTTGTACTGTCACAAAATCCCCGCCAAATACCGTTTTATAAAAATTAAAAGCTTCTTCGGTATTGCCGTTAAAATTTAAATAAGAATTGATCTTTGCCATTTTAATCATTATTTGTTGTTAGAGAAAGTGCTGTTTTATTTTTACGTTAATTTTTTCTTGCGGCCTGGTTTAGTTAAGAAGACGTTTGTAAAATAAGGATGTTTTATCTTCCGAAAATTTTTTTAGTAACCTCGTTACAGCGATTTAGCCTTCTTGCTTTTTACTATAATTGAACATCCAATGCTTTCCATATTTGTCGGTAAGAGCGCCAAAGGTATCTCCCCAAAATTGCTCCTTAAGCGGATCATCAACTTTCCCGCCCTCCGAAAGCTTTGAAAAAAATGACTGTATTTCTTCCGCACTGCTGCATTGAACACATATGGCCACTGTATTTCCCTCGACAGGTTTACCCTTTCCCATATCCGTGGCCATAATTGCAACTCCATCCTTCACCAGTGTTGAATGCATAATCTGTTCTTCCATTCCCGGCGGCATTTGCTTTGCCACAGGAGATTCACCAACGGTTTGCATATTGAGCTCGCCTCCAATACATTCTTTGTAGAATGTCATTGCTTCGCGGCATTTGCCTGCGAAGCCTAAATACACATTGATTTCTTTCATATTTTTCGTTTTATTGATTTTGACAAATTATCTCTGCAATGATTTCATAATTCCCCTTAGCTGGTGAATATGTCTTTGTGTGTGGAATACAACAAAATTTAATATCTCAAATTTGGTTATATCGCCAAATGCCGGAAGATGTATTATTTCAGAAAGATCAACCGAAAGACCTTTATCCGTAATTACACCCGCAGATGTTTTATATTCATTAATAATTATTTCTTTTTTGTATGAACCATTTGAAGGAATGATAAATTCCGGCGATTTAAATTTCACATTAAAATCCAAAAATGTTTTTTTTATCTCTGCAACTCCCTGTGCAGGATTTCTTTCACAGGGTTTACCATTCATACTTAATGACTGCCCTATGGCCTTATTCGATTTGGTTATATGGGAGGTTAGTTGCCCGGCTGTCCAGCTATCTTTAAATGGAATAGTGTTAATTTCTACATCACCTAAAGAAGAAATAAGCTCGATAACTTCAGAAAATACATCGTCTAAAGATTCAAATAATTGTCGTGTACCGGGTATGTCTTTAATCATTGTTGTCATAAGTTTATTTTTAAAGAATTTAAATAAGTATCAAGAGCAATTTTTTATTTAACTGATTTTTATTTTTCCAAGGCTTTAATTTTGTGATACAAACCTACGCTACGCAGTTCATCAAAAAAGGGTGCAAATGCGGCAATCTAAGAGGTTGATTGCGACAGGCAGGTTAATTATTTTTGTGAGACAAAAAATCGATTTTAAACAACTTTAGTCATGAAACACATTTCAATAATTGTTCCGCAAGGGCATACAAGCGTTGTAAACATTGAGGGCACTCACCAGATACTGAATGAGGTAAATTCTGTAATGAAAAGTATGGAACGCCCCCCTTTATTTAATGTGCAACTGGTGGGTATAACCCCGGAAACAAGTCAACGAAATGGCCTGTTTACAATAGAGCCCGACGTTTTAATTAACGACGTTAAAAAGACGGACCTCGTTATTATTCCTGCGATACATGGAGATCCAAAATTGGCAATGGAGATGAACATGCCGTTTGTTCCATGGATTATACAACAGTATGAAGCCGGAGCCGAAGTGGCAACACTTTGTATAGCTTCTTTCTTTCTTGCCGGAACAGGTTTATTAAATGGCAGGCAATGTTCAACGCACTGGACGGCCGCCAATGACTTCAGAGCTATGTTTCCGGAAGTAAACCTTGTAGATGATAAAATTATCACTGAACAAGATGGAATATACACGAGCGGTGGCGCATATTCTTTTTTAAACCTGTTGGTTTATATAATTGAAAAATATGCCGGCCGCGATGTTGCTGTTATTATTGCAAAAAGATTTATGATTGACATTGACCGAATAAGCCAATCGCCTTTCATGATTTTTAAAGGACAGAAAACACATGATGATGAACCTATAATGAAGGCACAGGAATACATTGAAAATAATTTCGATGAAAAAATAACTATTGATCAACTGGCATCCATGTTTGCATTGGGAAGAAGAAATATGGAGCGAAGATTTAAAAAAGCAACAGCGAATACAGTTACAGAATATATACAACGCGTAAAAATTGAAGCTGCCAAAAAAAATCTTGAGAAAGGAAGGAAGAACGTGAATGAAGTTATGTATGAAGTTGGCTATTCTGACACTAAAGCATTCAGAACTGTGTTTAAAAGAATTACAGGATTATCACCTGTTGAATACAGGAGTAAATATAATAAGGAAGCGGTGGTTGCGTAGCGCTATTAACTCTGATTAAATTTTTACATTTTTATTGCACTTAAATAAATCGGTAATGAAAAATTCAGATAGATTTTAAATTGTAAAAAATCTTAACCTGAGCTGCTTTTATGATTTTCTTTTTCGTAAATTTAATTTAACAGCAATAAAGTCATCCCAAAGGTCAATACATTTATTAATTAAGTCTAAAGGTTTAAATGTATCTCCGCCTGAACATATGATAATTTCCCATTTCTCGGTATTCCATAATTTATGATATGGATTATATTGTTTGATAACACCAAATTCTTTGTCTACACTCGGATTTGATATATTGTAATGTTTTGTTCCATTACAAATATCTCTACAAATTCCAATTTCTTTATGGCCTTTTACAAATTCATTTAAATCGCCTAAAGTAAGAGGCGATTCTTCTAAAAGCCAATCTTTTAAAAAGAATATATTCTGAAAACACGCGTACATTGTATCAAAATAATAGTGGGTTGTTTCTCCTTGATCCTCTACAAAAGAAAGTTTTTTAAATTTATCGGCCCAACGCCTCACTCTATTATATTGTCCTTGCCATCCGTTGTTCCTATGCGCACTTATTTCTTGAATGGATTGCATGTTCTTTATTTGTGCTTTACATTATATTAGAGAAACTAATTTGCTTTATTATTCGGGTACGTCTTTAACTTCTCCCGTCCGAGTATCAATAATTAAAGCCCCATCATTAGAAAGAAGATATCTTCCATTTTCAGAGTAATGATAAAAGAGAAATAAAAAAACAAGCAAAATGATAGCTATCACGAATTTGAAGAGGTCAAAATTTATATTTTTCACTTTGTTGAATTATCGTAAATATCAATTAAATTTCCTTGGCACTCAAATGCGTCAGAGGCATCTAATTCCAAATTAGATAAGGGTTCTCCGTCATCATCTTTTTCTATATCTGAATAAATTTTATATTTAATCTTGCTAATTGAAACAATTGTTGCAATGATAAATTTATTATAAGTCCGAATATGCCTTGGAATATTTTTTTCCAAATCATTTAACAAATTTTGGGCTTGCGTTTCAGTGCAAGTTAAGTCAATAAAGAACTTGGGATAACGTCCTTTTTCAATTGAAACAATAAAAATAGAATCATGCTTCGTAATATCATCAATTTTAAAATTATCTAAAATTATTTTGTTGTTTTTTTTAAGAAAGTTTTGAAATTGGGAAGTGACTGAAAATCTTAAAGTGTCGAAACCTATTGAGGTGCCATAATTCAATGCCAAATTATTCATCGTCTCTAATCGTAATTTTATTTCCTTTTCTTTCTGTTTTTTAATGGGTGAGTTCTCACATGAGAAAAGCAGAAAAGTGAGAGAAAAAAATAGAAGCACCTTTCCATAATTTTTTAATTTAATGGTTATATTAATTGAACAAAACCCAATGTGAAGAATAAAGATTTAGGATTTTTTACAAACATAAAAAATAACCTTTCTTTACTCTAAATAAATAACATATAGCAATCATTCCGATATTGCTTCAAATTTATATTCTACAAACATTCAAGATATAGTAAACAAATTAAAATAACTTCATTCAAAATAATCTTTTATATATGAGATTGACGTTCATAATTATCTTCTGTCTTTTAATAAATCACACGGAGGCGCAGACGGATTCTCTGGCTTCAAAATTTCCAATAGACTCTAATTATTTCAGTTCTTTTGACGGAACGAAAATTTATTATGAAGTGTGTGGACAAGGTAAACCGGTTTTGCTGGTGCATGGATTTATTGTAAATAGTAACTCCTGGAAACATGCTGCGCTGTACAATGATCTGTTAACCGATGGATATAAAGTTATTGTGCTCGATATGCGTGGTAACGGGAAATCGGATAAACCCCACGATAGCACAGCATACGACAATGACGCGGAACCAAAAGACATAATGCAATTGATGGACCTGCTTAAAATAAACCGATACAGCGTCGTTGGTTACTCAAGAGGTTCTATTATTACTGCGAGGTTATTGGTACTTGATAAAAGAGTGCGGGATGCCGTTTTGGGTGGAATGGGTTCCGATTTTACCAACCCGGAATGGACGAGGAGAAAAATGTTTTACAGGGCATTGATGGGAGATTCTGTGCCTGAGTTAAAAGGATTGATTGATTATGTGCAGCAACAAAAACTTGATCAGCTTGCATTGGCCTGGTTGCAACGCTCTCAGCCATCTACCAGTAAAGAAGAACTAAGCAAAGTAAAACAACCGGTTTTGGTAATCAGTGGTGATAAAGATGCTGATAACGGCTCGGCCGGAGAACTTGCAAAGCTTTTACAAAATAGTTCCGTTGCAACCACTCCAGGCGATGATAATCATGCAGCATCAACACCGGAATTCTCAAAAGAAGTTATCAGTTTTTTGAAGAAAAATAATTATTGACAATATTCTATCAACGCATTTTGATTTAATCTTGTTTAGTCTGATTGAAATTTGTAAAATTTACAAGTCTTCAATATTTCTACGTTTGTTTTGTTTCATTGATTTATAAAAAGAAGGAGTAAGTCCTGTTTGTTTTTTAAACTGATTGGAAAGATAAGCGACACTACTGTATCCTAACCGAAAAGCAATTTCCGAGAGAGTAAGTTCATCATATTTCAGCAGCTCTTTTACCTTCTCAATTTTTTGCGAAATAAAATATTTTTCAATGGTCACACCTTCCACCTCCGAAAAAAGGTTGCTTAAATAACTATAATCATAATGAAGCTTTTGCGAAATATATTCCGAAAGATTGATAGAAATATTTTCATCGCTGTGGTGGATTAGCTCTATGATAACATTTTTTATTTTCTCAATTATCCTGCTTTTCCTGTCGTCAATAATTTCAAAACCCAAATTCTTCAGAGAATTATTCAGTCCGTGCAAAGCTTCGGGAGTCAGCTCCTCTTTAATTTCAACCTCACCTAACTCCACCGTAACAGGATGCAGGTGTGCTTTTCCCAATTCAGCTTCAACAGCCATTTTGCAACGGCTGCACACCATATTTTTTATATACAACTTCAAATGCCTGGAATTTATATCTTAATACAATTTTCAAAATTATTGAAAACCGGTGTGAGTATTTTTCTAAAATATGGTTCTACGGATTTACCGTGTCCGTTTATAATTCTTATATAGCATTCGCAACATTGAAGGTAACACAATCAATAATAAAGGAAGTGCGATTAAAAACCCACCTATAACGGCTATGGCTAAAGGCTGATGTAGTTCAGCACCTGCGCCTATGCCAAGAGCCAGCGGCATCAGCGCAATGATGGCTCCTAATGCAGTCATAAGTTTGGGACGCAGCCTCGTGGAAATGGCATATATAATTGATTCATCAACTGATTTATCGCGAAGTGTTTCCTTAAACTGGAGAAAAGTAAAAATTGAATTCTCCCCTATAATGCCAACAATCATAATAAGCCCGGTATAGCTTCCCACATTCAACGGAGTTCCGGTGATAAACAAGGCTATATAACTTCCGGCAATGCCTAATACTGCAATAGCCAAAATAACAAATGCGGGCTTTACATCCTTAAATAAAAAAAGAATCACGCCAAAAACAAGGATGCTTGATGTTATTAATATCATCAAAAGCTCAGAAAATGATTGTTGCTGCTGCGCATATTCACCGCCATATTCGATACTATATCCTTTGGGAAGGTTTATATTTTTACTTACTGTGGCTTTTATGTCTTTCATAGTGCTTCCCAAATCGCGGTTTTCGAGCCTCGCAGAGACAACACCCATTGATTGCAAATTCTCCCTTTGAATTTGCGCATCGCCACTATTAAGGTTAATCGTTGCCAGTTCACTTACAGGCTTAAGCCTTCCGTCGGGTAAAAAGATTTGCAATTTTTTCAAATTTTCTACACTCATATTTCTATTTCCGGGATAAACTAACCGCAAAGGGTAAACGCGGTCTTTCTCAAAAATATTACCGACCAAATTTCCTTCTAATGATGTTTGCACCTGGTATTGCAGGTTAGCGGGTGTAATACCAAACTGTGAAATTTTTGTATAATCAGGACGAACGCTTAAAGATGGACCTGCTATAGTTATCCCGTTAAAAACATCTGCCGTTCCATTTGTATTTTCAACAACATCACTTACCTGTTGTGCCAGTTCATGAAGCTTTTGCTGATCGTCGCCAAAAATTTTTATTTCGATGGGTTGTACAGAAGTCATCAGGTCTCCAAGCATATCACCAATCACCTGCCCAAAATCAATCCGCAATTCAGGTTGCGAAGATTCAATCCGTGCACGGATATCTTCAATTACCTGCTCAGTCGTTTTCTTCCTGCTATTTTTTAGCTGTATCAGGTAATCTCCGTCATTGGGTTCAGTGATAAAAAATCCCATTTGTGTACCAGTACGCCGGGAATATGCACTCACCTCGGGAGTAGAAGTTATTATTTTTTCAACCTGTTGCAATTCCTTATTAGTTTCCTCTAAAGATGTGCCCGGAATAGAAGTATAATCAAGTACAATGCTTCCCTCATCCATTTGGGGAAGAAAACCCGTTTCAAGTTTTGGCAGAATCAAAATAATTACCAATACCAGGGCTGCAATAAAAATAAAACTTAGCCAGGGACGGCGAATAAACCAGGACACCCACTTTTGCTTTTTTACTTCCTGATGTTGCGGCCTGTTTACAACAGGGGGTTCTTTCCTCTTTTTTCCTGAAAGCAAAAGATAAACGACCGGAAGACAAATCCATGTAACAAAAAAAGAACACACCAAGGTAATAATCATGGTATTGGTAAGCACATTAAAATAAGCCCCGGCAACACCGCTCATTAGCATAAACGGAATAAAAATTACTATGGTGCTGATAGAAGAACCTACCATTGCCGGAAACAAATAATGAATAGCAGCCTGCACGATATTTTTATAATCCCCTTCGAGGTTCTCCTCATGTGTCCTGTGAATCTGCTCAACCACCACAATTGCATCATCTATAATTAATCCAATGGCCGCAGCAATGGCACCCAAAGTCATAATATTAAGCGTATAGCCTATAGCATACAACCCAATTAAAGTTGCCCCAAGAGTTACCGGTATGATTATTAAAATGGTAAAGCTTGCTTTAAAGGAACGGAGAAAAATTACAGCAACAATAATCGCCAGTACAAGCCCGATCCATAAACTATCCGTTACACTTTTTACAGACGTATTTACAAAATCAGCCTGGATATAATATGGTTTTATAGTTACATCTTTTGGCAGAATTTTTTCAAGCTGCACAATTTTATCTTTCATTTGCGTGGAAACATCCACGAGATTACTGTTAGGCTGTTTTACTACGGCAATCAATAATCCCTCTTTACCATTGGCATTTACTTTGATATATTCAACAGCTTCATTTACCTGCACATCCGCAATGTCACTGAGGCGTACAACCCGCTTTCCATTGTTGCTTACTACAACATTATTTAATTCATTTAATGATTGTACTGACGCATCGGTTACCGTAAGATAGAGATAGCGATAATCAGACAGATAACCGTTTGATTTTATAAAATTGGTTTGGCTTAAAGCTGAATTTATGGAATCCGGGGTGACGGAAAGAGTGCTCATTTTTTGAAGGTTGAGCTTGACCCAGTATTCTTTAGATTTGCCACCGATAATTCTTATTTCCGAAACGCCTGCTACCTGGCTCAGATACGGCTTTATTGTATAAACCGCCAGTTGTTTTAACTCTATAGGCGATAGCTCATGGCTTTCCAATGAATAGCCCATTACCGGCAAAATGGATGGATTCATTTTTTCAACGGTAATGTTTACATCCGGCGGAAGAGTATTTCGTATTTCCGAAATTCTGGCTTCAATTCTTTGTTGGCTCAGGTCAACGTTTGCATTCCAATCTATGAATGCCGATATTTCGCAGCTTCCCCTGCTGGTAATGCTTCTTATAGTTGTGAGATCAGGTATTTGTTTGATTGCATTTTCCAACGGACGGGTGACAGTCACCATCATCCTATCAACGGGTTGCAGCCCGGCATCGGCGATAATTTTTATTTTGGGAAATGTAATTTCAGGAAAGAGAGAGGTTTGTAGTTTAGTGTACGCAAATAGCCCACCCGCAATCAACATAAACAGTACAACTGTCAGTGGGCTTTTATATGTAGTAAAGTAATTCATAACCTCACCTATTTAAAGTAACCTTCGGATAACCCTTTTCTGAAGTGGCGTAGAGTAAATGGATCATCATAGAAGTTTTTAAATTAAGTTTACTATTAATCGTCCCTGTCTACGCTTATCATTTATTTACGATTACAAGGGCAGTATCGGCAAGGCCATAGTTGCCGCTTAATAATATTTTATCATTGGGTGAAAACGCCGGTGATATTATCTCGACTTTATCTCCTGTCTCTATTCCTTTTTTAACAGGAACTTTTACAGCAGTTGTATCATCAATCATTTTCATCACCCAAAACTGTGATTGGGTTTCATCCGATAAAACTGAACTTTTAGGCAACGTAGCAGCAGTTGTTTTTGAAACCCTTACAATTCTTACGGAAGCCACCAAATTCTGTGGTATACTATGTGACGGATTTACTTTTATCGCGAAAGACTGAGTTTGAGATACAGAATCCATCATTGGCATAGCGGAACTAACTAAACCGGCTAATCGTTCTTTATCCGGCAAAGTTATTTCTACCTGCTTACCAATGGACACATACGGCCTGTACTCATAAGGTACATTCATTACGAATACGAAGCTCTTTGAATCGCTTATCCCGGCAAGTTGCTCGCCATCCTGCACATAATCGCCTTGCTGGTGATTAAGCTCTGCCACAAAGCCACTTGCATTTGCAGTGATAGTATTTATACCTGAAAAATTAAAATCCGGATTAAGGTTGTTAACTGAATTACCTATAGCTTCAGCTTCTTTGGTTTTTAAAACAAACAACACTTGTCCCTTATTTACAAAATCACCAAATTGTATATTTGCCGTCTTTATATAGCCGTTCAAATTCGATTTAACATAGCTTCTTTGCAAAAATGACGCTGTTGCATTCAACTCAATAAACTCCTGCAATGGATCATAGTTTATGGAAGTAACGGTAACGGGTGTACGTGTTTCATCTATTGCTTCGTCTCCATCCGAACTGTCTTTTTGTTTGCAGCTTATGGCTACACATAAGAACAAAAACCAAAACAAAATATATTGCTCCTTTAGCCGTTTCATAAATTATCCTTTAACTGCGCCATTTATTTGTTACTTAATATTGATAATTACTTGTATTCCCGGTATTCCAGTAATTTAATTGATTAATGACCTGGTAACGGGCAACCATATTTTGCACAACAAGATTTCTTGATGTGATGTAGTTATTCAGGGCAAGTACATAATCTGTTATTTTTATATCGCCTGTCTCCAGTAATTTTCCGTTTACACGTATCAGCGTTTGAAGATAAAGTATCTGTTTGTCTATAGGATCAGTAAGGCTTTCAAGGGACGATAATTGCTGTTGAAGTTGCTGTACCTGCTGCCGAAGCTGATTATTAAAAAATTCTTTTTGCCTCTGTCTTGTACGTTCCCCGATACTTATTTTGGAATATTGCAACTGCTTTTGATGGCCATCATAAATGGGTATTGTAAGATTGATACCAATATTAGCTCCAAAATTTTTATACGGCGTTATTGTTAACGTCGACTGGTAACCTGCATCAGCAAACAGGCTAACCCTGGGGCGATAACCGATGTCAATTAAAGCTTTTTGATTTAAAAGCCGGAGGCTGTCAACTTTGAATTTCAAAAAGAACGCAGAGCTATCATACGCTAATTTTTTAACTACACTTATATCAGGTTCAGAGAGCCTTACTGTGGCCGTGTCAACAATCCCGGCGAGATAATTTAAAGTTGCGAAATCATTTTTGAACTGAACAAATAACTGACTTCTTGTTAATTGCTGCTGTTGCAATGTAACGAGGAAGGATAAGTAGTCCGCCTGCTTATATACATTTTTTTGAGTGAGTTCTTTTAAAATGGAATCCTCATTGACAAGCAATGAAATTACCTCATCGTTAAAATCAAGCTGAAGCTGATCACCGTATGTGGTTATGTATTGTGAAATGATCGATTTTTTTATATCCTGTGTGGTGATGGCAGAAGACACTTGCAATGAGTCGCGTTGCAATCGCAGATTTTCAAATTGAAGACTTAAATTTCTCTTATTATAAATTTGTTTATTAACGGCAACCAATGCCGCAAGCTGCTGGCCGTTTGTAATTGCAGCATCATAGCCGTATCCATTTATAACCGGCGCATAATACGAGTTGCTGTTTCCGGCTATTTGAAAACGATTGGCAGCCGCAACCAATTCACTGTCTATCCTGTTGGATGAAATAAGATTTTTGTATTCATACAACTGCGGACTGTTAGTGACGGCGATATTGATATAATGAGTGACGTCTTTAACCTGGCTGAATAAAACTGCAGGCGATACACATAAAACTAATAAGAGAAATGTTTTTGTATTCATTTAAAAAGTAGACAATATAGTAACAAAAATCTGCCTCAGGTTATTGAGGCAGTTATTACACGCAAATTTCTTCTATATTCCTATTCAGCTTTTACAAAATTTCCGTTTTCATCAAAGACAATATCCTTACCATGTACTTCGGCTTCATAAGATAGTTTCCCCTGTGCATCAGTTATTTTACCCGCTTCGGTAATTTTTGCTCCTTTGTAATGTTCTTTTACATAAGCGACTACAGGGCGGGGAAGTTCAGCTACAGGCATCGCTTTCACTATTTCAATAAAATTTCCCGATGGAGTGAATTGCACTGAATTGTCTTCTCCCGATTTCCCGCCCCAGTTAGCTTCATAGTTTCCATTTTCTTTTTCCCACGATACATTCTTTGCTTCAGGGTATTTTTTTTGAAGGGCTGTCTTTACAACAGAAGGAACATTTATATGTTTTTTGCCCTCATTTTCATTTGCCTGTGCAAAGGTCGTAATGTGCATTGAAAATAAAATTGCTGCCAGTCCGATAATCTTTTTCATAGTTTTATTGTTTAGTTATTTAATTACGACAGTAAAACTATAAATTGAATTTGGCGGAAATTTGAAGAACCTGTTTTATTTTCCCGGACTGTTATAAAATTATGAGGTGCTGTTTAGTCCGTTTGGTTTCTTGTTGGCGATTTGAAATCAGCTATTTGTTCAATTTATCTTCAGAATTGTCTTTTAATTTTAGGCAGTTACCAACTGCGGAAACAGGGGTTTCCATTCGTACCCTGTAATTTTTTCACGGCAGATAAACTCAATTAATCAATTTATGGCTTATTCTTTTAGCGATTTAACACAACATGTAGCCATTTACGTTAGGAGATTATATGCACAGAACCAGGGCCCTGCCTTGTTATACCATAATCTTGAGCACACAGAAACCGTTGTACAGCGAACTTACAAGATAGCGGCAAATTATTCTTTTACTGAAAGAGAAATATTTATCCTGATAGCAGCAGCGTGGTTTCATGACACGGGCCATCTTTTTGGAGCACCGAAATATCATGAAGAAAGAGGCGTGTCAATAATGAGGGACTACCTCACAACAAAAAAAGCTGAGAAAGAAGTAGTTGAAGCAGTTGCGGGCTGCATATTGGCAACGAAGTTACCGCAGGATCCCAAAAGCCTGCTTGAAGAAATAGTATGTGATGCTGATACCTCTAATTTAGGGACAAAAGACTTTTTATATACCGACAGCCAGTTAAAAAAAGAATATGAATTAAGAAATATTATTCCACGTGAAGGCTGGGATAAAAGTACATTGACGATGCTGTTGCAACACAGATATTTCACCCCATATTGCCAGGAATTGTTGAATAAAGGAAAGCAGGAAAACATAGAAATGGTTGAAAGAAGAATAAAAAAGGATTCAAATAAACAGTGACAATATAAATTACAATGTGGTCAACCTAAAAAAATATGCTCTGTTAAGACCTTCTCCAAATCAACTTTCCCACAACATTAATCAATCTTTTTAGCGACCACAAAATTTATATTTCCTGTGGGTAAAAAATATTCCTTACGTGTAACTCCGCTACCTGAATAGACTGCATTGCCCTGGAGCGCTGCAGTTATACTCCATGAGTTACCATTATACCCTGCTGCCGCTTTGTAATTGCCTCCCGGTAGTACTTTGGTTTTTGAATATTTATTACCCGGCCCTTCTTCCCTGGATATATTAAGATTGATACTTGCAATGGCCGATCCGGTAATAAAAAAATGCTTACTCAATACCAGCGTATAGGCGTAGCCGATACCGGGGCCAATGCTGAAAAAATTTATCTTATTAATATTTGCCTGTAAATAATTACTTCCCGCTGCAGATGGAACCAGGGCGCTGTCAGCTTTTACAATACCATAGTGGGTCTCGCCGCCGTACAAAAGCGATCCTGCGGATTTTGTTTGCCAATCCTTTTGATTGAATGCTGCCCTGTATGAAAACCGGTCGGAATTGTGCACCCGGTAAAGCGATATTCCAACTATATTTCTATGAAAGTCGGGTCGCTTGTAATAATCACTTAAGCCAAGGCCATTATAATCTTTAGGATTAAGATAGTAACCTCTCAGAAATGCTCCTATAATATCAGCAGCCCACTTGCGGGCGTAAATATGCATTTGCAGATCGAGGCCTTTTGTGTCTCCCCTCCCTTTGTCAGGATTTAAGAAATTAAAACCATAAGACAGGTTTAAGGTAAGAGCTCTGTAAGTAAAACCTGCACCAAGATTCAATTTTGAATTGGTCTTATAGTTAAGATCTTGTTTATTGGATGATGAAATAGTGAAAGGAGCAAACTTGCTGGAAAGATATAACCTCACAATAAATTTATGGGGATAAACTTTATAATACCCATTTTCAACAATTGCCGTGTCTTGTGCAAATGCATTTACTGAAAAAAGAAATAATATTAAACTTGCTAAAAAAAAGAATTGAATTAGTTGGTATTTTTTTTTCATAAAATTGTTTAAAGTATGATACATTCAAAATCTAAAATAGTTCTATTTATATTGCTTTTTATATAACACATGAGTTGAGATATAACAGATCGAAGAATTATCAATTATCACAATTTGTGCCATCATTTAAACTTGTAAATTAATCCCGGCTCAAAATGACCATAAAAATAATTCAGGCTAAACGTTACCGTATTCTTTTTTTGATCGGGCACTTTTAATTTCGAGTAGCGATGGTAGTTATTTACTACTTCTTTACCGGTTAAAAAGCCCAATGCTGCCCCGATCAATACATCAGATGCCCAATGTTTATTTTCAGTGATCCTGCTAAGGCCAATAGCAGTGGCAGCGGTGTATGCAACTACCGGCACTATTGGTTTGTCTTTGTATTCCAAGGCAAAAACAGTAGCTGCTGCAAATGCAACGGTTGTATGTCCCGATGGAAAAGAACTATAGACTTTACCTGTTGAACCGGTTGCAGTTTTTGAGAATGGACCCAGGAATCTTGGCTCCGCTTCAGCGCCGGACGAATAGTAGGAAGGCCTTGTACGGCCCGACAAAAACTTTATAACACCTTCAACCGCGCCTCCTGCAATGTATGCCTGGGTAGCAAGTAAAGTTGTTATTTTAATTTTTTCTTTTTTGAAAATAAAGGCATAGGCGCCTAACGCCGCCAGCGTATATCCTTCATACGGGCCACCAAAATTTGTTATGTATTTACTTACATTATCTAAACCTCGGTGATTATTGCGAAGCTTCAATGCCGCTTGCTGTATTGGTTCGTCAACCAAAAAAACTGCCCCGGTAACCAACGCAAATTTTCCCAGGTTTCCCCAGTCCCTTCTGGTCATGTGAAAGGGTTTGGTAAACGATTGCTTAAGGTCACTGCCAAGAAGAACAAAATAATTTTTAAAGGTGATCTTAGTATTTTGATTGTAAGCCTGTGGGGAAATATTATTGATTTGCCTGCCCGCACTATCAGTTTTTAAACCCAGGCTGTCAAGCTTATCTATAAGAGTATCTTTTTGCGAAAACGATGTGGAAGGGATTAGGAGGGTTAGCAACAACCATCTGATTTTAAATTTCATTCATCCTGGCTTTATAATAAGAATAGGCTGACACCTATTATTATTAATAGGTTTTAAAAGATTGACAGTTATGCATCGGCAAAATATTAATTGTGCTGAATTGAATAAAAGTAGCGGCTAATTTTGAAGAAAATCTGAAGTGATATATATTCCTGCACGTAGTTCAGGGGCTCGTTAAAAGCTTATATCTATCTTATGCAGAAAGTTTGAATAGTCATATGTAATAGCAAAGCCATAGCTATCGCATATTTTTTTTACAATTGAAAGGCCGAGGCCTAAGGAATCATTGGAAGAAGATTCTTTTTTAAATCTCTCAAAAAATACTGAAGGTTCCATGCTTAAACCGGCTCCTGTATTTGAAATTGAAAGATGCTTTTTATCGAGTATCACCTCAATAGTTCCTTTTTCTATATTGTGCTTAATAGCATTTGTTAGCAGGTTGGTAATTAATATTTCAGCAAGCGTTTCATTCATGACAAGCTTTACTTCTGCCTCAATATTTTTTACAACTGTAATTTGCTTTGTATGCAACAGCTCTTCGTAATTATCCAGGAAATAAAATATAAGTTCGCTGATATTTACTTCTTCAGTTTCTTTGAATTGCCGGTTATCTATCTTCGTCAGCAGCAGCAGTGACTGGTTTAATTTTGAAAGACGGCTAGCCGTGTCTGATATAACCTGGATAGTGTTCATATCTTCTTCTTTCAAAGATTCTGACTGGCTCAGCAACTCAATTTTCGATCTTATGATAGCAAGAGGGGTTTGAATTTCGTGAGATGCATTTTCAGTAAAACTTTTTATTTCTTCATAATCATGTGTTGCTTTTTGAGTCATAATATGCACTACCGAATTGAGTTCTGCGAATTCGTTAATTTCTGTTTGCTCAAGTTGCACTTTATCTTTGCCCGGCAAGTTGAATTTTTTAATTTGCTCTAAAGTTGAAGTGAAAGGTTTCCAAAGCTTATTCAAAACAAACCTGTTAATTAAGAAAAGTATCAGGAGCAATAAGACAACCATGCCAAAAGTTATCTTTAATATAAGTTGTACCAGGTCTTCGGTTTCCTCTTTCGATTTTCTTACTTCGACCTTATAAATTTTTCCGGCAACCGTTACCGTGAATTCTAATTGCCGGTAAAGAATATCGTTATCATGCTCCTTGTTATATACTTCAACAGTAGAGAATTTTCGCATTATTTTATCATCCGCAGGAATATATAGTTCCTGCTCATCTTTGGATACAACCGGATCTGGCAATTGGTTATTTTCATTTATATAATCAGTTATCTCTTTTTCTTCAACAATGAGATTTTTATCTAACTGGTGAACTAAAGCAGCCTCAATAAAAAAATAGTAAAAAACGGCACTCACTAAAAGCACAACGACAGTTGCTGCCACGTTAGCCCGGTTATATTTTGAAAGCAATCTCATTGAACAGAAAATTTATACCCCATACCATAGATTGATTTGATATAATCCATATTTCCCGCCTCAGTTAATTTCTTTCGTAAGTTTTTTATATGAGTATAAATAAAATCATTGTTGCCTCCCATATTATCACCCCATAAATGTTCTGCGATTGCGTTTTTAGAAATTACCCTGTTTTTATTACTTGCAAAATAAAGGAGCAGTTCATATTCTTTTTTGGTAAGATCGAGGTGGTTGTTTTTTACTAAAGCCGATTTTGCGATTGTATCAATAGTTACATTTCCCAATTTCAGAATATTACTGCCATCAAAATTTCTTCTCCTGATGATAGCGGCAATCCTTGCACTCAACTCAGAAAGATGGAAAGGCTTTGATAAATAATCGTCCGCTCCTAACCTGAGGCCGGCAATCTTATCATCTAAAGAATTTTTTGCAGAAATAATCAGAACACCGTCCATTTTATTATTGGCCTTCAATTCTCTTAATATCTCAAGACCGCTTCCACCCGGAAGAGTTATATCTAAAAGGATGCAGTCATATTCATACAACTCAGTTTTTTCTATAGCTTTATTAAAATCGGCAGCAAATTCGCAAATATAATTTTCACCTTTGAGGTATGTAGCAATACTGTCACTTAATTCTTTTTCATCTTCAATAATTAGAATCTTCACAAAAAAATTTTAGAAAAATTACGAAATGAATTTGAAGGGATTCTGAAGGAACATTTAAATTTTCATGATTACAGTTTTTTATACCGCTGGCAGATGTGTTACTTACAATTATTTTTCTTAAAATAATCGAATTTCTCTCTACAAATTTTCTTCAGAATTGTGAATCAACTTTGTCACAAAATACTTCTGCATGTTTACAAAATATTTTTTTTCAATAATAACTTCAATTTTTTTAATCTCATCCTTGAACGCCCAGGATAATTTAGATCATAAAATTGCTAAAACCTTTCATATCGCAAGCGCAGGTGGCTGGGACTATATTGCGGTCAACAATAACAAAATATATGTGTCTCATGGTACCCAGGTAAATATTCTTGACGAAAACAGCGGAGACTCTATTGGCGTTATACCAAACACTACCGGTGTGCATGGCATTGCTTTTGACAATGAGTTGAATAGAGGTTATACAAGCAACGGAAGATTGAATAATGTTACCGTATTCGATTTAAAAACGAATGCGATAATTGCACAAATACCGACAGGTGAAAACCCCGACGCCATCATGTACGAACCGTTTCTCAAAAAAAATTATCACTAACAATGGACGAAGTAAAAATCTTTCCATCATCGATCCATCAACAGACAAATTAATTGATTCAATCTTTCTTGATGGGAAGCCCGAAGAGGCAGTTTCGGATGGCAACGGTAAATTTTTCGTAAACCTGGAAGACAAAAACGAGATTGCCGTAGTAAACATGAAAACTTTCAAGGTTGAAAATCGTTGGCCACTTCCAGGTGAAGGCCCATCGGGATTGGCCTTTGATACCCAAACAAAAAGATTGTTTTCTTCCTGCTCCGATAGTAAGCTTTTGGTGGTAATGGATGCGGCAACGGGAAAGATTATTGATAAACTTCCTATTGGTGAAGGCTGTGATGGAGCTTCTTTCGATATGAATAAAAAAATAATCTATATACCAAACGGCGGAGACGGAACTGTTACCGTTATTAAGGAGAAATCACCAAACGAATTTAGTGTGTTGGGAAATATAGAAACAAAACGGGGCGCAAGAACAATAACTATTGATGAAAAAACGGGCGATTTATATTTACCCACAGCAGAGTTTG
This sequence comes from uncultured Chitinophagaceae bacterium, assembly GCA_963798665.1. GTDB lineage: Bacteria > Bacteroidota > Bacteroidia > Chitinophagales > Chitinophagaceae > Ginsengibacter. The sequence continues at coordinate 338,442 of CAWCUN010000002.1, read as the reverse complement.
AACCTGTTGATCCACAAAATCCAAAAGCACGCCGTAAAATGATTCCCGGCACTTTCCAGGTGTTGGTAATAGAAAAGTAAATAAGAAAAATAAAATTTTTATCTCCCCTACCGCACAATTCTTGTTCGGATTTCAAAAAAAATATAAGATTATGTATAAGCTCATACCAGGGACGGATTTTTAATTGAAATCGGATGAGAGAAATTATGTGATGCAATGCAACCCTTTCTAAAAAATACTGTTCTTACCATTTATACATTATCAAAAATATCATTGATAACTTTTTTTTACATTTGAACCCTGTTTTTTAAATATTTAATTCACTTAATAAATTCAATCAATGAAAAGATTATTTACCGTGGCCATGTTCGCCACAGCATTAATGACAGGAATACAGGCGTGTGCCCAGGAGGATAAAAGCAAGCGTGCAAGCCCTCCCGCAAAAGTCACTCAAAAAATAGAGAGCGGCGCAACCATATCTATCGATTATAGCCAGCCATCAATTAACGGAAGAACCATTGGAAAAAATCTTGAGCCAATGGATGGAAAAGAATGGCGCACAGGAGCTAATGAGGCCACTGTATTTGAGACGGATAAGGATGTAACTATCAATGGGACAAAATTACCAGCCGGAAAATATGCATTGTTTACTTTATTTAACGGTAATGACGTTACTGTAATTTTTGGTAAAAATTGGGATCGGTGGGGCATTCCAATTAAGAGGAATGATGATGATATCAGCATTCAAACAAAGTATACTACCGAGGCTACTCCTGCTGAAAAAATGACTTTCAAAATAAGCCCTGCAGGGGTAGTTACTTTATTATGGGGTGATAGAAAAGTTGAGTTTACGGTTAAATAAAAAATTTTTTTTCTTTACGAAAGGGGCTGCCTGCAGCCTCTTTTCATTTTAACCTTGAATAGATTATTGTATCCCTGAAGATCCCATCAAAAAAGAAATCTTCTTTAAAGTGTGCTTCCTTTATGAATCCTGTGGCCTCAAGCACCCGTGCGGATGCATCGTTATCTGCATTAATATTTGCTTCAATGCTATGCAACTTCATAACATTAAAACCAAAATCTATTAATGTAATTAGTGCTTCTCTCATAATACCCTTTCGCCAGTGGGCAGGATGGAGCATATAACCAATTTCTGCACGGTAATGTTCCTTCTTCATTCGCCAGTAACCGATATTTCCAACTAATTTTCCCGGATTGTCTTTAAGAACAATTCCCCACGAAATTCCTTCATTGTTATTAATTGTTGTATCAATCATTTCAAGAAAAGCATACGCGTCTTCTATTGTTGATGCTCTTGGCCGGTCAATATATCTCATTACATCTTCATTGGAGCGGAGAAACAAAATTTCGGCTGCATCATCTTTTGTTAACCTGCGCAGTAAAAGTCTTTGCGTTTGTATTTCGGGAAAGGGAGAGAAATTAAGCTCAAGCATTTAACTGATTATGTGGGTAAAGTAATAAATTTTTTATGATTCCAGATTATCATTACATATGCAATAAAATAGCCTCATCTTTCAAACTTCCATAACTTTAGTTTAATTATAATTTAACGCTTTATGAAAAAATTTGTGTCTGCTTTTCTTTTAATTAATGGCTTCTGCAATATAACCATTGCCCAGCCAGATAGTATTATTCGTTATCAAAAGACTACTGTTATGATTCCTATGAGAGACGGTGTAAAATTATTTACTGAAATTATAAGCCCTGTCAATTCAAAAGCCACCGTGCCTGTTTTAATAACCCGAACCCCTTATGGCGCAAAAACAAATTATCCGGCGAACGAATCCTTTACAATGGATGATTACTTATATGTTTCAGCCCTTGCCAAAGGTGGATACATTTTCGTTTTCCAGGATATCAGGGGAAAGTATAAAAGCGAAGGATCGATGCAAATTCACCAGCCTCTAATACATGCCACGCAAAAAGGAGCGGTAGATGAAAGTACCGATACATGGGATACCGTTGACTGGCTGATAAAAAATGTAAAAAACAATAATGGGAGGGCCGGAATATTTGGTATTTCTTATCCCGGATGGCTTGCTTTAGTTGGCGCCGTTGACCCGCATCCAGCACTGAAAGCCGCTTCAGAGCAGGCTTGCATGGGAGATTTATTTTTGGGAGATGATTTTCATCATAATGGCGCTTTCCGCCTCAGTTATGGTATGGAATATACTTATGAGGTAGAATTTGATAAAACGACCGATAGTAATTTTCCTTTTCCTCAATATGATTTGTATGACTGGTACCTTAACCTGGGTTCATTAAAAAATGTGAATGAAAAATATTTTCATAATAAGATTGCTACATGGAACAGTTTCGTCGGGCATCCGGATTATGACGCCTATTGGCAAAAAAATTCGCCTCTGAATTATATTCAGTATCCCCAAATACCTCAATTACATGTTGGAGGTTATTATGACCAGGAAGATATAAACGGACCTCAACTGATGTATACCCATATGGAAAAAAAGGATACCTTCAACCGAAATTATATTGTTTTAGGGCCATGGAATCATGGTCAATGGGCACGTAACAAAGGTGATAGTCTTGGAACAATTTCTTTTGACATCAATACCAGTGAGTATTTTCAGGCCCTGCAAAAAAAATGGTTTGATCATTGGTTAAAAGATTCTCCACTCGTCAGCAATAATTTTGAAGAAGCCTATTGTTTTCAAACGGGCAGCAACCAATGGAAAACCTATAAAAGCTGGCCTCCTAAAGAAGCCACTGTTCAAAAATTATATGCTGGAAACAATAACAGATGTTCATTTACAAAACCAACAGCAAATGTTGGTTTTGTAAGTTATATAAGCGATCCTTCAAAACCTGTTCCTTACAGAACCCAACCTATTGAGGCCACATATGGAAGAGGCAGCAGGTGGAAACCCTGGCAGGTAGAAGATCAACGCTTCGTATATAGCCGTCCCGATGTTGTAAGTTTTACAATGGATTCACTAACCAATAACCTGACCGTTACCGGAAAAATAATGGCCCACCTTTTTGCAAGCACCAGTGGCACCGATGCTGACTGGATTGTAAAACTTATAGATGTCTACCCGAATTTTGATTCAAAAAGCCTGTCAATGAGCGAATACCAACTGCCGGTTGCAATGGAAGTTTTCAGGGGAAGATATCGGAAAAGTTTCTCTCATCCTTCTCCACTTATGCCGGGTAAACCGGAGGAATTTGTAATTGACCTCCATGATATCAATCACACGTTTAAAAAAGGTCACCGGATTATGATACAGGTACAAAACACGTGGTTTCCATTGATAGACCGTAATCCGCAGAAATTTGTACCCAATATTTTTAATGCACGAGAAATCGATTTCACAAAGGCGGAACAGCGAATTTACTTTTCCGCAAAATATCCCACTTATATCGAATTGCCGGTAATGAAAGAGTAGCTTGCAGTTTCATGCTAAAAAAATAAATGCCACGCAATTAAAACGTGGCATTTACCATTTTCCGAAAGTCTACGTTGAATTACTTCGCTGTGTCAACTTTCATTTTATCCGGCATCATGGAATCTTTATTCATTTTATCACATGGAATCCTTCTTCATCTCATCATTTTTCATTTTATCTTTCCAGTCTTTCATGTTTTCAATAGTGCCGTCCTCCTTTACAAAATCACCATCTTTTAAGGTTGTAGTGGTGCCATCACTTGATTTCACAGTACCATTCGCCATAACCACCGTACCATTTGTAAGTGTCAGGTCCTCCGTTAGCGGGCTTGTTTCGCCGTTTTTTACCTGCATCAGTGTACCATCTTTCATGAAAACCCCGTCGTGGGTCGTCATTTTTTGATCCTGCGCCATGTTGTTCGCTGATGAATTGTTGTTTGCTGATGAATTGGTAGAATCCTGGGCAAACAGGCCACAGGTGAGCATCATCGCAAATGCTGCTAATAAAATCTTTTTCATAATTATTTTTTTTGAATGTTGCTGTTGTATTACAGATGTCTTTATAAATCCCAAAACCGTACCAACTATATTATCGATATGTTAAGTATTGAAAAGAGTAGAAAAAATTGGATAAAGTCGGCCAGGGAAGGAGGTTAAGATTTAATATCAGGATCGTAACCTTTTAAATTTCTTTATGAATTTTAATGTGGGCATTTTGTCGCCTAATAATGCTCCCCACGGCTGCAGACTTTCAACACGATCAAAAATTATTTTGGCGATAGCAGTAACCGGTATGGATAGAAACATACCGGGGATTCCCCATATCATCTCACCCGCTACCACTGCCATTAAAGTAACGAATGCATTTATCCTCACTTTCGAACCGACTATTAACGGCAATAAGATATTGCTGTCGATCAAGTGCATTGAGACCACAGTGACCATTACCAGCAATACTTTTGTTGTGGCAGCTGTTGTAGCAAACGTGATAATCACATTCAGTAACAGAGCGGTAAATATTCCTATGTAAGGAATTATATTGAATAATGCTGTAATGAGCCCCAGGAGCATAGCATATTTAATTCCAAGTAGTAAAAAAACCACATAGCAAACGATGGCAACTGTAAGCATTTCCAATAAAAGGCCAAATACATACTGCCTTATAATTGACTGCACCTTGCTCACAATATCAAAAACTGTTTTAGAATTTTCTTTTTTAAAAACATCAACAAGAAATGTTAAAAATAACCTCCTGTAAAAAAGCAAAAAGAATGTATCAAACATTATGAATACAAGAAATAGTACATCAGATGTTAAAGACAAAACTGTTGCTCCAATCAACTTAGGGCCGGCGGTTTCAATTTTGTCTGTTGCTGAGCCCACATAATCCATTTGCTTCTCAATATTGACATTAAAAGTTTTAGAAATCCAGTGCTGGAAATTGCTAAATGACTCCAGTATTTGCTTCTTCAACATAGGCCAATCCTGTAACAGCGTTGAAACTTGTGAGCTTATAAGGATAATAATACCAGCAATAGCCATGAGGAGCAGTATCACGGAAATTGCGGAAGCGGCGCTTCTTGGAAACCTGAATTTGCGTTCGAGAAAATTAGCGAGGGGCAACAGCAACAATGAAAAAAGGAGTCCGAAGATAAGCGGGCACAAAATCTCTTTACCGTAAATCGCTATAAATACCATAGCAATAAGAGCGATAAGCACCATTGTCAGTTTAACATAAAAAGGTTGCTGATTTATTTTGGATAATGTCATTGATAGTTGTGTAGTGAGGACATGTAAAGAAAATACAAATTAGAATAACCGTTTAGATTTTTTTAGAGCGTAACCTCAATTATTATCAGCAATTGACCACAATTGCAAAGTCTCCCGGCATTGACAAATAGAGATCAAGGAACAAAATTGTTTTTCACCCAAACCTGGTCTCAAACTCCAACGGATAATTCCACGCTAACAAGCACGCCAGAATTTGAGCCTGATCTGGGGTCCTAAATAACCCTTGTTTTCGCAATCCTCTTTGCAAACCCAACAACTTTATATTTTGAATGTGGATACATTTTTATTAAATAAAAATGTATATCCGTTGTTTATAAATCTTCTATTGTATTTGCCTGGATGATCATGAAAATATCTGCAACTCCTGCAGCCGGCATAGCGCATTAGCCAATTGCATCTGGTGGGGCGACCGGCACTCTGGTTCCAGTAAAGACGGGCTTGCAACCAAAATGAACACGGCCTTTGCCCTTGAAACAGCCACATTAAGCCTGTTGAGACTATATAAAAATTCCATTCCACGCGGCGCCTCTTCCGGCGAAGATGTGGCCATGGACAAAATGATAACGGCCGCTTCTTGCCCCTGGAATTTATCGACTGTGCCAACTTGTATTTGGGACAGGGCAATCTGCAACGCATTTACCTGTGCATTATATGGAGAAATAATTTTGATATTTTCTTCTTTCAGAAGGCTCCTTTCACCTTTGCTATTAATCCAATAAATTTCAGAAGTCAAAAGGCTATGTACTATTTGTTTCACCCTTTCTATTTCTTCCATGGATGAGTTCTGGTTCCCTTCGTGCAATACAGTTTCAATATATATTCCCGGTGATTTAAATGACGTTTTGCCGTCGAGCCTCTGCTGGTCATTTTGAGGCTTGGGTTGCAGTCTCCCCTCGTAAAATAATTCGGATATATAATTGTTAATGGCTGGATGCATGCGCCATGTTGTATCGAGGAACACGCCCTGTTCTTTGGAGATTGTTTTTTCACCCTGTAAGATATGTTCCAGCGCAGATACATCCGTTCCTTCTGGGTGACTTCCTTTTTGTGGTTGTTTTAATTGCTGCGGATCACCAAGTAAAACGAGATTTTTTCCGGCATGGGAAAGGGCTATCGTATCAATCAGCGATAGCTGTCCGGCTTCATCTACAAACAAATAGTCGACTGCTCCAAAAAAGTTGTCTCTTGCCCACATAAATGATGTACCGGCTGCAATGTGAAATCCGTTGCCAAGCATTTCAAGCACCGCGTTATTATCATCAATTAAAATAAAGATGGGATCATCGGTGTTTGTTTCCTCTGTTCTCACTTTCTGAACAATGCGCACCAACATATTTTGTTCCTGTGCTGCGCTAACCACTTTGTGTAACAAGGCACTGATCACTTTATGACTCATAGCAGTTACACCAATCTTTTTGCCTGCTTTAACGAGTGAAAGTATCATCCTTGCTGCAGTATGACTCTTGCCCGTACCCGGCGGACCTTGTATAGGCAGTATGCTATTATCAATTTTTTTCACCCAATCAATTGCCTGTTCCTGCGCCTGGCTGCCAACTGGTATGGCACTGGCTGTTCGGGGATTTCTTCTTAATAAAAGATCACGGCCTGCCCGGCAGCTCACCGGCAGCATCTATCCATTTTTAATAACCCACTCAGCCAGGCGAATGATCGCTTCTTCTTTAGCCTTGTCCGAAATATAATCGCAACAAACCAAATGTGTGGGATGGATATCTGTTGTCAACTTTTTTTTCTTTATGCAAACGATTCCTCTTTCAAGGTCTAAGGAATGAATTGTGCCGATTTCATCACCCTTAAATGTTACTGTATTTCCCTCACTCAAAGTTGTTTCCTGCCCCGGAAAACTGTAGTAATGGCCTACACTTTTTTTTATCGGTTCTCTTTTACCAAGAAATGTCAATCCTGATAACGCATCTCTCTCTTCCAAAAGTTCTTCATCAGACAAGTCCTGCAGTCGAAAGACTTCCCACCAAAAAGATTTCTTTTCTCTCCTATACCAGTCAAGCATATTCGCCAGCAGCCATCTTGCCTGCTGTTCAGCGGAGCGGTTTTCTTTTTCTGGAGGCACATCATTAACCAGTGCATCAAACAATGGCTGAATGCGTTGCTGATGCTCCGTTATATTTTCTGTTGGGGAGCCATCCGCCGCAGCCGGACGGGGAATTTCTGTTCCACCGTTTATTAATTTTGTTCTTTCTGTTTCCAGGAAATTGCGCAGGTATTCCGTTGAAATGCAATCATCTTTATTATACTCCCTTACTATATTTTTTGTTTCCTCATCAACCGCATCTATATTGCCGCTTTCCAATAATCCTTCGTACAATAATTTATGGGGGCCAACATCCCTGAGATCGGCAGCACGTAAATAACCATGCAATTTTTCAAGATCCTTTAACGAATAGCGCTCAATTCCTGCAATGATTGCCCGCCGTGTTATAGAATGCAGGTTAACAAATACATTAGCCCGCAGCAACTCATCCAGCTCATTTTCTCTTGTGGCATATTTACCCGCAAGCCGCTTCAATGCTGTTTGTTCGTAAGCTCCAAAATGATAAATATGCATTCCCGCATCTTTTCTTCTTATTGTCATCACCATATCGATGAAAGTTTGGAATGCCTGCTTTTCTTCCAGGTCGTTGCTTGCCCACAGTTCATGATATTGACCCTGGTATTGCCACCCGAACAGGTATTCGATACCGTTAGTTCCCACAAAGGGATCACCTTCAAAGTCAAAAAAGATATCATTACCTGAGGGTTCAGGCAGTTTGTAAAATCCGAAATCCGGCTCAGGAGGAAGGATCTCGAATACCGGCGAGTGAATGTTTCTTTGAGTGAGCTGTAAACTGGCCTGGTAAGCAAGCCGTTTATAGGTTTCCACGGAACCTTTATTTGGGTTTAAAAGAAATAACAGGATGTAATGCCTGCCATTAATTCCAAGGTGGTGATCTCCCAATTCATCACTTCCTGAATTTGCAGTTTACCCATACCGGCAATAAAACTTAAATGATCATCCTTACGCCTGCGGTCATTGCACACTTCCCACCATCTACAAATATCACAATGAAGTACCGGGTCAGGATAGCCTTGCTCTTCCTGCATCCTCACAGCCTGTAGCAACCTGCTTTTCATCAACCGGTAATAAGCCATGAAATCATCCACGCGATACTGGTGCTGCCCATTGGGATTATTGATATGCATGTATTCAGGCATGCAACCCTGGTACTCTTTCAGTATTTCTGAATATAAACAGACCTGCAGGATTGCCCCTGCTTTCGTTTCTCTCGAAAGCTTTGTATCCATTACTTCATAAGACCAATCACCGAAAGCGCCTGGCTTATCTACTTTGATGAGGAAGTCTGCCCAGCCATTCCAGATGTCATGTTCCAGTCTTGCCTGGTAAATAATATCAGCCCCGGCCTCCATGGCAGCAATTGTATCCTGCAAAGCCTTTCTTCTATCCGCCTTATCAATTTCAACTATGTGCTTTTTGCTGTTTCTTATTTGTTCTAAATACGCGGTTTCAAACTCCTCTCCTTTTTGCTGCAATACCTGTAACGCACCGTAAGTATTCTTAGGTGCAGTTATTAATCCTTTTGCCTCCTGCAGGTTGAGAAAAGTGGCATGCTTACAGGCAATATGGGTTGAAAGGTCAGAAGCCGACAAATATGTTTTACCCCCATAGATTTTCATAAGTTGCCTGTTTTGTGGAAACTAAAAGATATGCTTTCGTATAAAATTAATCAGAAAATAATAGAATTTCGTGGCACAACCTTGAGTTTCCGGAAACTACTTAACTCAAAAGATTTGATTGCGGAACGCCTCATCAAACAGTAAGTAATCCTTATCTTAGAACATTCTGAAAATAACAACTGCATGAAAAAAATGCGCCCGATTTTTTTACTTATTCTTTTTTCATTTTTATTTATGCAAACAACATTCGCACAACAAAAAGATTTTGTCATAAAAGGTTTTCATCTCGACTTAAGGATACAGGTGATGAAGATCGATGCTTTAAAAAAATTTGCCAAAACATTAAGTGAATCCGGGATCAATACGCTGGTAATGGAATGGGAAGGTACTTATCCATTTGAGAAGCACCCGATGATACCTAACAGGTACGCTTACACTAAAAGTGAAATCAAATCATTCATAAGCTATTGTGGTGAGTTGGGTATTGATGTGATTCCGTTGCAACAAAGTTTTGGGCATGTGGAATATATCCTAAGGAACGAACGATATAAAGATTTAAGAGAAGACCAAAAGGATTATTCGCAGGTGTGTCCTTTGGAAGAAGAAGGCAATAAAAAATTGTTTACCGATCTTTTCACCGAGCTCGCTGCAACTCATCCTTCAAAATATTTCCATATCGGTGGCGATGAAACGTATCTATTGGGCCACTGCGAAAAATGCAGGAAGAAAGCAGCAATAGAAGGCACTTCAAAATTATATACAGATCACATCAAAATGTTGTGTGACATCGTTATTAGCCTGGGCAAAACTCCGGTTTTGTGGGCCGACATTGCATTAAAACATCCTGATGCTTTAAAGTTGCTTCCACCCCAAACAATTTTTATAGACTGGAACTATGGCTGGGATATGAATAACTTTGGAGATCATAAAAAGCTGATGCAGGCAGGCTTTGAAGTCTGGGGCGCTCCTTCCCTTCGCAGCCATCCCGACAATTATTTTTTAACCCAATGGGAAAAGCATTTTAAGAACATCCGCGATTTTGTACCTGCCTGCAGGCAGTTGGGATATAAAGGAATGATCATGACTTCGTGGTCTACTTCCGGGCAGTATTCGCCGGTATTTGAAACCTCTGATGATATAATAGATCTCTATGCTATCAGGCACGTGTACCCGATTACAGGTTTCAATATGCTGCTTAAGGCCTATACCCAAAGTTTACGCACAGATACGCCTCTTGATATTCCTGCATTCATCGGGGAATATAGTAAAGAACAATATGGATTTGATGCAGAACAGGCTGCCTCTTTCTGGAAAGCACTTACAGCAACTCCTTATGAAGTAAAACAGGGAGAAGTAATCGCTCCGTCAGGAATGACTGTGCAGCAATTAGCGGATAGCCAGGCCGTGGCAGTAAAAGCTTTATATAAATTGCAACCCACAAAAAATAAAGAAGAATTTGAGCACTATCGCTTAATGGCTGATATACGAATGCTCTATCTTACTTATCAGGAAATTGAAAAACAGGTTAACATGCCTTCTTTCACCAGTGCCGGCATTCCCGCTGTTTTACAGCAACTGAAGCCATTACTGGCGGATTCAAAAAAGATCGACCGGCGGTTTATCGAACTAAATAAAAACACGCTTTACATGCCAGAGTTGGAGCAGGAAAATACTTTGCGGGACAGCAAAATTAATTTGCTTTACAAACGCCTGGCCAGGGTAAGGGAAGTAAACTAAAGACAGTTCCCGATTATTTGAGCATGCTACCGGAGCCGGAAGATTCCTCAGACAATATGAGGCTTTCCATTCAGCTTTTCATAGTCATCAATGGCTTTTTTGATAGCCGAATTGAAAGTAGCTTCCCCATGACGCAACCACTTGTCTTCGCCGTCATTAAGCCAGGCTCCTTCCTTTGTTTTCAAAAGGCGGTATTCACTTAGATCATGAACCGGTTCTACCTCCACTATGTAAGCAATTTTTTCTTCTGTGTTCAATTTCTTTGACGGTGAAAAAAGATCTATAAATTTCTTTTTATCCTTTTTTCTTATTCCTGTTTTTACATTTCCACGCCTGTTGTTTGGCAGCGTGATGAAATATTGTGCCATATAATTTCTATTTTTTTCATGAGTACGTTTACCCTGTTAAAATGGAAAATTAAGAAATGAGGAAGAGAACCAGGCAGTTATTTTTGCTGAATGGTGATAAATAAGGATTGCAGGAGAATAGGAGCGGGTAAAAAACCTGACGGATTCAGACCGTGTAGCTTTGAAATTGATATAACAATATCCCTTAACCCCTTCGCTTAAACGAACTGCGAAGCCAGGCCTCTGATTTGCTTAAGTACTCCCGGCATCGGGTTTTCCCGGAGACTATTTCTAATTTAGAAAATTTTACTGTGAAACCCAGCTGAGACAAGCTCCAACTATTTAACCACCAAATATTGCATTTTACTGATCTTTGATTTACATTCGTGTATCCTTCCCTGGAAACCCCTCCTGCTTATTCTCCGCTATTTTTTTTAACCTCCAAAAACTGTATTATGAAATCTCTACGAATTGCTGGTTCTCTCAGCCTGGCTTTAATCTCCTTTGCTATTTCATGCAGAACTCTAGTACGGATTACAGATGCTGATAAATCCATACAGAAACTGTATCTCCAGAAGAAAGATGGCAGCCCTGCCGACTCAATAGAAGTTAAGGAGGGCGATAGAGTTGTATGGAAAATCAAAACCGAAAAAGTCCATGCTATCACCGGAATAGGAGATAAGATAGCCTTTACTCAGCCTAACTTTATAACCCACCATACGCCCCATAAGAAATTTCTTTCAAAAAGCTGGGTTTTAAAAGTAAACCGGGTGGCCGAAGATGATTTTAAAGACACCGGGTATGTTAAAGAATATTATTTCATCTCGTGGAAAACTAATAGTTTAGACAGCACGAACACTTATGACCCGCTGATCCAAATTTATCCAAGAGGTAATTAAACATCGGCTGGTAGGGAAAGTGTAATGCCTGATGCTTTTAGACTTAATAGCATTAAGCCACTTGTGATTTACCGATCTTTAAACTATTTTCGTATATCCCTCCTCGAAAAATCTTTCGCTATATACCACTCGAAATCTTTTCACAATTTTATTAACCTCCAAAGCTGAGTTATGAAATCTCTAAGAATTCTGCTGTTGATCGTGTTTTTTGGCACTTGTGATATTAACGTATATTCTCACAAATCCTATTCTATTAGCTCAGACGGTAATAAACCTGAAGCGGACATCACAAGCAAGACTCGTACTATTAAAATTATTGATCATGACGACAAAAGCCATAAATTGAAATTAAGAGATGAGTCAAATGCAGACGCAGAGGAAATAATAGTTGATTCTGATGATGAAATTATTTGGGATAATCAGGATAATAGTATCGACATTGTGAGAATCGAAAACAAATTTCTGGCGTGGAATCATTTTAAAAACAAGCCTGATAAATTATCACCTGGCCACTGGAAAGGAAGAGTGAAATCCTATAGCGACACTGTTGTCCGCAAGGCAAAGTATTTTATTAGGTGGAAACATAAAGACGCACCAAAAAAATATACATACGACCCATTGATCAAAATAAACCCATCACATTCTATAAAAACGCCGTGACAGATGGCTTGTCCTCTCCTTAATAATTTTCGATGAAACGAGTCAGCCACATTATTATCATTACGTCATGTATACTCAGCGTGTTTCTCAAGGCAACTGTTTGCATGGGACAGGATCCTAAAATTGGGGACAGCCTTGAAAGTGTTTACGAAAAAAAGGGAAATAATTTACCCGATACAGCAATGCTTGAATTGCTAAGGCAGCTTTCTTTCAACGACAATAACCCGAACCTGGCATTAAAATACAATCATGAGCTTATAGACCTCGCCATCAAGCTAAACAATAGTACATATTTATATTACGGTTACTATCAATTGGGAAACAAGAAAAGATATTCAGGCGACTACCCTGGTGCCCTTGGAGATTATTTGAAATCGAGTAAACTTGCAAAAACTGATTTAGGGGCGGCAAATTCCTATCTAGGCATGGCAGACGTTTACAACGTCATGGGTAATTATCTTGACGCTAAATCTTATTACACACAAGGCATAAATCTATTAAGAAAATTAGTACGAGATGGGAACGATTCTGTTACTATAGCCTCGGCCGTACTGAATGAAGGCGAAGCTTTTCGAAAGAATAGTCAATACGATTCCGCAATGATTTGCGGTAAAGAGGCCCTATCCATATTCGATAAGTTAAGTCACCGGCTTGGAAAGGCCTATGCAGTAGGTAATATAGGATTGATATATGCGAGCCTGGGGAAAATTAGCCTTGCCGAAAAAAACATTAATGAGGCAGTTGCTGTAATGGAAGAATACCAGGTACCTGATGCTATATGCGAATACCTGAGTGGTATGGCCGATATCGAACTACAAAAAGGAGACACAAGTAAGGCTGTTAACTATGCGAAAAGAAGTTTTGCCCTGGCGCAAAAATACCAACTCAAAAAACAGGCATCGGATGGCAGTGGAATGCTCGCACTATTGTATGAAAAACTTCATGATCCCGGGGATGCATTACGGTATTATAAGACGTACATTGCTTATAGAGATAGCCTTAATGATGTTTTCAAACAGCGGAGTGTCGATAGCCTTCAAAGGGTTTTTGAAGTCTCCGGGCAACAGATAAAATTAGATGAAGCCAACCGGCAAAAGCAGGAGCAAAAGATCTTATTATTTGCCTCGCTTGCCGTACTGGCTCTTATCGTTGGACTTGTAATTGTACTGATGCGAAATAACCGGCAAAAACAAAAAGCGTACGAGTTTCTCATTAAGGAAAAAGCAGTCACCGAAGAGCAGCGGGACCTGGCCAACAAAACCCTGGAAGAATTAAAGCGCACGCAGGCACACCTCATCCAGTCTGAGAAGATGGCGTCACTTGGCCAGCTAACAGCAGGCATAGCCCACGAGATACAAAACCCACTCAACTTTGTTACCAACTTCTCCGAGCTGAATACAGAACTTATATCTGAGTTGCAGGAGGAAAACAAGAAAGGTAACTTCGACGCCGTACATGCGTTGTCCTCAGACTTGCTAAACAATGCTGAAAAGATCAACTACCACGGCAAGCGTGCAGATGCCATCGTAAAAGGAATGTTGGAACACACCCGGGGCGGTGACGCTGAAAAAAAGTCTACCAATATAAATGCCCTTGTCGATGAATACTTCCGCCTGGCATATCATAGTTTCCGTGCTAAAGACAAAACGTTTAATGTAGTGATGCGCACAGATTTTGATCCTGGTGTTGGTGAAGTTAATATTGTGCCGCAGGAAATCGCCCGGGTATTGCTAAACCTGTTGAACAATGCCTTTTACGCTGTATCGGCGAGGGCAAAAGACCTGCCGGGCAAGTTTGAACCGACAGTTACCGTTAGTACGAAAATACAAGACAACCGGGTATTGATCTCTGTAAAGGATAATGGTACCGGTATTCCCCCACAAATAAAAGAAAAGATCTTTCAGCCGTTTTATACTACCAAAGGACCCGGCATCGGCACGGGCCTCGGATTATACCTGAGCTACGAAATTGTAAAAGCGCATAGAGGAGAAATTAAGGTAGATAGTGTTGAAGGTGTGGGCAGTGAATTTACCGTGGCATTCCCGACTTCCTGAATAAGTGAATCGAAATATTGAATTGAAACTTTACAATTCGCAAGTTCGGAATCCGAAAGGCGACTTGTAACGGGGCCGGAAATATCTTCGGCACCCAGCCGGCTTCGCAACCAGGTTCAATTATCGGCAGGCTGTTTGCAGGAAACTTAAAACTGAATTATGTGGTAAACGTATTAACGAAAACTCTTTAACAAAATGTTTGAACCACAATATAATGTCTTTAGAATTATTTAATATTGATAAAGGTTACAGTGTATTTTCTGAGGGTGACTACAAAACTGCCAGACATTCTCATTACGCCATTGAAATCGTATGCTGCACTAAAGGCTCATTCAGTATAACAACCAATCTTTCTGAATATACAAACATTAAAAGTGTAATTATTCCCTCAAACCTTCCACATAGTTTTAGTTGCATAAATGCTACATGCAATCTTTTATTTTTAGATCCGCTTTCAGATATCGGAATGTATTTTTTGCAACAATATAGTCTGACGTCACAAAAAAATATAATCGTTAACCCACCCGGATTAAGTCAATTTCACAAAAAAGGAGGATTCGACATTCCATTGATTTTGGATAGTGCTAAAACAAATCACGCCCGACATTTAGACTTTAGAATTGCTAAATGTATTCAAACAATAAACGCTCTTACCGATCACAAACTAACCTTATCTCAATTATCGAAAGCTTCATTTTTATCAGAAAGCAGGCTTGCTCATTTATTCAAAAATCAGTTGGGAATATCTGTCCACCAATGTATACTTTGGAAAAAAATATTGTTGGCTGCGTTGAAATCAAGAGAAGGATATTCTCTAACCGAATGCGCTCATTATGTTGGCTTTTCGGATTCTTCCCATTTCAATAAAGTATTTTATAAAATGTTTGGTATCAACCCTTTTTTTGTGCTTAAAGATTAGCAGGTTTGTACAATTTTTTTACTTCGCATTTTTTGAACTTTGTACCATTATTAACCATAAAAAAAATATGATGGAAACACTGGAAAAAAAATCGAAAATCGACGAAATCGCCCGCTCAAATAAAGGCCTTATAAAACGATTCTATAATGAGGTTTATGTTGAGTGGAATATGGAATTGGCGGATCAGGTTCTTTCACCTCAATTCACATCTCACGATTGGCCAAAAAGCGGTCCGGTAGGCCCACAGGCGTTCCGGGATTACTATTCAGTCTTACGGTCAGCGTTACCGGATGCCAGGTATGAAGTCGATGATATAATTGCAGAAAGCGACAAGGTAGTAGTACGATGGAGATTACTTGGAACGCATAAGGGCGACTACGGCGGCATAGCTGCCACAGGCCGGGCCGTCACACTCAAGGGCATTGCCATTTATCGGATAGAGAGCGGCCAGATTATGGAGCGCTGGGTTGTATCCGATCTGCACGGCCTGCTTGAGGAAATACAGGGATCTTCGCCGCAATAGATGCAGTAATTAGCAGGATTATACAATTTTTTCACTTCACATTTTAAACGTTGTGCCATTGTTAACCATAAAATATAATGGAAACAATAGAAAAAAATTAAAATCTTATTCTTTTATCCCAAGCCCCCTTTCAAAAAATGCATGAATGATGCTTGTTTTTTTTTGAAATATTGTTCTTTGTCTTAAAGAAAATAGTCCTACACTTTTTAGAATAAACCGAATCGCTTATACAATAATAGAGTTTTTATAACAACAAGATTCGTTTATGATCTATTACAAAACACAGTATCAGAAAATCAAAATATAAATCAAATTTAAATACTATCAATTTATGAATATTTTACCGGCAATTACTTTTTTTTCACGTAATAGGAGCTATTACATTATTTATATCCTGGGCTCTTGAATATAGCTATTTAACGACAAAAACTCAATCGTCTGATACAAATGAAGAAGTGACCACTTCAAAGAAATTAAAGAATTATGCAAGACTTGGAGGTATCGCCGTTTTTATAACTTTGGCTTCGGGTATTTGGCTAATGATAGCCCTTTGGGGGTATGCATCCTGGATGATTATGGCCCTGGTTTCAATATTTCTCATCAAAATCATAGACGTGTTATTTTCACGGAAGGCATTTTCAGTAAAGACAGAGAAGTTCTGTGAAATGTTCTATCTGGTTTCTTCTATCAAACTTCGGATAGCGACCGGGATAGGTATAATCGCTTTAATGGTTTTTAAACCCTCTGGCCTCTTATCTTCCTTATCTATTGTATTGATTTCTTTGATTGCCGGCGCCGTTGTTATTTGGATTTTACCGCCATTAAAAAAAATGCAATCTGAGAAATTTTATCTATCTCATGACGAAAAGCCAAAATCCGGGAATTTACAATAGTGGTGAAAAAAAAATCAGGAAAACTGGTGATACGTACTGCCGTGCCACGGGGAGATCAGAAAATATTTTATGGTATTCCAGAATGACAACTTTCCCATTTTGTAAATAATAATTAGCAGGTTTATACAATTTTTTCGCTGTTCATTTTTTGAACTTTGTACCATTATTAACCATAAAAAACAAATATGATGGAAACAATGGAAGCAAAAATGACAATTGACGAAATCGCCGAAAACTTCGTGAATTGGAGAAACAATGACAATGCAACTACGCTGCGTGCAGAGCTTTACAGTCCTGACATTGAAAGCATAGAGGAAGGAAACACTACCGAGATTGGCCACGTGAAAGGTATGGAAGGCTTAAAGAAAAAAGGACAAGGGTTGTCCCGCGATTTTGAAGTGCATAGTATCAAAGCATCTGACCCGGTAGTGGCCGATAATTGGTTCTCCGTAAAATTTGCTATAGACACTACGGATAAACGTTCAGGAGAACGTTCCACATTATCTGAAATAGGTGTATATAAAGTTGAAGATGGTAAAATTGTAAAAGAACATTATTTTATGTTTTAAAAAGAAAATTAATTGCAATGAAATGAAGGTGCCGATCCCCGATCGGTACTTTTTATTTATTGGTTTTCAATAATTGATTAGTGTCGCCTCGGCGCTTACATAATGCACCGTTGCAATCTAACTGGAACGTTACACGCGGTTACAGTTTATGAAAACTAACAGGATGGCTTAATCGAAATTGTCTTTTACCTGTTTATTAAAACAATGATTCGGTTTTTTTTCGTGCTTGCTTTTTTAAAGAAGTAGTTGTCCCTCGCAACTGCCGGTTTTAGATTTTCATATTCATAGCCTCTCTCACTTCTTCGAGAGTTTCAGAACCAATTTGCCTGGCTCTTTGTACGCCATCTCTCAAAATCTGGCATACATAGTCCATATTTGATTCCAATTCAATTCTTTTCTTCCGCAAAGGTTTTAAGTATTCATTAATTGATTCGGTTAATCTTTTCTTTAGCAAGCCGGCTCCGCCACTCCCTATTTCCCGGGCAATTTCTCCCGGTGATTTACCTACACACAGTGAAGTAATTAGTAAAAGATTTGAAACTTCCGGTCTTTTTTCAGGATCATATTCTACGCAACGTTCTGTGTCTGTTTTAGCCTTTTTTATCAAACGTGCTGTTTCATCTTCGGTAGCACCCACCATAATTGCGTTGCTTCTGCTTTTGCTCATTTTCTGAGAACCATCAAGCCCTAAAATAATGGGAGATTGACTTAGTAAAGGCTGAGGTTCCGGAAATATGGGTTTCTTTGCAGCAAAGCGGTCGTTAAATCTTCGGGCAATTACTCTGGTGAGTTCAAGGTGCGGTAACTGATCTTTGCCAACCGGAACAACATTGCCTTTACAGAACAGTATATCAGCAGCCTGGTGAACAGGATAAGTATACATTCCGGCATTAATCCTTTTCTGTCCGGAAGCTTGAATCTCTTCTTTTACAGTTGGATTTCTATCAAGTTCTGCGTTTGTAACAAGAGTCAAAAATGGCAAAAGGAGCTGATTCAATTCCGGAACATGACTATGCGGAAATATGAAGGTTTTGCCATCACCGGGGTTTATTCCGGCAGCCAGATAGTCAAGGGTCAGTTGCTTCACATTATCAGATATTGTCTCAAAAGTATCCCTGTCGGTTAAGACCTGGTAATCGGCAATAACAAAGAATGATTGAACTCCCAGGCGATGTAATCTCACCCGATTTTGGACAGATCCAAAAAGATGTCCGATATGAAGCCTTCCGGTTGGACGATCACCAGTTAAGACCCGATACCTGTCGGGATATCTTATCAAATCTTTTTCAAGTTCTTTGCTTTTTTCAATCGTGGCTTCAAATGTCATATAAAAAAAAGTTGCAGAATGCAAAAATAAAATGAGCGTATTAAATACGGTAAAAAATAAATTGCTGGCAAGAGTTGTGGTAGTTGTGAATCGACAGCAGGAACATGAGAAAAAATCTGCTTAAAAATTGTCGTAGCTTCCATTTTTTAGAATATGGAAGTATTAAAATTTGACGTGGTGATTGTGGGAGCAGGCCCCGCCGGCTGTACCGCGGCATGGATGCTTTCGGGAAAAGGACTCAGGATAGCGCTCCTCGATAAAGATACTTTTCCGCGTGAGAAGATTTGCGGAGATGCTTTCGGCGCAGATGTTACCAAACAATTTCATTTAATCGATGAAGGCCTTACAGAAAAATTACAACAATTCACAAATAAAGTTCCCTCTAACGGTGTACGTTTTTTTTCTCCCAACAATAAGCTAATGGATGTTGATTTTGCCGTTCCGAAAGATAAATTCGGAGGCGGCTTTGTCGCCAAACGTTTGGATTTTGATAATTTCTATTTTTCCGAAATCCATACATTACCGGATGTAGAAATATTCCAGGGTCAGCAGGTAATCGAGGTAGTTAGCTCCCCCAACAAAATTTTATTAAAGACTGCCACTTCTTCTTTTGAGGCCAGTGTTGCCCTGGGTGCAGATGGAGCGCATTCCGTTCTCAATAAAAGACTGACAGAAAATAAAGTTGAAAAAAATCATTACTGCGCAGGGCTAAGGCAATACTATTCAAACGTGAAAGGGTTTCACCCTCAGAATCATATCGAGCTCCACTTTTACAAGGAATTGCTGCCGGGATATTTTTGGATATTTCCATTACCTGGCAATAATGCAAATGTAGGATTGGGAATGCTTTCAAGCGAGGTAAGCAGGAAAAAAATTAACCTGAAAGAAAAGCTGACTGAACTCCTGAAAAATCATCCAAACCTTACAGAACGTTTCAAAGATGCCACGCCATTGGAAAATATCCAGGGTTATGGGTTGCCACTTGGTTCTGTAAAAAGATCAATTTCCGGTACACGCTTTTTGTTGTTGGGCGATGCTGCCGGCCTGATAGATCCTTTTACCGGGGAAGGAATTGCCAATGCAATAAGAAGTGGCCGGGTAGCTGCCGCACACGTGCTGAAATGCTTTGAACAAAATAGCTTTAATGCAGAATTTAACCTGCAATATGATAAAGAAATCTATTATAAAATGTGGACTGAATTCAGGTTTGGACACTCGATGCAGAAGCTATTCCGTCATCCCCGCATCATTAATTTTGTAGTAAAGAAAGCGAATAAAAATAAATCGGTACAATTGATGCTAAGCGCCATGCTCAACAACTTTGATATGAAAAAGGAACTGGTAAAACCTTCGTTTTATTTTAAATTATTTTTTACGTAAAGAATTTTGCCCGGTGTGATAAATATCTTCCTTTCGTTTTTTACTTTTGAAAAAGAAGATGTCAACCCTAACAGCTATTACAGAAAATATTGGATATGGATTAAAGATTTAATTTATTATCCTTCTTTCACTAACTGTTACACCTTTTTTCCCCGAACTTGCACAAAAGAAATTTGCGGGGATGAAACAAAAAATTTTATTTATTATTTGCCTGGTTGCCGTTGTGTGTACTGAAGCGCAGGTGTCCAGGCAATTGGATAATAACTGGCGGGTAATGTTGGAGCGAAAAGATGGTAAGCAGATCGTGTTTCAGCTTTCGCAACAACAGGAACAGGACAAAACAGTATTGTATGTTATGAATGCAGCAGAGAGGATACAAATAACAGATGTGAAAATAGTAGAAGACTCAATATTCTTTGCAATGCCGGCCTTTGAATCGTCTTTCAGGGTGAAGTTGCAAGCCAATGGCGATATAAGCGGAACTTATATAAAGGGCACAGCGGGCGCCACACAATACTGGCGCCTTTACGGGTATGCAAATATGAATCGTTTTAACGCCCCAGGCGACGCTAAAAATAATATTTCAGGCAGATGGGATGTTAGCATTACACGGCCAAATGGTACCATCCGCAAAGCAGTAGGAGTTTTTGAGCAGAAAGAAAATGAACTTACCGGCAGTTTTCTAACACCTTCTGCAGATTACCGGTACCTGGACGGAATTGTAACCGGCGATTCGCTGATGCTATCGACCTTTGATGGCGATAATGCCCGCTTATTTGAAGCCAAAATTGATAATGCAAATACTATTTCGGGCGGTGTTTTTTATAACGGTTATACCGGTAAGGAAACATGGAAGGCAGTAAAAAACGACGCCATGGCATTGCCTGAAGCAGATGAGCCGACACAGTTACGTGAAGGAGCATCAAAACTGGATTTTACTTTCAATGACCTGCAGGGTAATCCTGTATCAATCACTGATGACAAGTATAATAATAAAGTGGTAGTTGTTCAGATTATGGGAAGTTGGTGCGCCAACTGCCTTGACGAAACAAAGTTTCTTTCTGATTATTATAAACGCAACTATTCAAAGGGTATTGAAATAATTGCCCTGGCGTATGAACTAACCACCGATGTTGAACGGTCAAAAAAAAGTGTGGCGAAATTTCAAAAATTATTTGATGTGGAGTACCCTATCCTTATTACCGGAGTAACCGCTGGCGATGAACGAAAGGCAGAAAAAACATTGCCGCAGCTCACCTCCATTAAATCTTTTCCTACAACAATTTTTATAGATAAAAAAGGAAACGTGCGGAACATACATACAAATTTTTATGGCCCGGGCAGCGGTGAATATTACATGGCGTCTAAAAATAAGTTTTATGAAACGGTTGACCGGCTGCTTAATGAGTAATTACTCATCCCCCCGCCGTTGACTTCTATTATTTTGTGAATAAACAATTAGAAAATGTATTACTGAGTTAAACAAAATATATTTCCGGAACTCAACGATTCATCACTGGCTCACTTTATCAAAGCCACAGGAAACAAAAAATAATTGTAACTTCATTATTACATCGTCAAATGAACGACACCAGAAATTTGTTCTGATAACTTTTTGGGACACTTTTAAATCTCATGTCGTTGCCTTCCTCTGATAAATTGTAATCTTACCCACTGTAATACTTAATAAAAGGCTAAGGGAAAATCACCATCTCAGTATTTACGTCTAACCTTAAAAGTTAGATAACAATTGAAGCCGAACAAAAATCAGCATTTAACAAAAAAACATAAATCATGAAAGCCTTTAAAAATCTATCAATTTTTGCATTACTATTTTTTATGCCTTTCGGCAATGGGCAGGCACAAAATCAGTCGGGTAACCAAATTTATACTATACATGAAGATATAGTTCTTCCTTCCAAAATTGGTGAGTATGAAAAAACGATCAAAGAGTTTATGGATAGTGTAAAAAAGTATAACATCCCCGGTGCTAAATGGATAACCACTCAAACAAATGATTTTAAATATTTGTATGTGCAACCCATTCCCAATATGGCAGAATTGGATAACAACAAGTTCTGGATGACCTTAAGCGAAAAAATGGGTGCCGACAAACTCACTGATCTTTTTAAAAGAATGAATCAGTGTTATGATATTCATGCTGACTACATCCTCACCCTGGACAAAGATCTTTCGTATATGCCCGGTGGTATTACACAAACTCCCGCTGGACAGGATTACCGCAGGTTTTATTATTTATATGTTGATCCAAAAAATACCGAAAACCTTACTAAGAGTCTGAAAGCTGTTAAGGACTTATTTCAGCAAAAGGGTTCTAAAATGGAATACAGAATTTATAGGAGTGGTTTCGGCGCCCCGAGAGATTTTTTTATGGTGGCAGTAGCTGCCAAAGACGGGCAAACATTTGAAGCCATGGATGCAGCAAACAATGCACTTTTAGGCGCTGATGGTGAGAAAGATTTTGGAGATATGCTGCAATATGTAGCGAAATATGAAGAAGTTACCGGAAGAATGCGGCCCGACCTGGCTTATACTCCTAAATAGCATTCTTAATAAATTATGATTTTCAACGGACCCGATATTACAATGAGTTAAACAAAATGTATTTGCGGACCGTTCTATTCATGACAGGCTACTTTGTTACAGCCTGAAAGCATGGATATGGCTAACGCACTTGTCCGGCTACCAGACCTGCACCGGCGTTACTTCTTTATAGTTCTACCTAAAGAGAAAGGATATACTGCCTGGTTTCACTTTTTCTTACATCCAAAAAGAGTATCGAACAAAAAGTATAGCATTCCAGAAGGAGCAAACGAAATTCTGCTTGCATACGTGTTGATATTGACGTGATAGAATTATAGAAGAAGATGATTTCGAAAGGCGGTATTAAATTTATAGAGAGATTCGAATTCCGCAGCGTCACTCCCGCCTTCGTGAGATACCTTTTTTAAAGCCTATTACTGGTACAATTTATGGGGTTTCTTTGTACGCCGATAGTTAATATTTTTGTGCCTTCACGGTTTTTATATTTATGCAAATGGAAAATGCATTTAATCAAAAACATACAACATATCGTCGCCCGGACAACGGCAGGGATGTTTCAACAGAGGAAAAGAGTGATGCCGTTCACCACAACAGGTTCCGGATGATTGCCTTTTCCATATGGATAAGTATTATAATAACAGGAATTAATCCTTCTCAACTGTTCGCCCAGGCGCCCGGCGGTAAAATAGATTCGACAGCCATCGATGCATACATTGTTGACAAGATGCGATGGCCGCGTATTCCCGGGTTGGCCCTGGCAATCGTAAAAGACAATCAGATCGTTTACCTGGCAGGTTACGGGCAGGCGGATTCATTCGGGCATTCGGTGACACCTCAAACCAGTTTTATTATTGGCTCTGTCACCAAAGCTTTCACTGCACTCGCGGTGATGCAACTGGTGGAAGCCGGCAAGGTAGAATTAGATGCCCCGGTTCAGCGATACATTACCTGGTTTCGTTTAGCCGATCCCGTAACATCAGCAAAAATCACGGTGCGTCAGCTGCTCAATCAAACAAGTGGGCTTCCCATGCTACGTGAACCTCAATTCTGGACCGACCTGGATGACCGGGCTCTTGAACGAACCGTACGGTTTCTAAGAACAGCAAAAGTGAATTTTCCGCCCGGGAAATCTTTCGGATATTCCAATGCTAATTATGAAACTCTTGGTTTAATTGTGCAGGCAGTATCTGGTCAATCGTATGAAGAATATGTAGAGCAGCATATTTTCGGCCCGCTCGACATGCGGAATAGTTTTGCTTCGCAGGAAGAGGCTTCGCAACATCAAATGGCTTCAGGCTACCGTTGGTGGTTCGGAATTCCAATACCTGTTACCTTTCATTATAACCGCTCTGAACTTCCTGCCGGTTACATTTTCTCCGGTGCGGAGGACATGGCTCACTTCCTGGTTGCGCAAATGAATGGCGGAAAATACCGGGATAGCGCTATCCTTTCGCCGGAAGGAATCGCTTTGACACATACAGAACCGGTTCCCAACACCTATGGCATGGGGTGGGAATCTGGTCGTATCGACGGGCATAATCTTGTTAGCCACGATGGTGGCACGGCCAACTTCCAGTCTTCCGTATTCTTCGATCCCGACAAGCGGATTGGAGTATTCATTGCTGCCAATGTGATGTGTGCACTGGATGCTTTTTCGTCACCTCATGGTTCAACCGCTCTTGACGGTTCTACAGTCCGTGGCATGGCCCAAACTGTATTGAGCATGGTCGCCAACCGTCCACCTCCCAAACAGGGCAAGGGTATCAGGAACTTGTACATAATATTTGATGTCGTGATATTCGTGCTAACTGTTATGCTGGTCACATCACTGATGGGCTTTTCAAATCGCTACCAAAAGCTAAAACACCATGGAATCCCTACGCGGTCTCACTTCTTGCGGCGCATAGGCCTCGTATCAGTCCTGCACTTCGTATGGCCGTTAGTTGTACTGTACCTGGTGCTAAACGCTTTGCTATGGAAAGTGCTTACTATGTTTCAGCCTGACCTCATTTACTGGCTGGAGATAATCGCTGCCATTGTTTTTTTAAAGGGATTAATTGAAATATTGATTACCTGGCAGGTGTTCAGGGAAACAAAACAGAAACAGGTTTTGCGCCCCCCTAAAAAATGAACAATTGCATGATTTAAAAAAATAAAATTCTGTGCCTTTATGCTGGACGGTGTGTGAAATTATTTAATTAAAAAATTTATCATCCTTCCAATTTTGGGGATTGGTTTTAATATAATTTGAAATACGTATTAATTCATCATGATCGCGGATAATATGGTCATGGAACCTTTCCTGCCATCCAAATTCAATGTTTAATTTTTTGGATGCCGCGGTTACAGCCGATTTGAAACCACGCATACTGGAACCTAAATTTTTTGATTGCGGGCCAAATTTCTGGGCCGTGGTGGTTATGGCCCCCGTCGTAGAGACGCCATGCATGGCGTCTCTACAATCCCCATCCCCGCGTTTATTAAATCTATTCTCACCAATCATAATAATTCCATGAAAATGATTGGGCATTGTTATAAATTCCCCTGATTCCAAATTCATATCAGGCCTTATTGCTGGTGTCTTTTCCCATTCGCTGTTAACTATTAACCCTAACTTGTTTAAAATCATTTCATCATTTTCTATTTCCCCAAAATAATGATTCCGGTCTTTTGTGCAGATGGTAATAAAATATAATCCCGGAGAACCGTAATCCCAATTTTGCAACCTTGCGGAGGGTATGCGATATTTATTTTTGAATTTATCCATTTGGTTTTGCTTGTTGTTGAGGAGATGTCATACATAGTGTCTCTGCAACAATTCTATGACACGCCAGGTCCCTTGAAGGACGCCGACTGGACCTGAAAATAAAGTTAACAGCAAATGTATATTTCTTGGTCATTCATAAATATAAGAAATGGCTTTATAAAAAGGCATCAGTATTCTAGGCACAGATACACTAACTAAAAAATATCGAATCAGAGTGTATTGACATTGTGACAAGTCAAAGGGTAAACCGGTGCTCTTTCGATAATTAATAAAACACAGGCATAAATTGCGACTTTTGTATCTTGTATCTGCAACTGTAATTACTTAGGCTACTCCCATACATCTCCCTCAAAAATTATCCAAAATGAAAAAAGCAATTATCTTTTTTTTAATCGTGCAGGTATCGCCGTTAGTTTTGCTGGCACAGGTTACTCCATCTAAAAATTGCATACCGTGTGAACAACTTAAGAATTTACAAATTCCTGATGTAGCTATCCTGGAGGCGAAGTCAATGAAAAATGATACGATTGAAGGCCAGGTAATAACTGTTCCATTTTGTTATGTATTAGGGAGAATAAGTAAGGGAATTAATTTTGAATTGCTCTTACCTGCCAGGTGGAACCAGCGGTTCCTGATGTCAGGCGGGGGAGGTTTCGTCGGCAGCATTCAAAATAGTTTCCGCTTTAAAGTCAATTCAGGTTATGTCACAGTTGGCACCGATGCGGGACACCAGGGTTCCGGAATAAAAGCTGATTGGGCATTTAATAATATGGAACGCCAACTTGATTTCGGGAAGTTAGCCATTCACCTTACTGCTGCAGTATCTAAATTTATTATCCACGCTTACTACTGCAGGGATCCTGCTTATTCTTATTTCGCGGGCTGTTCCAGGGGCGGTGGCCAGGCTATGATGGAAGCACAACAGTACCCGGAAGATTTCGATGGGATTGTTGCGGGAGCACCGGCATTCAGTTGGCCGGCTACAGGTGCAAAGTTTATACAGGACAGCCAGAAAAATTATCCCGATCCTCTCAACTTACAGAAGCCTGTAATTACAAAAGATAATCTGCGTTTACTGCAGGACGTTATATTAAAGCAATGCGATACACTTGATGGCATCAAAGATCAAATTTTAGACGACCCGCGGGCATGCAAATTTGATTTCTCTTCCCTGCCGATATGCCCCGATGGACAGTCGACAGCCGATTGTTTTACCCTTAAGCAATTGGAGGCTATTGAAACGGTGTATGCGCCCCTTACTGAAAAACAGGACACTATTTATTCTGGTTTTCCCATTGGTGCAGAAAATGAAGAAGACGGTTGGGATGTGTGGATTGCGGGAAATAAGCCCGGTATGGGCATTCCCAGTCTTCACTTTATGTTCAGCACTGAGATGTTTAAATATTTAGTGTTTAATGATTCAACCTGGGATTACAGTAAATATGATTTTTCAAATTTTCGCAAAGAGACGCAATACGCATCGGCCTATCTTGATGCTACCGGCACAGATTACACCGGATTCAAAAAGCATAAAGGGAAAATGATCATGTATCATGGATGGAACGATCCTGCGCTTTCGGCTTTCTCGACCATTCGATATTACCAGGAGGTTGAGCAAACAGATAAAGATGTACAATCTTACTTTCGCCTTTTCCTGCTGCCAGGCGTTTTGCATTGCGGAGGTGGTCGCGGTCCGGACGAGACCGACTGGCTTGCATTGATTGAGAATTGGGTAGAAAAGGATAAAGCACCCGAAAGGGTTATAATGTCAAAAAAAGAAAACGGGAAAGTTGTAATGACCCGGCCTGTTTTTCCTTTTCCCAAAGTGGCCGTTTATAACGGAGGTGATGCAAACCAACAACAAAATTTTGTAGAAAAATAAAGTCATTCGGCAATTAAGGAGGTGATAGCTATAGTAACGATTAAGCATAGACGTGGAGACATGCGACCGGTGGAAATATTTTTCTTTAACAACTACTCAAAACTAACTTGTCGATTTAATTTAATTTATTCAAAATGTTGAGTTTTTAGACATTCGATAACCATGCTATAAGCCTCATTTATGCATCTTACTATTTCAAGAAGCCTTACGGTTTTCCTTTTTTTATCATTACCTGTTCTTTTGTTCGCACAGTTATCCGGTAAAAAAAAGTATGAGGTAGCTGTATATTATTTCCCTAACTATCACATTGATTCCACAAATGAAAAGTGGCATGGTAAGGGCTGGACAGAGTGGGATTTGGTAAAAGAAGCAAAGCCAAGATTCAAAGGCCATCAGCAACCTAAAATTCCTGCATGGGGTTATTTCAATGAAGCCGATCCCAATTGGGCTGCAAAAGAAATTAATCTTGCTGCCGGCAACGGTATTGATGTTTTTATTTACGATTGGTATTGGTATGAGAACACGGGAAGATATTTAGAGGAAGGTTTGGAAAAAGGTTTTCTTAAAGCGCCAAATAATGGAAGGATGAAGTTTGCGCTGATGTGGGCAAATCACGACTGGGCAAATATTCACCCGACACCTTATACAAATTTCCAGCAGAAACTAACCGATGGGAGAGTAAGCATGGAAACATGGGATAAAATAACTGGTTATATCATAGAAACTTATTTCAAAAAACCTAATTACTGGAAAATTAATGGCAAGCCTTACTTCTCCATTTTTGAATCGGTTAATTTTATAAAAAGCTTCGTCACTTTGGAAAAAGCTGCGGAAGCAATGCACGTCTTTGAAGAAAAAGTAATGAAAGCCGGCTTCCCGGGCTTGTATTTAAATTGCATTGACCAGGGCATCACTGATCATTCTCTTAGCGACGCTTTGAAAACGCCTACTACCACTACAGAGGCTTTACAGGCGCTGCATGCGGCAAGTGTTACTTCTTATAATTTTCTGTATGCCTACGATCTCTCAAAAGCGGGATGGCCTGTAGCAAATTACCAGGATGCCATTAAAGCCAATTCAAACTACTGGAAATCCTTCAGTGAAAAAATGCAGGATATAACCTATTTTCCAAATGTGACAATGGGCTGGGATGTAACACCGCGGCTCGTGCAATCTGATAAGTTCGATACATTCAAAGGCTATCCATGGACACCTGTATTTAATGGAGACAACACACCGCAGGCTTTTCAGTCAGCACTGTTGAAAGCCAGGCAATTTCTTGATAAATATGATCATGAACCAAAAGTTGTAATTCTTAATGCATGGAACGAATGGACAGAAGGAAGTTATTTATTGCCGGATAAAAAGACCGGTATAAAATATCTTGAAGCTGTAAAGAAGGTATTTGGTGAGCGGTAGATGTCGATAAGGTAAAATAACCAGTAGTTAGTTTTATCTAACACTTTTTTCTTTACTCCAAATTCATTTTATTTAATAATACTTTAAATCCCGCTTCATTTCTAATAGGATCAAACGCAGGATCTACTTTTATCCAAAACATCTGAAGATCACGGTTTTCATATCCCCGCTCTAACAAATCTATTGCCTCATTAAAATTTCCCAGTGCCGTATACACTTGTGATTGCCTGTACCTTGACTGATCAGGATATTTTTTTAATGTTTGTTCAAATAATATTTTTGCTTTTGCTTTATCTCCTATAACGGCATAGGCATAACTTTGCATGACCTGGTTATTATCCAGGCCGCTTTTATCATCAGGGAGTAACTGATTAAAAGTTTCGCTGGACTGCGTGTAAAGTTTTTTCCGAAGGTAGCTAAGACCCAGTAGTTGTATTGTAACCTGGTTATCCGGATATAGCGCTAAACTTTTTTGACATTGATTTATTGCCAAATCATATTCACCGGCGAAATAATAATTGCGGGCTAAAGCCCAGTTCATACGACTGTTAAGAGGGTCCAGTTCCAGGGCTTTTTTAAGCTCTGTTAAACCAGATTTTGTATCCCCTGTAAATTGAAGCAGATTGCCATAATAAAAATGAGCAAATGAATAATTCGGATTGAGTTCTATTGCTTTTTTTAAAGTTTTCGCTGACTCATCCCATTCATAAAGAAAATTTTGCTGTATAAACCCTAAGACAGTGAAGGCCTCACTCAATGTGCTGTCTAACGACAATGCTTTTTCAGCAAGTTGTTTTGCTATGAGCATTGCATCGAATCGTGTCAGGCCTTTTCCATTCTTTAATACATACCAATCCGCGAGGGCGGCATACGGTTTTGCAAAGCCCGGATCAATTTCAATGGCCCGCCTGTAATTAGCCTCTGAGCTGTCCACATTACCTATTGTCCGAAAGGATCGGCCTTTATTGTAAAAATTATAGGCGTCTGTATTTACTGTATAATGATTGGAAAGATTCTTTTTTTCCTCAGGTGTAAGGTTTGCCTTTAATGCAGTTACAATCTGCTCTGCAACTTTTGTTTGAACAGATAAAATGTCTTTGCTTTCATATTCAAAATCATTACCCCACAATCTTTTATTTGTACCTACTTCAGTT
The DNA here is from genome assembly GCA_963798665.1 of uncultured Chitinophagaceae bacterium. Classification (GTDB taxonomy): domain Bacteria; phylum Bacteroidota; class Bacteroidia; order Chitinophagales; family Chitinophagaceae; genus Ginsengibacter. Next base: position 308,421 of record CAWCUN010000002.1, on the reverse strand, counting down.
AGTTCCGCAACAATGTGCACTTTGCCGTCATGTTTTTGAATTGTTCCGGAAAGAATAGCGGCTACACCCAATTCATCGGCTATTTGCTTAAGAGATTTTGTTGTTTTTTTAAAGCTTCTTACTGAAAACCATCCTATCACTTTTTTTAAGGAAGAAATTTTAGACAAGCTATTAATAATGTCCTGGGTAATACCGTCAGAAATATATTCTTCGCTATCTGGTTCGCCGGAGTTTTCAAACGGCAACACCGCAATTGATTTTTCACCGGTAAATCCTTTATCATTATAGTGGTTATAAAGAAGTAATGCAATAATGCCAAGCATCGCAATCAATGATACACCAAATATTTTTTTTACAAAAGGTGCTTTTTCTTTCAGCTTACCTTCTATCTTCTTTTTATCAGGAACAGCAAACCCATCATTTGCCAATGCATGAACTTCTATTGGCTCAGTTACATTTTTAAAATGAAACTTACCAAGCAATATACTTTTAAATTCCTGCTGGTTTTTTATTTTACTGCATATTTCTGAAGAAAATAAGATTGAGTTTGCAATGCCAAGAGATTGAACACGTGATGCCACATTAACACCATCCCCAAATACTTTCCCATTTTCAAAAAAAATTTCCCCAACGTGCAAGCCTATACGAAGAGGTACCCTTGGTTCTGATTGTAATTGTTGCTGCATTTTAACGGCGCATCGCGTTGCGTCTGTGGCGCTGGAAAAAATGCAAAGGCTCCCGTCACCATAATCATTTACAATTTCTCCGTTATGTGAGATTACGGTTTCTTGTAGAACATCAACGTAGTGCCTGGTAACAGCAACCGCAGTTTGCTCATTATCCTGCATCATAGCTGTAGAGCCAACAATGTCCGTAAATAAAATGGCGACTAACCGGCGTGAAGATTCCATAGTTGCCTTTGATAATTAAATGTTCTCCTAAAATAAAACTAATTAGGGAGAACTCTATGTAACCCCCAGATTCTATAATAGCTGACCAGGTTATTTATCATGCTGATCTTCCCGCTCTATGGCTATTGTGCATTCTCCAATTAATGCAGCGAGTGCACCAACGGCAGCAAGTACCGGCGCAAGAACGGCTCCCACCACGCCAATAGTTAATGGAAAACTCATCAATTCTTTTCCTGATTTTTCGGTAATGGTTATTCGCCTCACATTACCTTCATCAATAAGTTCCTTCACTTTTGTAAGCAGGTTTTCGCCGGTGGTGGTAAAAAATTCTTTTGCACGCATATAACAATTTTACTTACGAAGTTAATCGGCCTGCGCTCGGAAAAGAAATAATTCAATATCGCCCATCTCCCCGGGCCAGTCGACAGAACATGAAAAAATTGCTATCTTCATTTGCCTTTGTTGACAACTTAAAAAAATTATCTAATGTCCATAAACAGGAGAATCTTTTTAAAGGGAGCGTTGCTATTGCCAGCGCTTAAATTTTGGAATTCTTCCGCGGGTGTATCTAACAGGCAATTAAATAATCTATTTCCGTTTCATCGCGTTCGCCCGGGAGATACTCTCTGGCCATCTGAAAAAAAATGGAAAAAGTTGAACGCTGCGGTAAATGGAAGCTTAATAAAAATAGAATCGCCGTTGGATGTATGCAAGACAGACAGCGGCGGAGCCGCCTGTGGCGAAGTTTTTAAAAATCTGAAAAATCCCTATTACATTGGAGACAGTCCTGCATTAACACAGACCTCCGGCTGGCTCAATGCATGGCGTTCTGAACCCAGCGTGTACGCCGTGGCCGCGAAGCAAACTTCTGATGTAGTGGCAGCAGTAAATTTTGCCAGGAAAAATAACCTGCGCATAGTTGTAAAAGGTGGTGGTCATAGCTACCAGGGCACTTCCAATTCTGCCGATTCATTGCTGGTATGGACGAGGGCGATGAAAGATATTGTACTTCATGATGATTTTGTCGCTACCGGTTGCGAAGCGAAACAAAAGCCACAACCTGCCGTCACTATTGGCGCCGGAGCCATATGGATGCACGTATACGATGCCGTTACAACAAAGGCAAACCGTTATGTTCAGGGTGGCGGTTGCGCAACGGTGGGTGTAGCGGGTCTCATTCAAAGTGGCGGGTTTGGCAGCTTTTCAAAAAATTACGGACTGGCCGCGGCAAATTTGCTGGAAGCAGAGATAGTTACCGCAGACGGAAAAGCGTTGATTGCAAATGAGTGTACCAACCCTGATCTTTTCTGGGCCATTAAAGGCGGCGGTGGTGGAAGTTTTGGCGTTGTAACAAAACTCACCCTAAAAACATATACACTGCCTGAATTTTTTGGCGGAGCATCGGGTAAAATCAGGGCAAGATCTGATGACGCCTATCGCAGGTTGATTAGTATGATCGTGGAATTTTATCATGATAAGCTTTTCAATCCTCATTGGGGCGAGCAGGTAAGTTTTCACACTAATCATACGGTTGGCATTAACATGGTATTCCAGGGGCTGACCAAAGAAGAAGCGGAAGCAACCTGGCAATCATTTAAAGATGAAGTAAACAAAACTCCGGGTGATTTTGAATGGACGGAGCCATTGATGATTTTTGCGATTCCTGCCCAACGCATATGGGACAGTAGTTTCCTGGGGGCTTATGCACCTTCTCTTATCGTAAGAGATGACCGCCCCAATGCCCCTTCAGATAATATATTATGGAAGGGAGACCAGGGCCAATGTGGCCAATTCCTCTGGGGGTATCATTCTGCATGGATGCCGGCAGCCCTGCTGGAAAAGGATAACCAACGGCAATTAGTGGATGCCATCTTTGCGGCCAGCCGCACCTGGACTATGTCGTTTCATTTTAATAAAGGACTTGCGGGCGCCTCCAACGAAAGAATTTCAGAAGCCAAGAATACGGCAACAAATCCCGCTGTCCTCGATGCCTTTGCATTGTCCATTATAGCGGGTGAAGAGGAGCAGCCTGCATTTGTTGGCCTCACCGGCCATGAACCTGATTTGAATAAGGCACGGCGGGGTGCAGAACGAATCGATAAAGCAATGGCAGAATTGCTGAAAGTGGTTCCCGATGCAGGGTCTTACGTTTCAGAAAGTGATTTCTTTCAAAAGGACTGGCGGCAGGCCTTTTGGGGTTCTAACTACAAGCAGTTAAGTGAAGTCAAGGAAAAATATGATCCTGAAGGATTGTTCTTTGTACATCATGGAGTAGGCAGCGAACGGTGGAGTGATGATGGTTTTACAAGAATTGGTTGATTATTCCATACCAATTAAATTTCCCGCGATAGCATGGGGATAGCGATGTAACACCCGGATACTAAAAGTTAACATAAATTGATTGTACATGGCCAGGAAAACCGGTCAACTAACCGGCACCTCACAACTTCTTCAAACCCTTTGCAGCAACCTTATCACCTTCCACAAAACTAATTGCATAGCCACCACCCGGCGCAGCAAATTGTGACAATTTAGATTTACTGGTCACAACCACTTTTCTAATAACATACGATTGCGGATTCGTTTTATAATGGGCGTCTTTACCATCGGCATAAATAGTGGCGATATACATTTTGCCCGGCTCAAGAAAATCAAATGCAATAGTTGATGTTCGTGGAGTTTCTCCGTTTACACTTCCCAAAAACCATTTGCCTGTGCCTTTTGCTTTGCGTGCAACAGTAATGTAGCGGCCCGGTTCGGCTTCAATATATTTACTTTCGTCCCAGTCAACAGCCACATCTTTTATAAACTGGAAAGCATCCGGGAACCTGTTATAATTTTCAGGAAGGTCAGCCGCCATTTGCAGCGGGCTATACATCGTAACATACAAGGCCAACTGGTTTGCAAGCGTACTGTTACAATGCGAGGTATTATTTGGATTAAGCTTACTGATATTCATTTCAAAAATACCGGGAGTGTAATCCATTGGCCCACCAAGCAAACGTGTAAATGGAAGTATGGTAACATGGTTCGGCTTCGAGCCACCAAACGCCTGGAATTCCGTTCCCCTTGCAGATTCATTACCGATCATGTTGGGCCAGGTTCGTGCAATGCCCGTAGGACGCACTGCCTCATGGGCATTCAGCATGATGTGATAGGCTGCTGCCTTCTCCACTGCATACTGGTAATGGTTTACGATGAACTGGCTATAATGATGTTCGCCTCTTGGAATGATGTTTCCCACGTAGCCGGTTTTCACCGCATCATAACCGTTCTCTTTCATAAACTTAAATGCGGTATCCATGTGACGTTCATAATTTCTTGTAGAGCCGGAAGTCTCATGATGCATAATAATTTTTACGCCTTTGCTCTTTGCATAATCCCTTAATTCCTGCACATGAAAATCAGGGTAAGGCGTTACAAAATCAAACACATAATCTTTTGAATTTCCAAACCAATCTTCCCATCCTGTATTCCAGCCTTCCACAAGCACTGCATCAAAACCGTTTGCGGCGGCAAAGTCAATTAACTCTTTTACATGGGCTGTGTTTGCGCCATGCGTTCCATTGGGTTTTGCTTTTGAATAATCAGTAACGCCCAACTTCACACTGGGAAAATCATTTGTATAAGACCATGTACTTTTTCCTGTTATCATCTCCCACCAAACGCCAACATACTTCACCGGTTTTATCCAGTCTGTTTCTTTTATTTTACTCGGCTCATTAAGATTGTAGGTCATTTTTGAGGCAACAATATCACGGGCATCATCACTCACAATTATTGTGCGCCATGGCGAAGTGCAGGGCGCCTGCATGTAACCTTTATCACCATTGGCATCAGGCGTAAGCCACGATTCAAAGATCATGTTCTTATCATCAAGGTTTAAGTTCATGCATGAATAATTGATGAGCGCCGCTTCATGCAGGTTAATGTAAATGCCGTCAGCAGTCTTCAGCATTAATGATGTTTGCACACCCGTTGGTGAGAATTGTGTTTGCGAAGCATTCGATGTTATGGCTTTCGCCATCAGTCCTCTCACTTCTGAAAGTTTTGATTCGGTATAATCATATTCCTGTGTATCATAGTCGCCGGGTATCCAGAAAGCAGTGTGATCACCCGTCATGGCAAACTGCGTTCTCTCTTCTTTTATAACAAAGTAAATAAGGTTCTTCTGTTGAGGAAATTCATACCGGAAACCCAGGCCATCATCGAACATGCGAAAACGAATGATCATCTGCCTGTCGGTGCCTTTTTGATTAAGCGTTGCAGCCATTTCATTATAATGGTTGCGGATCGTTTTAACCTCACCCCACACAGGGTTCCAGCTTTCATCGAACGAAGATGTTTTGGTATCAGCAATAACAAAATTGTCAAACAAAGAAGCTTTGGCATTCACAGATTTCTGCACCATATCCGCATCATTACCTACGCCGGACTTTGCTGCATCAGACTTTAATTCAAGACCTAATTTGCTTGGCTTAATTACCACCTTGCCTTTATAGGCAAGCGTATAAGATGGTGTTCCGTTCTCCACCAACGAGAAGTTCATTACAAATTTTCCATCGGGGCTCTTTAACTCCTGGGCAATACAAATATTAAACAGCGTAAGGCTGAGGAACGCCAGTAAAACAAGTTTCCGCATTTTTAAAGTTTTTAATTTTTATAAAGATAAGGTGCCAGTGGTGCAATAAAATATTTTGGTTACCGGCGGAAGTATTTCATGCAGCTTCGTAGAGTTTATCTTCAGAAATCGGAGGGTCGCATTCTTGTAAGTTCGGTTCTTTATGCGGGGTTTTTATTGGAGACATTTGTTCCGTACAAAAACCCGGTTTCAAATCATCGACGCAATATTTTTGAAAGTATCGTCGGTTAATACGATATCATGATAACCTTCGAGCATTTCAAACACGGCTGCTCTTGGCCCGTGTTGCCAATCATCACTGCTGTAATAGGCATCTTCCATTTGCTGCCGGTGTTCAAGGCTTTTAAAATGCCGGATTACATAATACGTTGTTGCGTCATGAAGCGAAGGCCCGTGTGCCAGCACTTCAAATTTCCATTTGTGTAGCAAGGGCAAAGCCTCATTTACATAAAGATTTGCGAATCGGTCTCCAATGCCCTGTTTCAATTTGAGTAAAAGAATTTCAGTCATTTTTTTATTTTTTGCGATAGAAAGATCCTGCAGTTATCTCCGGGATAAAAGAGATATTTTTCCTTCATTCCACTAAACTATAATCAAACGAATTAATTTCAATGGAACATGCGTGCAAACACTGTTAATTGTTTAAACACTTAGGGACAGCATTAGACATGTGAGGATGAATTTAAGATACTTACTCATTATATGGAATAAATTATGATCCTGAAATGTCGGGTGAGACACCCGCCAGGAGAGACGGCCCGTGTTGCCAATCATCACTGCTGTAATAGGCATCTTCCATTTGCTGCCGGTGTTCAAGGCTTTTAAAATGCCGGATTACATAATACGTTGTTGCATCATGAAGCGAAGGCCCGTGTGCCAGCACTTCAAATTTCCATTTGTGTAGCAAGGGCAAAGCCTCATTTACATAAAGATTTGAGAATCGGTCTCTCATGCCCTGTTTCAATTTGAATAAAAGAATTTCAGTCATTTTTTTATTTTTTTAGATAGAAAGATCCTGCAGTTATCTCCGGGATAAAAAAAGAGATATTTTTCCTTCATTCCACTAAACTATCGTCAAACGAATTAATTTCAATGGAACATGCGGGCAAACACTGTTAATTGTTTAAACACTTAGGGACAGCATTAGGCATGTGAGGATGAATTTAAGATACTTACTCATTATATGGAATAAATTATGATCCTGAAATGTCGGGTGAGACACCCGCCAGGAGAGAGGGCATCATATCAGCATCATTACCTACGCCGCTTTTGCTGCATCAGACTTTAATTCAAGACCTAATTTGCTTGGCTTAATTACCACCTTGCCTTTATACACAAGCCTATAAGATGGTGTTCCGTTTTCTACCAAAGAAAAGTTCATTACAAATTTTCCATCGGGGCTCTTTAACTCCTGGGCAATACAAATATTAAACAGCGTAAGGGTGATGAACGCCAACAAAACAAGTTTCCGCATTTTTAAAGTTTTTAATTTTTATAAAGATAAGAGGGAGTGTGCAATAAAAATATTTTGGTTACCGTCTGAAGAATTTCATAGCATCTTCGTGGAGTTTATCCTGAGGGACGAAGGGTCGCTCTTGTGCGGTTGGTTCTTGGGTGGATTTACTTAAGAACATACCTTGGTCATAGGACCGACATAGAGAGAAAAATATTTTCTAATTAATTTGAATAGATGGAAATAAATAACATTATTGAAATTTGTGTGGCTATCAACATTGAATTCTAAGATTGCGTAACCAATCATATTGATAAGATTTCTGATATAGGCAATAAATATTCATCAACCTATTTATCAGAATTGTTTATAATGAATTTCCTTTAAAGCGATTCGTTTTTTGGTTTTTAAATTCTCCATTATATTTCTTTTTTTAAACTATGGTTATATGGGATTTTAACTTCATTTCTTTTTCTCATTTTTAATTGGGCCCCTTTATTTGGTTAACTTTTCTAATTCCTATTCAGCTAAAATAATAGTGTTTGTTTTAAGTATTTTTTTTAATGTCTTATTCTTTCAATGGGCTTAATCTGGTAAGTCTGTACAACGTATCCCACCGTCTAAGTACCTATTGCCATAGAATAAAAGTAACGATAGATTTGCAAGCTAAATAAAATTACATGCGCAATCAACCTGAGGTACGTGAGTAAATGTTTAAGTTAATAGAGCAATGGCGACAAAGCGATCTTACACAAAACGCATTTTGTGAACAACAATCTGTGAGGTATCATGTATTTCATTATTGGTATAAACGCTATCGTGAGCAGCATGCCGGTCCGCAAAGCAATGTCGCATCATTTGTAAAGCTGCAGATAGCAAAGGCAGCCTCATCGGGTTCGGTAGAAGTTTATTATCCCGGTGGAACGCGAATAATTTTTCATGAGCCGGTAAGCAGTAGTTATTTAAAAGCTCTGATCAGTTAAGCATGCTTCATTTATCCGCATCATGCCGGTATTATTTACATCGCAGCCCTACCGACATGCGCAAAGGTTTTTATAGTCTATGCGGCATCGTTAGTTCTCAGTTACAAATGAATGTACTGGGTGGTGCGGTGTTCATTTTCATTAATAAAAAACAGACTCAGGTGAAATTATTGTTATGGGAAGGTGATGGCCTGGCTATTTATTACAAAAGATTGGAAAAGGGAACATACGAAGTGCCTTTAGCTAACTACAATGATAAAGACATTTGTATCAGCCATGAAGCCTTGCAACACATTTTGCAGGGCGTCTCTTTGCGTAGCGTTCGAAAGCGAAAAAGATATCAACAAATGGGTGAAAGCTGTGGATAATACAAAGGCTGAAAGTATTGGTAACACTGCATTACAGTATCTTTGAACTGTGATAGAAACCGCTATTGATTATAAAGCTTTATACGAACAATCTGCTCTTGAAGTTGCTTCTTTAAAACACGAAATTGCAACCCTCAAACGCTTAATTTTTGGCAGTAAAAACGAGCGCTTCATTCCTGCAGAAAGTTCTACTTCTCAACTGAGTTTAGATATACAAACAGATGCAGTTGCTGCCTGTTCTGTTACCAAAACACAGAAGATTGAATACGTCCGCAACACAACCCAGTCCGATAGCTATCAGATTAGCAAAGAACATCCCGGGCGTACAAAACTTCCTGAGCATTTAGAGCGCAGGGAAATTATTATTGAACCTGCACAAGTAACAGAAGGCTGTAAAAAAATCGGTGAAGAAATAACCGAAGAATTAGAATATGAACCGGGTAAATTATTTGTAAACCTGTATGTGCGTCCTAAATATGTACAAGCAAATAATCAAGGCATCATCATTGCACCTATGGTTGATCGCCCTTTGCCCAAAGCCATTGTTGGCCCGGGTTTACTGGCACAGATCATCATTGATAAGTATGTGGATCATCTTCCGTTATACCGTCAAATGGAGCGTTTTAAAAGAGAAGGCATCAACATCCCTTACATCACTATTGGTGACTGGATAAAAAATGGCTGCATGTTGATAGAACCATTGTATGTTTCGTTGAAAAATTAATTGTACAAAGCAATTATCTGCATGCAGATGAAAGCCCGATAAAAGTTTTAGATAAAGATAAAAAGGGTACTACCCATCGTGGTTATTATTGGGTATATCACAACAGCATAGATGGACTGGTATGGTTCGATTACCAGGAAGGCCGGGAAGAGAGGGACCGGTCGCAGTACTGAAAGATTTTAAAGGTTATCTGCAAACAGATGGATATGCGGTGTATGATTTTTTTAAAGAAGAAAAAGACATAACCGTGCTGCATTGTATGGCCCATGCACGCCGGATGTTTTTTGAAGCAAAGGACAATGATCCATCTATTGCCGAATATGCTTTGAAGCAAATAGGGGTGCTCTATAATATAGAACGCAAGGCTAAAGAACAGCAACTCGACCAGGGGCAGATCTTTCAACTTCGCCAAACAGAATCAGTACCTGTATTAGAATCATTAGGCAAGTGGATGAAAGAAACCTACCTGAAAGTATTGCCTAAAAGCGCTATCGGCAAAGCTTTAGGTTATAGCATCTCCAGATGGCGGGAACTCATGCTGTATGCAACTGATGGTAAACTGAACATAGATAACAACCCTGTAGAAAACTCCATAAGGCCTGTAGCTCTTGGGAGAAAAAATTATTTGTTTGCCGGCAGCCACAAAGCAGAAAACGAAGTGCCATGCTTTACTCGTTGATGGGCACCTGCAAGCTGCATGGCATCAACCCTTTCATCTGGCTCAGAGATGTTTTGCAACGCATCGCCACCCATCCCATTAATAAAATAGAAGAATTATTGCCACATAACTGGAAACATTACTCCAACGGCTAAACGCAAAATTAAATAGATATACTATTGCTTTTGGAGGTACTTGGTCGGTGGGATACTGTACAACGGAAAATCAACGACTCTCTTACAACATATCATAAATCATTACAACTTTGACACTACTAATGTTTCCTATCATTTAAAAACCATTAATGAGTTTACATATTATTCAGTAGCAAAACAAGATAAGCATATTGAAATAACCCTACTTCAATTCTATTATTCCATATTTTCTTCCATTCGTAAAGCACATAATAAGAAGTTACCTATTGAATATCCAGATGACTTATATGAAATGGTTTTTCATCCAAATTTTGATTTTGCAAATAGCGAAAATAAAAAATTATTCGCCATTGAACACCGGGCTGTTAGTGGAGTATGGTTATATGGAGAAGACTTAGAACACGTGATAATTTCGGCAAAAACGTTCGGTTGGATTTGGCGCAACCTCACAGTTATTTGTGAAAAGGAGAAATTGATTAGGATGTATTGGGCAAATGCAAGTCAATATTTTGATTTTCGTTTACAGAATATTGCTCAAAATTATAATTTTGAAACTAGCACTGTAACTAATACAAGTGAACTTTTACAACGTGAAACAGAACGTCACAATTTCTTAGAGTTGCACCATGCTCTGGGTGGACTATTATTATATAAAAAGCAGTATAAAATATTAAAATATATTTTTACTTATTCTCAATCCTTGCCGCCTAGATATGCTCTATTGCCTGAAACAATGGGTGAAATTTTCAAGTGGTTTCAAATATTTAGTGATGACTACGGTTCAGACATCCCATTTGATTCAAAATATTATTTTCCGGAACTTGATAATTTAGGAAATAGGCAGCAAGTTAATTATTGGATATGTAGCTATATAAGCCTATTATTTATAAGGCAATATTCTTTACAGCAGTATTATGTATTTAACAATTTACAGTTTACCAGTTTTACCTTCGATATTCTAGAGCTTAATAAATGGGTTAATATTCCTTATTTTGATATATGCTTAGCGGAAATCATTTCAAACGGAAATCTTCTTGCAGAAGTAAATTTTGATATATTGGTGGAATCAAAAAGAAAAGAATTTAAAGATTTTCTATCCAATCTAAAAGTAGCAATCGAAAACAAAATAGGTTCTGAAAAATTAAATGCAGAACTGTCACCGCAAAAAATTAAACTTTTTAATAATAGTACTGATAAAATTATCATAGATGCATTTGAAGAATATTTGCAACTTTTTATTAAAAAAAGCTCAAGTGAATTAAAAAATAAACAAAGCGTTGTAATTACTGGTGGTCGTACTCTTTTCAGCAAATCCGCATTTACAGAAGGAGATATACCACACTTTAATTTTGACACTGTGCTGGCCAGTCAGATAGTTGATGAAATAATAAAAACTAGAATTCCTGATTCCTTTTTCAAATCAAGAACTCAACGCTATTTATTAAATAGAAATAAGATTTTTGAAGCTCTTAATAAGATAATTGGAACTAATAAAGAGTTAGTGCTGCTAGGTATAAATGTAGGGGATGATCTGAAAAATATACTAAATCAGTATTCTAAAAGTTCAATCTTTATTCCAAGTAGGGTTTATCGGAGCATTGACACATTGTTTGTTTTAAAAAAATCTGATTTACCGAGTATTATTTTTGAAGAACCGGAAGAGCAAGAAAAATATCAACTCAAGCCCATCAATAGCGACTATAAAATTTATACTTCGGTGATTGACATCAACACGGAAGAAAATAAAACATTGAAAGAAGGCTGGATAAAAAGTGATAGTCAATATCCTGATTTGAAAGTTTTAGTAACAATTGCTTTTAAAGCAATTATGTATTGGAATGAAAAAAAGAAACCTTGTTCAAATAAACTTGGTAACACCATATGATGAACAAGGTATTGAAAATAGCGTTGATGAGGTTACGCCATTCAACTAAATCCCCCACTGGCGCAGATATGCAGCAAAGCTTTGCGTCGGGCGTATCTGTGCTATTGAATACATTATACAATTAAAGTGTGCCTCAATTTGTTCTGCAATATAATATGGCTCGTGTGTGGCGGGTTGTATTCGGCAGTGGTACACATTTTCTTCGGAATCATTTTATTTATTACCATCATTGGTATTCCTTTTGCCCGCCAGCATTTTAGGCTGGTAAAAATTTCATTGATGGCCTTTGGTAAAACGATTATATGAGTTCTCTGCAATTTCTCCTAAACGGAGAAATTGCAGAGAATAAAAAGATTAGCTGCCGCTTTGCGCTTTGTGCAAATTCCTTGGGTTTCCTCCCATACGCCAATGATCTTCAATTTTTTCTAAAGGAACGCCTTTGGTTTCGGGCAGATAAAAATAACCCCAGATAATTCCTAAAATGCCAATGGCCGCATAAAACCAGAAGGCTCCCGCCGGGTTTCCATTGTCTACTGCCTGCATGGTAAAAGTATTGGTAGCGGCATCATACAGCTTCTCGTGCGTAATAATTCCTGAGCCAGACGCTGTAAAAAGTTTTACTATTTTAAAAAAGGTAAATGCAACTATCCCGTTAAACAACCAGTTCGACAAAGATCCTATGGAGGAACCGATCCCTCTTACCCGTAACGGGAAAATTTCTGAGATGATCAACCATCCAAGCGGGCCGAGGCTGATAGCGAAAAAAGCAATATAAACCCATACAAAAATAATGGCCAGCCATTTTCCTGTATCTCCCAAACTGTCGTGGAAGGCAAATACCAAACCCAGTGCAAAGAGAGAAACGACAATTCCGCTCAAGCCGATAAAATATAGTTTTCTACGGCCTAATTTATCGATCATAAACAGGGAAAAAATGGTGAAAGCTACATTTACTGCGCCTACACTAACGGCAGCCCATATAGCCGCATGAGCGCCCTGGAAACCGACGATCATAAATATCTTGGGGCTGTAATAAATAACCGTATTAATTCCTACAAATTGCTGAACAAACATGATTCCTACTGCAATAATTAAAGCATGCCTGAGCCATGGGCGAAATACTTCCCTGAAACTCGGACGGCTTTTGTCTTTCTCCAATTCGTCTCTCATTCGCTGCATGGATTCTTCTACCAGCCCCGGCTCTTCTATTCTTTTCAATATTTTAAGGCCTTCTTCTTCACGGCCTTTGCTCATCAGCCAACGCGGCGTTTCTGGCAGAAAGAATATCCCGATGAGCAGGATAACACCGGGAACAGTGCCCATATAAAACATAGGCCTCCACGACTGTAAATTGTTATTATTGGCAAAAGCAAGGTCGCTTAAATAGGAAACAAGAATACCTATGGTAATGAGTAGCTGAAACAGCGATACCAGACGGCCACGGATATGCGAAGGAGAAATTTCGGCAATGTATAATGGAACCGAGAAAGAAGAAATACCAATCGCCAATCCTATAAACAACCTGGCGAATATTAACGATTCCGGACTGGGAGCCCATCCTGACCATGCGGCTCCGATTACAAAAATGAGCGCTGCACTCAAAATGGTTTTCTTTCTTCCGAAAATATCGGATAGCCTGCCTGTAAACATGGCGCCAAGAACCGCTCCTGCTAATCCTGCAGTAGTAATGTTTTCAACCATACTGTTGCTTAAATGAAAGTCTCGCTGAAAAAATGGGATGGCGCCGGAAATAACCCCGGTATCAAACCCGAATAAAAGCCCGCCTGTGGCGGCAACAGCAGCAATAATAGTTACCAGGTTTTTGTTGTACGATTTTTCTTGCATTACTAAAGATTAATGGTTATTTGAATAATGTGAAAAGTTTAAACAGCATCCTTATTAATCCCCCAACTCCGTGGTTCGTGCTTCACGAAACACCTTTTCATTATTATTTTGCAGATACACAATTTAGAAAATCTTACACTGAGTTAAACAAAATATATTTCCGGACTGTACCTATTAATGATTGGCTCCCTTTATTAGAGCCTGAAGAAAACAAAAAAAGTAATCATAAGTTCTTTAAAAAAATTGCCGGATGATAAATTAATCAGTGTGTATGCATTCATAATTATGACTAACCATATTTAGCTTATATGGTCACAGGATGGAATGAACGGAAAAGAAAGACCGAAAGGAAGTTTCTTGAAATATACAGCTCATATTTTTTTGCGTTGTTTAAAAACTATCGGTAAGTCAAAACTATATGAGGTGGCTGCGCTTAATAAAAGTCACGAAATATGGCAAAGGGACTCTTTAGGAATAGAGATATGCGATAAAGAATTTGCGAATCAAAATCCGATAGCTATCGGATTAAATTATATTCATTTTAATCCGGTCAGTGGCAAATGGCAATTGGCAAAAAATGATTTGGATTATTATTACTCATCCGCCAGGTTTTATGAAACAGGAAGAGATGAGTTTGGCTTTTTAAAAAATATATTTTAAGTTTTATAAGAAGTGTTTCGTGAGACACGAACCACGGATATTGGGTTTAACCAGATGGTTTGGTTATTGGTCACACCAACAACGGCGCCGAGAATTTGTTATTCCAAACCAGTTTTTTTTAGCAATGCTTTAAAGCGCGGTTCATTTCTTACAGGATCAAGAGTTGGATCTAATTTAAGAAAATTATATATGCGGATATCTTTCTGCATGTATGCCTCTTCAAGCTCGTCTAATGCAATTGAATAATTTTTAAGTATAACATTGCAACGTGCAAGATGGAATGAAGATTTATTTGGATAATCTCTGATTGTTTTAGTTAATTCTGCTTTGGCGCTAATGGTATCTCCCATAGAAGCATAAGTATAGGATAAATATGGCCCCGGATAATCCCATGGATTATTTGGATCAAGTTGCTTACATAATTGTAAAGCTTCCTTGAAGTTTTTTCGCTCTAACAATACATAAATTAAAGTTCCTTTGGTAAGATAATATTTTGGGTCCAGTGCCATTGTCTTTTTCAGTTGTTCATAAGCAAGATCATATTTTCTTGCCAGCCAATAATTTCTTCCTAAAACCCAATTAATAGAAACAGACAGGGGATCAAGCTCTAAGGCTTTTTTAACTTCTTTAATTCCTTCTTCAATATTTTCACCAGTAAATTGCAATACGTTTCCATAGTACATATGAGCTAATGGGTAATTAGGATTAAGCTGTATTGCTTTTTCTAACGTTTTCTTAGATTTTATCCAATCATAATCAAACGCACCCTGTATCCATCCCAATGTAGTAAGTGCTTCGCATAGGTTACTGTCAATGGATAAAGCCTTGAGTGCATAATCCCGACCAATCGGCACAGCCTGCAATTGTGATAAGCCCTTCTGATTATAAGTATAGCAATCAGCTAATCCTGCGTATGCAAGAGCATAATCCGGGTCAAGTTCCAAAGCCCGTTTGTAATTAGTTTGTGCACTGTCAAAACTTGCAATAGTTCTTGCATCCCAAAATGCCCGGCCTTTGCGATAAAATTTATACGCTTCCACATTATCAGTATATCGCTTCGATAATCCTAATTTTTCTTCCGGTGTTATTTTTGTTTTAAGTGCCGAAACAATTTGCGTAGCAAGCTCGGTTTGGAGATCAAAAATCTCGATATTTTCCTTTGTATAGTCGTCTGCCCAAATTGTTTTTCCATTCCTGCTATCTACCATTTGAACACTTATGCGAATTTTATTTCCACTTTGCTGAATGCTTCCCGTAACAAGAAAAACAGCGCCGAGTTCTTCGCCTATTTCTTTTGGATCTTTTTTTGTATTCCTGTATTGGGATGATGATATATTAGAGATCACTTTATCAAACTCTTTAATCTTTGAAAGATGAACAAGAATGTCTTCAACCAAACCTGAGGCGAGATTATCTTCATTATTACCGATTACGTTGAAGGGAAGAATTGCAATAGATTTTTGTTTATCTGAAAAGCCACTTCCATCTTTGCTTTTATAAATAAAAAACAGAGCTATTATTACTATCAATAAAGAAACCGTGATAACTAATTTTGTCTTAAAAGCATTCTTCTTCTTTAATTTTCCTTCTATCTGGCTCCTTTTTGGAACCACTAAACCCTCATTAGTCAGCGCAAATACTTCTATAGGCTCGTCAACATTCTTAAATTCAAACCTGCCCAACGATACAGATTTGAATTCAGGCTGATTCCTGAGTTTATCACAAACCTCTTTTGAAAAAAGTATGGTATTACCTTGTCCCAGGGATTGTATTCGTGATGCCACGTTTACACCGTCACCCAATACTTTTTCGTCTTCAAAAAATATTTCTCCAACATGTACGCCTATACGAAGTGGTACTTCAGGGCTGGTTTGTAATTGCTGTTGAATTGATATAGCACATTGAACAGCCTGGGTTGCACTTGAAAAGGTACAAAGGCTGCCATCGCCATAATCATTAAGCACCTTACCTGAATGTTCTAAAACTGTTTTTTTCAGAACTGAAATATATCGTTTTACAATAGCTACCGCCTGCGTTTCATTCTGCTGCATCATAGCTGTATAACCTACTATATCAGTAAAAAGAATAGCAGCTAACTGGCGATGCTTATCCTGCATAAATAAATAAATATGTTCTAATGTAAAACTAATTTTTCAGGAAAGGAATGTTATTCTAAGTTCATCTTCCTCTCGCGAGTCTTGTGACCAACAACATCATTGGTTTTTTGTAATTTTCGTCAGTGGCTGCCATCAACTTTAATAATCATACACAGTTTCACTGCAACTATCCTAAAATGAAAGATATCCCTAAGATTATAAATATTAATCCGTGGGATTTTATGAAAACGAGGATAGATGAGTTTGGAATTCTAACTCATTATAAAGAAGATTTAACCCATGGTTTATCGTTGATCGCAAGGCAACAACGGCGGGAAGAAGTTCTTTTCCTACACATGCCGTGAACATGCAGGTACGATAATGATTTGGCATAAAAAAGCATCTATTCAACTAAACAGCGCCGATTGATATATTTTCTTACAGTAAATTAGAAGATTGAAATTTCCAAACAAGTTGATAAATGAGAAAAATAATTGCATTGTCGTTTTCCATCCTTGTACTAACAGTTGTGAAAACTTTTGGCCAGCTTCCTAAACTCATCGAAAAAGATAGCCGGCATGCCTTGCTTGTGGAGGGAAAGCCTTTCTTTATTCTTGGAGGACAGGCTCACAATTCCAGTGCATGGCCGTCGATGCTTCCGGCGGTGTGGTCTTCTACTGAGGCTATGCATGCCAATACTTTGGAGGTACCGATTTATTGGGAGCAGATAGAACCCGAACAGGGTAAGTTTGATTTTTCTTTAATCGATACGTTGCTTAACCAATCGAGGCAACACAATGTGCACCTGATTTTACTCTGGTTTGCAACCTGGAAGAATGGGAGCAATCATTATATGCCGGTATGGATGAAGCAGGACGCGGATAAGTACCCGAACATAACAGGTAAAGATGGGAAACCGGTTGATTCACCATCTCCCAATTTTGTTTCCACGCTGGATGCTGATAAAAAAGCTTTTGCAAGTGTTATGAGGTATTTGAAGAATGCAGACAAGCAGCATTCTGTAATTATGGTGCAAGTGGAAAATGAGCCCGGCGCCTGGGGAAGTGTAAGAGATTATTCTAAAACCGCTCAAAAATTATTTGAAAAAAATGTACCTAAAGAATTACTGACCCGTTCAGTACTTAACGAATTGAATGTACCCGGAGGTTCTAACGGTAACTGGCAAACGGTTTTTGGAGAAAGAGCTGATGAATATTTCCAGGCGTGGTCTGTTGCCCGTTTTATCGGGCAGGTAGCCGCAGCCGGAAAAGCGGAGTATGACCTTCCGCTGTATGTGAATGCTGCATTGCGTGATCCGCTTACCAACCCGATGGCCAACAGCTACGAAAGCGGTGGACCAACTGATAATGTTATTCCTATTTGGAAAGTAGCTGCACCGGCGATTGACCTTGTGGCACCTGATATTTATATTTCAGGAAGTGAAAAAGTACTGAAAGTAATCGACCTGTATAGTCGCCCCGATAATGCATTGTTTGTACCAGAAGCAGCATTAAACGAGGATAAAGTAAAATACCTCTACGACATTATTGCCAAAGGTGGAATAGGATTCTCTCCTTTCGGAATAGATAATAATGGTCAGCCATCAGGTGATGAACAACCCGGTGACAGGCTGGCCTCTTTTGGGCACGAATATGCAATGATTGAACCGATGATGAGGGAAATAGCCCAGTGGGCTTTTGACGGAAAAATAAAAGCAGTAGTAGAAAAGGAAGATTTTGCCAGCCAGTCAGTAGACCTGGGTTCATGGAAGGCAATCATAACATTTGGGGGAAATGGAAGAGGGAATGCCAAACCGGTAAACACAAAACCAAATGGGAAAATGATGATCGTGCAGCTGGAAGAAAATAAGTTCATCCTCATCGGTACTGGTTGTCACATCACTTTTCAGCCTCTTGGTAAAAATGCAGGAAGGGCATGGCAATATGGAAAAGTGGAAGAAGGAAAATTTGAAAATGGAAATTTTAATCTAATCCGGATTCAAAATGGAGATGAAACAGATTGGGGTGGACCGGGTTTTGGTGAGGCACCAACTGTTTTGCAGGTAACCCTTTTTGTTAGGTAAGGGTTGGATAAGCAATCCAAATTAGGCTGGTGGTCAGTCCGTACGCTCTGTGGAAGGCAACCAGGCAATCAAACGTAACGGACCTCCACTCCCGTTTTTTATTTTCATTGGTAATGCAATGGCATATGCTCCTTTTACCGGCAGCTGATCCATATTTGCGACATTTTCAAAAGCGGGAATGCCACCTCCAAGAAGTACTTGGTGTGTCTTGAAATTTTTTGACTGACCAAAATCTATACTTGGTGTATCAATTCCAACAGCTTTTATTTTGTGCTCAGTAAGCCACACAGCAGCAGTGGAATCGATACCCGGGAAATGCAATTTTGGAATAGCGGAATCACCTTTTTCCGCTGTACCAAAATATTGCTCAGCATTTGGATAATACTTTCCATAACCTGTTCTGAAAAACACTATCTCACCTTCAGGAATAGAACCGTTTTCTTTTTCCCATACTTCGATATCATTTGCTGTAATGAGGTAATCACGGTTATTCAATGTTTTGTCAGACACATCAATAACAAGTATTTCTCCTGTGAGTTTATCCAAAGAAATTTTGTCAACACTTAAACCATTTTTTACAAAATGAACCGGGGCATCAATATGGGTTCCTCCGTGCTCAGGAGCGCTAAATGCATAAGTGGAATAATAAAATCCCCCGGGCGTCATGCCTTCTGCGGTAGTATCTAATTTAAAGCCTGTCGGGTTATTTGGCCAATATAATGTTTGTGTAGAAAAATCATAGCTAAGATCGATCCAATGGCCTTTTGATAAAGTTTCCCGGAGAGTCTGATTACGATCGTTGCAACTACAGAAGAACCATGCTAATATAAGAATGAGTAAACAGTTTGTTTTCATAACAAGTATCTTTAGTCCGTTTAAGTTAATAGAAAATTCTTAGATTTTTACCTTGTGA
Source organism: uncultured Chitinophagaceae bacterium (assembly GCA_963798665.1). Lineage (GTDB taxonomy): Bacteria > Bacteroidota > Bacteroidia > Chitinophagales > Chitinophagaceae > Ginsengibacter. Next base: position 289,045 of record CAWCUN010000002.1, on the reverse strand, counting down.
AACCAATAACAAATAATTTATGATTTAAGAAATTTTCAATTACTATCCATTTAAAACCTTCCTTATGGAGTAAATAATTGTTGAGATCAAATTTTACTCAGCTGCACCCCGATGCTTTCGCGAATGGTTTGGCAAATGACGCAACTTAAAAGTTGCAACTCTTAGCTCACTCTTTTGTTTTTTAAAAGTTTATCTACGGCATCGTTGAAAGAACCTGCTTTGGTAATTTCTCCTGCATTTACGAAATATATTTCATCTGCATTCTCAATGGTGTTTAATCGATGAGCTATTATAATACGTGTAGTATTTTCAGGAAGACGATGTAATATCTTCTCCAGTAACTGCTCAGTCATTGTATCAATATTTGCCGTTGCTTCATCAAGAATAAGTAATTCCGGATTGCGCAAAACAGCCCGGATAAAAGCGATTATTTGCTTTTGACCTAAACTGATGTTATCTCCGCCTGACGAAACTTTGGTTTGCAAACCATTTTCAAAAATGGTAAATAGACTTTGCAGATCCGCATCTTTTATAAGCTGCGCTACCTGTTCATCAGAATAATTTTCATACTGACGATTGCCGTATAAAATATTATCCTTTATAGTACCCGTAAATAAAAACGGTTCCTGTAAAATAAAGCCAATCTTTTGTGCTCTTTCTTCGGGTGTATAGGTACGAATATCTTTGCCCTCAAAGAGAACGGAGCCTTTTGACGGATCGTATAATCGTGAAATAAGTGATGCGGTAGTTGTTTTACCTCCGCCCGTAGGCCCAACAAAGGCATACGTTTTTCCTCTCTCCAGTTTGAGTGAAATATTATGCAATATTTCTTTACCCTCTTCATAGCTAAAATGCACATCCCTGAATTCCATTAATGCGCCTGATGCGGAGATGCCGGCATGCGCAACTGTCTTTATATCGGAATCCATTGACAAAATTTTTGTTATCCTGTCCCAACCTGCCATTGCAACCTGGAAACTTGTCCATAGAGAAGCAAGTTGTCTTAGTGGGTTATAAAAATAAGTGGCATATGCCAGGTAACTCACCAATAAACCAATAGAAAAACTTCCGGACGAAATGAGGTAAATACCATAAGTCAAAACTAACATTTGGGCAAAGCCCGAAAACATACTATAGACCGGCAGAAAGATATTATTTATCAATCCTGCACCTACCGCTGTACGATAGTTCTTCAGATTAGCCTCATTAAAGCGTTTCCTGAAATAGTCACGGCGATCAAAAGCAACAATCACTTTAAAATTGTTAAGGCTTTCCTGTATCTCGGCGCTCATACCGCCAACGCTTGCCAGATTCAAAGCATTTTTTTTCTTCACCCATGGGGAAACCACTTTGGTAAATATTAAAATAATTAATCCCGGAATAAGCGCCGCTATTCCAAGTCGTAAGTTTATGATCAGCAGAAAAATTCCGGCGCCGGTCATTGTTGCAATACTTCCAATAAACTGCATAAGAGATTGAGAAAAAAAAGTATTCAGTTTATCGGTATCGTTGTTTACTCTTGAGATAAGATCACCTGCCTTATTTGCATTAAAAAAAGCTATGGGCAAGGATTGCAGTTTTTCGAATATGGTATTACGTAAGGTAAATAACATCCTTTGTCCTACGCTTCCCATAAGCTTTGTTTGAAAATAGCTTGTAAATAGTCCCGTTAAATACATGGCGAGTAAAATCCCTGAGATTACAAGCACGCCATGATATAATCTATGTTGCACATACTTATCTATGGCATGCCCTATTAACAAAGGTCCCAGCAGGTTAAGTGTTGAATTCGTTAGTATGGCCAATAAAGCAAGAAGCAAATTTTTTTTCTCATGGGAGATAAGTTGCAATAAGCTTTTGAGCGAGGCATATGTAGAATTTTTTTGCTTTCCTTCTGTGAGCTTATTGAGATTGTAATTCATAGTTGCTGGTGCTTTTTTGTGAATTGAGTAACTGCACATACTCGGGACTGGTTTGCATCAATTTCTCGTGGCGGCCAGTGGCAATAATCTCTCCTTCCATGAGTAAAATTATCTGGTCATAGGCCTCAACTGATGCTATTTTCTGGGTAACGGAAATCAATGTGAGGTTGCCATAATTTTGTTGGATATTTTCAAGAATTTTCTTTTCAGTACTATTATCAACCCTTGCCGTAAAATCATCCAGCAATAATATTTTAGGATTGAGTGCAAGTGCACGAGCCAGCATAATACGTTGTTTCTGGCCCCCTGAAAGACTTGAGCCACGCTCGGAAACAATGGTTCCCAATTTACCGGGTAATGTGTCAATAAAATCTTTCAGTTCCGCAGTTTCTATAGCCTTTTCCAATGATTCATCTGTTACAATATCACTGAAAGCAATATTTTCACGGATGCTCATATTGAAAATAATACTGTCCTGGAAAACAAAGCCTACCTGCCTGTGAAAGGATTCGCTATTATATTTTTCAATGCTTTGTCCATCAAATTTTATCGAACCTGATGTGGGCAGCATTAGGCCCGTAAGCAGATAAAGCAATTGCGTTTTGCCGGCAGCGGTAGGCCCGATCACAGCAATCTTTGAACCGGCTTCTGCTCTCAAAGAAATATTTTTTAAAACAGGCGTTTGGCCGTATACCATACTCACATCCTGCAATTCTATTTGTCCTTCCAGGGTCTTTAAGATTGTACCGGTCTCAGGAGGTTCGGGTGTTTCAATTATTGTACTTATTCGCTCATATGATGCCGTAGCCTGCGCTATTACATTACTCATAAACCCAATAACTAAAATCGGAAATATCAGCATGGACACATAACTATTAAAGGCGGCAAAATCACCAAGTGTCATACTCCCGGTAATTACAAAATGGCCACCCAGTGCAAGTATGGAAAGGCCGGCCATATTAGCCGTGAATGTAATTACGGGAATAAGCCCGGCAAAGAGATAAAGAATTCTCAGTCCGAAGTCCTTAGCTTTGGTATTAGCTTCGAGGAACTTATTGTACTCCGGTTGCTGAGAATTAACAACCCGTATAATGGCAGCCCCTAAAATGCTTTCATTGATTACTTTATTCAGCCAGTCAATAACCGCACGGCTCTGAATAAACAATGCCCTTACTTTTCTCAATACAACAAAAAATGTAATACCAATAACAGGTATAATCGCTATAACACATAAAGCAAGCCTCCAGTTTATAGTTAACATCAATATGCTTGCCCCGATAATAATAAATAACGAAGAAACTATAGAGGCGATAGCCTGGGAAACAAACATTTTTATTGAATCAACATCTGCAGTCAGGTTGGTTAATAACTTCGATGGATTGGCTTTTTCAATGAAGGCATAAGTTTGCTTTGAAATTTTATCTGAAAGTCTTGTCCTTAAATCTTTTGCTACTTTCTCTGAAGCATATGTTTGAATGACGCTTTGTAAATAGCTAAATATAAAAATGGATATTACGGCAATGGTAAATTGAATAATGACCGGTTTAAATGAAAATAGGCCGAGGCTGAAAGCGTCTATGCTTTTAGCAATAATTTTTGGAATTAATAAATTTATTCCATTGCTAAAAAGTGTAAACACAATCAGCAATAAAATAATGCCGAGGTATGGCTTGAGCAAATGGAATATACTTCGTTTTTTGTTCATTATGAAAGTTGAAAGAATAACCCGGCATCCGCTAATTAACCAATTACAATTTCTTCCACACAAAGAAATACAGCCTAAGTAAAAAAACAGCAAATATATTTTAAGATTACGTATCCCGAATTTCAAAACCAGGCAACATCTAAAAAATGTTAAACAAAAACAAAATAGAAGCACCTTTTAAACCCGGGAGTAGTGTATTCGTCATATACATAACAATCACAATTAAAAACGAAAAGTTATGAAAAGTACAATTACATTTACCAGAGGAGAATTATTTTCACTGTTATTTATTTTCAGTACAACTGTTGCCTCTTTTATATATTCCATCCCAAATTTTGGTTACTAAAATTTGAATAGTTATACTGGCTGGTACATAAGTTACCACTAACAGAAATAATTTAACAAGGCAGCTCCCGGGCTGCCTTTATTTATTTTTCTATATAAAACCAGGCAAAAACTAAAATAAGCGTGGCACAATTTTTACTTCCGGATATTTTAAATACATCTACAGGTTATGCCATCAACAGTTATTGCATCCATAAGCTACAAAGCCGATTCATCAGTATTGAGAATTGCGTTTGTTTCGGGATTAATATATCAGTATAAAAATGTGCCTGTTGAAATTTACAACCATTTGCGAACGGCGAAATCTAAAGGAACTTATTTTAATGAGCATATTAAAAATAAATATGAATTTGAAAAAGTGGAATGAAGCTTCATAAAAATTCATTGGTTATATTCATCAACAGCTAAATAATTTTCTTAATTTTTTTTCCGCAGCATTTTAAAGAACCGGTTATTCAAAAACAAAGAAGAAAAGGTGAGGCCGCCCACAAAACCTATCCACATTCCGGCAACACCCATCTTAAAAGTAAATGCCATAAGGCAACCTAGTGGCAGGCCTATGATCCAGTAGGCCACTCCAATGTATACTGTCGGGATTTTTACATCTTTAATTCCCCGTAATAAACCGGCTCCTATTGCCTGTGTTGCATCGGATATTTGAAAGATTGCGGCATACATCATTAATACCGCTGTCAAAGACAATACGTCGGCATTTTTATTAAAGGCTGCCGGTACGATATGTCTAAACGTTATAAAAAATGTCGCTCCAAGTATGCCATACAGAAACCCGCTTATCAACGTACTCTTCCCTATGGTTTTTATATCCCGCCAGTTATTTCTTCCCCAGGCATTACTTACTCGTATAGACCCGCCCTGCGCCAGGCCCCATGAAACCATAAAGGCCACTGCCGCACAGTTAAGTGCAATTTGATGGGCTGCCAGTTGTACTGCCCCAAGTGTGCCAATAATAATTCCCGAAACTGCAAAGGCGCCTGATTCCATGGCAACCTGGAGACTGCTCGGAATACCAATGTGCAGCAATTCTTTAATTGTATGCCACCTAACTATCCATTGAGTTTTTCTTACTGCCAGGTATCTGCTGAATAAGGAATGCCTGTGCAAGACAATGATAAAAACAATCAAAATAATCGTTCTTGTTATGAGTGTTCCAAATCCTGCGCCTGTTAGCTCCAGCCTTGGAAATCCCCAGTTACCATAAATCAAAAGCCAGTTGATAAAAATATTTACCGGTAATGCTGACAAGGAAAGTAACATAGCAGTGCTCGTTCTTTCCAGTCCGTCGGTGAATTGCTTCAGCACAATAAACATCAACATAGGAATCGTTGACCACCCCATTAATTGCAAAAAGGGTGCTGCTAAAACCGCAACATCATGATCCTGGTCTAAATGAAATAAAATGTTTTTACCAAAATTTAATGTGAGTGCAATAACGATGGCCGCTATGCTGCAAAGCCAAAAACCGTTGTACAAATAATGAGACGCTTTGAACAGGTCTTTACGACCATGTGACATCGACACGGTTTGAGATACCGATATAGTCATACCAATCCCCAATACAAAAGGCACATTCATTACGCTGTTTACCAGTGCCGCTGCAGCAAGGTGTTTATAGCTTATAGAACCTACCATGATATTATCAATGATACCTAAAGCCATTTGTGTAAGTTCACCAAGAATAATCGGCGCAGATAGTTTCCAGGTTTTCCATGCTTCAGTTCTCAATTTCATAAGGCGGCAAAGCTAATAAATCAGGAGATAGAAGATTTTTTAGTAGACTTCACATCGGCCTGTAAGGAAGTACAAAAGCTGTGGATTCAAAATTTAAAAACTTTTTGAACTAGCAGGAATACAAAATTTTAAAATTCGCAACCCATAACAAGCAATCCGAAGAACTCAATAAATTTCAGTTCATGGATACAAGTAAAAAATTGTGAAGACTAATATCAATATTGTAATCGGTGGGAACGTTATAAGTTGTAGTATTGAAGTACATTTAAATTTTTGAAAACTAATCTATAGTGATAAAGTACCTTATCATGCCAATGCTGCTTATCCCGTTTGTTGTTCAGCACAAAGTGAACTAACTTATAAGGGCTACAAGCTAAGACTTTTGCATGGCAGCGTTTTTAACCCATTTTATGATTCTATTACGTTTAATGCAACCAACGATACAGCTTATATTTACCGCAGTGTTGTTTCCTTAATTCATCAGACAAATCCGGATGGTTCCACTTCGGTGTATTTTAAAAATAAGGCAAATAAGAAATTATATTTTTATCATTGGGAATATTCTGATGAGAGCGAAACAGCGTGGGGCGAAAACGATATATGGATGGATCATTACCCGGATTCTGCCGAGATTGTATCTCTATATTATTTACAGAGCACAAAAGAAAATTTCAAACTTGAAATAAAACCCGAAACTCCCGATCATTTATATAAGTACCAGCAAAAGGACGGAGCACTAAAGTTGGAAGATATTAATTTTAGCAGGGAAGAACATCATTCAAAAGTTAAACAATAAAATGTTGTTTTATTTCCGGTATTGTTTTTTTTCAAATAAAACTATTGCGTTGACTCTTTTTTAAACACAGAAAGAAAAAGTAAAGGTTTACTGTTGGTTTCAAATGCTTCAGGATAGCTGTCACCTCCCAGGTTATAGCAAATAGTTAATTCACCATTTTCAAATTTATAGATTGCGGTAAAATGTTTCCCGGCGTTTACACCTTCTTTACCATAAATATCCATTCTATAGTCTGCGTATTTTACCGTTCCTTTGTCAACGCTCTCGGCAACAAAGCTATAAGTACTGTCATCAATAGTTAGTTTTTGCGTTTTGAAAGTTGACGCCGGTAACGTTGTCCCGTGGATTTCCTGTTTAACAGGAATCCAGTTGCCGTTCAATTTCCCCAGGTTCACATTAGTGCTGCTGCCGGGTGTAGCATGTTTTGTATCGGAACAACCAAGACTGAAAATAAGCAGGAAAGAAAATATTAGTGACCGCATATATTCTTAATTTTTAAAAGGCGTTAGCCGGGTATGTTATATCAAAAAAAACGCTAAAATTTCAATTCAATTTTTTTGCCCGTTTTTGTTGCTTCGTAAATTGCGTCGATAATTTTCAAATCTTTCAATGCTTCTTCGCCATCTACAGGCACAATGGGTTGTTTGCCCTGTAGAATAATTCCGGACATTTCTTCCATTTGCACTGTCTGATGCGTTACAACCGGCTGATCGATTTCACCTTTATTTGTGCGCCCTTTGATTGGCCCGTAACCTGTTGAAGGGTTTAACTCGGCAAATCCTTTATCACCGTCCAGGAAAAAACGATCGAGGAAGTTCAAACTATATGTTGAGAGGCAGGAAGCGACTGCTCCACCGGGAAAACCCAGCTGAAACTGGATTGTTTCGTCTATACCTTCCTTAAATTTCTCAGGATTGTTTTTGGTCTCTTCTGCGGTTACCCACACAGGATCTTCACCTATCATATAACGGGAACCATTAACCGAATATATGCCAATGTCCATCAGTGATCCTCCCCCTGAAAGTTTTTTATTTAACCTCCATTGATTCGGATTACCGATTATGAAACCACTTAGTCCCTGGAAAAATAAAACCTTTCCAAACGCTCCATCTTTTCTCATCCGGATAATTTCAAGTGTGTGGGGTTCAAAATGCATACGATAACCCACCAGCAATTTCACATTTGCAGTTTTGCAGGCATCAATCATTTCCTGTCCTTCTTTTGCATTTAACGCCATTGGTTTTTCGCAAATGACGTGCTTGCCTGCTTTTGCAACTCTTATTACCTCATCATGATGTAAGGCATTTGGGGTAATAACATATACTGCGTCAATATCCGGATTATCTTTAATCTTATCAAAGTTTTCGTAGTTATAACAATTCTTTTCAGGAATATTATACTTGCTTTGCCACGCCGTAATTTTAGAAGGAGTGCCACTAATAACTCCCACCAACTTTGCCAACTTGCAATCACGCATGGCTTCAGCCACGCGGGTTCCATAACCGCCAAGACCCATAATTGCAACACGCAGCACGGGTCCCTCATATCTATTTTGAGATGTGCTGCAAGCAGCAGTCGCATGTGACAAAAATGGGAATGCAACAGTAGCCGCAGTGATAGTTTGTATAAAGTTGCGTCGTGAATTCATAACTGTATTTTTAAGTTTGCATTTACAAAATTGTAAAATGAATATTGAATATATGCAAGTTATCCATAAAAATATTCAGGCTCAAACCATAAATGGCTATATATGTTTCCCGGATTGCTTTTTTCAGCTGGCTTTAGAAAGTTATCCCTGTGTTCTTAAATTTGTTTCTTCTTACTGAATTTTTTAAAACCTCACCCATTACTATTTTCACGAGATGCTGGCAGCGCAATATATAAATCAATTGTTGACCGCCATTACTTTGGAAGAAAAAGAAGAGGCACAGCGTTACAGGCTCGACCAGCAGCATAGCCTAAAATCATTGAAAGCAGAAGGCCTCGCCTTACATCCAATAAGCATTACCCGTAAAAGTTTCGGGTATGCCGATTATCCTGAAATTAGTTTCCGCCTGCCATTTCCTGCCGATACAAACCAGTTCAGGGATAGCGCTGCCATAGAATGTTTTTCTGCAGGAGAAGAACCAATAAAAGGTGTACTTATACACCTTGACGGCAAGGCTGGAGAATTCAGATTATTTGCCCCGGATTTTCCGGACTGGATAGAAGAGAATGATGTCGGTATCAAACTGGCCCCGGATCAGCGTACTACCGGCATCATGAAAAAGGTATTAGATGAATTGGAGAGTAATAACAGGTTACATAAACTTTTTGAACAATTGCACGGTGATACATTTAAGACTAACGATGAGGTTGTAAACGAAATTAGATCTGATTTTATCAACCAGCAATTGAATGAAAGCCAGCAACAAGCCGTGAAGGCTATTTTCCAAAACCAAAATATTACTATCGTGCATGGCCCGCCCGGAACAGGCAAAACGACAACGCTGGTTGAAGCAATTTTGCAATTGGCCAAAGAAGATAAGGTTTTGGTATCTGCGCCAAGCAACACAGCAGTAGATAACATAGTTAAAGAACTTATTAAGAAAGGTCTGCCGGTACTTAGAGTAGGCAATATCAATAAAGCGGACCCGGAAATATTTTCGCATACCCCTGAGGGTAAGCTGTCCAGTTCAAAACAGCAAAAGGAGATAAAAGAACTTAAAAAAAGAGCAGAAGAATTTAGGAGAATGGCGCTGAAATATAAACGCACATTTGGGAAAGCCGAACGGGAGCAGCGGAATCTTTTATTTAAGGAAGTAAAAAATATACGTACGGAAATAAAAAATCTCCAGGCTTATAATGAGCAAAAGTTATATAGTGATGCACAGGTGATCGCCGGAACGCCTATCGGTTTGTATGATGCAAAAATCACCAACATTAACTTTGGGACCCTTGTGATAGATGAAGCCGGGCAATGTATTGAGCCCCTGGCATGGTGCATTTTTCCACTTGCAAAAAAATATGTATTGGCGGGCGACCACCTGCAGCTACCGCCAACAGTGCTTAGCCATGAAGCTGCACAGATGGGTTTAAATAAATCTATTCTTGAAGTATGTGTAAATGCTCACCAGGATACGTTCTTATTAAATACCCAATACAGGATGCGTGAGTCGATTGCAGGGTTTTCCAGTGGTTACTTTTATAACGGACTTTTAGAAACTGCGTCTCATCTTTCCAATGTCGGTGTTCACGTGAGTTTTATTGATACCGCCGGGTCAGGTTATCATGAAGTACGTGGAAGTGACGGCGTAAGTTTACAAAACGAAGGAGAATTATTACTTGCGCAAAAGATCATTCAATCAGAAGGACTTGACCCCCTGCTTACCGCATTCGTCTCACCTTACGCCGGCCAGGTTACATCTGCAAAAGAAATGTTGCCACGCAACATGCGCATAAGTACCATAGATAGTTTCCAGGGCCAGGAAAAAGAAGTTGTTATCTTATCACTTGTTCGCAGCAACGACGACGGTGAAATCGGCTTTTTAAAAGATTATCGCCGCATGAACGTTGCAATTACCCGTGCCAAAGAAAAATTATTTGTGATAGGCGACAGCGCTACTATAGGTGCAGATCCGTTTTACAATGCCTTTCTTTCCTATGTTGAAAAACATGGAAACTACAAAACTGTGTGGGAGTTTGAGGTGTAAGAGATTTTCGTAGTCGCCAGGTAAAATACCCGGGAATAGACCCGGATTTTAATGATGACCTGGAGGATAAATTATCACATCATAAACGTACATTGGCAGATTTTTTTTAGCAACGTCCAATGCATTTACAAGTTGCTGATTAAACATTTTGTTGCTATTGCAATTGTCGCAACTAAGCATGATTGCAGTTTTCTTAAAATTGATTTTACCACGTTCGCCTGGCTTTACCATAAACGAAAGGTCGGATGTATTACCATATATCTCAAAGTCCATTTCATTAAGTTGCAGAAGTTCCTTTACAGTCATACCGGGATGTACACCATTTTGAAACTGCCATTCATTATTCCCAATTACTTCGTTGTTATGCTCCTTTGCTCCCGCGGTTGGTATCACATTACTTACCAGAATGTAGGTGAGGTCTTTAAAATTATTTTCATCTCCCCAAACAAAAACTGCTTGTTTTGATGTACCGCTAAATAATACAGAACATTTTTTTAATTCTTTTTCCGAAAAATAATACAGGTCCTTTTTCACATTTTGCTCGCCAAAAAAGCTGGTGAGAAATTCGTGAGAGTTAAACTGCAGAAGTTCTTCTGCATAACCTATCGTAGCAGGAACTCTTTTTTCCTCTAACACAAATGTGTACTGAGGAATACTGTCTTTCATTCCTGACATTGCCTGGATACTTATATTCCGCTTCTGGTAAAGCACTGAGGGTTCCCTGGTTATATCCAGTTTATCATCGTAAAAAAACCCCTTTTTTATTATTCTCCTTTGTCCCTCCTGGTATTCATTCATTGAAAAAGTCCGGAATGAAAAATACTCTGAATTATCTATTGTATAGATTTCAACGCATTCCGGGATAATATCCTTTTTTTTGCCTTTAATCTTTTGAAGATATTGTATTTTATCGCCACGCTGGTTTACGGAAAGAATAAAGCCATTCTTCCTCATAAAGTGATCAATATTTTTCTGCGAAAGAGTAGATAAAGTAACCAGGTCATCTATCGTAAACGACTGGCTGTTTACCCGGACTGCGACACAAGTATGCAGTATGATGATAAGGAATAATTTCTTCATTTGTGATTCTTTTGGTAAACAAATTGCTGTGGTTTTAAAACAGGAATGAGGAAAAGAGAGTGCACCGGCCGTCAAGCCGATATTTAGGTTAGTCTCTGTATTATTAGAGAAACATGGGTATAAAAATTATTTTGTGTACGATGTTAAGGATAAATTATTACATCATACACGTGCATCGGAAGATTTGCTTTCGCAACATCAAGGGCACTAACTTCTTTTTGATTAAATATTTTATCATCAAAACAACTGCTGCAACTAAGCATTACGGCAGTCTTTTTAAAATCAATTTTTCCGCTTTCTTCAGGTTTCACCATAAATGCGAGATCCGATTCATTACCATAAATTCCAAAATCCATTCCATTAATCTTCAAAAGGTCCTTTATCGGCATACCCGGGTGAATACCATTTTGAAATTGCCATTCATTATTTCCACTTAACGGGTTATTGTTTTTAGCACCTGCGGTAGGCAATATATTTGTTACCAGGATATAGGAAAGATTGTTCAGGTTCTCCTCATCTCCCCAAACGAAAACTGCCTGGTAACGGGTGCCGCTGAATAAAACAGAGCATTTCTTTAATTCCTTTTCAGAAAAATAATACATATCTTTTTTTACATTCTGCACGCCAAAAAAGCTAATAAGAAATTCATGAGAATCAAATTGCAGTAGTTCTTCTGCGTATTTGATAGAAGAAGGAAACTTCTTCTCCTTCAATTTAAAGGTGTATTGCGGCATGCCATTACCTTCGTTCCTTGATGCCTTGATCGCAAGGTTTCCCTTTTGAAAAAGCATCGATGATTCTTTGTTTACATCCTTTTTGCTATTGTAAAAAAAACCTGCCTTAATCAAATTTCGTTCCCCGTCTAAGTATTCGCTTAGTGACGAGGTGGTTAATGTAAAATATTTTATATTGTCATTGAGATTTATATCGATAATTCTTTCCGGGCCCGTATATTTTTTTTTGCCCTTTACCGCAATGGCGAAACTGGCCTCCATTGCATTATTATCAAATTTGCTGTCGGCAAGAGCAAACCCGTTCTTGTCCATAAAATGACTAATATCTTTTGATGGCAAACCGGCTAAAGTAATCAGGTCATCAATATCAAATGACTGGCTTTGTAGATAGCCTGTGGCAAAATGTTGCAAAATGAGTATAAGCAATAGTTTCTTCATCCGTTATCTTGTTAGTTATCAAAAATTGGCTAAGCGGCTTTAACAGGGATGAGGAGAGGAGCAGAGGACAGGCCTAAGCCTGTTTTGTCAGAATAGGCGCCTAAAGTAATACGTTTTTTTTGAAATCCAAAGCATCTGGAAGAAATTATTTTTTGTGTTTTCCGAATTTTTGCTTATAGCCGAAGCTTTTCAATACCTTTTAGACTTAACCACCAACCGAATATTATTGAAAGAGAAATAAGGAAATGGGACAGGTTACGATTTTGCAATTTAGATAAACCTTAATAAGAATACCTTGTTTCAGGAAATCTATTTTAAATTTAGCCTTTGCAATTTTTGAAGGTTACAAAATTAAGTAAACAAATCTGAAATTCTGAACCATATGAAAGTAAGATGACAGCAGAACAACAACGCCTTACCGATAATTTGCAAAAAAAAATTCCCATGGAACAATGGGGACCTTACCTGAGTGAACGTCAATGGGGAACGGTTCGGGAGGACTATAGCGAATTGGGTGATGCATGGAATTATTTCCCTTTTGAAAATGCGCATAGCAGGGCGTATCTCTGGGGTGAAGATGGCATTGCAGGCATTTCAGATTACTTTCAGAATCTTTGTTTTGGAATTGCATTGTGGAACGGGAAGGATCGCATATTAAAAGAACGGTTGTTTGGACTCGGAAACAGGGAAGGCAATCATGGCGAAGATGTAAAGGAGCTTTACTATTACACCGATAATATTCCGACTCATTATTACATGGAATATTTATATAAATATCCTCAACAGGAATTCCCTTATGAAGATATAAAATGGGAAAACCTGCAGCGATCAAAAGATGAACCCGAATACGAAATTCTTGATACCGGCATCTTCAACAATAATGAATACTTTGATGTATGTATAACCTATGCCAAGCAGGATTCGCGTGATATCTTTATTAAAATAAATATCCATAACCGAAATACGGGAAGAGCTGGTATAACAGTATTGCCTACACTATGGTTTTATAACCGCTCAAGTAATCAGAATCTTTCAGAGAAGCCTGCAATTACTTTGCAAAATAAAAACGCAGTAAAAGCCTCTCATCAAAGATTAGGTAGTTATTATCTATATTTTCAACAGGCCAGGTTTTCACTTTTTACCGAGAACGAGACCAATACGGAAAAATTATTAGGAAGGCCTAATAACGACCTTTTTGTGAAAGACGCATTTCATGATGCGATAATTCATAAAAAAAATATATCGGCGCTTCGTAAAAAAAATTCAGGGACAAAATTTGCCCCTGTATATGATTACGTTATTGATGGGGGTGAATCGAAAACAATTTACCTGCGTTTATGCGATAAAGAATTGAATAATGCCTTTGAAAAAAATTTTGAAAATATTTTTTCTTTACGCAAAGCGGAAGCAGATGATTTTTATAATTCCATTCTTCCACGGAATACATCTGCCGAAATTAACAGGATACAAAGGCAGGCGCTTGCAGGCCTGCTATGGAGTAAGCAGTATTATCATTATGACGTAGAACGATGGCTTACCACAAGTGATGGTATTACTCCTGTTAACCCGGGAAAACTCAGCGGTCGTAATCATCAGTGGAAGCACCTTAAAAACCAGAACATAATTTTAATGCCTGATAAATGGGAATACCCCTGGTATGCCGCATGGGACCTGGCTTTTCACTGTATTCCAATGGCAATTATGGACCCCGGGTTTGCCAAGCACCAGTTGCTGTTAATTATGAGAGAATGGTACATGAAACCTGACGGACAACTACCCGCTTATGAGTGGCATTTTAGCGATGTGAATCCACCTGTACAGGCATGGGCAGCATTGCAGGTTTATCGCACAGAAAAATCAATGACGGGAAATGGAGATATTAATTTTTTGAAAAAAATATTTCATAAGCTTATCATCAATTTTACATGGTGGATTAACAGGAAAGACGCTCGCGGCAATAATATTTTCCAGGGCGGGTTTCTCGGGCTCGACAACATCGGGGTATTTAACCGTAGCATCGAAACACCCGGTGACCACCACCTGGAACAGGCTGATGGCACAAGCTGGATGGGAATGTATGCGCTTAATATGATGGACATGGCATTGGAAATCGCCATGATTGACGAAACTTTTGAAGATGCCGGAACTAAATTTTTTGAGCACTTTATACTAATTGCGGAAGCGCTTAATGAACATGGCTTATGGAACAATACTGATAAGTTTTTTTATGATGTACTTTCAAAGGCTGACGCTGAACCACTCCATTTGCGAATACAATCTATTGTAGGAATTACTTCTTTATTTGCCGTGTCAACAATACAGAAGAAGGTCAGGGATAATCTTCCTGATTTTAAAAAGAGAATTGCATGGTTTGAAAATTACCGCAAGAAAAACAGTCGTTTCTGGCCCAATGAAGAACGTAATGACAAGGAAAGAATTTTATTGTCACTTATTCAACAGGACAGGTTAAAAGATATCCTCGGGCATTTACTCAATGAAGACGAGTTTCTTTCTGCCGGTGGAATCCGGGCTTTATCAAAGTATCATAAAGAACATCCTTTTGCAGTTACTATTGACGATATTGAATACAGTATTAAATATGATCCCGGCGATTCCACTTCTAACTTTTTTGGTGGCAACTCTAACTGGCGTGGCCCGGTGTGGATTCCTATAAATTATATTATCATACAGTCCCTTCGTAAATATGGAGAATTTTATGGTGACGATCTGCTGGTGGAATGTCCTGCAGGCTCAGGTGTTATGATGAATCTTAAACAGGTAGCGGACGAACTGGCGAGACGGGTTATAAGTTTATTTGAAAAAGACACCGAGGGTAATCGGAGGATCTATGGAAAAGATAACTGGTTTTACAAGCAGCCGGGCAATGAACACATTATTTTATTTTATGAATACTTTCATGGTGATGGCGGAAACGGCCTTGGCGCAAGCCATCAAACAGGATGGACTTCACTGGTGGCACAATTGATAAGTGAACTGGAGAATGGGAAACAGTAAATTTTAAGGCATCAGGTCTTGAACCTGATCAATGTTTATCATCCCAATTGTTTAATCATTATAATTGAGTCCCGAAGAATCTGGCTATCAAACTAAACATGTTTCTTTATAGTAAGACCAGAAAATACCTCATAAAAAATTTTCTTATTTTCATTGCTCACATGATGCAGGATGAAAAAAATTCTTCCCCTTCTTTTTTTATTCTTTCAAATTAATTGCTTCGCCCAGGAGTACGAGGTATGTGTCTATGGTGCCACCTCAGCCGGAGTTATCGCAGCATACACCGCTGCAAAAATGAATAAGAAAGTTGTTCTTATAGAAAGCGGCGAACATCCGGGTGGACTTACTTCGGGCGGACTTGGTTATACCGACATTGGCAATAAATATGTCATAACAGGTCTTGCCAGAGACGTCTATCGAAGAATAGGCGAACATTATGGCAAATTTGAAACATGGATATTTGAACCGCATGTAGCAGAGGAAATTTTTAATGATTATATCAGGGAAGCAAATGTACCCGTGTTATACCAGTATCGCATTATCAAAGCAGAGAAACAAAATGGCTTTATACAAAATATCACGATAGAAAATGCAACTGCTCCATCAGCCTCAACAAATAAAACCATTACTTCAAAAATCTTCATCGACTGCAGTTATGAAGGAGACCTTATGGCGAAAGCCGGTGTATCGTATATTGTAGGCCGTGAGTCGAACAGCATCTACAACGAAACCTACGACGGTGTGCAATTAATGGATGGCCACCAGTTTCCGGATGGTGTTGACCCCTATAAAATTCCCGGCGATTCATCGAGCGGTTTACTCTGGGGAATCAGCAATAATATATTGCAAGCTGCGGGCTCCGGCGATAAAAAAGTACAGGCTTATAATTATCGATTATGCCTGAGCAACGATCCAAAAAACAGCATTCGTGTTACAAAACCACAAGATTACGATTCCACAAAATATGAACTCCTGTTACGCGTGCTCGCAAAAAAACCTGCAAAGAATCTAAACGCTTTTTTAAAGATAGACCTGATGCCCAATCACAAAACCGATATCAACAACAATGGACCTTTCTCAACAGATATGATTGGCATGAATTACAATTATCCCGATGCAGATTATAGCACTAGAGCCGAAATCAATAAACAGCATGAGATCTATACAAAAGGATTGCTTTGGTTTATTGGTCACGATCTGCGAATGCCACAGCATTTGCGAAATGAAATGCAGCAATGGGGTTATCCAAAAGATGAGTACAGGGATAACAATAATTTTACTCCGCAACTATACATACGCGAAAGCCGCCGCATGATTGGTGATTATGTAATGACCCAGGCTAACTGCCAGGGGCAAATGAAGATAAATGATGGTATTGCGATGGCAGCTTACACTATGGATTCTCATAATTGTGAGCGTCTCGTTGTAAACGGTATGGTAAAGAATGAAGGTAATGTGGAGATCGGAGGTTTTGGTCCTTATCCGGTTTCATACCGGTCACTCATTCCGAAGGCGGCAGAATGCAAAAATCTGTACGTGCCGGTATGTTTAAGTGCCAGTCATATTGCTTATGGTTCTATCCGCATGGAACCTGTATTCATGGTACTGGCACAATCAAGCGCTGCTGCTGCATGCATGGCCATTGATAAACATGAAACCGTTCAGCAGGTTGATGTGCTTCAATTACAGGAGCTGCTCAAAGCAAACCCTTTAATGGATGGCAGCACGCCCGAAGTACTCGCTGACAATGATGATACGGATTTTGTAACTATTACCGGTAAGTGGGTGAAGAAATCCAGGGGAGGCTATGGTACATCCTGGTTACTGGCAGCGCCTTCCGGGATACCGCAACAAGTAACATTCAGGCCTAACTTAACCGCAACCGGCAGCTACGGTCTGTTTGCCTACATGCCCATGGTTGACAGCGCCACAAAACAAACTCATTTTATTATTAATAATGGCTTAACCAGCAAAGATTTATTTATTTCTCCTCCAACAAAAGTAGAAGGCCAAACCAGCGGTGAATGGCTTTCACTTGGCAATTATACATTGCAAAAAGGAACATCAACTTCTGTAACAATCACCACAAAAGACGCTGATGGTTATGTTGCTGCCGATGCAATTTTATTTGTGCCTGTGAAATAACCCGAAAGATGTAAGAATTGATTTTGTCCTCAGGCAAAAAATAATTTCCTCCTGATAATATTATTTGCCTTCTGAATTTGACGATTGCTGAGTCGCAAAAAAATCCCATATTAAACCGCCAGCAAAACCGCAACATAATGACAAATAGCAGCAGCAAGCACCATAAAGTGCCATACAGCATGATGCCATTTAAAACTGGTCCATAAATAAAAAATAATACCCACGCTATACAATACACCGCCAATGATTATAAACGTAATAACTTCCGGAGGCATATCAGAAAAGAAACGTTTACCGCCGATTAATAATATCCATCCCATTGCCACATAAATGATAAGCGAAACGATTTCGAACCTGCCGGTAAAAAATATTTTGAAAAAAATTCCCAACAATGTCAGGCTCCATAGAATGATCAATAACATGAAGCCAAATGAATTCCTGAGATAAATAAGGATGAAGGGCGTGTAAGTTCCGGCTATTAAAAAATAAATACTGATATGATCAAATATCTCCAACACTTTCTTGACCCGTGGATGCTGAAAGCCATGGTATGTAGTAGAAAAAGTAAACAGCATTAAAAAAGTAAATCCGTAAATACTTGCTCCTACAATTGCCGGAACATTGGCATTTCTTGCGGCAATTGCAGTGAGAATCGGGATACTGATAATACCGAAGAGGATACCGAAACCATGTATGGTGCTATGTACAATTTCCTGTTGAAGGGTGAAATGTGTTTCAACAGGGTTTTGAACTGTACCGGTATCATTTTTTATTACCTGCATCTTTATAAAGGTAAGAGATTTGGTGCCCTGGACCGGGGCAATGATGAATAAAAAAACCAATGCAGGTTGTGGACCAGAAGGATGACGGAATATCAGAGATGGGTTATTGAAAGCGGATTAATAGAATCATGCTATCTCTTTATCGTTAACTTTCTTCTGCGTTGAAGGGTTCATTTGATAGGTAAGTATTTCACCACTTTTAAGAATTTCTACAATGCGATATCCGTGATAGCGGGTACCCCAGCTACCTGCAACATGCGAATCGAAAAAATAGTATTTGCCACCATGTTCTTTTACATCATCCTCGTCATGGTCATGACCATGGAAGACTGCTCTTAAATTATTTTGTTTATTAAAAAGGTCAACCAGGGCAGGACAGGGAAGCCCCGCCTTCGTCCAGCTAAATGGAGTAATATGCATGAAGACAAATAAATGTTTCTTAGACGCATATTCCTGCAGTTTCGTTTTAGCCCACTTTATATTCGGGCAAATATAGGTGCCCCTGTCATCTGCACTATTCAAAACAATAAATGCAGCGTCGTTGTGCTCAAAGGAATAATGCCATGGTAGTTCCCAGGTATTTTTCCAGTTAGCCTCAGCGGTTTGGTCATGGTTGCCATGCGAAACATAGTAAGGCATTTGTAACAGGTCCCATTTCTTTTTTACATCAGGCATAAATGAAACATCGTTGTGAAACAGATCACCGTTTATCACAGTGAAGTCAACTCCCCTATCGTTTTTTTCAGCATTAAGCCAATGTATCATTTGATCATGAAGCATTTCATATTGAGTATCTCTTTGGCCATAATGGCCATCGGAAGCGATTGCAAAGCGCAGGGATATATCAACGGGCAAATGGTTAAGTACATTGCCCGCAAAGGGTTTTAAAATATTACCGGCACTTATAATAAAACAGCCGTTTAAACTTAACCTCAAAAACTTTCTCCGTGATAAAGACATTGTTTATTTTATTTGAAGAAGGGCAGATTGAGAACTGTTACAATAACTAAATTAGGAAATTTAATTTTTTAGATCAGGTGGTAAATTTTTTATTGACAAGGTACTCCTATAAAAAAATAGCAATTTCCATTGTGAGCAAATCATTTTATTTGAACTGTATCGCAAATTTTCCAGCTGTAATGGTTAATTGTGTTCCATCCTTCAATGTAGCGGTGCCATTAAATGTGCCTTTGGCAATACCGGTTGAATGCGTGTAAGAATCAATAATAAATGAAATTGAAGGCCGGCTCGATGTAAAAACATCTGAAAGAGTTGTGTTATCGTAATACTCGAGAGATGCATGATTTGTCTTGATGTTGCTTTTATCCGCATTCAAAGAATCCGCATCCAGGAAAACGGTCATTATCAATCCGCTGTCGATTGAACAGTACGACGGCCCGAAAAATGTAAAACCATTTCTTTCAGGAGTGATAACAGCATTAGTTATACTGCCGCATAAAAGCGAACCGTCATACCGAAAATTCCAAAATAAATCTGCGGTCGTCACCCCACCACAGCGATCACAGGATGGAAAATGAACAGGATCGGCAGTAGTGTCCGCCTGGGGAATTGTGTCAATCAAAGGGCCTCCTTCATAACTATATTCCTTTGCGCAACCGGAAAAAACTGAAATCTGTATATATAGAATGAAAGTTAAACAGGTACTATAGAGCAGGCTACGTAACATGGAAAATGTTTGGGATAATGTTACCCTCATAAAGATATGAAATAGCTTTAACTGCACATAAATTAAAAATTGCCTACCTGTGCATAATCAAAACTTTCTGAGTAGCAGCCATCCCGTTATTTGTTATTTTTAAAACATAAGAACCATTTGGTAAAGTAGTTGTGTTGATGTTATGTGTAGTTCCTGTAATCAGCGATGAGCTTAGTCGTCTTCCTACCGCATCATACAAAATTAACTGCGTTTTACCTGAACCGTTAGCCGGCACGGTTACAGTCAATTGATTGTTTGCAGGGTTTGGAAAAATGGCCGGGCTTGCCGATTTGTTCTTATTTACCAGGAGTACAATGTTACTGTAAATGTAAGCCCCGTCAATGTCTGTTTCTTTAACCCGGTAGTATATATTTCCCCCTGGTATATTTGTATGTAAAAAATCATAGTTCCCCTGGTTTGTATTGATAATTTTTATGGTACCGGCCGTTTTCCAGTTTCTTCCATCGGTACTGTATTCTATTTCAAATTTGTCGGAATTGACTGTTGGTGTCGCTACCGTCCATTTTACCGCTGCCGAAGTCTTACCATCAAGAGAAGCAGTAATGCCTATAAACTTTACCGGTAGTGTTCCAAAGTTAAATGGCGTTGGATTATTTTCACCAGGCTCGCCTGCATTTCCATTGTTATTAGGATCAACAGCTTCCTGTGGCCCGTTGTTGGAAGAGTCCGCTACATTTATGAAGCCTGACGTGCTCAGTCCGCCGATAGTGGCGCTACCGACCGCTGAATTCATGTAGATTGTAGAAGAATTGAGATTGGTAACCCTGAAGCTTAAACGAAGTTTCAGAAAATAATCAGTGTTTATGGAAGTCTGGTTTACCAGGTTTTGATTTGCATTCAAAAGATTAATATCTGTGTTGCCGTTATAGGAAGGATTGAGCGTAAGATTTGCGCCATTACCTCCGGCAACAAATGCGACACTAATATTGGAAACATTTCCGGCACCAAAAACAGAAGCCAGGTCATCAGTTACGTTTATATTATTGAGTGCAACATTCCCAAGGTTTCTTGCATAAATCTCGTAGGTCAGGTCTGCCGTATTCTCATTTATTTTTTTAGTGTTTACCAGTTGCTTCGTAACGCCCAGTGACGGCGTAATGCTGGTATTGTCAATAGGAAGTTCCCCGTTTTGAAAGCTCTTTATTGAATCCAAAACATTATTGCTTATATCGTATTTATAATAATAGCAGATGCCGTTAAAGTCGGTGCCTGTAATTTCCAGTTGACCATTGAGATAAGCAATGCCAAAACAGGGCTGCGGTAAAGTATCCAGGAAGATGGCTGTTGCATTGGTTGTACTGCTGTAATTCTTAATCTCATATAGCCTTGACGGAAAACTTCCAAGGGTGGCAAACATACGGCCATTAGGCAAAATAGTAAGATCACCACTGGTAATACTGGTTGGGAAATTACCTTCAGGAAACTGCACCAAACGTGTATTTATAACGTTGCCGGTATTTATATCAAACTTATCAATTCTGCATTGCCCGGTAGTATCATTGTAATTTGAGAATGACCACAGATCGCCATTATTGTCAAACTCAAAATTATTGGAAACGTAACTGTAAATAAAATCCGGTTCAGTATTGATAGTAGCCGGGCAGGAAATATTTGCCGGCAATCCCATATCCAGAACCCAAATCCTCGTTTCAGTAAAAGTTCTTATATCGGCAACATATATCTTATTATCTTTTGGATTGTATGCAACAAATACACCATAGATATTTGGTAACTGATCTGAAAGTATACAACTAATTAATGGCGAAGGTGAATCACTTAGCGGTTCTTTAATGAAGGAAAAAGCAGGAGTAGCCGAACCACTGCAGGAGCTTGTGCCGAAGTTGACGAGTAGTGAATTCTGGGCGACAACTTCCTGGCGTGAAGCAATAATAGTCGACAAAACAAGGGCGTAACGGATAACTTTTTTTATCATCTTATTTATTTTAAATAACGATAGCTTTTTTCGGGGCCCGGTCTTATCTGGTGAAATGTTGGATGGTGTAGTGAACTGCATTAAGGTTAGAAAATACAGTTGTTGTATGAGGCAATAAATATAATAATTCCCTTTTAGAATTTATAGTAAAGCTGCCGAATTCTTTCGGATTTGAAATGCACGATCATGGCAGAAAGCTCCCGGCTATGCCAAAAATAATAGTATAGAACAGGTACAGCGTAAAAAAAGCCATGTTGCCATGGCTTTCATTAATTTCAAAATAACTTTTCTTCAGGCGGCTTTATTCCCTGCAGCCTGATATAAATCGTCGTTTGGCCCCTGTGATGCGTCTGGTGTTCAAAAGCCTTATTCATCAATGCAAAATGGGTTTCTTCAAAACCAAAAACTTTCTTTTTATCACCCCATTTTTTTGTATCAGAGTTCTTGACGGAATTTATACAATAATCATAGCTGGCCGTTACATAATACATTACTGAATCTTTTTGCTGTGCTGTGGGGCTATGTTCCAGGTCAGACTTTGCAAATGACGGCGGCTCCTGGTCTGTACCAAACGACATTAAAAAGCAATTACCCTGCGAAAGGTGCAACATTTGTTGAGCGAAACTCCGGATGCTGTCAACGGCTTTAAACGAATACTTATCCGCAGGCATCGTATTCAGGTAATCAATCGTATAGGCTTTTGCCCTTTCCCAATCCTTCACCATCTGCATTTTGATATCTTCTAACGATTGCGCATACATCTTCGCAGAAGAAACAATGGAGAGAACTATCAACAAGCAGGTTACACGTAAAATTATTTTTTTCATAAACAATATTTTAGGTAACTAAAATAATAAAAAAGAACAAGATTCAATTTATAATCCAAAAGGGCAACAGGTCACCATTGAAATTGCAGGCACGGTTATTTATTTACAAAACCGAAATAACGCGACGTAAAAAACAGGAACTTTGAAATATAGCATCGCCATTTTTGTTATCTTCATTTTTATTAATATATGTCTTCATCACGCCAACTTAGCGCCATTATGTTTGCCGACATTGCCGGTTATACTGCCGTAATGCAGGAAGATGAAACACTGGCTTTACAGCTCCTGGAAAAAATGCAGAAGAAACTTGAACAGGAAGTTGCCTTACATCATGGCCGTATACTTGAGTTGAAAGGCGATGGAGCACTTTGCAGCTTTTCGAGCACAATTGAAGGTGTAAGGGCAGCCCTTGCATTGCAACTGGAAATGCAGAATAAGCCGAATGTGCCGCTTCGGATTGGCATGCACACGGGAGATGTAGTTTTTGATGGCAACAATATTTATGGCGATGGAGTGAATATTGCATCAAGGATGGAATCTTTTGCGATGCCCGGCAGCATTTATATTTCCGGCAGAGTACATGACGATATAAAAAATCAAAAAGATATTCAAACGGTTTCGCTGGGAAAATATTTATTGAAAAATGTAAAAGAACAGGTGGAGATATTCGCCATCAGTAATCCCGGTATAGTTATACCCGATACGAACCACCCGGAAGGGAAAGGCGAAAAAATCAACGTTAATAAAAGCATCGAAAAATCAATCGTTGTATTGCCATTTGTAAATATGAGCAACGATCCTGAGCAGGAATATTTCAGCGACGGTCTTACCGAAGAGATTATTACAAATTTATCAAAGCTCAAAGACATGCGGGTAATCTCGAGAACGACGTCTATGAGATATAAAGCCACAAAAAAGGACATTAAAACTATAGGCAAGGAAAATGCGGTTGCTTACATTGTGGAGGGTAGTGTAAGAAAGCATGGCAATAACCTCAGGATTACTGCACAATTTTTGGATGCAAACAGTGATATGCATTTATGGGCCGAAACTTTCCGTGGAACAATGGATGATATTTTTGATATCCAGGAAATGGTGTCAGAAAAAATTGTGGAAGCTTTAAGATTACAGCTTACAAGAGAAGAACAGCATATGCTTGAGAAGCGATACACCGACAATACAGAAGCATATCAACTCTATCTCAAAGGACGTCACTTCTGGAAAAAACGAAATGAAGAAGGGCTGAAATCGGCTGCCCAGCATTTTGAAAAAGCACTGGAGATGGATGCAGATTATGCCCTTGCCTGGGCGGGCCTTGCCGATACCTACAGCCTCATGGGCGAATACACCAACATTTCACGAAGGAAACTTTTTCCAAAGCAGATGGCCGCTGTAAATAAAGCGCTGGAAATTGATAACCGCCTGAGCGAAGCACATATTTCTTTGGCCATCTCCCTGATGTTGAATGAATGGGATTGGAAAAATTCAGAGAAAGAATTTAAGCTGGGATTAGAATTAAATCCAAATTATGCAACAGGGCACCATTGGTATGCAGAGTTACTATTGTTTTTGGGAAGAACAGAAGAAGCATTTGTGGAAATATCCCGGGCCGTTGAACTCGACCCGGTCTCCTTGGGCATATTGAAAGATAAAGGGATATTCCACTACTATAACGGCGAATACGATAAAGCAGTTAATATGGGGCTGCTGACCCTTGAACTTGATAAGAAATTTGTACCGGCTTACAGGCTTCTCTCATTAGCCTACCAGGGCTTAAACATGTTTGATGACGCAATAAGAGAAAACAGGCGATGGGGAGAACTCACCGGAAATAAAATAAAAACCGATGTTGCTTTGGCACAGATTTATGCTGCCGCCGGGCGCAAAGAAGAGGCGACTAAGATAATAGAGGAAGTAGAAGCCGGTGAAGAATTGAGTGGAAATGATTATCGCGGTATGGCAATTGCCTATGCTACACTCGGTGAAAATGATATGGCTTTTAAATGGCTGGATAAAAGTTTTGAAAGACACGAAGAATCTTTATGCAGTCTTAAAATAGATCCAAAGATGGTGCCCCTGCATTCCGATCCACGATTCATTTTACTCTTAAAGAAACTGGGTCTCGATAAATAATCAAAATCCTGCCAGTAATACTCCCTAAAAAGTTTGTGAAAAATATAGAACCCCATGAGCTTCTGATCAATAGTCATATAACTTAGCTATTAATTCCACTTCTATATGGCAGGCAACAAGTCTGAGCATATTTTAAATACATCTTCTAACCTGTTAGGATTTTGTCTTATCGTTTTAACCTCGTTAAAAATTTCAAAGTACAATGCAGAATCAATAATAGACGAGCTCACAGGTGTTGCAACTATTCTATTAATGGGAAGCAGTTTTTTTTCCTTTCTGTCAATCCGCTCCGAAAAATTGAATCTCAACAACCGATATGAAAAAATTGCAGAGATTATTTTTATCGTGGCGTTACTGTTCCTTTCTTCAATAACCTGTATGATCGCTTTTTCAATAATCTTCTGATAATAAAATTCCAGGGATCTGTTGGGTTGCGATCAGCGGCTCACTTTACCAGTCTTAAATTGAAAGGATACTTGTATAACTTTCCTTCGCTGGCTTTTATCGTGGCCATGATAATAAAAATGAGTGCAACAATGCCCACTGCCCATATGAGGAGGATACCAATGATGGTGATTGCCAGTACAATAATGATAAGGAAAATTGTTATCTGGAAATTCAGGGATTCTTTTGCATGCTCTGTAACAAATGCCGATTCGTCTTTCTTAATGAGATAGATAATAAGGGGAGCCAGAAAACCCGCAACACATGTTAGTACATGTGACAGAAGGGCCATCGTTTTTTCATCGCTTGTAGGTACAATAACCGGATCAGCATCTGTACCCAGGTAAGATTTTTCTTCCATGTTATTTATTTTTAAAGTAAAGTAATTATTTTTCATGATTTATACTAACACTTCTCCCGCAATAATTTTTTATCATCAACATATAGATTCGATATTAAATTATGATCGTCTTAAAAAATGCTTTATCAAAAACTAAATATTTATTAATTTGAGTAAAAATAATTTAATATGACAACAAAGGAAATAGCCAGCCGCCTGGTGGAACTTTGCCGCAAAGGCGATTTTGAACAAGCTCAAAAAGAATTATTTTCCGATGATGCAGTAAGCATTGAACCGGAAGCCACTCCTTCATTTGAAAAGGAAACCAAAGGCCTCGATGCCATTCTAAAAAAGGGCGAAAAATTTAATTCAATGCTCGAGGAAATGCATAGCATGACAATCTCTGATCCTTTGGTCGCTAACAAGTCGTTTGCTCTCATTATGGGTATGGACGCCACCATGAAGGAACATGGACGGATGGATATGAAAGAGCTTTGCGTTTATCATGTAAAAGACGGCAAGATTATTTCAGAAGAATTTTTGATGTGATGGTGATTTTGTTCTTCCTGAATTTCTATAAAAATTGTTTTGGCACAAAAGATTTCTTTTATAACAGGACAATCCCATTCTTAATCCCGAACATCACCAGGCCAATCCTTGTTTTTACATGGAACTTTTTACACAGGTCATCACGGTATCCATCTATAGTTCTCGGGCTCAGGAACATTTTTTCAGAGATCTCTTTGTACGTGAGTTCACTGGCCGCCAATTTTAAAAATTCAATTTCGCGGTCGTTCAATTCGGGTTTCAAATAATCTTCTTTTTCATCTAATGAGTTAATGGAATGGATTAATGTGCCCGTAACCCATTCAGAATAATAAAAGCCTTTTACGTGAATCGCACGCAATGCAGCTTTCAATTCTGCGGGATCACAGTCTTTTAAAATATATCCCCTTGCTCCGGCCTTAAACATCCTGATAATGGAATTCTCATCATCATACATCGACAATGCCAATACTTTTATCCCGGGATAATGCTGCCTCAGCCACATGGCAGTTTGATAGCCATCCTTCTCCGGCATATTGATATCCATTAATACAATATCAGGCAAATTACCGGGTTGCAGTTTTTCAATAAACTGGTTGCCATTATCGGCCTGGAACAAAACTTTATAGTCGCCGAAACTTTCGATGAGATTGGCCAGCCCGTTGCGCAGCAACACATGATCGTCATTCAGTACAACTTTTGTTACTGTCATATCGTATGATTTTCCGGTTGAAGGGTGAGAAGTATGGTGGTACCGTTGCCATTGTCGCTCGTGATGTCAAATTTACCATCAATAATCCTGGAACGGTTCTGCATATTCCTTATCCCCAGCCCGAGATTACCGTAATTATTTTCGAGGTGGCTTGTGTTAAAGCCAATCCCGTTATCTGTAATTGTAAGTGTAAACAGCTCGCGGGTGAATATAAGCTCCACCCTGATTACAGTAGCATTTGCGTGTTTGATAATGTTGTGAAGCGCTTCCTGTACAATTCTAAAAAAAACCAGTTCTTTTTTATTTTCCAGCCTGTAAGGTTCACCGGTTATCTCCAGTTGAATTTCGTACCTGCCGGTTTTCTTCAGCATCTCCAGTTCATATTCTATAGCTCTTGTTAATCCAAGGTCAACAATGTAGTCAGTGTTCAGGCTTTTGGAAAGATCACGGAGGTCCTGGATGGCTTTCGTTATAAGGTTCCTGCTGTCATTAATTTTTCCCTGCAGCGGAACCGGCTCATTACTGTTCATCGTATTAATATTAAGCTTCACGAGGCTCAGCACCTGCCCGATGTTATCATGAATTTCCTGTGAAATATTTTTTAAGGTTTGTTCCTGTATTTCCAGCTGGGTTTTAAAAATTTCCTTGTCGAATGAATTTTTCATCTGGTTTTTTTCATTTAAATACTGCAATTGCTTTTTCTGGTAAACAAGGATGAGGATGATAATTCCAACTGCAATAATTACAAAAAATATTGAAGCAATAATAATTAACGTGACCTGTCTCGATAAGCTATCCATAAATGGCTGGTTAAAGCAATTATTGAGGAAAAGAAAAGTAATATGTTCTGTACAGACCATAAATTACCTAAAATATTTCTTTGTTCCTCGGGAAATTTATCTGTAAAATAATCGTAGGTTAAAATAATAAAAAATGCACCAAGAGAATACAGTGTATATGCCGATACCAGCCATAAATCAAAATTGTGCAGGATATTTCCTTCGCTCATATTATTCAGCAACTGGTGAAAATACATTAACGATGAAACCAGTATGCAGAGAAAAAGAAATGCAGTGCTTAAACTATTAAAATAGGTATTGGTAAGCATCAAATCTGTAAAAAGAAAGATAGCAGCGGAGAGCGTAAATAGCCATCGTGCAAAAATTTTCCTGGTATTCGTAATTAGTATGCTGCTGAAATAATATCCAAACACCACTGCCGATAAAAAAAAGTAAATATTATACAGCCAGTTATTATTTTTTGTATAGTCGAGGGCTAACGCACAGGCATATGAAATTACAATAGTGGCTATAAAGTAATAAATAAAAAGAACCTTTTCCCGGGTCAACTTATTTTTCCGATACTCCATTAAAAAGGTAATCGTATAAATTAATAAGGAAAAAGGCTCCAGAAAATTCTTTAAAATAATCTCCATTACTCCCATTGCATACGTACAATTTTTAAGTCATCATTAATGACAAGGGGAAGGGCAACCGGGGACCGGCGGTGGTGGTGGCGTGTTTGTTTTAGCCTCCCCGGTCCATCCATTGGCAAATATCTCAAAAGTGGGCGCCTTATCCGGCGGATATGAAACTGTAACGGTAACAATAATGTCCTTATTGGCCTCGCATAATTTTGCCAGTTCAGGCCCTTTAAAAAAACATTGAAATTGAAATTCGTTTGGCATAAGAGTTACATTTTAGAGGTGATAAATAAGTTTCGATAAAGCTAATGCTCCAAAATAGTAATAGCAAAAAAGATATAGTGAAAATGCCACCATTTAAAAAAAACCGTGAAATCACCCCCTGAAAATACAGTGAAAAGACGGTAGGAGGAGAAGGGTTTATTTTATAAGCTTGCGCCGTTATCTATATTGAGATTCAAAAGCGTTTGTTATAAATCCAGGCTTTCTAAAAGGCCCTGGGAAGTTTTTTATTTTTGGATTTTGCCAATTAACCTTTCGGTGGGAGTGCTAAAAACAAATCAAACGAGACCAAAATCTAAAGTTCTATTCGTTCGGAATTATTCTATACATCACTTATTATTTAAATAGAATAATATTAAATTTAGATTGCGGCTCCTCGTAAAAGTTGTAAGCTACAACCCCCAAATAATTTTACATGAAACGCATTATCGTTTGCTGCGATGGCACCTGGAATAAACCGGGTAATAAAGACAGGGGCAAAGTTGTTGAGACCAATGTTCAAAAAATTTATGAAGCGGTTGATACCGATGCAGCCGATATGAAGCAGGTGAAATTTTACGGGCAGGGTGTCGGGACCGGGTTTTCTTTCAGGAATCATTTCCTGGGCGGCGGAACAGGCCTTGGCATTGATTCCAATATCCGGGATGCCTATAAATTTATTATGTGGAACTATGAGCCCGGAGATCAATTGTATTTCTTTGGCTTCAGCAGGGGCGCATATACAGTAAGGAGTCTTGCAGGCCTTATCCGCAATTGCGGTGTAATAAAGCCTGAATTTTTACATCTCGTGGATGAGGCCTATCATCTTTACCGCGACCGCTCAAAACTTACCCATCCGGATAGTGACCTGATGAAAGCTTTTAAAAGATCTTATGGTATTGATGAACTTGAAACCATTATGAAGTTTGTGGGAGTCTGGGATACCGTTGGTGCATTGGGCATTCCACTTAAACTGTTTGGAGGCGCAAATAAAAAATACCAGTTTCATGATGTTACGCTTAGCAGCCAGGTGCAATACGCCTACCATGCATTATCGGTTGATGAAAGAAGAAAAATATTTGGGCCCACTTTATGGGAAATAAGTGACAAAGCAATTAAAACGCCGGGCCTTCAAACATGTGAGCAGGTGTGGTTTCCGGGTGTTCATAGCAATATTGGCGGAGGATATGAAGACAGTGGCCTAAGCGATATTACATTGCAATGGATGATTGATAAAGCAAAAGACACGGGTCTCAGCTTTGACAAAAACTACCCGGAAAAAATAAAAACGAACAGTTGTGGTGAGCTGCGAAATTCTGTAACAGGTATCTATCTCCTTTTTCCAAAACTAAGAAGACAAATCAATAATGGCTTTGCGATAAGAACCGATGCGGATACAGGTAAGAAAACAAAAATACCCGTAGTGCGCAACGAAAGCATTCACTATGCTTGTTTTGAGCGCAGGTATAAACTTCGTAAAAAATATACGCCAAAAAATATAGCTGCAGCTATATCCCTTAATACTCCTTACGATCCACTAAAAGACAAATGGGATACAAAATGGCTTGACTATATTAAGGACTTATAAAAAGTTGTTGAAGGCGAAACCAGGCGGGCTGATTGTTTTTGTTGCTATGAATTTTATAGAAAAGTTAGCGTCGGCTTTCTACAACAACAAGCATTGTGAAATTAACAGGTTATACCATCCTGCCTTAAAAATATTTATAACATCTAAAAAAATTTATCATGGCAACTTTCAATTTTGATTTTGAATTATTACAAAAACTTTTAACCATAAACCAGTTTGAAGTTCCGGAAACGAATCTTGTTTTTATTGGCCTACGGGGCGCTATTGTTACCAACGCAAATGACCAGGCTTTTCAACCGAACCATGCACTCACTCTTATGGATGTGAACTATGTCAATCCGCGTTGCACTCTGCTGCAATGGCGCAAGTCAGACAATAAATTTGCAGCTTTTCCCGCGAGCACAGTGCCCAATGAAAGAATAATAAAATCTGCCATAAGTAAAAATGGCCTTGGCGCCAATTGCTTAATGACGGGCTTTTATAGCGACTATAGAAAAGGCTTTCATAAAAGCGGTTCCCCTACCGGCCATGAAGCCTTCCGCCAAAATGCACCACACCCTATAAGGCGTACTGTTGATGATATTGATTATGAAAGTGATGACCGGATTGAATTTGATAATCCGCAGGATAATATTCACTGCGGGTGGTTTGATGGCATCAACTCCAACTCTTTTTCGAGCGCAGGATGCCAGGTGATTATGGGGTTTCCGAAATGTCAAAGGCCGGGCAGAGAAAAAAATGTAGGGCCATGGAAAATTTTTCACGATAACGCCTATGCGCTAGGCCAGAATTCATTTCCCTATCTTTTATTTACCGGCTTTGAAGCATTCAGTCTCGCAACCGGCGGTAATGTTACCAAGGCGAAACTCCGGTACGGTTCTTCAGGGCCGTTAGTTGAAAAGCTGCAAACAAAATTGAAGGCAAAGAATTTTTACGAAGGAATTATAGACGGAGATTTTCGCGACAGGACTATTAAGGGAGTAATAGCTTTTCAAAAAACTGTTTTTGGTAAGGACAACGCAGATGGGGTAGTTGGCCCCGTAACTGCTGAGCAATTAGGATTGAGATTGACATTGTAAGTGTAGTACATAAGGACCTGCTCCACTGTTTCATTCAGGATAGGTTTTAATTAATTTATATTTGAGAAGGTGAAGTTCCCGGAAGAATTAGTTTTGCTTAATTGTCGGCTGCTCATTTTAATTTTTCATTCATGAACAAACTTTTTTCGACACTCTTAACTGTAATTGCGTCTTCCGTATTTTCCTGCAGCGATATTGATACGCAAAAAAATACTCCTGAAACCGTTGAGTCAGAAAACAATTCAGATTCAAACAGAGTTTTTACCAACGACTGGAAATCGCTTACTAAAGACTTTACAACATGGTATAATTACACTTATTACAATGTTCGGTTGTCTCAGGACTTTATAGGCTTAGACACTGACTCTGAAAAAATTGATAAGACAACTTTTCTCAATAAATTGATGACCGAAAATGTAGTGGCCTATAAGATCAGGATTTTGCACGGAGCGCCGGTTTTTAAGTTATTTAATCTCAATTCCGGCGATGAAGGCATAACGTCTGTCAGTAAGCAAATGGCTTCAACAGAAATAATGCATTTTAGAATGGAGGGGCATGAAATTCCGGAATTTAATTTCACTGACCTTAATGGAAACACGTATAGCAAATCATCAACAAAAGGAAAGATAGTTTTATTCAAATGTTGGTTTATACATTGTGTTGCCTGCGTTAAGGAATTCCCCGGGCTAAATAAGCTTGTTGAGGAAAACCAAGGCAGAAATGATATTCTTTTTATAAGCCTGGCTATTGATTCCAGGGATGACTTAGTAAAGTTTCTTAAGACCAAAGAGTTTAAATATGCTGTAATCCCCGGAATGAAAAATTACATGAGTAACAAATTGCATATTACAGAATATCCCACACACTTACTTATTGACAGCACCGGTAAAATTATAAAAGTGGTGAATCGAATTGAGGACCTTATTCCCTTCCTGAAAAAAGAAACAGGAAAAACTTCCCTTTAATATTATTATCTAAAGCAACCGTAAACTGAATTGTATTCGCAAACCAGTAAATTATAATGTCATGTAAATTTTGCACAGGCAATTAATTTGACGAACGGTATTATGCATATTCTTTCTTGTTTGTAGTTTAACGATCACAAAAAAAATTATGTACAAAAGACATTTCTCCATAATAGCTCTCCTGATCTTTTTTGCCATTCCATCTTTTTCGCAACGTCCGCAAGTGATTAATCTTCATGCTGCGGCCAGGAATAATCGTATTGAAGTTCTTAACCGGCAACTTACCCTCATCAATGAGAAATCTTATAAGGGTATACGGCTAAGCAAAGATTACGGAGAAGGTGTAGCATGGTTAAAGGGCATTGAGTTTTCAAATGGCATCCTGGAATTTGATGTACGCGGTGAGGATGTGCAACAACACAGCTTTGTGGGCATTGCTTTTCACGGAAAAAATGATTCGACATTTGATGCAATATACCTGCGCCCGTTTCAATTTAAGTCAAACGATGAAAATTTACGAAGCCGTGATATTCAATATATCTCGCTGCCGGATTTTACCTGGAGAACATTACGTGGGAAGTTTCCCGGCAAATATGAACATTCCATTGAACCTGCCCCGGATCCAAATTCATGGATAAGGGTTCGCATTGTTATAAAGGATTCCACTGTCTCAACTTATATAAATGGCAGTAATGAACCCAGCCTTGTAGTAGAAAAAGTAAATCAAATTAACAGTGGGTCTGTCGGATTTTATGTTGCTGACACATCCGGCGGAGATTTTGCCAACATCTCTATTACTAAAACTAATTAACCTTAGTTGTTGAAATGTTTTTCCATTGCTTTAGGATAATCAGCCAGCGCTGTTTCGGGATCTTCAATTTCAGGATGCCACAATTTTTCCCATTCGAAACTGTAATACCCCTTATACCCTCCCTTCTCTAAAATGTCAATGGCTGCAAATATCGGCACGTCTCCTTGTCCCAATCTTGTGTACTCAATTTTGTCGCCGGTTATTTTAGCATCCTTGATATGGGTATGACGAATGTATTTTTTTAATTTTTCATAAACTATTCCAGGAGGTTCCTTTGTAATGGTCCACATATTCGTTATATCCCACACCAGGCCAACATTCGGATGCGCTGCCGATTGCATAATTTTTTCCAGGTCCTGGCTTTTAACCAAATCACCGTGCGTTTCCATTAATACGCTAACATTTGATTGCCTGGCATAGTCCCCCAAGTTCCCGCAGCCCGTTTATTATTAACTCCATCGTTGCATCTTTTTCCTGGTCTTTGGGAAGTTTATTGGGAAACACTCTCACAAAGGGACAATTTATTTTTTGAGCCAAATCAATAAATCGCCTGGCCTCATCAAGGTTCTTCTTCCGTTCAGCAGGTTCTGCAATATGTAATGCTGCTGAAGATCCAAGATCCACGAACCGCAGCTTTTTTTGCTTCATCAGGTCCATTGTGGCCGATATGTTTTGATCGCTGAATTCTTTACATTTTGTGAGGTCCATCTCATGTTGTAGCCCCCTTACTTCTATACCTGAATAATTATTTTGCGCTGCAAAATCCACAATTTGTTCAAAGTCCCATTCCGGGCAACCCAATGTTGAAAATGATAAAAGAATCTCTTTCTTTTCTTTATTAAAAAAGGAAGTACCGGCGATGGATGTCGCCAATAATATTGTTGATGATTGAAGAAATTCCCTGCGATTAAAAGGACTCATGTGACTTTATTTTATTACTTAAATTTAACGGAATAAAATCGGAAATTTTCTTATTCAGATAACTGTTTAATTCGTTTAGCCGAAGGCGTTATCAAAAAACAAAATTAAGCCATTGTTATTTTGATACGCTATTTCGGGAAATTCCTGAATCATTGAGCCAATCTGCAAGTCGCTGCGGCCACGAATTTATACTGTGAAGCGACGAGCGTTTCCCCATATTAAATGCATGATTACCCTGCTGATATAAATGAACTTCGACCGGCACTTTTGCTTTCCTGTGCATTTGAAGTAAAGTAATCACGGGCAAGGAGCAACATTCATCGTCATTGGCTGCCGACAAAAAAGTTGGTGGCGCACCTGCTGAAACAGAATCCGGCACCACAAGCGGGCCGGGATAAATTAAGACCTGGAACGATGGCCGTGCACTTAATGCGTCGATAGCATCATTCTTCACTGCATGGCTTTCATTGTAATGGTACGCAAGCCAACCCGAAAGTTCACCACCTGCCGAGAAACCCATTATGCCAATCTTTGCGGTATCTATTTTATATTCTTTTGCCATACTCTTAACCAGCCGCATCGCCCTGAATACATCTTGTTTCGCATTCTCCATTGTGTAGGATGTATTCTCTTCCCTGAATAGGCGGTATTTTAAAACAAATGCATCAACACCAATACTGTTCATAAATTTAGCGGCATCGGTTCCTTCCGCATCAAATACCAAAGTGCGGTGCCCGCCGCCGGGACAAATAATTACAGCGGCCCCTGTTGCAATTGATGCAGGCGCCCTGAAAAATGTGAGCGATGGATTATTAATATTTTTTACCCACCAGTCTTTCGCTTCTTCGGGTTCATCTTTTTTATTTTCAAAACCGGGAGCTCCGCCCTGCCACAAGGAAATTACCAGGCTATCCTGGGCGCTTGCTGCAAAATTGATAATTAAAAACAGGAAGCTAATGAAAAGGAAGCCAAAACGCTTTTTTCTTCGGATCATATAATTTCAGATTTAATTCTAAGCTACGTTTTTAATGAATTGGTTTACCATAATTTTTTTCACCTGCTTTAATTGACACAGCGATTAAATTCTCTTTGGGTGGAAGCGGGCAGTTATATCCTGCTGTGTAGGCGCAATAGGGATTATATGCTTTATTGAAATCAAGAATTACGTAATTATTTTTTATATCCGGAATGTTGAATTCAAGGTAGCGGCCTCCGCCGTAGCTTTCAAATCCTGACGTAGCATCGCCAAATGGCACGAAAAGATAATCCTTATACTTTTTCTGCTTCATCAGGTATTCCGACTGGTAAACAAATAAATGCACAAGTGTATCATGAAGCCTAAAAGTAAGAAGGCCATAAATGAAATATTTCTTCTTCATTCCTGAAGAGGTGTTCATTTCAAATCCCGTTGCATCAGCAATTCTTTTGAAAGAAGCTGTTACGCGATAGCTTTCATCAACGTCATAGAAGTGGATATACTTCCGGTCATTGCCGGTAACAACTTCGTGGTTGTTGATATAATTCTGCTCGTAAGAAATTATAGAATCTTTATACGTCCTGCCCTGGGCAGTAGAATCCTTGTAAAAGATGAGAAGAATTATGAAGGTGAAGAGGTTCTTAATTATCCCTTGCTTTAAAGTCATTGGATAAAATTAGCAGAAATCCTTTTACAATACAGGATTGGGATATAATAAAACTTATTCTGCAGTGGTTGTTTCTTTCGGAGCAAGTCCCGGCGGACAAAGCCTTAAATAAAAAATCCGCAAAAAGAATTGCGGACTTTATTTGACCTTTTAGAATCCACTAACAGTTTCCTGTTAGGCTGAAATTTTAGCGACAGACTTTTTTGAAGAACTATTTAAGATTGCTTCAAGTTTTGCTTCATTTACATTTACTTCTGTTGTTACAAATGAGTTAATCACCGCAACATTGCGGTTTGCCACGCTGTGACTAAGGGTCGTTGTCATACTCGTTGTGTCATGCTTAGGCATTTGTGAAGTATCTGGGCTAGGCTTATTTGACGTGTCATCTTGCGCAAAAGTTGCGGAAAAAGCTAACGAGCCTAGTGCGAAAAGAAATAATTTTAAATTGGTAGACTTCATAATTTTGTTTTTAGGTGAAACGTTTTATTAATGCTCATTATATACCTAAAATGATGCCAAAAAAAAATCATCCCCTTTTCGCTTTGATTTTTTGATCAGAATAAATTCACTGTAATACAATACTGGCTTACCTCTTAAAGAATCGTATCAACCCGGATATTTCAGGATGTTAACATTCCGGGTGCCCGATTTTAGAATTTTGTTAATAACTCATGTGCCAAAGAAAAATTTTTTTTTGAAGATTATAAAAACCTCGAGCCCCTTACAATTTTCATAAGAGTTTGCCTGTCTTTTTTATTGTTGTAGTTGATGGTCATTCCAAAATCGTATCCTTTTAAAAGCGCAGAATACATCTTTTGAGTTAATAAAATTTCATCACTATTTGGCTTATAAATTTTTATTTCCAGCGTATAGAAATCAATATTGTTTCAATTAATTTGCCCTGTGGTAACTTCTGCCTGCTTTTCCTTCAGGCTCTGCTGCGTATTGCAGCCTGAAAACAAAAATACCGTGATGCAAAAAAACGTAATTGTTTTTCTCATGCAGTTAGTTTTTAAAAAACTGGTTATGTAGGAAATAAATAAAGACTCCTTGACTACTCGTAAAGAAGAAAACCCTGGAATGGGGTAAAATAAAAAGGCTGTTTACGTTCTTTAATCCTCAGATGCCAATCTTTGCTCAAGATCAAGATTAAACTTTCTTGCATAGTCTTTCGCAACATCATAGCCTGCATCCGCATGACGTATCACTCCAAGGCCCGGATCATTCCGCAGCACCCTGCTCAATTTAGTAGCAGCTTCCTCTGTGCCATCTGCAACTATTACCATACCTGCATGTATGCTGTAGCCCATTCCCACACCGCCACCATGATGCAAGCTTACCCAGCTTGCTCCCCCGGCAGTATTTACCAGGGCATTTAATATGGGCCAGTCGGCAACTGCGTCGCTGCCATCAAGCATAGATTCAGTTTCCCTGTTGGGACTGGCAACAGAGCCGGTATCCAAATGATCACGGCCGATGACAATAGGAGCCTTTACTTTTCCGGCTTTTACAAGATCGTTAAAAGCAAGGCCGGCTTTCTCACGGTCGCCCTGCCCTATCCAGCAAATGCGTGCAGGCAATCCCTGGAAGGCAATTTTTTGTTGGGCCATTTTAATCCATCTTATCATGCCTTCGTTTTCCGGAAACAAGTCCATCATAACGGCATCGGTTATGCGTATATCATTTGCGTCACCACTCAACGCTGCCCATCGAAAGGGACCTTTTCCCTCGCAAAAAAGTGGCCGTATGTATGCCGGAACAAAACCGGGGAAGTCAAAAGCGTTCTCAAGCCCTCTTTCGCTTGCCCGTGCCCGTAAGTTATTTCCATAATCAAATGTTACAGCGCCTCTTTTTTGCAGTTCGAGCATTAGCTCTACATGCAGCTTCATACTATCATAGGCGAGCTCAATGTATTGTTGCGGATTTTGTTTCCGTAACACATTTGCCTGCTCATTACTCAGCGTGTGCGGTACATAACCCACAAGAGGATCATGCGCAGAGGTTTGATCTGTCAGCGTATCAATTAATATATTTCTATCAATGAGCCGTTGCAGTAAATTAACCGCATTACAATGCACGCCAATACTTAAAGCCTGGCCATTTTGCTTCGCTTCCACAGCTGCATCTATGGCATCATCTATATTTTCAATTAAAGAGTCCAGGTATTTAGTTTCGAGTCTTTTTTCTATTCTCCATTTTTCTACTTCTGCTACCAGTGCCACTCCTTCATTCATTGTTATTGCTAACGGCTGTGCTCCGCCCATTCCCCCGAGTCCGGCCGTGACATTTAGTGTTCCTTTCAGGGTTTTATTGAAGTGCTTTTTGGCGACCGCTCCATAGGTTTCATAAGTCCCCTGGACAATTCCCTGGCTGCCAATATAAATCCAGGATCCCGCAGTCATCTGACCAAACATCATTAAACCTTTTTTATCCAGTTCATCAAAGTGTTCCCATGTTGCCCACTTTGGAACAAGTTGAGAATTAGAAATAAGAATACGGGGAGCGTTTGGATGTGTCTGCAGGATACCAACCGGTTTGCCACTCTGTATAAGAAGAGATTCATCATTGTTTAAATCCTTAAGCGCTTTGATAATTAGATCAAGGCTTTCAAAATTTCTTGCGGCTTTACCTCGGCCACCATATACAATCAGCTCGTCAGGTTTTTCTGCAACGTCGGGATTGAGATTGTTTAGCAACATACGCAAAGCGGCTTCCTGTATCCACCCTTTACAATTAAGCTTGGTGCCGGTTGGAGTTTTATATTTTACAGGATCGTAAGTTCTTATTGTCGTTTTATCCATAGTTAGATATTTAATTAAACTCACATGGAGGTGTTTTGACAAAACTCAGCATGACAGGTTTTTTGTAATATCCTAAAGAAAAATTACTTTTTTTTTGCTGATCGTTTTTATTTTTTGATTTACGCATACTTTGTCATCCTGAGCTTGTCGAAGGATCACTTGCATTATGAATGCGTTCATTTTTCTTAACGGATGATTTCGATAATCCAATTAATTCATTCCAATCTTCTTTAAACAATGCTTCTTTCTTTTTTCTTGACCAACCTTTTAATTGCTTTTCTCTTAATATAGCCTGCTTAATATCTTTCGTTGTTTCATAATATTTTAACCTGACAGGTCTTCTTGAATATGTATAGCAACCTACGTTGAAACCTGTATTATGTTCCCACAACCTTCTATCTAAATCATTAGTAACTCCTGTATAGTATGAACCATCTTTGCATTCCAATATGTAGACTGTATAATTGTAAGCTAAATTCACATTTTTAATTTAGAGTAAACTGGCGATGCTTCGACAGGCTCAGCATGACAAACTTTTTAGAATTTATAGATAGTATCATTGTTTACCTTCTTCTCATATATGTGCTTATTATATTTATTCTCATAACTCGGATTCTTTTATAAATTCAACGGCTTTTATCATATCATCATGTAAAAACCTGTCAGCAATATTGAAAGAAACTTTTTCACGAAATGAACTGATCACTTTTTCTATAACGGGCGAAGATTTTAACGGCCTCCTGTATTCCATTGCCTGCACGGCCGACAATAATTCAATTGCCAAAACTTTTTCAACATTATTTACTACACGCAAACATTTTGTTGCAGCATTGGCACCCATGCTCACATGATCTTCCTGGTTATTGGACGATGAGATGGAATCAACAGAAGCAGGCGTGCACAATTGTTTATTTTCACTCACCAAACCTGCGGCTGTGTATTGCGGAATCATTAAACCAGAATTAAGTCCCGGATTTTTTACCAAAAATAATGGCAACTCTCTTTGCCCGCTCAATAACTGGTAGGTTCGTCTTTCAGAAATATTAGCAAGCTCACTCATAGCAATTGCGAGGTAATCTAAACCTAACGCCAACGGCTGACCGTGAAAATTTCCCCCGCTCAAAATAAGATCATCATCAGGAAAAATATTCGGATTGTCGGTTACTGAATTAATTTCTTTTAAAAATGTTTTCAGTACAAATTGAAATGTATCTTTTGTGGCTCCGTGTACCTGGGGAATGCATCGGAAAGAATAGGGATCCTGTGCCTTCCTTTTATCGTTGGAAAAAATTTCACTGCCTTTTAATACCGTTCTTATTTCTTCAGCAACAGCCACCTGCCCCTCATGGTCTCTTATTAATTGAATTTTTTCGTTTAAAGAATCTTTACAACCATCAAATGCATCAAAAGAAATTGCTGCAATTACATTGGCCCATTTTAATAATCTTTCCGAATGTATTAAACAACACAACCCGTAAGCGCTCATAAATTGGGTACCGTTAATTAATGCAAGGCCTTCTTTACTTTGTAAATCAATTGGCTGCCACCCAAGTTTTAATAATGCCTGTTTCGCCGCAATTTTTTCCCCTTCAAAATTCACTTCACCCATACCTATCAGAGGCAGGCACATATGGCTTAGCGGGGCTAGGTCGCCCGAAGCACCTAGCGAGCCCTGCGTATAAATCACGGGGAGCACTTCATTGTTATACATGTCCATTAACCTCTTTACCACTTCAATGCCAATGCCTGAATAACCATAGCTCAAAGATTTTATTTTGAGCATTATCATCAGCTTAACTATTTCCGCGGGCACCTCCTCTCCCATGCCGCATGCATGGGATAACAGTAAATTACTCTGAAGCGTCTTTAGTTGCTGTTTATCTATCTGAACATTTTGCAAAAATCCAAAACCAGTATTGATGCCATAAAATAAATCATCAGATGCTTCCAGTTTTCCATCCAGATATTTTCTACATTTTAAGATGGCCTCATGGGCGGTGAATGTGATGGACACTAATTGTTTGTATTTAAGGAGATGCTTGATCTGTTGAAATGTGAGGAAACTCTTATCAAGCGGGAGATAGTTATAACTCATGCCCAAATGTAGAAAATTAGTTTAGAGTTATGAATTAAGAATTTTACAAGAGCGGGCGATTATCTCAATACAAAAGACAAAGGGAAAATTCAAAATTAAAACTTCTCAACTTTGCATTTTTCTTTGCGTTCTTTGCGGAACTAATTTAGCCTAATAATGAAATATGTTTTCTTTTTATTAATTATTCTTTGCTTGCATGCACGGGCACAACAAATAAGAATTGTAAACGATGGCACCAATACATCCTTACGCGGCTTGAGCGTAGTGAATGACCGGGTAGTATGGGTAAGCGGCAGTAATGGGATGGTCGGAAAATCACTTGATAGCGGCAATACATGGAAATGGATACAGGTAAAGAATTTTGAAAAAACAGACTTTCGCGACATAGAGGCATTTGATGAATCAATTGCAGTTATCATGGGAGTGGCTGAGCCCGCTTATATTTTAAGAACTATTGATGGTGGTGATACCTGGAAACTTGTTTATGAAAACAAAACAAAAGGAATGTTCCTGGATGCAATGGAATTCTGGAATGAACAAAGTGGCATTGTTATTGGCGATCCCATTGATAGAAAATTTTTTATTGCAAGAACTTTTAACGGGGGTAATACATGGCAGAATATTCCTGAAAAGAATTACCCGGTTGCTGATAGCGGCGAAGCATGTTTTGCAGCAAGCGGCACCAATATAAGAAAATTGGGAAATGATGCAGCCTGCTTTGTAACCGGAGGCCTTCAGTCCAGGTTGTTCATAAAAGATAAAATTATTAAACTTCCACTTTTGCAAGGAAAGGAAACAACAGGTGCTAATTCAATTGCTATAAAAAATAAAAAAATATTTATTGCCGTTGGTGGCGATTTTAATACGCCCGATTCAACTAATAAAAATTGTGTAATAACGATGGATGGCGGAAACACATGGAAGTATCCTTCGGTGTCTCCGGGTGGCTATAGAAGTTGCGTGGAATATCTTGATAAACACAAATGGATTACGTGCGGATTAAATGGCGTTGACATTTCCAATGATGATGGTAGCACATGGACTTCAATTTCGAAAGAAGGTTTTCATGTTTGCAGGAAAGCGAAGAAAGGAAAGAATGTTTTTTTAGCAGGCGCCAAAGGAACTATTGCGAAGTTGTCTGAACCATGATTTATGAAATTTATGGATTGCAATTAAGACAATTGATGCTCCAATCCTCTAAAATCCACAGGCACCAATTTACTTACTCCTGCTTCCTGCATGGTAACTCCATAGATAACATCTACAGTTGCCATAGTCATTTTATTGTGAGTAACAATTATGAATTGGGACTCTTTACTGAATTTCCGAATCATTTGCGTAAACTTCCCAATGTTGGCATCATCCAATGGGGCATCCACCTCATCAAGGATACAAAACGGAGCAGGCTTTATAAGATAAATTGCAAACAAAAGTGCGGTGGCTGTCAATGTTTTTTCGCCGCCACTTAACTGGTTGATTCCCGTCGGGCGTTTTCCCTTCGGTTTTGCAACAATATCAATCCCGGTTTCAGCTAGGTTTTCCGGGTTTTCCAACACCATATCGGCTGTATCGTCTTCAGTAAATAATGCCTGGAAAACGTTTTGAAAATTTTCTCTCACTTTATTAAAAGTCTCAAGAAATAATTTATTGGCGGTTATTTCAACTTCCTGTATAGTTTGCATCAGGGAGTCCTTCGCACTTACAAGATCATTTCTCTGCTCAACAATAAACTCATACCTTTTTTTCATTTCAACAAACGCCTCAATCGCGGTAGGATTTATCTCGCCCATATTCTCCAGCCTCTTTTTCATGCGATCACTTTTTTCCTGCAAATCTTCAAGTGAAATCTGTGACGTCCTTTCTTCATCAAGAATTTCATCAAGATCAACTTTAAATTCTACACTCAAACGTTCCTTCATCCCGGCAAGATGCAGTTTCAATTCATTAAGCTTATCTTTTATTTCATTAAGCAGATGGTCGGTTTGTTCTTTGGTCTTTTGTTTATGGCGAAGCTCACTTTCTTTTTCACTTAACACATTTCTAAGGTTATAATAGGCCTGGTCAGCCTCGTTTAATTTCTTTTCTTCCTCATCTTTGTTTTTTAATAAAGCAACAACGGCTTCTTCAAATTGCCGGAGATTTTCATTTGTCGTAGCGATATCCGCAGCTGCATCTTTCATCTGTATCATGCTATTTTCCCGCTGCAAATTCAAATCGTTTAGTTGGTTGTTTTTAAATACCAACTCCTGGTGAAGTGAATTAACCTTGCTTTGTTGTTTGGCAAGTGCCAGGTTATTTTCATTATAAAGATTATTCACTTGATTGAATTCATTTTCGGCATTCATAAATTCATCTGCTGCAATTTTTATTTTTGCATCGAGGTCAGCAACTTGTACTGTTAGTGACTCCAATAAAGAA
This sequence comes from uncultured Chitinophagaceae bacterium, assembly GCA_963798665.1. Taxonomy (GTDB): domain Bacteria; phylum Bacteroidota; class Bacteroidia; order Chitinophagales; family Chitinophagaceae; genus Ginsengibacter. The sequence continues at coordinate 245,964 of CAWCUN010000002.1, read as the reverse complement.
CGTATCTCATTGATAGAAACATTTGTTTGGCCCCATTGCTGGGTAAGCTCTTCGAGACGATTTGAAGCCATGGTCTGCTGGTGGATTGTATTTTCTGCTTTATTCTGAATAGAAAATGACAGGTTAACAAGCTCGTTTATATTCTGTTGTGTTTGTTGAATAGTATTTTCTTTTAATTGCTCATTAAATGCTATTACTTCATTGGATCGTTGAGTAATAATAGATTTTAAGTGGTTTACTTTATCTTTTTGAACGGCTATTTCTTCGCTTAATTTTTCAAGATTTTTTGTACGCCCGATTTTTTTTCCCTCAAACAATCCAATACTGCCACCGGTAAGAGAATAGTTTCCTTTTACATATTTTCCATGCTTTTCAAGAACCACAAAGCCATTGCTTTTTTGTAATGCTTCGTCATTGTCGGCAATAAAAACATTTCCTAAAAGATAGCTGGCAAGATGCTTATATTTTTCATCTATTTCAACAACCGACATCGCCGGTATTCCCCCTTCAAATGAGATATCATGTGTGCCGCCTTCGCAGGCATCGAGTTTGTCGAGCAGGAAGAAATTTGCTTTGCCCTTTTTATTATCGTCCAGGAGGCGGATAGCCGCAAGGCCTTCTTTAATGTCATTAACTACGTAGTAATTAAGATAAGGCTCCAATACAATTTCAACCGCAGTACGATATTCTTCTTTTACATAAATAATATCTGAAAGTAAAGGCGCTTTATGATTCCAGGCTTCATTGTTATGAAGAAATTTCACGCTTTCAGGATAACCCTCCAATGTATCAATGAGGCTTTTCAGCAAATCATGTTCATTCTGTTTTGAATCCAGGATACGGTTCTCTTCTGCGAGCTCGCTTCTTAATTTTTCAAGCAGTGACTGTGTTTCAAGAATCTGTTCTTTAGTGAATGTATTGTGTTGCCTTAACTGTTCCAGCGTTGACTTTTTCTCTTCCAGCTCTTTCTCGGTTCGCTGTTTATCCGTTTCAAGATTCGCTAATATGTCCTTGCGATGCCGCTGCTCTTCTTCAATTTGCGCAATAGTCCTTTGCAGGTTATGCATGGAAGTTTCAGCCACCGCAACTGTCTTTTCGGCTTCAAAATAATTTCGTTGCAAAGTCATCTGGTTTTGCCGCAGCAAATCGGTCGCAGATCTCTTCTCATCAAAAATTCTTCTTTTCTCCTCAACATTGTGCTTTAATAATTCTAACTGTTGTTTTTGTTCAGAAAGATTATTGTCTTCATCACTTACCTGGTGTTGTGTAAACGCAATACTTTCTTCAATTCCTTTTAATTGTCCTTCTGCCTTCAATAAAAAATCCTGTAAGCCGGCTTCCCGTTCGTTTAGATATTGAAGACGCTGAGCACTTAAATTCTTTTCGTTTTCCTTTTCTCTTACAGCATTATTTAGCTCATTAAATGCATGCTGCTGATGTTGTAATGCTTTTTCCTTTTCGATGAACTCAGCCTTCTCTTTTTCAATAGCGGCTTCACCCGTAGCTATTGCCGCTTCAAGTTCTGTTCTTTTATCCGTCTCATTTTTCTGTTGTTCGCTTGACTCCTTATAGGTAATATTAAAACCTTCAAGCGCAGCCTTCGCCAGTTCAATACTTACTTCGCGGTATTCTTTTTTTATTTCATAATACTTTTCCGCTTTTTTTGCCTGGCTCTCCGTAGCCTTCAACTGGTTGTTTATTTCAAAAAGTAAATCTTCAATACGTGCCAGGTCCTGTTCAGTAGCGTCAAGTTTTAATTTCGCCTCCCGCTTTCTTGTCTTATAAATAGAAATACCTGCAGCTTGCTCCAGCATTCTCCGCCGACTGCTTTCTTTATCTTTTATAATATCATCAACCATTCCCAACTCAATGATTGCATAACTATCGGTACTTACACCCGTATCCATAAATAAGTTATGAATATCTTTTAATCTGCAGCTAACATCATTGAGACGATACTCGCTTTCACCATTTTTATAATATTTGCGTGTAATGGTAACCGTATTAAACTCTGTAGGAAGCAAATTGCGTGTATTCTCAAACGTTAAGCTCACTTCGGCAAGTCCGCTGGCGCTACGTGTTTTGGATCCGTTAAACACCAGGCTTTCCAGGTTTTCACTCCGGAGCTGGCTAATTTTTTGCTCGCCAATCACCCACCGGATGCTATCCACAATATTACTTTTGCCGCAGCCATTGGGCCCAATTACGCCTGTAATTCCTTCGTCAAAGTTGAGGGTAGTCTTATCTGCAAAACTTTTAAATCCTTTTATTTCAAGGCTCTTTAATCTCACCGTATCTTTTTTTTAAACCCCGCCACAAAACACATTTGGGCAAGCAGGCAAATATATTGGTTATGTAATAAAGAAATATCCACCGGTTTGAATCGGGTACCATACTTATACACACATTTTTCACAGGCATTGTGACAATGGAATGCCACAGTATCTCAGACAAATTTTTTAAGCATTTGATTTTCTATACATTTGCAAAAAAAAATTACGATGCAAACATTTCTTGTTCCCATAGACTTTTCTGCGACTTCAATAAATGCCGCGGAATATGCTGTTGAGCTTACAAAAGATATTCCCGGTGTTAACCTGATTCTTTATAATGTTTACAGTCATATAAGCTTTGCAACGTTAACTGAAAAAGAAGCTGGCTCACGGAAGATGGTTACAGAGCGTGAATTAAAGAAAGTAAAACGTAAGCTGAAAGCTTCCGATGATCAAAATATTTCGATCGAAGCTGAAGAAGGGTCTTTCATTGAAAGCATAGAAAAATATGTTTTAAGTAATCATATCGATATGGTGATTATGGGCATTACGGGAAGCTCAAGAATCAAGCAGGTTTTCATGGGAACTAATACTCTAAATGTGATAAGGCATCTCAATACCCCGGTTATGATTATTCCCCCAAAGGCTGAATACAAAGGAATTAAGAATGTTCTTTTTACATCCGACTTTAAAGATGTATCACGTACAACACCTTTCAGTTCACTTAGAAAAATACTTGATCTTTTCCATCCAAATCTTAATATTATTAATGTGGACAGCGAACATTACATTGAATTGACCGATGAATTTAAAATTGAAAGAGAAGCAATGCAAGATAGGCTTGACTCTTATAAACCAGAGTTTTCCTTTTTAAGGGCATTTGATTTTTTAGACGGCATTAGCAGGTTTGTTGAAGCCAAAGAAATTGATGCGATAATTACGGTTCCAAGAAAACACAGTTTCCTTAGCCAGCTATTTAAAACCAGTCACACAAAAAAGCTTGCATATCATAGTCACGTGCCCATAATTGCTATTCATTTATAATATCTTTTTCCTTTTGCAGTTATACTCCAGGGACCTTGGAATTTTCAACAACTGCCTATCCTGAAATCAAGGATGTGCCTGTTATCAAGGTGGGATTTGAAATTATTAAATTTACAACCCAATCCCGGCCTAAAAAGATTGTTTTGATTTGCTTCTTTATTAAGAGTAAAATGATATGAAGAACATAAAGTTAATAGAAGTGCCCAGTGAAATAGGGGCAGGTACCCGCGGCGCCAGTCTTGGAATAGATGCTATTAAAATTGCTGCATTGGATTTTATGAGTAATTTTTTTGTTCATTTTCCTTCGGAAAAAATAGAGACTGAAAATCATTTGCTTTTTGAACCGATTTCGTCGCCTTTTGCAAAAAGAATAAATGGCGTGCTGACATTATATGAAAGAGTATCTAAAGCGGTGGCAGAAACCATTAAAAATAATTTTTTTCCTGTTGTAATAAGTGGTGATCACAGTACCTCTGGTGGAACAATTGCCGGTATAAAGGCAGCAAAGCCCCATAGTCGTCTTGGCATTATATGGATTGATGCACATGCCGATTTGCATACTCCATATACAACGCCTTCAGGCAATATGCACGGTATGCCAATCTCTGCATCTATAGGGGAAGACAATGAAGAAAGTAAAGTGCACGAGCTTGATGAAAAAACGAAAAAGCAGTGGGAGCAATTAAAAAATTTCGGCAAAATTTCACCTAAAGTTTTACCGGAAGATATTGTATATATTTCCCTAAGAGACTATGAAAAAGAGGAAAAGCATTTGATAGATAAATATGGTATGAAGGTAATTACGACAGCAGAGGTTCGAAGAAAAGGACCTGAAAATGTGGTACGATCAGCGCTGAGATTTTTAACAGAATGCACAGATATTTATGTAAGCTTTGATGTTGATTGCCTTGATTCGTCGATAACGAAAGGTACCGGAACACCTGTAACCAATGGCCTTCGTGAAAGGGAGGCTGAAGACCTCGTTAGCAAATTTATGCAGAACAGAAAAATCTGTTGCTTTGAAATTACCGAAGTAAATCCCACACTTGATAAAGAAAATTTAATGGCAGAAATTGCCTTCAACATTTTACAGCGCAGTGTAAATGTATTGATGATGAATTAGTAAATTACCGGATATTTTGCTTACTTTGAAAAACTTCCTTTAAACTAATTGGCAGGTGATATTTTCGCAATAATATGCGGTCCTTTTTTTAAAATAACGAAAGATTTATATAATGAAAAGATTTTGTTGCTTTCTTTTTTCTTTAATCCTGGCGCAACAAACCATCCACAGTCAACCTACTCCATTAAACAGGCAACAATTTTTTTTGGATGACAATATCATCGACGTAACTCTTACCACCGACATCAGAAAATTAAGAGGAGATAAAAGAAATAGCGTATATATTCCCGCTCACATAACGATGCAGTTTCCTGATTCTTTAGTAATAAGTGAAGATATCCGGTTACAACCAAGAGGCATTTATAGAAAAACTTATTGCGATATCGCTGCTCTAACACTTAATTTTAAGAACTCTTCTTCGCCGTTGCTTTCTCCTTTAAAAAAATTAAAACTTGTAGGAGGTTGCAGAAATAGCCTTATGTACGACGAATTATTGTTGAAAGAATATATGGTTTATAAAATTCAGAATTTTCTTTCCAATATGAGTTTCCGTGTACGATTGTTGCATGTAACGTACAAGGATAGCCGGGAGAAAGTAAGGTCATATACACAGTACGCATTCCTTATTGAAGATATGAGCGACATGGCAGCAAGAAACAATTGTGTTGAAGTAAAGAATGATGCACAAATGACGGAGGCCACTAACAGAGAACAAATGACCTTTGTAAACTTATTCCAATATATGATCGGAAATACGGACTGGTCAGTTCCTAAACGTCACAACATTAAGTTGATGGCTCCTAAAAATGATACCCTTGCAAGGCCCTATGCAATTCCGTATGATTTTGATTATGCCGGTATTGTGGATGCAGATTATGCGGTTCCTTCCGAAGAATTAGAAATTAAATCAGTGCGTGAAAGATTGTATCGCGGTTTTCCCAGGGGTTATGATGAATTAAAAGCCGTCATCGATGTTTTCGAAGAAAAAAAAGAGGGCATTATGTATTATATCAATCATGCTGACTTCTGCAGCCAAAGATGCAAAAAGGATATGATAAATTACCTGGAGCAATTCTATCAAATAATAGAAGACCGCAAAAAAGTAGAATCAGTTTTTATTGCAAATGCACGCGCCAGGTAAATTTGATAAACCACATTCGCTACATTACCTGCAACCTCGCTGTTTCATTAAGATTATTATCTAAGTCTCTCACCTTTAAATAATAAATGCCGGGCATGGGTTTCTGTGGCCATTCTATATTTATAGAACTATTTGAACCGAGCGCATATTTCCTCATAAATATTCGCTGCCCGTTGCTATTGATTAATTCTACTTCGTAATTACTCCCCTTGTTTTTCAAAAATTGAATGTTTACTCCACTGATAGATGGATTAGGATAGAGTGAATATTTTGCAGCAGAATTTTTATTAACTGAAACTGAGCGTATTTCAGAATATATATTCTTTCCTGAAACGTCCGTGCATTTTATCCGGAAAAAAAGATTACCTGTAAACTCCCGGCTGATACTGTACAACATATCATATTTTGCGACGCTGCCGGTTACAACGGAATTTCCCTCGCCGATATTCTTAAATTGCTTTCCATCATTGCTTACTTCAACCAGGTATTTATCGCCAGGCGATGGATCATGAACCTGCCAGAGTATAGCAACGTTTTGGTCTTTAAGAGAAGCCCTAAAATCTGAAATATGCGTGGCCAGCGCTGCAAACGGGCACCAGTAATAAACTAACTTCACATTAAGCCGCGTATAGGCCCTTAATTTGATTATCGCATTGTCACTTCCGGTCAGAATCGTAAAAGTGCTGGTAGTTAAATAATTGAAATTAACTGTTCCTGTTCCATAATAGGCAGGGTCAGCCGAAGCATACTTTTCATAATAGTTTTTATTAAAAACAGTGTCGGGACCTACGTCTACTTCGTCAGCGGTTGAAAGTGGATCACTTGCTGCTAATGTATAGGGACCGTAAGTTTTAGGTGGCGATGTAACCGAACTAAAAAATCCACCCGGACCGGTAAATTGCGATCTTCTGTAAGTTTCAAAATTATAGTCTTCAGGATAAGCAAGGTCATTTTGAAGATTGTAACTCACAACAGTGGTGACTGTATCACTCAGCTTTATACAGCTTAATATCCCCATAGCAGGATCAAACTGCGGAAAACTGATGGTTGTATTTGTTGCAATTATGGAATCGAAATATTGCTCGTACGCCAGCGAGTCCGGCGTTGAACCACCAGCACAAGTACATTGGGCAAATATTTCTTTGGCTGGAATAAGAGTTGATAAAAATCCTAAAATAATTAAGTAAAGTTTTTTCATAAGATATTAGATTAGTTTGGAATCGGATTCAGTTAGTATTAAAATTACTTCGTGCTTTTATAGCAATCAACAGCAAAACTCCTTGATTACCGATGCAGTAAAATCAACATACAGCACTAAATTGTAAAAAAATAAAAACGATATATGGCTGATTATTAAATTATAATAGCGCACATCTGCTAAAAAAGTGCAATACATTTTTTCACGTGTATTGAAATGAAATGCAGGGCTTATAGCCCCATTGATATATCTTTTTTCTGGCGGTATTTGGTAAGAGAAGGATCCATTTCTATTGCTTTATCGCAAATTCTTTGTCCTTTTTCTTTTTGTCCCATTTTTTGAAAAGTCATTCCGGTCATGAATAATGAACCGGCATCTTTAGGATTTAACGTCAGCAACTTTTCATAATAGTTTATTGCCTCGTTATAATGTTTGGTATCATACATGGCTCTTGCAATATCGCCCAACAATTCTTTGTTACCCGGCTTGCGTTCCATAATACCTCCCAATGTTTTCATGCCGTTTTCTATATCGCCCGTGTATAGTTGGGCAAATCCTAAATTTTCATTGAAATCATTTGTTTGGCTATATCCTGATTTGGCGGCCAACTCAAAATATTTTAATGCATTCTTATAGTCGTCCTGGTTGTAATAAATAAGCCCTAACTCATATACCCATGAACTGCGGGTAGGGTCCAGCGTTATAGCACTTTGAAATTGCGCAATTGCATTTTTATCATTTTCAAGCTCGAGGTAAGTGCGTCCTAAGGTATACGCTGCTTCTGCGTCTTTACTATTTTTATCAATAGCTTTTTGCAAAAAAGTCACTGCTCTTCCATAATCCTCAAGATTATAATAGCTCATTCCCTGTATCCTTTCACTTTCGCTGCAGTTTTCACATTTTTGTACCAGTTCAATCGCTTTTTGAAACTGGCGATTATTAAAATAAAGAGATGACAGCTCTTTTATTACTTCATTATTATTTGGTTGCAATTCATAAGCTTTGGTGAAACTGGCCATCGCCGCATTGATCCTCCGCATTTCCAGGTTTACCTTACCATTTTCAATATAAGCTTGCGTATAGTTTTGATTGAAATGAATCGCCTTTTCAAAATCATTTACGGCAACGGCGTAAAGGCGGGCATCTTTTTGTTCTGTTCCTTTGTTAAAATAGAACTGGGCGCTGTCAATATTTTGGGAGAAGCCTAACAAGGCTGAAAGACATAGCAGTATAAAGACGATAAGGATTTTCATAGGAATTTATTTACCGGCTGGATTTATTAAACAAATTATATACCGGTTATTTTAGCACTAATACACCTAACGAAGGCAAGTGCAGGTTTATTTCATATAATTTGCTTTTTTTATCAACCAGAGTTGTATGAACGGCCTGGTTGTCGAGGTCCCCGGTTCCCCAAAATTTCTTATTATCGCTGTTGAAAATTATTTGCCACTCCTTCTTCTCGTACACATATATCTTCCAGTTCTCTCTCTTTACCGGCGTCATATTGAAAACTACCAAAACATTTTCTTTACTTTTTTTACCTTTTCTCATGTAAACAATAACGCATTCATTGCGATGATTTAAATCGATCCATTCAAAACCTTTTTCGTCAAACTGGCACTCGTAGAGGGCCGGCTGAGATGTATACAATTTATTTAATTCACTAACAAAATGTTGCATTTTTTCATGCGGCTCATGCACCAGCAGATGCCAATCAAGTTCTGTATTAAAATTCCATTCAGAGGTTTGTCCAAATTCATTTCCCATAAAAAGTAACTTCCCCCCGGGATGTGTATACATATAAGTATATAATAACCTGAGATTGGCAAATTTTTGCCATTCATCGCCGGGCATTTTATAAATCATCGGCGCTTTGCCATGCACCACTTCGTCGTGACTCAACGGCAACATGAAGTTTTCATCATAAAAATACATCATGCTAAACGTGAATTTATTCTGCTGATCTTTCCTGTAAAGCGGGTCTGTTTTAAAATAGTCAATTGTATCGTGCATCCATCCCATCATCCATTTCATTCCAAACCCAAGCCCGTCATGAACAGTAAGGCCTGTCACCGATGGCCAATCCGTAGATTCTTCCGCAATCATTTGTACATCAGGAAAATCACGGTACACCATTTCATTCAAATTTTTTATAAATGCTATAGCTTCTAAATTTCCATTGCCACCAAACTCATTGGCTTCCCACTCTCCTTCTTCTCTTGAATAATCAAGCCTGAGCATAGAACTCACCGCATCTACTCTTATTCCGTCAATATGAAATTTATCAAACCAGAATCTTGCACTGCTGATCAGAAAAGATCTTACCTCGTTTCTTTTATAATTAAAGATGTATGAATTCCAGTCCGGGTGAAATCCCTTCCTCATATCAGCATATTCATAAGTGTGTGTGCCATCATACATATACAACCCATGGGTATCGTACGGGAAGTGCGACGGAACCCAATCGAGAATAACGCCGATTCCTTCGTTATGAAAGGCCTCAATCATTTTCATGAAGTCTTCGGGTATGCCAAACCGTGATGTAGGAGCGAAATATCCTGTTCCCTGGTAGCCCCAACTTCCATCAAAGGGATATTCCATAACAGGCATCAGCTCCACATGTGTAAAACCCATTTTTTTTACATAAGGAATCAGCAGTTCCGTCGTTTGTTTGTAAGAATTTAATGATTCTTCGGTATAGGGATAAGGCCGCATCCAGCTTGCGAGATGCACCTCGTAAACACTCCAGGGTGAATTGAGGTCGTTGTTTCTTTTACGTTTTTTCATCCAGCTATCGTCCGTCCACTCGTGATGAAGGTTGACAGTTTTCGAAGCGGTGCCCGGGCGCACTTCCCAATAATTGGCATAGGGATCGCCCTTATATAGTTTTGCGCCTTCATAACCTTCAATATAAAATTTATAAGCTGCATATTCGTTTACGCCAGGTATAAAACCTTCCCAAATACCCGACTTTTCTAATCTTACAAACAATGGATGCGAATGAATGTCCCAATTATTGAAATCACCAATTACGTTTACTGCAGTTGCGTTTGGAGCCCACACCGCAAAATAATATCCGTCTTTGTTTAAAACCGTAAGTGGGTGTGAGCCAAATTTTTTATATAAACTGTAATGTGTTCCGTTCCTGAAATTCTCAAGATCTTCATTTGTAAATAAAGAATAATTCCATACAGGTTTGGTACTATCAACAAAATTTATTTCCTCGTATCTTGGAGAAGTATTATCATTTGTTTCCTGTTGTGCTTTTTTTATTGCCATTTATGGAATTTAATCATTTAATTGTCTTATTAGTAGCCACATTTGCTTTAACGTAAATTTAAGAATAGTGTTTAAGTTAAGATAAATTAATTAATCACTTTTGTTACCCGAAACTCTTTTTGGAGAGTATTATCCCGCTGCCCTCTCAAAAAACTGTCTGCATATGAAAAAACTCATTACGCTTTCAACTTCATTGTTTTTATTTTTCTCGTCGTTTGCTCAATTAGTTAAAGTTACAGGCTCAGTAAAGCAGCAGGATGAAAATAAGCCTGTGAAAAATGCGGTTATAGCATTATTAACACCAAAAGATTCCATATTATATAAGTTTACCCGCAGTGATGAACATGGTAAGTACATTATCGAAAATGTAAACCCCGGTAACTATATTTTAATGACCACTCACCCTTATTATGCCGATGTGCTCGAAGAAGTGCAAATTAAAGGAGATACAGAATTTCCACCGTATGCTCTTATATCTAAGGCAAAATTATTGCAGGAAGTTATTGTAAAATCCGGTGCACCGTTCCGCATAAAAGGCGACACTACAATTTATACTGCAGATAGCTTTAAAGTGAGCGCCAATGCAAATGTAGAAGAGTTACTCAAAAAATTGCCAGGCATACAGGTTGATAAAGATGGCAAGATAAAAGCCATGGGGGAAACTGTTGAAAAGGTTTTGGTTGATGGCGAAGAATTTTTTGGAGATGATCCCGGCATGGCGGTAAAAAATTTGCGGGCAGATGCTGTAAAAGAAGTTCAGGTGTTTGATAAGAAAAGTGAACAGGCTGAGTTCACAGGCATTGATGATGGTAAAACACAGAAAACAATAAATCTTAAATTAAAAGAAAATAGCAAACACGGCTATTTTGGAAAGGCAGATATAGCTGGAGGCACGAAACAAAACGATGAAAACCGCTACAATGGCAATTTACTTTTTAGTTCTTTTAAAGGAAAAAGAAAGCTCTCCGCGTTCCTGTTGAGCGGGAATACCGGCCAGGATGGATTAAACTGGCAGGATGAACAAAAATATGGCGGAGGCGATGATAATATAAGTTTGAATCTTGATGACGACGGTAACGTAGATTTTCAATGGAATGGGAGAAACAACGATGATGAACCCTATGTTGATCCGCAAAACGGGTTTATCACTAATGTGAATGGAGGAGTACAATACAGTAACAAATGGAATGATAAATATAATTTTAACCTCTCTCCCAAATATAACAGCCAGCAATACACGAATACGAAACAAACATATACGCAAACGCAAGTAGGCGATTCTGTTTTGAACTCGAATTCAAATGAAGTAAACAATGTGAACAGGCATAATTTTAAGATCAGGGGAATATTGGATATGAAACTGGATTCAGCGAATTCACTAAAAATCACTGCGAACGCAAATTTCTATCATACAAACAGCCGAAGCTTTTTAGATTCAAAAACAACCGGTGATAACGGCACTTTAAAAAATACAACCAACAGGGATTTACAAACCGGCAATGATAAAAGTGCAATTTCGGGTAACCTGCTTTTCCGCCATAGATTTCACAAGGCACGGAGAACACTGACTTTTTCAGGAGACTGGAACATATTAAATAACGAAGGGAAAAACTTCCTGAAGTCTGTAAACCAGGCCTACCTCGATGGAAACCTTGCGACGAGCCAGGCTCTCGATCAAATGAAGGACTACAATACCTCAACCTCAAATGTTTCCGGAAAAATCGTTTATACTGAACCGTTAGCCAAAGAGCTTTCGCTTGAGTTAGCTTACCAACTCTCCTATAATTACGGAACAAACGACCAGTTGACCTACAGTTACAGCCCCGTTTCAAATAAATATGAGACTATTGTTGATTCCTTATCTAACCAATTCAAACAAAGTATTATTCAGAATATACCATCAACCAGGTTAAATTTTGCCAATAAGAAATGGAAAATCAATATTGGGTCAGGTTTTGGTTTTACCAACTTTAACTTGAAAGACATTACGTTTGACAAAGATTATACAAGGGATTATGTGAACTTTTATCCTTCAGCGAATATTTCTTATACTTATAAACCCAACCATGGTATCAGGTTTAATTATACAGGAAATACCACGCAGCCCACTATTAACCAACTGCAACCTTTGAGAAATAATAATGACTACTTTAACCAATATATAGGAAATCCGGATTTAAAACCTTCATTTACAAATTCTTTTAATGTATCACATAACAGTTATAATTTCTTAAAAGATATCTGGATGTACCAGTCTTTTAACATCAGGCTTACAAGTAATTCAATAACGAACAACCGGATTATTAATGTTGATTCTGGAAAAATAACTACACAACCGATAAATACAAATGGAAATATTTCACTGAATTTTTATAGCGGATTCGGTTTCAAAATAAAAAAAATTGACACCCGATTCAGCCTTAATCCCAGGCTCTCATATAATAAATATGCTGATATCATAAACAGTAAAAAGAGTTTTTCGAAAACAATTTCACCGGGTATTTCTTTATGGGTATCGAAATCGAAAGAAAAAAAATATGATATTTCTATTGGTGATGAATTTAATTATAACGCAAATACTACTTCGCAAAACGATACAAAAATCCATTACAATACCAATACGATTAATTTAAATGCAACATTATACATAAAAAAGGTATGGTCTGTGCTCACCGACCTCCAGTTGTATTCCCGGCAAAAAACTTTGCAGTTTAATGATAACCTTAACTCCACCCAATGGGGAGCACGGTTCCAGCGTACTTTCAAAAACAATGAGTTTACGGCCTATATATCTGTTCATGATATTTTAAATCAAAATATCGGTATAGAACGAAGTTTCTACAGTAATACATACACAGAAGTAACCAACGACAGGTTAAGGCGATATTTTTTAATTGGCTTCGAATGGGATTTTAAGAACAAAGCGTCAAAAGCAAAATAGACTTTTAAATAATGCAGATTATGAAAACTAAAATATCTTTTTTATTTATCCTGTTATTTTCCATTGCAAATGCGCATGCTCAACAATTTATTGGTAAGGCTGTAATTGAATACGAGGTAAAATCAAACATTCAAAAAACAATGGGAAATGGAACTTTTGAAGATATGATCAAAAATCAGTTGCCACAGTTTAAGACAGGTTATTTCAATTTCACTTTTGCAAACAATAAAAGCATTTACAAATTTGATCACTGGAGCGAAGAATCCAGAAAAATACCGGTTTGGCTGAAAAGAGGCGATGAGGAAAATGTTTGGTATTATGACTTTAATACCGGCAAATACAACAATCAAAAAGCAATATGGGGAACTGATATTAACCTGGAGGATACAATTCCAAAACTTCGATGGAGGATTACTGCTGATAACAGGGTTATTGCAGGCTTTAACTGCAGGAAAGCAGTTGCCGTAATATTTGACAGCGTTTACGTTTTTGCTTTTTATACTGATGAAATTATGATATCGGGCGGCCCTTGCTCGATTAACGGATTGCCAGGAATGATATTAGGTGTAACCATTCCAAGATTATACACATCGTGGATTGCTACAAAAGTTATGCTCGATGGGGTTGATGAAAGCCTCATTACACCAGTTGCGGCTAAAAAGAATTACGATATGAAATTTCTTGAAACTACATTACAGGACCGTTTTAAGGATTGGATCCCTGATGACGATGAAGAAAGACAACAGAAGGCGAGATATATTTGGGGATTTTTATTGTAGATTATTCAACGATTGCAATACTTGCCACTAATGCATCACATGCCTTTTGAAAATTAGCAAGCCCTTATTGAACTTCCTTTAACTTCAATACCTCCTTCATAAATTCTTCCACTTTATTTTGTACGCCAACTGCATCATGTGATTTATAAGGGGAGCCAAGTACATGATCCCCGGTATTCGGCATAGCAATCTCACGTTTGTACTCTGAATCTGTACCCAATTCATCAAACATTTTTTTCATTGCAGAAACCTTTACTACCTTATCCTGGTGCTCTTCATCTTTATAATAATATAACAAAAGTACTGGCCGCTTTACTTTCGAAAACGTCTCAGGTGTCATTGTTGTTTCCAATAATTCCTGCAATGCCACAGCTCCTTCCAGTCTGTATTGATAGTTCCAGTATTGTTTATAGGTTGCATTTGTATCTTTAGCTGTATTATATGGCGAGCCTATAACCAAATTGGCTATTTGTTTTCCCCAGTGATTATTTAGCAACCATGCATTAGCGTCATTTATTGCAATGTTGGGGGATAATAAAATCAATGCTGCAATATCACCCGGATAAGTTGCTGCCAACTGCAATGCATTTGTTCCTCCTGTTGAAGTCGCCAATAATATTACCTTATTGCCTAATTGTTTTCCAACAGCCAAAGCTTCCTTTGCTGATTCCCAATATTCATCTGCAGTTAAGTTAAAGAGGGCATCTACCGTATCTATGCCATGCTCTGCCAGCCTGGATAAATATAAATTGCACCCAAACATTTTTGCAATATTTTTATGTAACGGTGCCCCCTCAAATTGTGATGCTGAAAACCCATGCAGGTATACAATTGAATATTCGGTTTTATTTTTCAAACTGTCATTGAACCATATGATGCGAGCCTGGTTATCTGGTTTCAGGTGATGTTGATTTTCTCTTGTTGAAATATAATTTTCAAGTGATGATGATATTGATGGCACCTGAGGAAGTGTATTAGAATAAACCGGCTTTGAAGGAGCAGGCCCCATAATATAAATAACTATCAATAGCAATGGTATTGTTATAAGCCACCTTTTTTTAGACATAAAATAAATTTATGCAAAAGATATACTAAAAGAATAATTTTCTAAAGTACCCGTAATTATTTTTACCTTATGTTATTAACAGACTCGTTTAACACTACTGAATAATTCTATTGTGCCTCGGTAATAAAGTTTGTCGCATGAGCAGTGCATATCCGAAACATTTAATTTAATTTTGAATTGATGACTGTAAAATCATTTTTAAATACTAAAAATGTTTTGTTATGCAAGAGCAGGATAATACCGAAACGATCACAACGGAGGTAAGACAACTTGCGGCTATTATGTTTGCTGACATGACCGGTTACACAGCATTAATGCAGGAAGACGAGCGGAATGCTAAATTACTACGTGACAGGCAACGACGTACGCTCGAAAATCTTATCCCCGCACACCGCGGAAAAATTATCCAATACTTTGGCGATGGTACTCTTAGCCTTTTCGACAGCGCAATAAATGCAGTACAATCGGCCATTGAGATACAAACTGAATTGCAAAAAGATCCCAAGGTTTTACTTCGCATTGGAATACATTCCGGAGACATTGTTTATGATAGCCAAGGGGTATATGGCGATTGCGTAAATCTTGCATCACGCGTAGAAGCATTGTCTGTTCCGGGTGCAGTACTTATTTCAGATAAGGTGTATGATGAAGTAAAAAATCAAACAACAATTCGATGCAGGCCACTGGGAAAATTTAACCTTAAAAATGTTAAGCGCCCGGTGGAAGTATATGCAGTTGCTAACGAAGGCCTGGTAATTCCAACACCTGCCCAAATTGGCGTAAAGGCAGGTTCTGAGAAAACCATTGCAGTTCTTCCGTTTGTTAATATGAGCGCAGATCCCGAGAATGAATATTTCAGTGATGGCATTTCCGAAGAAATTCTCAATGCACTTACACGTGTGGAGGGCTTGCAGGTAACAGCACGCAGCTCTTC
The DNA here is from genome assembly GCA_963798665.1 of uncultured Chitinophagaceae bacterium. Lineage (GTDB taxonomy): Bacteria > Bacteroidota > Bacteroidia > Chitinophagales > Chitinophagaceae > Ginsengibacter. The sequence goes on along the minus strand of CAWCUN010000002.1, from coordinate 230,183 downwards.
TTTCTTTTTCAAAGGGAAAAATGAAGATGCAAGACAGATAGGTTCCAAACTGGGCGTTGCAACAGTATTGGCCGGCAGTGTAAGAAAGGCCGGCAAAAGAATACGGACGAGTGTCCAGTTAATTAATACCGCCGATGGATATCATATCTGGTCGGAAGTTTATGATTCTGACATGGAAGATATTTTCCAGCTACAGGATGAAATTTCATTGAAAATATTAAACAGGCTTAAAGAAAATTTCACTCCAAGAAAGCATGAACCGGTTAAAAAGGTTCCCACGGAAAATCCTGATGCTTATAATTTTTATTTAAAAGGACGTTTTCATTGGAACAAGTCCAATCCTGAAGACACTTTAAAAGCAATCAAAAATTTTGAAGAATCTATTAATATTGATCCCGGGTTTGCTTTACCTTATTGTGCTTTGTCTTTCTGTTATTCCTTCATGGGCTCCGCAGGATTAATGCCGCCTGCAGAGGCGTTTTCCAAAGCAAAAGATTACACATTAAAAGCAATAGAACTGGACCCTAATCATCCTGAATCGCATTTGTCACTGGCTACAATAAAATTCTTTCATAACTGGGATTTTGAAGGGGCTGAGATTTCAATTAATAAAGCGGTGAGTCTTAATTTAAACTCATCGCTTATTAACCAGGTGCATGGATGGTTTCTAATAGCAAAAGGTGATTTTGAAAAAGCCATAGAAAAAATGGAACAGGCCGTAATCCTTGATCCTTTATCATTGCCCCTCATTGGTAATCTTGCTGACGCATATTCGTTTGCAGGTCGCTTTGATGAGGCTCTTGCCCAATACGATAAAGCAATTGAAATGGATCCGCATTTCAGAAGAGCCTTTGAAGGCAAAGGAATGCTTTACCTGGCAAATCATGAATATGACAAAGCCATTGAAAATTTTTTACATTATCACAAACTTATTGGCCACCCGCTAAAAGGGCTTAGCTCCCTGGGACATGCATACGCTATGGCAGGAAAAAAAGAACTGGCTCTTGAATGTCTTGAAAAAATAAAAGAAAGAGAAAAATCTGAGCCCGATAAATTATTGCACATGGACTACGCATTCCTCTATGCAGGACTTAAGGATACTGATCAAGCCTTTCATTATCTAAACAAAACTTTCGAAGAACGCATGGGGATCGCTTGTTTAGGAATGATTTTCTGTATTCGTTATCCTATGCTTAATGAGCTAAAATCGGATAGAAGATTTAAAGAGCTCACTGACAAAATGAGATTGGATATTTAATTGTTTCATCAGGCATACTAATTAATTAACTCATAAACTCTGCTTTCTCCTGCTTCAACAAAAAAATCCTGCAGATCTTCAGTCTCGCCTGTTTGCACATTTTTCATTTTTGAAAAACTGCCGGTTCTTTCAAAATATTTTTTGGGAGCAGTAGTTTTTTGTTCTTTAGAAGTATTCATTACCACCATAATTGTTTGCGCACTATCATACCGAAAATAAACATACACACCATCGTCCGGTACATATTGCATCATTTTACCGGCGGTTAAAGCAGAAGATGTTTTTCGGAAATTGGCCAGCTTTGCAATATATCGCCAGATTCCTTCCTCCTGTGCATTGCGCCCCGCAATCGAAAATTTATTCAGTGAATCTGAAGGCCATCCGCCGGGAAAGTCCTGCCGCACATGGCCGTCATTAGGAGTCGTGAAGCCCGTAAGGCCTAGTTCATCGCCATAATAAATTTGTGGGATACCCCTGAACGTTAGTAACCATGCAATTGCAGATTTATATTTTGTTATATTCTCATCCACGACAGAAAAAAATCGGGCCATATCATGGTTGTCAAAAAAAATCACTTCCCTTGAAGGGTCTTTATAAACAAAATCCTGGGCCAGTATCGTGTATAAATTATTGACGCCGCCTGTCCATTCAAAATCTTTTGTCAAAGCGTCTGTGATACCCCACAATGTCTGAAAATCGGTAGACGCCTGCAGGTTACTTTTAAAAGCGATATCATAATTATTTTGCACAAAATAACTTTGGTTAGGCACGCCATGAACCCACGTTTCTCCAAACATAGTAATGTGGGGGTACTCATCCATAAGGGCTTTATTACACCGGTTCATAAAGTCGAGATCGTTATAGGCATAAGTGTCTATCCGCCATCCGTCAATTCCAAATTCTTCTACTGTCCAGATTGCATGCTGAATCAAAAAGTGGGTAACATAAGGATTGCTTTGATTGAGGTCGGGCATTTGTTTCGTAAACCAGCCATCAGTCATTTTTTTCTTATCAATATCGCTCGCATACGGATCAAAAATTGTTTGGTCTTTGTAAGTGGTATTTGTGTACGATGGCCATTGGTGCAACCAGTCTTTCATAGGTAAATCCTGTACAGTAAAATGATACAGTCCCACATGATTGTAAACTGCATCCTGTATAATTTTCATATTTTTTGCATGAGCGGCTCTTATAAGATCTTCGTAACCCTTCTCGCCACCAATTCGTGGATCAATTTTATAATGATCAGTAAACGCATACCCATGCTCTGTGCGATTCGGCATATCATTTTCAATTACTGGGTTCAGCCATAGTGTAGTTACGCCAAACGATTGCAGGTAATCCAAATGATTTTGTATTCCTTTTAAATCACCTCCATGTCTTTCAAAAACACTATCCCTGTTGAGGCTCTGATCTCTCATTCCTGTTATCCGATCATTGGAAGTATCACCATTACTAAAGCGATCGGGCATAATTAAATAAATAAAATCTTTTGAAGTAACACCTTGGGCAAACGTTATTCCATTGCCTGCCCTGCGTTCTTTTAACTCATAATTGATTGTAATATCTTTTAGAAAAGGGAAAGAGAATTTACCGGGTTTTGCGTTTTGTTTTATTAGCAAATCAAGAAAAATATAATTTGGATTGTCAACCCGATTAATTTTTACAAGATAAATACCAGTGGAAAGTTTTACTCCATCTGCGCCCATCTTTATCATGGGAAATTTGTCAGCCACTTTATCTCCATGAACCATTATTTGCAATGAATCATTCTTCATCCCCACCCACCAGTTCGTGGGATAGCATTGAATATTTCCCTTTTGCGAAAGACATATTGAAAATGAAAAACTGAATATTAAAAGAAATGCGAGTTTCTTCATAAAATTGAGTTTAAATGAACGGGATTTAATTGCTATCAGTATAGATTACTCAGCAAGCTCATACTTGAGCACAGTCGGTATTACCGCATCATTATCCTTAACAATAAAATTTAAAAGACCAGCAATTATCATCGATACACCGCCAATAACCAAAGCATAAATTCCCTGTTCATTAAAAAAATGTTTTACAAAAAACCCAAGTATTGCCGCCGCGGCGATCTGTGGGATCACAATAAAAAAATTAAATACACCCATATAAAAACCCATCTTATTGGGTGGCAATGCTCCTGCAAGAATTGCGTAGGGCATCGTCAGTGTTGATGACCACGCCAGTCCAACACCCACCATTGGAAACAGCAATAAATTTTGTGATCTGATGAAGAACATCGAAATAAAACACAGGCCACCAACTATGAGGCATAACATATGTGTGTACTTCCTTCTTATGCGCCTTGCGAGAACAGGCAACATAAAGGCCGTTATAGCAGATACACCATTATACACCATAAACATCACTCCTACCCAATCCCCCGCATCCTGAAATGCTTTGGAGGTAGGATCTGTAGTACCGAAAGCATTTTGCGCAATCCCGGATGTTGTATAAATCCACATCGCAAAAAAAGCAAGCCATGTGAAAAACTGCACTACAGCCAGTTGCAGCATGGTTGCGGGCATTGTAAAAATTCCTTTTGTTATCTCTGTGATTCCTTTAAATATGCCTTTTGTTCTCAATTTTTCTTCTTCCCATGTTTCGATATTTTCGGGTGGAAATTCATCAGTTGTCAATACCGTCCATAATACCGAGGCGAGAAAAACAATTGCACCAATATAAAATGAATATTTAACAGAGTCGCCAACTACACCTGGCGCTGCTGTGTTGCTTATATGAAAATAATTGGTAAAAATATATGGCAATAGCGAAGCAATAACAGCACCCAACCCTATAAAAAAAGTTTGTGTGGCGAAGCCTGTTGTTCGTTGTGATGACGGCAATTTATCTCCAACAAAAGCCCTAAAAGGTTCCATTGAAATATTAATGGATGCGTCAAGCACCCATAACAATGTTGCTGCCATCCAAAGCACCGTTGATTGTGGCATCAGGAAAAGTGCAAATGAAGAAAGCACCGCTCCTAAAAAAAAGAAAGGTCTTCGTCTACCCCACTTTGGATGCCAGGTTCTGTCACTTAAATAGCCAATTATCGGCTGGACCAGTAGGCCAGTAAGTGGCGCCGCAATCCACAAAATTCCTATCTTATCAATCTCTGCACCGAGGGTCTGAAAAATACGGGATACATTGGCGTTTTGTAATGCAAAACCGAATTGTATTCCGAAAAATCCAAAGCTCATATTGATTATCTGGCCGAAAGTAAGCCTTTGCCGGGCGGCCGGGAGTTGAGAAGTCATAGCAATCGTTTAGTAGAAAATTGTGTAATAATTACACATTTATAAAATTACAATAATTAAGCAACCGGCAAAATTTTTCATTCAAGCGTAAATCCGTCGGGAACGACCGCTCCTTTTTTTACTACGACAATCCCATCCTTAATTGTATATAATGAATGGTCCCCATCTGGAAGATGGCTACCGCCGTTGATCCTAACGTTATTACCTATACGACAATTTTTATCTACAATTGCATTTTTAATATAACAATGATCCCCTATTCCTAGTTTTGGTAATCCACGTTCATTGGCATAGGCCATTTCTTCAAGAGTCTCATAAAAATCGCTACCCATCAGGTAACAATCATTAATTACAGATCCAAAGCCAATTCTCATTCTTATTCCAATAATGCAGTTTTCAACATGCTCAGCAAAAATTATACAGCCATCTGCGGCAAGTGTATTCGTTAACGAAGACCCACTGATCTTCGCAGGTGGAAGCATTCGTGCACGGCTATAAACTTTTTTTGTATTATCAAAAAAATTGAAAGGCGGGATATCTTTTGTAAGCGCAAGATTCGCTTCAAAGAATGAAGATATATTTCCAATGTCTGTCCAGTAGCCATCATATTGAAAACTATATACCTTGTGATTCTCAATTGAGTGAGGAATTATCTCCTTGCCAAAGTCTGTTGCTTCCTTATGGTTATTTTTTAATAACTCAAAAAGAACTTCTCTTTTGAAAAGATAAATACCCATCGAAGCAAGATAATTTCTTCCCAGGTTTTGCATCGTTTCCCCGGTATCACTTATCCATTCAGGAAGTTTTTCGTAGCCAGGCTTTTCAATGAATGATGTTATTTTATGTTCTTCGTCTGATTTTAAAATACCGAATTCTGTGGCTTCTTTTTCTGTAACCGGGATAGTAGCGATGGTGATGTCTGCACCATTCTTTTCGTGATTTCGAAACATATTTCCAAAATCCATCTGGTAGAGTTGGTCGCCGGAAAGAATAAGCACATGATCAAATTCATTATTCTGGATATGACGAAGTGATTGCCTCACGGCATCTGCGGTTCCCTGGAACCATTGAGGATTATCCGGTGTTTGTTCTGCCGCCATAATATCAACAAAGCCTGTACTGAATGCGCTGAACTGGTAGGTATTTTTTATGTGTTTATTCAGCGATGCCGAATTGTACTGCGTAAGTACAAACATCCGGTTGATGTTAGAATTAATACAGTTAGAAATAGGAATATCCACGAGCCTGTATTTTCCTGCAATTGGCACTGCAGGCTTACTCCTGTTTGCTGTGAGCGGATACAGCCTTGTGCCTGCTCCACCGCCCAATATTACTGCTACTAATGATTTGCTTATCCACATAGTCTTAAATTTTTAATTGTTATAGTTAGAATTTTTAATTTTTTTGAAACGGTATTAGAGGTGTCGAAGCAGCCCACAAAAAACAGCTTTTTATATTAGTCAATCCAACGTTACGAATTATACAAATTAATATAAATCTCCGCGCTTTTTTCCCAACTGTTGTCTATCTCCATAATTCGTTTTCTTATGTCGTTTACCCGTTCCCGTTGTTCATACAATTCCAGTGAACGATAAACAGAGTGAGTAATATCTCCCACGCTTGCCTGGTTAAAACAAATTCCGTAACCCCCTGGTTCGCCAAAATCTTTTACAGTGTCCCTGAGGCCTCCCGTATTTCTCACGATAGGGATTGTACCATATCGCATCGCATACATTTGATTTAGTCCGCATGGCTCAACCCTGCTGGGCATTAACAGGAAATCGGCGCCTGCGTACATTTGATGGCTTAATTTTTCGTTATATCCTATAAGAGAATTATAATAGCCAAAAAAATGACTTGCCATACTATACAGTTGATGTTCTACTGCGGGATCGCCACTACCTAATATAAGAAAACTCATCCTGCCTTCCATGTGATATATGGAATCACTGATTGCTGCTGGTAACAAATCGGCCGCTTTTTCACCCACCAATCTTCCAATAAATATAATGAGCGGTTTGGCTTCATCCAGGTTAAACTCATCACATAATACTTTTTTATTTGCGGCCTTTCTTATTGCAAAATTTTCTGCATCAAATCTCTGTTCTATATAAGTATCAGTTTCAGGATTCCATACGTCGGAATCAATACCATTTAAAATACCGTAACATTTTCCTCTTTCATATTCGAATAATTTTTCAAGACCATTCGCCTCATATCTCAATTCCTCTAAATAACCGGGACTGACCGTGGATACTTTCGCAGCACATTTTATTCCCGAGGCAAGTGGATTTATAGAATTTTCCCATTCAAGCAAGCCGGATTTCCACGAATCCCACTCGGGAATATAATTAGATTGATTCCATCCCATCCATCCCTGGTATTGCGCATTATGAATGGTAAGTATCGTTTTAATATAAGACAAATTTTTGTAAGCATAACAATGCTGCATCATAAATGGAATAAGAGCCGCCTGGTGATCATGAACATGAACAATGTCAGGATGGTGATTCCATTTACTCATCCAATCAACCACTGCAACCTGGAAAGCAGTGAACCGAATGCTGTCATCATCATAGCCGTAAATTTTTTCCCGATCGAGTAAGCCGTAAATATCTACAAGGTATAAATCGAAGCCTGTAATATTATTTGCTTCTTTAATAATGGTATAATCGAACCAATAATTCGCAATGCCAAATGCACCCTTATGTACCACCTCAAAATCATTTTCGTACAAAAATTTTGTTCGATACATGGGCATTACTACTTTGGCAATGTGCCCGAGTTTGTTTTGGTATTTTGGTAAAGCACCAACTACATCACCAAGACCGCCTGCTTTGGCAACCGGGTAACATTCTGCACTCACGTGAATAATTTCCATATCAAGAAAAAAAAGTTGCTTCAAATTAAGCATCATTTTCCTATTAAAAAATTATTAATGAAAATTGATACCTTGAAAAATTTCATCTACTTTCAACCTCAAAAATTTTACGATGGCTACACCAACTATGAGTATCTCTTCGTCGAAAACAACCGGCGGCAAATTTGTACCAACTAACTATGGCGCCTTAAGTACACTGATTGTAGTATTTTTTTTCTGGGGCTTTATTGCTGCAGGCAATAGCGTATTTATTCCTTTTTGCAAACATTATTTTCAGCTCGACCAGTTCCAAAGCCAGCTAATTGACTTTGCATTTTACCTGGCATATTACTTAGGAGCGCTTGCTTTATTTGCCTATGGTGCTTTTGGAGGTAAAGATCTTGTTGCAAAATGGGGTTATAAAAGAAGTATTGTTTATGGTTTACTTTTTTCTGCATTAGGAGCCGTTGCCATGATTATAGCAGTAAATGCGGATACCTTCACAGGAATGCTTGTAGGGCTTTTTATTGTTGCTTTGGGATTTTCACTGCAACAAACTGCTGCGCAACCCTTCGCTATTATGCTGGGAGATCCGTCAACGGGCGCCGGCCGTGTTAACCTTGGTGGGGGCGTTAATTCATTTGGAACAATGATAGGACCTCTCGTTGTTGCTTTTGCACTCTTTGGCACCACTGCTACTATCACTGATGATCAGATTGCAGGATTAGGACTTAGCAAAGTAATCGTCTTATATACTTGTGTAGGAATTCTCTTTATTGGAGCAGCCGCATTATTTTATTTTTCCAAAAAAGTTCCGGATGGAATTTCGACTGAAAAAACCGAGAAGGCGAATAAGGCACTTTATTCCTTTCTGATTATGACAGGGCTTCTGATTATTATGTTTGTTCCTGTTTTTAATAGTTATAAAACCGACATAAAAATACATTAACGATTAGAAAAACATGACCTGGAAACATATCGCATGAAATGGCTGTTTGGGGCGCTTGCAGTCGTTGTGCTGAGTCTACTTATTTCAAATATAAGTGCCAAGAAAAATCCCTGATGGATGGGGTGCAATGAAATATCCCCAGTTAGTATTAGGTATGTTGGCTCTATTTGTATACGTGGGTGCCGAAGTTACCATTGTAAGCAACCTGAGTGAATTATTAAAGCAACCAGACTTTGGAGGTTTTCAATCGTCACAGGCCGCTGTCTTTGTTTCAATGTATTGGGGTAGTTTAATGATTGGACGCTGGGTTGGCTCGATTCCGGCATTTGACCTGAAGCCAGCAACAAAACAGATACTCACCTTTATCGTTCCGCTTGTCGCTTTTGCAATTGTGCTGGCGGTAAACGCAATTTCCAAACATGATGTAAGCATACTATATTACTATATTATATGCGTTCTCATTCAAATAGGCGCCTTTTATGTTAGCAGGCAAAAGCCCGCAAGAACACTTTTAATTTTCGGATTGTTAGGAATGACCGGAATGCTGATAGGCTTATTTAGCACCGGTACCCTTGCTATTTATGCATTCCTGAGCGGAGGTTTATTTTGTTCAATAATGTGGCCTGCTATTTTCACGCTTTCAGTTGCCGGCCTGGGAAAATATACTACGCAGGGCTCTGCCTTTTTGATTATGATGATTTTAGGCGGAGGGATTATTCCCCCGATTCAGGGAAAGCTCGCCGATTTTCTGCAATCGAAAAGTAATATCGTAGGATATGGAATTCATTATTCTTATTGGGTTCCCGTAATGTGTTTTGCATATATAACTTTGTTTGCGTTTATAGTAAAAGGTATTTTAAAAAGGCAGGGAATAGACTATGAAACCCCCGTAGAGGAAATAGGAGAAATCAGTTCTCCTGAAGGATCTCTTGAAGTCTAATTATCCCTGGAAGTTTAATTATTTGTATTAATTTATTTTTAATGAAAGAAACAAAATCTCACGATGTAGAATCTCCGCTGGAGTACGCAATAGGAATTGACATAGGAGGAACCACCTCAAAATTTGGAATTGTTAATCACCGGGGCGAAATATCAAACCGGGGCGATATCGTAACCAATAAACATGCTGATATCGAAAAATTTATTGCTGAATTGTATCATGAATTAAAACCGGCAATAGATGAAATAGGTGGCGATGAATTAATAAAGGGAATTGGAGTGGGTGCACCGAATGGCAATTATTATAACGGCACAATTGAATATGCCCCTAACTTACATTGGAAGGGAATCATTCCGCTTGCAAAGCTGATTACAAAAAAATTTAAAAAGCCGTGCTCACTTACAAATGATGCCAATGCGGCTGCAGTAGGCGAAATGATGTACGGAGCGGCTCGTGGAATGAAAGATTTTATCATGATAACTTTGGGAACAGGTGTAGGAAGTGGTATAGTTGCGAACGGGCATTTGATTTACGGCCACGACGGTTTTGCCGGGGAACTCGGGCATACAACTATACGCCATGGTGGCCGCCTGCACTGGGGTACAGGAATGAGAGGCACCCTTGAAACTTATGCTTCTGCAACGGGAATTACACTCACCGCAAAGGAAATGCTGGAAGAAAGATTAAATGAAGAAAGCTCTCTCAGGAAACTTTTACCAGATAACATCACTTCAAAAAAAATTTATGAAGCTGCAATAAAGGGCGATAATATGGCAAAAGAAGTTTTTAAATATACCGGAGAAATTTTGGGAGAAGCATTAGCCAACTTCGTTATGTTCTCTTCTCCTGAAGCAATCATTTTATTTGGCGGAGTTTGTAAAGCCGGGAAAATATTAATGGATCCTGTTAAAGACAGTATGGAAAAAAATCTTCTTCCTATCTATCAGAATAAAGTAAAATTATTATTCAGTGAGTTGAAAGAATCTGACGCTGCGATATTAGGCGCAAGCGCTTTGGTTTGGGAAATAAAACAGGAAACAAAATAAAGCTGTTCCACTGTTATCGTTTCGTATTCTTTGGAAAGAAAAATTGAAGATATTCTCTACCGAACAAGAGTAACTACGCCATGCAGGGTGTACACTTTGCCGATAAGATCTGCAGCTTTAAGCACCCACACAAAACTGTCCATAGGAAGAACTTCACCGCCAAAGGTGCCATCCCATCCTTTATTTAAATTGTCAGTTGAAAAGATTTTCTGTCCCCAGCGACTGTAAATAGTGAAATAAGAAAGGGATTTAATGCCAATATACATTGGTTTTAAAATGTCATTCCTGCCGTCATTATTAGGAGTGAACCCGGTAGGCACATACACAGCCGATCCCTTAAAAATCTTCACATTTATACTTGCGGTATCAATACATCCTTCGCTGGTTGTTACCTTGAGATGATAGGTTATATCATGTGTTACCTTTCCCACCGGATTGGAAATGTTAGGATTATCCAACCCTGTAGACGGAGACCATATATAACTGCTTCCCCCGGAGCCCTGCAACTGGAAAGGCGTATTAATAACAACAACCATGTCATTCCCGGCGAATGCATCTGCCTCATTAATTAAAATATCTTTTGCCGATAAAACACTACAACCGTTCGTAGAAGTAACAATCAATTGAACAGGATACGAACCTTTCGCAATATAGATATGATTGGGGTTTTTATAATCCGATAATTGTCCGTCACCAAAATTCCAATGCCACGAATTAATTGTGGTAAGATTATCAATTTGTTGACCCAAAAAAGATACAGGCAAATTGATGCACGCACCAGTTGAACTAATACTTATTTCAGGTATATCTTTTATTAGAAAATTTTGAACCATGGGATCAGAAATACAGCCGATACTGCTTATTGCTGTTAATTGCAAATCGTGAGTGCCGGCAGCAACATCAGTAAGCACAGGATATTTTACCCCTGGCAAATTCAATGGTGAACCATCGAGTTGCCAGTTCCATTGTGCAACGTATCCCACATCGGCGGTTGTATTATTTACAATCCTGGGAGCGATAGTTCTGCATGTATCATAAATGTTAAAGGAAGCAATTGGTTTAGCACTAATAAGAATAGTTTTTATGACTGTGTCACTACTACACCCATCTGCAGCAGTAAAAAAATGTTTTACCGGGTACATTCCCGGGGAAGAATAGTTATGGGGTGGAGGATTCGCGTCAGTACTCGTGGTTCCGTCGCCAAAATCCCAGTAGTAATTTTGAATAGTTGAAAATGATGTTGACTGATCTTTAAAATTTAAAGGCGTACCAATACAGGCAGTATCACTGTTAAAATTTGCACCGAATCCGGAAGCAAGAGTAGTGCAGAATTTTTGAACATTAAAAAACCCTCCTGTAGCGGCGCTGAATCCCCAATAAACCAGCGGGTCATTATTAAAAATAGTTGCCACGATATCGGTTTGGGTCGATAAACGAAACACTCCGTCAAAATAGGCACTTAGAGTTTGAGTATTCGGGTTCCATGTTATTCTGAAAACGTGCCATTTGCAATCCTCAATATTATCACTCACTGAAGAGGCTGGTACAGGACCAGCAAGATCGTTTGTATGAATGAAATTTCCATTGGACTGTATGGTTATATGATCATAATTTGGATCGTTATCATCCGGATTTCTGTAGGTATCCAGGGAGATACCTATAGACGGCACAATCCCTCCAAAACCAATTCCGTCTCCGTTTATTCCAATACTGGTGCTGTCAGGTTGTAGTATGAATACAATGCCGTCGGCGCCATCCGCATCGAGACATCCAAGGAATACGTCGAATGAAAAATCAAAAGGTTGGTTCAGATCAATTTTAGTATTTTGCCATACACTGCCACTTTGATTCAGAGAATCTTGCGTCAGCGAATAACAGTTACATGTTTCCTGCCTGGCACTTCCCCGTATAATATATTGTGAATATGACACTGAAGGCAGCACGGTTACCGCAATGCAAAATAACAATATGCATAACGGCACTTTCATCAGTTTAGCTTTGTGGTGTATTAGTTTTATATTTCAGAGAGATAATCTAACCGTTTAATTTCCACTCCTTTCTTCCCCACCCTTCTATTACATGCTTCTCGGAGTGATAAGAAGACCGGACCAACGGACCACTTTCCACATAATCAAATCCCATTTTGTAGCCAATTTGGCGAAACTCCGCGAACTCCTCAGGATGTACAAAGCGATATACTGGCAGGTGTTTTTTTGTCGGCTGAAGATACTGACCGATCGTAATCACATCAACACTACTTTCTTTCAAATCGTTCATCGTTTGAATCACCTCTTCTTTAGTTTCCCCAAGCCCAAGCATTATACCACTTTTGGTACGCATGCCTCCCTTTTTTAAAATTCTTAAAGTTTCCATGCTACGCCAGTATTTTGCCTGTATTCTCACGGTACGGGTTAAACGCTCAACAGTTTCGATATTATGGCTTACAACATCCGGTGCCGCATCAATAATTCGCTGTATATTTTCTTCCTGTGCCTTAAAATCCGGGATGAGCGTTTCAAGCGTAGTCGAAGGATTTAACGCCTGGACTGCTTTTATAGTATTGTGCCATATAACAGAACCTCCATCTTTAATTTCGTCCCTGTCAACTGATGTAATCACCGCATGTTTTACTTTCATCAGGTGAATAGCCTCTGCAACCCGTTGAGGTTCATCCCAGTCTACTGCGAGTGGACGGCCCGTAGCCACTGCGCAAAACCCGCAGCTCCTTGTGCATATGTTACCGAGGATCATAAAAGTAGCTGTACCTGCTCCCCAGCATTCTCCCATATTAGGACAATTTCCGCTCTCACAAATCGTGTGAAGTTTGTGTGAATCTACCAGGTTTCTTACATGCCTGTATTCTTCGCCTATTGGCAATTTTACCCGAAGCCAGTTTGGCTTTTTCGGCTTTACTTCCGGAACTGCTATATCTTCTTCGCTCATTACTAACTATTGCATGAAAAACTTAAAATGAATAATAATACAAAAACGGCGCTACTTTCTTTTACCGAATAAAATCGCAAAATAGGCACTAAAGAAAAACTGCTTTTGAGGAATCTGGGTAATTATCGGAATTTTTTTAGTATAGAATTCTCCTGTTATACCCACCTCAATGGCGGAAACAATTTCGTTGTAGGCACCATAGTCAAACCGAACCGCCGCTTTTCCGTAAAGCCCCGGAGTTACTGTAAGCTCACTCCATCCCTTACCAAATGTGGGGCCTCCAACAAATGGGCCGTTTAAAAACTGGGAACTATCCGGGGAGTTGTACTTTATATAAACCAGGTCATTGCCTTTTTGCACCTCAACATAATAAGGTCTCAACAGGGCCAATGCAACACCACCGCCATAATTGCCCGTTATACTTACGCCATTCTTATTTGATTTATTCCCCAAAAGAATTTGTTGTTGTACACCAAGTTTAACCGGATAAAAAAAGTTCTCTTTTCCATAGATAAAAGGAATGGAATTAACATAAGGATTACTTTGCTTATCTTCTTTTACATGCTTACGCTCACTTATTTCGAGCTGGAACAAAGTTGATTTTTTTACAGAGCTCGCCCTTCCCACTTCAAAGAAAACTCCGTAGCCATCGCTCACAAGCTTGGCGCCAAATACGAAACTTTTTTTATAAGCAATAACGCCCTCTTCTTCCTCCCGTATCAGGTTGTTTATATGTTCCCGCTTTTCCTGCTGCCTTTGCTTTTTTGACTTTTGTGCAGATACTCCCATAGAGACGCTGGTGATACAAAGCAGAAGTAATATTTTTTGCATGTAGTCTATTAATATTTACTAATGTAAATTTATACAAAAATATACAATGACAGCTTCAATAGTATATACCGGAAACTTACGTTGCAAGGCGGAACATATACAAAGCGGAACAACTATTGAGTCCGATGCTCCGACAGACAATAAAGGCAAGGGAGAAAAATTTTCACCGACTGATCTTTTATGTGTTTCGTTAGCAACCTGCATGCTTACAACTATGGGAATAAAAGCCATGGAACTGCTGGTAGATATTACTAATGCAAAAGCTGATGTAACCAAGCATATGCTTAGCGATCCCCGCAGAGTTGGTAAAATAGAAGTAACGATAAACCTACCCGAAAATGGTAATGAAAATGACAGAAAAATTTTGCAAAAAAGCGCCGACAACTGCCCGGTAATGAAAAGCATTCATCCTGGTATTGAGGTAATAACTAAGTATAATTGGGAATAGATCCTGATTTTTTAAGGCGATTTGGGCCTTAGATTTAAGAAAACTTTACAAATAATTTTTACAAAACAGGCGAAGCATCTTTATTTAAAAATTTCTTTTTAATAATGTATTGCCAATGGCACATTGCAGGCAACGTTTTTTGTTGCAATATTCATTTTTGAGCTGAATAAAAGATTGCGAATCCAGCGCACTTTTATTTACAAAACCAAGCCTTTCAAATCCTTTTGTTATTGTATTTTTTTCTGAAATAAGTTCATCAAGCCATCTTATTGCTTTGTCTTTATACACCTGTTCATTGTGCTGTTTCCCATACGCAAAAAGTACAGGGATAATGGTATTAATAATTATATTGTTATTCATCTGGGCGCCAAGACGCTTTTCTTTATAATTAATCTCATGGTCAAAAATATAATGATAGTGCCAGTAATCATTCGCCATCACGTTAAGCATTTGCTTTACCTCCTTTACCGATGATGCATTTTTTACTTTCGAGAATAAATGCTCGCTCTCATAAATAAGTGCGGAAAGCTGTGCAAGTCTTATCGTCGGGAAATTTGCAGGCCGCATCCTGAGGAAAAATAATTTTCCGGCAGGAGATTTTAATTTGTATTTTTTTTGATAGAATCTATATTCCTTTTGCAGCATGGCAGGATATTTCTCAGTGAATTCTGAATTAAGCAAACCAGCCTGGCCAAATAATAAAGCTTCGATTTGAAGTAAGTTACTTTTATGTTTTGCTAAAATAGATACAGGTAGTGTTTTTGCAATCTCCTGGAAAAAATCACTATTTACGGAAAGGCCGAAACTGGCAGCAATAAGCCACCAAAATGTTTCTTCCCAATGGAAATTAGTTTCATGTAGAATTGAAAATATCTTCCCTGACTTTGCGATCAACCTCTCTGCGATAAGCCGCTGCTTCCAGTTGATAAGCATAAGATCACTTACATTTCTTACTTGCCCTTCACATGGGATAAAACCGGCCGCTTGCATAAGCTCCGTGTACCTTTCAAGCAACAACTTCGGCACCCGGTTTTTTAATTCAAGGGTGAGCAGATCTTGCCCGGTGTAATCCGTTATTTGAACATTATTATTCCATACGACGTGAAGAATAATATTATTGAAATTTGAATCTGATGAATGTTTATGCAAATTCCATCCGGATGAATTAATATGAAGTTCCACATTACCGATCCATAGTGTTTCGCCAATTTTTATTTTTGCCTGGATAAAATCGGGTCCCTGGTTTCTGTTGTAACTACCGGGATACTGTATTTGAATTTTCTCGCCCGAAGATGTACGTAAGTCAGAAGCGTTAAAATATTGAAACTGCCATATGTATTGTAAAAGGTCTTCCTGCATCAACACTCAGTTAATTATGGAAATTAAAAAAAATATGCAGCTTATCCTAATGCCTGTAGCTCTTTAGCAACGCGGCTTACCGGCAAACCCATAACATTATAAAAATCGCCAGTAATAGAACGAATGCCGGTAACACCTATCCATTCCTGTATTGCATAAGCTCCGGCTTTATCATATGGTCTGTAATTGTCAACATAATATTCAATTTGCTGTTTGGACAAAGGGTAAAATTCCACCAGGGTTTCATCAGCAAAAGTTATTTTTTTTCCAGGGGATAAAATACAGACGCCTGTGATAACAGAATGGCTCTTACCAGACAACAGCGAAAGAATTTCAATCGCATCCCTTCTTCCCTTTGGTTTTCCAATTATTTTATTGTCCAATACCACAATCGTATCAGCGGCGAGAATCGTATGCCCTTCACCGTTATGTTGTAACTTTTCAACATTATCTTTTACTGTTACAGCCTTTTTACAGGCAATGTGAATAGCAATCTTTGCGGGCGATAAATTACCAGGATAATTTTCGTCTGACTTTGAGATATTCACTTCAAAAGGGATCTCTGCCCATTGCAACAACTGGCTGCGACGGGGGGATTGAGAAGCTAAAATAATTTTTCCGATTTTCATTTGAATAATGAATAGAATCTTTTAAAAGAAAACCATGGACAAAATGCCGGTCAACATTATCAGCTTAATTGTTGTGCTTAATGTATGAAAGTCTTCCGGGGAATGCGCTGCATATAATTTACGCAATACCCACAACAATGGAATAACAATGGCGAGCAATGAATACAATGCTGAAAGCCACCATCCCATCTGTATTACATAAAACTGAATCGCCGCGATGGAAACTGTGAGAACAACTATCCACACAGCAACAAAAACTTTTGATACCTGTAATCCCCAAACAATTGGCATAGTTGTGCAGCCATCTTTAGCATCGCCGGGCATATCTTCCATATCTTTAATGACTTCCCTGATAAGAGAAATAACAAATGCAAATCCGGCATATACAAATGAAAGCTTCAAAAGCCGTTGCCAGTGAATATCAGATGACACAATTTGAAAATTATATTCTGAAACAGTCAGAACTAAAATCACCCACGCTGTGAGTAATGATATCAACACATTTCCGATAAGTAATTTCTTTTTGAAAGTAGTTGAATAAAACCAGAGGACAACGATAGAAATAAAATTAAAAAACGGGATGTATAAGTTTCGAAGCTTATACCCTACATAACAACTGCATAAAAACCCTGCAAACGAAAAAATTATATGAAGTACAATTGCCCACCTCCTTTTTATGAAGCGATCGATAATTAGTTTGGAGGGTTTATTTACCAGGTCGATATTCACATCAAAATAATCGTTGATTATATAGCCCGCAGCGGCAATACAAACAGATGCAAATACCAGCAGATAAAATAAAGGCCACGTAAGCCTGATATTTTCATAAGCAAAAGGGTCACTGATGAAAACAAAACGCAAAATAAAAACTCTGAACAGCAGTTGCGTAAGCGCAATAAACAAAAGGTTCGGCCACCTTATCAGTTTAAAAAATGCTGACAAAAGCTTCATGTAGGATTTTATTAAGAGTTAAGGGCATTCACTTGGAAGATACCGATGTCTCAAGTGGCCAATGCTTATTCAATTTCAATACTTTTTCGATTACGTCCCGCACACAACCATAACCTCCGGGCATACACGAAATATAAGACGCAACCTTTTTTATCTCAGCCGCTGCATCAGAAGGGCAACAGGCCAATCCTGCAATTACCATGCAACCATAATCCGGCATATCATCTCCCATAAATAAAATATTACCGGGTGAGATGTTATTTTCTTCAAGATAGCTCTTCAAAAAATTTTCTTTATTGTTTATCTTCATAAATACTTCTGAAACACCAAGCCTGCTAAGCCTGTCCCTGACAAACAAACATTCACTTCCAGAAATCACGATAATATTATATCCCGTTTTAATGGCCATCTGTAAAGCATAACCGTCCTTAATATGCATTTTACGAAGCCACTTACCATCGTTTTCAATAGTAAGAGTTCCATCCGTAAGAACTCCATCCATGTCAAACACAAAAGTTTTTATAAGCCTGAAACGGGAAAGAATATTCATTCATAAAAAATTTTGGTAAAAAACCCCGGCAGTAAGAAGATTTATTAAATGATAAAATTACACTTTAAAGAATGAAACATTATGAATTCCGTCCAACTGTTGTAAACACTACCGGTTCTTCTCATGCAGTTTTAAAATACTTTCCGAAAGTTTAAGATATAAATATTTAATATCCGGGTGTGAAGTAAGTGTTTGTAAATGGCGGTTCAGGGTAAAAATATCTTCACGAATTGCTGGTCCCGTTTGCACATCAAGTGGTGACGTAAAGTTAATGCGCCGGGTAACTTCGTTTATAAGAGGGAGCAAGTTTTTAAAATTAATTCTTTCTTTTTCGCAAAAATTTTCCGCGATTGCATAGAGGTGATTGGTAAAATTGCCAACAAATACAGCAGCCACATGATAGTGCAATCTTTCCTGGTCATTAACCGTAATCACATTGTCCGACAGACTCCTGGCAAATTCAACTATCCTATGGGTGGTTTCTTTACTGTTCCCGGAAACGAGAAAAGGAATTTCAGGAATTTCATCGGCCGCCTTCGAAAGTGTCTGCAGCGGATATAACACACCGTAAGTGGTGCTATTATTTTTTAGCACATCCATCGAAATTGACCCCGCTGTATGTACTACCAGTTTATTATTTTTTAAGCCGGTTATTTTTTCAATGGAGTCTAAAGCAACATCAGTCAATGCCACTATATAAATATCAGCCGGAGCAAACTCCGGTTCTGTCAATGAAACTGCATCAGCATTATAACCTGAAGCGAGCTCCCTGGCATGTTCCATATTACGGCTTACAATCTGAACAATTTCATGCCCTTTTTTTTGAATCACCATGCTGAGGACAGATGCTACATTGCCCGAGCCTACAATTACAACCTTCATTTAAAAACTGTTTTTTGATTAGCAGTATAAATTGTACAAAAAATATATTGATACAATTTACGTTTTGGTATTTAAGATGCTACTAAATGCATCCTAACCATAAAATATCGGGCACGGTTTTTTTAAATCAGGGATAAATTCATACATGGGATATTGCGAAGATAATAATGCAAAATTAAATTTCCTATTTAGCTTTTAAGATTCCATTTTTATTTTTTAAGCTAATATTGCAACAAAGGGAAATCTATTGTTGTTGTTGCATTTCGTATATAAAAACGAGAGGAAAAGATAAATAAAAATAATTATGGCGAAAAATTTATTGATAGTTGAATCACCTGCGAAAGCAAAAACAATCGAAAAAATATTGGGTAGCGATTTTGAAGTCAAAAGTTGCTATGGGCATATCCGCGATCTCGAGAAAAATGATATGGGGATAGATGTAAAAAATGATTTTGCGCCACGCTATAAGGTTCCCGATGATAAGGCTAAGGTGGTAAAAGAATTAAAACAACTTGCAAAAAAAGCCGGCGAAGTATGGCTCGCATCAGATGAAGACCGTGAGGGAGAAAGCATAAGCTGGCACCTTGCAGAAGTGTTAGGGCTTGACACCAAAACTACCAAGCGTATAGTCTTTCATGAAATTACCAAGCCGGCAATTCAGCAAGCGGTGCAAAACCCCCGGTTTATAAATATGGACCTGGTAAATTCCCAACAGGCCCGAAGAATTCTTGACAGGCTTGTAGGTTTTGAGCTTTCCCCGGTGCTATGGAGAAAAATAGGAATGAAAGGAGGGCTTAGTGCAGGCAGAGTACAAAGTGTTGCTGTAAGATTGATTGTGGAGAAGGAAAGGGAAATTAACCAGTTCGAGTCAAGCAGCAACTTTAAAATTGAAGCACTGCTATCAGCAACTGACAGTGATGGCAAAACGCTATCTTTTAAGGCCGAAGATGGAAAACAACGTACAATTGAAGATGCAGAACAGTTTTTAGAAAATTGTAAAGGCGCACTATATTCTGTAAAAGATATAGTAGTAAAGCCCGGTAAGCGCACACCTGCGCCGCCTTTTACAACATCAACATTGCAACAGGAAGCAAGCCGCAAGCTTGGCTACAGTGTAAGTAAAACCATGCTTCTTGCGCAAAAATTGTACGAAAGCGGGAAAATCACCTACATGCGCACAGATAGTGTCAATTTAAGCGAAACTGCGAAAGGTTATATGCGGAAAGAGATTGTGAAAAATTATGGTGAAAAATATCTTCAGTTAAGAAATTATAGAAACAAAAATGAAAGCGCACAGGAAGCTCATGAAGCCATCAGGCCAACAGAAATACAGCATAGCACTATTCATGATGAGGAAACAAGACGTTTGTACGAACTCATTTGGAAGCGAACCATTGCAAGCCAGATGAGCGACGCTGTGCTTGAAAAAACTAATGCTAAAATAAAAATAAGCACTACTGAAGACGAACTAACAGCAACAGGCGAAGTTTTAAAATTTGATGGATTCTTAAAAATTTATTATGAAGGAAAAGATGATGATGAAAATGACGGACAGTTATCAGGCGGCGAGAGACTTCCTCCGCTCACGGTAGATCAACAACTGCAGTTCGAACAAATGACAGCAACCGAAAGATTTACCAGGCCTCCGGCAAGGTATACTGAAGCTTCGCTTGTAAAAAAACTGGAAGAGCTTGGTATAGGCAGACCAAGTACGTACGCTCCCACTATCAGTACAATCGTTAAAAGGAGCTATGTGGAAAAAAGAGATAAAGAAGGAGTAAAACGAAATATAAGAATTGTCAAACTTCAAAACGATATTATTGAAAAAATAACTACACAGGAAACTACCGGGGCAGAAAAATCCAAACTTTTTCCCACAGATCTTGGCCTTGTAGTAACAGATTTCTTAAAGCAACATTTTGATGAAGTAATGGATTATTCTTTTACTGCGAATATCGAGGAAGAATTTGATAAAATAGCCGAAGGTAAAATGATATGGAGCAAAATGGTCGGCGATTTCTATAAACCATTTCATGATGACGTGGAGCATACCCTTGAAAATGCTGAGCGTGCCAAAGGTGAACGTCAATTGGGAACAGACCCTGCGAGCGGGAAGCCGGTTTTTGCAAGAATGGGAAGGTACGGCCCGATGGTACAAATAGGTATACCCGATGAAGAAGAAAAGCCAAGGTTTGCAAAATTGAAATCTACCCAAAGCATAGAAACCATCAACCTGGACGAGGCGCTTGAGTTATTCAAACTGCCCCTGGCGTTAGGTGAGCATGAAGGCCAGGAAGTTTCTGTAAATGTTGGCAGGTTCGGCCCTTATGTGAAATTTGGCGAACAGTTTATTTCTATTCCCAAAGGCGAAGATTTATTTGACATAGATTTAAACAGGGCCGTTGAGATTATAAATGCAAAGCAAAAAGAGGATGCCCCAATTGGATATTATAATGAAAAACCAATAACAAAAGGTAAGGGAAGGTTTGGTCCGTTTATTAAATGGAACGATCTTTTTATAAACGTTCCAAGAGCTTATAATTTTGATATGCTTACACAAAAGGACTGGAGCGAATTAATTGAAAAAAAGATTGCCAAAGAAGCTAACCGGTATATAAAACAGTGGCCAGACGAAAAAATTGCCATTGAAAACGGACGTTGGGGGCCTTTTATTCGCTTCGGCAAAAAAATGATGAAGATTCCCTCTAACGGTGCTAATGGAAAACACACTCCCGAAGAGTTGGCAAATATGGACCTTGAGCAGGTAAAAAAAATGATTGTGTCCCAGGATCCTAAAGCTTTTGACAAAAAATCACCTAAAAAGAAAGCTTCAAAAAAGACAACTGCAAAAAAGAAAAAGTGATGATTGGGAATTAATCTTTACCTTTTATCAGGGCATAAAGGCACATGGAACTAGTAAAAACCATTGAAGTATTGTGGCAGCGATTCCGTGGCGACAGGTAGGTAAACTTCCAAACTTTTTTATCTTTACATACACAATCTAATTTTTCAGGAACAGTTGTAAATGCAGGAAAATAAAGAAATATCCGCCCTATTTCACCTTATCGATGATCCCGATGAAGAAGTTTTCATTTCGGTAAGTGAGCGAATTGTTTCAATTGGCAGGGCCATTATTCCCAATCTTGAACACTTATGGGAGAATACTCCTGACGAAAATATACAGGGACGAATTGAAATGTTGATTCATAAGCTTCACTTCCGGGACCTCGTAAATGATTTTACTGAATGGAAAAACGGTTCGTGCGAACTTCTACAGGGTGCATTGTTGGCAGCAAGATATAAGTATCCCGAAATGATTGCTACTGGTACTTTGCAGGAACTGGAAAAAATAAGGAGAAACATTTGGCTTGAGCTCAACAGTTATCTCACCCCTCTTGAACAAATTAACGTAATAACCGGAATTCTCTACAGCTATTACAAAATGAAAGGTAACGAAGTTGCTTACGATATCCAGGAAGACTTTCTTATCAATAAAGTAATAGAAAACAAAAAAGGAAATGCAATTACCAATGGAATTCTGTATCTAATCATATGCGAGCTTCTTGACGTACCGGTAAGAGCGATTAATATTCCAAAACAATTTATATTGGGATATTTTGATATTGATTACAATTTTCCAAACCCCACCAGGCAAAAAAGTGAGAAAATAAATTTTTATATTGATCCTCTTAACGGGCAAATTTATTCTCACAAAGATGTAGAGAACTATTTCAAAAGAATCTCGGTGCCGCCAACACCTTCCTATTTTAAGCAACTCGATAACAAACGAATTATTCAACACCTGCTGGAAGAATACAGTAAATGTTTTTCCAACGATTCCAATCTTTATAAAAAGAACGACTTACTGGCTTTGGCGAAATTGCTGGAAGACTAAATACTCCACAATGTTTTATGACTCCCCTGTCGGCCCCATCAGCATAAAAATTACAGGTGGCTTTGTTAATGAAATTATTTTTTTTGGTGAAGAAAAAGCAACAAAAGTTTCTCCTGATGATTTATCTGCCAAAGACAAAATGATTTTAAAAAAATGCACGATTCAATTAGACGAATATTTTTCCGGCAAAAGAAAAAATTTTGAGCTTCCTCTAAAGCAGCAGGGAACAGAGTTTCAACAAAAAGTATGGACTGAGCTATTGAATATTCCGTATGGAAGAACAATAACTTATTTACAGCTTGCTAAACGGTTGAGCGACGTAAAGGCAATAAGGGCAGTGGCATCGGCCAGTGGGAAGAATAATCTTTCAATTATAGTTCCCTGCCATCGGGTTATTGGATCTGATGGAAGCCTTACGGGTTATGGCGGCGGCTTGCCTCGAAAAAAATGGTTGTTGGATCATGAAAATAAATATGCTAACGGTGTTTCATTGCTATTTTGATAATTTAAAAATAGATCATTAGAAAAAGTAAATAGTAATTTCGTTGGCGACTTTTATGTTTACAAATTACAAAGTCAATTTGGATTCTATAATTTTTTTGGCTAAAAAATTGATGCACACTTTCCTTTAAATTCCGGTTAATAAAATAACATTATGCAAGTACTAATTTCTTCTCTAAAAAATTTAACGGCTACATTATTGCTTTTGTGTGGACTATTACCAATGGGCGCTTGTAATAATAACTCATCTGAAAAAACAACAGACGAAAAAGCCGCCGCAAACGCAGAAGTCAAAACAGTTTCGCAAAATGACGACGAGCTTTTTAAAAAATATAATCTTGATAAGATAAAATTACCTGTTGGCTTTAGCATCCAGGTATATGCAGAAGTGGAAAAAGCGAGAGAAATGTGTGTTTCGCCTGGCGGAACCGTGTATGTAGGCAACGACGATAATAACGATGTGGTGGCAATAACTGATGAAAATCATGATGGAAAAGCCGATAAAATTTATTCCGTAGCAACGGGCTTAAAAGCGCCTAACGGTGTAGCCTTTAAGGATGGCAATCTTTACATCGGCACTATCTCAACAATTTATCGCCTAGATAATATAGAATCCAACCTGGCTCATCCACCAAAACCTGTGGTGGTTTATGACAAATATCCAACCGATCAACATCATGGGTTGAAATTTATAGCCTTTGGCCCCGATGGAAAATTATATGTGCCTGTTGGCGCTCCATGCAATATTTGCAAGCCGGATTTACCGTACGCTTCTATGACGAGAATTAATCCCGACGGAACAGGGTTTGAAATTTTCGCAACGGGCATACGAAATACAGTTGGCTTCGCATGGCATCCGTTAACCAAAGAATTATGGTTTACCGATAACGGCCGAGATGAATTAGGTGATGATATACCGAGCGACGAATTAAATAATGCACCACATGCAGGAATGAATTTTGGGTATCCTTATTGCCACCAGGGAAATATTTTGGATCCCGAATTTGGTAAAGGAAAAAGTTGTAGTGAGTTTACACCACCCGCAAAACTAATGGGAGCTCATGTTGCCGCATTAGGCATGCGTTTTTATACGGGCAATATGTTTCCCTCTGAATATAAAAATGCCATATTTGTTGCCGAGCATGGAAGTTGGAACCGAAGCATTCCCGATGGATACAGGGTTGTGGTTGCCAAGATGGATGATAATGGAAAGTTGGCGGATCCGATACCTTTTGCATTCGGCTGGCTTCAAAATCAAAAGGATGTAAGTGGACGACCTGTAGATGTACAGGTGCTTGCAGATGGTTCAATGCTGGTGAGTGATAACTATAAAGGAGCTGTTTACAGGATAAGTTACACCCCTAAGCCCTAAAAGAAATTGTTGAGTTGCAGTATTAAATCATTTGTGTGCAATTATGCAATCATAAAAGTTTAGAAGAAATTATTTAGACAATTTAATCAGTCAACTATTTAACTTTTATACATATTAATGCATGATCATCATCACCATACTGAAGAGCATCTGCAAAGTTCTGATCTTTTGAGAGATGTTGTAATTGGTATGAGTGACGGGCTTACAGTTCCATTTGCTTTAGCGGCCGGACTTAGTGGCGTTGTGTCAACAAGTGGAATCATAGTAATTGCGGGTATTGCAGAAATCGCGGCAGGTGGAATAGCGATGGGACTTGGTGGTTATCTTGCCGGTAAAACAGAACAGGACCATTATGACAGCGAGCTAAAAAGAGAATATGCAGAGGTCGAGCGTATTCCGGAAATGGAAAAGCAGGAAGTAAAAGATTTTTTTCAAAGCATTGGCCTTAGCGAAGATCTCCAAAATAAAGCAACCGAAGAAATTTCAAAGGATAAAAAGCAATGGGTTGATTTTATGATGAAGTTTGAACTGGGACTTGATGAGCCAAATCCTAAAAGAGCAAGAAACAGCGCTCTCAATATTGGGATTTCCTACATAGTTGGCGGTATTATTCCATTAAGTCCGTATATATTTATCAATGATTCCAAAGAAGCTTTAAAATTTTCCGTAATAGCCACCTTAATTTGTCTTTTTGTTTTTGGTTATTTTAAAAGCAAAATTACAGGGGTCCCAGTAGTATCCGGGGCATTAAAAGTCATGCTTATCGGTGCACTTGCGGCGGGTGCTGCTTACACGGTTGCGCTACTGTTTAAGTAATTTTCACTATTTCAAAGCTGGATTTTTGTTTGTCAATCTGAAAAAATGAACGGTTCGTAAATTAAAGCTGAATTTTTACCCTTCCTGGCAATATATTTCCTATATCGTTATATAGTAAACATCCCTTGTGGGTTTTACCCATAAAAAAGTAACAGTCCTCAATTTTCTAAGTCAATAAAATATCATTAATCAATAATCGTTTTTATAACAGAAGCCGTTGCTAACCCTATTTTTATAAAGCTTCATCACATTAGTCTGCTTACAAATAATCTTTTTACATTCAATTAAGTTGATCAATTAATAAATTTTAATTAAAATATTCTGTAACGTATGCGTGATAGTTACCAGCGTTACTATATCGCACAAAATGTAAACAACACAAGCATCAAAATAAATAGAAATTCTTAATGGATAATCAGTTTTGAATTTTGGAAAATCCCCTCATTTCTATGAGGGGATTGTTTTTTTATTAATGCAGAAATTGCTCCAATTATTATTCTTTATCGCTAAAAATTTTATGCCGCGAATCTTTAGAGATGTTTTTTATTGTCCAAACAATCTTCTTTTCAAAATCATGTTGCCTCACAAGGCAATTTTGTTTGGTGCAAATTCTACATGAAAATTCCTGGCAGGGATCAGAATGAACAAACAATTCAACCGCTGCTCCAAATTTATTTTTTATTAACGCTCCCAGCGCCTCTATTTCACCGTGCGCTTCAGACACATTTAAATACCAGGGAACAGTAAGGTGGCAATCACAATGCAGGGTACTGCCGTATTTTATTATTCTGAGATTATGAAGATCGATCCAGTTTTCTCTGCGGTGTTCATTCAACACTTCCACGATATTATCGAGTAATTTCAAATCCGCTTCATCCATAATACCGGCGATTGACTTGCGTACAATTTTATATCCTGTAGAAATAATAATGATGGCAAAAATACAGGCAACCATACTGTCGAGCCATTGTTGATGTGTAAAATAAATCAGTACGAGCCCAATGAAAATTCCAATGGTAGTGTATGTATCTGTTTTTAAATGCTGCCCTCCCGCAATTAACTGCGGCGAATTATTTTTTTTACCTGTAGAAACGCATATTACACCTGCAACATAATTTATGATTGCCGTACCCCCAAGCAAAATAATTCCATAATCCAGCAGGGTGATCTCCCTTGGGTAAAAAAAACTTACAACTGATTTATAAATGATGAAAAGGCCGGCAACGGTAATAAGCGTTCCTTCCACGGCGGATGAAATAAATTCTGCCTTTCCATGCCCGTATGGATGATCAACATCTTTCGGCTTTGCAGATATATAAAGGCTGTACAATCCCAATAGTCCTGAAATAATGTTTACAATACTTTCCAGAGCATCTGTAAGTATCGCAAGCGAATGAGTGATATACCACGCTGTAAGCTTTACCGAAAATAAAACGATCGCAATAATCGAAATTATCTTTTGAAGCCTGATATTTTCTTTTGCAGCAATCAAACAAATAGTTTAAAAGACCTCAAAATACGAACTTGCCCAGGTAGAGAGCTGAGAGATTATTAATTCATTATCGATTCAATAACTCATGGTTATTGAATCTATTCATCAATTTGCCCAACTACAGTATTTGTTGTCCTAAAGGTAAAATGCTTTTGAGAAAGATAGCTGAAGGTTACCACAAAACAGGTTGCGAAAGTACGGGCTATGGTAGGATAAAAATGCATCATTTCTACCAAAACTTTTATTATGGAATAATTAAGCACAAGGTTAATTCCCACAATTACCACATACCTGAACAATTGTATTCTTCCTTTCAATTGAGACGCATTAAACACAATATATTTTGATAATAAAAACCCGGTTGGAAAACTAATGATAAATGCCATCCATAAAGCTGCTGTATATGGCTCAAAAGCGATAAAGCCTAGATTAAGAACCTGCTTGCGAAGAATAAAGTTATAACTAACGAAGTAAAGAATTATATCGAATAACATATTGCTTCCGCCACACACTGCATAGCGAAAAGTTTGCAAAGGCATAAACCTTTTGAACGGGGGATAAAAAAAATCTATAAATGAAACTATTTTCCTTCGCATTAATTTTTGTAATGGGTGAAAATAATAAATTCCCAATCAATTAAATGATGGGAACTTATCAAGCTGGCAGCAATTTATTTTATTACATAACGTAACCCTATTCCCAGTGCTAAATTAGAACTTGTATTAGGCGCCAAATAAAAAAATGGATCAAACCCGAGGCTTACAGCAATGGGCGCATCAGCAAATTTATAATCAACTCCGCCGGTCAGGCGCAATGCAAATGCTGTGCTATTGTTTCCTCTACCAGTTCCAAAAGCAAGCAAACCACCACCGCCCACAAAATATTCCAACCCTTCGGCGCCCGCAATAGGACCCTGGTATTGATAGAGTCCTTCAATACCAATAGCGCCGCTTTGAAAAAGCAATGAACCTTCGAGGGCAGTATGTGTTGAGGTAAGATGCCTGATGTTAATACCACCGATTGAACCATCGCCTACATAAAATTTAGCGCCGATCGCAGTTTCATAAGTTTGTGCTTTCACCCCTGCAACTGCGAAACAAATGAATGCCAGTAATAAAAAAGAACTTTTTTTCATAAAGTTGATTTAGTTAAAGTATGGGTTGTTTTTTTAATTTGGAGCAAAAGTATTTAATAATGTTATTGTACATATAAAAATTCCTAATTATACACCTTATGACTTCTTTTTTATATTTTCTTTATAGGTATTGGTAATGTTTCTGCCTGCATTTACTATTTTCTCCGGGTCACATCTGAACTCCTGAGGATTTAATATCCTGGTAACAGCTGCCGCCTATGCTGAAAATTTTCCAAATAAGGGAAACATAACTATCGGCGATGTCTGGATTGGTTATAACGCCACGATAATAGCAGGAGTAAACATTGGCGATGGAGCTATAATTGCAACAAATTCTACCGTGGTCAAAGATGTAAGACCTTATTCCGTTGCAGGTGGAAATCCCGCAGTTGAAATAAAAAGAAGATTTTCTGAAGATACAATTGAAAAAATTCTCAACTTAAAATGGTGGGACCGGGAAATTGAAAAAATTACCAACAATATTCAAAACCTCACGGACCATGATGTTAACCATTTAATTTCAATATCACTTAAACTGCATAATTTATACCAGTCATATTTGGCTTATTGCAAAATCATCTTCCATATTTCCTCGACCGATTGTTGTACATAAAAGCTTTTTTTAGCAGCTGGCCTGCTGAAATTTATTATTGATTTACATTTCGTCATTGTGGTGTCGGGAAAAATTGTTTCTATAATATTCGTATTAATCAACAATTCAACATTGTCTTTTTGTGTTACCTTAATAAACTGAGCCATATTTTTTTCTTTTGAATTTACACTAAACTACTGATTTCTATTTTTAACTTTATTTCACTACATCGATCCGCTTAAGAAAAAGTTTGGCAATTGAAAGGAATAAAACAATTTTATTTCAAAAAGTACTTTCATTTATCTTTAATAAAAATCACTTAATATGAAAATTGCTGCATTCTGTCTTTCACTCCTTGTCCTCTGCACTTGCAATTCAAAAAAACTTTTGGGCCAAACAAATAGGCAAACCGAATTATTTAATGGTAAAGATTTAACGGGCTGGGATACTTATATCGGGCCACCGTTAGATGACGCGGGAAAAAAAATAAGTGACGTCCCGATCGGGCTGAATAATGATCCCAATCACGTTTTCACAGTTGTGGAAAAAGATGGTGAGAAAATAATTCGCATCTCGGGCGAAAATTGGGGAGCTATTTCAACAATAAAAGAATATGCAGATTTTCATTTGCAATTGCAATTTAAATGGGGCGAACTTACCTGGGGGCAAAAGAAAAAGAAAAAGAAAGACAGCGGCTTACTTTATTTTTCAGTAGGCGGATACGGGGCCGATTATGGCGCATGGATGCGTTCACAGGAGTTTCAAATTGAAGAAGGAAATTGTGGTGATTACTGGGGTGTTGCCGGAGGAATGCAGGATATTCCCGTAATAAAAAAATCAGACAGCGAATATGTTTATAGCCCGTCAGGCCAGGTGAAAACATTTAGTGCAAATAGTGAAGTTGGGCGCCATTGCATAAAACAGGGCGATGCTGAAAATGCCACGGGAGAATGGAATACAGTTGATCTTTACTGCCACGGTGATACCAGTGTACATGTAATAAATGGAAAAGTTATGATGATTTTGTATAATTCCAGGCAGCTTGAAAACGGCCAGCCTATACCGTTAGTAAATGGAAAAGTGCAGATTCAATCAGAAGGTGCAGAAGTTTTTTATAAAGGAATAACGGTGGAGCCCATCCATTCAATTCCGGCAGGCTTTTTAAAATAATGTGCCACCTGTCTAAATTTTCTTTCGATAACAGGTAAACGAAATTTGGCTTTTAACCAGGCATCCCATACCGCGTTTGGAAGTTCCTGATTCCACAAAATGAATTGTAGTTTTTATAGGTTCCTTTATTCGGGCACAATTAATGATGGGATGATTTGAAAACACCTTGTATGAAAGCAATAAGAATTCATGAATATGGAGGCCCGGAAGTTTTAAAATATGAAGATGCACCTCAGCCTGTACCAGCCGCAGATGAAGTTTTGATAAAAGTGTTTGCCAGTGGCGTTAATCCGATTGACTGGAAAATTCGTGAGGGATATGCCAAAGAAAGATTTCCCACAAAACTTCCATTAATATTGGGATGGGATGTCTCGGGAGAAATTGAAGAGGTGGGAAGTGATATAGTAAATTTTAGAAAGGGAGACGAAGTTTATAGCCGACCGGATCCGACAAAGAATGGGACTTATGCTGAATATGTGGTCGTAAAAGCCGACCTGGTAAATCAAAAACCCAAAAGTATAGATCACGATAAAGCAGCTGCGGTTCCGCTTGCCGGTCTCACCGCATGGCAGGGCCTGTTTGATCATGGCCAGTTAGAAAAGGGCCAAAGGGTATTAATTCATGGAGCTTCCGGGGGAGTAGGCACGTACGCCGTACAGTTTGCGAAATGGAAAGGTGCTTATGTTATTGGCACAGCTTCCAAAGATAATATCGACTTTTTATATGACCTTGGGGCTGATGAAGTGATCGATTATAAAAATGAAAAATTTGAAGAACAAGTACAAGATGTTGATCTCGTATTCGATTTAATAGGTGGTGATACACAAAAGCGTTCATTAAAAGTTTTAAAAAAAGGTGGCAGGCTTGTAACCACGGTAAAACCGGAAAACCACGAGGAAGCGAAATCAAAAAGTATCCATATAGAGGGGTTTCTGGCTAAATCATATCCGGGGGAGTTACAACAAATAGCCGACCTGATTGATTCAGGGAAAGTGAAACCTATTATTGAAAAAGTGTTTCCCCTGGAAAAAGCAGCAGAGGCACAAAAGTTAGGTGAAGAAGGACATCCAAGAGGAAAAATAATCTTGCGGGTATGTGAAGCCTAAAGCCTCTTACTCCTCTGCTTGTTTATCCTACTCACCCCATGCGGTAATCACCAGGCTCCTGGAACCTCCATGATTCCGGTGTTCACATAAATAAATTCCCTGCCACATACCCAAAGCAAGTCTTCCATCACGTATCGGAATGGTAACTGAATTCCCCAGCAGCGCCGATTTAAGATGCGCAGGCATATCATCGCTACCCTCTGTATTGTGCACATAATCCCTGTCACTTTCCGGAACTGTTTTATCAAAAAACGTTTCAAAGTCCTTTCTTACTGTTGCGTCAGCGTTCTCATTAATCGTAAGTGAAGCAGAAGTATGCTGAATAAAAATGTGACAAATACCTTTTTTAATTTCGTGTAGCCATTTCAGTGATGTAATAATTTCCCTTGTAATAAGATGGAATCCCCGGGGCCGCCGGTCAAGGCTTATTGTTTCCTGATGTATTTTCATATGTTTATCTTTTGTTGCAATATTAAGTTACGAATACTCTTTTGTTTTGATTTGTCCAACCCAAAAATCCAAATCAACAATTGAGTTAATTTTGCCTTATGAGCAAAGTTCGCATGGCAAATGAAAGAAGGCCGATATTGCAAAACACCTTACCAAGACCAACACTCAAAGAAAAATTTGCTGCATTACGCAATCTTCCCAGGTTCTTCAGATTAGTTTGGGAAACCAATCATTGGTATACCATTATCAATGCGATATTGAGACTACTTCGCTCGGCCATGCCCGTTGCAATTTTATATGTTGGCAAACTGATAATAGATGAAGTGGTAACGTTAAGTAAAAGCAGCACAACAGATCACAGGTTTTTATGGGAGTTGGTTGCCGCAGAATTCGCACTGGCAATTATGTCTGATGCGCTAAGCCGTGCGATATTACTGGTAGATAGCTTACTCGGCGATCTCTTCTCTAACCATACTTCGGTTAAGATAATGGAACATGCAGCCACACTTGATCTTGACCAGTTTGAAGACTCTGAATTTTATGATAAGCTCGAGCGTGCAAGACAGCAAACTATTGGCCGCACTATTTTATTATCGCAGGTAATGACACAGGTGCAGGATATTATAACGATGGCTTTTCTGTCTGCAGGATTGATGGCCTTTAATCCATGGCTTATTCTTTTATTACTCGTTGCTATTGTTCCTGCTTTTCTTGGCGAATCGTACTTTAACGACCGGAGTTATGCACTTACACGGGGACAAACGCCGGAACGACGTGAGCTGGACTATATGCGTTATCTCGGCGCCAGCGATGAAACCGCCAAAGAGGTAAAACTCTTTAATCTCTCCGGCTTCCTGGTGGATCGTTTTATAACACTTAGCAATAAGTTTTATGCTGATAATAAAAAGTTATCAGTTAAAAGGGCATCATGGGGAACTCTTTTTGCGTTGCTCGGGAGCGCCGGTTATTATACAGCATACATTGTTATGATTATAAAAACAGTGGAAGGCGTTCTTACTATTGGTACTCTTACTTTTCTTGCAGGTTCATTCAGGCAATTAAGAAGCCTGCTTGAAAATATTTTATCGCGTTTTACCACGGTATCGCAAGGCGCAATTTACCTGCGTGACTTTTTTGAATTTTTTGAGATAAAACCAAAGATATCAGTTGCTGTAAAACCGGTTTCATTTCCCTCTCCTGTTAAGCATGGCTTTACTTTTGAAAATGTTGGGTTCAAATATCACAACAGTGATACATGGGCCAATCGTCATTTAAATTTTACATTGCACGCTGGTGAAAAACTCGCATTGGTCGGCGAAAACGGAGCCGGTAAAACAACGTTGGTAAAATTGCTGGCACGTTTATATGATCCTGCTGAGGGCCGAATTCTTTTGGATGGTATTGATTTAAAAGAATATGACATTATGGATTTGCGTCGCAACACCGGGATTATTTTCCAGGATTTTTTGCGTTATCAAATGAGCTTTGCACAAAATATAGCCGTTGGAAATATTGACGAACAGCTCAACAGGGATTTAATAAAACAGTCCGCTGAAAAAAGTTTAGCGAATTTACTTGCAGACAGGCTACCGGAAAAATATGACCAGGCGTTGGGACGACGTTTTAATAACGGGGTCGAGCTGAGTGGTGGTGAATGGCAGAAAGTTGCTCTTGCACGTGCATATATGAAGGAAGCCCAGTTATTAATTCTTGATGAACCCACGAGCGCTTTGGATGCACGTGCGGAGTATGAAGTATTCCAACGCTTTGCTGAACTTACCAAAGGTAAAACCGCCGTACTTATATCTCACCGTTTTTCAACCGTACGTATGGCCGACAGGATACTTGTACTTGATAAAGGCCAGCTTATAGAAATAGGAAGTCATGAAGAATTACTCCATCAAACCGGGCGCTATGCAGAGTTGTTTAAACTACAGGCAATGGGATATCGCTGATTTTTTTGAAGCAGGGTTAAATGCGATCATTGATTTTCATAAGCCATCTTCATAAACTGAAGCACTTCCTGGTTTACATCTTCAGGATACAACATGCGAAAATGATGATTATACTGCCGGGCATCCCCCGGTACCTGCGCAATTTTTGTAAAGCATAAATTGTCGTTAAATGGTTTTGTAAATGGAAATACAACATGAATAAAATTTTTTCCAAACTGTGTAATCCATGCAATTCTTTTCTCACCATTTGAAATTCCTATCATGGTTTTTGCGGGATGTAAAGTTACATGGCCCACTTTCATAAATTCATTTACAAAATGATTGAAAAGTTCACGTGTGTAACCGGGTTTGCCAATTAAAAAATCTTCGACGGTTTTATTGCTTTGACCTTTGGACATGTTTAATTCTGATTCAGTTAAAGATAAAATTATTATGTTCTTGATTAATTCTCTTTACTTAAATCATAAGAATATTTTAGGCCATCCCTCCCTTGTAATTTATTATATTGCATATATTGATAGAACTAAATTACTTCTCACTTTAAAAAATTTAAACTATGATACTTTGGATTATACTTGGTGTAGTTGTCTTGCTTATCTTATGGATCATTGGCATGTACAATGGCCTCGTAAAAGCAAAAATAAAAGTTGACAATAGTTGGAGCGACATTCGTGTTTTTCTAAAAAAACGTTTTGATCTTATTCCCAATTTAGTTAACACTGTAAAAGGATACGCTGCGCATGAAAGCCAGACTTTTGAAAAAGTTACGCAGGCACGTAACGCAGCAGTAGCAGTGCCTCCGGGGGATGTGCAGGGAGCGGCGCAAGCTAACCAGGCATTAGGTGGAGCGCTAAGAGGCTTGCTCGCTATAGCAGAAAATTATCCCGAACTAAAGGCAAACCAGAATTTCCTCGAACTGCAAAGCGCATTGCAATCCATTGAAGGAGAACTGGGAAATGCACGCCGTTATTATAATGCAACAGTAAGAGACTATAATACTTCTATTCAGCAGTTTCCGGGTGTAATCGTTGCGAATATCGCCGGCTTTAAAGCACGTGAATTTTATGAGCTGGAGAACCAGGCAGAATCTCAAAACGTGGAGGTAAAGTTTTAATTCATTTTAATGAAGAGACTTTTTTTAATCTATACTTTTTTATTTTTTATTTTCGGCAGCGCAACGGCACAGGAGTATTTTACCATCAGCCATTACAATATTGATGTTAAGGTTAACAAAAATGCCTCACTCGATATCGCGGAAAAAATTGATGTGCATTTTACGGAGCAGCGACATGGTATCATAAGAAAAATTCCTTACAAATATAAAATAGAGGAACTGCCAAAAGGAGTTCAACAGGCAGAAAGGGCGCTACAGTCAGGCGGCTATAACCGCACGATGATTGAAGATATTACAGTACCCGGCAGAAATTATGAAGTAAGCACTGAAGGAGATTACAAATCAATAAAAATAGGTTCTGCAGATAAATACGTGGATGGCGACCAGGAGTACGTTATCACATATCATGTATTAAATGCAATTAATTTTTTTAAAGATCATTCGGAACTTTATTTCAATTTAATAGGCGATCAGTGGGCAACAACTATTGCCTCTGCAAATTTTACAATTGAATTACCCGAAGCTCTTGCCGACACAACGAATTATTTTGTTGCCACAGGTGCAACAGGATCAAGACAAAATAAAACTGTCACAAAATGGCAAGACAGCAAAACATTTTCAGGTCATACAACAAGCCAGCTTAATTCTTATGAGGGGCTCACGATTGGTATTGGTTTTCCCAATGGATATTTGATAAAACCTGATTACCGGTATAACGGAATTTATTGGCTGTTGCTGCCATGCATCGTTTTTGCAGGAATGTTTTTTTTATGGAAGAAATATGGCAAAGATGATGAAGTGACTGTGCAGACTGAATTTTATCCACCCGAAAATATAAGCCCCGGAATTTCCGGATACATCATTGACGGCAAGCTTGACCGGCGTGATCTTACTGCACTCATTCCTTACTGGGGCGCAGGAGGTTTTTTAAAAATAGTTGAAACAGAACATAAATTTATGCTGGGGCTTATCAAAACAAAAGAGTATGAATTTATTAAACTAAAAGATCTTCCCGAATCGTCTCCTTCATTTGAAAAGACTTTTTTCAAGGGAATATTTAAAACAGGTGATCATGTTAAGTTAAGCGACCTGAAAGATGTGCTGTATATTTCGATGAATGCAGCAAAAGATCAATTAAAAGGAGAGATAGACAGGAATGATTATTATGTAAAATATTCGAGGGGAATGGCAGTGTTTTTTTCAATTCTCGGCATTATCATTTTTGTAATTGGAGTGGTGCAATTATTTACTCTTTGGTATGAAAATAAATGGCTGGGAATTGCTTTGATAGCCAGCGCCATTTCCATTTTAATATTCGGGCTGCTGATGTCTAAAAAAACTCCAAAAGGAACTGCGTTGTATCAAAAGCTATTGGGCTTTAAGGAATTTATTAAATCAGTGGAGAAAGACCGACTCCAGGAATTTCTAAAACAAGA
The DNA here is from genome assembly GCA_963798665.1 of uncultured Chitinophagaceae bacterium. Classification (GTDB taxonomy): domain Bacteria; phylum Bacteroidota; class Bacteroidia; order Chitinophagales; family Chitinophagaceae; genus Ginsengibacter. Next base: position 194,219 of record CAWCUN010000002.1, on the reverse strand, counting down.
TCAGAATTATTTTGATAAAGTATTGCCTTATGCTATTGTTTTTGATGTGGCAGATAAATGGAAAGATAAATTAAAAGGTCTTGATATACCGCCTCCATCATGGTATTCCGGCGTGTATGCTGGGAATAATTTCAACACCTTATTGTTTATGAACAGTCTCGATCATTCCATGAAATCTATGACCAATACTTTTTACAGTTCGCCGCATAGCAGCGGAAGCAGTGGTGGCAGCTTTAGCGGAGGCGGAGGTTTTTCAGGCGGCGGATTTGGCGGAGGTGGTGGAAGCAGTTGGTAATTTCACAATTGACAATTGATAATTGATAATTTGATTGTAGCATTTATTTACTTCACCTGTTGCCGGTAAATTAATTGTTATCCGTTGTTTAGAAAATTTTATTCGCAATTACTCTTTCACTTTCAATCTTCTTTCTTTCAGCTCTCTCCACGTAGTTAATATAATTCCTTCATCTGTCAATGCTTTTTTAAATGCCGGGTTGAGCATGGCAAGAAGATCAGCCTTACGAAGCGGCCCGGTGTCTGATATGTATTGAAATGTTTCTGAAGGCTCAGTACAATGCATGATCATCATGGTTACACCCGGCTTTAATAATTTCAAAGCTTCGATATATTTTTGTGTTTTATAATCCTGCGATTTTTTGTCGCCCGCTTTGATGTCCTCGGGCGCTTTCCAATCGTAGCTGAAATTATGCAGATCATCAAGAACCGGCAATCCCGCTGCCCATATCATTTTACCCGCCGCACGCAACTGGTTAATAAAAATATCAGGAGTGTGCGTTTGTTGCTGAATTAAAACATCATGCCCTCCCGGTAACATAACAGGAATGTGATTTTCTATCCCAACTTTTATATACCTGCTAAGAAATTCCGGTGTTGCAAACAAAGTGCCCATGTGAGAATCAAGATGAGTAGGCTCAAAGCCCATCGTTCTTGCTCTCTCTAACTGTGCCCTTATCTCTTTTTCAACTTCATCTGCAGAAGCGTGCTTTACTACATCTGCAACATCGGGCCATAGATCGCCTTCTTTATCGGTTAATCCCGGAACAGCATCTTTGCCCGACACCGGCCCCCACCTGTAGTCACTCCATTCGGAAGTTAAGGTAAGATGCAGGCCGGCGTCAACATCAGCATGTTGTTTTAAAAAGTGTACAAATGCAGGCACCCATGAACAGGGCATCATAACACTACAGGAATTAGCAGCACCTTTGGTAATCGCTTCAATGGCTCCTTCATTTGAGTCATAGCTCATGCCGGCATCATCCACGTGAAGTATTAAAACTTTAGCCCCTTTTGGATAGCCCAACCTTTCGGCATAAGTAGTATCATTTGTTTGTGCATAAACTGTATTTATTGTTACAATAAGATAGTAATAAAATTATTTTCCTCATGACAACTACTTTTATATTTAAGAAAAAAATGAAATAGGTTAAAAAAAATGTGGCTTTAAAAATAGTTTTTATTTTTTATCATCAAATTTTATACTTATTGCCAAAGATGATAAGCTTCGCAAAGCCGACCTATTTGGGAGCATTGCCGCAATTGGTTACTTTTAAGTAGCGGCAATGCAAGAGTTGCCTGCAATGCTAAATGACACTTCCCAAAACTCAAACTGACTAAAATGAATAAAAATCTTATAGACGAACATCTTTTATTTCTTGACAGCATATCAGGTGAAAAGCCAACTGTGTTTGTTTATAGAGGCTTCCCCGTTCATTTTTTGACAAATCTCAATAAGAAAATTCCACACATTGACAATCTAAGTTTTGTTGATACAAAAAACTTAATTGACCTTGAAAAGATTAGCAAAAATTTTGTTGGAATATTAATAAAGCTCGGACAAATAAAAGAAAAAAAGTCATTCCTTATTTATGAGGAGTTTCTTTTAATTCCTGCTCATAGTTTAAACCAATTTCCTGTTGACTTCAAAATAATTTCAAATAATTTTTATGAGTTCTATCCAAATCAAACAAAAGAAATTTTCCCAGACATAGAAGACAGCATCAATAGTGATACTCCCATTGAGGATAATGAATTATTTAATCGCTTTTATTCAGATAGTCGAGAAATAGTTGGTTTCAACTGCATTCAATTTTTGGATTATGAAAATGATTTTAAATCTGTTGGCGTTGAAGTTTACAATTTCTTTAATCCAAGTATAATTTCACTACCTGAATTCAAAGACGATTTTACAAATGCAAAAAATCTTATTCAGTTCCAAGCTGCAGATAATTCATACTACAAATTAAAGTTTGATCTTTTTCAAAACTCAATTCCTATATCAGTTACTTTGCTGGTTGATGAAAACATTGACCACATTCCGCAAGATTTAGATGAATTAAAAATACTTTACAAAATTCTTTCAGCAACAGGTTGCGAAATAAATTTATACAGACAAAGGAAAAAATACGAAGATTTTTGGCGACCTGAATTGGACGAAATGCTTAAAAAGCATTGGAGTGAAAATGCACAATTCAAAAAATTGAATATTTACAAACATCCAGACACTTCAAAAGAATTAGTTGAATATTCGCAGGGTTCAGTGGTTGAACACATTCTTCAGCAAGTTGAATTAGCAAAGCAAGGCTTATTGTTTGAAGATATTTTTTTAACAGCACCTACTGGTGCTGGTAAATCATTGCTTTTCCAATTACCCGCTATCTATCTTTCTGAAAGCGAAAAGTTGAAATCAGTTACGATTGTAGTTTCTCCTTTGAAAGCTTTGATGTCTGATCAAGTTCATGCACTCAAGAATGATAGGAGGTTTGATAAAGTGGCTTTTTTAAATTCTGATCTTTCACTTATTGAAAGACAAAATATAATTGATCAAACAATCAGAGAAGAAATTTCAGTTCTTTACATGTCGCCTGAATTGCTTCTTTCTTATGATATAAAAACCTTTATAGGTCAAAGAGAATTGGGGTTATTGATTATTGATGAAGCACACCTTGTTACAACTTGGGGAAGAGACTTTAGAATTGATTATTGGTTTCTTGGAAACTATATCCGCAAGTTACGCAGAGGGAGCACTATAAAAGGGTTTGCAAAAAATCAATTCAAAACTTATCGTTTTCCTGTTGTCGCCTTGACGGCAACCGCAGTTTACAATGGAACAGATGATATGGTTTTTGAAACCATTGGTAGTTTGAATATGCAAAACTGTAGAATTTACATTGGCAGGGTTAAACGAGAAGAAATTTCCTTTGAATATTACAAATTTGAAACGAGAGCCCATGAACTTGACAAACTCAACAAAACAAGAGATCGCATTCAAGAATTTATTAAGTCAGGAAAAAAATCAATCTTTTATTTTCCTTGGATACGACAAATAGAAACGATTGCACCTTTAATTGATAACAACATAAAACCACTTGTAAGAAAATATCATGCAGAATTAAATGCAGAAGAAAGAAGTGAAACTTTAACGCAGTTTAAAAGAGGAAATGTAAAAACGGTTTTAGCAACCAAAGCTTTCGGAATGGGAGTTGATATAAGCGACATTGAAATTGTTTATCATCATGCTCCATCAGGTTCTTTAGCTGATTATGTTCAAGAGATAGGACGAGTAGCGAGAATTCCTGGAATGAAGGGAAATGCAATTATGGACTTTAATCCGAAAGATTTAAAATTCACAAGAATTTTATTCGGGCTTTCATCTTTAAAACAATTTCAAGTTGATTTGGTGCTTAAAAAATTGAATAACCTTTATCAAATCAAAAGAAACAGAAATATGCTTGTTTCCATTGAGGACTTTCAATATATATTCACGAAAGATAACAACCCAGAGCAGAAAGTAAAAAGTGCATTGCTTGTTATTGAAAAAGATTTGTTAGCGAAATTTGGTTACAATGTTTTAATCGTTAGACCGAAAAGTTTGTTCTCGATCGTTTTTGGATCTGTAAGCAATCAAGAGTTTGAAACATTGAAACAAACCTATGGTGAATTTATTCAAGAAATTCATAGAAATAATTATGAAAAAGCAACTACTAAATTAAAAAATGGTGCAGTTGCTATTCGTGAAGAAAATATCAACAAAAAATTTGTAAGAATTCAACTTGACAAACTTTGGGAAAAATATTATCCAGACGAAAGTTTTCCTTCGACAAAGTATAAATTCTTCAATAAACAGTTATTTCCCTCTGTTGAACCGCTTTTGAAATTGCAAATTCATTTCAATAATACCATTAGTATTGCAAGAGGAAAATTTGAAAATGGTATCAAACTTTTGGAATATGCTCTTTATTCTTTTATCGGGAGGTATTTTACGAAAGATGATTTAATGAAAAAACTAAAAGAAAAAGTTACCAATGAAACTACATGCAGAAAGCTTGCAGACCTACTAACCGTATTTTATGCTGATGTTGATCAATTTGGTAAAACAGGCGCACATAATTTAGGTAACGGAAATTTTTTGCAGGTTGAACGAAAAGGAAGTGATTTTCAATACAGAGTAATTAATACTGCCTTTAGTCAAGTGAAGTCACAAATGATGAGAATGTTTCAAGTTTCTTTTGACGGTATAAGTGACACTGACAAAGGATATATTGGTTTTATTCCTGCTAATTCTAAGAGTGCAAGAGAAAAAGTAAAGCTTGCTTATATGTTAGAAATTTTTGAATTATCCACCTACGAAATTAGCGGAGGCGAATTGCCACAATTATTTGTTCGTATTAATGACCCACAAAAAATAAATTCATTAAGCAGAAGAAAATATTCAAACAATGTAGTTACAGATGTTGAACGACGACATAAAGTTTCAGTTGAAATCATGACATATTTTTTCCAAAATAAAATGACTAATGAAGAAAGATGGAATTATATTGAAGATTATTTTTTAGGTAACGAAGTTGGAACGGTAGATGTTCCAATTGAATTAGAAACAACACAAAATCAATAAAATCATTATTATTTGACACAGCCTCATTGCGACACAGAAGCACATGCAGGCAACAAATGTATTGCCAAAAGGTGGGCTGACGGAAGCCGTGTTTCAACTTTTTGTTTTTCAATTTAGCTGCATATCCAGCTCGACGTTATAAATTTGGCTTATGAATAAATCATCAACAAAAATCATTAATCAACTCCGGTTGCCGGGCTTGACGGAATTCTATTTCCCACCCTTCGGCAATACCTACCGTTGTGCGTCATTCCCCTTTTTTTGAAACCAAAAATCACTTCCTTAGCTAACGTTTAGAGATACCACTTCTTTTTGACGAAACACATTATTTTTAAGAGGCTCTTTGCAAGGCCGATGTTAGCATTGTTGCGTAATAGCACGGGCGTCATTCTGGTTGGAATGTAAAAAGCTTTTTTGCTCAGAACAAAAAAGCTTTGTGATCACTTCAGTGGTGATTCCGGTTTTACCCGGGAATCCCGTTCAGAATATTTTCATGTCAAAGATACATTCTCAAAGAGCATTCTTATTCACTTTTAAAAAAGAATATCATGCAAAAAAGAAATGTAAAAATGGAAGTTGTCAATCCCAATGCAGCAGGCATCGACGTAGGCAGTCGCTCTCACTTCGCCGCAATCGGCCAGGGCTCTGGTGACATCAAGGAATTTGGTGTTTATAATGAAGACTTGCAACAACTCACTAAATGGTTTTCAGACAATGAAATTAAAACAGTAGCTATGGAAAGTACCGGTACTTATTGGCAACACCTGTATATCACTTTACAGGCTGCAGGCTTCCGGGTTATTTTATGCAATGGAAAATTTACCAAAAATATCAAGGGTAAAAAGACGGATGTAAAAGATGCACAATGGATTCAAAAACTTCATACCATCGGGCTGTTAACCGGAAGTTTTTTGCCCGATGAAGCCACCGAACAATTACGCACCTATTGCAGGCATAGAACCAATCTGTTACAACAATCTGCCGATACTATCCGAAAAATGCAAAAATACTTACGGCTTCTTAATCTGCGTTTAGACGTGGTAGTGAAAGATGTAGCAGGGCTCACCGGCCTTACTATTATTGATGCTATTTGCAAAGGTGAAAAAAGCCCTGAAAATTTAGCAGCTCTAAGACATAGCAATTGCAAAAAGAGTGAGGGAGAGATTGCCAAAGCCCTTCAAAGCAATGGGAGAAAAGATTATCTCTTTGGATTAAAACAGGAATACGAGTTGTATGTAAACTTCCAGGAAAAGATGAAAGAGTGTGATGTGGAAATAGAAAAATTGTTGAATGAACAAATCAACAGTGATAATGAAAAAAGGCAACACTTTATTGATAAAAAGGTTTACAAAAAGATAAATAAAAACACACCCAAAAATTTAGACATTAACTTGCTGTCTTACCAATATTTTGGTGGTGTAGATCTGTTGGCCATTGAAGGTGTAAGCCATGCTACTGCACTTGCCCTGATGAGCGAAGTAGGAAATGGCATTCATAAATTTGAAACCGCCAAGCAATTTGCAAGCTGGCTGAGGCTGGCACCCAATAATAGAGTAAGCGGTGGCAAAATGCTTAGCAACAGAATCCCAAAAGGCAGTAATCGCTTAAAAATTGCTTTAAGAAATGCCGCCAATGCCATTGGAAATTTAAAAGATACTGCTCTATCTAATTTCTTTAAACGCATTGCATTTAGAAAAGGAAGACCGGCAGCCATCTCTGCCACCGCAAGGAAGTTGGCCGTAATCATCTGGAATATGATTGTAAAAAGTATTCCCTATAAACCAGCAACGGACTACGAATTTCTTGACCAAAAACGAAAAAGAAAAGTACAGGAAATGAAAAAACTAATCCATAAGTTTGATATAAAGACTGATGAATTAGGGCTGCAACTCATCGCCTTATAAAAACGTTAGTCAGAATGCGACCGAACACGCTAATAACTTAACCAACCAAAAATAAATGGCAGACAATACAGACGAAGAACATTCAGATAATCCGACAAATACTCAATCGGAAAACCCTCCAGACGAAATTATTCCTACTACTGACACAGAGACTATTACGCAAAACCAAGAAACTGAAAATATGGAAGTACATGCTCATGACCTGCACAAAGCACCGGGACACGGCTGGAAGCACTATATATTTGAATTCCTAATGTTATTCCTTGCTGTGTTCTGTGGTTTTTTGGCTGAGAATGAAAGAGAACATTTGGCAGAGCATAAAAAGGAAAAAGAATATCTCTCTTCGTTGGTCGGTGATTTAAAATATGATACGTCGCAATTCAATTTAAGGATTGCACAGTTTGAAGAGAAATTTCCATATTTCGATTCATTGTTTATGTTTTTAAATAACCCACAACAGTTTAATAACGAACTGCCTTATAAATATTGGAAGCAAACTGAATTAATTTCTTCTACTTATATACCTGCTGAACCAACTCTACAACAATTGAAGTATTCCGGCAATTTCCGGTTATTGTCAAATCATAAGGTATTGGACAGTATTCTAATATATGATAGTCATATCAATGGCGGCTATCTTTCGCAAACTAATTATGTGCTTGAGTTCTACAAACGACAGATACAGACAAAAGAAAAATATTTCGACAATACAAATTTCAATCTCTATCTCGATGACAGTTACAACGGTAAAATAAATAGTTCAGAGAATTATAGCCTTGCCTTGATAATAACTGATAAAGCCCAACTAAAGGAGGTATACAATCAATATGTAATGGTGAAGGCGACCAATCTTTATTATATCAATCAGCTAAAAGGAAGAAGAAACGAAGCTGAAAAATTATTGAAGCTGATTCAAAAGGAATATAACCTTGACTAAAGGTTTTATGTAAATAAAAAGCACGAACTCACAACATGTCTTGTCCTGAAATAGGTTGACTAAAAATCAACTAAAATGAACATTAAAAAAGGAGCGGTGAGAGAGCATTTAGAACAGACAAGGGTCTATCAGATTCAGTTCGGGCTGAACGTTCAATTTTCAGCTTTAGTTTTTCAAATCGGCTGCGGTTCCCGTGCGAAAGGACGGGAACATTATTAAAAAATCCGAAAAAATTTTGTGCAGTCAAATAGCTGCATTATATTTGCAGTCAAATAGCTGCATAAATGGAAGTAAGAAGAGATGTATTTCAAGCCATAGCCGACCCTACACGAAGGGCGATAATTACTTTAGTAGCTCTGCAGGCCATGACACCCGGTGCAATAGCTGAAAAATTTGACTCGTCGAGGCAAACAATTTCCAAACACATACAAATCCTCGCAGAGTGTGAATTACTTGAACAAAAACAAAACGGCAGGGAAATTTATTATTACATCAATGCAAAGAAAATGAAAGAAGTAGCCGACTTTATAGAACCATTCCGCAAAATGTGGGATGACAGGTTTGATAAATTAGAAACGATTATGAAAAAACAAAAAACAAAAAAATAAAATCATATGGAACAAAAAACAAAAATCAATGCCGAAGACGGCAAACAGGATTTAATGATTACCAGGGAATTTGATTTGCCGTTGGAATTATTGTTTAAAGCCTATGAAGAGCCGGACCTTGTTGAACAATGGATGTCTAATGAATATTCAACAACGAAATTGCTGAAACTGGAAAGTAAAAAACACGGTGGATGGCAACTGGAAACATCAGATCCACAGGGAAAGGTTGTATTTCGTGCCAATGGCGTAATACATGAGTTTGTACCGAACCGGAAGATCACACGCACATTTGAAATGGAGAATACACCCTTTGGTGTTCAGCTCGAGATATATGAATTTGAAAAACTCACTGATGACACCAGTAAACTCAGTATGCACGTAATTTATGAATCAGGAGCACAAAGAGACGAGGTACTGAAGTTACCATTTGCACAAGGCATAAACCTTGCACATAACAGGTTACAGGATATTTTAAGCAAACGTGCCTACGATAAGGTGGGTTAAATTAAAGACCATGACAAATACAAATCGGCCGGCCGGCAAGGCAGGTAAAATCACTTATTGGATTGCTACTGCCTGGCTTGCTTTAGGAATGACAGTAACCGGAACAGGCCAGGTAATCAAAATGAAAGAAGGGCAAGGCGGAGTGGATATGATTACACATTTGGGTTATCCTGTTTATCTTTTAACGCTACTCGGTACCTGGAAAATTTTGGGAGTTGTAGCAGTGCTTATTCCTAAATTTCCTTTACTAAAGGAATGGGCTTATGCAGGTTTTTTCTTTTTGACGACGGGAGCGATATTTTCACATATCGCATCAGGTGATGCTGTGAGTGCAATATTTCCTTCGTTGCTATTGTTGATCCTGGCTGTGGTGTCATGGTATTTCAGACCTGCTGGCAGAAAAATTATTTCAGTTAACAAATAAAAAATTCATCATTAGTTTTGCAAAAAAAATAGCATGTCAAATAACAGCGTCACATTACACAGAGTTCTTAAAGCAGCACCCGAAAAGGTTTATCGCGCCTTTACCGAATCGAATGCGTTAGCCTCATGGCTTCCACCCTACGGGTTTGTATGTGTTGTTCATAATATGGAAGTGAAACCGGGTGGGAATTACAAAATGTCATTCATCAATTTTTCTACAGGCAACGGACATTCTTTTGGCGGAAAATATATTGAAATAAAGCCGAATGAGTTTTTAAAATACACCGACGAATTTGATGACCCTAATTTGCCGGGAGAAATGATCACTTCAGTTTGGCTTAAAAAAGTTTCCACCGGCACAGACCTTAAAGTCATCCAGGAAGGCATTCCGGCTGCGATCCCAACTGAAATGTGTTACCTGGGTTGGCAGGAATCATTAGAAAAATTAGCAAAATTAGTTGAACCGGAAATTTTGGATGCCTGATTGGGCTGTAGCTAAGCGAACTTTATTCAGTGTATCAATAATGAATAGAATTAATCCCAAGGTTGATTTCTTTTTTGATAAAGCCACAAAGTGGAAGAAAGAATTTGAGCAATTGAGAATGATCCTTCTTGACCCGGTAGCTATCGGGCACGGGCTTACCGAGGAATTGAAATGGGGCCAGGCTTGTTACACTTTTCAAAAGAAGAACATCGTTTTAATGCACGGCTTTAAGGAATACTGTGCGCTCCTGTTTTTCAAAGGTGCCTTGTTAAAGGATCCAAAGCATATTTTAATTCAGCAAACAGAGAATGTGCAGGTGGCACGCCAGGTGCGGTTTACCAATACCAGGGAAATAATCAAGCTGGAACCCGTCCTGAAAGCCTATGTTCGGGAGGCCATTGAAGTGGAAAAAGCAGGATTAAAAGTGGCTTTAAAAAAAACTGCTGATTTCACCATTCCGGGAGAATTTCAAAAGAGGTTAGATAAGAATAATGCGTTGAAAACTGCTTTTGAAGCATTAACACCGGGACGGCAAAGAGGATATATTTTTTATTTTTCTCAACCCAAACAATCCAAAACCCGTGAGGCAAGAGTTGAAAAATCCATCCCCAATATTCTTGATGGAAAAGGATTGAATGATTAATACCGCGATGAGAAAACAATATTATTTTCGTCCTTCAAAACACGGTTTTTATGCCTGGGATGTAGATAGACTCGTCGGGCTTTCCAAGGCTCTCCCCATTATTGATGTTAAACTTAGCGATATAAAAGAAGTTGATGAGCAACTCAAAGAAAATGGAAAGTCTCCCACATATCGGGCCATTGCCCAACATATGAAGTTAGTTCAGGAGACAGACTTAAAATATCCAATTATCTTATCCAACGCCGGAAGGGTTATGGACGGTATGCACAGGGTAATAAAAGCTCTTCTGCTTGGTCATAAAACAATCAGGGCAGTGCAGTTTAAAGAGGATGTAAAACCCGATTATGAGGATGTGCAGGAAGACGATCTGCCTTATGATTAAGCCCGGAGGATTCCAGGTATTAATGTTATTTTAATCAAACTTTAGGATAGACTTATTCTACCTTTTTAAGATGCCAGGCTACACTCACCAGATAATTTAAAAAATTTCTGTTACTTTTTTAGCTAGCCTTTGTACTACTTTAGACAACCTTGACTGCGCCATGCAGGGAGTACAGACGTTACGGACGATAATTCCGGATCGAATACGAATGTTAGCGGCGGCTAAGTGATCCAAATTTCCAACTTTTTAAGATTGACAACAATAAGACACTTGTTCCAGTTTAATAATGTTTGGAAGGGCCGTTCCTTTACGTATCTGCTATTTGTTGACTCAAAGTTTAGAATCTTTATCCGCATGTATTTTTATATTAACAATTAAAAGAGCTATGAATTCAATGACAGCTTTATACGAAGATAATGAGCAAAAAATTTTTATATCTATTTTAATAATGCAAAATTGAATTTTTAACATATAATCATTCACTATGATCTAATAAGAAAAAAACACTTCACGTATTTTGTATTTTATTCTGCCGGTGGGCGTTATAATCTGTACTTCCCTCACAAAGTCGGCAGGAGACAAGCAGCTACCTGTCAAATATTTTAACCCGTGATTTCTCTTTCGCACAGGATGCCATCGCGTTATCACCACATCCTATACATATTTTTAGCGTGTGGTTTTACCGGCTCTTTAAGTAGAGCCACTGGCCAGGCGCTGGTTATACTGTCCTGGCAGGTACCTGTGAGCCTCAACTCGATACACTCGACTACTCCCTCCGTGTTTTGGCGGTCTGGTCAGTCGAGTTCAGATGCGGGATCATCTGTACGTATCTTGTACTCCTGCCCGGCAGGGACGGTCTTGCTTTCCGGGAACGGTCTACCGGTCGGGTTTATCCGCGTATATCGGCGGCTGGTACTTATCACTGGTTTGCTACGTTATCGAGTCTGTCTTCAGCTTTTACCTGCTTATAAGAAACATGGACAATTTATGTTCCCTCTTTTCTTCGGTGAGTTTCAATAATTTTCTGGCTGTGATTAAGGGGGGAGAGAACTAGCGAAACGAACTGTTTGAGCGCAACGGCGGGAAACCCCAATAAAAACCCATCTATAAATGCTTCGTTAAAGCATTATCATTTAGAACACTGGCTCCGTCGGAGTCGCTATCGCCAAACAATAAGTAATGTGAATAATAATATCGCCACCAATTGAAAGCCATTAATTTGTATTTTGGAAGAATAATATGAAAGATTAGAAGTTTTGATTGGTGATAGTTTAGAACTATGCCAAAATTACCAAGTGATCGGTACATGGTGTTACTTCTCCACCTTATTGGGGATTGAGAGATTATGAGCATCTGCACAGATTGGTTCAGAGCCTTCTCCGGTTGATTATGTGCAAAACCTCGTAAATATTTTTAGGGAAGTAAAACGCACATTGCGAAATGATGGGACCTTGTGGCTAAACATCGGAGATGGCTATGCACGGAATGGAGGTGTAGGAAAACACGGTCCAAATGCAATAGTGGGAAATACAAAAAAACAAATTCAAAAACGGAACTGTAAAGTACCTGATTGTTGGGGACTTAAAGATCGTGATCTTTTAGGAATGCCTTGGCGAGTTGCATTTGCACTGCAGGAAAATGCTATTCTGCGTTCCAAGATTACTTGGGTAAAGAAGAATCCTATGCCCGAAAGTGTAAAAAACCGCCCTACAAACGCTACAGAAGAGATTTTCCTTTTTGCAAATCACCAACTTACTATTATAATCCTCAAAGCGTCAGGAAGAAAGCGGTGCTAACCTTAGAAACTACTGGATATTAAATCAGGAGGCGGGAAAATATGGTCACCCGCTGCTTTCCTCGTGAGCTAGCACGAAGATGCATTTATTTGGATCAAGTGAAGGGCAAATTATACTTGATCCTTTCGGTGGTTCCGGAACTACAGGATAGTTGCAAATGAGCTTCATCGCAAGGCAATCATTATTGAGCTAAATCCAACTTATGCAGAAAAGGCAATATCGAGAGGTTTGTCTATTCAACCGCAATTTCAATCTTTTGTTGCAGAAGATTAAACACTAACAAATGGATAGAAAACCAGGCTCAAAAAAACTCATCTTACAATTTTTTTTGAAGAATATCGGAAAAATCCTCAAATCCCGTGAAATACAAGCAGCAAGTGGAGGCGCTTCTGAATGGGCTAGGCGTGTACGTGAGCTGCGAAATGAAGATGGTTATCAAATTTTAACGCACAAAGACAGAATAGGTCTGAAACCAAATCAATACCTGATGGAAACCGCAAAGCGTATCCCTGCATTTGCCCGCAACATCTCAAAAGAAACACGTGCATGGGTATTAGAAAGGAATGGATATACCTGTCAAATGTGTGGACTTGCGGCAGGTGACCAAGACCAATATAACCCGGGTAGAACAGTTAGACTAACAATGGGCCATATCTTAGATAAATCGAAAGGTGGCGATGACTCACCACAAAATCTAAGAGCTATTTGCACAAATTGCAATGAAGGACTTCAAAATACTGCACTGCCAAAGCCTGATCGGATCCACCTTCTAGCTCAAATTCGCCGTGCAACAATAAGTGATCAACAAGCTGTACTTGAATGGCTACTTAGAAAGTTCAATAAAGAATAGAGGAATAAAAAAACAATACACATATCATGACAAAAATAGATTGAATCCAGGTTCATGTATATATAGGTTGGTGGATAGAATTACAATAATGGGAATGACTATTTTTGACTTGCGTGCCGTTGATGAACTGAAATGGGTGTGCAATGCTGCAAAGATTCAGACCGAAGGTAATCGAGCCTGAACCATCTTAATATAAAAACATATCAGAAAAGAAGTTGTCGCCAGAACAAGCCGGGGAACTACTCAGAACACTAAAGGCCCGTTTTGATAAAAACATGAACCGCCATAACGGTCTTGGCTGGACTAAAGTACAAGCAAAGCTGGAAGCCAATAATGAAAAACTGTGGTCGCTCAATGAAATGGAAAGAACCGGTGGTGAACCTGATGTTGTTGTCCCGCCCGACAACTATCGGGAAGCTATCGGGAATGATAAAAAGACTGGCGAATACATTTTTTATGATTGTTCACCGGAAAGTCCTAAAGGACGCAGGAGTCTTTGTTACGATCGTGAAGCGCTGAATGCAAGGAAAGAATATAAACCGGAAAACAGCGCCCTTGATATGGCTGCTGCTATGGGCATTGAACTTTTAACAGAAGCACAATATCGGGAGTTGCAGAAACTTGGAAACTTCGATACTAAGACCTCGAGCTGGATAATAACGCCTCCCGATATAAGAAAACTTGGCGGCGCTATCTTTTGTGATCGTCGCTACAATACTGTCTTTGTGTATCACAACGGTGCAGATTCTTATTATGCTGCCCGGGGCTTCCGTGGCTCGTTAAAAGTCTGAATACTGCTTTCGATAAATTGATTAATAAAAAAATTTGTTCCTTCACTTCCAAAATCTACGATATGAGTGAAGTTAAGTTTATCAATGGTTATCCTTTTGTTTCGTATACACACAATAAAATTCCGGAAGAACAATCTGTTTCAGAGTCAAAAATCTTTTTAGAAACTATGCTTAAGCGTAGAAGCGTAAGATACTTCAGCAATGAGCCGGTTTCAAAAAAGATAATTAATAATATAATTGCTGTCGCCAACAGTGCGCCATCAGGCGCTAATAAACAACCCTGGACTTTTTGCATTGTAAAGGATCAAAACATAAAAAAACAAATACGTGAAGCAGCAGAAAAAGAAGAGTATAAAAGTTATCACGGAAGAATGCCCGCAGAATGGCTCGAAGATCTGGCTTCCTTACAAACAGATTGGAAGAAACCTTTTTTAGAAGTTGCTCCCTGGCTTATTATTATTTTTAAAAGATCGTATGAGGTAGATTCGAACGGAAACAAAAGAAACAATTACTATGCGGTTGAAAGCACAGGCATTGCAACCGGGTTCCTGATTGCAGCCATTCATGCAGCAGGCCTGGTAACGCTCACGCATACCCCAAGCCCCATGAATTTTTTATCGAAGTTGCTGAACCGTCCTGAAAACGAAAAGCCTTTTTTATTATTACCTGTTGGATATCCTGCTGATGATTGTCTTGTTCCGAAACTGAAAAAGAAACCTGTGAATGAGGTAACCATTTTTTATTAAAAAAATTATTCACTCAATCCCGGACAGCTTTTGATATGGTGCAAAGTTCATTAAGCTTAGATGAAACTATTTTACAGGGGAGAGATCTTTTTTATTCAGCCAGCCCCTCGTTGACTGCCCTTTTTTGTTAACATACACAACATACACAAATCCATTTTTTTCATCCATTGGTTCTAAAATCGCGTTGCTCCAATCGTTTATGTACAAGCTGCGCTTTGTGCGCTCATCGGGTTCCAAATAAAAGTAAGCCTTTGATAAAACTGTATACTTTTTATAAGTAGTGGTATCTTCTGCTTCAGGCGGCACTTCAGCTTTATCTTCGTCATCTGAATTTTTCATGACCTCTTTATTCGTAACAGGGACAACCGCGGCTTTTGGGGATTGCGCGGGTGAGGAATCGACACTATTGTTAACAATGGAGGAAAAAGTATTTTTATTTTCGGGGTTGATAAAAAAGAAAGCAATGTATACCAGCCCAATAACCGCTATTGATACTAAAATTATCACGCCTATTTTTTTAATAATACTTTTTTTTGGAGCGGATATCTTTTCGGCATCAGGAAAAAATGGTTCCCTGGTATTTGTTGCGGTAATTCTTTTTCCTGCAGGAACTACTTCTGCAGACGACGATGACTCCTGTTTTTTCAGGAGCATTTTATATTCGCTGAAGAGAAGGTTGTAATTATTGGCTTTGATAATGCCGGCAGTAATATAAAAGCTCTCATCTGCCTTATTTTTTTCTATCCCTTTTCCCTTACTTTTCCATTGACTTAAAATTTCAACCAACTCTTCATTATACTCTGAAAAATCTCCGGTATCCGGGTTTTTCTTGTTCTTACTGTCAATCGGTAATTGCACCTTATAAAACCAGACCTTGTCAGTTGTAATTAATTCATGCCTTGCAAAAACAAGAATAGCGGCGCCATGAAAAAAAGAATTACCATTACCTGATAAAGAAATCACGGCTTCAAGTTTACAGGTATCAACAAGATTTTGGCGAATTGCTTTAATCTCTGTTGTCATACCGTACAATATTATTTCCGGAACGATCACGATCGCCCTTGCACCGCGTTTTAAATTTTTTAAAATGAGATTTAAAAAAAGAGTTTCTTTTTTTGTCGCCTCACTTTTTAATGAATTTCCTTCAACGGTCATTTTGTCTTCAACAACAACAAAAAGCAAATTAGCAAGTATGAGGGTCGGCTGCTTCATTATATTAATTTCTGCCGGAGGGAAAACATTTAATTCTCCTAATTTTGGATATCTTATGCCATGCAGTACCATATTCATGGCACCGATTCGGAGATTAGTATAATCCGCTTCAAGCCCGGTTATCGAATCGGGGTTAAAATCATTCTTAAAGTTTTTTGAATATGCAGGATTTGAATTGGTAATATACCTGGCGCTATTAACCAGTAAACTTCCATTGCCTGCCGAAGGATCTAAAATCAAATCTCTTGCTGTCGGTTGAATTATAGACACCATTAACCTGCCAACATCTTCAGGAAGATATACTTGCCCGTTTTGACCGGTAATTGAAGCCTTATTTAAAAGATAGTCAGACATTGCTGCCTTGGTATCATCATCTTCGGCTTCAATAATTTTGATTATCTCTACGGCATTAATTAAGAGTTTAGAAGTAGGCGTTAATAATAAAGGCCCTTTTAAAAATACGCCATAAGGAAAATCCGGGTAATTCAAATTTCTTATCAAATCGACTACTCCATTTTTCATCGTAAAAAATTCGTGCATATCCCGGGCGCCAAGATCTTTGAACTTATCCCATACCAAATAATTAAGTCCTGTTAAATCGAAATATTTTTTGCCTGATACGCCCCCGGGTCCCTCTTCCACTAATTGCAATTCATCTACTCTTTTTAAAAAAAATAAAAAGCTAATGAGATCCAATACTGCAATTGGTTTCAAGGAACTTGAGGGCCAGCAATTTTCCCATTTTTCATCAATATTCAGTCTCAGTTCAGATGCAA
Organism: uncultured Chitinophagaceae bacterium; assembly: GCA_963798665.1. Lineage (GTDB taxonomy): Bacteria > Bacteroidota > Bacteroidia > Chitinophagales > Chitinophagaceae > Ginsengibacter. Next base: position 177,251 of record CAWCUN010000002.1, on the reverse strand, counting down.
GCATATACGGATATAAAAAGATTATTCTTTATCAACATAAAACTCTGCTAAATTATAATAACGCAGATATTACACATTTAATTTTTTAATCGCCAATATTTTACCACAATAAAAAAGCCCTCAAACGAAAGTCTGATGGCTTTGGTTATAATTTCAATGCTGCTACTTATAAAGCAACCCGTCACAATTTCGGTACTTAAATTACAAATACTTAATACTCCAATTATATTTTTATTCCAAAAAATCGTTTCGATTTAAAATTAATACCTTAAGGTAACTATTAATAAATTTAAAACCAAGGGAGATTGCGATAACTTGTCTGAAGCCAAATTCTCCATTCCAGGTTAAAACCTCATGATTTCACTCTCACGTATTTCTCTATGTTTATCCTGTCTACACCAATGTTTTCAACTTTCTCAACACCTTTTTGCGTTAAAGTATCGCCGCTGATGGTAATGGTGAATTCGAACGAGTTGCCTTCCCATTGCCTGTCGCTGCAATATTGCAGATGTTCAGTGTAAAGACTGTCGGCCAGTGAATAGCTGCCACCTCCCGCAGAAAAAGCAGCCGAAGAATCTTTTCCCTTATTAAGGTCATGACTTAAAAAAGCAAAATGTGTAGAGTTAATGATTTTTATAAATTCTTTGTCCTTTGTATAATCGGTAACAGTGCTATCCCCTTTTTCTACCGTAGTTCCCGACAATAATTTCCAGGTGCCCTCTATGGGATCCGTTTCTTTTTTTGCACTTTCATTTGCAGGGTTGCTTGTGCACGAAAAATACATCATAGAAATCACGATGAGAGAAATAGCCCATTTCATGTATTAATTTTTTATGATTACGCAATAAGTTCATCACAATATATGAATCGTTGTACAGATGGCGTGGGATAATTTGTGGAAGCCTGGCGTTTTAAGATAATACCGACCCGTTCAATTTGATAGCCCGGGCTAAAGAAATTTGGAAATGAAATAATATCCCAGGTTGAAAAATGCCGCTTTGCGGTTATTACTTTTGAAAGCAACCAGCCTGGCGTCTTTTTTGGGAGAATAAACGAATGCAGACCTTGGATTAGGTCGTACGACGTTATTTTGACTGGTATTAGTTTTAAGAAAAATAACTAAAAAAATTGTTGTGATAATAAGTGGTTTGCGATAGTTATACCTGTTATGCAGCATCTTTATTTTGTTGATGTAAAATTAACTATTAAAATAAAAATATATTGTCTTTTACAGACAAAATCGCGTTAATAAAATTTGATAAAGTAAAATGGCCTGATTAGAATAAATATTGGCAATAAATTAGTTTTAAACGCCTATTAATAATTATTGCAAAACACATTTGCCTTCTTAATTTTTTTTATTAAAAAACAGCCGGCAAGAAAAATCAGAGCTTACAAATAATAGCCTGGTATGGTTTCAAATTAACTGTCTTTCCGCTCTTTTTTAGCAAAGAATTGTCATCATAATTTGATAAAAGGACCCGGGCCTCCGACGTATTGATCGGAATATCAGCTTGTGCAGTTGACGATGAAAAATTCAGCAAAACCAATATTTTTTGGCCTTCTTCACCTTCTCTTGTATATGCATACACTTTAGGATTATTTTTATCAAGCAAAGTGTATTTGCCGTAAACAAGAGCATCTATATTATTTTTACGGACTTTTACCAAATTTCTAAAGTAGTTTAGGCAGCTATTTGGATTGCTTTCCTCCGCTGCTGCATTAATAGTTTTGTAGTTTTTATTTATACTTATCCATGGAATTCCACTTGTAAATCCTGCATTGGAAGTGCTGTCCCACTGAAAGGGAGTTCTGCCATTATCCCTGCTTTCAAATTGTTTTTGCTTTAGGAATTTTTTCAGATCACCGCCGGTATTTTTTTCATGCTGGTATTCATTCAACAGGGACATATCACGGTAATCAGTTATTTTATCAAACCCTGCGTTGGTCATTCCCAGTTCATCGCCATAATAATAATAAGGAGTGCCACGCATGGTTAAAATAAAAGTAGCCAGCATTTTTGCGGAAAGGCCCCTGAAAGCAGGATTGTCATTCCCAAACCTGCTTACTAATCTTGCCTGGTCATGGTTGGCAAGAAAAATAGATAGCCAGCCCTTATTTGCAAATGCGCTGTCCCAACGTGAGAATACTTCTTTAAACTTCAGAAGGCTATATCCTCCGGGTTTTGCTATATCGACACCTTCGAATGCATAAGCCATATTTAATTCATGACGATTTGAATCAACCAGGTTATGAGCATCTGTAAAAGAATTTCCTGCGCCTTCGGCTACACTCATCACATCATATTTAGCAAGCACTTCTTTATTCATTTCCTGCAGGTAACCGTGCAGGTTACCCTGCATTGCGTAATACAGGGAGAAATTTTTTTCAAAACCATTGGGAAATGCAGGAAAAGTTGTGTCTTTGGCTGCAAACTGGAAAGCATCGAGCCTGAAGCCATCAATCCCTTTATCGGCCCAGTATTTCATAATGCCGTACACCTCGTTGCGAAGTTCTGGATTTTCCCAGTTAAGATCAGGTTGCTTGCGTGAAAAGTAATGGAGATAATAAGCATTGGTTAATGAATCGTACATCCACGCATCATGATTTATATCAAACAAACTATACCTGTATGGGGGTTTGCCGTTTTCAGCATTCCACCAATGATAATAATTACGGTACGGGCTATTTCTCGAGCTACGGCTTTGCTTAAACCATTCATGTTCGTCACTGCTGTGATTCACTACTAAATCCATTACCAGCCTTATATCGCGTTTATGCATTCCTGATAGTAATGAATCAAAGTCACGCATCGTCCCAAAATCTTTCATGATATCCCGGTAATTACTTACATCATAGCCATTATCATCATTGGGTGAGCTGTAAATCGGGTTAAGCCAGATAACATTAATACCGAGGCTTTGTATATAATCCAGTTTAGATATTATTCCCTTTAAATCACCTATGCCATCTCCATCACTATCCTTAAAACTGCGGGGATAAACCTGGTAAACAATTGCTTCTTTCCACCACGCATGATTGGTCGCATTCCCTGTATTAGTATCCTGGGCGGAACAGGTGATGGTGTTTACAAGGAATAAAGTAAAAGTGGATACTTGTAAAAGAAATTTTTTCACGATAAATATTAATGGCAGTTAATCAAAAAATAAAACCCATTAAATGATATAATTTACATCATTTCTACCTGTCATACATTAAGCCTCTCTTCGTACGGAATCTTTTCGCCAAATTCAACGTAACGCTTCAGTATTCTAAGATACATGGCCCAGCAATATGCAGAGATTCTATAATGCTCATTATTTTGCGGCCAGCCCGTGTGGTAAAAATTAACCTCTGTGATATTATTTTTATTATTTAATGAAAAGCCAACTTTTGTATCATTCCAGTCAGCATCGGATTCAGTCATTTGCAATTCAAATTCTTTGTCTTTAAGATATTTTGTAACCACTGCTTTCCACTGGTAGCCGGGGCCAAAATCAAAGGTATATACTCCACCCGTTTCCGGTTCTGCTTCTGAGCTTTTGGTCCACCAGTTGTCAAGCCCGCCGGAGGTGCTGATAACTTCAAATACTTTGCCGGGTGAGGCATTTACCGGGAAAGTGTGAAAAATATCGGGCATAAAAATTTTGAAAGTGTTAGTATTAAGAATCTAATATAAACAACTTTTAATTTATCTAATCTTTGTTGGATACAGAATTACTTTTAGGATTCGTTTCACTGATTTTTGTAAGAGCCCTGATCAAGAAAATAACGATAATAAGAATAAGGAATGCTGTAATAATACCCGGTGTATAAGTTCCTTCATAAATTGTCCACGCAACGTGACCGATCACATTGATTGTTTGAAGGATGATCCAAAACCATATTAAAGAATAATCAGCCGAATGATTGCTACGAATTGAAAATGCCCAATATCCCAGGCTAATTATGATAAATGCAATATTAATTATGAAGAAACCTTTTTCAGGATTTGATGAAATAAGATTGCAGACAAAAATTGCAGGCGTATATACTTCCCAAAGTTTACCAAAATACTCTTCGGTGGCATGAAAGATGTGTGCTATAACAAGCATCAGAAACAGTATGCTAATTTTATGATTCATGTCTTGTATATGGGAAAGCCATCTGTCATAAATTTTAGATACTCTTTGCAGGAATCTAATACGGTTATTTAGGCATTATTATAAACCTTCAGCACGGGTTCACGCAAAACATTAGCCTCACCGGTACAATGCCAGTAGATTACATCTGCAATCGCTTCCGGTTTTACCCAATTGTCAAAATTTCCATCCGGAATTGATTTTCGGTTGACGGGTGTATCGATTGTACTGGGTACCACCACACTGGTAACAACATTTTTTCCTTTGGCTTCTCCATTCATTAAATCGGCAAGTCGAAAGATGAGAGATTTTGCGAGTCCATAGGCCACCATTCCTTTGCTATTTTTAGCGTCAAGGCCCGGTTTTGATCCTATGATAAAAATTCTCCCGCTATTTTGCTTCATCATTTGGTTAAATACGGGCTGTGCTACATTATACGCGGTTTCGAAATTTAATTTGTATTGCTTTGCAATGTCCGAAGTTTTTGTTTCAGCAATCTTTCCCACTGCAAAACCACCGACAGTCAGTACAGCAACGTCCACGCAACTATGTTTCGAAATCACCGACTCAACAAACTTTTTGGAATCATCTTCATTCATGAGATCAACCACAATTTTTTCAAATTTATCGGCAGGAAAATTCATGGGGGCATGATCATTAGGAATGATGGTACCAACCACAAAATATCCTTCATCTATAAACTTTTTTACCACTGCCTGTCCCATGTTACCAGACGCCCCGGTTACGATTGCTATTTTCATTGTTGTGTCATTTGTTATATAATTTTAAACTGGCTCTTAGTTGCTCTTTTGTGCTCGTAATTTTAGCATCATTCATTAATGTATGATTTTACGTGTTGCTTTGCTATGCCCAGGCCATCAATGCCCAATTCTATCACATCGCCTTCCTTTAAATAAGTGGGTGGATGCATTCCCAGCCCTACCCCCGCCGGTGTTCCTGTTGAAATTATATCCCCGGGAAGTAATGTCATAAAACTGCTTACATATGAAATTAGGAAAGGAATTTTAAAAATAAGATCAGAGGTATTTCCGTCCTGCATAATCTTATCGTTAACGGTAAGCCACAAACGCAAACTATCCAGCTCGCCAATTTCGTCGGGAGTTGCCATAAAGGGCCCGAGGGGCGCAAAGGTGTCACAGCTTTTTCCCTTTACCCACTGGCCATTTCTTTCCAGTTGAAATGCCCGTTCGCTCAGATCATTATGGACACAATATCCTGCCACGGCGTTCAATGCTTCGGCTTCGTCCCCATACGAAATCCTTTTTCCAATTACTACTGCAAGCTCTACTTCCCAATCAGTCTTTTCTGAATTTTTTGGAATGATCACATCATCATACGGGCCGCATAAAGCGGTTGTTGCTTTAAAAAAAATAATTGGTTCAGCAGGAATATTCGCTTTTGTTTCTCTTGCATGGTCTGCATAATTTAATCCTATACAAATAATTTTAGAAGGACGTGCAACAGGGCTACCTAACCTTACATCTTTAGAGATTTGGGGGAGATGAGCCTTGCCCGATTCAATAAACTTTTGTAGACGCTGCAATCCACCAAACTCAAAAAATTGTTCATTATAATCCTCACCGAAAGAAGACGTATCGTAATACGTATGATCAATAATAACCCCTGTTTTCTCTCTGTTGATTTCGCCAAATCTTATAAGCTTCATTATATTATTTTTTTATCAGAATAATTTTTAATTGTTCAACTTAATAAAACCACCATCAATGGGGTAATCGTTACCCGTGATAAATGCGGCTTCATCCGAGCATAAAAACAAAATAAGGCTGGCAATTTCTTCCGGCATTGCCATCCTGCCAATTGGCTGTCCCTTTGATAATTTTTCAAATATTTCATCCTCCTTACCGGGATAATTCTTTGCAATAAAATCATCTACAAAGGGAGTATGAACCCTGGCGGGCGAAATACAATTACAACGGATACCCTCGTCAAGATAATCTCTTGCAACGGACAGCGTCATTGCGTATACAGCACCTTTGCTCATGGAATATGCAAAACGATCCTGCAGCCCAACAATATTTGCAATTGAAGCGACATTGAGAATAATACCCATCTTATTTACTTTCATGGCAGGAATTACTGCACGGATACAATTATATACGCCTTTCACATTTACATTGTAAATCCTGTCCATATCCTTTTCGGTGGTGCTTTCAACGTTCCCTATATGGGATATGCCGGCGCTGTTAACCAATATATTTACTTTACCAATTTCATTAATTATTTCCTCTACCTGTTGCTGAACAGTAACATCACATATATGCGTAAACGCTTTTCCATTTGGTTCTTGTATTTCTGTAACAGTTGCAATACAGGCCTGTTCATTTAGATCGATGATATGTACCTCTGCACCCTGCTTTGCAAATAATAATGCTACAGCCTTCCCGATCCCGCTACCGCCCCCGGTCACAACAGCTATTTTTTCATCTAGTCGAAACATGATTTTTGCACAATTTATTTATAAATTCTATAATTGATTTCATCTAAGGCCCGGCGGCGGAATATTTTTGATTGATATAAGCAAAAAAGTTTAATACAGGCGAGCATCAATCCAAAAAAATAAAAGACCGGGGAAATTTTTTTTAATGTATTCATGTATTACAGCATAAAACTTATTATATTTAATTACCAAATGCAATATTTATATGCCTAACCTCTTACTTGTTGATGACCACTACATAATAAGAATAGGAATAAAGCAGGTCATTGAATCATTTCTTTTTAAAAGTACAATTGATGAAGCGCACGATGGGGACTCCGCTCTTGCAAAAATAAAGAAGCGTGAATACGATCTCATTATGCTGGATGTAAATATGCCAAACACTGATTCTTTTGGCTTACTGAGCAATATACTCGCATTGAAACCAGGCGCAAAAGTTCTCATGTTCAGCATGAATGATGAGGGCGTTTATGCAAAAAGATATTTAAGCATAGGCGCTAAGGGATACATAAAAAAAGATGCACCGCAGGAAGAGATTCAAAGAGCCATCACCACAGTATTAAATAATAAAAGATTCATAAGTGCTGAATTAAGTGAAAAATTATTAAGTGATTTGCATAACGGCGGAGGCCCTCAAAATCCGTTTGACAAACTATCTCCCCGGGAATTTGAAATTGTTCAGCATTTGACTCTCGGTGAATCTGTTGCCGAAATATCTCAAAGCCTGAACCTGCACACCTCCACAGTGGGCACACATAAAGCGAGAATATTTGAAAAATTAAACTGCCACAACGTTATTGATCTTAATGCCCTGGCTAAGGCCCATAATGTGATAGCCACCTCTTAATAATTTATTCCCCGGTAGTTTAACTCACAAAAATCGTAAGCAGGCAATTCGCCGTATAAAAAATTTTCTACAAACAATTCCTCTGATCACTACAAATTGATGATTGGTTGCCGTCTATTTTTGCTTCAGAATTTACACAATATCCAATCCAAAATCAAAAACAAAGTTTACTATGAAATCCCTAACACTTCTACCCGACCAGGAACTTATCCGCCTCTACGCCGATGGCAATGCAGATGCACTTTCCGTCCTTGTCATCCGGTACAAAGACAAATTGTACACCTCAATTTACCTGCTGGTAAAAGACAGGTACCTCGCCGAAGACATTTTCCAGGAGACTTTTTTTAAAATTATCGACACGCTCAATGAGGGTAAGTACAAAGATGAAGGTAAGTTTTTACCGTGGGCTATGAGGATAGCTCATAACCTTTGTATTGATCATTTTAGAAAAGTAAGCCGCACACCTGTAATTAAAACAACTGACAACAGGGATATTTTTGATACCCTCACTTTTTCAGAAGAAGGCGTGGAGAAATCTATAATCCAAAGTCAAACCTCCGATAAGGTAGTTAAAATGATTGAAAAGCTTCCCGAAGATCAGCGTGAGGTAGTTGTAATGAGACACTACGCAGACCTGAGCTTTAAGGAAATTGCCCGGCTAACAAACTGCAGCGTCAATACTGCGTTGGGTCGGATGCGTTATGGATTAATAAATCTAAGAAAAATGATGGATGAAAAGCAAATTGCACTATAAAGTATTAACTAACCCGTTGTTACCTATGAAACCAAATGACAGCAAATGCTGTCATTTTTATTTATATAACTCAAAGAGTGCAGATATCTTAGTTACCAGACTGTAAGGGGATTACTACTTTTAATGTGCATCCCTTTGCTACAGAAGACTGTAATGAAAATGTGCCCAGAAAAAGCTCCGTTCTTTTCTGAATATTCCTCAGACCAATGCCATTCCTGGCAGCATTTGCGTCAAAGCCCTTACCGTCATCATGGATAATCATCTCGAGGTTTTTTCCCAAAACGGAAACTGATATATTTATTGCACTTGCTTCCGAATATTTTACAATATTATTTAATTGCTCCTGCAAAATTCTGTATAAATTCAACTGGATATCGTTGCTTATTTTTACCCTCTCTAACGAATCCAGGCACAACGTTACTTTGTATCTATTATCTACATTCATTGTCTTAAGTAATTTTTCAAATGTTTCCTTCAAAGGGGTCTCTTTGAAAAAAACAGGTGCCAGCCGGTGCGAAAGCTGCCTGATTTCATCTATTGCCATCAAAACATAGTCGTTACATTGCTTCAAAAACATCGCCGTCTTTTCGGAGTGGGGATCTTTCTTAATCATGCCAAGGGAAATAAGGGTTCCCGCCAATATTTGTGTTACGTTATCATGAAGCTCGCTCCCGATTTGAAATCGCTCCTCATCCTGGGCACTAATAATAGCTTTCGTAATTTTTTGATCAATAAGCTTGCGCTCTGTAACATCTCTTTCAATGGCGATGAAATGTGTAATATGCCCTTCAATATTTTCTACCGGGGCAACAGATTTTTGCACCCAAAATTCTTCGCCCTTTTTATTGTATTTGATCACTTCAATTTCGCAGGCTTCTCCTTTCTCCATACTTTTTCGAAGCTTCTGCAGTTCATCTTTATTTGTCTTTGTACCCTGCAACAGGCCAGGAGTTTTTCCTATTACTTCTTCCCTGGAATATCCCGTCATGTTGCTGAATGCTTCATTAACATATACTATCTTTTGCCCGGCTTCCTCAAATGACCCTGCTTCGGTAATTAAAACAGAGTCTGTTGCATTTGTAATTACCGATTCCAGCAATTTTAACCTGAACTCCTCTTCTTTTTGCCTGGATATATCTTGCATAGCTCCTATCATTCTTACAGGAATCCCCTCATCATTAATAACTAAAAAAGACCGGTCATAAATATACTTATAAGCGCCGTCGGCGCAAAGAAAACGGTATTCATCCTCAAACCGGGGTGTCTTATTATTTATTTGCTCATTTACTTTTTTGCGTACAGTATCAACATCCGCCGGATGAATTTTATCATACCACCACTCATTGTCGGTAAGCAACTCATTACCTCTATATCCAAACACATTTTCTATATTTTTATTCCAGATAATCTTATTAGTTGCGAAATTCCAATCCCGAATAGTATCGCTGGTTGCCTTAGCCACAATCTCGTACCTGTCATTGCTTTCCTTCAATCTATTTACAGCATCCAGCTTTTCTTTTTGAATTTGTCTTTGCTTAAGTGCAACATCAATAGCAGTAGTAAGACGGGTTAACCGGTCTTTCAAAATATAATCATCAGCCCCCTGTTTTATTATTGACGCGGCATATTCGTCAGATACCGTTCCCGTTACAAGGATAAAAGGAATATACAAAGAATTACCTCTCACAATTTTCAACGCTTCTGATCCGTCAAATTGTGGGAGAGAGTTATCAGATAAAACAATGTCAGGTTTAAATTTATCAAGTGCTGAAAGAAAATCATCTTCATTCATTGCCACTTTAAATTCGCATGTTTTTTCTTCTCTTAATAACAAATCCTGTATCAGCTCAGCATCATAAATGCTATCTTCCAGTAATAATATTTTTAATCCTTTTCTCATATCCTGGTAACCTGGGTGACGAATGCTACCTGTGAAAGCTCTTCCTGTTTTGATACAGACATTTTTGCGTCTTTAAACAATACAATAGAATTTAATTTTTTCGGATTGCAGAAGGCAGGAACCATATCCTGTTGTTGAAAACAACAGTTATTTGATAGTGTCAGGGTTGTGATAAAAAAAGCTGTTATGAAAAGTGGGGCATTATAGTATCGTCGTGCAATCAGAATACGCATACTACTTGTAATTTCAGGGGTTTAGAAGTATCTCTTTCAACTCAATAGTTCCTTAACTACGGCTTCAGGAATATATCACCTTCCTATAAACAAATGTATGTTTTTATTTACCAGGTTTACCATCCCGGGCTCTTTTTTATACAAATAAGGTTTATGGGTCGCCAGCAAATGCCTATACCTGCTGGTTTTCAGCTGAAGTGCGCCTGTATGTGGAAGGTTGAAATGTTTGGCTTTATTGACATGCGTTTGGCTTTTTGTAAAGTCATTGCCGCTTACATGTAGCAGTTACATCTCTTTCCCCTGTAATAAATTTTCTACAAACAATTCCATTAATCACTACAAACTACCTGAAGGCCTCCCTTTACTTTTGTTTCAGAATTTACACAAATCCAAATCCAAAATCCAAACAAGTTCATCATGAAATCCCTTACAAATCTACCCGACCAGGAACTCATCCGGCTTTACATCGATGGCAATACCGATGCTCTTTCTGTTATTGTTAACCGGTACAAAGACAAATTATACACTTCGATCTACCTGTTGGTAAGAGACAAATATCTCGCCGAAGATTTTTTCCAGGATACCTTTTTTAAAATCATCGATACGCTTAAAGAAGGTAAATATAAAGATGAAGGTAAATTTTTACCATGGGCTATGAGGATTGCTCACAACCTCTGTATTGACCATTTTAGAAAAGTAAGCCGTACGCCTGTAATTAAAACAAGCGACGACAGGGATATTTTTGACACGCTTAATTTTGCAGAAGAAGGCGTAGAGAAATCAATAATTCAAAGTCAAACTTCCGATAAAGTCTCCAAAATGATTGAGAACCTTCCGGAAGACCAGCGTGAAGTAGTCGTAATGAGGCATTATGCAGACCTGAGCTTCAAGGAGATTGCCCAATTAACAAACTGCAGCATTAATACAGCATTGGGGCGTATGCGTTATGGACTAATCAACTTAAGAAAAATGATGGCTGAAAAACAAATTGCACTATAAAAAAACATTACCAAGACCACCTGAACCTGAAAATGATGACAGCACCTGCTGTCATTTTTTCTTTATATGATGAGGCAGTGTAGAAAAATCGTGATTACTTTTTATGACAAAAGAGATACACCAGCATATTACTCCCGTAAAAAAGCCATAATATTGAGCAAATATTCAAAGAAAAATTCTTTAGAATTAACTTGCTATGAAAGTGTCAAACGGTTGCCTGGCTGTCTTACTTTTATATATCGTTGGATGTAGTAACAACTCCGCTGATCAGGGCATTAATGATGAAAAACTGCGTAAAGGTTCTTATGGCTATGATGCCGGGTTTCTAAAAAAATATACACCACATCTTATAGAGTTGCAAGATAATAATATGAAAGTATTACTGAGTGCAGATTACCAGGGAAGAGTGATGACCAGTACTGCTACAGGTGACAGTGGTACCAGTTTCGGATGGATAAATTATAACCTGGTTTCCTCCGGTGAAAAGAAAAAGCATTTTAATCCCATCGGGGGGGAAGAAAGATTCTGGCTGGGGCCTGAAGGAGGACAATATTCAATCTATTTTAAAAAAGGGGATTCATTCAATATTGCTCACTGGCAGGTTCCTCCTGTTGTTGATACGGAAACTTACAACGTCCTTGATTCAGGTAAGTCAGCCGTAACTTTTACCAAAAGTGCAACAATCACTAACTATTCCGGGACAACATTTAGGCTTGATATAAAAAGGACAATCGAATTGTTGGATAAAAGTGCTGTTGAGAAACAACTGCAAATCGCCATCCCTCCAAATGTTCAGTATGTTGCATATGAATCCATCAACCAAATAAAGAATACAGGAAATGACCAATGGAAAAAAGACAGTGGTTTACTTTCAATCTGGTTACTGGGAATGATGAACCCGACACCCCAAACCAAAGTCATTATTCCGTTTAATCCTGCACCCAACGCAAAATCGTTCATAACGGACAACTATTTTGGAAAAATTCCCCCAGACAGGTTATTAATAAAAGACAGCGTTTTATTTTTTCGCTGCGATGGCAAATCAAGAGGTAAACTTGGCTTATCGCCGGTAATTGCCAAACCCATTGTAGGCAGTTACGATTTTGAAAAAAACGTGCTTACAATTTTAATCCCCGAAGTTCATAACGGTGACGCCTACGTTAATTCAAAATGGGAAATTCAACAACAACCCTATAAAGGTGACGTGATCAATTCTTACAACGATGGGCAGCTGGAGGATGGAAGCCAACTCGGGCCTTTTTACGAAATAGAATCCTCCTCCCCTGCTAAAGAATTGCAACCCCGGCAAATACAGGAATATCAACAGCTCACCTGTCACTTCCGGGGTGATTACGCTTCCTTAAAAGGGTTAGCAAAACAATTACTATTTATAGATCTCGATGAAATAAAGCAATGGTAAATGAAATTATTTAAAACGACAAATGGAATCCTCCTTCGGGACAATAACAAAAGTTATTCATTAAATGATGACTGGGACACGTTAATAAACCGTGATAAGTTATTTGACTATTTATCTCAAAAAATTAACGGCGAAACTAATGTTGATGAAACTGGCGCCGAAGACATGATGCAGAAAATAAATGCGCCCATCAGCAAGCAGGAAGTGTGGGCGGCAGGCGTAACTTATTTAAGAAGCCGGGATGCAAGAATGGATGAATCAAAAGATGCAGGTGGGGGCGATTTTTACAGCAAAGTGTATAATGCACCAAGACCCGAATTATTTTTTAAATCACTACCCCACCGCGTTGCCGCACACAATGAAAAAGTCTTTATCCGCAGTGATTCCCATTGGAATGTGCCCGAACCCGAGCTCACGCTCTTCATAAACTCCAATGCTAACATACAGGGGTACACGATAGGAAACGATATGAGTTCAAGAGATATTGAAGGCGAAAATCCACTATATCTGCCCCAGGCGAAAAGTTACGAAAGAAGTACGGCTCTCGGGCCATGTCTCTATGTGCCGCAGCAACCTATATCACCGGACACATCAATAAAAATCACTATCACCAGAAGTGGAAACGAAGTATTTAAAAATGATATCAGCATAAAAAATATTAAACGGAGCTTTAGTGAACTCATTGAATATTTATTTCGTGAATGTGAGTTTAACAATGGCGTTTTCTTAATGACCGGAACAGGAATTGTTCCGCCGCATGATTTTACTTTGCAGGTAGATGATGTTATTGAAATAGAAATTGACAATATCGGTATCTTGATAAATACCGTTGCTTACAGGATTGCGCCGAAGAACTAAAAACGAATTTTTTATTTTCTAAAAATGATTGCATGACAGTAACGGCAAAGACATTAAAATCACATCGAACACAGGCAGCATTTGTGTTGGTAGTTACCTTGTTTTTTTTATGGGCTCTCACTTCCAATCTTTTGCCAACGCTTATCCCACATTTAAAAAAAGCCTGCCAGCTCGATGACCTGCAATCTGCGTTTATTGACTCTGCCTACTGGGTAGCTTATTTTGTAATGGCTATTCCGGCTGCATTAATTATGCGCCGCTATAGTTATAAAACAGGGATCATATCAGGTCTCGTAATTGCAGCAATCGGGGCAATATGTTTCTACCCGGCTGCGGAAGCAAGGCAGTTTGGTCTTTTCCTGGGAGCGCTGTTCCTGATGGCTGCCGGAATGACCTTTTTGGAAACCGCTGCCAATCCTTATATTACAGTTTTGGGCAATCCTGAAACATCATCACAGCGTCTAAATTTTGCACAGGCATTTAACGGATTGGGCGCATTCGTATCTGCATTTTTCCTGAACAAAATAATCTTATCCGGCGTGGATTACACACCTGAACAACTAAGTGCCATGCAGCCAACCGCATTGCAAACTTATTTATCTTCAGAGAGTCATCGCGTGCAAATGCCGTATCTCGCTATCGCCTGTATTTTGCTGTTGGTAGCTTTTCTATTTTATATAGTAAAGCTGCCTGATGTTCATGAAGAAAAAGAGACATCTTTTAAAATCGACTTCTCTGTTTTAAAGCATAAACACTTTTTATATGGGGTAATCGCTCAATTTTTTTATGTGGGGGCACAGGTCTGTATTTCAAGTTTTTTCATCCGCTATACAAAGTATACTTCGGGTATGAGTGAGGCTGAAGTTACCGATAAGCATTACCTTGGCTATTTGTTACTGTGTTTTATGGTAGGTCGTTATGCAGGCACATTCCTGATGACAAGGTTTAAGCCGCAACATTTACTTACCGCATACAGTGCGCTTAATATTGCGTTGCTGGTATATTGCGTTTTCATTGGCGGTGCTTTTGGAGTGTATGGCATGATGGCCATTGAATTTTTTATGTCAATCATGTTCCCTACTATTTTTGCCTTAGGCATAAAAGATCTTGGTCCACAAACAAAAATTGGTTCATCGTTTATGGTAATGTCAATAGTAGGTGGTGCTATAATTCCGTTGGCGTTAGGATATGTTTCCCGTGCTGTAAATATACAGGTCGCATACGCTGTGCCGTTAGTTTGCTTTTTTGTAGTATTGTTCTTTGGCTGGAGCGGATACAAAACCGCTGTTAAAAGTTATCAAAATATTGAGACGGAAATAGAAGAAGGTATAGCGAAAGCCCCCTGATCCTGCAAATACATATATAATTCTATAAACACATGCACATGCCAAAAAAAATCATTACATGCTTAATCCTCTTCATTGCATTAAAAACAACCGGCCAGCAGGCCAGTTCTTTTAGCGGCATAGACGTAAACATCGACAACCTCTATCGTTTATCGAACGCAAAATCCCGTTCCATAAGCCCTGAAAACTTTTCCGGAGCCAAGGGCGAGGGCGGCAAAGCCACTACCGGCACCGGCTCCAATGCATCCAAAGAATTGGGTAAAGGATGGAAGGTAAGCCCGAGTGTGGTTATCAAATCAAAGACAACTTTTACAATGGCAGAGATCAATAAGGCAGGTTGCATAAAGCATATCTGGATGACTCCGACAGGCAACTGGCGAAATGAGATCCTTCGTATTTATTGGGATGATGAACCAACCCCTTCTGTTGAGGTTCCCGTAGGTGATTTCTTTTGTATGGGTTGGAGGCAATATGCTCCGCTGCAATCATTGGCAGTAACCGTTAACCCCGGCAGTGCATTCAATTGTTATTGGTCAATGCCCTTTCGAAAAAAATGTAAAATAACCATGGAGAATATTGCTGACAACGATATGGTTTTATATTACCAGGTCGATTATATAGAGACCATCGTCCCCGCAGATGCGGCCTATTTCCATGCACAGTTTCGCAGGGTAAATCCCATGCCGTTTAAACAAGACTATGTGCTGGCGGATAATATAAAAGGCAAAGGACAGTATGTAGGCACCTATATGGCTTATGGCTCACACCGCAATGGCTGGTGGGGTGAAGGTGAAATAAAATTTTATATGGATGGCGATACAGAATATCCAACCATCTGTGGCACGGGTACAGAAGATTATTTTTGTGGCTCTTATGATTTTGATACAAAAAGTAAAAATGCTACTGGTGTCGAAACATCAGCCTATACAGAGTTCTGTACGCCTTATACCGGGTTGCCGCAAGTGATACGTGGCGACGGACATTATAACATTGAGCAACGTTTCGGTTTATACCGGTGGCATATTACGGATCCCATCCGGTTTGACGATAATTTAAAAGTAACTATACAAGATTTGGGCTGGCATCCCGATGGCCGATATCTTCCCCTGCAGGATGACATTGCTTCCGTGGTGTATTGGTATCAAACAGAACCGCATGCTCCATTCCCGCAGCTTCCATCGAGAGACCAGTTGGAGGTGAATTAATATTTGAGACTGTCATCTGTAAAGCACTTATTTGGCGATAGCCCGTGGATCGGACTCAATGATTTTTCATATCTCAAAGACTAAAAAATATCATTGCAGCACAGCTCAGGCAGGTCAACCATGCAATCAGGAAATAAAAATATTTAAATTGTTTGCCGGCTATTTTCGGGCACACTTTTTAAAAGATAATTACATCATGCGATCAATCCTTCAAACATGTAAGCTCATTACTATTTTTTTTGTTATTATGCTATTCTGTAATTTTTTACCACGTAACAATTCAAATAAAATAACTTTCCCAGGCATGACCCCGATACCTTTTAAAGATTTTCTGTTCGGAGATAATGAGCCATTTCCCCAATGTCATGCATCAACGATCATTCATTTGGAAAACGGAAGTTTTATCGCGGCCTGGTTTGGCGGAAGAAAAGAAAAAGATGATGATGTGGGGATATGGATGACGAGGGGCACTCCCTACAATTGGGGAATTCCTTTTGAAGTAGCAAAAATTAAGAATGAGCCACACTGGAACCCTGTTTTATTCAATAGCCCCGGTGGAAGAATCTATCTTTTCTTTAAAGTTGGCAAAGAGATATCTCAATGGGAAACCTTTGTAAAAACATCGGATGATGAAGGAGAAACCTGGTCGGAGTCAAAAGAATTGATTAAGGATGATCGTGGCGGACGCGGGCCTGTACGCAATAAAATTATCGTGCTCTCGAATGGAACGTGGCTCGCGGGTGCATCTAATGAAATGGGCTCATGGAATGCGTTTTTCGACCGCAGTGAGGATCGTGGAAAAACCTGGCAGGCAACCACCTTTCTAAAATTGGACCGCACAGAAATAACCGGCGCGGGAATTATTCAGCCTACTTTATGGGAATCTTCTCCAGGCGAAGTTCATGCTCTGCTGAGAAGTTCAGCAGACGTTATATGTCGTAGTGATTCCAAAGATTATGGCAAAAACTGGTCACCGGTGTATAAAACATCTTTGCCGAATCCTAATAGCGGGATTGATGTAGTTAAATTATCTGACGGTACTCTTGTGCTGGCTTATAATCCAACTACAAGGGAACAGGGATCCAGAAGTAAACTGGCTTTGGTTATTTCATTTGATAATGGACAAACATGGCCAAAAAAAATAGATTTAGAAAATGGGAATGAGCAGAATGAATTTTCATATCCGGCTATTATCACCTTTAATGACACCATTGCCCTGACCTATACCTGGAATCGTAAAAAGATTGCTTTTTGGATGGCGCCAAAAGATTGGATTATGCAAAATGCGAAGTAAGTCTGACCTCACTCTTTTGTAGTCAATCATGACAACCTTTCGATAACTTAGTAACCACGATTGCACTTCTAACATTAATAACATGACCATAATTGATAAACTGGCAACTTCATTAAACAGGAGAGACGAAGTCCCCAACCAGGAACTGGCTAAGCAAATTGCAGACAGTAATGACAAAAAAGCGGTGAAGGAATTAATTGAAAATCTCCATAATAAAAACAAAAACATTCAAAGCGATTGCATAAAAGTGATCTATGAAATCGGTGTGTTGAAACCAAAATTGATCGCCGGCTTTATTAATGAACTTATCGCCCTGCTCGATAATAAAAATAATCGTTTGCAATGGGGAGCAATGACTGCCCTTGACACAATTGCAATGGAAAATCCAGAAGCAATTTATAAAGCGCTGGGAAAAATTATTGCGGTTGCCGACAAAGGTTCAGTAATTACCAACGACCATTTCGTGGGAATTCTTATTAAACTCTGCATGATAAAAGAATATACGAACGATGCTTTTTCGCTGTTGAATGAACGTCTAAAAATCAGCCCGACAAACCAGTTACCGATGTATGCAGAAAATGCTTTATCTGCTATTAACAATGTAAATAAATCAACATTCATCAAGACATTAAAGTCCAGGCTTGGCGACATTGAGAAAGATACCAAACGTGTACGAGTTGAAAAAGTCATTAAAAAAATTGAAGCCAAATGACTCGAAAGTTTAATGATAATATTCATTTATCAATCATTGCCTAATTTTTCAAAGAGGAAAAGAAAGATGATTTGCTTTTTCATAAAGAAAATTTTATTTATCGATCATCGCCTGCAGTTTTTCAATAGGGAAATTTTCTTCTAACATTTTCCGGTAATACATGCCTGCCGCACCTCCTACGGGTAGATAATCGCTCCATGTCCAGTACATCACGATGAATTGAGGCATATATTTAGGAAGGTCTTTCCTGATATAAGCCGGGTTTTCTGTGATCAGCATTTTGCCGTTTTCTGATTCCGGGATAAAAATGGGTTCACCCTCAGTTACTCCGGCTACCGTACGAATAAATGCTGGTGAATCAAGGAGACCATCCCTTTTCGTTTTTTCCAGTTCATCGTTGTAACGTTTTAACACATCGGTTTTATTTTTTATTACTATATTGACTGTTTCGTCCCTGCGTTGCTGATCCGTTTTATAGGTATCCAGGAAATTCTTACGTATGATATCCCGCTTCTTTGGATCGTTTTTATAGTCTTCATCAATTTTATCGAGCGATTTATTTTTTAAGGATTTCTGTACTTCCAGTGAACGTACAGGCATTAAATTTGTAGAATTTATGGATTCATCATAAAAATTATTCAGATAGATAATACAAAAGTCCAGGTATTGTTTCCTGGTAACAGGAATATAAGGTAATGCTCCCGGCCGGTGGATAAGAATCATCCTTGTAGTGCTGCCTATATGATCCCCATGTATTAACTCGTATCCCTTCCAGCTTCCCCGTACAGGGTTTCGAATAGAGAATGGGAGGCCGTTAATCGTCATTTTGGCATCCATCTTCATTCCTGTGCTTATAAAGCCAAGATCATTGACAACCACTCTTAGTTGTGAAGTTCCGGGTTCACAGCAGAAAAGGTCTTTTGACTTGTTTTGTACGCATGCGTAACTGTTGAAGTTTGCCTTGTAAGTGTAAACACAAACAGGATTGCCCTTTGTGAGATTTGCATCTTGTGCAAAAAGACCCCGGGACATTGCTTTCCCCCAGTCGCTTTCAAATCCTGTTGGAACCGGATAAGCTTCGAGCAGCATTTGGTGCATAACCTCCAATCTGTTCCAGACTTCTTTTTGTTGCGATGATGGAAGAACAGAAGAGATGGAGGGATCTATAATATTGCCAGACTGCTTGTATTTGCCCTTTATGGCCATCAATACTGAATCGCTGCATTCAACTGGAAGCGTTGTGATCTGGCAATAAGATTGGAAAAAAAAGCCAAGGAAAAATGATACAATGAAATATTTATTCATATGCTTATTCATTTATCAATCATCGCCTGCAGTTTTTCAAAGGGAAATTTTGTTTCCATTAAAGTGCGGATATTAGCGAGCGATGGCCAGGTATCCCAGGTCCATTCCACTACAAACAGTTGAGGCATGTATTTGGGGAGTTCTTTTTTGATATACTCCGGATTTTCTGTTATCAACATACGACCACCTTCTTTTTCGGTTAAAAATACTTTGTCGTTGAAAAAAAGCATGGGATATATCTGATACACCATTGCAGGTGAGTCAAGCAGCCCATCATCAGTTGTTTTCTTTATTTCATCCTGGTAACGCTTAAGGAACCGGGCCCTGTCCTTTTCCAACTGGTCAAGTTGAATTTTAAGTTGTTCTTTATCCGGTTGAAGCTGTTTGAATAATGCTGTTTGTTCATCAAAATATATTTGAATAAAACTCAAACAATAACCCAGGTATTGTTTTCGTGTAACCGGAATATAGGGGAGTGCACTGCTTCGATGAATCAGCATATGGCAAATGTTCCCCCCTTCGGGATTATACACTATTTCATTATCATTTATTCTTGCTTTCACAGCAAGTTTCAATCTCACAGGACGGCCATCAACCGTCATCGTGTCAGAAATGTTTGTACTTGAAAAACGTTCTAGTGTATTCGCATATATGTGGATAAATGTTCCGGTTTCTCCCGGGTACCCCTGCCACATTTCATTTTTAGTATTTGGATTGCAGTAATAACGGAAAAACCCAGCAGTATAATTATAATTTGCAATTGGTGTTCCTTTTTCAAGATCAAAAGTAATTCCACCACTGTTTGTCCGGTATTTAATAGATGCTCCAAACAATCCATTGCCTCCTGTACCGCGATGCCAGGTAGCATCTACACCGATGGGTTCCGGATAGGTGCTTAAGACCAGTTGGTGAATGGCGTCCAGTCTTTTTAAAACTTCTGCTTGCTGCTGTTTGGAAAAGTCTTTTGCATATAAGAGATCATTTTGTTTAATCCATCGCCCGGGTGTTTTCTGCAATAGTGCGTCATTGCAGGGAGTTGGAGTAATGATATTCTGGCTCCGGGAGGAGAAGTGGAGGATGATGAGAAAGATTAGGATAATTTGTTTTTTCATTTAAAATCTATTTTTCGATCAATGCTTTCAGTTTTTCAATGACAAAGATTTCGTTTTGATTTGACTCATCATTTATAGCTTTTACTGAATAACGCTGTGATATCAGAATTTCAAAAAACCATTAGGTCCTGAAGGCGATCCAGCAATCGGGGTGTTTCCCTGGAACGCATCAAGGGCTCCCTTAAAATTTGATAAAAAATCACTTGGATCGAAAGCGCTTTTAGAATCGTTCAGGCATTGACTCATTTCCATCCCCAAGCCAAGAAGCTGAGAAACCCAGAAGGCATAATAACTACCTTTTCCGCCTAATTTCTGAACCGTATTGTATGCTGCAGTATAGTGCCGCATATCAATTTCGCTACCGCCTTCGGTTTCCATGCCATAACGTTCACCTTTTGTACCACGGAATGTGTCAAGTGCTTTAACTTCCTTTTCTCCTTTTGCTTTTGCCGCGTTCCATGAACATACTGCTTCGCCATATTCAGGAGATGAAGTCTGCAGCCCCAGTGGATCTATCCGGTTTACCGGATCTCCAGCCACATATTGGTATAAATTATTGCTCATGCCCTTAAAGCGAATTGGATCTTTCGTTGTCCACCTCCCGATACTGGCATCGTAATCCCTTGCGCCGAATTGACACAATTTGGTATCATTATCATATAATCCACCCGCAAATCCGAAAGGCTGAAAGCCTGGTTTGGTATCAGTAATGACATTTCCAAATTCATCATAGTCGAGCTGCTGAACGATAGCGCCTGTTTGGATGTTCACAACCAGGCGGGGACTTCCGAGATGATCAGCAACGATCTTGTACCGGACTCCTTCTTTGATCATATAATCAGGTACGTTGATCTGCGTGCCATAGACAAACCGGGAAACTACTTTGCCACTGCCATCCAGTTCCGCAGCGATGCGCAGCCCGTCCAGATAGATGAATCCCTGAACAATAGTCTGGTTGACTTTTTTCCCTATTCGCCGGTTATGGCCGTCCACGATGTATTCGATATATGTGGAGTCTGGCAAATTAACCTGAAGCAGGTTGCCCAGGGCATCGTATTTATAAGTAGTGGTTCCGGAGGGGGCAGTTTGGGAAAGCAACTCGCCATTGTCCGTGAATGAATAGGTTGTGTTACCATAAGACATGATCCGGTCCTGATCATCGTATGTGCCGTTTGTCGTTCCATTGGTGGATATAACATTGAGACGGTTGTCATTGTCATCATAAGTGTAGCTGAAATTGGTAACTCCGTTTTTGGTAACTGCAATTAACCTTCCGGCCTTGTCATAATTATAACGGTAGTCATTTGAAACATCACCAAAAGATTCACGCTTATTGATAATGCGGCCTAATTCATCGCGGGTATATTCGATCATCACTAACGGGCTCCCCTTGAAGAGGGTTTCACTCCTGGTGATCTCTCCAAAAATATTGTACATCCAGTTTTCTTTAACTGCTTCCAACGTTGTACCGGATACCAGGGAATTGAGCGGTGAAC
Source organism: uncultured Chitinophagaceae bacterium (assembly GCA_963798665.1). GTDB lineage: Bacteria > Bacteroidota > Bacteroidia > Chitinophagales > Chitinophagaceae > Ginsengibacter. Next base: position 155,170 of record CAWCUN010000002.1, on the reverse strand, counting down.
GGGTGATGACCAGATCCCCACTTTGTGCCAGCAAACCGTCGCTGTCGTAAACATAAGTTGTCGCCGGGCCATCATTTACCGTATGAGCAGTAACCTGGAAATCGCTATTGTAGTGCCGGGATAGAGAACCTGCGATCTTGCCACTCCATGTCTCTTTCGTCAACAACGGACCATCGTAGGTCAGCGCCAGATTTGTTCCACCAGGTGAATTGATCCCTGTGAGCTTGCCGTTAGTTGAATGATATGAGAAAGTCGTTGTACCTGATGGTGTGATCAGTGAGCTGATTTTACCACAGACACAGCCAGCGGGATTGTAAGTCAGCTTTATTTCCTGGCCATCGGGGTGGAAGATGCTTGTTACCTGGTGATCGGTATTGTATTTATAAAGCGTTGCAAACTGGCCAGTGCCCACTTTGGGAGGACTATATTTGATAATGCGGTTGGTGTTGTCATATTCGAAGTTGTGAGTGGCCCGGCCGGCTGATGTGAATGCCATCATATTACCCATACCATCGTATTCGTTCGCAAGGATACGACCGTCAGGCAATATCGTTTGAATGACCCGGCCGGCAGCATCGTAAAGGAAACTGTTCATTTGCCCCAACGGATCGATTATGCTTTTCAAATTTCCGCTGGAATTGTAAGTAAGCTGATAACGCCGGATGTTTGGAGCAACGCCCTGTTCCAGTATAACCGGTCGTCCATTGTTATCATATGTTGTTCGGATAGGTGCCAGCCCACCAGTCTGTGCTTCTGTTACTCGGCCAGCAGTGTTTATGATAGCAAGAATGCTTCGTCCCGAGGGTAATCCAAAAGTGATGGTTCGGTTAGATGAGGTGTAGCCGATAGTGAAGGGACGGCCATTGATAGAAATGATTTTGTTATAACCGGTAAGATTTGCATGACTGGAAGGATTTGCAGCTGTACTGCTCCTTTGTACTACAAGTGTAGATGCCAGGCCGCTGGGTAGCTTAACGGTCAGTGTTGTTTCGGTGCCCATGCGATTGTCCGGGTTGCCTGTAAATGTCGCCACCGTACCATCACCAAATTCAATCTTGCGCCGGCCGTCGGGCCAGGTGGTACCCGTATTCTTCAAGCCATCAGAAAACATTACAATGCGCTTTCGAATGCCCCCAGCCTGATTGGTGACTGTATATTTCGCAATCCGCCCCAGCGCCGTACCAATAGCAACCGTATGACTGTTAGTAGTGGACGTACGTGTTAAACTGGTGAAACCCCCGGCCGGATCGAGGTCCCTGATGAGTCGGCCCGCCGGGTCAAATTCATAGGTATGGGTAAAGCCGCGGGGATCCATCATACTGGTCAACAATCCGGTGGATGAATACTTAAAAAAAGTTTTTTCGCCGGCCGGGTTAGTTATGGAAGCCAGGTTATACGAATTATCAAACGTAAAATCTGTCCGGTGTCCGTAGGGACCGATGATAGCAACAGGTAAACCGGTTGTATTGCGCTCAATAGTGGTAGCTAAACCAAATCCATCTGTAATGGAGGTGAGACGGTTTTTGGCGTCGTACTGAAACTCATAAATCAATGCGCCGGTCATTCCATCAAATGTGCGCAAATGATTTCCGGAATTATTGAATGCATATGTTTCAGTGCCATCCTGTGATGCTATCAGGTATCCGCCCGCAGGAACAATTCCCGGTATTTCCCTGGCCAGAGCATTCAAATCATTCGCCAATGTTTGTTCTTTACCATTGCCCAGAAAAAGATGATTGCCTATAAGCTGATGATGAGAGCCTAATATCCAGCCACCTAATTCATCTGTAGCATGAAACCGGTCACTTCTATAATGAAGACTGAAAGCTGTGCCGGAAACAGAGATTATTTGTCCGAGGCTTTGATTTTCGATGCCGATGACTGAACCGCATGAAGTGCATGGCTCCACTTTTTCTTCTGCTCTTGTCAGGTGCCAGGTGGTTGTTCTTGTGTATGTTCCAAAGCCAGCAGGTAGTTCCCCTGTTACTGTTTCAGTTCCCTGCAATAAATCTTTGCTACCACCCAACGAATGATCAGAAACTATTACACTAAGCGATTCAGGTCCGTATTCCTTTGTGCCTCCTTCTTCTGCACATACAGTGCCGGTACACTCCGACGAAACAACTTCAATATCGTAGGTATTATCCCACTCTCTGATAGCCACAGTATGTAATTCAGCTTTACTGGTACTGTTGCAGTCTGTGACGCATTTTCGGCCCGTAATGTCAGTGATTTCACAGTGATAGGTATGGCTGCCAGGCCCTTTATCATCCGTAAAATTCAATTCAGGATTTTCCGGTTCCTCCCGATCCATAGTGGGCAAAGTATTCACAAAAGATGCCATAATGTTTCTTTTACATGTTCCGGAAAAAGCAGCATTTGAGTAGTTGATTACTTCTTCATATGTAATAGTGCCTGACCACCTGCTAATTGGTTCTGGTTTGCCGGTAATAGGTTGGATTCTTTTGTAGCTGGCAGTTGTAAAAAAAATTATAAAGACAATTATGAAAAAAACGATATGACTTTTCATCAGAAAATTTGTTGAATTCTCTTAAAAAAGAGTAACTGTGGATCGTTTATATTTTTATAAACTCCACTCTCCTGTTATTAGCTTTGCCTGCAGGATTATCATTTTTATCAATCGGTTCGCCTTCTCCTTTACCATCTGTTTCCATGCGGCTTTCATCAATGCTGAATTCTTTTGCCAGTGCAGCTTTTACGGCAGCAGCCCTTCGTTTGGAGAGATCAAGATTGTCATTATCATTGCCGTCCGCATCCGTATGTCCGACAATTTTTATTTTTAAATCAGCATTTTCTTTTAATACATTGGCCATTTCTTTTAATGTGCCATACGATTCTGGTTTGATGTTGGCACTGTTTACATCAAATAAAATTCCATGTGTCACCCATTTGTTTTGTGTAAGCATTTTATTACGGGTATCGGGTGCACCGACTGCGAGGCGAAGATTACCGATATAATGCTGGATATTTGCTTCAGCATATAGAGCGGTAAAAATTATTGCATTCAGTTTTGCATCCGGTGCAATGGCTTTGGGAATGTCCCAGAATTTCTCCTGGTTTATATAAACTCTTACTCTTTCTTTTTGCCGCCAGACAGATACATGAATCGGGTTGAATTTATCGCTAAGAATATCTGTATAAGTCTGATTGCTCGCCTGGCTTCCCGCGTTCTTTCTTATTTCTGAAGTTGTGGCGCCATTAATCTGGTCAGAATTAGATGTGTACAGGCCAATGGTTAGCCTGTTAGGCGACAAAGTCCAGTTCTGAGGCTGTTCAATGTCCGGCAGTTCGGCGAACGCAAATTTAAAGTCGGCCCCCCTGATCGGCACACCATGCAATAAATCAAATTCAAAAGTGAAATCTTCGGGATAGCTTTTTGTAAATTCAGGAACAAACACACCCGGTTTGGTAATCCAGAGCCAGCGGCCTGGCTTACCTTCCACGGTTACTATTTCGCCAGAGCTTGAAGTATTCCAACCAGCAGGAAAGTCCCCGATATTACCAGTTGAAAAATCTTCAAAGCCAATCACTTTTTCACCGGGGACAAAATCGAATTTGCTGTAGGCTTTGAGACCTCCGGAGGGTCCATTGGATTTGGCCGATGGTTCTGCAACGGAACTGTTTGAATCGGTATCTTTTTCTCCATTTCCCTTTATATCAGTTGCGTCGTCAACAGTTTTGTCAACGGTACTATTCACTTTATTGTTAACCTTATTCTCCGTACGGTTTTTAACACGGTCACCGATTTTTTTAAGTATCTGGCCGTGTGCAAAAGAAAAAGAGACCAACAAACTGACAATAAAGATTAATTTTTTCATGTTCGGGAATTTAAATTTTTAAAAATAAAGACAGGATCACTCTTAATGGGGCACGAAGACCTGCTTTTTAGTAATTTGAAGTTATAGACAAGAATATCCCCGGGCAATAGAACAAAAGTTAGAGAAGGAAAGAAGTCAATTAAATCAAAGTGAATTAATTAATTCTTTCCGTATGCTTTATTGATGGCTTCGGTGCGGTTTTGCACATGTAGCTTTTCATAGATATGGTGAATGTGCTGTCGAACCGTACTAACAGAGATGGAGAGCTTTTCTGCAATTTCTTTATATAGCAATCCTTTGGAGAGTAATTGCAAGATGCTGTTTTCGCGATTACTCAACAGGTCAAGAGGTACCGATTCATTTTGTTGTTCCCTGAAAACATTTACCAGTTTCCGCGCAATATTAGCACTCATCGGTGAGCCGCCATTGTGAAGTTCTTTCAACGATTCGATCAATTGAACGAGGCCGGTGTTCTTAAGTAAGTAACCCGCAGCGCCTGCTTTTAATGCTTCAAATACCTTTTCATCATTTTCATAAACCGTGAACATCATAAATTGAGTAGAAGGGCTTTTATCTTTCACCTGCCGGATACATTCAATGCCATTCATTCCCGGTAAACTGATGTCCATGATAACGATATCAGGCTTGAGTTTGGGAATATCATCCAAAGCCTGTTCAGCAGTTTTAAAAGTGTCCAGTACTTTGAAATCCTGGCCCAGGGCTAAAAAATTCTTTAACCCATCCCGTACTTCATCCAGGTCTTCCACTATAGCTATTGATATACTCATGCTTTTCGAAAGTAGTTTAGTGTTGCTGGTTTGCCAATAGAACGAAAGTTATACCGGCAGCGGAATAGTGATTTTTATTATAGTTCCATTTTCATTTTTGATGTTGAATGTCCCATTAAGTCCCGTTACCCGGTTTTTCATATTTGTTAAGCCGTTGCTGAAGGAGCGTATTTTATTTATATCGAAGCCAACTCCGTTATCATGGATACAAATTTCCAGCTTACTATTGGCCTGCATTTTTATAATTACGGATTCGGCTTGTGCATGTTTGACTACATTATGCAAAGCTTCTTTTACTGTCAGGTAAACATTTCTGCGAAATTCACCATTGACAAAGTTTGAGGGGAAATGCTCCGGAGTTTCTACAATGCATTTGATCCCATGCTGTGCTAAATATTCCATTGCATATACACGGGTGTAGGCAAGCAGATCGCTTAATGAATCGTTCTTTTCATTCAAGGCCCATACAATCTCGCCCATCTTATCAATCATTTCATGAGAGTATTCCCTGATCTTACTGATATCTTCTTCAATAGGTTGCTGCTGCTGTTTTTTAATGCCTATAGTTTCACTTAAAAATTTTATTCTTGAGAGTCCGGCGCCAAGATCATCATGCATATCTGTCGCAATTCTTGTTCTTTCTTTTTCAACAAGCTGTTGTTTTTCGAATTTTCTTTTTTGTCTCCTGATCTTATTGTTGAAATACCATTTTACTAACAACCAAGCCATTAATAATATAAAGGCAAGAACAGCGATCTTAAAAAGATTGGTTTGCCAATAAGCCTTGGCTATTTGTATTTCCAGCGATTTGGTATTAGAGCTGATTCTGCCCGTTGCGTCTGCCACTCTCAGTTTGAAAACATAATTACCAGGAGGGATTTTACTATACCTTGTATAATGTGCATTGTCACCGCTGATCCAGGTTTCATCGTAACTTTCCAGCATGTATTCGAAACTGCATTCTCCTACATGATGAAATGCGATGGGCGAAAAATCAAATGAAAAAGTATTTTCTTTAAAAGAGAGATTAATCTTTTTTATTTCATTTGAATTGGGAGGCAAAGCATACAATTTATCATTGACGTAAATACCGGTAAGCTGAACACCTGGCGGATAAATGGAGCCTTTTAGTTTGTCGGGAAAAAACGAAACAAGGCCATTAGCCGTTCCCGTTATACATCTCTGTTGAGAATCAAAAACAAGTGAAGAAAAACTGAATTCATTTGAGGGCAACCCATCTTCAACGGTATAGGTTCGGCCCTGTTTGCTTTTTTTATCAAACAGGTAAAGGCCTTTTTCTCCAAAAATCCAGAGCCGGTTATCTTTTTTAAATACACTCCTGATATCTATGAAAGGAAGTTTGTTATCACAGTTTTCTTTTTCCAGATGAAAATTATCGTTATTAATATGATATAGCCCGTAATTTGTTGCGATGTAAATTACAGAATCATTTTTTTCGTTAAAAAAATAATTGACATCTGGCATCAGGTGCATTGATTTAAAAAGTTCCGGTTGTTTTCCGTTATCGTTTGGCTTCAGGATATATAAGGAATCATTCAGCGACTTTATATAGATAAAATCTTTCCCGTCCTGGAAAAGCGGCCCAAAGGCGGTATACGATCCGGGGTGAAGAAAAGACACCGGCTTTACCACAGCCTTACCTTGTTCATCAGTTAGCTGGTAGAGTCCCGAATAGGTTGAAAAAATAATAGACCCATCATTGAGTTGGATCATATCTTTTATCCAAATGCTGCCTTGCACTTCTTCGCTTATAAGCTCATACTTTACAGGATGCATTCGATTGGTAGAAAAGGTGTACTTGTATAAACCCTTATTTGTAGCCATCCAAATGTCACCACTCCTGTCAAAAAGAAGCTTTATGAGGTAGCCAGCGAATTTTGTTCCGTCTTCCTGCAAAGGAATTTTGTGCATCCTGATCTTAAATTCTTTATCAAGTATCCAGAATCCCGGGGCATCTGTCAATGCAAACCACAAGTTTTTATTTGCATCCTGGCTCAGCCACAAAATATTATTATCATGATTCCATTCCTGCGTCTCATTTTTAGAAACATAGTTCGTGAAAAAAACATTTTCTGTATTGGCATAACTGCAACCATTACCATAGCTGCCACACCACACATTCCCCATCCTGTCAAAATAAAGAGCAACAATATTATCGCTGCAAAGGCTGAGGGGATTTAATTTATTGTTCCGGAAATTATAAACGAATTGACCGGTGTTGATATCAAATGTATAAACACCTTTTCCGCCCGTTGCCACCCACAGTTGGCCTTTTGGAGAAAGCGTGGTATACCTTACTTCTTGTACCTTTTGCTTTTGCCATTCATTATAAATCCTATAAGTATTAAGCAGGGGGTTCAGTTTTACAACACCTTCGTTTGCCGAAAGCCAGGCAGTACTATCATCTTGCTGAAAAACATGAATGATTTCAAATTCAGGATTATTTAGTGATCCGCCTTTGCCTGAAAAATATTCCTGCTGTTCGATTAATTTTTTGTTACGGTAAACCTGGTGAATGGTTCCTTTATCATAAGAAGACCAGATGTGGATTGTTTCTTTCGATCCTTTATATAAGAGAGCATTCGTTGCATCCAGGTAATCTATAAACGAAGTTCTTCCGGTTTTGATATCTAATACTCTTACTGATCTTGTTTTTGTATCGAGGAACCATAATTCATTTGCAGAAACAAAACCAAGTAGTTGGCAATAGGTGTATTCTTTCGTGCCATCTGGCCTGTCAACCCCGAAATGCGTAAATGTATTATTGTCCCTGTTATATCGTTCAATCCCGTTTTCATTACTGACCCATACCTGTTGTGAAGAATCTTCCAGGATATTTGAAATAAAATTTCTGGCAATAGAAGTACTATCCTCATCATTATGCAAAAAATTAGTTGTTTTAATACCATCATAGAGCGAAAGACCATTGTGAGTACCTATCCATATGTATCCACGGCTGTCCTGTAAAAAATGATAAACTATATTTTGGGTCAGATCGTTTTGAACATTGAGATGCTTAAAATTGTATGCCGGTTGAAACGACTGTGCCTTAAGATCGAAGCAGCTTAGAACGATCAGGATAATGATACGAAATGTATGACCAATATCATAGATCATTAGGGAATTTTCTTCTATAAATGTAAGCAATTAGCATAAGAGGAATTGCATGTGCCGGTCCGGGAATAAAAAAAAGAACCATGCCGAAAAGACCAGCTAAATGACGAACCAGAGAGCACTAATCCTCCAAAAAATCATATTTCATTATGATAAAAATCATACCTGCACGAATTATCGGATAACATTATTTACTACCTTTCGTTTATAAATATTCCTGTTCAACAAATTGATTTTAAGTATGGGATCATCATCAATGATTGTTTTAATTATTGCCGCACTCGTTTTTTCTTCCATTGCTATTTTAATCGCTAAAATTGTCACAAAAGCTACTACTAATCCGCAAAAAGGAGAGCCTTATGAATGTGGTATTCCTACAAAAGGGACAACATGGAAACAACTGAACGTGGGCTATTATTTATTTGCATTGATATTTTTAGTTTTTGATGTGGAGCTGGTATTCCTCTATCCGTGGGCAGTTGTAGCAAAGCAGGTAGGGTGGATAGCGTTAATTGAAATTATTATTTTCTTTTTTATATTATTTATGGGGTTTTTATACGCACATAAAAAAGGTGCTTTGAAATGGAAGTAAAATCAAATACTGATAAAAAGGATTTTCCGGGCCAAATACATGAAACACCGGGGGGCGGAATTGTCTTAAGCAAACTCGATGATGTCATCAACTGGGCCCGCTCCAATTCATTATGGCCGCTCACTTTTGCTACAAGTTGCTGCGGAATAGAAATGATGGCAGTTGCCTCCGCCAAATATGACTTCTCAAGATTTGGTTTTGAAGTAGCACGGGCTTCACCACGTCAGGCCGATGTAATTATTATTGCCGGAACTATTGTAAATAAAATGGCGCCGGTCTTAAAAAGATTATACGACCAGATGGCCGACCCGAAATATGTGATTGCAATGGGAGCGTGCGCCATCAGTGGGGGACCTTTTTTTTATAATACCTACTCTGTTGTAAAAGGTGCGGATCACGTGATACCGGTAGATGTATACGTAGCGGGTTGTCCGCCCAGGCCTGAAGCGCTGTTGCATGCATTAATAACACTACAACAAAAAATAAAAAGCGGGCTAACGAGAGAACAAATAAGGACGGGCAAAGATTAATTATGTCGAACGACGAACTGAAAACTGTAATAATAGAATTGCTTCCTTCCACCACGTTTGAAGAAGGAGACCAGGCTAACGGTTGGCTTAATATTAATATCGATCCAAAAGACTGGTTACCGCTTGCGAAGCAATTGCACAATAATGATTCTTTATTTTTCGATTATCTTTTTTGCCTTACCTGCATCGACTGGAAGACGTATCTCACTATAGTTTATTTTCTTTCGTCAACAAAATACCGCCATACAATCGTTGTGAGGTCTAAACTCGACAATAGCAATCCCGAAATAGAAACAGTAAGTAAATTATGGAAGACTGCAGAATTTCATGAAAGGGAAGTGTATGAAATGTTTGGGGTGAATTTTCTAAACCATCCCGATTTGAGGCTATTGATCTTACCGGATGGATGGGAAGGAAAGAAGCCGATGTTGAAAGATTTTGAAGATGCGGTAAATATGATTAAGCTATAAAGTGAAGAAATTTTTTTAATAATAAAAACAAGACATCCCCTTTAGGGGTAGAGTAAATGGTTGAAGAAATAGGCACGACGGAAGAAGGTGATTTAATAATTAATGTGGGGCCACAGCATCCTGCAACACATGGCGTATTGCATTTGGTAATTACTGTAAATGGTGAGACGATAAAAAAGGTAGAACCGCATCTCGGTTATATTCATCGGTCCATTGAAAAAATGTGTGAGAGTTTAACTTACCGCCAATTCATTTATGTTACCAGTCGGATGGATTATCTCTCGGCTCACATTAACAACCACGCATGTGCGTTATGTGTAGAAAAAGGTTTGCAGGTAGAGATTCCGCAAAGGGCACAGGTGATACGGGTGTTGATGGATGAACTTACAAGAATTGCATCGCATGAATTGTGGTGGGGCGCTATGGCAATGGATCTCGGCGCATTTACTCCTTTCTTCCATGCGTTCAGGGAAAGAGAAACCATCAATGATATTATGGAGGAAACCTGCGGTGCAAGGTTAACCATGAACTATATGGTTCCGGGTGGAGTGATGGCTGATCTGCATCCCAACTTTCAAAAAAGAGTAAAAGATTTTATTGCCTTATATAAACATAAAATTAACGAATACGCCGAGCTGGTTACCGGTAATGTTATTTTTCAAAACCGCATGAAAGGAGTTGGATATTTATCTGCTGAAGATGCCATATCGTATGGATGCAGCGGACCAACAGCAAGAGGTAGTGGAGTTAGTTGCGATATACGCAAACTGTATCCTTATGAAGTGTATGATAAAGTTGAATTTGAAGAAGTACTCGAAAACGAAGGTGATTCATTTGCACGCTACATGGTGCGAATACGAGAAATGAATCAATCGATAAAAATAATTGAACAGTTAATTGATAACATTCCCGAAGGCGATTTCCAGGCAAAGACAAAAGCAGTATTAAAATTACCAAAAGGAGAATTTTATTCGAGAGTGGAAACAGCAAGGGGTGAGTTGGGTGTGTATATCGTGAGTGAAGGAGGAACGACGCCGTACAGAATTAAATTCCGTTCGCCGGGATTTTCAAATCTCTCAGCATTGGATCACATGGCAAGAGGACATTTGCTGGGTGATTTGGTAGCGATGATGGGAACATTGGATTTGGTGATACCGGATATTGACAGGTAAAGCCCCTCTGACTCCCCGCCTTGGCAGAGAAGACAAGGAAAGACTTATAAAGACAAAATTAAAATAAACGCCAACGTCCGGTTCCCTCTTCTTCGGAAGGGGTTGGGGTGAGGCCTAACAATGTGGAGCTTTAGCAACATAGCAGATTCAATTCATAAATGGTTAAACCTAACGTTTAATCCTACACTGGCAACTATTATTGAAATGGTGATCGTTGGTGTTTGTGTTATTGGTTTGTTTGCCGTGTTAGGATTGGTATTGGTAATCATGGAACGCAAAGTTTCCGCATGGATACAAATACGTTTAGGACCAAACAGGGTGGGACCAAAAGGAATGTTTCAATCGCTCGCAGACACCGTGAAACTATTAGTGAAAGAAGGAATGACGCCATCTGGTGCTGATAAGTTTTTGTTCAATCTTGCTCCTTATATAGCATTAATAGTTGCGATGTTGTTGATGGCGCCGTTAGCCTTTGCAAAAGATTTCCAAATGTGGGATTTGAACATTGGCGTATTATATGTATCCGCAATTTCATCTGTTTCTGTTATTAGTATTTTAATGGCTGGCTGGTCAAGTAACAATAAATATTCTTTGATGGGCGCCATGAGAAGCGGAGCACAAATTGTGAGTTATGAATTGTCCGCAGGATTTTCTGTTTTGTCTGTAGTAGTACTGGCGGGTAGTTTGAACCTAAATACGATCATTCAATCGCAGGCGGATGGGTGGTGGATTTTTAAAGGGCATATTCCGGTTATTATTTCTTTTATCATTTTTATTATAGCCGTAACTGCGGAAACCAACAGAGCGCCCTTTGATCTTGCAGAAGCCGAATCAGAATTAACGGCAGGATTTCATACAGAATATTCAGGGATGAAATTCGCTTTGTTCTTTTTAGCAGAGTACGTAAATGTTTTTATCGTATGTGCAATCGGGGCAACTTTATTTTTGGGCGGATGGATGCCTTTTCACGTTGGTCATTGGGAGGGGTTTAATCACGTGATGGATTATGTTCCCTCCAGCATTTGGTTTTTTGGAAAGACATTCTTCTTAATATTCCTGATCATGTGGTTCCGGTGGACATTTCCGAGGTTACGTATTGATCAGTTATTAAATCTTGAATGGAAGTATTTATTGCCGATCAGTTTGTTTAATATTTTATTGGTAACAGCAATGGCAATTGCGGGGTGGTATTTCTGAATAGTTATAAGTTAAGAGTTTAGGGTTATGAGTTGCATCACTCTAAACTTTAAACTCTGAATTCTAAACTCTAAAAATGTTTATAACGAAATATATAAAAGAAGTTTTCAATGCAGTAAAATCATTACTCGTTGGGTTGAGACGGACAGGATATTATTTTACTCATCATAAAGAAATCATCACCCAGCAATACCCGGATAACAGGGAGGCATTGAACCTGCCCGAACGATTCAAAGGTGAAGTGGTAATGCCGCATAATGAAAACAATGAGCATCGTTGCACGGGCTGTACTGCCTGTGAATTGGCCTGCCCGAATGGAACTATTAAAGTAATTACCAAATTTGACGTGACACCTGACGGCAAAAAGAAAAAGGCTATTGATAAATTAGTGTATCATCTCGAGCTATGTACGATGTGCAATCTATGTGTTATTGCTTGTCCGTCGGATGCAATTGTAATGGCGCAGACATTTGAACATAGCGTTTTTGACCGCAGTCAACTGACCAAAATATTAAATAATCCAGGTTCTAAAATAATGGATGGAGTAGAATAATGAGCGGATCAACGATTATATTTTACATGCTTGCCACACTAACATTAGTGAGCGGAATATTTGCTGTAGGGACAAAACAAATATTCAGGGCCGCCATCTTCCTGTTATTTTCTTTAATCGGCGTAGCAGGTTTGTATTTCTGGATGCAATATGAATTTATTGCCGCGGTACAAATCGTTGTATATGTAGGCGGCATAACCGTGTTGATTATTTTCTCTATTTTCCTTACTCAACAAGCGGGAGAAAAAATGCCCAGCCAAAAATTAATGCGCCGGATATTCTCCGCATTAGCCGCTTTTTGTGGATTTGCTTTGATAATGCTGCAGGTATTTCAACATGAATTTATTGGAACAGTAAATAGCCCTGTCGACTCCGGTGTTGCGAGTATTGGCACAAAAATGCTGTCAGTGAAATACGGCGGCTATGCGTTACCGTTTGAAATAGTTAGCATGCTGTTGCTGGCAGCTTTGATTGGCTGTATTGTGATTGCGACCCCCTCTCACTCCACGGGGAAAGAACTCCAACCCTCTAATCCAAAGCCAGGAACAACATGATGCAACCAGGACTTTATCATATTCTTATTTATCAGCACAGCACTGTTTTTTATCGGTGTGTTTGGTTTCTTCACAAGAAGAAATTTAATAACCATGCTAATGAGTGTTGAATTGATATTGAACAGTGTGAATCTGAATTTCATTGCATTTAATAAATATCTGTGGCCTGATAAACTGGATGGATTATTTTTTACAATATTCATAATTGCTATTGCCGCTGCCGAAGCAGCCGTGGCTATTGCGATAATAATTAATTTATATAGAAGCCATCATTCAATTGATGTCGATAATGCTGAGGAGATGAAGTATTAAAAATATGTCCCACGGACCTGCCTGGCTGCAGACCGGGACACAAGTATCACGAAGTGATTTCTTAGTATGCTTAGTGCCTTAGTTGGAAAAAGTATACAGCGAAACTTAACACGGAACTAAAAATGTCCCACGGAGACAGAAAGATTGCAAAGCGATTTCTCGGTGTACTTCGCGCCATAGTGGGAGAAAAAAATCTTAATGTAAAACTAAATGCTTAATGCAACTTACATAGCGCTGATTCCCTTGCTCCCATTGGCAGGTTTTATAATTCTTGGATTATTCGGAAGAAAATATTTTAAAAATTCATCAGGAATAATTGCAACTATATTATTATTGGTTGCAACTGCGCTGGCAATCTACGCTGCTTATGGTTATTTTTTCGAGTACGGCAAGGTAAATGGTGTTTATGAAAAATTAATTCCATTAAAATATACATGGCTGCAGTTCTCCGAAGGCGTTTCCATTGACATGGGCATCATGCTCGATCCTATAACCTGCATGATGCTGTTGGTAATAACTTTTGTTTCGTTAATGGTTCATATCTATAGTCTGGCGTATATGAAAGGAGAAGAACGGTTTGCAACTTACTATTCCTTTTTAGGTCTGTTTACATTCTCTATGCTGGCTTTAGTAATTTCCACCAATATTTTCCAGATATATATTTTCTGGGAATTGGTAGGCCTCTCTTCATTCTTACTAATTGGATTTTATTATGATAAACCCAGTGCTGTTGCCGCCTGCAAGAAAGCGTTTATTGTAACACGATTTGCTGATCTGGGATTTTTGATCGGCATCCTGATGCTCTCATTTTATTCAGGCACATTAGATTTTAATACACTTATTGAGCTATTAACATCACCCGGTTCAGCGGAGTTGAGTGCAGCTCTTGGTTCATCTTTTATGGGGATCTCTGCGCTAACATGGGCGATGATATTGGTTTTCATAGGCGCCGCCGGAAAGAGTGCCATGTTCCCGTTACAAATATGGTTGCCCGATGCAATGGAAGGGCCAACTCCCGTATCAGCATTAATTCACGCTGCAACAATGGTCGTGGCCGGAGTTTTTTTGGTAGCCAGGTTATTTCCAGTGTTTGCTTTATCAGCACCGGAGGCATTGGAGTTAGTAGCCTATGTTGGGGCTATCTCTGCATTGCTGGCGGCAATAATTGCGTGTACGCAGACCGATATAAAGAGAGTGCTGGCATTTTCCACCATATCGCAAATAGGATATATGATGTTTGCGTTGGGCGTCTCAAAATATGGAGGAGAAAGTGGGCTAGGTTATACCGCTTCGATATTTCATTTATTTACCCACGCCATGTTTAAAGCATTATTGTTTTTAGGTGCAGGATCTGTAATTCATTTTATTCACAGTAATGAAATGAAAGATATGGGCCGGTTGAGAAAATATCTGCCGGTAACACATATCACCTTTTTAATCGCATGCCTTGCAATCGCAGGCATACCACCATTTGCGGGCTTTTTCAGTAAAGAAGAAATTCTATCGGCGGCTTTTCAAAACAATATGATTATTTATTGGATCGGGTTATTCACTTCAGGGCTTACTGCATTTTATATTTTCCGATTATACTTTGGAATCTTTTGGAGTAAGGAACATGAAGCTCACGGCGGACATCATGGTGAAGGTGGGTTTGCCATGTTGTTTCCATTGATTTTATTGGGCATCGGAGCTGCGGCAGCAGGCTTTATTCCTTTTGGCAATTTTGTAAGTTCTGATGGATCTACACTTGAATCGGATTTCAATTTAAATATGACGATTGCTCCTGTGGCATTTGGCCTTGCAGGAATTTTTATAGCAATGTGGTTGTATAAAAAGCAAAATAATAAACCGGATAAAATTGCTGCATCGATAAGTGGTTTATACAAAGCTGCCTACCACAAATTTTATTTTGACGAAATGTATCTATTTGTAACAAAAAAAATTCTATTCAATTTAGTCGCAAAACCTGCCGCCTGGATTGATAAAAATATTGTCGACGGTTTGGTGAATGCAAGTGGTAATACCACGATGTTTGTTTCAAAAAAAATAAAGAGAATTCAATCAGGTAAAGTGCAGCAATATGCCGCTTACTTTTTGGTGGCTGCCATTGCTATGGCGGTGTTGTTTATTTATTGGTGGAAGTAAAATGTGATGTATATACGATGTTCAATATGAAGAAATTAAATTGTCGAAAAATAATTGCCACGGCCTTTAGGCCGTGGATACGAAATAAAATGTTGACTGGCTTTAGCCAAAAAAATTAAACATGCCTTATATCAAAGTATTGATACACTATATCTGGTCCACAAAAAATCGTGAACATTTAATCACTGAAGAATTGAGACCGCTTCTCCTTTCTCATATAAAAGAAAATAGTATTAAAAAAGGAATATTTATCGATACACTTAATTGTGTTTCTGATCATATTCATTTGTTGATTTCTCTTGGAAGCGAACAGACGATCGCTAAAACAGCAATGCTGATAAAAGGTGAATCATCATTTTGGGCAAATAGAGAAAATAATCTTAAATACAAATTTGAATGGCAGGATGAATATATAGGGTTGTCAGTTAGTTATTCAGCAATAGATAAGGTGAGAGCATATATTTTGAACCAGGAAGAGCATCATAAGAAGAAGACTTTTTCTGAGGAGTACCAGGAGTTTTTACAGGCTCATGATTTTGAAGATATTTTGGCTAAAGCCGAAAACACGAATTGAACTGCTCCACGGCCTAAAGGCCATGGCAAATAGAAACAGTAAATGACAGAAAATCGCGATGACACAAGATATAATTAAAGCGATTATAAAAGCAAAAATTGAAACGACATTTTTGATAAATAAATATTAATGAATCTAACGTTACTCATATTGGTTCCATTGATCACCGCGATTGCCGTGTTATTAATGCGTAACAAGCAACAGGTGAAATGGATTGCTTTAACCGGCGCCACGGTTCAGTTCGCCCTTGCGTTTGTGTTATTATTTGCTTATAGAAATGAAGTTGCATCCGGGAACACCGAACAATTCCTCTTTCAACAACAATACGATTGGTTTCCTTCCTGGCATATCAGTTTTCATTTGGGAGTAGATGGCATTTCTGTGGCAATGATTTTATTGACAGCCTTTGTTGTAATCGCGGGTGTGCTGGTTTCATGGAATATTGAAAAAATGACGAAGGAATTTTATTTCCTGCTTATATTACTAAGTTTTGGTGCCTATGGTTTCTTTATTTCGCTGGATCTTTTCATTCTTTTTTTCTTTTTGGAAATTGCTGTTATACCAAAATATTTATTGATCGGTATTTGGGGAAGCGGCAAAAAAGAATATGCTGCCAATAAACTGGCGTTGATGCTGATGGGCGGTTCTGCATTGGTTTTGGTAGGATTGCTGGGTTTATATTTTAGTAATCCAGAAAGAACGTTCGACCTTGTTAAATTGTCTCACCTTGATATTCCGGTTTATGTCCAGGAGATTTGTTTCCCATTGCTGTTTGTTGGCTTTGGCGTATTCACCGCACTATTTCCTTTTCATACGTGGGTGCCCGACGGGCACTCATCAGCTCCAACGGCAGGTTCTATGTTTTTGGCAGGTATTTCTATGAAGCTGGGAGGTTACGGTTGTTTGCGTGTAGCCGCATACGTTATGCCTGAAGGAGCAAAGGAATATGCCAATATTATTATTATACTTTCTACCATTGCCATTTTATATGGAGCCTTCGCTACCATGATGCAGAAAGACCTGAAATACATGAATGCTTATTCTTCCGTTAGCCATGTCGGGTTTGTTTTATTTGGAATTGGTATGCTCACCAAAACCGCCATAACCGGCGCGGTAATTCAAATGGTGAGTCATGGTTTAATGACAGCCCTTTTCTTTGCCGTGATAGGAATGATTTACGAACGTACGCATACACGACAGGTTAATGAAATGGGGGGACTATTAAAAGTGATGCCATTTATAACAACCGTATTATTTATTGTAGGATTGTGTTCATTGGGATTGCCGGGCCTTAGTGGTTTTGTAGCAGAAGTAACGGTGTTTATGGGAGGATGGGAGCACCCGGATGCATTTCATCGAATTGCCACCGTATTGGCGTGTATGAGTATTGTGGTAACGGCGGTTTATATTTTGCGGGCCATCAGCAGAACTGCCATGGGACCGATTAAAGAAAGCTATTGTAATTTGACCGATGCCAAATGGAATGAAAAATTAGCCGTGATTATTTTGATTGCAGGAATATTGGCGATTGGTGTTGCGCCCTTCTGGCTGAATGATCTGATAAAGCCAGGTGCAGAAATAATTATGCAGAAATTTTCAGTGGCGCCTTAAAACAATGATTGAATGAATGAATTTGTAACATTGATGAAACCTGAGCTGGTAATAACAATTATCATCTTCCTGCTGCTTTTTATAAAACTCGGCAAAGGGATAAAAAATGATTTGTTGTTACCTATCATTCAGAATTTATTATTGCTGAATTTGGTTATAGGATTTTTTTTCAATGCTGAAGGCAGCTTGTTTGATGGCATGTATCACACAACTAAATTGATTGTATTTCAGAAAAGTATTTTGAACTTTGGCGTTTATGTTATATCGTTATTGTTCACCGGATGGTTTAAGAAGACAGAACATTTAGCAGAGTTTTTTATGTTGATGTTATCCGCATTACTGGGTTTGGATTTTCTTATATCAAGCGGAAATTTCCTGATCTTCTTTTTATCATTGGAACTGGCAACTATTCCACTTGCTGCCATGGCCAATTTTGATTTAGAGAAGAAAATTTCTTCAGAGGCCGCCATGAAAATGATTTTATCTTCTGCTTTCTCATCAGGAATATTATTGTTTGGTATCTCGTTGATTTACGGCGCAACGGGCACTATTAATTTTGCAGAATTACCTTTTAAACTTGATGGAAGCCCGCTGCAAATATTGGCTTTTGTATTTTTAATTACAGCATTCGCTTTTAAATTATCCATCGTTCCATTTCATTTATGGACAGCCGATGTATACGAGGGTTCCCCGATTGCCACAACTTCTTTTCTGTCTGTAATTTCAAAAGGCGCTATTGCATTTGTTCTCATTTTAACGTTATACAAAGTCTTTCAACCGATGGAGGAACTCTGGTATAACATGATTATGCTTTTGTCTGTTATCACTATGATCACTGGTAATCTTTTTGCATTACGACAACAGAATATCAAACGTTTTCTAGCTTTCTCATCTATCGCCCAGGTTGGTTTTATTTTAGTTGGCGTAACGGGTAATTCGCATGAAGCAGTCTCTTCGGTTGTTTATTTTATTTTGATCTATACAGTTTCCAATCTTGCCGCTTTTGGTGTGGCTTCAGCTATTTCGTCGCAAACAGGTAAAGAAAAAATTGATGACTATAAGGGATTGTATCAAACGAATCCATTGTTAAGTTGGATAATGGCACTGGCATTATTTTCGTTGGCAGGTATTCCGCCCACTGCCGGTTTCTTCGGTAAATTATTTTTGCTAACGGCAGGGGCAGCCAAAGGGAATTATGGATTCATTCTCTTTGCTGCTTTAAATATGATTGTTTCATTATATTATTATTTAAGAGTAATACGATCCATATTTATGGATAAAAACGAAAAACCAATAGAAAAAATAAATATTTATCCGTCAACTAAATTTGCCTTTATTATTTGTTCTGCAGGCATAATATTGATAGGAATGTTGAGTTGGATTTACGATTACATACAATCATTAACTCAGTAAGTAATGGCTATAAATAAAAATCATTTATTTGAAGAACTCGATGGTGTAAAGTGCGGTATTGTTGAAAAGGACGTATCGCCAGGCAGAGTTACCTTCTTAAAAAATTTATTGGAATATAATGGATTTACTGTAGTAGCAATTCCTTCACCACCGCCAAAGGCTGCACCGGCTCCGGTTGTAAAAGCTGCGGATGGAACAGTAGTTGCCCCGCCTCCGCCACCTCCTGCACCAGAAACATTTACTGTCGGCGTAACTGACTATACTTTTAATCCCATCAATGCAATTTTTGGAAGATTATTGCATACCCCCGATGGGCATGTAGTTACTCTCGCTTATTGGGAACAGCAGGAGTCTGTTAGTCATGATGAGATTCCTTATTATGAAGCAGGCGCTTAAGATAACGGAAAAGTATACCCGTTTTTCTTTCTCTTTTTTTTAGCGATCTCCCCGCTTATCATCGGCCAAAAAATGATTACAATCATCTGTAAGCTTGATTTTCATCTTCGTTATTTGCAACATAATTAGCTACCTATGTGCAGTCTAAAAAATTACGATTTATGAAAAAAGATATGAGGCTTCCAAAGTATGTATATTTCTTTGGAGGTAATAAAGCAGATGGCAATGAGTCAATGAAAAATCTGTTAGGTGGTAAAGGTGCCAACCTTGCGGAAATGGCAGGTCATCCCAGTCTTCGCCTGCCGGTTCCTCCCGGTTTTACAATTACTACAGAGGTTTGCACCTGGTATTATGAACATAAAAACACATATCCCAAAACTTTAAAGGCGGAACTGGAAGCAGTTCTTGCAAAAATGGAAAAACTTACAGGTAAAAAATTCGGTGATGAAAAAACCCCCTTATTGGTATCCATACGTTCAGGTGCCCGCAAGTCAATGCCGGGCATGATGGAAACCGTGTTAAATGTTGGGCTGAATGAAAAAACCATTAAGGGAATTATTGCTCAAAGTGGCGATGAACGTTTTGCCTATGATGCCTACAGAAGACTAATCATGATGTACGCGGATGTGGTAATGGAAAAAGGCGGTGGAGTCGACCCCGATAGCTATCGGGGCAAAAATGGAAAAGGAATCCGCAAAATACTGGACGAACAATTGGAGGATATCAAACATAAAAGAGGATACAAGAGCGATACGGAACTAACGGTTGCCGAATTGAAACAACTCGTAAAAGATTATAAAAACACCGTGAAAGAGATTTTAGGAAAAGATTTCCCTGAAGATACATTGGAACAAATGTGGGGCGGTATCGGAGCCGTCTTCAGCAGTTGGAATGGAAAGCGGGCAATTGAATATCGGCGAATAGAAAAAATTCCTGAAGATTGGGGAACAGCTGTAAACGTTCAGGCAATGGTGTTTGGTAATATGGGTAATGACAGTTGCACCGGTGTTGCTTTTACAAGAAATCCAGGTACGGGCGAAAATAAATTTTATGGAGAATACCTGGTGAAGGCCCAGGGTGAAGATGTTGTTGCGGGTATCAGAACGCCGGCGCCGGTAAATGAATATTCAAAGAATGCGCAGAGCAGACAATTCAAGACGTTGGAAAAAACAATGCCCGTTCTTTATAAAGAATTATTCAATTATCAAAAAAGATTGGAGCAACATTATAAAGACATGCAGGATATTGAGTTCACCATTGAGAAAGGAAAGCTCTATATGCTTCAATGCCGCGTCGGAAAAAGAAACGGTATTGCCGCGGTACGGATGGCCACAGAAATGTATGCTGAAAAACTTATTGATGCAAAGACCGCAGTGAGCAGGGTCGCGCCTAACCAACTTGTGGAATTATTATTACCCATGCTTGATCCCAAAGCTGAATTATTAAATACAGTAATTGCAAAAGGATTGCCGGCAGGTCCGGGTGGTGCCAAAGGGCGTGCAGTATTTTCTTCCGCAGAAGCAGTTGAATGGGCAAACAGGGGCGAAAAAGTGATTCTTGTTCGTGAAGAAACATCGCCGGAAGATGTAGATGGCATGCACGAATCCGAAGCCATCTTAACCACAAAAGGAGGGATGACATCGCATGCTGCGTTGGTAGCAAGAGGCTGGGGTAAATGTTGTATAGTGGGTTGCGGAGATATTGAAATACATCACGACACGAAAACATTTCATGCAAAAAACGGGGTGATTGTAAAAGAAGGTGACTGGCTCACGCTAAATGGAACCAGAGGTTTAGTGTATGAGGGCAGTCTACCGTTAGTTGCCATCAACCTTGATAAAAACGTTTCATATAATAACCTGATGAAGCTGGTTGATAAAATAAAACAGATTGGAGTTCGTGCCAATTCTGAAACACCCGAAGATGCTGCACAGGGATTAAAATTTGGCGCTGAAGGAATTGGGCTGTTTCGCACAGAGCATATGTTTTATGGTGCCGGAAGTGAACAACCTTTATTTCTTTTGCGGAAAATGATTGTAAGTAAAACTATTGACGAAAGACAGCAGGCGCTTAATGAATTATATGTCTATGTGAAGAAAGATATTAAGGACACACTAAAGGTTATGAATGGATTCCCGGTTACGATTCGTTTATTGGATCCGCCATTGCATGAATTTGTTCCGCATGATAAAGAAAAGTTACTTCAGCTCAGTAGAGAGCTTGGCATCAGCATGAGCATTTTAAGAAGGCGGGTATTGGCATTACATGAAAATAACCCAATGCTTGGTCATCGTGGGGTACGCCTTGGCGTTAGTTATCCCGAGATAACCGAAATGCAGGTAAGAGCCATATTTGAGGCAACGGCAGAATTGATTAAATCAGGTAAGAAAGCATTCCCTGAAATTATGATACCGGTGACGTGTACTGTAAACGAACTCACTCACCAGAAAAAAATTGTGGACAGGGTTTATAAAGAAGTATGTGAGAAAACAAAAATGCAGAAGATTCCTTATCTCTATGGGACGATGATTGAAATACCAAGAGCAGCAATCAGAGCGGATCGCATGGCAGAGGTTGCTGACTTCTTTAGCTTTGGTACCAACGATCTTACGCAAATGAGTTTTGGATTCAGCCGGGATGATATCGGTGGCTTTTTACCAAATTATCTTGATCTGAAAATATTGAAAGATGATCCGTTTCAAACCATTGACCAGGATGGCGTGGGAGAACTGATAAAAATTGGAACCGAAAGAGGCCGCAAAACGAAACCTAATCTTAAGGTAGGTATTTGTGGAGAACATGGTGGTGACGCAGAGAGTGTAAAATTTTGTCACCGCATCGGAATGAACTATGTAAGTTGCTCACCGTTCCGTGTGCCTATTGCCAGGTTAGCCGCAGCGCAGGCAGCAATAGAAAATCCACGGAAGTAATAGTTATATCAATCAAAACAATGCCGGATTATTTTTACTCCGGACATTTTTAGTTTCAAAATAAGGGGGAGATCTTACCTAAATAATTAATGAAGTATGGAAGTTAAGAATTTATTTGAACCGTCAGTAAAAAAAGAAATTATTGATCGTATCAATACATTAACGCCCAAAACAAAAGCGCTTTGGGGAAAAATGGATGTAGCCCAAATGCTGGCTCATTGCCAGAAACCACTGGGGGTTGCTGTGGGAGAACACAAACTTAAGGGGAATTTATTTTTCCGTTTGATGGGGCCTTTATTTAAAAAGCAACTATACAATGATCAACCTTTCAAACATGATCTGCCAACAGATAAATCATTTATTATTGCAGACCTAAAAAATTTTGAAAAAGAAAAACAACATCTGATTCAAATGATCCATTCATTTTCGGAAACAAATATGTCTGATGAACCCCATCCGTTTTTTGGAAAATTAACAAAAGAACAATGGAGCAAAGGCACATGGAAACATTTAGATCATCACCTTCAGCAGTTTGGGGTTTAAGACGATGTCAAAACAAAATTATCTGTTCACTCCTTCGAGTATCTTAATATAGTTGGCTCTTTGATAAGCAGTCGGATCAGATATATGTAGTTGGCTCATACTGCCCTTAAACGAGTCAATCTTATCGAAGCCCATCATGTACATCCAGTCCTGCAGTTCCACATTCATAGTCTTCAGATATGGTATACCGTTTTTGTATAATGAAGAAGCGGTCATTACTACATCGGCGCCGGCAAGAATATATTTAATTACTTCAACTGCACTTTGCACACCAGTGGTAGCTGCAAGAGAAAGATCTACTTTTCCGTATAATAAACCAATCCATAATAACGGTAATCGTATCTCACTGGATTCACTATAATGCAAATCAGTTTTTATGGTCATTTCGTTAATATCAAAATCGGGTTGATAAAACCTGTTGAATAAAACCAATGCATCTGCACCGGCCTTTTTCATTCGCAATGCCATATTTCCCATGGCGCTGAAATAAGGATTCAGTTTTACTGCCACAGGAATTTTTACTGATTGCCTGAGGTTATCGATAATATTCAGATAACGGTGTTCCACCTCGGAGGAGGACATCATCGTATCTCCGGGAATGAAGAATATGTTTACTTCAATGCCATCTGCGCCGGCCTGTTCCATCTGCCTTGAGTAATTGATCCATCCCTCATTGGTAATACCATTTAAACTGCCAATGATTGGAATATCTACCCGCTCTTTTGCTTTGCGGATGTTCTCCATGTATTCTTCAGTGCCAACATTAAAGTCGTCAAGATCAGGGAAATAATCCAGTGCCTCCGGAAAGGAATTTGTTGTTTTCGTCATCACAAATTTCAGCCGGGACTCTTCTTTTCGTATCTGTTCTTCGAACAATGAAAATAGTACCACGGCTCCGGCGCCATTGTCTTCCATCTTTACGATGTTATCTGTTTGCTCGGATAACGGGCACGCAGACACGATAATTGGGGAACTCAATTTCATGCCCATGTATGTTGAATATATTTTCATCTGTTTATGGTTTTAGTAAAATTTTCATTTTGTTTAAATAATACCTGCCTGCCCGAAGACAGACAGGTATGTTCGAAAATGACAGGGTTAGCTAATCCATATTGTCATGGAGGTTCTCATATTATGATATTTTTATTTAGCCACAGGAACAAAATCACTTGCTTTTTTTGTTGCCATTTCTTCGTAGGTTTTCCATTTCAGGTTCACTAATTCCTGCGCACGTTTCATTAATTCAACGCTCGAATCCGGGTTAGTAACAGTGAGGACTTTATACCGCAACTCATTGTAAGCATAATCTTTTAACGAAATGGTTGGTCTCGCTGAATCGAGTACAAACGGATTTTGATTTTTATTTCTTAATACAGGATTATACCTTAACAAAGGCCAATGACCACTCGCAACTGCCTTCCGTTGTTGGTCCAAACCATTTTTCAAATCATAACCATGCGCAATACAAGGACTGTATGCCAAAACTATTGAAGGGCCATCATACGCTTCCGCTTCTCTCATTGCCAGCAATGTTTGCTGGGGATTAGCGCCAAATGCCACCCTTGCTACATAGACATTCCCGTATGAAATGGCTTGCATGGCAAGATCTTTTTTACCAACTGATTTGCCACCCGCAGCAAATTTTGCCGTTGCTGCTGTAGGTGTTGCTTTGGATGATTGGCCACCAGTGTTTGAATATACTTCTGTATCCAGCACAAGAACGTTTATATTTCTTCCGGTCGCCAATACATGGTCCAATCCTCCATAACCAATGTCATAAGCCCATCCGTCTCCACCTACTAACCATACGCTCCTGCGTACCAACTGATCTGCTACCGATAACAGGTGAATCGCTGCAGGCAATCTCATTGACTTTTAATTTCTCTTTCAAATCATCCACTCTTTGATGCTGCTGTACAAGCTCGGATTCCAGTGTTTGTTTGGCATCTAATATTTCTTTTACATAAGCTTCACCCAATTCATTTTTCAATTCAAGCAGCAATTGCCTGGCAACATTCAACTGTTTATCTGCAGTGATTCTCATGCCTAATCCAAACTCAGCATTATCTTCAAATAATGAATTGCTCCATGCCGGTCCACGGCCTTCTTTATTTTTTGCCCAGGGTGTTGTTGGCAGGTTACCACCATAGATAGACGAACAACCCGTTGCATTTGCAATCAGCAGCCTGTCGCCAAATAATTGTGATAACAATTTTAAGTATGGTGTTTCGCCACAACCAGCGCATGCACCGGAAAATTCAAACAATGGCTCTAAGAATTGTGCACCGTGAACGGTAGAGAAATCAATTTTTGACCGGTCGTTCCAGGTAATGTTTTCAAAGAATTCAATATTCTTTTGTTCTGATTGTAATATCGGTTCTTTCTCCGTCATGTTAATGGCTTTGCGGGATCGATTTAACGAATTAGTTGCTGGGCAGACTTCTACGCATAAATTGCATCCAGTGCAATCTTCAACATAAACCTGCAATGAATATTGTGTTTCAGGAAAGCCTCTTGCATTGATTGGCGCCGATTTAAAGCCCTGTGGGGCACTCTTCAAATTGTCCTTATGATAGAACTTGGCTCTTATAACGCTATGCGGACAAACATAAGCACAGTTACCACATTGAATGCATACATCGGGTTCCCACAACGGTACAAGGTCTGAAACATTTCTTTTTTCCCATTGAGTAGTTCCGCTGGGATAAGTGCCGTCGATCGGCATCTTGCTTACGGGTAATTCATTTCCATGATCGGCCATCATTACTGCGGTAACATTCTTTACAAAATCCGGCGCTTTATCAGATACAGTTAATAACTTATGATCTCCCGCCGAAACTTTTTTAGGATAATCTACTTCATATAAATTATCAAGCGTTGCATCAACAGCTTTAAAATTCTGTTCGATTACTCTCTGCCCTTTTTTGAAATAAGTTTTTTCAATTGCTTTTTTAATTTTTTCAATTGCTTCTTCCCTGGGCAATACGCCGGACAAAGCAAAATAACAAGTCTGCATAATCGTGTTGATCCGGCCACTCATCGCTGTTTCGCGGGCCACCGTTGTTGCATCAATCACATAAACTTTTAATTTCTTGTCAATGATAAGTTTCTGAGCCAGCCCGGTTAATTTATCCCAAACTTCATCTTTATTGTAAGGACTGTTTATTAAGAATGTGGCTCCTTCTTTTGCAAATTCAAGCATCTGCACTTTTTCAATAAAATTGAATTGATGACATGCAATAAAATCCGCTTTTGTAATTAGGTAAGGTGCCCTGATTGGCCTTGGCCCAAACCGCAAATGAGAAACAGTTCTTGCACCTGATTTCTTTGAGTCGTAAACGAAATATCCCTGCGCATATAAGTCAGTATTTTCTCCAATTATTTTAATGGTGTTTTTATTTGCACCCACTGTTCCGTCAGCACCCAGGCCAAAGAACAACCCCTGTCTCCACTCCTGATTCATTCAATGTAAATGAAGAATCATAGTCGATGCTGGTATGGGTAACATCATCATTAATACCAACGGTAAAACTATTTTTAGGTTCTTTCTTTTTCAGTTCATCAAATACACCTTTAACCATTGCAGGTGTAAACTCTTTGGAAGAAAGTCCGTAACGGCCGCCAATCAATTTGGGGAGATGATTCAGCTTGCCTTGTTGCATTGCTCCTACTAAAGTTGCCAGCACATCCTGGTACATAGGTTCACCGGCTGCGCCGGATTCTTTTGTGCGATCGAGTATTGCAATAGATTTTATTGTTGGCGGTATAGCACTTATCAAATGCTCCAGAGAAAATGGCCTGTACAAACGAGCCTGTATTACGCCGGTTTTTTCCAGGTTGCTATTTAATGCCTTTACTGTTTCTGCAACCGTTTCGCCGCCTGACCCCATTATTATTATCAACCGCTCAGCATCGGCAGCGCCCGTATATTGAAAGAGCTCATATTTTCTTCCGGTGATCTTTGCAAAGTCATTCATCGCAGTTTCCATAATTCCCGGCATTTCATTATAAAAAGAATTTACCGTTTCCCTTCCCTGGAAATACACATCCGGATTTTGAGCCGTTCCCCTTACAAATGGATGTTCGGGATTCATTCCCCGCCCGCGATGTGCAATCACAAATTCATCCGGTATCATTGCACGTATCTGTTCATCACTTAACATTTCCAGTTTATTTACTTCATGCGAAGTGCGAAAGCCATCAAAAAAATGTACGATAGGTATTCTTGATTTCAAAGTAGCAACTTGTGCTATCAAGGCAAAATCATGCGCTTCCTGTACGCTGGCCGAACTTAATAGACCAAAGCCGGTAGTTCTTGCGGCCATCACATCCTGGTGATCGCCAAAAATTGAAAGTGCCTGAGTTGCTAAGGAACGTGCCGCAACATGAAACACAGCGGACGTTAGTTCACCGGCAATCTTGTACATATTGGGTAACATCAGCATTAAACCCTGGGATGCGGTAAAGGTGGTAGTGAGTGAGCCGGTTTGTAAAGCTCCATGCACCGCACCTGCGGCCCCGCCTTCGCTTTGCATTTCTATCACATCCGGAATATTTCCCCAAATATTTTTTATGCCTTTTGAAGCCCATTCATCAGCGAGTTCAGCCATAGTGGATGATGGCGTAATCGGATAAATGGCACAGACTTCGTTCACCCGGTATGCTACATAAGCAGCGGCTTCATTTCCATCTATTGTAGAAATTATTTTTTTATTGCTTGACATCATTTGTTGAATTAACAGGTTCTGGAATCATTTCTATTGCATGGCATGGGCATTGCTCATAACACACAGCACATCCTGTACAGGCATCATAATTAAATTTATAGCGGTTACCTTTTCCTAATTTAATTATGGCATCTTCCGGGCAGGCGCCGAAGCAACCGTCACATTCGAAACAGTTACCGCAACTCAGGCACCGCTGCGCTTCAAATCTTGCTTCTTCTTCAGACAGTCCGGCAATAACTTCATCAAAATTTTTTACCGCGACAGCCGGCGGCAGTTTGTCCTGTTCCTGTTGCGGAGCATCTGTTTTGTACCACATGTGCAGCTTGCGATATCCGGCTGTGGGATGTTTATCAGGCTTTATATATCGTTCATTTGTAAGATACGCATTGATATAACGGGCTGCTTTTTTACCCTGTCCTATTGCAATGGTTGAACTCCTGTTTTCGCCCGGAAGCATATCACCGCCGGCAAAAATTCCTTCATAACCAGTCATGCGTTGGGCATCTATAATAACCGTTCCATCGTCATTTAAGACAATATCGGAAGCAGAACGCAGAAAAGCGGAATCAGATTCCTGTCGATTTGCAACAATTAGCACATCAGCAGCTACCGATTCAAATTCATGGGTGCCGATAGCCTTTCCTTTTTCTACTTTCATGTTTTCGAGTACGATCCTGCACTTTTCTATTTTGCTGATTCTCTTTAAAAGCTGTACGTCTACTCCTTCTGCCAATGCATCTTCTGTTTCATAATCGTATGCAGGCATCATTTTTTTATCACCAGGGAAAAAAACAGATACTTCTGAATGAAACCGTTTTATGATCCGTGCCAGGTATAAAGCGAGCTTCCCACCGCCATATACAACTACTTTCTTTTGTACATAAGGTGAAGGATTTGATTTTATTTCATCAAAAAAAGAAAACGCATCGCTGACATAAACAGAATCGTCTTTTTGAAAATCTTCACGGCGAATTAATTGCGCACCGATGGAAAGATATACCGCATCGAAATTGCCGGCTTCTTTCTCATACAGAATATCTTTTACTTCATAGTTTAACCGGATCTTTACGCCCAATTTTACTATCCTGTCGATCTCGGCATCCAGTATTTCTTTTGGTAAACGATAATCCGGAATTCCGGTCCACAAGAGACCACCCGGGTGGCCTCTTACTTCAATAACCTCAACCGCGTGCCCCATACGTACAAGATGATACGCTGCAGATAACCCTGACGGACCAGAGCCCACAACTAATATTTTTCTCCCTGTTGAATGAGCTTCATATTGGATGGGCCAATTTTGATTTATTGCTTCGTCGCCGATGAATCGTTCAACAGCATGAATATTCACAGATGTATCAATGTGAGTCCGGTTACAACCGGTTTCACAAGGTTTTACACACACCCTGCCCATAATAGCCGGGAAAGGATTGTCCTCCACAAGCGTTTGAAAAGCTTCGAAATAATTTCCGGATTGTGCATGGGCCATCCATGCCTGTATATTTTCTCCCGCAGGGCATGCGCTGTTGCACGGAGGCATGAAATCAACATATACAGGGCGACGGAATCTTTTAGGCCCTGTGCCTTCCGCATGGAGTGAGAGGTCAATTGGTTTAGTAATATCAAACATATTCATGATAATTTTTACAGAATGAATTCATGAAACAGCTATAAAGCATGTCATTAAACCAGTGGCAAAGTAGTATTAAAACTTAACTGAAAAGCTGATATTTTTCAATACAAGTTATGATTGGTATCATGTAATTTTTTAATAAAAAATTGCCCTGATTTGTTGCAGGATTAATGTAGGACTATGATCTAAAAATGCTTTAATGCCATTAAGTAATGGTTTGATCTTCTATAGACCTTGTTGGTTACGGTGATAAATTTTAAATGTTGCATTGTGGTTGGTAGTGGGCACGAATCAAGGCGATGGAGTTATGAAATTTTTTGGTGAAGCGCTGTCACTTTATCTGTTATACTGTAAACTTTTTAAGGACGAATCATTATTTGCGCCTCCCCCAATCATTCTATTGATATGATGAAGTGTATTTTATAATTTTATTGTATAGAAAATTTGGCTGACAGGCTCCTCTGCACCATTCAATGACGATAATTGAACTACGCATTGAAATCAGAGACATAAACTTTCATCACAACGCTTATGATTTCTAAAAAACTCATTGTTGTATGTTTGATCTTCCTTCTGGCTTTTTCCTGTTCAGAGAAAGATCCCCAACCTTCTATTATTAAGGAATCTAAAGCCGCACCTCCTAAAATAACCGTAATAGCTGACCTGCCAGATAGTAGTAAACCTGTTAAGATTCTTCAAAAAAAACCGGCAAGAAGATATAAGAGCCGGCAAGCCAAAAGCACATTTATTTCTGGATTCAAGTACACACAGGGTTTTGTCGCCTGAGGAACAAGCCCAGGTTTTTTTTACCAATTATACAACTGAAGATGGATTAGCACTTGAATCTATTTGGTGCAGCTTCACTGACAAAGATGGGAATCTTTGGTTCGGTACGGATGGCGGAGGAGTAAGCCGCTATGACGGGCGATCTTTTACAAATTATACCATTGAGCACGGACTACCGAGTAATGTAGTATTCGATATAAAGCAAGACAGAAACGGTGATCTTTGGTTCGGTACGCCAGCTGGAGTAAGTCGCTTTGATGGCAGAAGTTTCACAAATTATACTACTGAAGATGGCTTGGGAAAAGGCTGGGTTACAAGTATTTTCGAGGACAAATCCGGAAATCTTTGGGTGGGTACATTTGGTGGTGGCTTAAGCCGCTATGATGGTGAAAAGTTTGTCAACCTGACGACAGCGGATGGGTTGGCAGATAATATTGTATCAGCCATTGGGGAAGATAAATCAGGAAATCTTTGGATCGGTACAAGGAATGGAATATGTCGGTTATGATGGAAAAAGATTTACCAAATATACTTCCCCGCAGTTACGTAATAATTTCATCATAGCTATCGCCGAAGACAACCAAAATAATATTTGGGTCGGTACTGGAAATGGACTATTTCGGTACAACATAAAAGAATTTGGCAGCGACCCAGGCACGGTTATATTTCCAACAAAATTTATTCGCTGGATTACAAAAGATCGGGCAGGAAATCTTTGGATAGCCACTGCAAAAGATGGAGTAATGCGGTATGATGGCAGAATTTTTACCAGGTTCACTACCACTAATGGTTTATCCACGAATAACGTAACTTCCATAAGCGAGGATAAAACAGGCAATCTCTGGTTTGGAACCGGTGGCGGCGGAATAATTCGTTACGGAGGCAAAAGCTTTATGAATTATACCGCGGCGTTTGGATTTAATGATGGTTTTATTAATGGGATGATTGAAGACAATGCCGGAAAGCTTTGGTTCGGAAACCCCAATGGAAGAGGCCTGAGCCGTTACGACGGTGAAAGCTTTTCAACCTATACTACATCTCAGGGACTGATTGATAACAGGGCCAGTCCCCATATCAAAGACAAAAAAGGAGATCTGTGGTTTTCAATAGCAGCAGGCGGAGTAAGCTGCTTTGACGGTGAGGCGTTCACAAACTATACGCTGGCGAACGGGTTGCCCAGCAATTTTATCGGTCGCATAACTGAAACAAGGAACGGAAAAATATGGTTTTGTTCAGATAAGGGAGCCACTTGTTATGATGGTAACAGTTTTATCAATTATTCAGAAGTTCACGGATTGGCAAGCAATTCTATTATTTGCGTTATAGAAGATGCAAAAGGCGATGTTTGGTTTGGTACAGATGAAGGCCTCAGCCGGTTTGACGGCAGCAGTTTTACTAACTATACTACAGCAAATGGACTCCCTCACCAACAAATTTACTGCTCTGCTATGGACAGGTCCGGAAATCTGTGGTTTGGTACGAATGGAGGAGTAAGCCGTTTCGATGGTAAAAGTTTCATGAATTTTACAGTTGCACAAGGACTTCCTGATAATAACGTCTGGGCAATCGTTATAGACTCGACAGGTAAAATAATTTTTGGAACAAATGCCGGCCTGGGGGTATTAGTTCAATTCAATGGTTACCCGGCAACGAAAAAGAAGCCCCTTAACAGGCCTGCACAAAATGATTTGAAAAATGATGAGTTGAAAAACTACGCACCGCAATTTGAGATCTATAATCTATCTGCAGGATATCCAATTAAAGACGCTCGTGGCGCAGGAGATGATTGAAGATAGCAAAGGGAATGTTTGGCTGGGTACCGGTGAAGTGAAATACGGATTGATACGTTTTGATTATTCAAGCGTACATAAAAACAAAGAACCCCTGGTTCCTGTGCTGCACAGTGTAAAGATCAACAATGAAAAAATATGCTGGCAGGATCTATTACCTCGTTCCGGGAAAAGCGGGCCCGGTCCCCACATCACCGAAGAAGCAACGACTTTTGGTTTCATTTTAACTGACGAAGCCCGTGACTCTATGCGTTCCAGATTCAAAGGGATTAAATTTGATAGTGTAAGGCGTTTTTATCCAATACCGGAAAATCTTGTGCTGCCATACCGGCATAACAATATATCCGTTGATTTTGGATCAGTAGAGCTTAACAGGCCAAACCTTGTCAGGTATCAGTATATTCTTGAGGGCCACGATAAAGAATGGAGCCCGGTTGGGAATATGGCCTCCGCTATATTTGGCAATCTTCCTGAAGGAACATACGTCTTTAAACTTCGGGCTCAAACCCCGTTTGGCATTTGGAGTGATCCGATTGAATATACCTTTAAAGTGCTTCCACCCTGGTATCGTACCTGGTGGGCATATGGTCTGTATATCCTGGTATTTTCAATTTCAGTATGGGGCTTTGTGAAATGGAGGATCCATGCAGTTAAGAAAGAAAACAAAGCATTAGAAGAGAAAGTAATCAACCGAACACATGAGCTCGAACAATCCCTGGAGGAAAAGTATGCGCTAAGCAAAAAAGTAGAAAGCCAGGAAGCTTTATTAAATGAGCGATTGCGGATCAGCCGGGAACTCCATGATGATATCGGAAGTACATTAAGCGGAATTGTTCTTTACAGCCATCTTGCAGAAGACCAGGTGAAAGCGCGGCGGGCAGAAGAAGCAAAGGATTCGCTGGATAGAATTCAGCACTCGGCCAATGATATGGTGAGCAGGCTATACGATTTGGTTTGGGCTGTAAACCCTGATCATAATTCCCTGCAGGAACTCATGCAAAAATTAGAAGAATACGCCAGGGAAATGTCAGGCGCAAAAAATATTAAAGTACAAATGAATGTACAGGATGGTTTAGCTGAATTTCAATTACCGTTGGAAAACCGTCATCATATTTACCTGCTCGGTAAAGAAGCAATCAACAACGCGGTAAAATATAGTGGGGCAACAACGCTGGAACTATGTGTGCACCGGTTAAATGGTTTTATTGAATTTATTATAAGGGACAATGGAAAAGGATTTGACTTAGCGACAGTTGAAAAGGGAAATGGCCTCACCAATATGCAACAAAGAGCTGACGAAGCAGGATCAACACTTTCCGTTCGGTCGTCTCCGCAGCAAGGCACTGCTATAACATGGCAATGTTCCATAGGAATGCCTTAGGCACAAAATCACCTGATGAGGTATTTGTATTGAGAAGTTATTTACAAAAATTTGAAGGCGATCCATGGATATCCGCGTAACCATATTTGAAGATAACAAACTGGTAAGAGATGCTCTTCAGGCCATTCTTAATGGCACACCCGGATTCACTTGTAGCGGAGCTTTTACAGATGGCAACCGCTGGGAAACGGATATAAATCGCAGTGAACCCGATGTGGTATTAATGGATATTGAAATGCCCGGATTAAATGGCATTGAAATAACCAAAAAAATTTGTGAGCGATTCCCGCACATAAGAATTCTTATGCAAACTGTTTTCAACGACAGTGAAAAAATATTTCATGCCTTATGCGCCGGTGCATCAGGGTATATTTTGAAAAATGATCCGCCTCATAAACTGGTTGATGCGATTAGTGAAGCTTATTCAGGGGGTGCACCCATGAGCTCTGCCATAGCTAAAAAAGTACTTGAATTTTTCACCCGTCAGAATATAATCCTTGTCTCACCGGGTGATGAAGATTATCACTTAAGCGAAAGAGAAAAAGAAATACTGGGCCTGATGGTCGAAACCTATAACTATAAAGCCATCGCCGAAAAAACTTTTATCAGTTATGAAACCGTACGCACCCATGTAAAAAATATCTACAAAAAACTCCATGTAACCAGCCGCAATGAAGCAGTAACGAAAGCCATACAAAAAGGGCTCTCCTGATTTTTTTAAAATACCGCATTGGGGTATTGTTTCTCCATCCGCAACACAAGAACTTTCGGTTTAAGATGCAGGTATGCTGTCAGCATTTTGCAATAACAATTCAAATCATTTTTTTAAACATTTAAAATTAAAAACAATGAAAAAATTTATCATCGACAGCCGGATTTTTATGCTACTGGCCTTTTGTTTTGTTATGGTTCTCTCGGGTTGCAAAAAAGATGGCATCCCACCTGGTGCAAAAGAGTTTTCGGGTATTGGGTATTTAGATGAAGCCGATGTTTGCGATTACGCAAGTCAGGGTGCTACTTATGCGCTGACTATGACCGGAGACCTTGAAGGATGCTTGTTCATCTTTATAGATGAATTCAGTTGCAATGACGGTGACTACGTGGAGAGTGGAAGAGAACTGTTTGTTGGCAGGTACAAAGGAAAGAGTGGATCGTTCCGGACTACTTACGATTTCCAGGCAAAGTTCGAGGGTTGCAGTCCTGACGGCTCTTACGCGGGGGCTGAAATCTCCGGACAATGCCAGCATCCTATTGTTAAAGGCAGTGGAACAGGTGTTTTTGCAGGTGTTACCGGTTATTTTGAAATGACTGACAATGTCAAAGCTAACCCCATAGACTATCCTTATATGGGTTACTTCAAGTTTTAGGGATTCTTAAGAAAGAGTAACGCCAGGCTAAAGCGTGACGTTTTTTGTTGGGTTATTGTCTCCAGGCAGTTGGATTTCAAGGACGACATTGCGGTACAGATTTTTTATCTGTGAAATATTACGTACTGCAGATTCAGAACCTACAAGTGTTCGGTATGAGATACCTTCTGCCAATTGTCCCGGTCATGGATAAACGTGTAGTCATTATTTTAATAGAAGCATAATTAGAATTTTTATTGTCAAAAAAATCCTGGTTTCTTTATCTAAATACCCGGTCAGCTAAACAAACTACCCTGTAGACAGTGCCTTCTACCCAATGGGTAGTGTGGCTATTTTACTATTTGTAAATATTTTAGAGAGAAGAAATATTACGACGGATTAATAATAGGTTGACACAAAATAGATAGGCCGGTAACCATTAATGAAGACGACCTCCCAGCACGGTCATTTCTGCAAGAATGTCACCGAAATAGCCATACGAGTAGAGTTGGCAATAATACTTTATCCTAATAAAATTCCCATCATAGCAGTACTACATTAATTACCACGATCCATTGCCTTATTAAAACCAACCTAAGCTAGTCTGCGTACCCTTTGTAATATATTTTCATCACTTAAACTTTTTATTATACAAATTTCATTTACGTCAAGGCTGGCTACCGAATCTCAGGAATCATCTTTTAACCAACTAAAATAAAAAACAATGAAGAAGTTTATCATCAACAGCCGAATTTTTATGCTACTGGCCTTTTGCTTTGCCATGGTTGTCCCGGGTTGCAAAAAAGGTGACCTCCCTCATGATGTCCCGGGACCCGCACAACTGCTGGTTACGGGCCTGGAGGAGCTCCAGGGCAGTGCCGTCGGCCCTGACAAGGCGTTGTACGTCACTGCACCGCTCGCCGGCAGCATCTGGCGCGTAGACCCGAAGACCGGCGCCGTCACGCTCTTCACCACGGGATTGCCGAAGCGCATCCCCGATCCTTACTACATTGGTAGTGGCGTGGTAGATGTCGCCTTCCGCGGTGCGACTGCATATGCGCTCGTCACGGGCGTTGCGCCCGATCTTGATGGTCACGACATCGTTGGCATCTATCGCGTGGACGGCGGGAATCACTTTACCGTCATCGCGGATCTTGGCGCGTGGTCCATCGCCCATCCGCCAGTGCCGGAGTTCTTCGTGCCTACCGGCTTCCAGTTTGCAATCGAACCCTATCGAGACGGCTTCCTCGTTACCGACGGCCACCATAACCGCGTACTATATGTCACCCTAAACGGCGAGATCACCGAGGTGATCGCCTTCGCGGATGTTGTGCCAACCGGGCTGGCGGTTAAAGGCAACACGATCTATTTGACCGAGGCCGGTCCTATTCCGCACCTGCCTGAGAATGCAAAGGTCATGTCCATCTCGCCAAAGTCTCTCACCGCCACGGAAGTGGCATCCGCCGCCGGGTTGAATGTCGGGTTATTCGTCGACGTAGAATTTGGCCCCGGGAATAACCTCTTTGCCCTTGCACAGGGCATCTGGGATGGACCCTATGAAGGGGCACCGGCACTGCCGAACACCGGCGCACTCCTGTGGCTCAACCCAAGTGGCACCTTCAACGTCATAGCGGACGGGCTGAACCTGCCCACCTCGATGGAGTTCATCGGCCACGCCGCTTACGTGGTTAGCCTCGCAGGCGAGGTCTGGAAGATCGACGGTGTTTCGCCTCCGCCTCATGGTCATTAACATTGCGGTATCTGGCGCGTGAATCCTACCGCTTCGCGAGGCAGCCGAACACGCAATTCACTGGTGAGCCTCATGGGACTGGTAGTTCACCGAAATCAGGGGCGGGCTTAATCGACCCGCCTCCCCAAGGTTCATCGGGAACACTGCCTATATCGTCACACTCAGCGGTGAGACCTGGACCATCAAAAACCTTTAAGGCCCGCTGTTCAATGTCGCACACCGAGTGCAAACTGGCCGTGGTTAATATTCTCTTAGCGCAGTCATAGATTGGATGAAAGAAGAATCCGCTGCAGGTAGTAGAACTCACAGCTTCTCCAACCGGGAAGTACCCTAGGAAGCTTACCTCCACAGGCTTCCGATTTGGCCTAAACAATTTTGCCATTCTCTACTGATGAGGCGATGATCCATTATTGCATTGATGCAAAACTATACTTTTAATATACCGCAAGCAATTGGTTGCAGGCCAGATGCCCCGTATTTTCGTACCCCCGAAACATAATGCAACGTCTAAAGTAACTGTAAACTTTTTTTTAAAAGAGATCCGTATCTGTCTAGTGCAACCTCACCTTTGCTCAACATGATACTCAACCAATCCATCAATAGGCGCTTTAATAATTTTTCCCTGCGGCATATCAAATTGCTGGGCTACTTCCACATAAAATATCTTTAAAAATATATCCAATGGTTCCTACACAATTAAAGGAACAGGATTTATAATTAGCATAACGACTCACCAGGTTTTGGAAAAGATCATTAAAATGAAGTCTTTACCAAATTATGAAAGTAGGCCTCACCAACATGCACTGCCACAAATTTGCTGAAGTCAGCACAGAAGATGTTGCCCTGGGGCTGCCCGTATATGCGCTCAAAAATATCTTCTTTGTCTAAATGAAATGTTTCATAAAACAAATCTGTTACTGCCGCAGGCATATATCCTCTTATATAATCACCGAGTAGTTTTTTGCCAATGGCTGTTCCGCTTCCTTCGTCTCCAAGAATATATCCCAGCGAATCAATATTTTCCGTAATTTTTTTGCCGTCGTACATACAGGTATTGGTGCCTGTTCCAAGTATGGCTGCAAAGCCCGGAGAGTTTCCAAGCAAGGCTCTTGCAGCCCCAAGCAGATCCAGTTCAATAAAAATTTTTGCATTGCTGAAAACGGTTTTTATAGAATCAGATAGTACAAAATCTTTCCCGGGAAAACATCCGGCGCCATAATAATATACGTTGTCAACTTCATCGTATAATATCCCTTCCGGCAAATTTTTTTTCAGCGAGTTGATAATATATGTACCATCAACAAAATAAGGATTGTATCCTTCTGTATTGAAATATTGTTTTTCTCCGCCTGGTTTTACAAGACACCAGTTTGTTTTGGATGAACCACTGTCTGCTATTAATATCATGATTGTATTTTAGAAATCAGTTGAGCATTTTTCTTCCCACTTTATGACCCGCTATTGCATAATACCCTATCATCGCATAGCATGGAATCACCATCCAGTAAGCCTGTTGTGCATTTATATGATCCGCTAACCATCCGTATAAAAGAGGCAACAATGCTCCACCCGATATGGCCATCACTAAAAACGAAGAACCCATCTTTGTAAATTTTCCCAATCCTCCGATAGCTAACGGCCAGATAGAAGGATACATGAGAGAATTAGCAAGACCCAACAGCGCAACAAACATAACAGAAATGTATCCATGGGTAAACAATGCGAGCAAGGCAAAAATAATCCCGAATGCTGCGGAATACCTGAGCGCCATTTTCTGGCTAAAATATTTTGGAATACAAATAATGCCGACGAGGTAACCTGCCAGCATTCCTGTCAACGTAAAGGAAGTAAAAAATTTTGCCGTGGTTAAGGAAATGCCCTGGTAAGTTCCATACCCGATAATGGTGTTGCCGGCAATTACTTCCACGCCCACATAAAGAAACAAAGTAAATACACC
The DNA here is from genome assembly GCA_963798665.1 of uncultured Chitinophagaceae bacterium. Taxonomy (GTDB): domain Bacteria; phylum Bacteroidota; class Bacteroidia; order Chitinophagales; family Chitinophagaceae; genus Ginsengibacter. Next base: position 117,049 of record CAWCUN010000002.1, on the reverse strand, counting down.
AATCAGCAAATGAGGAAAATTAAAAACGCTTGTTTTTGACGACGGAACTATTGCACCGGAAGCATCTGTTTCCTCCGGCGCTTCATTTATTTCAGGAAGATTTGACCTGTAAATTACCGCCGCGAGCAAAATCAATATGAAGGTGATGATACTGTAAGGAAAGATAACTTTTTGCGCAAGCGCATTCAAAGCAAGGTTTTTATCGACAGTGGTCATGTGCTTTAATTGTTCTGCGATCGTGTCTGCATTATTTAAAATAATAGCACCAAGGATGGCGGGCGCCACTATCCCGGCAATGCCATTACAAATGCCCATTATGCTCATGCGTTTGGCAGCGCTTTCTTCGGGCCCGAGTATGGTTACATAAGGATTGGCAGCAGTTTGTAAAACAGCAAGGCCGGCGCCCTGCACAAACAAACCCAACAGGAAAATACTATAAGTACGATAAATAGCAGCAGGAATAAAAATGAGTGACCCAATTGCAACCAACAGGAGCCCAAACGACATACCTTTTTTATAACCCGTAATCTTTAATAACGCACCGGAAGGCACTGCCATAACAAAATAAGAAATATAAAATGCAAAAGCCACTAAGTATGCCTGGAAGTTATTGAGCTCGCAGGCTATTTGCAGGTAGGGAATTAAAACTGAACTCACCCATGTTACAAATCCGAAAATAAAAAACAGCGCCCCGATAATTACCAATGGATTTAATCCCTTTTTATTATTCCTCATATTTGATTTTTACGCCGGCACTTTTTTTATTCTGCACATGAATTTTAGCATCAGCTTACAGTATTTTTTTAAAATAATCCAGTGACCGCTTAACGCTGCCATGCTCAAGCAATAGTTCCTTTGCTTTTTCATAATCCTGTATTGGCGCTTTTTCCATCAACATCTTTACACTGCGATCCAACATTTTTTCATTTAGCAGTTTCATGTTTACCATCCGGTTATCCTCTACCCTGCCTAATTGTATCATCACTGTTGTACTGATCATATCCAGAATCATTTTTTGAGCCGTGCCACATTTCATCCTCGTGCTTCCTGCTAAAATTTCAGGACCTGTTATTATCTCTGTGGCAAAGTCTGCCTGTTGCGCAATGGGTGAGCCCGGATTGCTTACAATACATCCTGTCACAATATTTCTTGTACGGCATTCCTTTAATGCAGCCAATACAAAAGGTGTTGTGCCACTGGCAGAGATACCCACTACAATATCTTTCCCTGATACGTTTTCACTTTGAAGCATTCTCCATCCTTCTGTAACATCGTCTTCCTTTTCTTCGAGAGCTTCCACCAGCCTGTCAACACCACCTGCCAGGATTACATTAAAAATGCCTTTCTCAATTCCAAAGGTTGTTGGGAGTTCAATAATATCCAAAACAGATAATCTTCCGCCACTTCCCGTGGCAACGTAAAACAAACGGCCACCGTCTTTTAATTTCGATACTATTGCCTGGATCAACCCATTGATTTGCGGCAAAGCATTTTTTATCGCTGATGCTACGGTTGCATCTTCGTTGTTGATGTTAGCAGTAATTTCTTCAACCGGCATCTTTTCAAGGTTTCGGTATTTTGAAGGTTGTTCGGTTATTTTTATCATCTCCATGTTGTTAAGTTATATGCTTTTCATTGATTACTGGTGTAAAATATGCTGACTATCATCACAGGCTTAACGGAATTTTGAATTTTAAATTTACTTCATTCAATTTTATGAAACCCAATAGCCTTGCCTGTTAGTATAATAAGCCATTCCCGCTCACTTAAACACGATCACACGACAATGCAGGCGTAAAGGTTAAATGTTGAAAAAAAATATGTAAGGAAAAAAGGATAATATCAAAAACCAATCGCTATCTTGTAAACCTGTTTAGATTCACTATCCTAAGACTCTCCTCAAAAAGTTGCCAGGTTTCTTTTTAACCGATGTGTTTCGTCATTTGGTCAAAATTTCATTTCGAAAAAGTGAAATCCTTATGAATAATATGCGGCGAAAATAGTTCCTCCTCTCAAACACACACTGAAAGTTCAGTTTGCCTATAGGTTTAAATCTCTTTATATCAATAATCTTTAAATGAAAAAAAATGAAAAAAACAATCAAACCAGTTATCCTGTTCACCTTTCTTTTGCTGTTGGGCTTCGTTGCTCCAAAAGTAAATGCACAATCTGCTGCCACAGGCCAGCAGAGCTACAAAGATTTCGTAGGAGAAAATCCTAACGCAGAAGCTGACATAAAGGTAGTGGGAGACTTTATCGATGCATTAGTATCAAAAGACTTAGATAAAGTCAAAAGCCTGTTAGCTGATGACTACCTGGGATATGGCCCTGCTCCTACAGATTCCTCCACAGTTGCACAGACTATCGCCACCTGGGAGGAAAATTACAAAACACAATCGGACCTTAAATTCAATTCTGTATCAGAAACTTTTCGGGTATTGCAGGGAGATCTTAAAGGCGATTGGGTTTCTGTTTGGGGAGACTGGACTTTCACACAAGATGGCAAAACAGTAACCTTCCCGTTGCAATATACGGCACGGGTAGCCGACGGTAAAATAAATACCGGAAGAGTGTATTATGACAGGTTGTATATTGTAGAGCAACTCGGGTATAAGGTGACACCACCGGAGAAATAATACCTCTTACTTATTGATTCTCTCCGGATTAATTTACAAATAAAAACATTGTAAGCCGGGTATCGCAAGGCCCGGCTTACTTGTGCCCCAACCTGGCGGTGTTGCCTGCTTCGAATCTAATAAAACTATAAATCTGTAACGCCCCGATGGTCTCCCGCCAGCAGGATTATACATGTAATTTGTACTTACAGGATTTTTGAATTTTCATTACTTTATTCACTGTAACAAAAATCACATAATCTTTCCCGTTAGTATAATAATATAGCTTCGACCCATACCTCTCTTTTCCTGAGATGCAAATACAAGAAGAAACGCGGAAATATTCAACAAGATTATTTTTTAGAATGCATTGTTCGATTGTTTGTAAGGATGGGAGCAGGGTAAACAGCAGTCTTATAATTATTCAATAAAAATTCTACATAGCTTTGCCGCTTATATCATTAAAAAAAATCGCTTCCTGCATTTTTAACCTATACAATTTTTAAAATGAATAAGATATTGATTGCGGATGATCATTCAATAATCAGAACAAGTTTAAAAATGTATGTCAAAAACATAATCCCTCACTCAATTATTGAAGAAGCTTACGACGGTGACTCTGCCTTTGAAAAAATAAAGCACACTGATTATAATCTTATTATACTGGACGTGAACATGCCTGACACAGATCCTTTTGGTCTCGTCACCAATATCCTTACTACTAAGCCCGAATCCAAAATATTAATATTCAGCATGAATCCCGGGGAGATGTACGCAAAGGATTTCCTGAGCCTTGGGGTTTTAGGCTATTTAAATAAAGCAGCATTTGCTGATGAAATCGGGCAGGCTATCGAATCTGTAATTAATAATAAGAAATACATAAGCCCCGCTTTATCACAGGTACTCACGGAAGAGGCTCCACGCCAAAACGGTAATCGAAATCCGTTTGATTTGTTATCACGGCAGGAGCTCGAAGTAGCGAGGCATCTTATGAAAGATGAATCTGTGTCACAAATCAGTTCACTCTTACATCTTCATATATTAACCGTTGATATGCTCAAAATAAAAATATTTGAAAAACTTGACTGTAAAAATATTAAGGAAATGAAAGAACTTGCCCTGGCCTACAACTTTATTCAACCTGTTTAAAATTAAGGTGACCAGACTACTCTTTTATGCCGAAACTCTTGCGACGCAAATGATACATGTCTAGTTTCTATAGGCACTAAACAGCCCTTCTCCGGGCGGGTGTCCCCACCCGACCTTTCTCAATCACAAATTTATCCAATTAAATGAGTAAGTATTTTAAATCCGATAGCTATCGGATCATCTTCCCTGTTTCATAAACTTTGCCGATGAAAACCTATCAGTGTGGAAATAAACTTTATTTAACGAGTGATGACTTTTTCTTTCACTGAATATCTAAAAGTATTGTGCATAAAAACCGGGATATTATTATTCATGAAATGTCGGGTGAGGGACACCCGCCAAGAAAGAGGGAAAACCTATCAGTGTGGAAATAAACTTTATTTAATGATTGATGACATTTTCTTTCACTGAATATTTAACATTATTGTGCATAAAAACCAGGAATATTATTATTCATGAAATGTCGGGTAAGGGACACCCGCCAGGAACGAGGGTAATTTCAAATAAAGCCAGCCATTGGCAACAGGTGAACGTTATAAAATAAAGTCCTTCCGCTTGTTCGATCGGGTTTCTTACAGCCATGCTCTAAACTAATAATTTTATCCTACATTCATCGTCCGTGTCCTGCCTTGCTACAGGCCTTGGAGTAGAGACACAGCCTGGGAAGAGCAGCAGACTTATGTTCTCAAACGAGTTTTTTTACGTTCATTATGATGATACTCAAACTGGTATTTGTTGTAGTTTTTGTTGAATTTTGAGCTAAGTTCTTTTATTTCTAAATTTAATTCTGCAATCGAAAAACCTTTATGTTCTAAAGTTGTGTTACCCCAAATAACTTGTTCAAAAGTAAAATGAAATGTCAATGTATCGTCAATGCATGTCAACGAATATATAAGGTCATTGTCAACGACATCACCAAGTGATAACAAGCTGTATATATTTTCTTTCATTTTCTGTGACATGAAATTGATATATTGGTAATGATTTTGGAATGTTGTTGGCAGAGGACTTAAAATGTCCTTTTTTGCATTTATTTGTTGTCTCGGGTCAATTTTTTTGCTAAGCTCAACTATTTCATTTCGGTTTAATTTCTCAAATTCTTCATGAGATAATTTAAATAAGGATGAAAACAGCAAATCCTTGTCTCGATATAAGTGCGAAATTTTATTGCTAAGAAACCTAAAAGATTTAAGTCTACGCCTTTCTCTGGGAAAATGTACAACAAGTAAATAGAAAATAAATGCTGAAAAATACGAATAGCACAACTTAATATATACTTGGCCAAAATCGTACATTGTTCGATTAATAGCAGGAAATTTTTTAAGTAAAAAGTCGAGCATTATAATGGAGAGAAATGCGGTTCCACCAAGGAAAAGCACTTCTCGTCTAAGACTTGAAAACCTTGCCTTGACTACTTTTATCCTAAATTTTAGAGTGTTCATGAAGTTTGCTGCCAACGCTTGTATTTATGATATAAGATGTAAGGTTACCCTTTCTACGGGCGGGTGTCCCCCACCCGACCTTTCTCAATCACAAATTTATCCATTTAAATGAGTAAGTATTTTAAATCCGGTAGCTATCGGATCATCTTCCCTATTTCATAAACTTTGCCTATGAAAACCTATCAGTATGGAAATAAACTTTATTTAATGATCGATGACTTTTTCTTTCACCTGAATATTTAAAAGTATTGTGCATAAAAACCAGGAATATTATTATTCATGAAATTTCGGGTGAGGGACACCCGCCAGGAAAGAAGGGAATAGTTCTGTAGCATTTCGCAGTTTTGATGGGAAATCACAATGCCGGAGATTTTAATCTTAAGCATGGTTGCATGAACAATACTTATCACTATTCGCTTTTTCAAAACATTCCTTTCCTTCTTTAAAAGCAAAATAAGAAAGCCCAAGGGTTCCTATACTGTCAATATATGCAAAAGAAGTTAGTTCATAAACGGCGCTGCTTACGAGTAAAATAACAGACATGTAAATGCAAACTTTGGTACATTCTGCATCAGCTAATATCGCATCTGAGTGTAAGAGTTTGCCGGTTTTTGTTTTTGCCGCAACTAAAACCCACATTACCACAATTGAAATAATTGAAATAATAATACCCCAAAAGGTTGTGGCTGGTTTATGCCCTGTATAAATGTTATACATACTTGTAATGACAAGCCCGACAACTAATACATAAAAAGAAAATCCGGTTATTTTTAAAGCAGTTCTTTCAAATTTATCTCTTTTACTTTTATGACTTTGTTGTATGCGTACCACCATATGAGCAATACCAATTCCGGATATTACTTCAATAAAACTATCCACCCCAAAGCCAAATAAAGAAAGCGTGCCGTCTTCGTAGCCAAACCAGGTAGAAATAAGCCCTTCAACGGTATTATAAACAATAGTAAAAATGGCCAGTCCTAACGCCACGCTATACGATCTTTGCGTCTTTAAGGCTGTACCTGCTGTTAATTCCATTTCGCAAATTTACATTGTTACGGTAAGCCATTTCCACACTTGTTTAAGAAACTATCATTCTGGCACCATAATAGTAATTGAAAATTAAAAACACCTTATTATGGCTAAAGCAACAAAAAAAGCAAGTGGCAAAAGAACTGAAATAGCTCCTAAGGGAGATAAGCGTTATGTACGAAGAGATGCGGAAGGAAAGTTTACTGAAAGCGATGACGTAAGCAGATCGCTGAGCAGGGATGTGCAAAAACATGCAAAGACGACAGTAAAGCCGGGTTACGGCGACAGAGGTGATCAGAAGAAGAAAGGATGATGTTGTAGAGACTCTTAGGTAAACCTTTCTTTGCTGGCTGTGGCTCTAAAAGACGTTGTATTTTTAACCGGGCCTTTTATATCAAAAGATTGCTAAAGATAGCTAATGCTGCACAAGGATTAACGATGTCTATCCTTTGCAGAGAAATGCATCTACGGGCTCTCAATAATCTGTGGATTTTATTCCATCATAATATACTTTTAAAAATATTACTGCCCGCTTTATATATAACGAAAAATTGGCATAGAATTTTCGGCATACATTTCAAAAAACATATATAGCAAAATACCCTATAAAGAAAAACATCGATAACCTATGGGAGCAGGAAAAGACGTTGATCCGTAAGGCTTTCCGATGAAGGGGTATTTCAACAAGTAAAGCCCCGCCCCGGCGGGGTTTATCTTTACTTTCCTGAAAAAATTTTCAATTTGAAAAGAGCATGTGATTCGGGGGTTTTCGGCCGGATTTGTGCTGTTTTATAAATGAAATAAAATAAGTATAATAATAGTTTTACATATAAGTATAATAATAGTTTTACATACATGGTCTCTTTACCGTTAGTCTTTATTTAATGCACCATACACCTGAAATATCCTTCTCTTCTTATAAATATTTTGAGCACATATACGAAAAATCGCATAAGATAAACATCATAGTAATGGATGATGCCGGAACTATTATTACAGTGAATAATGCATTTACAGAATCCTTTGGCTATTTACCCGACGACGTTCAGGGTAAGCATATGTCTGTGCTCTTTACTAAGGACGCAAAAAAAAAGCTACAATCGATACAAGAAATAAATAGGGTTTTACAGGCAGGCTATGCTTTAGATAATCATTACCTGGTTTGTAAAAACAATGCCGTAAAATTGGTATCGGGCGAATCAATTGTAATAAACAACGGCGACGGCAGCCCCCGCATTTTAAAAATTTTACATCATATTCAACCCCGGAAAACCTGGGAGCAGTTCACTGAAGATTCAAATGATCTCAATGAAAACATATTAAGCACTGTTGCCGATGCATTAGTTTTTTTAGACAAAGAATTAAATATCATTAAAGCCAACAGATCGTTCATTGAACTTTTTCAACATTATTTTTCGGGCAACCTTCCTGATAATTTTGCCGGCCTTGCAAAACGCTCGGAGGCATTTAAACTAATACAGGATAATATTCAAGAGGCAATAAACTCCGGCAAAAGCTGTAACCGACAGGTGGTAGAAGCAGATATTGCCTCCGGCGAGATAAAAGCATTTGATGTAAGTTGTGATTTCCTTAAAAATATTGACGAAGGAAACAATATTATGGTGGTATTACATGATGTTACTTTTTATAAACACTTAGACAGGGAACGGGAAGATGCAATAGCTTTTGTAGTACATGAGCTTAGAAATCCATTATCGAACCTGATGCTGGTGAGCGACCTGATTACAGAAACAGTAAGAGAGAAGGAGCCTGAACAAATAGAAGATCTTTTGCAGCGCAATAAGAAAAATATTTTACGGCTCGATAAAATGGTTAAAGAGTTATATGATGCCGTCACTGTAAATTCAGGGAATTTAATCGCCGCCTTTTCGGTTTTTAATTTCGAAGAAATGATAAACGAAGCCATAGCAAATGCAGAAGCAGCAGACCCGGTACGAAAAATAGTTGCAACGGGTGATGGTAATATAATGATAGCAGGCGACAGGTACCGTTTAATGCAGGTAGTAACCAATTACCTCGGTAATGCAATAAAATATTCTGATGCAGGCACGGAGGTGGTATTGCAAATGAAATACGACGATGATACGGTTACGGTGAAGGTTACCGATGAGGGAGCCGGTATTTCAGAAAAAAATTTACCCCTGGTATTTAATCGCTTTTTCAGGGGAGAAAAAATAACCAGGAAAGAAGGAATAGGCTTAGGCCTTTATCTTAGCCGCAAGATCATCCATGCACATAAAGGGAAAGTGTGGGCCGAAAGTGAAGAAGGAAAGGGATCTTCCTTTTACTTCTCTATTCCCCGCCATCAACAGGCTGGTTAAACAAAATCGTTTATGAACTCATGTACCGTACTATTTATATTTTAAATTAAAACAGATGAAAAGGATATTGATAATAAATAGTGATGAAGACGCAATGCAATTGCTGGAAAAGTGCCTCAATAAAAAACAATATGAGGTGGAATTTACAAATGCCCCCGCAGAAGTAATTCAATTAATAGATGAATTTAACCCGGAACTTATAATAATAGATATAGCGGAAAAAGAAATGATACCCTCTATCAAAAGCCATGACAGCACATTGCCCTTGCTTTTGATGACAGGATATGCCTACAGGGGTTCTTATTCTGACTTGCCTGTAGACAATATTATCGAAAAGCCATTCACGATTGAGTTATTGCAGAGTAAGATTAATAAAATAGCGGCGAAAGCAATTCCATAAAATTTGGAACTGCACATAATTACTGCATGCTTTTATACCGCAGTCAAATACGCTCACGAGGTGTGTGCTAATAATGCAGGACGATAGAGGATTTCACCTATTTTCCAGTTTATACCCAACCAATAATGCAGTTCCTTTGCGGGTTATACATTTGTTATTAGTACGTTTAGAGCTATGGCCTGACTCCGTCAGATGTAAAGGATTCAATTGGCAAAAGTTCTATTTTTCTGAACTCCACTTCTGAGCCTTCAGCCTGTAATGCAATCTGACCCTCAGTGGCGGTACAATCGTATCCTGAATTTACAAGATCTCCGTTCTCCCATATTTTGATGGATGAGCCAATGCATTCGACAATCATGGTATTCCATTCTCCGACGGCCTTCTCAGAGCTGTCAGTTAAATTTTTTATTCGTCTTTCTTTTCCTTCTGTGATTCCCCAATTTTCCTTTGGTCCTCTCCTCGATTCCATATCGTCAACTTTTATGTCTTCAACGATACACCAAAAATCCCCGGCGTCATTATGCTGCATCTGGCATTCAATAGATTTCGGAAACATTTTATATAAAGCTCTCGGTGTTGAGGCATGTACCAGCACGCCGCAGTTTCCCGGCTTGCCGGCAAAACGATATTCAACTGTTAACCGGTAATTGCTATATTTTTTATTTGTTATAAGATGGCCATTGGGAGTTCCAAGGCTTACCAATAAGCCATTGCGGACAATGAAGGGATTTCTTGCAGATGAATTAGTATCCATCGCAGGCACATCTGCATGCCATCCCGACAAATCTTTCCCATTAAACAGGCTTATCGTTTTTGTTTTGTGACATGTATTTACAATGACGACAAAAGAAGAAAAAATGAGCGGTATAAATTTCATTACCGTAATTTATGAAGAAAAAAAACACTGTCAAAAGTTGACTACGCCAAACAGGCCAATGCCCTACCTCCCTGTAACCGTGTAAATGACTGTAGTTCCATTTTATCAATGCAGAAAAGTCTCAATACCGAATTATTTTCCTTTAGTCAGTTTGATCAAAAATCCACCACCTTTTGCCATCCTTATTTTCAAGGAATCGCCTTTCATGAAATTCATTTTTTTTATAGCATAATCAGATGGATACCTATCTGCATTTATGCCGTCCATACATAATTCCGCTTCATAATTTTCTTCATCCAAAAAATTTAGTGGCAGTGTAAATTCCCGCTCGATAGAATCGGTCATGCCCCCGATATACCATGCACTCTCTTTTTTTCTTGCAGTAATAATGTAGTTAGAAACTTTTGCTTCAAGAATTTTGGTTTCATCCCATGTGGTGGGAATATTCCCGAGCAATTCCATGAAAGCGGGTTCCATCAGGCCTTGCGATGGATTTCCTGAAAAAATCTGCATTGGATTATCATATACAACAAACATAGCGAGTTGCTGGCAACGGGTTGTCTGGCTCATCACCTTGCCCCATATGGGTTTGAACTGCGTTGGGGTTGCATTGTCTAACAAGCCGGGTTCATAATCCAGCGGACCGGCAAGCATTCGCGTAAACGGTATCGTTAGGTTATGCGCCGGTGACACCTTATCGCTCCATGCATTGTATTCGCTGCCGAGTATTCCTTCCCTCGTAATATTGTTTGGCCACGTACGGTTAAAACCTTTTGGAGGATAAGCGCCATGAAACATGATCATGAGATGCGCTCTGGCACATGCTTCGGTAACACGTTTATAAAAGTTCACGGTCTTTTGATCATCGCGGTCTATAAAATCTGTCATGATAAAATCCACTCCCCATTTTTGAAATTGTTGTAACGCCTTATCCAATTGTCTATCGAGAGTCATAGAAAGCGTCCACATGCTTAGCTTTATTCCTTGCTGTTTTGCGTAGGCAGCAAGGGTATCCATGTTTAAGCTGGGGTTAATATCAAAAAGATCCGTCGTGTTGCTCCAGCCTGCATCCATCATAATACGGTCAAAGCCGAAACGTTTGGCAAAGTCAATATAATATTTGTAAGAAGCAGTATTGATGCCGCTTTTAAAAGGCACATTGAAAAGGTTGATATCAATGATCCATTCGTCGGTGCATTTGCCGGGATGTATCCAGGATGCATCGGTAATTTTTGTGGGCGATGCGAGACGATAAACCAAATCATTTGCAGGCAGCTCTTTATCTTCCCTTGCAATTAACAGCACACGCCATGGAAAATTGCGGGCGCCGTTAGTCCTGGCGATATAATCAGCACGCCTGCCTACAACCATCTCGGGATAGTCGCCTTCCTGTATTCTTTCTTCCAACGGATAACCGGCGAAAGCTGATTGAAGACTGTCAGATGATGTTCCCTTTAAAAACATGCCGGGGTAATCATCAAGATCAGATTCTGTAATGGCGACTTTAATATCATCTTTTGTATTAACCAGCACAGGCGAAAACATATAATCTTTAACTGACAAACTATCTAAAGATCTGAATGAATAAAGCTCTTCGAAGCTGGTGTGAAATATGTCTGCATCTTCACGCTTTTGTACGATGGGTGCATAGGCATGGGCATGCTCTGCGAAATTGAATTGTGCTGTTTCATCTTTGACAATAACGGAATCCGGGAAAGAAGTAGCGATACGATAAGCAACGCCATCGTTGTAGACACGAAAGATGAGTGTAAAATTATTTTTGAATTGTAATGTAAGCTCATTGTAATTGTCGCGAATGTTTTTGCGGCTTACCGGTATTTGGGCACTGATAATCTCATTGATCGATTTGATAAACTTCTTTTGAAGCTGTGCATCTTTTGAAAGGCTTTGGCCATTTTTAAAAACGAGGTCTATTAATGATGGCAGAAGAATAATGTTATTATCGCAACTAACTGAGTATTCGATCTTATTTTGATAGTGAACATTTACAGATATTTTTTTATCAGGAGAATAAATGATGCTACTATCGGAAGCAAATAAATTTTTGAATGATAAAATAAAAATTATAAAAATGGTTTGGAACTTCATAAATATAAATCCACAGCAATTATTTGACAGTTACAGTTTAATGTTAAATATCGATTACATTATGCATTAAAATACAAGTGTTGCAATTGAATGCGGCAGACTGGTCAATTGTGCCGCATCGCCCGCTATCCAAAGATTGTAGCCGATTTTTTGATCTGTCTGGTTCATTACAATTACAGCAACCTTTCCATCTTTATTGATGAATGCAGTAGTTTGTAACGGACTTCTGCTTGGCGCCGCACTAATTCTTTTTGCACCGGGACGGACAAACTTTGAAAAATGACCGATATAATAGTAAGCATTTGTATAAATCAATTCACCGGTATTGGTCATTGCATGTACAGGAGCAAAACAAAAATTACCCACGTGATTAGGGCCGCCTGTTTCATCAAGCAGGATATTCCAGTCTGTCCATCCAACACTTCCATCATTAAAATCATGGATCATTGAGCGGCCATAGCGTTCGCCAAGCCTCCATTCTTTAAGCTGATCTAACTTAAAGGGGAAAGCGCAGGCTTCAGTAAGCATTAAATTTTTTCCCGGAAAACTTTCATGTACCCGTTCAACGTTATCAAATACCTGGTCACCGCCACTCCAGTCTTCATACCAATGAAAACCTACACCCCATGCATATTTGGCAGCTTCGGGATCTTCAAGAAGTGTACTTGCACGCTGGTAAATAAGATCGCGGTTGTGGTCCCAAACAATTATTTTTTTATCGCCCAATCCCTGCTTTTGCATTGTAGGTCCTAAAAAGTTTTTTAGAAAATCCCTTTCTTCTTCAGCCGTATAAATACAGGATTCCCATGTTTGCTTTGCCATAGGTTCATTTTGAATAGTAATTCCCCAAATTGGAATGCCCTCTTTTTGATACGCATTTATGAACTTACCATAAAAGTTAGCCCAGCTTTGATCATATTCAGGTAACAACTTCCCTCCATGCAGGACATCCTTATTATCTTTCATAAAGGCCGGAGGACTCCAGGGACTTGCAAGCATGGTAAGCTTTCCACCGGCCGCCGCGATAGCCTGCTTTATGAAAGGAATTCGGAATTGTTTATCATGTTCAATACTAAATGTTTTTAAATCCTTATCTCCCTCTTTTACATAGCTATAACTCCCGCTGCTAAAGTCACAACTCTGGATATTAGTTCGTGCAAGCGAGTAGCCAATGCCGTTATTAATGTCATAATAGGCTTTCAATAATTCCTGTTGCTTATCCTTGGGTAACCTGGCAAATGTTTCTGCTGAAGCGTCCGTTAATGCGCCTCCTATTCCTAAAATTTCCTGGAATCTTTTTACCGGATCCACAAATACGCATACCTGTGTTTCAAACGGCTGACCCATATGTTTGAATTCGACCGTATCTGTTTTTGAGAGACGATAATCGGTGCTGTCGGCAGTTGTATAAACGGTAACTTTTTTACCAGTTGTGAAAGCTTTGTTGTTTTGGGCATACGCACCCGCTGCAACTAAAAGAAAGGAAAACAAAAAATACTTTTTCATTTATTAAATAATTAAATTTTAAAATTCATCAATCCCATATATAAGTACCTACTGCGCCTGCAGTCAAATCGGTAGTTGTCCATTTACCATTGAAGCGTATATTAAACATTGCATCTGCCCCATCATTTTCAACGATTAAAATTTTTTTTCCAGAGGGTGTTTTAAAGGCAACGTTTTGAAGATCGCCGGTGATGTTGCTGCCAATACGCACCGAGCCTGCAGGAACAAATTTTGACGCATGTGCGACAATATAATATCCTACATTTCTTGTTATTGTTCCGCTAACAGTTATACCTCCTTTGCATTGATCGCACCCGCCGGGTGTATGCGGATTAAATGTTGGATCATTGGCTAAATTCCATTCTAATGCGACACGGCTCCAGTTGCGCATCGCACCGATAATAACATTTTTTAAATGCCATTTTAAGTCCCCTCCAAAATCTCCGGCTGACGATGTATATTGTTCTGTAAAATATATTGCTTTGGAGGGAAATGCATCATGAACCCGGGTTAATGCGCTGATATCACCGGCATACAAATGAAACGCAGACCCGTACACAAATGGATTCGCTCCCGGATCTCCTAATACAGCAAGCGGATAATCGGGATGATCGCAATTGTGATCATAGGTGATAATTTTCGTACCAAGGCCTGCTGCCTGAAACGCAGGGCCAAGACTATTTTTTATAAAATCAGTTTGTTCTTCTGCTGTCATTAAAAGACTGGGATTATTGCCCGGGTTTAAGGGTTCATTTTGCGGTGTTATAGCGTCTATCATAATTCCATTGGCCTTCATCGCCTGAATATATTTCACGAAATATTTTGCATACACATCATAGTATTGTGTTTGCAAACTTCCACCAATTGAACTGCCGTTATCTTTCATCCACACAGGAGCGCTCCATGGCGTTGCTATAATTTTAATACCCGGATTAATTACTAAAATTTCTTTTAGCAACGGAATTAAATTTGTTTCATCTGGAGTGAGTGCAAAATTATTAAGATTGATATCGGTTTGTCCTGAGGGCATATCATCATAACTAAAAACAGAAGCATTTAAATCTGATGAGCCTATACTTATGCGTAAATAGCTTATTCCGATTGCTGAAACCTCATTACCAAAAAGCTCTTTTAGCAGGTTGTCTTTAGCCGTGGCATCAAGCATATTAATCACATAAGCACTTCCACCGGTAAGGGTAAATCCAAATCCCTCAATAGTTTGAAAAGCCTGGCTGGTGTCCACATCGATGGTAGGATTTGAATTAGCGTTTGTACCAAAAGAAAGCACAGTTGATTGCTTTTGCAATAGAACAGATTGATCATTTTTTGTCAGCCAGAATTCAACATCATTGTTTCCTGTTACCGGCGGTGGATCAATTGTGTCGCAACATGCAGAGGAATTTTTGGAACACGCAAATATTACAGCTAACACAACTACCAGGCAGATGCTTACAATAACTTTATTCTTCATCATAAATTCAATTTACAAGATAAAAATATCCTGTTAATCATTTTGCCCAATTGATATTCGCCGATTTTACATCCCTTGAATTTGTACCAATCATAATGATAAATTCGCCCGGTTCCCAATCGTATTTCAAATCACCATTATAAAATTTTAAGTCATCCGGTGTTATTTTAAAGCTAACCGTCTTTGATTCCCCGGCCTTCAGTTCAATTTTTTGAAATCCCCTTAGTTCCTTCACCGGTCGGGTAATACTTCCAACAACATCCCTGATATATAATTGCACGGTCTCTTTTCCATCTTTAGATCCGGAATTGGTTACGTTTACCGACGCCGTTAGTGTTTGATTTCCTTTTGGGGAATTACTGCTAAGTTGAACATCTCCATAAGTGAAAGTTGTATAGCTCAGGCCAAAGCCAAACGGGTACACGGGATCGTTGGATACGTCGAGATAGTTAGAACGGAATTTCTCAAACCATTTTCCTTCACCCAGTGGGCGGCCTGTATTTTTATGGTTATAGTATATCGGGACCTGCCCAACATTTTGAGGAAATGTAGTAGACAACTTCCCTGAGGGATTTACATCGCCAAACAAGACATCACCAATTGCATTCCCGGCCTCGCTGCCGCCAAACCATACATTTAAAATTGCAGGCACATTATCCTGTTCCCACTTAATAGCAAGAGGACGGCCGGTGAACAAAACCAATACCACGGGTTTTCCCGTTTTCACCAGGGCTTTTAATAAATCTTCCTGTGCCTCCGGTATGCTGATATTACTCCGGCTGGAACTTTCACCAGTCATCTCGGCAGATTCACCTAAAGCTGCAACTATCACATCACTTTTATTCGCCACAGCCAGGGCCTCATCAATGATTTCCTGCGCAGGCCGGCTATCATGTTTGAAAGACTTACCAAACATGCCGGCTCTTTGTTCAAACAAACTATCACCGGATAAGTTTGATCCCTTTGCATACAAAATATTTACGTCGCTGCCGGCAACATTTTTCAGACCCTGCAACAAAGAGACCGCTTTTGAAAAGTCTGCTGCAACACTCCATGTACCGGGCATATTTTCTTTTGCATCAGCCAGAGGACCTATCAATGCTATAGTGCCTGATTTTTTTAATGGCAGAATATTATTATTGTTTTTTAATAACACAAATGTTTGTGCTGCCACATCCCTTGCCACCTTGCGGTTTGCATCAGTGAATATTTCTGTCTTTGCTCTTTGTTCACTACAATATTTGTAAGGATCGTCAAACAAGCCGAGTTTATATTTTGCCTCCAATATTTTTCTGCAGGCGAAATCAATTTGCGCCAATGTAACCTTACCTTCCTGCAATGATTTTTTTAATGTTGTTAAAAATCCTTCGCCCACCATATCCATATCAATACCCGCCATTAAAGCTCTTGCAGAAACTGTCTGCAAATCACCAATACCATGCGCCACCATTTCATTAATGCCGGTATAATCAGTAACGACAAATCCATTAAAGCCCCATTGTTTTCGCAATACATCAGTAAGTAGAAATTTGTTGGCAGTAGCAGGCACGCCGTCTACCTCGTTGAACGACGCCATTACACTGCCGACGCCAGCGTCAACTGCAGCCTTATAAGGAGGAAGGTATTCGTTAAACATCCTGAGGTGGCTCATGTCCGTGGTGTTATAGTCTCTGCCAGCTTCTGCCGCGCCGTACAAAGCGTAGTGCTTTACACAAGCCATAATGGTATTATTTTTTGTAAGATCACTCCCCTGGTAGCCCCTTACCATTGCTTTTGCAATTTGTGACCCGAGATACGCATCTTCGCCGGAGCCCTCTGCAATACGGCCCCACCGCGGATCACGGGCAATGTCAACCATTGGCGAAAATGTCCAGCATATCCCGTCGGCACTGGCTTCCTGTGCCGCAATACGTGCAGACTTTTCAATTAAATTCATATCCCAGCTACATGATAGCCCGAGCGGGATAGGAAATACTGTTTCATATCCATGGATGACATCCATACCAAATATCAACGGAATTTTTAAGCGGCTATCTTCGACCGCTACTTTTTGCACAGCACGAATTTTTGCTTCTGATTTAATATTAAATAAGCCGCCAACATTCCCCTCTTTAATTTTTTTACCAATACCAGAATTTCCGGCTTGCCCCGTTACAATGTCCCCGGATCCGGGTAAATTTAACTGGCCTATTTTTTCATCGAGCGTCATTTTTTTCATCAGCCCATCGATGAAAGTCTTCATCTTTACCTCGGTATTCTGTGCAAAACCGTTTACCACAACGCTGCAGGTAAACATCACAATAGCAATCGTCTTTTTCATGTTAGAAATTTATATTTTTTTTATTCACATTGTCATAGTAAAATATTAGGGAAGGGTTGTAAAACCTTTTTGTATTTAAATCCCCTGAAAGTTTGTTTATTTATGTATCGCAATAATCAACTCTTTAATTTACCCTAATGACCGTAGATTTTTTGGAAACTCCATTTTCATTTATCGCTTCAATAGCAAAATAATATGGCTTTTCTCTATCCATCGTTTTTAACCAATACTCATTTGCATCCATTACCATAATGCAATTGTACAATTTATCAGGCGCTGTCCCCAGATAAATGTTATATGCAAAAGCGTTATCAACCATATTCCATTTTATCCATGCACTGCGTTTGTCCTTTTCTGTCCGAAGAACTATAAAATTTTTAACGCTATCCGGTTTATCCCCGTTACCATTTCCAAAAACACGCAAACCACTTATTGCAAATTTACCTGTTGGCATGTGAATATTTTCCAGTTTAATAAACCGGGTATTCGCGGGCTTACTTAATTCAATGTAATCATGTGGCACATCAGTCTTATTATTGCTTTTATCAACAAGTATTTTCCATTTTTTGCCATCATCGGATTGATACAAAATGTATTGGTGATAAGTTCCCAGTTGCTTTCCCAGAAAGGATGTGTCCACATCCTGGTCAGCATAATTTATTTGTATAGCGTTTACGGTAGAATTTGTTCCGAGATCTGTTATTATATATTCTCCTTTATTCGACGAAGTAGCACTCCAGTAAGTTTTAATATTTTCATCAACGGCATTATTTGCATGATAACCTCCAAGTGTAGACGAAACCATTACCGGTTTGTCATAATTCAATAACATCCAGCCTGTAAAATACGATTGAGTGCCGTCATTGGCTTCGGCAAAAGGCAGAAAATGCGGGTAGTCGCCAAAAGCGGTGTTACACCACATCACATCGTCTTTATCAAAACCCGCAGGCCATATACCAATTCTTCTTTCGAAATTATTCTTTACCGATATGGCAATTGTCGAGACATGCCAGTAGTTTTTAAAATTATCAACAAATGTAGAACCATGCCCGGCGCCTCTTGCATAGCCGCCTGGTTTAAACGACAACGGATCTGATTGTGGCGTAAAGGGTCCAAGGGGGTGATCACCTACAACTACGCCATCGGCATAGCCGCTGAACTCAGTACCCGGCGCCCCGTATTGTAAATAATATTTATTGTTATGTTTTGTCATCCATGAGCCTTCAATAAAAGGATCAAGAAAAGTGTTGTCATAATATTCACCAAAGCGCTGCCACCCATAACGCCAATCTTCCAAAAAATACATTTCTTTCCTGGTGCCGATAGGTTGCATAGTTTTCCTGTTAAGTTCTATACCATAAATCGGGTACCGGTTGCTACTACCGTTATACATATACAACCTGCCATCGTCATCTGTAAAAAAATCCGGATCCCATCCACCGATTTCGAATGAATCAACCAATGGTTTCCATTCATTAGCTTTAGGATTTGTGCTCATCCAGATAGTAAAGCCGGACGTATATGTGGAACCAAATACAATCATTGTATCTCCAATGACACCAACAGCGGGAGCGCATAGCTCATCATAACCTGTATTCCAGGGCCGCAAAAATCTTTTCGACAGATATGTCCAGTTCAACATGTCATGACTCCACCAGTAGCCCCATTGGTTTGTAGAAAATAAATAATAGTCACCTTTATAATTTACAATTACCGGATCGGCCGTTGCACGATGTCTGCCTGATTCTGAAAAATTTGGAATTGGCGTATAACCGTAATCGATATTAACCGGGTTACAATAGGTTTTTTGTTGCGCGTGAAGCCGGGTGCAAAAAATACAGAAGGCAATCAGCAGAAAAAAATTTCTCATTTATTTTTTCTTTTAAATAATTTTTGATCAATACTCCACTTAACAGGTCCGGTAAAAAAGAAAAGAATTCCAGCCAATGCAAAAAGAAAAGGATGCTGATCATCCGCATAAAATTTACCAGAGCCTATTTTGAAAACAATAAACAGCATGGTAACAGACATACATAAAGATGCAATTCTTGTAAACAGTCCCACGGTAAGAAGAATCCCGGTAATTAATTCCATGCCTTTACCAAGATACGCCATAAATAAAGGTGAAGGCATTTTTTGAATAACCTCCCATTTGGAATATTCTTTAATCTTTTCTTCTTCAAAAACCTCCCATCCGTGATAAACCAGGAACAACCCGATAATTATTCTAAATGAGGCCAGCGCTTCGTTTTCGTAAAATGGTGAAGATGAGAAAAGTTTATTCATAATGATGCTTTATTGAAAGAAAATTTTTCACCACCATGCAAAATCGTATATGGCTGATCGATTTTCAACGCTTCATTTGCAAATTCATTTACGTCGGCGGTGTTAAAAGTAAACATATCGTAATGACATGGAATCACACAAGCAGCATTAATCGCTTTTCCCAATTCTGCTGCTTCTTTGCAATTTAAATTACCGGCTACTTTTCTTGCAGGATCATTGTCATTAATGGGAAGTATAGCAATATCAACTGCAAATGGTTTTACCAGATTAATAATTTCATTAAACATAAGTGTGTCGCCGCTGTGATAAACTGTATAGTCACCAAAGCCAATCACATATCCCATATATTTACAATTGCCATTTTCATCTCTATCAATTTCGTTATGCTTTGCCGGTATTGCATAAAATGTAAATTCATTGATTGTTACAGACTGCTTATCGTTTAACCCGACCGGAAAATCGTTTTCACATCCTACCCTTTCGGCAACAAAGTTCCTGTTAGCTTCAGGAATAACAAACTTTATTCCAGGGTTATTCTTTAAAAGAGGAATTATAGTATCAGCATCAAGATGATCGGTATGATTGTGACTTGATGTGACTATTGAAATATTTTTCAGAAGACCCGGTTGAACCACTAATTCGCTCATCCTTGTATGCGGTTTATCAGTAGTTAGATATTTTTTTGTGAGGGAATCTGACAAGTAGGGATCGATTAAAATTCTCTTTCCTTTCCATTGCAGCAAAAATCCGCTCTGGCCAAGCCACCATAAATGAACATTTTTTCATCTGAAATGAGTGAATCCATTTCACTAATCAATTCTTCGTCTTTTTTTACAGCTCTAATTAATTCCATTATAAACTTTCTCTCACTTGTTTTGCACCAGCCACCATATTAATTAATTTTTGTCTTGCTGCCCATCTTGCCGTTTGGCTTAAACCGCAATCGGGCGCTACAGCTAATTTTTCAGCAGGTACATATTGCAAACATTTTTTTATACGTTCAACCACATCATCTACTGTTTCTATATAATAATTTTTGACATCAATAATACCAACAGCAACATTCATCTTTTCAGCAAATGTTTTTAATAATTCTATTTCCGCAAATTCCCTGTTGGCCATTTCTATATGAATTTCATCTATTGTCATATCTAAAAAATCTGGGAGCATTGGTTTAATACTCCGGTATCCAACGGGATGACCTTTAAAATTTCCGAAACACAAGTGTGTACTTAAGTAACATTTACCTACAACAGGCTTAACAGTCCGGTTAAAAATATCGACAAATTTTTTGGTATCCTCTTTATAAGCGTAACAACTCATCGATGGTTCATCTACGGTTATTTCTGTGCAGCCTGCGGCCACCAAAGCTTCCAACTCACTGCGGACAATGGGAAGTAATGCCTCCGTGATATCAAACCGGTTTTTATATTTCTCGTTTGGCAATAGTCTTCCACTTAATGTATAAGGGCCGGGCACACTGGTTTTTAATGTTGGTCCGGCTGGGGCTAATTTTTTTAAACGCAAAAATTCTTTTACAGCGCCTAACCCGTTTGGGGCAATCAATTCGCCGACGATATTATTTTTACCACGCTGGTCATGTGCAGGCGGGCCGAACTTTCGTGTTTCAGTATCGTTGTTTTCAATACCATTTATATACCCGTAAAAAGATAAATTAAAATCCAATCTTGTTTGTTCACCATCTGTTATTACATCGAGGCCCGCTGCAACCTGGTCATGAATGGCAACAATCACTGCATCTTCAATCATTTCTTCTATATCGGCATTACCAAACTTATCAAGATTTTGGGAAGCAAATTCAAGCCAGCCCGGAAATGGATAACTGCCAACAACGGTTGTCCGAATAGGATTTTGATTCATGATGTTTTGTTTAACGACATAGCAATCTATTTTTTATTATCTCTGCCAACATTGTTGTATAATGTTGACATTCTCTGTGAATGCTCATCATAGGCGCTGTCAAATAATTCCCTTGCCTTATCACCGCCAACAACAGAAGCAGCGGTTAACACCTTTGGCGGCTGACCTGCTTCAGTCAACAGTTTAGCTACTTCAGCTTTGATACTGTTAATAATCATAATCCCGCCAACCGTAGAACCAGGCGACACCGGTGTTTCAAGCCCGTCAATATAGATCATTGAATCGCCGACAGGCGCCCCACTGTCTAAAACAATATCAGCGAAATCGCTCAACTTTTTACCGTCAGCTCTTTTGCTTTTACTTTTTTCTGAATGATCTTTAGTTATTAAAACAATGGTTTTAATTTTTTTCTGTTGAAATAATTCTGCCATCTCAATAGGCACAACATTGCATCCGCCTGATGAAATAATTAGTGCACTATCTTTTTTATCTAGTGAAAAATTTCTTAAAATTCTTTCAGCGAGACCCGGAACATTTTCTAAAAACATCGCCTGACGCTGGCCGTTAGTTCCGGTTACGTTATTATGATAGGTGAGTGATAATTCAACGATTGGGTTAAACCCGGGAAAAGAACCATACCTGGGCCACATTTCCTCAACCATTATTCTACTGTGCCCCGTACCAAATAAATGCACCACCCTGCCGGCAAGAATACTTTTTGCAAAATATTGAGCAACTTTTTTAATCTCACTTTCCTGCGCTTTAACCTTTTCGATAATTGCGGAACATTTTTGCAGGTATGTCTCAGTCACGTTCATAGTTATTTATTTCCCTGATTTTATTTACTCATAGCAAAAGAGGCGGCTCCTATTGCACCGGCGATATCTCCAAAAACAGCCTTTACTATTTCAACTTTGTTCCCCCCCGGCCTCCATTCATATGTATCCATGTAGTCATTTAATGGCTCAAATAAATCATCTCCAGCCTGTGCAATCCCCCCGCCCAACACAATCACTTCCGGTGAAAGAATATTTGAAACCGACGCAAGGCCGACAGCTAGTTGTTTAACTGATTTCAACCACACTTCTTTTGCAAATACATCTCCGCTGTTATAAGCATTAAGCAGTTCGCGTGTTGAAGCGAATTTCCCCTTACTTCGTCTTCCAACCGAGCAGTTCCCAATACATTCCTCCAGGCTCCCGGGCATACCGGTTATGTCTGCGTCACCTTCATCGTTAATGGCCATGTGACCAATATGACCTGCCTTGTTAAATGCGCCCTGGTAGGGCTTTCCATCAATTAATATTGCGCCCCCAACACCAGTACCTAATGTTAGCATTACTACATTCTTCTTGTTCCTTGCTGCGCCAAACCTCGCTTCACACATCATTGCCGCCACTGCATCGTTCAATATATAGGTGTCCTGCCCTAAGAAATCTTTCCAGAGAAAATTTTCAAGTCCATTCATACGGCCAGGCATAAACGCAATGGCCACATTACTTTCATCAGGCAGACCCGGAGCTGATAAACCGACTTTTATTTTTTCTACTCCCAGGAAATCCTTTAATTTTTTTACAGTTGTAGCGACTGCATTTTTCCAAACAAGGTCCGTCTCCATCATTTGTAGCCTGGTAACTTTCCTGCAAAACATTGCCGTCAGCATCTATTGCCACTGCTTTTATTCTTGTTCCGCCTATATCAATTCCTATTGCTTTTTGCATATTAACCTAATCATAGTATTCACAAAACGAACTTTAAAATTGTCCTTCGCTTATGCTCCATCCGCCGTCAACCGCTATAACCTGCCCTGTCGTAAATCCCGATTGGTCGCTCATAAAATAAACAGCCAATCCGTCCAAATCTTCCGGTTGCCCGATTCTGCCCCCATCCAAACGTTGTTTTGTCTTAATAAATGATTGAATCTTTTCATCATTGGCTGCACGTTGCGCCATTGGTGTTTCCACCAATGCTGGAACGATAACATTTACTCTTATGTTATCTCCGGCATAATATGCAGCAACAGATTTTGTGAAACCAATAACCGCGGACTTTGCCGCTGCATATGCATGAGTCGAAAAATATTCAGGAGATGGCGATAAGCCAAGTATAGAGCTAATGTTTAGAATTGTGCCGCTTTTTTTCAATTCAATAAATTTCTTTATAGCAGCCTGATCAGATAGCATTAAAGAAGTGAGATTTATTTCCATTGTTTTATTCCACCCTTCCAGTGACAGCTCGTGCAATGGCCCATCCCCCATTTTTCGTCCGCTGCCACCCGCTACGTGATAGAGCCCATCGAAGCCTCCGAATCTTTCTACACAAAGTTGTATCGCATTTATTGCAGTATCAGGATGTGTTGCATCGGCACTCATCCCATCTGCATTTTCTCCTAATGTTTTTTTTGCTTTGCAAACATGATCTTCATTTCTTCCAACCACGATTACATTCGCTCCCTCTTTAACAAAAGCCTTTGCAGCGGATAGCCCCATACCTGTTGTCCCGCCAATTATCACGATATTTTTATTTGCCAGCAAACTCATTGCCTCATTTCTATTGATCCGGTCTTTTTGTTTTTCACAATAATTTTTTTCTCCCCGGTGGGTAGCACTTCTTCTTTTATTAAGAAATAATTTTCGTCATAGCTGGCTCTTTGTTTTGTTTCTTTCTTTTCCGTGGCACCTCTCCAATCTTCTATTTTAACAGTTTCCCATTGTTTAGTTTTTGCCGAAAGGTAAGCAGCATCAAGAATCGCATTTACAATATACCCATCATAAAAGTTTTCATTGGGCTGCCTTTTATTTTCTATTGCATCAAACATATCTGTAAACATATGGTTATATCCTAATTCATGTACTTCATCACCTACAGGAAATAACCATCCTGAACTGCTTTCAGCTTTTTCGGCTACATAACTGCCACCCTTACCCGAAGTAAACAGCTCAAATCCTGTTCTTAAAAAATTATTCAGCCAGATCGTTCCTTCAGTTCCCATTACTTCATCCCTTAAATCCATACCTCCGCGAAATGACCAACTCACTTCAAACTGGCCTATGGCGCCGTTTTCATATTTGACCAGGCCGATGGCATTATCCTCAGCGTCTATAGGATGAACCCGTGTATCGGCCCAGCACATTACTTCTGCAGGCCTGATATTTTTACCAATAAAATTCCTGCTTATCTCCACACAATGACAACCTAAATCCACAATCGCTCCCCCACCTGATTTTTCTTTATCCCAAAACCAATCGCTGTGCGGCCCGGGATGTGTCTCACGACTTTTTGCCCAAATAACTTCTCCTATAGTACCTGCATTAATACTTGCCAATGATTTTAAAAATTTTGGCGTATAACAAAGATCTTCGAGATAGCCTCCGGTTATATTTGCTTTATCAACGGCCTGCAACATCTGCAGGGCCTCATGCGCATTGCGTCCCAGGGGCTTTGTACAAAGTACATGCTTACCTGCAGCAGCACATGCCAACACGGCTTCGAGATGCATATCATTGGAAAGGGCAATAATTACCGCTTCCACCTCTTTGTGTTCAACACATTCTTTAATACTCGTGGAGTAATCCGGCACTTTATAATCATCTGCAAATTTTTTTGCGTTGACTTCAGTCCTGCTGTATACCATGGTAATTACGTCCTTTCTTCGTTGTGCAACCAGGGAATCAGCATAGAACCTTGCGATAAAACCCGAACCAAGAATAGCTAATTTCATTAATGCATTTTTTGATTTTAGTTAATACTATTTGCCATTTTATTTTTATAAATATCCTGAAATTTTATACCATTGGCCATGGAAATTTACTTTCCAGTTTTACCTTCTTACCTGTTGCCGATGATTTTCTTGCTGCTTCAATTATCTCCAGCACGTGTAATGCGTGTTCAACATTAATTCTCGGTTCAATTCCCTTCATTATACTCTCGCCGGTAACTCTGGCACCTTCCTGCCACTCATATCCTTCACTTTCGGTTGCATAAAGCTGTGCAGGTTCAGTCCAGGATGTATCAAGCATTACCCCGCTTGTTTCCCAATCATAGCCAATCAATCGCATATTGCCTTTGTCTCCATAAATTTGAATGGAATGTAATGACTGGCCTTTTGCATCATGCCCATGAGGATCAAAATAATTAAAGCCGCACATTACGTGACTGATAATATTTTTATCATGTTCCAATAACAGGTGTGCATTATCCTCTGCCTCTACTTTTATTTTTCCTTTATCGTCTACTGTTCTCTCCGGATTTACAATACTTGTCATGGCCATTACGCTTTTTGCAGGCCCGAGTAATCCCGTTAAGGTAGAGATATTATACACACCTAAATCCGGCATACTGCCACCGCCTTCCTCGTAAAAAAAAGCTGACCACGTTGGACCTGTATGCCCATATTGACCATGAGCACTTGCGATACGTCCCAATTTACCCTCCTGGATTGTCTTACTCATAAATGCAAACTGCGGACTATCTACAACTGCGGGGGCGCCCCAGAAGCGAATGTTTTTACTTTTCGCTAAATCAAGCAAAGCCTTTCCGTCTTCATATGTGTTAGCCATTGGCTTTTCGCTCCAAACATGTTTGCCGGCGGTTAATGCTTTCTTATTTAACCCACCATGTACCTGCATATCTGTGAGCGTTACCATCATATCAAAAGGGACACCGCCAAGCATTGTATCGATGTCGGGATATGTTTTAGCATTAACATTATATTGTTTGTTTTGCGCAAGTGCTCTGGCATATTTAATGTCACAAAGGCTTACTACTTCAATCAATTTTGAAGACAATAATTGTGGCAAATACCTGTTGCTTACGCTGCCGCACCCAATTACCGCCACTTTTATTTTTTTATCTTCAGTTGTTAATGCCCAACTTTCAAGTGATGAAAGCAAAACCGCTGCGCCTGCCAGGGCGGTACTTTGCAAAAATTGCTGTCGCGAAATTTTACCCTGCATGAAAGTAAATTTTAATTTATTTATAGTTTATGTATCCTCTAATTCATTTATAATGTGAAAATAACCATGTCATCAAACCCGGTTCTTTAAAAGCATCGTCCCAACTATTATGGCCGTCGTCTGCGTATAAAGTAATCCGTACATCCGCCCCTGCATTTTTTAAAGCCACAGCCATGTTTTCGCTAAACCGTGGATCAACAACATTATCCTTTAATCCATGGAAGTAACCACCAGGCGCAATTTTTTATTTGTTTTGCGGTTGAAGAGTCCGCTCCACCACATATCGCAATTGCCGCCGCAAATTTTTTAGGCATACGACGTACGATCTCAAAAGTTCCCATACCACCCATTGAAAGACCACCAACATATAATCTATTTTTACTCAGCTTGTATTTTTTCTGCAGGTCTTTTACGAATGCCAGCAATAGCATCATTGCTACTGTAGGCTCGCCGCCCGGTTTAAAAGTAAATGTTCTTTTGTGAGTAATTGAATCGGTTGTAATATCTACGTTACTCCAGTAACTATCCCGGGAACATTGCGGAAATACCGTGATTGCAGGGTAGTGACTGCGAAAATTATCAGTTAAAAAGAAATCGCCGCCATGAGCCAATTGTGCCGTGTTATCATTTCCTCTTTCACCCGCCCCGTGAAGAAATAACATTAATGGATATTTCCTTTTAGGGTTATAATCTAACGGTAACAATAAACGATACGGTAATGTATCATTTTCCTGAATAAATAAATGTCTTTCATACAATGATGTGTCCTGCGCTGCAGTAATGTTGCTCAATAATGCTATAAACGCAATCGAAATAAAAACAATTTTCATCCTGTATTATTTTATATAAGGACTCGTAAACCCTAATCTTTTAAGTCCATTTTGAATTTCAGGAATATTCATAAATAATTTCCAAATTAATCCTGTACGATAGTTTTCAATCATCACAACAATCGGGCCTTCATCAATTGCAAGGTGCGTTTTAGCGTACCAGTTATGTGTTTCGCTAAAACCATCTGCAAAGCCATATTCACTCCATATTTTATTTCCCAAATTATAGTAAAAATGTTTTAATGCTTCCATGCTGTATTGCGGCGTGAAGGGAAAAGAAGATAATGCTGCGGTGGGTTGTATAACACCCAAGTCTACTTCCGGGCAATGAGCAACATAACCTTTATAACTATCGCCGGCAGTAAGTCCCCAGCAATTTTCTCCGTAACCTTTATACTTTTTCGGATTATCAATACAGTAAGCCCGGTTAATGAGTGTGTGATTTTTTGTTTGCTCTTCGTAATCAATGCCGTGATCATCTTTTAGACCGTTAGGATCAATCCCCATGTAAGTATATTGTTCAAAAAACAACGGGCCGCCGCCATAAAAATTTCCCATGGGTAGGGTTATACCGTAATAGGATTTACCATTTTTCCAGCTTGCGCTTTTCACCCATGAATTTTCATATAATTCTTTTGATATAGGATGCCACTGTGATGATGCGGCAACTATGTAGGTTATCAAAGCCTCATCATATCCATACACAGGAAAGTTCATATCAAAATCATTGTCCGGACTCCAATGCCAGTATAAAAATTTATCATCTCCTTTGCTATGCCAGTTCCAGTCTGCAACATCCCACATTTGTTTTATACGATTCCTAAAATATTTTTCCAGGGGAGTATCGCCATTAAAATATTCTCTTGCACACAACAATCCCATAAATAAATAGGATGTCTCAACAATGTCTGCGCCGTCATCTAATCTTCCAAAAGGAATTGTTTTACCTGTTGATCCATTCATGAAATGGGGATAGATACCATGATAACAATCAGCCTTAATTAGAAAATCAACCATCTTTACGAGGCGTTTTAATGCGGTATCTCTTCCAATCCATCCGCGATTGACTGCTACAATTGTTGACAGAATTCCAAATCCTGTCCCCCCTATCGCACATGCTTCCGGGCCAAATGTTCCTTTACTAAAATTTGGTTCATCGTTCGCTTCATTGATGTAATCCCAGTAATAATTTGCTTTTACGGTGTTATCCCTTTCCCTGGCTAATCCGCTTATAGGATGAGCAAAGTGCCAGAAAAAACGAAAAGTTTGGCGTTGAACAATATCAAGTAATGTTGAATCTGTTACATCCTCAATAATTCCAACAGGCTGAATAGAATTCTGCAAAGCGACAGGCCGGTGTTGTTTTTGAGCAAATAAAAGCTGATTAAAAAGAAGAGAAAGAAGAGTAAAAACAGTTTTATGTACCATGAGGATTCGTTAATAAGATTCTGACAATAATTCTGTAATGCTTATTTCAATTTTTTTAAACTTCCTTTATCTCGGTTCCGCATAAATAATTTCCATAATAAGGCCGTTCTGTAGTTTTCAATTCATAGCAACCGTTGGCCCCTGGTTCAATCTCATATAAATTTGTGAACACCAGTTTTCAGTTAAATTAAATGCATCACGAAAACCATATGCGCCCCATAAAAATTTTCCATAATTAGACGTACCGATGGAAATTCCTTTTGTACCATATCTGCAGTTGGATAAATTCTGAAAGTAAAATATTTCAACAGCTTTAAAATGATCCTGTCCCCTTATATCTTCTCTGAAGATATTGGCACTCCATGTGCCATCTTTTCCGTTTACATATTCCAGCTGTCGAGCATTGTCCGGCGTATTAAATATTTTTTCGTTTACCGGTAACCGGTGGCCATCGCTCTTTACAAAAGACGGGGATTTAGACGATACGTTGGTAAAA
Organism: uncultured Chitinophagaceae bacterium; assembly: GCA_963798665.1. Taxonomy (GTDB): domain Bacteria; phylum Bacteroidota; class Bacteroidia; order Chitinophagales; family Chitinophagaceae; genus Ginsengibacter. The sequence continues at coordinate 87,913 of CAWCUN010000002.1, read as the reverse complement.
TAATAATTGTTTTCCATCATACTATCGCAAATTGGCATAATCGTACAAGCGCTCCCGAGCAGTGGCTCCCGTGTAAACTATTAAAGCAACTAACAGCAGTCGTAGCATTAAATATCATTTTATATACGGACTTTCGAATCCCAAGTTTTTCAAGCCATTCTGCACTTCGGGAATATTCATAAAAAGCTTCCACAACAATCCGGAACGGTAATTTTCAATCATCACAATTATTGGTCCCTGGTCAATAGCAAGATGCGATTGGGCATACCAGTTTTTTGTTTCATTGAATGCATCTACGAAACCATATTCGCTCCAGATCTTATCGCCAAGGTCAAAATAAAAATGTTTCAATGCTTTCATAGAATATTCAGGCGTATAGGGGAATGAGGAAAGTGCCGCGGTAGGTGCAATAGTGCCTGCATCATTCGTGGGTGAATAAGCATTATAGCCATTGTAGGTATCACAGGCTGTAAGACCCCAGCAACCGGGGCCGTAACCTTTATAATGTTGGGGATTGTCAACACAATAAGCATGATTAATCAGTGTGTGATTTTGATTTTGCACCCAGTAATCAGCGTACCGGTCCTTTAACCCCTGAGGATTTAAACCCAAAAAAGAATAGTGGGCAAAGAAAAGTGGACCGCCGTAATCATAACCTAACGGTAGGGTATAATCGTAAAATTTTTTCCCGTTTTTAAAATTGTTATTGACTGCCCAGCCACGATCGTAAACATTTCTTTCAATAGAGTGTTGTGGCGAGGAGGCTGCGAGGACATATGCAATAAGACATTCATTCCAGCCTCTTATCTCCGCGTTCATGGCCCATCCATTATTAGGACTCCAGTGCCAGTACAGTACACTTATTCCACCCCGGGTTTGCCAATTATATTCTACGTCATTCCACATCCATGTAATTCTTTGCCTCAATTGCCTCTCTTTTGGATTATCCTGGTTAAAATACTCACGTGCACAAAGCAAGCCTTGCATTAAATACGAAGTTTCAACAATATCTCCCCCGTCATCTTTGGAGCTAAATGGAATTGTTTTACCCGTTTCGCCATTTAACCAGTGTGGAAATATACCGTGATACTTATTTGCTTTGAGAAGAAATTTTGCCAGTCGTAATAGCCGTCCTGCGGCAGTATCTCTTGTAATCCATTTTCTTTCTGCCGCTACAATAATTGACATGACACCAAACCCCGTACCGCCAACCGCAGCTACTTCATGGCCATAGTCCGTAACGTTGCTTCGTTCTCTTGCCATTCCACTAACAGGATCTGCAAAATCCCAGAAGTAGCGAAATGTTTGTTTTTGCACAAGCTCAACCAACTGTGAATCAGAAAGATTTTTTTGAATAGAAGAAGAAATATTCTCAGCAGCATTCTTCCGTTTTTGCGAGAAAGAAAAGCCGAAAACAATAAAAAGGAGCAGCGTAATAAAATATTTCTTTATAAGCAAACAATCGAAATTTTATAACATAAAGATACAGGAAAACAGGGCTTGTTTGGCGACCTGGTAGCTTGCGGATTGCTGATACAATTCAAACAAAATGACCGAATTATTTAGAATGCTTCCTCACTTTTACCACCACTGACTTCGACGCCGGTTGGTTACTCACATCTGCCACGCTGTTTATAGGAACCAGCACATTAGCTTCAGGAAAATAAGTAGCGATACATTTTTCCGGAATATCGTACGCAACAACGATAAACTTACGTGCTACCCGTTGCACTGAATTGGATGTGTTATACAGATCGACAACATCACCGGCTTTTAACCCGGCTTTGAAAATATCCTTTTCATTCATAAATACGACACGTCTTTCATTGAGAACACCCCGGTAGCGATCGTCTAATCCATATATAGTGGTATTAAACTGGTCATGGCTGCGAATGGTCATCATTATTAACTCGTCTTCCCCCAATTCAGAAACATAAAGATTCGTTACGGAAAAATGTGCTTTATTATCAGAAGTATGAAATTCCCTTATTCGGGCACCATTGGGTAAATAAAAGCCGCCTTTGCTTCTTACCCGGACATTATAATTATCAAATCCCTTTATTACTTTTTCAATATCATCGCGGATATAGTCGTAATTTTTCTCGTATTTATTCCAGTCAACCACAGAACGATTACCTAAGGTTGCTTTTGCTAACCTGCAAACGATAACTGGCTCACTCAATAAATCGCCAGACACCGGTTTCAAAATTCCCTTAGACATTTGCACAACACCTGTCGAGTTTTCGCAGGAAACAAATTGCGCAATACCATCATGCTCATCCTTATCTGAGCGGGCATAACAGGGAAGAATAAGTGCTTCTTTGCCATGAACAAGATGGCTCCGGTTGAGTTTGGTGGAAACATGAACAGTAAGCTCACACCTCCTAAGGGCTCCGGCTGTGTAATTAGTATCAGGAGCAGCAGATAGAAAATTCCCACCCATTGCAAAAAAGACTTTTGCCTTGCCTTTGTGCATAGCCTCAATAGAGGTCACTACATCATATCCATCCGGACGCGGTGGTTCAAAACCATAGACTTCTTTTATTCTTTCAAGCAATTCCTTTTTAGGTTTTTCCCATATGCCTACTGTACGATCGCCCTGCACATTACTATGACCACGAACCGGGCAAGTACCTGCTCCCGGTTTACCAATACTACCTTTTAACAAAAGGAGATTCACAATTTCTTTTATGGTGTCCACGGCATTTTTATGTTGGGTAATTCCCATGGCCCAGCAAATAATAATTTTGCTTTTTTTCGTTAAAAGCTCAACCACCTCGGTTACCTTTTGCAACGGAATACCAGCTGTATCTAAGAGGGCGTCAAGATCGTTTAACCTTAATCGTGAAATAAAGGTTTCACATCCTGAAGTACATTCATTTATGAATTCATGATCAAAAACTCCGCCCGGATTTTTATCTTCCTCTTTCAGCAATAAATACATTATTGCTTTAAGCAATGCCTGGTCTCCGTTAAGTTTTACCTGTAAAAAAATATCCGTAAGTTTTGTATTTATTTGTAAAACTCCTTTAAGTTTTTGAGGGTTACTAAAACCAAGTAGTCCCGTTTCTTTTAAAGGATTTACTGAAACGATAGTTGCACCGTTATCCCGGCCCTTTTGCAATGCGGTGAGCATTCGGGGGTGATTGGTTCCCGGGTTTTGCCCGATTATCATAATTACTTCAGCCTGATAAAAATCTTCCAACTTTACAGAGCCCTTACCAATGCCCAACACTTCCGCTAATGCCGAGCTTGTAGATTCATGGCACATATTGGAGCAATCGGGAAGATTATTTGTTCCGTACTCTCTTACGAATAACTGGTACAAATATGCAGCTTCATTGCTGGTACGCCCAGATGTATAAAATATCGCTTCGTTTGGGTTGGAAAGTCCGTTTAGGTGGGAAGCGATTAAGTTGAATGCATCATCCCATTTTATTGGCTGATAATGTGTCCCCTTTTTTGGCAAATACATTGGCTGTGCAATACGACCATTTTTTCCAATGTGATAATCGTCCAGTTCTGATAATTTATGCACAGAATGTTTTGCGAAAAATCCGGGCCGAAGGCTTTTAGTGGTTGCTTCATCCGCAACAGCTTTCGCGCCATTCTCACAATATTCAGCAATGGAAGATCGGTCATCATCAGGATCAGGCCAGGCGCAGGATGGACAATCAAAGCCACCCTTTTGATTTAATGCCAGCAACGCTTTCATGCCACGAACTATTCCTGCTTTGGAAAACACCTTTTTACCACTATGGTACACAGCTTCAACACCAGCGGCAACTTTCCCGGGATTTTTTATTTTTACATCACCAGTAAATTTTTCAGGATTTTCGTGATGGGTCTGTTCAATTCCTTTATCCATGATTAGCAGGATTTAGCAGGATTTTCAAAATAATCGGATTGATCTTCGGTTATAATAGCATCAATGCACTTAAAATCTTTTTCCAGCAAAATATATAAGCAGTTACCATTTGTAAGCGGCATATTGTGCTCGAGACCTACAAGATTTGTTGTCGTCCATTTCTTTGCCAGGTGGCTCAGGCACAAATAAAGTAACATCTCCATTAATAAAATCTGCAGATAAGTTTTCAGCAGTAGTATTTTTAACCATATAAAAGAAGGTGCCATTTTCAAATTCCGTTTTTTCCCGCACAAACCCTTGTGAAGCGAACAAATCAACTTCAGACTTTGATAATCTTAAACGGATGCTATTACCCTTGATGCGAATTTTCATAAGTGTATATTTTATCTCATCCACTCATCTTTCTTTACTATTTAAATATCCTCGACAGAAATGTGATTTTTCATTATTCTGTCTGCACCTGAATAAATATTAAAAGTTTCGTTTCTCAAAAAACCGATGAGGGTCATCTGGCATTGTTCCGCCATTTCTACTGCAAGGCTTGATGGCGCACCAACTGCAGCGATTATTTTAATGCCCGCCATCCATGCTTTTTGAATCAGCTCAAAACTCGCTCTACCGCTTAACAATAAAACGCCTCTGTCCAAAGGAAACATTGATTGCTGCAATGCGGCGCCGATGAGCTTGTCCAGGGCATTGTGCCTGCCAACGTCTTCCCTCGATAGTAAAAGTTCTCCTGAATTATTAAAAAGCCCACATGCGTGAAGACCTCCTGTGAATTCGAAGACATTCTGCCTGTGCCTTAAAGTCCGCGGTAAGGTGCAAATTACTTCAGGAGACACTTTAATATCCCTACTAACGGTATGGGGTAAATGACACACCGTTTTTATCGCCTCGATAGAAGATTTGCCACATACTCCGCAACTGGATGTTGTGTAGAAATTTCTTTCCAGCTTATTTAATTCAACCACCACATCACTCTTCAATTCTGCCTTAATCACATTTCCATTTGAATCTGAATCTCCGCAATGTTTTACTAATTGAATATCGCCTGAATTTTTTATGATGCCTTCTGTAAATAAAAAACCGACTGCAAGCTCAAAATCATTGCCAGGTGTCCTCATGGTTACCGAAATATTTTTTTCCTTTCTTTGATTTTGCCCGCCAAAACCAATGCGAATTTCCAAGGGCTCTTCTACGGCAAGCATATCTCTCTCCTGTCGAACACCGGATTCATTTACTTTGATAATATTCACAGCTAAAGCAGAGGGTTTTGCCATTGTATTTTTTATAAGCATGAAATTATGCCGGCATTTTATCGAGACCATTGTAGCCAGGTTTTGCTTACGAAGTTATTAACAAAGGTACTACTGCAAAAGTTTATCTCCGCAAACTGGAATTATTCTGTAGACTATTTGCAATATCAAAAAAATCAGAAATAAAGATTGCGAATTGTCCAAAAACATCATTTTCATTCGTCATTCTCAAAATCATTTATAGTTATGAAGAAATCCTCTACTGAAGTATAAAGGCTATCAGCAAGATCTTGAAGTAAATAATATTAAGTGAGCTGCGCAATAGCGCAGGCGGATTACAGATAAACCAGAAATTATTCACTAAAAATAAAAATCAAAGAAAATGAAAGAGTATTTATTATTATTACGCGGCGGAAAACCAATGTCCGGCAAAACAGAAGCTGAAAACAAAGCTGAAATGCAGGCATGGGGCGCTTACATGGGTAAACTTGGAAAAAACGGTTCATTAGTTGGCGGTTTACCTTTGGTGGGCGGGGGCAAAACAGTCTCCGCAAAATCGGTTAGTAATGATGCGGTAACCTCTGCAAAAGAAGGGACTGTAGGTGGCTACCTGATCGTAAAAGCCGACAGTATTGATGCAGCAGTGAAAATTGCAAAAGATTGTCCACACATTGCCAATGAGGGAAATATTGAAGTAAGAGAAATTGCGCCGATGCCTGCTATGTAATTAAATGCAATTTTTAGAAACTGCTAACAGAGCATTATTTGTTAGCAGTTTTTTTATTACTCCAAAAACCGTGCAGATATTTACATTGAGCCTTATTACTTCCAGGGTTATATGATTACTGTTCAATTTACTATCCACCTCTTCCTGTCAGTGGTAGGGGTTTAGCTGAACAATATCAACTTTATTATCCAGGCTAAAACTTATACTATTTTGAAAAAGTAAAGAAAATGCTAATGTGCAAAAAAAAATCCTTTTCACAATTATCGATCGGGAATATATGTGTTAATTTACAGGCGTTATGAAAAGCCTTATTGCTATCCTTCTAATTTTAACTGCTAGTAGTTTGTCTGCCCAATATCTACATTATGAGGACAGATCAAATATTAATAGAAACGCAAGGCCGGCAAAACCAGCAAGTGACTCAACTAAACTAGTAACCGAGCCGGTTGAGCCCGCAGTCAACATCGTTTCCCGTGTGAGAAATACAATTCCGCCAAAAGACTTTATCGTGGCTCCATCAATTAATTCAGTTACTGTGGATAATTTAATCGTACCATTAATTGATTCGGAAGTTGTATACCATACCTGGCCGGATCTTTGCCCTGGCAGGCCTGGTTCCATCCCCGTTTTGACGAATTATGTACCTCCCAAACTGGTACTTAAACTTACTGAAATATTCCAGGGACATTTGTATGCAATCACCAGCATTAAAGTTGACAACGATATAATGAATTATCAATTGAAAGTTTGTATAAACGGTGAAATTGTGTATGAGCAGGCCGATGAGGACGGTGATCTTATTCCCTAGCTCATTATGAATCTATCTTAGCGGCTATAAAATTTTTCTGGTACTTTATTGGATGATGTCGATGGAGGTGTTAATCTGTATCGTTTTTTAGATACTATTTCCATCATCAATAAAGTTTTCTATCAATACATCGCTTTTTTACTCACGCACTCAAACATAACAACTCACTTATAGATTCGGACTTTGAAACCCCAGCTGCTTCATTCCTCTTTTTATTTCAGGACAACTCATAAATAAATTCCAGAGAAGGCCACTTCTATAATTTTCAATCATCACAATTTCAGGTCCCTGGTCAATTGCCAAAAAAGAATCTGCAAACCACGTATCCTTTAAATTGAATGCATCAATAAATCCATACTCTTTAAATAATTTATCACCGAGTATATAATAGAAAAATCGCAATGCCTCCAATGATTGAACGGGGGTATAAGGTAATGACGAAATGGCTGCCGAAGGTGTTATTACACCATCGTCATTAGTTGGTGAATGTGCATTGTATCCTGATACATTATCATCGCTGGCGGTGAGCCCCCAATTCATAGAGCTATATCCATAATAATTATTGGGGTTGGCTACGCAATAGTTATAGTTGATTAAGCTCTGTGCAGTATTTTGTGTAAAGTAATTGGCATAAATGTCAGTAAGGTCATGTGGGTTGATCCCGAGGAAAGAATAGTGAGCAAAAAACAACGGGCCGCCAAAGTTGGGACCAAGAGGCAACTGAATATTATAATAACTACTGCCATTCTTTATATTTCCATTTAATGCCCAGCCTTCGTGATATACTTCTGAAGAAATAGAATCAGTATTGGAAGATGCTGCAAGAGCATATACAATCAAAGCTTCATCCCATCCGGTTATTGGCTGGTTTATCTGGAAATTATAATCAGGGCTCCAATGCCAATACAATACATTTTGTCCATTCTGCCGAAACCAGTTCCATTCAATTCCGTTCCATAGATGTATTAATATTGGCACGAAGGGCTGCTTCATTCGCATCTGCAGTATTGAAATATTGACGGGCACATAACAATCCTTCCATTAGCAGAGATGTCTCAACCAAATCACCACCATCATCTAATTGACTGAAAGGAACTGTCGCACCTGTCGCTCCGTTTATCCAATGTGAAAACGCACCATGATACCGGGTGCATTCGTCTTTCAAAAAAGTTACAAGCTTATTAATTCTGTCCAAACCTTCAGCCCGGGTAATAAAATTTCTGTTAACAGCAACAATAATACTCATAACACCAAAGCCTGTACCACCAGTAGTTACTACATCTCCGGAGGAATTTCTTTCTCTCGCCATTCCCGAGACAGGATGCCCAAAATCCCAAAAGTATTTGAACGTTCGTTTCTGCACAAGATCAAATAAATCATCGTCTGAAATGCGTGGAAATTTATCTGATGAATCAATTTGAGTTATGAAATTTAAAGTAACAGGCGTTTTTAGATTTCCGCCTGCTTTTGATTTTAGCCCTGATGATACATTGATGGCATATTTGGTAAAATAGTTCAGAAAAGGTGACGGCTGAACTATCACGATGCTATCTCCATTAGAATATGATGCATTAAAAGCAACAGTTGTACCGGTGTTGTCGTTAAAGGCCAAGTTACCTGGTACCGAAGACTTATCGATTGATGTAGAAAAAGAAAACTTAATTAATGGATTTCTATTGACATCATAGTCCAGGGAAGTTTCCTGCTTGCCATCTATAGTTATCATTTTAGAAATGAACGATGGCGGAGCCGGTGGTGATGGCGGTGGTTCTGAGGACGATTTTTTACCGCAGCCGGCGACTACAATAAATATTACCCCAATCCAAAAGGAATAATTGCGTTTTCTGATATCCCTTTTAAAAGAATGGTAGATCTGCATACTTATATTTTTCCTGGAAAAAAAGTTCATTGCACCTATCATTGCTTTTTATTGGTCAGTACGATAATGCTGTCATTGTTTCTCGCAACCATTATTACTTTTCCATGTTCTGCTGTGCGAAGTAATTTTATATCTCTTACCTGGCCTTTTATTTCCGACAGCTTTTCCTGTGGAATGCACTTAACTGTATCATTTTTATCGCTCTCAAAAATTGCAACCGGTTGTGCATCGTACCTGCCTTCGTAAGGCACTACATCAAAAAAATTGCCACCCAATAAATATTTCTTTTTTGTTGAGGAACCATTATCAATTTTTTGAAAAGCAAACACCGGAGCCAACTGGAGGTTCGTCGGCAAATCACGAATTGAAAAATTACCTTTACCATCTCCATAAAAAACGGCTGACGCTAATCTTTCGGCAAGCAATGGTTTTGTCGTATCGATCCATCCATAAAAAACGTCTTTCATAGATACTCCTGCATAATCTGAATATAATAAATAGTGCTTTCTCAATTGTGGCAATTGTCGCTCCACTTCATCTTTTGCCAGGAAGGGATACTCTATCCCATTCTCCATGTAGGATACTAATTGGTCCATCTTACCATTTTTATCAAAATCATCTACGTACAAGCGCAAAGGTCCGTCTTTGCCTGCCCAGAATTTATTGTTACAACCCCAGTTTCCGGCAAGTATATCCAAATGACCATCGCCATTTACATCATCCATAAAAACAGTTTGCCATAAACCTGTGGACGCGGGAATGTCGCTTTTTTCAAACTTTCCGTTTTTGTTTATGAAAATAGTCACCGGCATCCATTCCCCGGCTACAATTAAATCCGGCCAGCCGTCTTCATTTATATCAGCAAATGCCGCAGATGTAACCATTCCAATATTGGCAAGCTGGATGGTTCTGCTATTGTCTATCGTGAAATTTCCTTTACCATCATTGATTAATAAAAAGGATGTTTGTGGAATACCATAAGCTGTCGCATTGGCAAGATTGCCAACAAATAAATCCATATCGCCATCCTTATCTACATCCGATGCTGTTACGCAGGATTTATTTTCAAATACGGGTGGTAAGGAATTTTCTGATTTGGTAAAATTGCCCTTACCATTATTAATATACAACCGGTCTGAAAGGAGACTGTTATTTCCGGAATATTCATTTCCCCCGCTTACCACGTACAAATCAGTATAGCCGTCACCGTTAGCATCAAAAAATAAAGCATCTACATCTTCGCATTGTGCGTCTTTATTAAATATTGAAGTATCTGCAGAAATAAATGCACCATTCTTTTGCTGAATCATTAAAGCACCAGGCTGACCCAGAGCTCCACAGGCATAAAAATCATCCAGACCATCGCCGTTCACATCACCAACAGCTATTTTAGGGCCCCTTGTAGATTCTGCATGCGGTATTAAATATTGCACATTAAAATCATCAAAATTATCCTCATGGTGTTTCCATTTAATGTGTATCGAATCGCTAACGTTGTTAAAATAATTTGGTGAAGGCAAGAAATAGCTGGAGTAACTAAATTTTCCTGAGGCATCTTTTTGAAAAATGGTAAGCTGTTTATTAGCCCGGATATTTTTTAAAACCTGGAATTTTTGATCTGGCCATACAATTAGAATACTGTCAACAACAGATACTGAGTCTAATCCAAAATGAAGCCGGGTATCAGATGAAGATTGAAATCCTCTTGTAAGCATCAGTTGTTGATACTGCATGTGTGAACTGCCGGATTTTGCTTTTTCAAAAACGTAGGCTTTACAACCGATACCGAAAGTATTGAGATCATGCCCCTTGAATGATATTGAAATATAATTTTTCTTCGGAGCATTATTTTTTAAAACAACTGCAGGGGTGTTAAGTGCATTTATTACCAAATCGAGATTGCCATCATTATCTAAATCGGCATAAGCGGCGCCATTAAAGTATCCTTTCATATCCCCGGTTCCCCATTCGTCCGACATATCTTTAAAAGACAAATGCCCGTCGCCTTTGTACAAATATGGATGAGAACTTCCATCAGGCATTTTTTCCAATGCCATATCATCATATTTATCCGAAGTATTCAAAGCTTTGTGCATATATAAATCAGAAATAAATTTCACATAGTCAAGGTCCACGGGACGTTTTACAATACCACTTGAAATAAATAAATCTTTATTACCATCATTGTCAAAGTCAGCAAGAAGCGGGCTCCAGCTCCAATCGGTAGCCGAAATTCCACTTAACAAACCTGTTTCGCTGAAACTGGTGCCGCCTCCATTATTAATTTGTAAACAGTTCTTAGAGTATTGGTACTGGTACCCGTTATCGATAATTTTAAATTTATAAATATCCTTATTCTCATCGCTTCCATAAGTCTTTAAAACCTTTTCGTTTTGAGGAAGCATGTCAACCGTCACGATATCGGGTTGGCCATCATTGTTAAAATCGGCCACGTCATTGCCCATGCTGAAACGGCTGTAGTGATTAAAAACTTTTGCACCACTTTCAGCAAATGTTCCATCGCCGTTATTTACGTAGTAATAATCGTTTTCATGAAAATCATTTCCAATATAAATATCATCCCATCCATCATTATTAATATCGGCTACAGCTAACCCTAATCCATAACCTAAATCGCTTTGATAAATACCCGCCGCAGCCGATACATCAGTAAACTTTTTATTATTGGTATTCATATCATTCCTGTAAAGCCTGTCTCCTGCATACACATCCAATTTTCTGCGATTGGCTGTATCAACAATATTTTTATTTGGATTGTGAGATTGATTTAAAAGATAGCAATCAAGATCCCCATCGTGGTCATAATCAAAAAAGACTGCCTGTGTAGTAAACCCCGAAAAATCCAATCCATATTGTGCAGCACTTTCAGTGAATGTAATATTTCCTTTATACTTACTGTTTGCGCCCTGCGAAGAACCGTTGTTTATGAAAAGCATATTCCGACCCTTTAGATTATGATGATTCGCTACAGCACATACGTAAATATCCAAAAGGCCATCCCCATTTACATCTGCCATCGTAACACCACTACACCAGTCTGCGGTGCCCGCCACTCCTGCCTCATCAGTTATATCTTCAAATTGAAAATTGCCCTTATTTAAATAAAGTTTGTTATGCCCATAACTGTTGGCTGTAAAATAAATATCAGGCAGGCCATCATTATTAATATCACCGATTGCCACCCCACCGCCATTGTAATAATACAAATAGTATAAAATACCGAACAGGTCTCTTTTTTCTAACTTATTTTCAAAACTGATATTCGTTTCAGAAGAAGATAAACGGGAAAATAAAGTGTCTGAATTGCGGCAGGAATTAAAAATTATTAATGAAAGAAAGAGACAAACAATCATCAGCCTTTTTGAAGGCATCGCAAATGATTTCATTTAAAATTATATCGAGGTAAAGATACAGGTTATTTGTTTGGCGACGGATTTGGAAGCCAAAGTCTGGGAGTTAAATACTTCTTCCGGTTATCGATACCTTGAGATAAGTAAAATCTATCTCCGGCCAGCAATTAAAGATATTTTATCACTGTTTTGACGTAAATAAATCGTTTACCTCTGAAGCACTTAATGCTTTATTATAAATGTGGAATTGGTCCAATGCTCCGTTAAATGACTTAGCCCATGGCTCGGGGCCATGGTTCGTTAATGACGGATCAGTCTGAAAAGCAAAGCTGCCTATTACCATTCCTGAAACATTATTGAACTTTATTTCGCCATAATTGCCGCCGCCCAGCACTTTGTTATTTATAGCGGTGGGCACGCCATCTTTATACAAGCTTAGCATTGAAGTGGAGGCATCATAGGTTAATGTTATATGCGTCCATTTATTTAAAACGCCATTCAATTTTGTATTATCATCAGCGGTCCATTCTTCACCGCCACCGCTTACATTCGCATTAAACATATGAATTTTCAACCACACGGCATCAGGATCCATAGGATCGTTGTAGTTTTCCAAAAATATCTCGAGGTTACCCCAAAACTGATCACTCGAGGAGATTGCAAAAATTCCCTGTGCTCCGTCCGTAATCGGACCTCCGCCTGATGCTCCTGCCCCATTCATCCAGAATGCAACGGTAAAGCTGCCAAGATTACTTATGGTATCAAGAGGAACACTTACAAATCCGTTCGGGTCGGTATTAGTACCGGCCAGGTCAGAAACAAAGTACCCGCCTGCACCTATTTTTAAAGCTTGTCCTGTAATACCGGCAACATAACTCGTATTAGAAGCCGTACCTGCCAATTGATCTTCCCCACCGTCTGTTGTATTATTTTCGAAAGCAAAAAAGCTTTTTTCCGGATTATAGGGCGGTGTTGGCGGATCCTTAGGATAATCACCAAGAGCCGGTCTTTCAAGCTTTTGGCAGGACATAAATAAAATAACCACAACACATAAATGAAGAATTTTACTGAAAATTTTTTCCATGTTTCGATTTTTAATTCTTAAAATTACCATTCGGGATTTTGCACTAACTGTGGGTTCTTGTCCAAAGCATTTTGTGGTAGTGGGTAGTAGCGGTGCTTATTCGTATATCCTAACGGACCAAGCACAGTAATTGCATCAATCCCATCCGTAGCGGGCACCCAACGAACTAAGTCGTAAAAGCGTTCCCATTCCATGCCAAATTCCGCTCGTCGTTCTTTCTTAATGGCAGTGCGAAGCATATCCTTATCTGTGGTAGTAACTTCAGGCAAAACAGGATTACTTCCTCTGGCCCTTGCTCTCACCTGTTCCAGGTAGTCCAGCGCTTTTGTGGTATTGGCTGCCCCGCCAACTTCATTAGCGGCTTCAGCTGCCATCAGCAATACGTCTGCGTATCGCAATACACGAACATTAAGCCATTGACTGAACCGGTCACCGGTGGCCGCCTGCCTTGCCGGGTCTGTGTACACCTTCTTGTTCCACATCGGCTGCGCAAGGCCCAAGGGTATCGTTCTGCCATAAATGCCATCTGGTTGTCCTTCATATAGAATTGTTGCACTTCTTCGCGGATCTCCGGTCTCATATGAAGCGTCCAAAGCTGTAGTGGGTACGTTAAAACCCCAGCCCAGGTCCCAGTCGCCTGAACCGCGAATACCTTGTACCTGATTATACGAGTTACCAAAAACCTGTGAGCCGTTTGCACTTTCATAAAGTTGAATTTCAAAAATAGATTCGCTTGAATTTTCGCCGCTTTCTTTAAAGAAATCGGAATAACTACTTAATAATGCATACTGGTTTGAGTTAATTACCTCCTCACATTTTGCTAAAGCACCCGCCCAGTCTTTACGATAAAGCATGGTCTTTGCGTGTAAAGTATTCGCGGCCCCCTTTGTAACCCTTCCCGGGAATTGACTGCCCCAAGTTAATGGCAAAGTTGCTTCCGCAAATTGAAGATCGGCATCTATGAATGCATATATTTCAGCCACGCTGTTCTTTGCCACATTAGCATCCCCCGGCTGATATACTTTAAAATCAATAATGGGCACTTCGCCATAATCCCTTACCAGGTCAAAATAGGCATAGGCCCTCATAAATTTGGCCTCGGCTTCATTAATCAAGCTGCCAGGATCTGAAAGGCCGGTTGAATCTATCTCATTCAATACATCGTTGCAGGCATAAATAAAATTGAAATGGCCATCCCAATAACCATTCAAGAGCCAATGATCTTTGGAATACTGAAATTTATCCATCCCATCGGTCAGTTCGCCAATGTCACCTGGAATACTGCCCTTTTGAGCATCGTCGGAACGAATACTTTTAAAAAAAAGCGTAGAAAGATCTGACATACCGGCTTCGTCTCTCAATTTTCCATAAAGCCCAAATACCTTCCCTTCCACTCCTCCCACAGTCAGATCACCATCCACTGCCACACCTAAGGGTTTGCGATCCAAAAATTTCTTACACCCACTTGCCGCGATCAAAAGCGTAAGTATGAAAGCAAAAAATCCAAGTTTATAAAAATTCTGTTTCATAGTATTTCAGTTTTACTTTATTAAAACGTAAGATTTAAGCCAACGGTTGTTATAGCAGGAATTGGATATCCCCCATTATCTATTCCAAAAGCTATTGCCGAACCGCCTGCCTCAGGAGTAAAGCCTGAATTATTTTTCCATGTTTTCAGGTTTTGCCCGCTGACGTATATACGTAAGGAATTTATGTGAGCTTTATTTAAAAGGTTAGAATTAAAAGTATATCCTAATTGTACATTTCTTATGCGTAAATAACTACCGTCTTCGATCATATAGGTAGAATTTACTTTGTTGATTCCGAAATCACCAACACGCGGTTCCCAGTTGGATGTGCCGGGGCCGGTCCATCTGTCAAGCCTGTCTTGGCGGTAATTAAATTGTGCAAAGCTGTTTCCATTTCCAAAAGCCCTCCAAATTTCATTTCCATACACTCCCTGGAAATCCACTCCAATATCAAAGCCTTTATAATTGGCACTGGCTGAAAAACCGTACGTGAAATCGGGAGTAGGATTGCCAAGTAATGTTCTGTCCTTTTCGTTGATAATGTTATCACCGTTGAGATCTTTGTACTTGAGATCGCCCGGCCCGTACGCTCCAAAATAAGATGCGTCGGGACTCTTTCCCTTATCAGCATTCGACTGATAAACGCCGTCAACAACCCATCCGTAAAAATATGCAATTGGCAGGCCTGCTTCCGATACTGACTGACCCTCGCCAATTGAATACCCTGGCCTAAAAATGGATAATACCTTATTTTTAATAGTGGTAATGTTGCCTGAGAAATTATATCCAAAACCCGATTTAAGAGTGTTAGACCAACTAGCCTGGAATTCAAATCCTTTATTTTCAATAGAACCGGAGTTAGTATAAAACTGTGCCGCTCCGTCATTCACAAAAGCAAGCAAGTCATTTGTCTTTTTATAATAATAATTAGCGTCAAAATGAAGTTTACGGCCTAACATATCGAGTTCAACTCCTCCCTCGTACGAATTGACAGTTTCCCACTTCAATGTTGGATTATTTCGATATGCTAATTGGTAAGCAGGCACTATAAGTTCCCCGAAGACAGCGGACGCCCCTGGTTCGTAATTTGGATAATAAGGATAATGAACTGCGTTGTACTGATTGCCCAATTTACCAATGGACGCTTTTAGTTTGAAATAGTCAAAAATATTTTGATTGGCCATGAAATTTTCTTTACTAACTTCCCATGCACCCCCGACCGCCCAAAAGTCATCGAATCTTTTGGAAGGTGAAATTTCAGATGAACCATCTCTTCTGTAGGAACCATTTAAGAGATATTTTCCCTGATAATTATACAATACCCTGAATAGGCCGGAAACTGTACTTCTCTCCCATTGTTCAGAGTTGGAAACTCTTGTAGTTGGATCTCCATATGGAAACACATTGAGATACCACCATCTTTTATTATTAGGGATAGGATCTCCGGTAGTAGATTGAGATACCGATCCATTAATAGAACTGAAATCTTCAAAATAAGTGGTAAATCCTGCAAGGGCTGTTAGTCCGTGTTCACCAAACTGTTTTTTGAACGTAAGTAAATAGTCCTGTTGAAATTTTTGATAGGTGCTTTTGTACTGATCCACACGCGTACGGGTAAAGCCGCCCTGCGGTGCAATTGTATCAATTTCCGCAGCATAAACATATACCAATGGCGTGTAACTTCTGCCGTCGTTGAATCCAAAATCACCTTGTACGTTTGCTCTGAACGTAAAATCTTTAAGAAAATTTATTTCCGCATATATACTTCCCAGTATGCGTTGTTCACGAGGTAGCTGCGTATGTTTAGTTTCTTCAACGCCCATCACAGGATTTCCTATCTGTGGCCCACCGATTAATTCAGGGAGCTTATTATAAACTCCAAACCTGTTGTCTTTTTCAGCCGATACAATAGGGGTTGCTATCAGTGCTCCGGAAAAATCATGTAATTGCGGAAGCATTGCCCTGTATCCCGTTACATTATAGCCAATTTTAATTGCCCTGCTAACCTTTAATTCATCGCTCATTGTAAGGATGATTTTATCCAGGTTTTCATATTTGATTAATCCTTCTTCCTTTATATATCCTGCACTCATGTAAAATTTATTTTTATCAGTGCCACTTGATATGCTTACATTATTTGAATTGATGATTGCATTCTTATTTGATATCAAATCTATCCAATCTGAATTGCCCGTAAACAGGTTATAATCGGTATAAGGAGGGTTACCTTCATTCGCATTTTCTTCATCAAAAAGCGTTTTATAACCATTGGCATCGGTCAATTTCACTTTGTCGACAATCGTCTTGAATCCTATAGAGGAGTTAAAATTAACCGCAGTTTTGCCTGCTCTACCTTTTTTGGTAGTTATTATAATTACACCATTTGCGCCGCGAACACCAAATATTGCAAGAGACGACGGATCTTTTAATATCTCCATAGATTCAATATCGGCGGGATTTATATAACTAATATTATCATTAAATATTCCATCAACAACATAAAGCGGTTTTGTCTGGTTTAAACTACCGGTACCACGAATCCTGATATCAGGTTCCTGGCCTGGCTGACCGCTGTTTACTACCGACAAACCAGCCACCTTTCCCTGCAAAGATGCCACGGGATTCGTATTCGGCTTATCAGCAACTTCCTTTCCACTTACTTTTACTATTGAGCCCGTAAGATCCCGTTTATTAGCCGTACCGTAACCGATAACCACAACCTGCTCCAGTTCTTTGGCTGCAGCGCCCTGTAAGATAATATTTACCGTTGAACGGCCAGCTAACGCTATATTCTGGGATGTATATCCCAGGGAGGAGATTACCAATGTGGCATCCGGCTTACTTACATTCAAAGAAAAATTCCCCGAGGCATCGGTAGCAGTTCCCGCCGAGGCTCCTTCTTCCTGCACTGTAACACCCGACAACGGAGCGCCATCAGAACCGGTCACTTTGCCGGTAACCGTTTTGGTTTGTCCGAAAACGAGAGATGGAATAGACAAGCATGCGAGAAAAAAAAGTGGCAAAAAATAAGTCATAAATTTCTTACCCGTCCCAAAAGTTTTGATAATCATACTGGCGATCTAAAAGTGGTTAAAAAAATATTGGTTAGATGCATCGAAGACAAGCAATGCGTAAACATAAATGACACATAAAGTTATGGTTTTGATGCATACAAGCTAATTTTTCTTTGAAAATATTTTCTCAATAAGGTATAATAGTAATTTAACCTTGAAAGAAAAAAGGAATAGACCTGTCTACTATTATTTAGAATTAAAATGCGCATTGTCACAAGAATTGAAATGAATCACAGTTGGTGTAAGTATTTGGCTAATTCATCTAAAGGAGTTTCGTTTTGATACGATATTATTAAATTGCCTTTTTTGCTATATAAGGCGGTGAAAGGAGTTTTAGTCAGGTTGAAAAGATTCTTAAAATAAAAAACAGGTATTTCTGTACCGCATTTTATGTTTGGATAGGCTGACAGGTGATAATTCTTTTGAAAATTAATCACATCTTGTAAAGGTTCGAAGCTTACCAGCACAATTTGTGATTTTTTGAAATCATTTATTCGTTCCAATAAATCATGTATTAAAACCTGGCAATGTTCGCAATCGGGAGCAAAATAAATAATGAGTAAAGGATTTTCTTTTGATAAATTTTGCGGTGTAATTATTTTTCCATTTGTGAGCTGTATCCGGAATGGGGGAATTGATTGTGCATCTGCTTTTCCCGGCAGAGATATCAATAACAATAATATAATACATGCAAATAAAACTTTTAACCGGAATAATTTTTTATTAATCATAAACGAGATATTATTAATCATAAACGAGATAATTATAGTACTTACTTACCAGTATTTTTTAAAATCATAAATGGTGGCGATTGTTTCCAGTCAACTTTATGTTTCATCATAGAAGGCCCGATGGAAAAATTTCCAAGAATAAGATCAGTTCTTCCGTCACCATTTATGTCACCGGCATCCATTGTTAGCCACCTGCCCATTTCTGCTTCAGGTATTGAATACGGTTGAAAATTAAAGTCACCATTATTTTTTAAATAAACAAAGCTTTCTTCCGGTTGGTGTGCATAGTCGGCGAAAAAAGATATCGCCGCAATGTCAAGGTCGCCATCTCCATCGTAATCCCTTGCCATAGCTTTATAACATCCGTTTATTGGGAAAAAATATTTCCTGGTAAAATGATTCTTCTTGTCATTAATAAATATGTAAACTCCATGATAAGGCTTCAACACCGTTGAATAATCAGCATTATCACCGCAGGTATAAACTATGTCCGGGTAACCATCTTTATTAAAATCATCAAGCTCGAAATAAGATGAGCCATATTCGGGTGGAAATTGTAACACCTGCTGTTGGTCAAAATCTCCGTTTCCTTTATTGGTAAAAAGAAAAATGCTTTCATCACCCTGAGCAAAAAGCGCCCAAATATCCGGCAGGCCATCATTGTTATAGTCTCGTATGTATACTTTAATAGCCCCGGGGACATTTCTTATAATATGTTTTACAAAATTATTACTGCCTGTATTTTCCATCCATGACAAGGCACCTGTCAAAAATCCGAATTCACATATGATGTAATCCATCTTCCCATCATTATTTAAATCCACAGGAGTTACCTGCACGGGTCTTTGAAGACTATCGATGAAAGATGTGGTATCCATTTCATAGTGATTGCCCGGGGTTCTGTTTATCAAACGGATCTTGCCGGATTTGCCGTTATTGGGAGTTAAAATTCCTATACTACAGGCAAGCAAATAATTTTTGCTGTAATCAATATCTACAACAGGACCGGTATCTGCAACCGAATCCGTTATTTGAAAATGCCTGTTAAAGAAATAGACATTTTGTTTAAGCGCATCACCTACTACAATCAGGTGCTCCGTATCATCAGCGTTTACCTTCACATAAGATGTTGCGGCATTCTTAATGGGTATTGACGGTATTTCCGCTTTGAATAAAGTTAATCCCATACTAATTTTCTTTTTCCTATTCTGACCCGCTAATGAATCAGGAGAAGTGGCTCCATAATAATCTATAATATTTTGCCATTCATTTAAATTTAATACAGGCTGAGACGGGTAAAAACCGGGGCCAATATCTTTATCATTACTACGCGGATACACATCAAAACCAGCATGAAAAATACCCAGCCTTGGCCCCATCTCAGGCAACACGCCCTTTTCCCAACTTTTACTATCCAGCGATGAAGGATCAGGTAGCATATGGCATGTCTGGCAATATGTCTTTGCCAATTGCTCCCCCTTTTTTATACTTGCAATTGAAACATTTTGATGTGTACTGTTCCGGTGATAATTTTCGCAGGAAATCAGGAGGAAAAGAAAACAACTATTTAAAAAGAGAGGAAAGTGTTTACGAGCCGCCCCATTGATCTTAATCATTATTATCGATTGCATTTAGTGAAGCTCAACATTTCTTTTTTCACCCTTATTATTTATTATTTGCACTGAAACTACGTTACCGGCGATTGGCAAAAATCTTGCGGATTGAGAAAGGAAAGAGGAACCATAATTAATTTCATGCCTTTGCTTAACACCATTAGCAAATGTAACAATAGCAGTTTCATCAAATGGATTTAAGCTAATCATTTTGAAATCCTTCTTAAGTTCAAAAACTTTTAACGGCCCTTTATTTTGACTGGCAGCCAGGAGATATTTTCCCGAGCCTCCTCTTAAAGAAACCAAAGCTTTTCCATTGCCAGGAACATAAATTCCGCTTTCCAAAATTGACAATGCCTTAAAGTTATTTTTTCCATCTCCTTTAAGTAATAAGCCATTTAAGGCATCATATCTTCCCTGGCTAACTTCTGTACCATAGTCATTTGTGTTAATGACCAAATCGAGATTTCCATCCCCATCAAAATCTCCGACTGACATACCATTGATTAAAGATAGTTGCGCCTCAACAGGCAATTTAACTATTGTGAATTTTCCATTACCATCATTCCTCAATAAAACCGATGAAAAATAATTCGCATGGAGTTTTAACGCATTTTTCTTCTCTTGTTCGGTTAAAATAGAATCCATTGGAGCAATCGCGAAAGACTTATAATTTTCAAATCTCTTTCTTATGCCAATCATTTGTTTTAATATATCATCCCGTGATTGTGCCGGAAACTCTTTCTTTTCTGTATCAGATTCTGAAGAAGGAAGGTACACGGAAGGAAATGCATCATATGTTCCGTTATTATCAAAATCTTTGGCAATGATTTTTACGGGGTATTTATCACTGGCTTTGTAAAATGAATTTAGGCCAAGATTCCCCACCACGTAATCCATATCTCCATCGTTATCAAAATCACCGGAGGCAATAGAGTTCCACCACCCGATGCTATTTTGCAGCCCGCTTGCCTTAGTAACCTCTTTAAAAATTCCATTATTATTTTTGAGAAAAGTTACCGGCATCCATTCTCCTGCGAGTATTAAGTCAGGCCAGCCATCACTATCAAAATCAGTAAACATAGCATCGCAGACCAGGCCAATATTTTTCAATAGCGGTGCAATTGAATCAGTAACGTCAGTGAACTTTACATAGCCCTTCTTTGAATCGTTCCGGAATATAAAACTGGAAACGGGCGATGGATAGTTTCCCGGATCTACTCTTCCTGAAACGAAAAGATCCAGGTCTCCGTCCTTGTCATAGTCAATTGCCCGTACACACATTTTACTGGTAAAATTTTGAGGAAGCGCAGCCTTGTCTTCAGTAAAGTTCCCTTTACCATCATTAATATATAATTTATCCTGGTAAGAAGCTGTATTCCTGGCTCCCTGGTATCCACCGCTGCTAACATACATATCCAAATCCCCATCGCCATCTGCATCAAATAATAAAATACCCTCATTTCCTGAATCTTTATCGAGGGTGTCCTTGCCCGTTAGTAGATTTTTTCTAACAAATTTACCATTCGCTTGTTGAAAAAACATGACTGTGCTTTTGTAAAAAGGCCCGCCGCAAACGATATCATCCAGGCCATTGCCGTCCATGTCACCTACAGCAAGAGCAGGCCCATACTCGGATAACTTATGTGGAAGAGTTTTTTGAATATTAAAATCTATAAAATCGCTGTCAGGATCCATATATCTTATTTTCAAAGAGTCTGTTATGTCTTTAAATAATGCATGGTTGTTTATTTTTAGTGACTGCTGCAAATACCTGTAATTCGCATTTTTTTTATTGATCGTTATGGTCTCGTCTGCGCCAACATGTTCTAAAATTTGTTCCTTACCGTCCTGCCATTTTACGAGTACAGAATCTACAACATTGATATTGCCGAGGCCAAAATGAGGTTCTATCTGCATGGTAGATAAATAACCCCGGTAAGGGCTTTGTTCATACACCTGTTGCTTATCTCCGTAATGAATTTCTATTGTCGCACCCAGGCCATTTTTATTCAATGAATCTCCGTGTAATTTAATTGCGAGATAATGAGGCAAACGCTTTTCAGAATTTACAGATGTGTTTTCATAAAGAGACGCCTCATCGTTAATGTTGTTGATGACCATATCCATGTCGCCATCATTATCAAGATCGACGTAAGCAGCTCCATTTGAAAAAGTTGGCGTGCCCAGGCCCCATCTGTTAGTTACATCACTAAAAGTCAGATTCCCGTTATTTTGAAAAGCATAATTATGCAATTTAACTGTTGGTATTTGCGCAAGCGTAAAATCCATACTTGCTATTGTTGACGAACCCATACGAAAGCTGACAAAATCATGATCTGTCACATCCTTCGGAAATCCGTTCGTAATTATTATATCACGAAAACCGTCATTGTCAAAATCAGTAACCAAAGGACACCAACTCCAATCCGTTTGCGAAATACCTGAAAAGAAACCGATGTCACTGAAAATCGGGTCTCCCACTGAGTCCCCCGAATTTATTCTTGGACCCTGGTTTAACTGAAGCGTATTTCTCACATACTGGTATTGATATCCGTAGAGATCACTATTTTGATATAGCTGATAACTATTAGGTCCTAACATCATTTTTTTCCGGTAGTTATCTTCCGGGTTCATATCCAGCTCTACCACGTCAGCCAGGCCATCATTATTAATATCGATCACATCCTGGCCCATTCCATTTGCCGATGTATGTTTGAAATAGGCGGCAGCTTTATCTGTAAAAGTGCCATCATGATTGTTAATATATAAAAGATCATTCGAATTGAAATCGTTAGTAACAAATATGTCCTTCCATCCGTCACGGTTAAAATCTGCAATATTTACGCTATGGGCATAACCCTCAATCGTAACACCTGCCTCTTTGGTAACATTTGTAAAAACCGGATGTTTTAAAACGGGGTTCCAGTCATTCCTATATAACCTTCCTGTACTGGGGAAAGAACCGTCTGTAATTTTTGGACGAAAGACGGAAGGATTGTATTCCCGCAAAATTTCGTTTACTGCAATGTACATATCCAAATCACCATCATTATCGTAATCGAAAAAAGCGGCCATCGTCGAATGCGATGTATCGTTCAATCCGTATTCAGCGGCCATTTCTTTAAAAACAGGTATTCCCTTACTATCCAACCCCTGGTTGATATATAGGAGATTTTGTCTTTTTTGCGGATCTTTTTCCATTGCAACACAAACATAAATATCCATCCAGCCATCGTTGTTAATATCCACAACTGAAGCTCCCCGGCACCATCTTCCTTCGCCCTCAACGTGGGCTTCCTGCGTAACATCGTCGAATTTCAGCTTGCCTTTGTTTAAATACAATTTATTGGAAACCATATTTCCGGTAAGATAAATATCCTGTAAGCCATCATTGTTGAAATCGCCAATACCAACCCCGCCTCCATTATAGATATTGGTAACGTCCAATGGATTTAAGGTGTCGTTTTCAACTATCTTGTTATTAAAGTGAATGCCTGACCGCTCTGACGACACAGCCTGGAATAAAGTTGGATTTTTATTTTTGCAGCCGATATAACAGAGAAAGAAAAATAAAACCAAAGCAGGTGAAAACCGTGGTATCAATTTCATAAACAAACGGGTCTGACGATAAGAATGAAGTTAATAAAAAAGAGGTAGAATAAACATCTACCTCTGTAATAATAATAACACAATTTAACCTAAAGAATTTAATAACCCGGGTTCTGCTTCAGGTAGGCCGTTCCCGTTCCGGCAAGTGCATCGATTTGTGATTGTGGTATGGGGAATATTTCATTTTTATCTTTGGTAAAATGTGCCCCCAAATATACGGGTACTACATCCTTTTCATGAGCCGCGTATGCATTCAGCACCACATCGGCGACGCCCCATCTTACAAGATCAAAAAAGCGATGACCTTCCATTGCAAGCTCCAGCCTTCTTTCGAACACAATAGCCTTGAGCGCATATACGGGATCGCTGAATGCCCCCGCAGGATAAGTACCAATTTTATAATTATCGGCAGGTGTTGTCTGGGGCGAATAAGTTCCCGAGCTGGCATCATAGCTGGCCCCACCACCATAAACCCATCCGGTGGGATCTGCAGCCCTCATCCTCACCCTGTTCACAAGTGTAAGCGCAGTCCCTGGATCGCCTAACGCTAAATCCGCCTCTGCTGCCCATAACAGCACATCTGAGAACCTGATAAGATTTACATTATTGGCAGTTAATTCGGTTGAAGCCCAATAACTTTCAGTTCCTGACAATGTACCTTTTTGACTCAATGCATATACATTTTTCTTGGGGTTAAAATGTCCGTCGTTTGCAGGATCACGAATCCATGCATCACCAGGATGCGGGCCCCAATCAAGATATGGAACTCCCTTGCGGCCCATAACCATATCAATTCGGGGATCAAGTGTACCCGTGTAAGGAGAAGTAGGGTCGCTTACATTTTTACCGGTGTTATAACTTTCATCCAGCAGAGGCAATCCGGTTGCATCTGTTTTATAAGAATTAGCGAGACTTTGTGATGGGTTAAAAAATCCGCAACAAGCGCCGGGGCCTGCGTTATATGGGAAGTTTAAAAGATCTCCATAGTTTCCATTTGCTACACCTAACCCGGCATTCTGGGCATTACCTGAGCCCTCATTAACTGACATTTGTACTGTAAATACTCCTTCAGCATCTCCCTTATGATTTTGACCGGGATTAAAGTTGCTGTAGTAATTAATCAGGTCGTATGATAGACCATCAGAGGTTTTACCACTGCTGATGAGCTGATCAAGTAGCGGTTTGGCATCAGAGTATTTCCCTTGAAACATGTATGTTTTTGCAAGAAATGCCTGTGCACCCCATTTATTAATTCTTCCCACCTGTGGTTGGGTTTCCGGCAAATTTTGCATGGCAAACATAAAATCAGCTTCAATTTGAGGCCAGATATTTACGTATCCCGAACCACTGATATTGGTAACTGAGGAGGGTTGTGATGTATCCCCTGTTACATTTTCGCCCACAAACGGCACATTTCCGAAAACTTTTTTTAATTCAAAATGATGAAGCCCCCTTAAAAACCGGGCTTCGGCAGTTATTATAGTTGCCTGAGACGCATCAATATCTGTGGCGATCGGCAATATCCTCAACACATCATTTGCTCTTTGTATTCCATAATAGCTATTTCTCCATTTGTCCCCAACATAGCTGTTGCTGGGGTCTGTAGTCCAGTTCTCCAATGGAACTATTGGTGGTTGGTCATCAGGGGTTGAGCCTTTGTAAGCATCGTCAGCAGAAATGCTGCCGAAAGTCCAGTTAGAAATGGCGGCACCCCATCCCCCACTTCCATTTCCCGGATAACCATCCAAAGTGGCATAAGCTCCAATCAGCAACCCTTGTACCCCTTGCAGGTTGGCTAAAATACTCGGGTTCAAAGTACCCACGGGAGGAATGTCAAGAAAACTTTTCTTACATGCATAGCCAATGCCGGATACCAGCACCAGAGCAAGTATTACATGTCTTATTTTAAATTTTTTCATAATAGTTATTTTTAACGAATTTTAATGGTTTAAAAGGAAGCGTTGATACCTACCAAATACGTTTTCTGGTTAGAAGGATAGTTACCAAAATCAATTCCAAAATTGCTGTTGTTGCCTAGGTCTGATTGTTGTAATTCCGGATCAAGTCCTGTATATTTTGTTATTGTAAATAAATTGGAACCTTGCACGTAAATCCTTAATTTATCAATGCCTATCTTTTTCAATGGAGAAGAAGGTAATGTATATCCTAGTAATAAGGATCTGCACTTTAAGAAAGAACCATCTTCCACATAAAAAGAATTAAACCTGCCACTATTACTTGCATTACCATTTGTTTCAAGAACAGGTACCGTTGCGCCTGCATTGGCAACGCGGGCATTAGGATCGTTAACTGTCGTTGGATTGCCGGATGCATCTACAAGAATTGCTGACTTGTATAAGGCATCTTTGTTTATTCCACCGCGGAAAACCTGGGGAAAATCTGTCCAGTATTTAACGTAATTAACGACATCGTTACCCTGTGACCCATAAAAAAATGCTGAAAAATCGAAATTCTTATATCCTGCGTTTATGGTAAGGCCATAAGTAAAGTCAGGGTTAGGATTTCCTATCCATGTTCTATCTGCGTCAGTTACGGCACCATCACCGGTTACATCTGCAAACTTAAACCTGCCCGGATTAGCCCCATCCTGTGTCGGCGACTTTGCTACATCATTGGCGTCCTGGAAAATACCGATTACCTTATAGCCAAAGAACGCACCGATGGCCTGTCCCGGTTGTGCACGGGTAAATGCCCCAATACGAGTTGAACCGTTACTGTTATAATCCTGGTATTTATAGCCCGGAGGGAGGCTTACGATTTCACTTTTATAAGTGGTTAAGTTTGCTGTCACATCGAGGTGAAAATCTGAACCGATAGTGGCGTGATAGGTTGCATTCATGTCAAGGCCGCTATTTTGAATATCGCCCGAATTGATAATAGGTTGTGTAGCGCCTCCTGCATAATTCGCAATAAGAGATTGTTTCTGGAACAACAGGCCACTTATCTTCTTCTTATACCACTCAAATGAAAAACTTAATTTATTATTCAATAAAGTGGCGTCTAAGCCTATATTAGTAATAATATCCTCCTCCCACGTAGTTTCAGGGTTACCAAACTGGCTCTGATAAAATCCCATTGTGGCACCATTAGGATCGCCGGAAATAGGATAATAAGAATATCCTGCACCTGAGGAATATAGTGTATAAGCATTTGTAGCGCCGATATTATTGATTGAACCCAATTTACCCCAACCACCTCTAAACTTCAAATCGTTTATGAAGGTGATTGGCCTGAAGAAGCTTTCCTGCGAAATTCTCCAACCGGCGGTAACAGAAGGAAATGTACCATACCTGTGATTAGGATCGAAAACAGAAGCACCATCCCGTCGAACAGTGCCACTAATCAAATATTTCTCGTTATAGCTGTAATCAAGACGCCCAAATTCTGAAAATAGGGAACGCTGAAAAGGAGAGCCCCCATTGTTACTTACACCTGCTGTGGGGCTACCGGTATTTAAAATCAGGTAACTTGGATCGCTGCTATAGTAATTAATTCTTCCAGCGGAAAAACCACGGTTATAAATCTTTTTCGCTTCTATACCACCAATAACTTTGATATTATGTAATCCTATTACATTCGAGTAGGTTAATGTATTAGTCCATTGCCATAAACTGTTGTAGCCGGAGCCTTCAGTAAATGCATTTGGATTGGTATTTCCCTCCGCATTATTATATGGTGTAGGTGAAAAATTATAATAATAATAATTCTCGACTGTGCCTCCAAATGACGTGCGTGCCGTGAAATGCTGTAGAAGATCAACTTCGGCAAAAATATTCCCTATCATTGACCAACTATTGCTTCTGTTATCTTTCGTGCGCACCTGGCGGGCAACAGGATTTTCAGCATTACTTAAATGCGGGGCATGGCTACCTCCAAAATTTCCCATGATATCATATACGGGAATAATCCCGGGAAGCCGGTAAGTGTGAGAGATTGAATTACCTTCATTTTGGTTACCAAACCCGGGAGATTGCCTGTAAACCACTAACGCATTTTCGCCAACACGTATATTATCTTTTATATTAAATACCGTGTTAGCTCTTACATCATATTTTTTTAGGTACGTATTAATAAGTGTCCCTTCCTGGTTGAAATAGTTTGCAGAAAAAAAGTAAGATGACCTGTCACTTCCGGCGCTTACACTAACCGAATGGTTTTGAATCATTGCCGGCTTAAATATTTCATGAAACCAGTCAGTACCAGTCTTATTGGCCTTCATAATCTGGTTTGAACTAAGATCATATGTTGAAGGATCAGTATTTGGATCTCCTTCCTTAGCTCCTTCGGGCAAAACGTAATCCGGAATTGTAGGACCGGTACCGGTTGTTCCGAATTGACCCGTACGGCTCGCATTAGCGACACCAGAATTAGATTCCATATTCCAGATTGCCTGGGCATATTCCTGGGTGTTGGTAAGATTCCACACGTTACCACTTAGAGGCCTTTGAGTACCCACATAAGCGCTGTAGGAAACCGTTGCCTTACCCCGGCCCTTTTTTGTGGTGACAATTACCACTCCGTTAGAACCTTGAATCCCATATATTGCGGCTGCGCCCGCATCTTTCAAAACCTGGATAGATTCTACATCATCCGGGTTAATGTCTCTGAGACCATTAGAAGTCTGTACGCCATCTATTATATATAACGGAGTGGCATTTCCGAGAGACGTAATACCCCTGATACGGACTGCTGATCCACCTCCCGGCACACCGGACGTGGTAACGGTAACACCGGAGGCCTGGCCTTGTAAAAGATTTTCCGCATTACCGCTTGGAATAGATTTAAAATTGCTCACGTTAACCACAGCTACCGCACCGGTTATATCCTTCTTTTTCTGAGAAGTATAACCCGTAACAACAACTTCATTTAACGTAGAGACAGTTGCTTTTAAAGAAACATCCAGTGAGGTTTTTCCTCCAAGAACAACTTCCTGTGGTTCGTAGCCGATAGATGAAATTACGAGCCTGGAATTTGCCTGTGGAACAGCAATTTTAAAAAAACCGGTTGCGTCGGTTTGAGTTGCCACAGTAGAGCCCTTAAGAGCAATCGTTGTGCCTATGATCGGTTGTCCGGTTGTTGCGTCTGTTACCTTTCCGGTAACTTGCTTTTCCTGTGCAAAAAGGATGTTAGTAAAAAGAAGAAGGATAGATAAAATCCCAACTCTTAAAAATGTAAGTTTTAATCTCATAGCAGAATCGATTTTAATTTTGTGTAAATTAACATAAAATTAATTTATAGCAAGCAAAAAAAAAAAATATTAAAGAAAGATAAAAAATGTTAATTGCAATGCGTGCATGATATAGTATAAAGCGATTTTTTCGAAATCATTTTATGCAATAAACCAAAGTCGCAAAATAATTTTACCCAACCTTAGACAGAAGAAGAGTATACCACTCATCATAGATAATCGAAACTTAATGGGTAGGAGTTGCTTGAGAAAAAGAAATATTTAAATACGATAAAGTTATATGAGGAAATATCTACTGCTATTTCCGGAGTATCACTTTCCCAAAAGCGGCAAATCCTATAGTTCTGGTGTTATTTCCAAATGTATATTGTATTCTTTTTAAAACAATCCAGTTGTCGATATGAACACTCTTGCTGTTAAGATCCATGAATTGCTCATAATATTGAGGAACAGATTCATCAGGTGTTACTGATCCCCATACTGCCTTTACACTCTTTATGATAATCGTTTTATCATCAGGCTTTGTAAGAATTGCGATTATCAGAATAAGTACAATAACGGCGATAATAATTGCTTTTACCTTCATAACATTACTTTTCGTTGTATCGGGTGATAAAGGTATTTAGATTTACTTCAAGCTTTCAGGAAAAATTGAAGCAGGCTAACCAGATATCAATTACTTTTTTAGGGTAACTAACGTAACCGGTTAAATGAACAGGGGTAATTTTTGAGACTTGTAGAATCATCCTTTTTTTACGCTCCTATAAAATTTCAATCGTCCTTGTGTTTCCCGAATTATTTTTTATAGTGATACTTTTCATCCCTGAATTCAAAATCAAAAATCTGGCGGATTGAGACAAAAACGAAGCTCCATAATAAAATTCTTCTTTTTGTATAGTTCCATCTTTATAAGTAATCATTGCATTAATATCGTCCGGAAGTATATTTAGGTGCTTTATTTTTCTTTTAAGCTTAAAGACTTTGAGCACATCTTTATTTTGGCTGGCTGCTAAAAGTAAATCACCTTTACTATCTAATAATTTTACGAGGGCTTTTCCATTTCGCGGTATATAAAGTCCGCTTTCCAAAATGGATAGCGGCTTAAAATTTCCTTTACCGTCTCCCTTCAACACCAATCCGTTTAAAGCATCATATCTGCCAACTGAAACTTCTGTACCATAGTCATTACCATTGATACCAACATCAAGATTTCCATCTCCATCAAAGTCTTCTACAACGAGGCCATTTAATATAGACACCTGCGCTTCTTTTGGAAGAGGAACTATAGTGAATCTTCCATTGCCTTCATTCTTCAAATAACACGATTTTTGATAATTGGCCTTTAATCGTAAGGAGCCTTTCAATTCTTCCGGCGAAAAAACCTTATCCATTGTAGCATTAGCAAAAGACTTATAGTCAGCAAATTTTTTCTTAAGGCTGATTAATTGCTTTAGCATGTCATCTCTTCCAAAAAGAGGAAATTCTTTCTTAATACCGTTTGCATCCGGTAAGTACAATGACGTGATCGCATCGTAGGTTCCGTTATTATCAAAATCTTTTGCAGTTATATATGCCGGGAAGGAATCGCTTACCTGGAAAATTGTATTTAAGCCCGTATTGCCAACAATATAATCCATCCTGCCAGTATGCCTGAAATCCCCCGCAACAATTGTATTCCACCATCCGAACAAATTATTAATTCCTGTGCTGTCATTTACTTTTTTAAATTTTCCATTTTCATTTTTCAAAAATGTAACCGGCATCCATTCACCTGCCAGCATCAAATCAGTTTGACCATCGTTGTCATAGTCTGTAAAAAGCGCATCACACACCATACCGATATTCTTTAAATCCGGCGCTACCTGGTCAGTAACATCTGTAAATTTAATTGTGCCGTTTTTTGAGTCATTCCTAAAAATAAAACTGCTCACAGGTTTTGGATAATTCCAGGGATCAACACGACCCGAAACAAATAAATCCAGCTTGCCATCTTTGTTATAATCAAAAGCCCTTACACACAGTTTACTCGTGAAATTTTTCGGTAAAGCCGTGGAATCGAAATTAAAATTTCCCTTTCCGTCATTGACGTATAGCCTGTCCTGGTAATTCTTATTTCCAGGCGCATTTTGATAGCCGCCACTTGCAACATACAAATCAGGGTATCCATCACCGTTGGCATCAAATAGTAACATGCCTTCATCTTTATAATTATCCTGCCAATCAAATTTACCGGGAAGTAAATCTTTTTGAGTAAACCGACCATTAGACTCCTGCAAAAGCAATTGAGCATGGTTACGTCCTTCGCCTCCGACAACCAGGTCTGCAAGGCCATTCCCATCTATATCACCTGCGGCGAGTGCAGGGGAATATTCTGTAAACTTGTGGGGTAACAGCGTTTGAATATTAAAATCAATAAAATCATAATCCTTATGTTTAAAATTAATATCCATCCCACCGGTTACATCTGTAAACAAACTTCCTGAATCAACTAACGGCAATTGAGACAGAAATAAATCTTTTGCATCTGAAATATCGACCGTCAGGACCTGGTTTGATTTCACGTTTTTAATGGTTTCTTTTTTACTATTCATCCATCTGATTACAACTGAATCAATCACAGCTGTTGCACCCAATCCGAAATGGGCTATATTTTGCCCGGTAGAAAGGTAACCGCGATAGGGATTGTTTTCATAAACCTGGAGTTTACCATGATCATAATAAATAGTGGCAAAGGCTCCGAGGCCATTTACGTTTTGCCGGTCGCCTTTAAATTTAATTTGTAAAAAATGGTTATTGGCAGTGTCTTTATCACGTTCAGTATTTCTGTACAGTAAAGCTTCATCGTTGATGTTACTTACTACCATATCCAATGCGCCATCATTATCAAAATCCGCATAGGCAGCGCCACTTGAAAATGTTGGAGAATTCAACCCCCAACCGGAAGTGACATCGGTGAACGTAAGGTCGCCTTTATTTTTGAAGGCATAGTTATGTAATTTAACCTGTGGAATTTCTCGCAGGAGAGTCATATTGTTGGTCAATACATTCGTCTCCTTTCGATAAGCCACAAAATCATGATCTGAAACATCCCTCGGAAACCCGTTTGTTACAACCAGGTCCCTGTAACCATCATTATCAAAATCACTGATGACAGGATCCCAACTCCAGTCCGTCTGTGCTATATTGCTCATGAAACCAATTTCACTGAAGACAGGGGTGCCAATTGTATCATTAGGGCCGATAGTCGGGCCCTGGTTTATCTGCAATGTATTTCTCACATATTGATATTGATACCCATACAAATCAAAATTCTGAAAAGTAAAAGTGCTGTTGGCACTCATCATCATTTTTTTTCGGTAATTATCCTGGGGATTCATATCAAGCTCAACCACATCAGGCAGGCCATCGTTATTCATGTCTACAACATCCTGTCCCATAGAATTAAATGAGGTATGTTTGAAATAATCATTAACCCTGTTTGTAAATGTGCCATCATGATTGTTGATATAGAGAACATTGTTGGATATAAAGTCATCCGAAATATAAATATCTTTCCATCCGTCATTGTTGATATCGCAAATGGTGGCGGCGTGGGCAAATCCTTCATATTTCATTCCTGCTGCAATAGACACATCATGGAATACAGGATGCCCGAGAAGTGTATCCATTTCGTTACGATAAAGCCTTCCAATGCTTGGAGGTGTATTTCTATCTTTGCGATGGATAAAATCGGATGGGTTAGTGCTGTTGGAAGCCTCGTTGACGGCAAGATACATATCTAAATCGCCGTCGTTATCATAATCAAAGAAACTTGCCATGGTAGATTGCACGTGAATATCCAGGCCATATTCAGCAGCCATGTCTTCAAAATGCGGAATACCATCCTTACCTATTCCCTGGTTTACGTATAAAATGTTTCGTCTTCTTAAGGAATCCTTATAAATAGTATTGGAGACGTAAATATCCATAAGACCGTCATTATTTATATCAATTACTGATATACCTCTTTCCCACCTTCCCAGCCCCGAAACACCTGCCTTACCTGTTATATCTTCGAATTTAAAATTTCCTTTATTCAAATATAATTTGCCAGGTACCATATTACCTGCGAAATAGATATCCTGTAACCCGTCATTATTAAAATCTCCTATGCCAACTCCTCCGCCGTTATAAATATTTACCACATCCAAAGGGTTGATAGAATCATTTTCGGTGATTTTATTATTGAAAGTAATTCCTGAGTGAGAGGAAGAAATTTTCTCAAATAAGGTATGTTTATTATGGCATCCAAATATCAGCAATGCGAGTGAGCCAATGAATACTAATCGAAAAGAGTTCATAATATTTTCTATTGCGGGACAGATTTGTAAAATTATCGAAATGCCAATAAAAAGGCTCTCTCCAAAAGAGAGAGCCTTTCAAAACATAATTTTATTTTTAGTAACCGGGATTTTGAGTTAAATTAGGATTCAGCGCTATTGCCCCTTGTGGAATTGGCAACAACAGATTATTTTCTGTTGGCGTTGTATTATATAAACCATGCACCTTGCCATCATGGGTGGGGCCTGGCGCCGGATTCGGAACAGGGTTATAGCTGGCATCTACAGTTCCATTAGCTGCTTTGATGAAGGCAATAGCTTCGGCATTACCAGCCCTGCAGAGATTATAAAAAACAGAATATTCACCACTCAATTCATGCCGGTATTCGCTCAGCACCATTTGCAGGGGATCCGTTATAGATACTCCGGGATCACCCTTGTAATCGGCGCTGTCCTGCATTACTGCCGGTGCTGTTCCGCCCCATGCTCTATCTCGCACTAATTTCAAATCCGCCATGGCACCGGGAACGTCGCCGGTACGTATTTTACATTCAGCTCTGCTTAAAATTACTTCTGCATAACGCATAAGGATTTGATTCTGATCTCCAAAGATTTTTGCTGCACCATAATTTCCTGTCAGGTTGGGATCTCTCCATTTTTTTGCACAAAAATATCCGGTGCGACCCTCATCACTTCCATACCACGGCCTTGTCTATGGTTCCGACTGTGTTTAAAATCTTGCCGTCGTCTCCCTTATATTTAGCGTCGCCATTGGCAAATCCCTGTACTACGGGAATATAACCTTTTATTCCTCCCCAGGTCTTGATAATGCCCGGACTTGCCAGTGTATCGCCAGGACCTACAATTGTAAGTAACTTACGCTTGTCTCCTTCCTGGTATGAATTCCATAGGGCGGGGTTACCATAATCATAGCCCTGTTGGGTTATCTCCTCAGGCCAACTGAAGCTGTCTATCCAGCCCAACTCGGCGCCCGGCGGTTGCCAGCTTCCACCCCAGTCCTGAGGGTCGCCGGATTTTAATTCAAACTGAACCTCAAAAAGAGATTCATCATTGTTTTGGTGGTCGTATTCATTCGCATCCGCGAAGTTGGTCATTAAGTGATAATTATCGAACTCGGGATTATTAAAAGCAGCTAAAGCACCTGCATAGTCTTTTAACCACATGCGGGCAGCACCTTCGTAAGCGTAAGCGGCACCTTTAGTCGCCCTGCCTAAATCAGCCTGAGATAGTTGTGTTTTTGACCATAACAATCCTTCAGCATTTTGCATATCAGAAACCACCTGTGCGAATACCGAGTCCCGGGAGGCCCGTGGCGTGAGACCATCAGTTACCGAATTCAATTCTAAAGGAACTCCCCCGAAAGACGCTGCAAGGTAGTAGTAGGTCATACCCCGTAAAAAAAACGCCTCTCCGGCTAAACGGTCGGCCAGGTCAGCGTCAACGATACCCTCATCCTTCGCTTTCGCAATCACGACAAATGCTGAATTTGCCCTGGCTATACCAATATACGACTGATTCCAAAAAGTAATAAGGCCAACAAAAGTTGCAGGGAGTTGATAGTTATTCCAAAACACATCAGCGCCCCAGTTAAAAAAGTCATGTGATCCAAAATTGGCTCTATACCAAATACACTTTTTAAGCAGATCGCTGTTCTGGTAAGTATCATAAATAGCATTTACCAGGGAGATTACCTGTTCCTGCTTACTGGCAGCGGCATCGGAAGATATTCCAAATGTATTGGTTTGATCGAGAAAACTTTTCTTGCATGACTGCTGGATACCCACGATGAAAAAGGTCGCTACAATGATAATTTTTATTTTATTGAATCTTTTCATATCAATTATTTTTATCGTTCTTTATTTAGAATGTAACGTTTAGACCAAAGGTGAAATACCTGGACGAGGGATAGGTTCCGTTATCAACCCCATTTTGAGTTGCGTTACCTCCCTGGATTCCTATTTCCGGATCAAGCCCCGTGTATTTGGTAATGGTAAATAGGTTTTGAGAAGATATATAGATTCTCAATTTCGATATCGAAACTTTATTTGTTATACTCAAGGGCAAGGTATAGCCAATAGTAACATTTTTCAACTTCAGAAAACTTCCATCTTCAATCCATATACTGGAAGGAATCGTATTCAATTGAACGTCATCAGTGGGCAGTGCCCTTGCATACCTGTCTGAAGGATTTGAAGGCGTCCAGTGATTTTGGAAATATTCCTCGCTTATATTTTCAGCTCCTTCTGAACCCCGCTTCCCGAAGTTTTCCAGGTTGCTTTCAACATAATTAAGTATTTTATTTCCGTAGGCACCATAAAAGAATAAGTTAATATCCCAGGCCTTGTAGCTACCGTCAAGGTTAACTCCTCCAAAAAATTTCGGTTGTGGGTTCCCGATAGGTACCCTGTCGTCGGCATTCACTGTACCATCGCCATTTATGTCAGCGAAATAGCGATCGCCGGGTGCGGTTGTGGCACGATAGTATATGTTTCCGGGAGCTTTTGCATTCAATGCCTCAATTTGCTCTGGTGATTGAAAAACACCCAATGATTTATATCCAAAAAATTCTCCCACCGGTCTTCCTACGTACGAGCGGGAAAATTCATCCCAGCCCTGGAACCCGTTTAAACTAAGGCCGCCAAAATTCGTCACAAAGTCTGTTCCTGATGCGATACTGGTAAGTTTATTTTTGATCGTAGTCCATGTTACACCAATACCGTATTGAAAATCCTTGCCTGCATTGCCGCGGTAATTGACTGCAATTTCAAGGCCTTTGTTATTCATGCTTCCTACATTGCGGGTAATGAAATTATAGCCGCTTTGTGCAGGTGCCGCAAGCCGTAACAGAAAATCCTTTGAATCACGGTTAAACCAATCAACCGTCAGGGTCAGGGCACCATGGAGAAATGACGCATCCATTCCTACGTCTGTCTGTTTATCAGTTTCCCATTTCAGTTTTGGGTTAGCAGGCTGTATTTGGGCTATGCCGTTTTGATATATTTTGTCGAACGGATAACCAAGATTATCGGCTCCCCCACCATTTACATTAGAGGGAAAATTTCCCGCATATAGCGCCTGGTATTGATATAACCCGATAGGAATCTCGTTACCCACTTCTCCATAGCTGCCTCTGAATTTCAAGTCGTACAACCAATCAACGGGTTTTAGAAAAGATTCGTTTTTTATTCTCCATCCGATTGCAGCGGAGGGGAAGGTTCCATACTTATGTCCTGTATCAAATTTGGAAGACCCATCTCTCCTTATTGTAGCCGTTAACATGTATCTATCTGCAAACTGGTAGGTTAACCTTGCAAATTGTGAAGCCAATGTATATATATTTTGGCCATTCCCGGTGTTGGTGCCCGGTATATTCTGATCAAGTGTGAGGTTTGAGACCAGGGATAAATCTCTTGTAACACTGTTCGGCGGGATTCCACCGCCTCCCATGCCTGTCCAGGTGGTTTTTCCTGCAGAAATACCTCCCACAAAATTGATAGTATGTAAACCAAAAATTTTATCGTAGGATATGGTATTTTCCCACACCCAGTCAAATGTTCTGTTTAAAGTCTGGTGATAATTCGCGGGGGATGCAACAGCCGCGGGGTATTGCGCCCGTGCCCTGCCATCTTCCGGCTGAAGATAAAAACCAGAATAATTACTGGTATTCACCCCAATTCTCGTTTTAATGGTAAGGCCATCGTAGATCGTAGCCTCCAGCGAAGAGGTACCAAGAATGTAGTTGGTGACATTTTGATACTGGTTAGTCTCGATGCCATAAAGCGGGTTACTGTATTTGAATACGTTTGGATTAATGGGATTGTAAAATCCGTAGTTGCCATTGGCATCTTTAATCTGGTAGGTAAGGGCGTTACCACTATCCAAAGTTGGCGGGTTTAAAGCCAGTTGGAGAAGCGATCCTGTTCCAAGAGGATTATTTGCATTCTCGTAAGCATACTTAACACTTGTTGACGATCTGAGCCAGTCGGTTGCCTGGTAATCGAGGTTAAGACTAAGAGTATACCTTTTAAAGAATGATCCTGCTACAATGCCCTTCTGGTCGTAGTATCCGAATGACATAGCTGTCTGAACTTTATCATTTCCACCCCGGATGCCCACATTATAACTTTGAGTGAGACCTGAACGATACAATGCATCTTGCCAATCTACCGTATGCAAAGAATTAGGTGTGTGCCATGGCGAAAATCCGTGATAAGTATGGGTTGAATCGGCAGCCTCAACTTCATTGGAAAGGGTGGCGAATTGTTGTGCATTTAATAAATTATATTCTTTGGGTCTGCTTTGTACGGCATTGTACATGTCTAAGGAAACCTGGACCTTGTTTTTAAAACCTTTTTTTGTAGTTATGATAACCACTCCGTTAGCCGCATGGATTCCGTAAATGGCGGTTGCAGAGGCGTCTTTCAACACATCTATGGTTGCGATGTCATTGGGGTTGATATTATTAATGCCTCCGGTCGTAGGGTAACCATCAATTACATATAAAGGAGCGTTACCGCCGCTGGCCAGGCTACCAATACCCCTTATCAATACAGATATGTTGCCCCCGGGAGCCGCATCATTATTCGTGACCTGCACTCCGGCAGCACGTCCCTGTAATGCCTGCTCCGCCGATATAACGGGAACTTTCTCTATCGTGGCAGCGTCAACGCTGCTGATCGATCCGGTTAAGTCCTTACGTTTTTGGGTACCATAGCCAACCACCACAACTTCATTTAACCGCGAGTTGGAAACCTTCATTGCCACGTTTATAGTACTCTGCCCATTTATTTGAATTTCCTGTGATTCGTAGCCTACGGAAGTTACCGTTAGCTTTTGCGCTGATGCAGGAAGCGAAATGGTAAAATTTCCCTCAGCATTAGTTTGAGTTGCCTCTTTCGAGCCTGCTACAGAAATCGTTGAACCAACCACTGGTTGACCCGTTGAGGCATCCGTAACGTTACCTGAAATAGTTTTTCGTTGAGCGAATGTTTGAAGTAAACAACACATAATGAAAACACCGCTAAGCAGGAATTTTTTTCTCATATCAAGTAATTAATTAGGTTAATTTGAATTTGAATCCAATCTATAAAAAAAAATAATTACTAATTAAATTTTGATAAAAAATATCAAAATACTATTATGAAATGATATAATTGTACAAATTCAAAATGGCTCTCTGCACCTGATAAACTTTTGAACCGATATATATGAGAATTATTCCATGACCTGCCAGTAAGGTCTCGCAGAAATAGACATCGGGCAGCAGTCTGATTTTTGACTTCATCCATTGCAACTAAAAAAATTCTCATTGTATTAATGTAGCACCAGGTTCCGCTCGATTTGCTCCAAAGATTTTCCTTTTGTTTCGGGCATGATCCTCCATACAAAAAGAAGCTGCACTATCATCATGACGCTAAAAAATAAAAAAGTATTTCCACCGCCTAATTTTTCGGTAAGTGATGGAAAAGAAAATGCAATAACTGCAGCCATGAACCAATGCGTAAAGCTTCCTAACGTTTGACCTTTTGCACGTACCTGGTTCGGAAAAATCTCGGAAATAAAAACCCAAATAACTGCTCCCTGGCTGAAAGCAAAAAAAGCTATATAAACTAATAAATAAACCGTTATTAAAATTCCCCCGGTGGTATGAGAATAAAAATTAAATGCTACAAGACCCAAGGTTGCAATAAGGCCAAAGGAGCCAATGAGCATTAATTTTCTTCTTCCAATTTTGTCAATGAAATTTACAGCAAGCAATGTGAAAACCAAATTCACGGCGCCGATTCCCACTGTTGAAAGTAGCGACGAGCTTCTTCCAAGCCCCGTCATTTCAAATATTCGCGGCGCATAATAAATAATTGCGTTTATCCCCGATACCTGGTTGAAAAATGCAAATGCGATTGCTAAAAAAACGGGAAATTTATTTTTTGCAGTAAATAAGTTACCTGAATTGCCTGAAGCCTTTTCCTCCAAATCATTGTTCTTTATGCTTTCCAAGACTTCATCACAAGTAGATGGATTTATTATTTTCAAAATTCTTTTAGCCTCTTCGGTCTTATTACGTTTCAAAAACAACCAACGCGGGCTTTCAGGAACAAACTGTAATAAAACAAAAAACAATAATGAGGGGAAGGCCTGAACTCCAAGCATCCAGCGCCAGGAGACATCTCCTGAGCTACTGAGACCAATAAGATAATTTGAAAAGTAAGATATAACTATTCCCAATACAATATTAAACTGGAACATGGCAACCAATCTTCCCCTGTTATCGGGGGGAGAAATCTCCGCTATATAAACCGGTGCGGTTACGGAGGATGCACCCACTCCAATGCCGCCCAAAAAACGAAACACTAAAAACAAATACCAGTTACTGGCTAACGCTGTGCCTATAGACGCAACTAAATAAAGAGCGGCTATAATAATCAACGTAGTTTTTCTTCCAAGCTTATCGGAAGGTATGCTTCCTGTAAGGGCTCCCAATATTGTCCCCAATAATGCGATAGAAATGGTGAAGCCATGGTCGACGGTGCTAAGATTCCAAAATTTTTGAATGGCTTGTTCTGCACCGGAAATAACTGCAGTATCAAACCCAAAAAGAAAACCACCAAGAGATACAATAATACTCCAGCCAAAAATTTTTCTTTTATTCATACTTTGATTTTAATCTGTCAGTCAATAAGAAGTCGATTTAAAATAGGAGCAATCAATAGTTCGTGAACGCAATCGTTTTGTAACGTAAGACATAAATGTATGTATTATCCTTCTATACCAAAAGAAATAAAATTCCGCAACGCAGAAAAAATACCGGTCTTACTCGCTGATCATTTCTAATTACTATATTTATCTACGATTGTATACAACTAATATGAGAATTTATGACGTTGCATAAACCCCTCCTCTCTTTTTCGCAAATTATAAATATGAACGTGGGGTTTTTTGGAATTCAATATAGTTTTGGTTTGCAACAAAGTGCAGTTAATCCTATTTATGATTTCCTGGGTGCACGCCCCGACCAAATTCCATTGTTAAATTTGGCAGGACCATTCACCGGGCTGATTATTCAACCGATTATTGGCGCATTAAGCGATAGAACCTGGCATCCAAGGTGGGGCAGAAGAACACCGTATTTCTTTATTGGCGCCATGATTTGCAGCATAGCCCTGTTCCTGTTTCCTTTCAGCAGCGCTTTATGGATGGCGGTGGGTTTATTATGGTTGTTGGACGTCGGAAATAATACGGCAATGGAACCTTACCGTGCTTTTATTGCGGACAAATTAGATGCTTCACAACAACCGACAGGTTTCCAGGCCCAGAGTTTTTTTACCGGCTTTGGACAAACACTCGCGAATGTTTCTCTATTTATTTTTCCAATGATATTTATCGGCAAAACCGGCAAACTGCCTACATGGGTTTTTGCCTCATTTTTTTTAGGTGCCGCTTGTTCTATTGGTTCGATTTGCTGGAGTATTAAGAAGACCCCCGAAATTCCTCCGCAGCCGGATGAATTGAAAATTTTAAATGAGAGAAACAAGGGAATGCCTTCTCCTATTATCCAGTTTTTTCTAACCATTCTCACTACTTTAATTGCTTATTCCATAATTGTGTTATTGATTATTCCTTCAATTTTTTACAGAAAACTATTTAGAAAAGTTTTGAATTATGCTAAAGCGCATCCTTCACTGAAGATAATTTTTGCGCAGAATATTGAAATCATCGATGCAATTTTGGAAATGCCCACGGTAATGTGGCAACTCGCATTAATTTATTTATTTCAATGGTATGCCTTGTTTTGTTACTGGCAAAACTCATCAAAAAGTGTGGCCCTGTCCGTTTGGAAAACAACGCCCAATCAAAATTCGGAATTGTATGAAAAAGCCGTAAGTTGGACGGGCCTTGTAAATGGATGGTACAATGTTGTTACTTTTTTATGCGCATTCGGTTTGGTATGGTTTGCAAAAAGATATTCTCCCAGGCTGGTGCATTTCGGATGTTTGGTCCTGGCAGGAATTGGCTTTCTTGCATTCCCTCATATTGAAAATAAATATTTACTTTTTCCCGCGATAACCGGCTTCGGCATCGGCTGGGCCAGTATGATGGGCATTCCTTATTTAATGGTAGTAAGTAAAATCCCAAAAGAAAGGTATGGCGTGTATATGGGCATTATCAATATGATGATTGTAATACCTATGTTTATGCAGACGATGACCTTTGGCTTTGTTTTAAAACATTTTTTAAATGATGATCCCCGCAATGCTATCACTTTTGCCGGGACATTTCTTTTAATAGCTGCTTCCTTTACACTACTTATTAAAGCAGATAAACCTGACCCAGATGCAATGATTTCAATGGGAGCAGGACATTAGTTATCTAAAACCATCTCATATTTATTACCTTGAACCGGATTTATAAACATTAAATTAACCAGGGCACAATAAAACAATTTTTAATGAAAATACTTTGTATTGGCGAGGCATTAATCGATATGATTTGTACTGATACCGGTTCAACACTCGCAAAAGGAGAGCACTTCTTAAAAAAAACCGGGGGAGCCCCGACAAATGTTGCTGCGGCTATCGGCGCTTTGGGCGGCGATGTATTATTGTCTGCAAAAGTAGGTGCTGATCCTTTTGGCCAGCAACTGACAGATGTTATGAAAGATTTTGGCGTGTCGACGGTGTGGATGGTGCAGGATAAAAATTCATTTACCACTTTTGCGTTTGTATCACTTAAAGAAGACGGAGAGCGTGACTTTGTTTTCAATCGTGGAGCAGACGGCCAGTTAAATGAAAATGACATCGAAGGAATTGAACTTGATCAATGTTCGATTGTGCACTTTGGTTCTGCCACAGCATTTCTTCCAGGCCCCTTGCAACATTCTTATACAACTTTATTGGCGAAGGCAAAAGAACAAAACATCTTTATAAGTTTTGATCCAAATTTCCGGCAACTACTTTGGAAAAATAATGTTGATTCATTCATAGGCCAATCGTGGAATTTTATGCAACAATGCCATTTCTTTAAAGTGAGTGATGAAGAGGCAATGCTGATAACCGCCAAAGATTCGGTATCCGATGCTGCTACTATTTTATCAGAAAAAACTAATGCCACTTTCGCTATTACGCTGGGTAAGGCAGGCACCATGCTTGTACATCAA
Source organism: uncultured Chitinophagaceae bacterium (assembly GCA_963798665.1). Lineage (GTDB taxonomy): Bacteria > Bacteroidota > Bacteroidia > Chitinophagales > Chitinophagaceae > Ginsengibacter. Next base: position 45,658 of record CAWCUN010000002.1, on the reverse strand, counting down.
AAAAATAAAATAACTGTTCCCAGTATACCTGTAAAACCAATAGATACAACCGGCGCAGGCGATGCTTTTGTGGGTGCTGTATTATACCAGCTTAGCAAATATTCTTTGCAAACAATAGAGACGTTAAACATCAACGACTGGAAAGAAATTATTTCAAATGGCAATAAAGCCGGCGCCCGCACATGTGAGTATATGGGTGCTATGGAAGCATTTAAGCATTTAAGCAATTTAATTTTTGATTAACCGGTATATGTATAATCCAAGGCTGCAGAAAAAAATTGATACAGGTTTAGAAAGATCTTCTCTCACGATAAAAGCCGGTGACTTATCATTTTATTCGAGGTTGAGCGCTAATATATCTTCCATAGAATATTTATTTCGAGAATTGTACAATGAAAATGGAGACACCTGTTTTGATCAGTTGATTGATGTAATCATTGAAGCATACAAAAATCGCTCTTCACAATTACGCCAGGTTGATAACTCAAAAATTGAAAAAGGAACCTGGTTCTTAAGTAACGAACTGGCAGGAATGAGTTTGTACGTGGATCTCTTTTGCGATAAACTCAAAAATCTTGAACTCAAACTTGATTATTTTAAAAGGCTGGGTGTAAATGTTCTTCATCTTATGCCATTGTTTGAAAGTCCTCCCGGGGAAAGCGACGGCGGTTATGCAGTTTCTGATTTTAGAAAAGTGGACAAAAAATTTGGAAGTCTCGATGATTTGAAGAACCTCAAAGAAAAAATGCTTGGTGAAGACATGTATTTAATGACTGATATTGTTTTTAATCATACATCTCAGCATCATGATTGGGCGCAGAAGGCAAAAGCCGGAGATAAAAAATACCAGGAATTTTTTTATATGTATGATGACAGGACGATTCCGGATAAGTTCGAGAAAAATATGAAGGAGATATTTCCGGAAAGTGCGCCCGGAAATTTTGTGTGGGTTAAAGAATGTAATAAATGGGTCATGAATGTTTTCCATAATTATCAATGGGACCTCAATTACTCTAATCCCGCCGTTCTTATTGCGATGATCGATACAGTATTTTTTTATGCAAACCTCGGCGTGGATATTTTACGAATTGATGCGCCGGCTTTCATCTGGAAAGAGTTAGGAACCAATTGTATTAATCAGCCAAAAGCCCATACACTTCTACGGATGGTTAAACTTTGTACAGAAATATCTGCTCCCGGTATGGCCTTGCTGGCGGAAGCAATAACGGCACCCAAAGAAATTATAAAATATTTCGGTACAGAAAATTTCACAGCTAAGGAATGTGACTTAGCCTATAATGCCACCCAGATGGCTTTACAATGGGATGCACTCGCCACGGGCGACACAAGAGTAATGCTTGCTGCGCAAAATATATTATTGCAAAAACCTTACGGCACTTCATGGATTACTTACACCCGTTGCCATGATGATATTGGTTTAGGTTATGACGATTCTATGATTGAGCGGGCAGGTTTCAACCCATATAAACACAGGCAGTTTTTAAAAAATTATTACTCGGGAAATTTTTTCGGCTCACCATCAATGGGAGCTTTGTTTTCTTACAATCCTAAAACAGGTGATGCACGCATAAGTGGATCACTGGCGTCTCTTTGCGGCCTGGAAAAAGCAATGGATGACAACAACAAGGACGAGATTACCATTGCCATTAAAAAAATTCTATTAATGCAATCGTTTAGTTTCTTTATTGGTGGGTTGCCAATGCTATTTTATGGAGATGAACTTGGTTATACCAATGACTATAGCTATTTGCTTGATCAAAGTAAAAGTTATGACAACAGGTGGATGCACCGGCGTAAGATTGATTGGGAGAAAATTGAGAATGTTGATGTAAAAAATACTCCCGAAGAAAAAATTTTTTCCGGGACGAAAAAGCTTTTAAGTATTAGAAAAAAATTGCCAGCTATTGGCGATAACAGTAATCTTATCTGGACAAGCCCGCACAATATTCATGTGGCTGCATTCATAAGATATACCAATGACCAACAAATTTTCTGTTTATTTAATTTCAGTACCGAGCCAGCGTCTTTAACATGGTATGCATTTAAAGAAAATGGGTTATCTCCAAAAAAATTATTTGATCACTGGACAGAAGAAACTTATTATGTAGGAAATGATGATGAGTATTTAATTATTGAACCATATGGGTTTCATTTGATGGAAGAAATGGTTTAGGAATTGCCAGTCCTGGCTTTTTAAGTTGAACGCTGGTTGCCAAATCATTCAAATGCATATTGCATGTTTGATTCGTGAGCCGTATTTAAGAAAAAAACATACTTGGCTGAACAGAAAAAAATGTAATAAGCTTGTTTATTAAAAATAATATTTAGATATTTGTCTAAATATACAAATGTCTAACAACAGCTATGAATAGTTTATTTAAGGCTTTGAACGATTCCACAAGGAGAAAAATACTCGAATTATTAAAGAAAAAGGACATGACAGCGGGTGAAATTGCCGATAAGTTTAATATTTCAAAACCGAGCATATCTCATCATCTTGATTTGCTGAAACAGGCAGGCCTTGTGGAAGCAGAAAAGGACGGACAATATATCTACTATTCCATAAACACAACTGTAGTAGATGATATCTTAAAATGGTTACTCCAGTTTAAAGCAAAAAAATAATAACCAATAAACAACTTATATGAAACGCAAGTTTGTTCTTTTAAATATTTTGATAGCGATGATTGCTTTGAGTCCGCTTGTGTATTTAGCAATAATATTCGACAGCCTTCCGGACATGGTTCCCGTGCATTATGATATGCATTTTAAGCCCGATCAAATAGATCACAAACATTTACTTTGGGTTTCGAACGGAATACTTTCACTGGTGTCTGTGATCATTTATTTTTTATTGATTAATCTCCATAAAATTGATCCCAAACGACACCGGCACCAACCATCTCCTGTCTTCCGTCGAATCGCAATTATAACAGTGGTATTTATTACTGCGTTAAATTTTCTGATTCTTCTTTCACTTAATAACACCATCAAACTATCCCAAAAGCTGTTGTTTATTTTTTTAGGGCTACTCTTTGCATTCATAGGCAATTATATGAATAATATAAAGCCCAATTATTTTGCCGGCATCAGGGTGCCATGGACTTTAAGCAGTGATTATAACTGGAAAAAGACGCATCAGCTCGCTGCGAAAGTTTGGTTTGCCGGTGGGTTCCTGTTGATCATCGTTTCCCTGCTAATTCCCGCTGATTATTCAATGCCGATCTTTCTTTCCATTCTTGGAATCTTAGTTATTGTTCCCATTATATATTCTTTCCTTTTATTCAGGCGAAAAAAAAATCAATACTAAATAATTATAGCAAAAACGATTATGAAAACATATTTTATTTTATTCACCCTGGTCATTGCCTTTTCAGTTTCAGCCCAAAAACCGGGCAAAATCACAGGCCTGTGGGAAGGCAAATTAAATGTTGGTATAACCCTTCGTTTGGTTTTTGAATTTAATGTAGACAGCACCGGCAATATCGCAGGAACTTCTTACAGCCCTGACCAGGGAAATGAACCACTCCCTTGCTCGAATATCAATGTTAAAGATGACAGTGTATCTTTTGTAGTTGAAATTGCTCACGCAGGCTTTGCAGGAAAATTTGAAAACGATTCTCTCATAAGCGGCAAGCTCACCCAGGGAAGGAGCTTTGATCTTGTACTTTCCAAAGTGGTGAAGGTATCGAAATTGGCGAGGCCTCAAACACCACAACCTCCTTTTAATTATATCAGTGAAGAAGTAGGTTACGACAATGCGGATAAGTCACTTCATTACGGCGCAACGATTACCATGCCCCATGGTACGGGCCTGTTTCCGGCCATTTTATTAGTTACAGGATCCGGGGCACAAAACAGGGATGAAGAAATTTTCGAGCATAAACCATTTTTGGTAATTGCCGACTACTTTACCAGGCAGGGATATATCGTAATGCGGGTAGATGATCGCGGTATCGGCGAATCATCAGGAAATTTTAATACGGCAACAACGGAAGATTTTGCCAAAGATGTAAACACAAGTTTAAATTATTTAAAGAAACTAAAACATGTCGATACTACACGCTTAGGAATGCTTGGGCACAGTGAAGGTGGCATGATTGCGCCTATGCTCGCTTCGCAAAGGAATGATGTCAAATTTATAATACTGCTCGCAGCGCCAGGCGAAAAAATACCAATGCTTATGGAACAACAAAATGTAGCAATTCTAAAATCAGTGGGATACACGCAAAAAGCTGTTGAAGCCTATGATATATTATACCGCACAATCATTGATGTTATTATGCGCACAGGCACTAAAGAGGAAGCAGAAATGACATTAAATAAGGAGGTAAATGAATGGAAAAAAAATACACCAAAAGATATAGTGGCAGGTACCACAGGGATTATTAATGACAGCACGCAGGGCAAATTTGTAACATCCTTTTATGAAGAATTATCATCGCCGTGGTATTCATATTTTCTTCGGTTTGATCCCGCAATATACCTTGAAAATGTACGTTGCAAGGTTTTAGCATTAAATGGAGATAAAGATCTCCAGGTAAATTATCAAACGAACCTTAATGGAATAAGAGATGCTTTGAAAAAAAGTAATTCACCTTCTTATGAAGTAAAAGAAATCCCCGGGCTCAACCATCTTTTCCAGAATTGTAAATCGTGCACCGTTAGTGAATATGGACAACTGGAAGAAACATTTTCTCCAAAGGCATTAGGTATCATTTCTGAATGGCTTTATAAAAATGTAAAATAAAAAAGCGTCTATTGTAACCTTTTCAAAAAATATTTCCCAGTGCAAGATATACGCCATTTGTCCACCCAAAGCCATCCTGTGTTTTATATTCGCCTCCTCCTGCTAATAAATCTGTTGCCATTACATTGTATTTTTCCATCATCTTACCAGTATTGTGGTATACTTTTTCATTAATATTCATCCAGCGCTTTGCAATTTCTTTTGCCAATTCATGATGCTGATAATTTTTCAATCCAATAATAGCAATCCATTGTAAAGGCGCCCATCCATTTGGCGCATCCCATTGTTGTTTTGTTGTTTCAGTTGTTGTAATTAGTCCGCCAGGCTGCAAAAAATGTCTTTCAATTTTATCACTTACCTTATCAGCCTGGGCCTGGGAAGCAACCCCGAAGTATAACGGAAATACCGCTGCAAGTGTTAAAGAATTTTTTTGAGAAAAGGTTATTTGATCGTAGTCGAAATAAAATCCTTTCTCTTCATTCCAGCAATATTTATCAATGGCATCTTTCCGTTTAGCCGCAAGTGTTATAAATTTTTGAACATACTTTTTATTGCCCAACAGGTCGTATGCTTCTGCAATAGTTTTTTCGAGATTCAGTAAGAGACAATTTAAATCGACAGGAATTATATCAGCCGCGTGAATCGTTGAAAAATCCTTCCCATCTTTAAACCATCGTGATGAAAAATCCCATCCCGATTCACAAGCCGCACGCAAATGCCTGTATGTTATCTCCTTGTCCCTGGAATATTTGGTTAGCTCTATTTCCTCTTTGTATGCCTCCGGCCTTGGAAAATTATTTTCGTCCCAATAATGATTAAGAATACTTCCGTCCGGCAAAAGCGCAACCCTGTTCACAGAAGTGTTATCATCATCTAATACATCATTTCCCTTCATCCAAAAATGATATTCTTTTTCAAGCTGGGGTAAATAATTTATTAGAATATTTTTACCTTTTTCTTCAGCCAGGAGTTGTACCATACATGCAAAGAAAGGTGGTTGCGATCTGCCAATAAAATAACTTCTGTTGCCATTGGGTATATAGCCAATCGTATCAATAAGATAAGAGAAATTGTCAATCATATTCTGGATCATATCAACACGATTGGAAACCTGTAAACCCAGCATCGTGAAAAAACTATCCCAATAAAATATTTCCCTGAAACGGCCTCCCGGAACAATGTATGAATGCGGTATAAAAACCAGGGAGTCATTTGTTTTTACCGGCTGCCTTGTCAGTACATCCCAAAGCATTTCGATATGTCCTTTTACCGAACTGTCCTTATTACTTTTATAACCAGTGGATACTTCTGAAGGCTCGTTAAAATATTCATGAACAAAAGATGAAAGGTTAAAATTTTCATCTCTCTTTTCAGCCTCATAACGATCACGAATAAATGATAAATCCTTTTTAGGCGTACAGTCAACAAAGGTCTTACTATCAGGGAAGATTTTTTGCAATTGCACCTGTTCAAATAATTCGCCTAAGGAAAAAATATTTTTGATTTCCATCGTCTTCTTCTTTACGGTTTAATTTATTGCTTTGGGCTAACGACAGTTTCAGCCACGGGCTTTCTTTGTAATTTTTTAAAAACAAAAAGACAAATAATTAAAATACCTATCGGCACCAGTGAAAAGTAAAACGCAGTTTGGCCGTTATATTTGTCAAATATAAATCCGGTTAACAACGATCCTGTTGTTCCACCAACTGCCGAAAAAATAATTATCAATCCCGACATTACGCCATGCTTTGGCTTTGGTAAAGATGTCAATATAACTGAATTAATAGCCGGGTATACAGGCGCGAGCAACAATCCTATTAACGGAAAAATATATGCGGCAATTGGCGCATCCAGCCACCCGGTGATACTTCTGCCAGCTTCTTCTTTTGCCAGGGGCATTGCAATAATTACTAATAATGCCGCTAATAATAAACTTCCTACAATAACATAAAACCAGTTAAGTTTTTTTAAGAGGACACCGGCAAGAAAACGACCCAATGCAGTTGAACCTGCTAAAATACTTCCCATTTGTATACTTAAAACTGCCGGCAATAAAAGCACTTTATTATTAAAAGTTGGTAAGAAATTCTGAATACTTTGTTCAATAAGCACATAAAAAAATGCAGAAAAAACGAACGCAATAACTATTGGCTCTTTCATTAATTTAAACATATCAAAAAACCTTGCGGGTACCGGCTTGCCAGATTCCTCATGTGCAACTGATTCATCCAGTTTAGCGGAAAACAATAAGAAAAATGCCAACAATGATAATCCGCCTAATAAATAATAGGCATTAAGCCAGGAAGAAGATTGAGGATTCGAATTATCTACAAACGAACTAAAAATAAAATACAATGAAAGATTGCCAATCATAAAAAAAGATTCAATAAAATTCATCATACTAATATGATCTTTTGAATCTTTTGTAACAAGCCCAATAGTGCTGTACACGCTCATTTTTATTAAAGCAAAACAGGCTCCCACAGCAATAAATAATAATTTAATCGACATGAAGGACGGAGCATTGGGAATGATAAAACAAACTGCGGTAATAAGCGCAAGCGCAAAAAGCATCGCTCTTTTATAACCAAATTTTGCGATATAAGACGCAACCAGGAATGACACGATTGCAATACTTAAATCTTTACACGGGTCAATCCAGGCTGCTGCTTGTTTTGTTACACCAAAATTATTCTGCACCTGTAATATGGCAATCCCTGAGCTATTCAGTAAAATTGCAAAAACAAAATAATTAATGAAGAGGGAAAGTTTTATTCTCCAGTTATGCATAAGCAAATCGTTAGAATTAATAATATCGAATATACAATTTATTCAAGTATAGAAGATTCAGTAAAATTTCCCTAAAGAAGATCCTTATTTTCCATAAAAGAAAGAACCCGGTAAATAAATACCGGGCTCTATAGCACCTGATAAGAAAAAAAAGTTATCTATTTAATCTCAATATGTATTGAATTAAGAAAAATTTATTCAGGCTTGTTCATCACGTTTAAATTTTAACGCCGAGCGAAATATAAAATGTCCTTCCGTCGGCGGGCAGAATACCCGGCTGGGATAAAACGTTATCCTCCTGTTGAAATATTTTTCATTAGTTAAATTGTTGATACCAGCGATACATGATAATTCTTTGCAAACTGCAGGTTACAACTACAGTCCCATACATGCCAGGCAGGTATAAGCCCTACAACTCCGTTATCACTTGAAATGGTATTAAATGCATCATTATAACTTTTACTGTTATAGCTATACATTTTATTCGGCGCCATCTTCCTCCGCACGTTGTACTGCATAGTTGCCTACTTTCTTTCCTACCCTTAGTCCTTCATCACAATCCAGTTTATTATGAATACCCGAAATAAATCTTGACTTGGCTGCCTCTGCTGACATTGCTTCATATTTCGCTGCATTGGCCGGTATAATATGGCTTAGAGTGGTAGCCGCCGCTTCGCTAAAAGTGGAATGGCCCGATATGTAGGAAGGGAAATTTGGGATCCCTGTAAGCGTTTTTATTTCGGGGATCATTTGCGTAGGACGTGGGTTGAAGTAGAAGAATTTAGTATCCCAGCAAACAATAGCGGCATCCATTTCGGCCATGTTGAGCAAAGCCATATTTCTTGCCCACCTTACTTCACTATAATTTTGTTTAATAAAATCTTCGGCAGCAATTACGTTCCAATGGCCCGGTGGCGTAAACGTTCCAATACCATCAGCCCAGAATTGTACGATGCGGTTTTGCTCTCTCGTTGGAGTCTTAATCTCATCGTATGCAGCTTCATTCAATGTTTTGAATTCTTCACTCGAAGTTGAAGGAGGCGGAGGGGGCCGCAAAGCAATCACACTAAGAGAATCGATCAAAAATCCCTTTACTTTTCCAAAGAAAGGAAGCATAGGAGGCCGGTGAGGGGCTTCAAGGCTATACCAGGGAATCTGGCCATTGGCAATGGTATTGGTCTCAAACAATGTCCATTGTGGCTGGTTACCTGCGGCAGCCCCTGCCCTATCGCCCCTTGCACGTGCTACGAATTTTTGCGCTACAGCCCTTCCCAATATTTCTCCTGCTTCAATATCGCTTCTCACATTGGCCCCCGACATAATTCTTGCCCGCTTGTGCTCTTCTGCTTTCTGCTGAATAAAATCCTGGTCCGCAGGAAACATTAGTTTCATAATTTCAACTGCCACGCCCTCTACTGCAGCATCCTCAGATGGATAAGATGGCAAATCAGATTTTGGAATCAATGCATTTACGGTGGCATCAACAGAATAGGGCGCTGCACGGTTATATAGTTTTTTATAATACCAGGCGGCTACTAATGCATCATATTGAGCCGCACTTAAATATGCGTAAGCTCTTGCAGCGAATGGAGGATTAGAAAATGGAAACTGCGGATAAGCTAATGGGTTATTCGCACTTGGAAATGGATAAGTGCCATCATCATTTTGATAGGGAGCCAGGTTATGTTTCGCTACCAATTCACGCATTATTTCGTTCCACCTGAGTACTGCACCCGCACTCCAGTATTTTATTATTCTTCTGTCGTCCGATGATAAATCAGCCTGCCAGGATTTTACTTCATTGACCTGCGCAATATAATCCGGTGTGTTAGTACCCACCGGAGCGTCAACCGGGAATTCTGTTGGTCCCGTCAGTAAAATTGGTTTCCATGTACCCGCGTCTATATCAATATCAGAAGGGATGAGTGGAGGTATATTATCTGTACGACCTTCAATACCTTTTTTGCAGCTAACTATCATTGTAGCGATGCTTACTATTGATAAGAAAAAATACTTTTTCATTTTTTGTTTTTTTATTGTGCAGAATTTTTTAAAGCACCTGGCTGAGACGCCTTTGAGCACTTCTAATAAATGACTTACTTATTTTTTATTTTTGAAATAAAATGCATAGAAAGCCCCTGCATTGAATGCCCTGCTTTCTCCAACATTTCTTCCGGCAATTGTGTAATTGCCTCCGGCAAGTAAAGACAACTTGTTGAAGTTCTTTAAAGTATATTTAAGATTTACGCCGGCAGTTGTTGCATTCATTTTGTTGCTGGGAAAAGGCATATTATTCCTTGTAATATCAAAGCCGCCCAGCGTGGTCCATTGAGTCAACAATGCTTCGGCAATCAGGTACCTGCCACGATACCCCGTGCGTAACTGGAATTGCATGGCATCGGGCATATCCACTTCATTTGAGAGATGTGCCTGCGTGTCGTAGTAAGAATCCCTGTCAGTTTTAATATTGCTTCTAAAAATATAGGTTGCAGATCCTGTGATGGTAAATCGGTTATGGTTGTAATCTATCATTCCTCTCGTAATTAAATTTGTAGATCCCAAACCGATAGATAAGGGCAGGTAATCTATGAGGTAATTAGATAAAGGAGTGGAGAAACCACCAATGGCGTAGAGGGATAATTTATCTTTTCCAAATGAAAAGATAACAGGTTTCCATTTTACAAATAATGAAACATCCTGAATGCCCTTTGAACCATGCAGTGTTCCTGCAGAAGCCTTAGTCCAAACATAGGGCGCACTAATCATTACATTCAGCTTGCCGGTGATACCATAATTGGCGCCATACATTACTGATTGTGTAGATACTGTGCCGAGGTTGAGGTTATTTCGTTTTAGCGTTCCCTCCCAATAATTATCCCACGAAGAATAATTATACATCAGCCCATTACAGAATTGATTTTTGTTCATCATGATAGCGTCAATATCTGTTTGAGCGTGGATACAATTAAAAACAAAAAGGGAAAGAATAAATATGGAGGCCCGTTTTATTTTATAAACAAGGTTTAGTTTCATACTATGAGTTTTGGCAAAATCCATTAATTAAAATTTTTACATTTTTTTATACTTAGCACTAAAACCTTGTTGTAAATCCCACATTGATTGTATAATCTGCAAAAGCTGCATCACCCTGGGCATACACACCCGTTATATCGGTACGTATTTTATCAGGAACACTTTGAGTTCTGTTACGCTCCACAGCAATGGGTACATAAGCATAAAAATTAATTTTCTTAAAAGAATAATTAATTCCCGGCTCTACGGATATTATATATCCCGGTCTGCGAAAGCCACTACTGCCGCCAATTAAATCATGAACGGGCAAACATTCGTCGCGAACTCCAAGAGAAAACATAAACGATTTCGCAGTATAATTTGCACCAACTCTCAACATATATTGATCTGGAACACTCATAGTGCTGCTCTTATATAAGAGGCTGGTTGCTGAAGGACTTTCACCACGAGCTGTCGAAGTACCATTTTGTTCACGGGGATTAGCTAAATAATATAGGTTGGAATACACACTAAAATGTTTTGAAAAATTGTAGTACGCATTTGCTTCTGCACTAAACCCGGTACCTCCATCACCTAACTGTATTGATTGATCAACCGGCCCCAATAACTGGGTTGAATCATTTTTTTGGAAAAAGTCCTGGTATTTATAATCACCGGTGGGCAATTTTATACCTAGTCCAAATTGTATATTTCCCCTTGGCATTTTAGCAGGATCAAGAACCCATCTATAGGCTGTTAACCGGATATCCCCGAGGCCAAAAGAATGGGTACTGTGTCTTGTTTGCCTGTCATGTTCGTACAATGATGACCGTGAGTTGGCAATAATGGGGGCGTCAATAGAAAATGACCACCACTTGTTTAAATGGCGTGTTAAAGTGAGATCAAGGGTATAAGAATGATTAATCACTTCACTGCCCTGCTCCACTCTTTGCTTTTGTTCTTTGGTTCCTACAAAATGACGAAAGGATTTAAAATAACGATTGTTTAAATTGAATTCCCATTTTGACAACGTGTCTGCAATTTCATGATGATCCATGGTACAAACACCACCAGTACTCCGTATGGCCACGCAGCCCTGGGCACTTGTTTTATTAGAAATAAGAACGATACAAAATGTACCCAATAAAATTGAAAATATTTGTTTCATAATAGTTGTTTTAGAATTGTTTCTTGTTTTAATTTTTATTTTCTCTTTTTAATTTCTGCATTACCAAACTCCCAATTTTTTTACCCTGCTCATAAGCATCCTGTACAGATTGCCTATAATGAATACCCCCATAAAACCTGCTGAAAGAAACTTCAACCGCAGCGTCATCGGCTGTCTTAAAACTTCTGTCAGGCCATCCCCATACTCTTTCAGATGAATCTTTGAAAGCGGTATTTTTATAAATATCTGTAAGTACTGTAGATGCAGCAGCAGAAATGGTTGAGTGAGCGCTATTGTATTCAGGAAAGGGCGGCGTTTGCAAATACGGCATCCAATCCTGGTCAATGTATTTATTTATATAAGTCTCAGGCCGTATTATATCAGTTCTGTACTTGGTACACCAGGATGAAAGAAATGCATCAAATATTCCCAGGCTAACCCCGGTATAAGCATATACAGTTTTATAAAAATCTGCATTGTTATTTTTAGAAACAGTTCCAACAACCTCCATCCAATGGCCCACAGGTGTCATTGCCTTCGTAGCAAACATTGCGTGTCCCTGCACATGTAATTTAAAACTGTTGCAATCCCAAAAATTAGCAATCCATTTTTGATTTGAATCAAGATTTGTTCCGGTACTCATAACATCGACCGCCATTTTGTAGAAAGTACTTGTAGAATCTTTACTAAAAGCCGGCAATCCTGGAGGAGGAAACATATTGGCAGAATCCATTACTACGGGCCGCATAGTTCTCCACATAGGTTCTACCGCATCAAAATACCCGGGAGGCGTAGGTGACCAATGACCTTCTTTACCGGTAATGGCAAATCTTGAACCCCGGGTTTGAGCATAATTATCTTTCTTGCTCCAAGAAATGATTGAATCACCTACCTGTTCGCCATACTTTAGTGAATTAGAAAAAAGCTCGTCAGGCATTCCCGAATCCTGTGCAAGAAGTTTCACAGAATCAATAATGTTTTGAACGGTGTCATCAGAAAAAGTAAATTGTTTGCCTACTTTCATCATTGCGATTAATGAAGCAAACGGATAATCTATCTTAACATCCTTCGGAGCAGGAGGAATATTATTAAGACCGTTTACTTTCCCTTGCAAAGATTGATAATGCGATCCCTCACTTGCGAGGACTTCAAAAGCGGCAAGATTGGAATAAGCAAAAATTCTTGATGCTACCGGCGGTGTAAAGATGTCATAAATTATCACATAATTAAGCTTATGCATTACGTCGCAATAGAGCATCGGGTCATGCATGACTTCAGCATAATTATTTTTTTTCGGCTTGCATGATGAAATGCTTACAACAGCACAGCAAATAATAAGTATGGAATAAAAAATTGAATAACGTTTCATGTTTTGATTTTAAAAAAATTTTAGAGCGTTTAAATTTTGATTTATTAATTATTTTCTAAAAAGGCCAGTATGAAATTTTATCTTTTTCAGGATCGTACGCCAGTTTAATACTATCCACCACAATGTCTCCTCTTTGATACCTGGTTTTATATGCCACGTTTACGGTTACACTAATAATTGAATCCGGGTGATGCGAAACTTTTATTATTGAGTCAAGGCGCTTTTTATTTTCTGTTGAATCAAAATGATTAAAAGAAAAATGGTCATAAACAAACCTGTAATCATTTATATTATCTGCTGCCGTTTTTTTTACCACCTTGGCATCTACGATTTCATAAGGTTTGGGATCACTCATCTTAGGTATCACTACCGTTTTCATAAAATCTTTGGCCAATTCCTCAACATGCCTGTTGTCAATCTGCGGATTGCTTTTATTGTTGCATGCACCAAGCATCGTCAATATGATTAGAAGTCTTTTCATTTGATATAATTCCTATTGTCGTTTATTAAATATTTTAGGTTAGAAAAGATGTTGTTTCCCGGAAAATTGCGGTGTATCTCGCGTGCTTTATTTATGTTTAATATAAAACGGGTATCCAAAGCAATCCATAACGCAAGTAAAGCCCCATAACTTCCTCCCCGTTCTACCCATTCAAAAATTTCATAATGCGGATAAAAAAGCTCGCTTCCAATTTTCCAGATAAAAAATGCGAGAACGAGGGTCCTGAACGGACGAATTAAAATCGCAAACGCACCAATTATTTCAAACGAGCCAATTATTTGTGCAACAGTACCACCATTAGCAAAACCAAGCGATACGTATTGGTTTACGAGACTCTGCTTTTCGATAAGATTTAGCCAGCCGTGACCGATAAATAAAAAGAAGACAATACATCGCAGGCAGGCAATTAAGCTCGTCAAAGCTTTTGGGTCCACTTGAATCTTTGGTGAAACCGGCTTAAAAAATGTTTTAATGTTTGCAACATTGCCGGTAAAAAGCAGGAGTGCCAGCGGTGTGCCAAAATTTCCCGCTCTTTCTAAAAATTCAGCAAAGGGTTCGCCTGATAAAGGACGCAAAAGCGCTGTTACTGCTCCCCATGCCACGAGCCATAGTAAAACCGCACGTATGGGGTAAAATAATATCACGAGTCCCAAAAGAATATCAATAGTACCCACAATTGGCATCAGGTGAAAAGATATATCGCGATCTATTCCAAATACCGCAAAGTAATTAGCCCATATTGGCTTTTTAATAATGCCAAATGCCCCATGCCCTATAAAGCACATTGCAGAAGTAATACGCAACGTGTAGTGAATTTTTTGTTCGGATGTAAACTTCAATTCTTAAAAATTTTTTATGATCGGGTTAGAATCCTTCGTTCTTAATAAAAGATTGTAAAATTTTTGCAGCAGGCAATCGCAGAATGCAGTGCTTAATCCCTCCGCTTTTGAAACTCTATTCTTCGACGTGAAGCCGAAGTTTTGTATGCATAAGTAGCAACAAATAACTAATCGATAATTACGCCGAACGAATGTGGCAATAAAGAGATCAAAAGCAGAAAGAGAAATTAAACTTCTGAATCCGGAGGTTGTTCAGGAGAAACATGCGGTGATGTAAGTAGATCACTACTGGTATAGGCGCCAAAGGCCACCGACGATTTTGTAATTATAAGGGGTTGATACAAAAAAGCAGACTCATCAAAATCCCCAAGTTTTTTAAATGTAGCTGTTTTTGAATTATCCGATTTTTTGGAACTGGTATTTTGAGCAAGATCGTTGGTATTTTTAAAAAAGTCATCTTTTGCATTTTCGAGATGCATCTTTTTGGTGTTGGGCAGGCATTTCAGGTAGAGTGTATCATTTGAAACTTTGCGTTCTACATATTTATATAATGTTCCGTTTAATTCGATTTCTCCGTCATATCTTTCAAATGATGACCAACTTGTTTGATATGGAAGATGTATCGGAACTTTTAATTCGAGAAGTTGTGATTCGTCATAGAGATTTTTATCCAACCTGGCTTCTAACTGAACATCAGCCCTATGCTGTAAATAATCTACAACAAACCTGTAACCAAACAGGTTAAAGGCAAATATAATAACAAGTAATATTGCAGTAAGTTTCTTCAACTATTTTACAGTATAATTCTTTTTGGTGACGCCAATTTGCGTTAAAGTTAGGGATTTCCATTGTTTAGGCAAAGAACTTTTTATTTGTTCAATTCCATGGGGAGTTATTTCAAGTCCGCCAAATCCAAACAATACACTTTGTAGAAATCCACCTGCGCCTGTGGCAAAATAAGGATTCGTTCCTCCGGCAGTTTCTGCCAATACGCCAAACGGTTCTTTCTTATTAGGATTATGTGCTGCCTGGAAGGCATCAAAAGCCTTTGCCGGCTCATTCAATCGTGCATATAAAATTGCAAATATTGCGTGGGTCATTGCAGGTGAGCCTTCTCCTACCCTGCTTTCATAATATTCCAAATCTTTTTTTATTTGTTGCGGATTTGTCACTTCTTTCAATGGATAAGCTAATAGATTTACATCAGCCTGCTTGATCTTTTCGCCGTTATACGAGGCATGTTCTGCAGTAACTCCATTACTTAATTGTAAGACGGGAATATTTTTTTCAACATTTATCCAATCGGTATCGGGTTGTTCGTGCAAAATGTTTGCGGCCATAACCGCATATTGAAGATTCGCTTTCGCTGCTGCATTCGTAAATGCATTATTATCTACATTCTCCGCCCATTCATCTGCTGCCACCACATTTTTTATATCATAATGCCCGGGACCGTTTCTTTCAACGCGGCTGGCCCAAAAATCTGCGCATGCTTTTATAACCGGGTATCCTTTTTCACGCAACCATGATGTGTCCTGTGTTACGGCAAAATAATTCCATGCTGCTATAGCGACATCCGCAGTTATATGATGCTCAAAGGGACCACTCAATGCCCAAACCGGTGTTTCTTCATTTCCTGTCGCAGCACTTTCCCACGGGTACATTGCACCCTTATAACCGTGAGCAAATGCATTATGTTTTGCCTCGTCTAATCTTTGATAACGGTACTCCACCATACTTTTTGCCATTTCAGGATGCAATACCAAAATCGCCGGGAACATCCATAGCTCGGTATCCCAGAAAACATGTCCATTATAGCCCAGGCCGCTTAATCCCATCGGCGAAGGACTATACGAAGTTCCGGCTCTCACGAAGGAATACAGATGATACATTGCAGAATGAATATCTCTTTGGCTTGCATCGTCACCTTCAATAATAATATCGCTTTTCCATAATTCATCCCATGCTGTATTGTGAAATTGTATCAGTTTGGCGGTTCCCTGCAGCTTTGCATAAATAACATACCGCTCGGCCTCATTTAACGGGTCGTCATGTTGGGCAGTCGTGATTGAAGCGCCGGCTATCGAAAAATGATAAGTGGTGCCTGCTTTTAAACTTTTTTTGAATTTGGAAAGGTGCATATTGTTATCCCACATTTCATGTATAAGTCGCGGCTCACTACCATGAGGTTCATCAAACAAAAAAGTTGTAGAAGAAGCAAAAGTTAATTTTCCGGTCGGGCTTTTTGCAATAGAGGAAAGCAGGCTTAATGTTACATGGGGCCGATCGATCTCGTTGTAATAATTCTGAACATCTTTTAATGCATCGGGCGCTTCCATTACACTGGCAGGAATTATTTCAATATTTTTTTTGGCGTTAATGGTTACATCAACTAATACGGTGTAAGGCAAATTGCGCAAAGCATAATATGTATAAGAAACGGTTGCTTTGTCCTCGTAATCAAAAGTTGTTTTAAGGCTTGCATGCTTCATATCGAGTAACTGTTTCATATTAGTTGCATCAGCATTTCCTATTCTATGCCCGTCAATGTCGAGATTCATATTCACAAGGTTGAAACTTTGCAAAAAGTTGCTAACTCTTCCTCTTCCATACTGATCGTAAGCGCCGTTAAGAACAACATCTTTGCACCGCAACACATTGGGCGATGAAACAATTCCTATCATCCCGTTGGCAACCGTTTCACCATAATAATTTGCCGGATCAATTTTATCAGCAACAATAGTCCAGGTATCCGGTTTTTGTCCAAAGGATTCCTGCATGAGCAGTAAAGCAAATAAAAAAGTTAACAATGCGAACCGGATAAAAATTGTTTGTTTCATTACAAGCATATTTTTTAATATTGCTCAATTTAAAATAATTTAACCAACCTAATGATATTCATTTATACAATCCCGTTTAAGTAAATTGCAGCCTTCTTGTATACTTTATGAAAAAAAAATTATTGATTCTGTTTGTCCTGGTTTGTTTAATACTGGTTGTTGCTGTTTATGCTTTTATTCCGGCAAAGCCCAGGCTATCGAAGGAGATTCTTATCAATTCAAATGCATCTGCTGCAAACAGAATTTTAACTGATAAAAGCAAATGGATAAAATGGTTTCCACAGGATTCTTCTGATGTTAATACAAACAATTCTTCGGCTGCTACGCTACGATTTAAAGGTTATGATTATACTATCGAAAAAGCGCTGATGAACTATGTACAGATTTCGGTATCAAATGGAAAAACAACTTTGCTCACTCTCATAACGATAGTGGAAATAAACCATGATTCTGTTGACGTAGTGTGGAAAGGTGAAGGGGACGCAGAATTGAACCCGGTAAAAAGAATAAATCTTTTTCTCACCAAAGAAGATATCCAAAAAGACATCGCGGATATTCTCTTACGACTAAAAATGTTTTTAGAAAATAAAGAGAATGTGTACGGCATTAATATTAATCAAACCAGGGTTACAGACACTATATTAATCACAAAAAAATTTATATCGAATGCCTATCCGACAACCTCGGAAATTTATGCAACAATAAAGGATCTCAGGACTTATATTTCCAGAGAAGGGGCCAGAGAAACAAATCCTCCTATGTTGAATATTGCCCGGGAAGGTATTAATTTCAGAACGATGATTGCGTTGCCAATAAGTAATGAAGTTGCCGGGAAAAATGATTTTGTATTGAAGAGAATGGTTCCGGGTAAAATTTTAGTGGCCGAGGTAAAAGGTGGAAGATATTCAACCAACGAGGCACTCCATCAAATGGATCTCTACCTAATCGATCATAATCTATCGTCTCCGGCCATTCCCTTTCAATCCTTAATTACAGACAGATCGCAGCAACCAGACACAACCAGGTGGACAACTAAAGTGTATTATCCTATTTATTAATGTATTATCCTATTTATTAATTTTTGAGTCCGGCTCAACAACATTATCTGCAATGTTGCAGCTACCTTAAACCGGCTGTTCAAATTCCCAGAAGCTACACATTGCCTGCCTCTCCAAATTACAGAAGCTCTCACTTCTATCTGGTAGATTTACCACTTATAATATTCGTATTTTTAATACAAATATTTACATGCAAAAAAGTAAACTTTTAAGGCTGTCATTTGCATTTATTTTGTTGTTCAGCTACGATTCATTAAAAGCTCAAACCTGCGTTGATGATTATTTTGCGGTTACTTATACCACTCCAACTGATGCTGCCCTTTTCCGTTCTTTGCTCACTCCTTCCAACCAAATAGTTTGTTGCGGAAGTGTAGAGAATGGAACTGATATAACTTCCAATTCGAATGGATGGCTGGCTAAGCTTACCCCAAATGGAACAGTGCTATGGTCAAAAAGATATGCGTTCCCCGGATATTCTGCAACTGTATTTTGAAAACATTGTACAAGCCTCTGATGATTCTTATTGGGTAGTGGGTAAAGTATATGATTCACTTCAGGGCAATGGAGGATTACAAAGAATTGTCGGAGTTTTAGTACATATTGACACATACGGAAACGTGATTCAATCCAATGTTTTCGATAATTCTTTTCTTCCGGCGGAATTAGTCAGCTTCCGGAATATTTCGAAAACAGACGATGGGGATTTTCTTATAAGTGGGTATATATCTTATACCGATGCATTACTTGCGAAATTAATTATCATACGGATTGATAATAAAGGAAACGTAAAATGGATTACAAGAATTTCATCGCCAAACAATAGCTTTGGCGGCTTAAGCACCTCATTGATTCAGCAAAATGATAAAATTATTTTAGGCTGTTTCGCCTTCGAACGGAATCCTCCTGCATACCAGGTTTTTTCTAAGGAAGGTTATTTTTTTGCAAACCTCGATTATGCCACCGGGCATTTGGTGTGGAGCAAAACTTATACTTATTTTTCCAACCCGATGGGCATCAATGTAGGCCTGCTGGTTGCTACAGAAGGTGTCGTAAGCATTTCCCTCCTTCGCAATGGAAAAATATCTTTTCAAACATCCTTTTCAGACTCAACACCATCTCAGCAAATTCCTTACGTTAAGAGAAGCCTGAATATAATAACAAATGCGTCCGGAAATATAGTAAAGGCAGTAGCGTATTATAATACCAGGCCCGGCTGTACCACCACAGATGTAACTGTTGATAATACCGATGGCAGCCAGTTATTATTAATGGATGATGGCAGCAAAACTTTGCTGGTAAACATAGATGAAGATGGCGCCGTAAAATGGCAAAAAGGCTATCGGAACATCAAAGGCAATCCCGTTCCCACCACTTTGAGCACATCCGGAAATGGCACTTATATTTTAATGAACGACAGATATAATTCCAGGGCACTTTACTTGCTAAAGACCGATGTTGCTTATACAATAGAGTGCGCAAATGACACAGCACAAATGATAACAGAAGATGCCAGCGCTGCTTTGAAATTATATCAAAGTGATTTTTATTCAACAGGCACCGATGGTACTGTGTATGCTTTGCCCTCGTTACCCATTTTAAAATATGATTATCCGCTTGCACCAGGTATTGATTGCCGCAAGCCGTGCTGTACCAATATTGCAGACACCGCAGCCACAATTAATTTATGTGATGTTGCTACTTATACCTTGCCTGACAATAATGTGGTACAGGAATCAGGTATATATTATACCGCTTATAAAACTCTTAAAGGCTGTGACAGCATTCGTTTCGTTCCTGTAACATTCTCAAAAAGCCCTGAGGTTAAGATAACCGGAGAAATATGCCTTGAGGGTAAAGATTCTATTGTTCTTAAAGCGACGCCCGGTTTTACATCTTACAACTGGATGAATAACATTACCTCTGAATCAACTTATACTGTAAAACAACCGGGTATATATTGGACCGAGGTATCCAACTTATGTGGTGTTACAAGAGATAGTATTGAAGTGCTTGACAAATGTAATTTTGAAATTTATATGCCCAATGCATTTACGCCCAATGGCGATGGATTGAATGATAGCTTCGGCGTTTCCGGGTACAATAAAAATAAATTTATTAAACTCAGCATATACAATAGACTGGGACAAATGATGTTTGAAACAACTGAACAAACAAAAAAATGGGATGGGACTTTTAAAAATAAGTTACAGCCCACAGGTGTTTATATTTATTATCTGCAAATGGAAACATTAAACGGAAAAGCTCTTTCAAAAAAAGGAATTATGACGTTGATAAAGTAGTTTTTAGACATAGTGACCTCGAAGCGAATGGATATGAATAACATCTCCCGAAACTGAATAGATAATTCTGTGTTCATCATTGATACGTCTTGACCATTTACCTGCAAGACTGTATTTTAATGCCTCTGGTTTGCCAATTCCCAGGTAAGGTTGTTCCTTTATAGCCGATAATAGTTTTTGTATTTTCTTTTGAATGGATGTATTACCCGACTTTTTCCAATATTGAATATCTCGTTGTGCGACTTCGTCAAAGGCTATTTCCACAAGTCTTCAGGTTTGATTATTTTATATTTTCCTTCACTAAAATTTTTTTCGGAAGCTTCAATTTTTTCCACAAACTTTTTTCCATACAATTTAATAGCCTTTTCCCTTTCAATACTTTCTTGTTTTGTTTCAAAAGGGGCCTTAAGCCTGGTTGCCAGTTGTTTAAAAAGATGTAAATCTTCTTTTGACTTTGGATGTATCATTATTATTTCCATAATTCTATTTCTCCTTACTGTAAATATAATTAATAGTTTATTTTTTTTTGAATTGAAAGATCCCAGACGCACTATTTATTAATTGCGCCATCTGCAAATTTAATCACCATAGCACTGTCATTATTCCTTGCAAGAATATAATCTTCCTCCTTACCGATATTTATTTTTTTTATGTGACGAACCTGCCCCTTTATTTGCAATCCATTAATATCTTCTGTTGAAAATTGGCCGTTGCCTTTATTAACTAAAATAGTTCCGAAGTCTGCATCATATCTTCCCATTTCAATATTATTTTCATAATAATTTCCCATCAGTAAAATGTCAGGCAAATCATCATTATTTGCATTCACGACTACAGCGTCTTTATAAGAGGTAAGTTGTGCCTGCCAGGGCAAAGCCCTTACTTCAAATTTCATATTTCCTTTGTTGATTAATACCGCATTTGAAAAGTAATCAGCAGAAAACACTTTTGAGCTTTTAATTTTCTCTGAACCAAAAAGATCGGTTAGGCTGGCCTTGGCAAAATCTTCAGCATACAAAAATTTCTTTTTAATCAGCGGAATTTGTTTTTCGAGTTCAGCTTTACTGGCAAAAGGAATTTCTTTACCACCGAGATAATAAGTAAGAAACTGTTCTTTTTTACCATTATCATCGAAGTCATTATAATACATGCGGACAGGTTCAGAAGGTGAAGCCTTAAGACGACTGTTTAAGCCAAGATTACCAGCGATCAAATCAATGTCACCGTCGTTATCAATATCGCATGGCAAAATAAAATTCCACCACCCTTTTTTATCACATAGTACCTGTTTGCTAAATTTTCCATTGTTATTTATAAAAGCAACAATGCCTCCCCATTCCAATGAAACCAGCAAATCCTTATCACCATCTTTATCAATATCGAACCATATTGCCTGCGTTACAAAACCAACATTCGCCAAATCTTTCGCATAGATTGAAGTCACATCTTTAAATTTCCCTGTACCATCATTTTGCAAAAGATATGACCTGTGGAATTTGCCCATATTCCCATGGAACTGTTCTTGCCCCGATAAATAAATCAACATAACCATCACCGTTGAAATCATAGGGAACAACACATGAAGCCGTTAAATAAATATCTTTAAATGCACCTTCCAGCCTGCTAAAGTTGCCTTTTGCATCATTCAAATAAACCCGGGGTGTATTATGCATATCGTTGCCATAAAATTCATTGCCGCCGCTTGCAATTACGAGGTCAATATTTCCATCATTATTTACGTCGGCAAAGCATGCATCTACGTTTTCGTAAATGCTATCTCTATCCAACACCGGCTGTTTACTTTTTATAAATTTTCCTGATGGTTGTTGCAGAAATACAGCACACTTTTTATCTCTTGATGAGCCGATAAAAACATCCTGCAAACTATCATGATTAATATCTGCAATAGCCAATGCTGGTCCTTCTGCTGAAAAAAAATGAGGAATTAAAGGTTCCCTGTCGAACTCTGCAAACCGGTTTTCCTCATGGAGGTAGTTGAAGCCCACATTCCTGGTAATATCAACCATAGGTGTTGTTGAATTTTTATAGTAGTCAATAATACTATTGTAGTTAAAACGCTTTTCATTTTTTTTATATAGTAAAAGTAATAGCCGAATCAGACTCAGAAATCTGGATTTGCTCAGAAGTATTATCAGGCCATATTAAAAATGCAGAATCTATCCTGGTATTTTTTAGTCCGACAGTAATGGGAATTTGCATGCTTGACATAAAACCTCTCACCGGGTAATTCTCATAGGTGCGGATTTGTTTACCGCCAAATAAAATAATTTTTGCGCCGATGGCATTAACATTTAGCGGCGGGCCTTTCAAAATTACCTGAACAGATGATCGTTTACCAGGATGATTCGTTTTGTTTTCATAAATAATTGCGGGGGCATCAATATTATTTACCACAACGTCAAGGTCGCCATCATTATCCAGATCGGCATAGATAGCTCCGTTGGAAAAAGTCGGTACACCTCCTTCGATTAAGTCATTTTCATCAGTGAAGGAAAAATTTCCGTTGTTTTTATAAAACTTGTTAGGCAGCTTTATGATAGGAAACTTGTCAATTAAAGAAAGATCTTTTTCACGAAAATTGTTTTCCTGTATCTTTTGCTGCACATCACCATTTGACACGAAATTTATATAATCAATATCGTTTAGTCGCTTTGGGATTCCATTTGAAATGAATAAATCCTTCAGGCCATCATTATCAAAATCAAACAGCAACGGCGACCAGCTCCAGTCTGTTGCTGCTATGCCGCTATACAAACCAACTTCGCTGAACATGCCGTCACGCCGGTTACATTGTAAGTTGTTTCTGGTATACTGGTAACTATACCCTATATCTATTTTGTAATTAAAGATGTCGTAAGCTCCTTCGCTTAGCGATCTCTTTAAAATATAGGGATCAGCCGACAACATATCAGTGGAGATTATTTCCGGGTACCCGTCATTACTTACATCCGCCATATCAACACCCATAGAGAACTGGCTTGTGTGCATTAATTTTTGTGCACCTTCTTCTTTAAATCGCCCGTTTTTTTGATTGATATAGAGGTAGTCATTTTCATGAAAATCATTTCCAACATATACATCAGGATAACCATCGAGGTCAACATCTGCGATTGCAATGCCTAAACCGTACCCAATTGCGGAGCTGTTAATGCCACCTTCTTTTGTGACATCAGTAAAGCGTGTTGTTTTTTCGGATACGTTAAATGCAGTAGAATTAAAATTATTGCGAAAAAGCCGGTCGCCCGATAAAGGACTATACGTTCCTAAAAATTTATCCCGGGGCTGAAACGAACCATTTTCGTGTACCGAATGATTTAGCAAAAACATATCCAGATCACCATCCATATCATAATCAAAAAAAACCGCCTGAGTACTGAAACCTGAAAAATCCAGCCCATACTCATGGGCCTTATCAACAAAAACCGGCACACCGTTTTTATCCGGACCCTGGTTTATAAGTAATTGGTTTTTGCTATGTAAAGTTTCATAATCGCCGACTCTGCAAATGTAGATATCCAAAAGGCCATCATTATTAATATCAACAACGGAAATACCTGTAGTCCATCCGCCATCCTCGGGTATAGCTGCTTCTTTTGTTACATCGTTAAATTGCAGGTTGCCTTTATTGAGGTATAACTTATTGTCTCCCTGGTTGGATCCAAAAAATAAATCTATCAATCCATCATTATTAAAATCACCAGCTCCAAGGCCACTGCCATTGTAGAAATAAATATATTTAAACAAGTTGAACTGCTGATTGTAAGTAAGATTGTTACTGAAGTTAAGACCGGTACGGTCGCTGTTTAGAACCTCAAACAAAGGAGTGCCGGTTTTCTTAGCCGGCTTACATCCCGCCAATAATGCAATTGATATTAATACTGTGCAAATACTTTTTAGCATCACTGTAATTTACCTGGCGCATTTTTTATTTTATATAACAGAGGAAACTGGTCGTTGCGTGTTATTAGAATAAATCGTTTCCCGTATCCCAATATTTCCTTGATATCTTTTACTTCTCCTGTTATGTTTAACCCTGATTCCTTCGGTTCCAGGGTAGTAAAACCATTGGCACCATTATTAATTAATACGTCGCCGAAACTTGCATCTAACCGGCCAAACTGTGGTGGAAATCCAAATTTGTTTCCACCAATTACCAAATCATTTTTACCATCACCGTTTACATCTACAACGGCCGCTGCGTTCATACTGGATAGTTGCACCATTTCCGGTAGTTTTTGAATAGTAAATTTGCCATTGCCGTTATTTACTGCAATAATTGAACTGCAATAATTAAATTTTTTTACTGTTGAGTTGTCAATTAACTGTTTACTAAATAACTGTTGTATTGTTTTAGTTGCATAATCGGTGTAATTAAAATTTAATTTTCTTAGGGCAGGAAATTCGTCGGTTACATCTTTCTTTAAAAAGACCGGCATATCCTTTCCATTTATAGTTCGCGTAAGAAACTCGTCCGGTGTTCCATTTTGATCGTAATCGTTGATCCACATTTTTACGGGATTATCCAGGTCAGGCTTAAGGTAGAAGTTGTCCCCAATATTTCCTAAAATCAAATCCTGCTTACCATCACCATTAATGTCGCCGGCCGCTATCGTTTGCCACATTCCGCATAGGGCGTCCAGGTTAGTGTTCTTTATCTCATCGAAAGTTTTGCCGTTATAGGAAAATATTCTTGGTGGCATCCATTCTCCGGTAACTATTAATTCCTTTTTCGTATCGCCCACCACATCAGCCCAAACGGCTCCGGTTACAAGACCTGCATCAGATATTCCTTCATTCATATTTTTTGCCACGTCGGTAAAATGCCCTTTGCCATCATTTTTATATAAGTAGCTTCCGGGAGTAACTCCGTATGAAAACGGGATGCTTCTGCTTCCAACAAATAAATCAATACTACCGTCGCCGTCAAAATCATTGGCAACTGCAACGGAGATGTTCATATTATTTTTAGGAAAGGCATCCTGTTTAATTGTGAAATTTCCTTTGCCGTCGTTGATATATAACCTCTGCTGTAACTGGGGGCTGTTGGGCGGAAAATTATTTCCACCGGACCCAATGAATAAATCAAGATCGCCATCTCTGTCGGCATCAAAAAATACGACTGCTACATCCTCAAAGTCTGCGAATTCTTTAAAAATTGGTTCTTCTTTTTTTACAAAACCTATGGGGGTTTGAATATACAATTGCCCGGGCTGGCCCCTGGCTCCGCCAATATAAATATCTTCCAGGCCGTCAGCGTTTACATCTCCTTTGGCTACCTGAGGACCTTCCCGCGATATCATTTCCGGCAAATTTCTTTGCTCATAAAAATCAACGAAATCATCCTCATTGTGTTTATCAAAATCCGTTTTAACAGGCTTTAAAACAGTCTCCCTTGCAGGTTCGATATTAAAGTAATTATTACCTTTTTGCTGTGGCTGCTGTATACTCCAAACTTTATTCAATTGGGGATGTTCATATTTGGTAAAAGTTCTGTCGGGCCAGATAATTATCATAGAATCAACCTGGGAATTTTTACCTAATCCTATAATTTGTTTGTAATCAACCGAAGACTGGAAACCCCTGCTGGGTACTACTTCCCGGGAATAGATCTGCCCATCTTTGTATATTTTTATTTTGCTGCCAATTGCAAAAGAATTTTTGCCTTTTCCCTTCAGAAAAATTCCGATATAATTATTTTTCTCATTCTGGATGGCGTGGTTCTGGTATACAAAAGATTGCTGATTCACATTGTTCACAACCAGGTCAAGGTCACCGTCATTATCCAGGTCACCATAAGCAGCGCCATTGGAAAATGAAGGCTGACTGAATCCCAAAGCAACACCGGTATCTGCAAATTTTAAATTGCCTTTATTCAAATAAGCCTTATTTAATAAAGGAAACGAGGGCATTTTTTGTATAATGCCATCAACCTCTTCTTTCACACCGGTAAGGGCCATCTTTTGAATTACATCATTAGCAAAAAAATTAATGAAATCCTGGTTGGTTACATCATGATTTATTCCATTGCAAACATACAGATCATTCAGACCGTCATTATTCATATCAAACATTAAAGCACCCCAGCTCCAGTCGGACGCCGAAACTCCGCTGAACTGTGCAACATCCATAAACTTACCATCCCTGTTATTTAATTGCAATGAATTTTGCATGAACTGATGGTAGAACCCGAGTCTTTCCTTTAGCCGGTAGACGTCGATGTTATCAAAAGACGAGGTTGTCTTCAAACGGTAATCATCATCGGGCAGCATATCCGTTGTAAAAATATCAGGATAACCATCGTTGTTTACATCGCCCATATCCGCACCCATGGATGCGAGACTTGTATGCTGCATATATTGCTCAAGCTCATCTTTAAAAGTTCCGTTTCCCTGGTTTATATAGAGATAATCTCTTTCAAAAAAATCATTTGAAATATAAACATCCGGAAAACCGTCACCATTTACATCGCCAATATTCACTCCTAATCCAAAACTTATTAAACTGTTGTGTATACCTGTTTCAAGAGTTACATCTGTAAATTTTCCGTTGTCATTTCTTAAAAGCCGGTTTCCTCCTCCTTTGAGAAAGTCCTTAACCGGCCAGTCTTTTGATGGCAAATCACGTTTGTTAGCATAGTTAAGCGTGTTGACGGGAATAAAGCTGTTGTTTATTATAAAACAATCGAGGTCGCCGTCCATATCGTAATCAAAAAAGGCTGCATGGGTAGTATAACCGGAGTCATCTAATCCATATTGCTTTGCTGATTCAGTAAAAGTGACCTCACCGCGGCCCTTTCCAGGCCCATTGTTTATATATAATTCATTTTCCTGGCCAATGCCCTTCTGATAGCCCGCATAGCAAACATATATATCGAGAAACCCATCTCCATTTACATCGGCCATCACAACACCTGTTGCCCACTTACCTTTATTAATCAATCCGGCTTTTTGACTTATATCCTCAAACTTAAAGTTGCCTTTATTAAGATACAATTTATTTGAGCCCTGGTTTGAAGTGAAAAAGATATCAGCAAGTCCATCGTTATTAATATCCCCTATTGCCACTCCTGCCCCATTATAAAAATTGCGATAAATGAGAACATTAAAGTCTTTAGAGTCAGTAATATTGTTATGGAAATCTATCCCTGTATTTGCTTCAAGAGTAAATAGTGGAGCTGTTTTTTGTTTTGTTTTACAGGAACCCAGGAAAACCGAAACCGAAAAAAATAGAAATATATATTTTGAGCTCATATTGATAAAGCAAAAAAAGGTCATTTTTTTAAATGACCTTTTAAGTTTTATTAAAAAAATATCTTAATTAATATCCCGGATTTTGAGTTAAGTTAGGATTAACTGCTAACTGGCCGCTGGGAATTGGGAATAAAAGCCTTGTGGCATCAGTTGCCGGTTTGTCAACCCATGTTCCTAAATATTTACCAAACCGAATCTGGTCCTGGCGTCTCCAGCCTTCCCAATACATCTCTCTTCCTCTTTCATCATATAGCTCATTAAGGTCAAGAGCAGCAAGAGGTGAAGCGCCACGTTTTGCACGTAAAAGATTAACGACAATTAATGCACCCGGGGCATCCCCTGTTCTTAATAATGCCTCAGCCTTCATAAGCATAACATCAGCGAGCCTGAAAATTACGTAGTCATTATTATTTTGGTCATCCTTGTGCGGATAGTCATAAGGGTATTTATATAACCCTTATACCGGTTACTTCAAGATTATTACCCGTTTCCCTTAGTGCAACTTCTCTTGTGAATATCAGCGGATTTCCTTTGCGATCCTTTAATGCAACATCAGTAGTAAGATCGTATTGCTGACCTATTAGCATTCCTACATTTACCCTGTGGCCCGGGTTTGGAAGTCCCGCAGGATAATTATAGTAAACGCCTCTTCTTTGATCTGTTGCCTCAAACTTGTCATAAAAATCAGATAGAGTGCTAAAACCATTCCATCCGGCAGGGTTCATATTATAATGGTTAACCGCAAATGCACTTGCCTGCTACATTACCGCCTCTTACTCCATTATCATCATAGTAGAGTAAAGATGTTTTCGGTTGCTTTTGCATCATTATCCGGAGCAAAAATATCGAAGAAATTAGTATTCAATGTATAATTACCGCTTGCAATTATTTGATCAGCCAAAGTATTAACCTGGTTCATATCAGCAGCGTCAAAAGTAGGAGATGCCCGGTTAGCGTAGACTCCTTTATTCAGGTAAACTTTCATCAACAATGCCCTCGCAGCATTTTGATTTGCAGTATATGCAGGACCAGTCGATGGCAAATCACTCATAATAGCATTTAATTCACTTACGACAAAATCAACCACCTCAAGACCTTTTAAAGTTGTAGGCAAAATTTTGTAATCATCCAGGTTGTCTCGTAAGGTACCTGGTCCCATCCATCCAGTGTTTCGTACATTGACAAATGCTCTTATAAATCTTGCTTCGGCAGCTTGCTGGGCATGAAGGGCTAAATTGAAGTACGTTTGAGGCTGCGAACTGAGATGAAAGTAAGCTATTGTATGCTCCGGATAGATAATCATGGTCGGCGTTCCAGGACTGAAGATGCAATGATCTCCATAAGACCATTATCATCCCAGTCAGGGCCACGAGTTGGGGCAATTGCTTCATCGGAAGTAATTTCTGCACGCATTCCAGAGATTTCCCTGTGTTATATAGTCATAAAGCGTGCTATAAGCGCTTGTCAATAATTGCCCTGGAGTAATATTTGATGTATTATTACTTTCCAATTCACTTCGAAACCTTTCGTTTAATTTAGTACACGAAAGAAAGACAACTGCAAAAAATAAAACCAACCAAATTTTAATATGTTTCATAAATGATAATTTTTTAAACTATAGTGAAAAATTTACTCCAATCTGAAAGGTCCTGGCAGAAGGATATGGTACGTACTCAACACCCAATGAAGGAATTCCTTCAAAGCCTGCATCCGTATTTACTTCAGGATCAAAACCAGTGTACTTGGTTATTACAAACAAATTCTGACCCGTTATAGAAATATACAGATTCCTGATACTCTTTCCAATATCACCAACCCTATATCCTATACTGGCGTTCGCCATTTTCAGATAATCTCCTTTCTCCAGGTTACGTGTAGATGGAGCCGGAGCATTTGAAATGGCTTCCATCACGTCTCCGCCTAAAATATCCTTTGCAATATTCCTGGTACCAAGGTTACCTATACCGATAACAGATGCGGCAGTGTTATTATATAAGTAGTGCCCAAATGTACCGTTCATATTAATTGTTGCAGAGAATTTTTTATAGCTAAAATCCATATTTAAGCCTAACAACATTTTAGGATTAGGACTGCCGGAATAATAAAGAGTATTTCCGTCATCTTTATAGATACTTTGTCCCGTTGCTTTATCAAGGCCTTCAAACACTCTTAAATACCATACATTTAAAGGTTCACCACTTACCACTCTTTGGCCCCTTACATCGGAAAACCCTTGTCCCTGGAGTTGCGCCGGTTTGGTAAAAGCCTAAGAGACCATTAACCTCGTTGTGAAGAAATGATGCATTACCACCAATGTTCCAGTTGAAATCTTTATTTCTTAACACTGCAACATTCAGAGATACTTCCACGCCGTCATTTACTACATTGCCCGGCAAATTAATCCAGAATTTTCCCGGAGGGCCTGGTCTCACTAAATCCTGTTCAAATAGTACATCGGTAGTTTTCTTATAAAAATAATCAACAGTACCGCTTATTTTGTTATCCAGGATACTGAAGTCAATCCCGGCGTTCGTAGTAGTGGATGTTTCCCATTTTAAATCTTCATTTTCAAAGTTGGACTGGGAAATGGATTGCTGGCCAAAACCGAACCTGCGCAATGCAGCCCCTGATGGGAATTCCTGGTTTCCTGTTTTACCCCAGCTTAACCGAAGCTTTAGGTTATTGATCAGGTTGTTGTGAGCCAGGAAATCTTCCTGGGAAATATTCCATGCCGCACCTACTGATGGAAAATATCCGTATTTGTTGTTCTTACCAAACCTTGTAGAACCGTCAGCCCTGAAGGTACCGGTAATTAAATATTTGTCTTTGTAATTTATGATAGCCCGACCAAAAAATGATTGCAATTCCGTAGTAGGATTGGCGTAAGATGCAACACCCCTGCTTCCCTGGGTGCTATATTGCAGGAAGTCATAGTAATTTAAACCGACATTTGGAAAATCCTGGGCAGTTTCAAAATTTGATCTGTTGTCATATTTTAGATATTCCTGCCCTATTACTGCATTCAAATTGAAATCGGAAGTAATCTGCTTAGTATAATTTAAAGTATTCGTAACCTGTATATTCGTTTGCTCACCGTTGGCAACTGTTGCAGCCCCCCTGTTTTCAACACCCTGGTTATTCAAAAGCCTGTTGATTTGTTCTCTTAAAACACCCGTTTGAAGATTAACACTATATATAAATTTATATTCCAGGTCGTTGGTGAACTTATATGAAGGAGAAATACTTGCTATTATTGTATTTACTTTTTGTTTGTCCTTAAAATACCTTAACTGAGCTAAAGGATTCACAGTAGTAGAACCAACCGCTGGATCGATCCATGCTGAATCAGTGCCGGGCTTTATTAATGGATGGGTTGGATTCCATTGTAAAGCCTGGGCAATAACATTACCGGTAAATCCAACAAAGGAATTATTAAATATGATATCCTCGTCAGTTTGGGTAACCAAAATATTGAAATCAAGCGCTAATTTCTTATTTTCCAAAAATTTAAAGCTGCTGTTTAAGTTGGCTGATATTTTTTTCAGTTCAGTTGTTTTCACAATTCCCTCCTGGTCCAGGTATCCCGCAGAAATACGGTACCTGGCATTATCGGTACCTCCACCGGCAGCCACATTATAATTTTGAGTTATGGCACGTCCGGGTGATGGCATCAAATGCATCAACACTTCCGCCAAAATCACCTGTGGTAAGACCGTAATCGCTCAAAGCTTTCCTGTATTCACCTGCGCTCAATACATCCAACCTTTTCAAAACGTTCGAAACACCGACTGAAGCACTGGCATCCAGTTGCGGCAGCTCCTGTTTTGCCTCTTTTGGTAGTAATAAGTATTACCCCATTTGCACCCCTTGATCCATAAATAGCAGTCGCCGATGCATCTTTAAGGATCTCGATGTTGGCAATGTCATTAGGATTCATAAAATTAAGCGGATTGGCGCCGTTATCTCCCTGCCCTCCCTGCCTCGCAGAACCGCCGGATAATGGAATTCCGTCAATCACAAATAAAGGCGAGTTGCCCGAACGTATAGAAGAAGAACCTCTTATACGTATGGTGGTAGTACCACCTGGCTGGCCTGTATTATTAATTACCAAAACACCCGCAGCCTTACCCTGTATTAACTGGTCAGGCGCAGTGTAAGTACCTTTGTTAAAATCTTTTGAGGCTAATGAAGTAACAGAACCTGTTAAATCTTTTTTTCGTGCGGTTCCGTAACCAACAACCACAACGTCTGTCAAAGACTGATTTGAACTTACAAGAGTAACCGCGACATTCGTAGTGGATGTGATGTCAACCCTTTGGGTTTCTGAACCAACATAACTTATTTGAAGTTGTTTTGCGCCGGCCGGAACATTAATGGAAAAAGTACCATCAGCGCTTGTTCTTACGCCGGTTTTTTGTCCAACAACCGTCACAGATGC
Organism: uncultured Chitinophagaceae bacterium; assembly: GCA_963798665.1. Lineage (GTDB taxonomy): Bacteria > Bacteroidota > Bacteroidia > Chitinophagales > Chitinophagaceae > Ginsengibacter. Next base: position 13,300 of record CAWCUN010000002.1, on the reverse strand, counting down.
ATCAGATAAAGGAGTGCCCTCTTTTGAAGTTACTGTCCCCGTTACTGTTTTTTGTGCAAACGATTGCAGAAAGCAAAATAGCATTAAGAAGCTGCCAAGCAGAAATTTTTTTCTCATAATCAAGTAATTAAAGGAATTGTTAGTATTAATTTAACATGTAATTTACACACATTTGTTAAATAAACAACAATTTCAAAAAAAAATCGCCAAATTTTTACCGCTTGTAATTTTTGTATTTATATTCAACGTAAAAAAGTTCTGGAAGGATGCCTTGGCTAATAGAAAGTTTGCTGATTTAATATTTTCCACTACACTAAATGTATTAGTTGCCTTAGCCCTGATAAATTTTTTGTCCCGGCAATTACATCTCCCTATTTAATAAATAATGGGCAAGTTCTATCAATGGTTTTTTCCTGGCAGAAAGCACAGCTACTTCTTCAAGATGTTGTAATGCATTACTCATATACGTTTGTTTCAGTTTTTTTGCCCACTCGTCAATTTTGCAGGATTCATAAATATGAATAACCTTCTCAATTTTATCTTCAGCGTTTCCATTCATAAGGTCACTCAGTTCCTTTCGCTCCTTGATTGGCGCCGACTGTAATGCCTTAACAAGCAGGAACGTGTGTTTATTGGCAACAATATCGCCGCCACGTCTTTTTCCAAATTTTTCCGGATCACCAAACGCATCCAGGTAATCATCCTGAACCTGGAAAGCAATTCCAATGTTTTTTCCAAATTCATAAAGATGTTGCTGGTTGCCCTTCCCCGCCCCCCCAAGCACTGCTCCTAATTGCAGGCTTGCTGCCAACAGCACCGAGGTTTTCAGTTCTATCATATGAACATAGTTTTCAAAGCTTATTTCTTCTTTTTTTTCCGTTGAAGAAGTCATTTGAGCAAAATCCATATCAAGCTGCTGGCCTTCACATACTTTTTGTGATGTTGTATTAAATATTCTAAGTATTTCATGCAGGTATTCAATACTTATTTTATTAAGATATTCATAAGCTGCAACCAACATAACGTCGCCGGCAAGTAATGCAGTGGCTTCGCTATATTGCATGTGAACCGTTTGCATACCACGCCGCAACGGGGCCTTATCCATAATATCATCATGTATTAAAGTAAAATTGTGGAACAGTTCAATTGCGTCGGCGACATGCCAGGCATCAGGATTTATGCTACCAAACAACTCATTGCCCATAAGACACATTACGGGACGTATTCGTTTACCCCCGTGCGTTAGCATGTATTGAGAGGCGTCATAAAGATTTCCGGGACGCTCAGGAAAGTGTCGTTTATTAAATTTTTTTTCAAAAAGCTGTGACAGTTCTTTAAAAGAATATAAATCCCCGGTTTTCAAAGGAGACGATTCCATATCTTGTAAAAATTTCCCGGTTGTTGTTTTCAAATTGTCCATGTCGGCTTTAATATAGTTGATTCATCTTTTGTGCCTTTTTGCGTGAACCTTGTCTTTCCGTGCCCGTGGATGGCCTGGAATTTTTTTCCTGTGTATTGCCTTCGTCCTTAAACTTTCAACCCCTGGTATCCATTCAAAATCCAATTGTCTTTTTTCGAGGTTGGCCGCAACAAGTTTTATTTGTATCTTATCACCCATACGAAATTTCTTAGCGGTTCTAAGGCCGACCAAAGCATAATCTGTGTTATCATGCCGAAAATCGTCATAGTCTGAAAGATCCTTAACCGACACAAGCCCTTCGCATTTCTCCTTCACGGTTTCAACCCAAAACCCGAATGCAGCAACACCGCTTATAACCCCTTCCATATCTTCTCCTACTTTATCCATCATAAACTCCACCTGCTTGTACTTATTACCGGCACGCTCGGCATCCATTGCAGCCCGTTCCTTCACACTACAATGCTTGCACTTCTCCTCCATTTTTTTGTCGATGCTGATTTTATCTTCTATTACCTCACTTAAAATTCTGTGCACCATTATATCAGGATAACGCCGTATGGGAGAAGTAAAATGGCAATAATATTCAAACCCTAAACCATAATGGCCAATATTTTCTGAAGTATAGATTGCTTTTGCCATTGTCCGGATTCCTAACTGCTCTAATACATGTTGCTCAGGCTTTCCATGCACGTCCTGTAATAACTGGTTAAAGGATGCGGCCACTTCAGCTTCATTGTTCATGTCGAACTTATAACCGAATTTTTTTGCAAAGGCAGCAAATGGCAGTAGCTTTTCTTCATCTGGTGTATCATGTATGCGATAAGGAAAAGGAACAGGTTTTTTATTTACTTTTATTTTAGCAATATGTGCCGCCACCGTTCTGTTGGCCAACAGCATAAATTCTTCTATTAGCTGGTGAGCCTCTTTACTTTCTTTTATAGTAATCCCCACAGGCTTTCCATCTGCATCTAATTGAAACTTCACTTCTGTAGAAGAAAAATTAATAGCTCCGTTTTTGAACCGTTCTTTCCTGAAACTTTTAGCCAGTGTATTCAGGTACAAAATTTTTTCTGCATACTTGCCAGTTCCCGCTTCAATAATTTCCTGTACCTCGTCATAATTAAACCGGTGGTCGCTATGGATGAAGGTTTTGCCAAGCCAGTAATCCTTTACTTTCCCTTTTGCATTTATTTTAAAAATAACAGAGAAGGTATACTTATCCTCATGCGGTCGCAGAGAACAAAGTTCGTTTGAAATTTTTTCGGGTAACATCGGGTTCACCCGATCCGGCAGGTAAACGCTGGTAGCCCTGTTATACCCTTCTTCATCGAGTGCACTCCCTTTTTGTACAAAATGACTTACATCGGCAATATGAACTCCTACTTCGATATTCATTATTACCCAGTGATTTTATAGAAAGTGCATCGTCAAAATCTTTTGCATCGGCGGGGTCAATTGTAAATGTTAGTACATTACGATAATCTTTTCTTCTTGACAATTCTAACTTATCAATTTCTTCGTTCAGTGAACCAGCTTCATCTAAAACTTTTTTATCAAACTGCAGCGGAAAGCCATTCTGAATCAGAATTTCTTTCATCGCCATATCGTTTCTATCCTTTGCCTGCAGTACTGTTATGACTTCACCTTCCGGCTTTTTTTCGCCTTTTTCCCAATTCAAAAATTTTACGACCACCCTATCTTTATTTTTTGCACCATTGAGATTTCGCAGGCTTACATAAAAATCAGGCATTGGTTTTTGAGTATCCGCTTTAAAAAATGCAAAGTCTTCATTCACCTCAATATCCCCGATAAATTCCGTTTGCTTTCTTTCAATTATTTCCTCAATAGCTCCTTCAGCCCGCCTTCCATTTGATTCTTTAACTTTAACCCTTACGGTATCACCGTTCATTGCTTTATTGAAATCGTTTGGCTTTACCAACACATCATTTTCCCTTCCTTCTGCAATTACATAACCAATTCCGGAGCGTGTAATTTCTAAAATTCCATTTACGTGGTGGGACGACTTTTTCTTTCCCGTTTTCTTACTCATAATTTTCTTTCATCACTTTAATGACTATAAACGCAATTTACGCAAAGTATCAGTACGAATATTTTTGAAGCGAACAGCCGGGAGATGAATAATAAATAACAAAGCTGTGCCTTTAACAAATGACTGAGTTTTTGCGTGGGTAAATCAGAACTTCATGGAAAGGAAAAATTGCCATATCTTAATTATTTAAACGCCGTAACCATTCGGCTTTTGAATTTCACTGATCTTCCACCTGAATTGCCAAATGCTTTAAGCAATGGATTTCATTGAAGTGCTGTTGCATAATCCCGTTACATCGAAGTTGATTATTTTTGACAAAATTTCTCATATGTTAAATTATGATACTGTTTCCACGACCATTAATAGTTTGAAGGAGCGGGGATATATCACCGATTTTAATATTGCTTTCGATAAACTGATTTGTAATGAAACAAACGTTTGTCTTAATCCTGATGAATTTGAGATAACAGAAGTATATCGATTCGAAGGGGAATCTAATCCGTCCGATGAAGCTGTTGTATATGCAGTTGAATCTAAATCAAAAGATATGAAGGGGACAATAGTAAATGGCTACGGAATATACGCAGATTCTATGTCGGATGAAATGATAAAAAAACTTTCTATGCACCGAAAACCGTAAATAGTGTTGTAAAAAATTATTCATTTTAAATTATTCTAAATGCTTGACCGGAGAAAATTTTTAAAACTTTCGGGCCTTTCCGCACCCCTGTTTTCAGTAAAAGATATGATTACTAACGGTACCGCTAAAACGAAACCCATCATTCTTTGCACATGGGATAGTTATAAAGAAGCGAATATACAGGCATGGAAAGTTTTATCCTCCGGGGGACGGGCTCTTGATGCGGTAGAAGCAGGCGCCCGGCATATAGAAGATATTATTGATTGTTGCGTTGGACTCGGCGGCTACCCTGACAGGGATGGCATTGTAACGCTCGATTCCTGCATTATGGATGAACATGCAAACTGCGGAGCCGTAGGAGGGCTTGAGCAAATTAAACATGCCGTATCGGTAGCAAGAAAAGTGATGGAAACCACCCCGCATATAATGCTTGTAGGGGAGGGTGCGCAAAAGTTTGCCATTGAAAATGGGTTCACAAAAGAACCTCAGAAATTGTCGCCGGAAGCTGAAAACGCCTATAAAGAGTGGTTGAAAAAAAGCGAGTATAAACCGGTAATGAATATTGAAAATAAAAAAGGTAACGGGCCTTTTGCCCCAATGTTTTTTGATGACGGCTCACCCAACCATGATACCATTGGACTGATAGCTTTAGATGCTTCGGGAAATATGAGCGGCGCCGTTACTACCAGCGGCCTGGCTTTCAAAATCCACGGGCGTGTGGGTGATTCGCCGATCATTGGCGCCGGGCTTTTTGTTGATAACGAAGTAGGATCGGCCACATCCACAGGAGTAGGTGAAGAGGTAATGCGTATATGTGGAACACACCTGGTAGTAGAGTATATGAGGCAGGGCAGCACTCCGGAGACAGCCTGCCGTAAAGCAGTTGAACGAATTGTAAACCGGAATGTTCAAAAGGCCAAATCATTGCAGGTAGGATTTTTAGCTCTTGATAACAACGGGAATTATGGAGCATATGCTATACAAAAGGGGTTTACATTTTGTGTGAAGAGCAATGGCGAAGAAAAAATTTATCCCTCCAAATATATGTTTGAATAAATGGTCATCCTTGAATCGGAGTCTTCATAGGAGTCCCTTGTGCCCTTTGGAAAATCTTTCTCCAGTGAGGAGGGCTAATTTCACCCAAATAAAAAATCTAAATCATGAAGCTGGAAGTAATAGCATTTAACATTGAGAGTTGCATTGTGGCACAACAGGCCGGGGCACACCGGATAGAGTTATGCGATAATCCTTCGGAAGGCGGCACAACACCTTCTTATGGTTTTATTAAAGCTGCACGGCAAAAACTCTCTATTGAATTATACGTGATGATTCGCCCCAGGGGTGGCGATTTTTTGTACAGCGACGAGGAATTTGACATAATGAAAGCGGATATAAAAGTCTGTAAAGAGCTGGGATGCGATGGAGTCGTTTTAGGGATTTTAAAAAAGGACGGAAGCATCGATAAAAAGAGATGCACCGAACTTATCGTTTTGGCGTACCCGTTAGGTGTAACATTTCACCGTGCATTTGACCGGACAAACGAGCCATTCAAGGCATTGGAAGATATCATTGACATTGGCTGTGAAAGAATCTTAACCTCCGGTCTTCAGCCGAAAGCCGTTGATGGGGCGCAAACTATCAGGGAACTTGTCATCCATGCAAATGAAAATCTTACTATAATGCCCGGCTCCGGGGTGAATTCAAATAATATTATTTCATTGGCTAAAGATACAGGGGCGGTTGAATTTCACAGCTCAGCAAGTGTACAAGCAGAAAGCAATATGGACTATAAAAATAATCTCCTGCAAGAAGAAATGAAACATATAATTGTTAGTGAAGAAGAGGTAAAAAAAATGTCTCAATCTTTAAAAGACATGACAATTAAAGCCGAAATTTTATGAGCACCCTAGTGATATGTCATAATAAATACATTTAATTTCATCGTGGATTTAAAAAAGGAAATTTTAAAAGAGCATTCAAAAAAACAATGCGATAAAATTGTGGGGTGGATAGGCAGTGATAACAAGAAGTTTAATGAATTGTTTCAATTGTTTTTGCATGGGGAATACCGGGTTACACAGAGAGCTGCATGGCCGTTAAGTTATTGTGCGATTGCTCACCCTTCTTTAATGGAAAATAATTACGCCGCACTCCTCAATAATCTAAAAAAGCCCACTCTTCATGATTCCATAAAAAGGAATACAATAAGGCTCCTGCAGTCAGTAAACATTCCAAAAAAATATGAAGGCGCCATTATGGAAATCTGTTTCAGGTACTTAGAAGCGCCTGGCGAAGCCGTTGCCATCAAAGCTTTTTCTTTAACCGTATTACAAAAACTTGCCGGAAAATTTCCGGAGATAATTCCGGAAATAAAATTATTAATCGAAGATCAATTTCCGCATCAAACAGCGGCGTTTAAAAGCAGGGCTAAAAAATTTCTTAAAGCCTTTCCATCAGGCTAAGGTCCTTTTTCTATGAATTCTTACTTCAGAGCCTTTCGCCATAAAAACCGAAGAAGGTGGGGCATCTTCTAAAAATGCAAATTCTTTTCCATAGATACCCGCAAAATCACAATCAATAGTATAATTTAAAACTTTAAAAATTTCCCAGCGTGGATGGTTAACTTCATATTCATAGGTCTTGCTTTCATTATATTTTGTATATCCCCAGTAATGTTCAGCAATAAATTCTTCTTCGCTGTTAATTGCCATCGGCGATGATTTTTTTTGAGAAGACGCTGCAAGCTTATTCCATTTGTTTTTGTATTTCCATTCATAACAGGTTTCAATTTCATCGGCCTTTTCGATATGAAAATGTTTCATTTTCATAGTGGAATAATTCTCTTTATAAACCTTGTTGGCAACAAAACTTATTGCCGGCCTTGGAACAATTTCTTTAATGAAAACTGTTCCTCTTTTCCATGTCCCATGATCGTTGTATTTGACATAAAACCGGAGATTTACTTCTTCAAAATTAATGTGATAAGGTAAGCTGAATCCCCTGATTCTTGTATTGAGAAACATAAAACCTACCAGGCTGACAAAGGACTTTCCTTTAAAAAAATCGAGTTCAGTATTGAAGGGGACAAAAGGGTGAAGAAGTTTCTCGGGAACAACATAATTTGCCATTATAAGATTATTCCAGGCAGCATGCAAAAAATGGGAGTTCATTTATTGGGTTTTTGGCTTTCTGAACACACGAAAAATCAATCTCAAATTCTGATCATATGTAATATAATTATAAATCCAGTTAAAAAAAACAGCGATCCTGTTTTTTACACCGAGTAACAAAAACAGATGGAGCCCCATCCATATCATCCATGCAAGAAAACCTTTAAAATGCAGTTTGGGTTTTGGTATATCAACCACGGCAAGGTTGCGCCCTACCGTTGCCATTGTGCCTTTATCATGATATTCAAATAGTTCCGGCCTGGTAGTTTTTCTCTCAATCTTTAAAAGATTTTTCCCCAACGTTTTCCCCTGCGCAATGGCAACTGCCGCAACCTGCGGATGGCCGTGTGGATATTTTTCCGTTTCCATATAGGCAACATCTCCAATTGCATAAATATTGTCAAAGCCATTTACTTTATTAAACCTGTCAACTTTAATACGGTTACCTTTTACTATTAAACTTTTATCTATGCCTTCCGGCACATTTCCCTTAATTCCCGCTGCCCATACTACCAATGATGAAGTAATGGTGTCCCCGTCTTGCATAGTCACTATTTTGCCATCATAATTTTTTACAATCGTCCCGGTCCTCACAATTACGCCTAACTTCTTCAAATATTCACAGGATTCGTCACTGGATTTTTCACTCATTGCAGCCAAAGTTCTTGCACTCCCTTCAAGAAGATGAATTTTCATTTTATTAAAATCAAGTTCAGGGTAATCCTTCGGCAATACAAATCTTCGCATATCGGCAATGGCACCGCTCATTTCCACGCCGGTTGGCCCGCCACCAACCACCACAACAGTCATGAGGCTTTGCAATTGCTTTTCATCTTTTGAATACAAAGCGTCTTCAATATTTTTTAACAGTTTGTATTTTATTTGCAGCGCTTCGACTGTGCTCTTCATCGGAAATGCATTTTCTATCAATTGGGCATTCCCAAAAAAATTGGTATCAGCGCCTGTTGCAATTATTAAAACATCGTAAGGGAAAGTGTCCTCATCCGCAATCACCCTGTTGTTAGCAATATCAATGGATCGAACTTCTGCCATCCGGAAATGCACATTTTTATCTTTGTGAAATACTTTTCTTAAAGGGAATGAAATATTGCTGGCATCAAGCCCGGCAGTTGCTACCTGGTAAAATAAAGGCTGGAACTGGTGAAAGTTAAAGCGATCAACCAGGGTAACATCAAAGCCTTTTTTATTGGTGAGTTTTCTTGCGATTTTTAATCCTCCAAAACCGCCCCCTATTATTACAACTTTCATGACTTATTCCATTTTTTGCCGCTTCCAATTAATCACGGAACACAGAAAATGCTGTGTTTCCTTTCAATACAATAACCTTACCTTAATTGTTTCCTTCACCTTCCTTAACAGTTCAAGCGCACTACCCGAAATGTTTTTACTCACATCCAGAACTACGTAGCCTATCTCTTCATTGGTTTTTAAATATTGCGCCAGGATATTAATCTTATGCTCTGAAAGCTTCGTATTTATCTCAGACAATACTCCGGGAACATTTTTATGAATATGTAAAATTCTGTGCGTGCCTTCCTGGGGCGGCAAACTTAATGCAGGTACTGTATGCGACCCGGTTGTAATTCCTTTCTCCAGGAAATTAAAAAGCTTTGCACTTACATCCTCTCCGATATTTTGCTGTGCTTCCTCTGTAGACCCCCCGATATGCGGTGTTAAAATAACATTACTTAATCCCTGTAAGGGTGTTATGAACGTATCGCCACTTTTTTCAGGCTCTTCGGGATATACGTCAATAGCTGCTCCGCCCAATTCATTATTGACTAATGCATTCTTTAATGCTGGTATATCAACCACTTTACCCCTTGCATAATTAATAAGCATTGCCGTTGGCTTACAAAACTTTAAGGTCGTTTTATTTATAATGTTACGTGTTGTGGGTGAATCCGGCACATGAAGTGTAATAATGTCAGAAGCTTTAAGCAATTCTTTCAAAGAAGACTTATCTTCTGCATTTCCCAATGGCATCTTTGTCTCTATGTCATAAAAAATAACTTTCATGCCAAGAGATTCTGCAAGTACGCTTACCTGTGAGCCTATATTTCCATAGCCGATTATTCCAAGTGTTTTGCCACGCAATTCGTGGCTTCCTTTTGAGTCCTTAAGCCATATGCCTTCATGCGCTGCTTTATTTTTATCCGGGATTTTCCTGATGAGCATTATTGCCGAAGCAATCACCAACTCAGCCACCGAACGGGTATTGGAATAGGGAGCATTAAAAACAGTAATCCCTTTTTTTGTAGCCTCGGAAAGATTTACCTGGTTCACACCAATACAAAAACAACCTATTGCCTGCAGCCTTGCAGCGTTATTTAAGACCTCCCCGGTAATTTTTGACTTAGATCGAATACCCAGGAGATGCACATTTTTAATCTCCTTTACCAGTTCTTTTTCGCTTAATGCGCCCGAAATTTGTTTCAGGGAGGTATATCCTGCATCATAAAATTTCTTTGCGGCCGTTATACTTATGTTTTCAAGGAAAAGAATATTTATTTTTTCTTTAGGATAACTGGTACCTTTTTTGTCAGCCATATAATTTTAGTATAGTAAGTTTGCAAATATAATCCCTTAAACTATGAATTTTTTATAAAGACTATGTTCAGATTTATTTACATTCCAATATTTCTATCCATGTTTTTTATTGCTTGCAAATCCGGCTCAGGCGATAAAACAAAACCCAGCACGTTTGATTCTTTGGCTTATGTGCCTCCCGTGCCAGGCGAGATTTCCCAACATGATTTTGACAGGTATCATGACGCAGTAAAAGAATTTTATGATAAGGATCTTGTTGGAAGAGGATTCAATGGTGGCATACTGGTTGCAAAAAAAGGCCGTGTAATATTCGAAGACTATCACGGTTATTCTGATCTTTCTAAAAAGACGAATCTGACAGCCCATAGTGCTTTTCACCTGGCCTCCGTTTCAAAAACTTTTACAGGGATGGCAGTTTTAAAGCTCGCCGAGCAAAATAAACTCTCTCTCGATGACGATGTTAAAAAATTTTTTCCGCAGTTTCCGTATGATAATGTGACTGTAAAACTATTATTGAACCACAGGAGCGGCCTTCCAAATTACCTGTATTTCATGGAGCAGTTGGGATGGGATAAATCCGCCCACTGTTGTAACCAGGATGTACTGAATTACTTAATAAATTATAAGCCGCCCATTCAAAGTGTTCCCGATACTCATTTTACTTATTGTAACACCAATTATGCGTTACTGGGCCTAATAATTGAGAAAGCTTCTGGAGAAACTTATGCCAATTTTTTGAAAAATACTTTTTTTACTCCCTTACATATGAATGATACCTATGTTTTTTCAATGATGGACAGCGGGACGGCAATGCCTTCATACGATTGGAGAGGCAGGCAGGAAGCATTTACATATCTTGATACCGGATTTGGTGATAAAAATATTTACAGCACACCTGAAGACCTTTTAAAGTGGGACCAGGCATTATACACAAATGAAATTTTCTCAGAAAAAACCCTCGAGCAGGCCTACACTCCTTACAGTAATGAAAAACCAGGTGTAAGAAATTATGGTTATGGATGGCGTATGAACGTGTATCCTGATGGAAAGAAAGTTATTTATCATAACGGATGGTGGCACGGGAACAACACGGTTTTTATAAGGATGATTGAAGATTCCGTGACAATAATTGTTCTGGGAAATAAGTACAATCGTAACATTTACCAGGCAAAGAAAATGGCTGAAATATTTGAACCATCCAATGTAATGGAAGATGATGATAAAAGTCTTACAACGGTTGTGAAAGAAGACTTTTCAATGGGGGAAAATCCATATTCACTGATATCAAAAAAGCCGGCTTTTGTTCCAGGTAAAACCCTGTTCATAACTAAACACTCCAAAGAGAAAAACCGAAAAGCACATTGATATCCCGTTAAAGATTATTTTATAACCTATCTCATTTTCGTTATTGTGAGGCCATTACTATCTGGCAGTTTCTGACCACCGTCTACGGCTTTCAGTATCTTAACTATGCGAAAACATCTATCTCACTTCGGCAAATCGCCCTATACAACTTACCTTTGCGGCCGATAATGAAAACCAAGAGTCTTAAAAAAGATAGAGTAAACATCATAACACTTGGGTGCAGCAAAAATCTTGTGGACAGTGAAGTACTTGGTTCTCAACTTGCCGCATCAGATGTTGCAGTAAGCCATGAAAGTAAAAAGGCTGATCATAATATTGTAGTAGTAAATACATGCGGCTTTATTGATAAAGCAAAAGAAGAAAGCATCAATACCATCCTTGAGCAGGTAGAATTAAAAAGAAGAGGCCGGCTTGATAAAGTATATGTTACTGGCTGCCTTAGCGAGCGTTATAAACAAAATCTGGAAGATGAAATTCCGGAAGTAGATGCATTTTTCGGAACAATGGAATTGCCTTTCCTTTTAAAAAAATTTGATGTTGATTATAAAGCTGAATTAATAGGTGAAAGGTTGCTAAGTACACCTAACCACTACGCTTACCTGAAAATAAGTGAAGGTTGTAACCGTACATGTGCATTTTGTGCCATCCCTTTAATGAGAGGAAAACACGTAAGCCGTTCCATAGAATCTTTGGTTGCGGAAGCAAAGAATTTAGTAAGAAGTGGCGTAAAAGAAATTATGCTTATTGCGCAGGAGCTTACTTATTATGGCCTGGATATTTATAAGAAAAGAGAATTGCCGAAATTATTACATGCGCTTGCGGACATTGAAGGCCTGCACTGGATAAGGCTTCATTATGCATATCCTTCAAAATTCCCGATGGATATTATTGATGCCATGAAGGAACGTGAAAATATTTGCAACTATCTCGATATGCCTTTGCAACATGCAAGCAATAAAATGCTTAAGGCAATGAAAAGACAAATTACGAGAGAAGAAATGGAAGATATTATTGACACGATAAAAAATAAAATTCCGGGAATATGTCTAAGAACAACCTTAATAAGTGGGTTTCCTGGCGAAACACAAGATGATGTTGAAGAACTAAAAGGCTTTCTTAGAAAAATTGAATTTGATCGTGTCGGCATCTTCACTTATTCTCACGAAGAAAATACTTCGGCTTTTGAACTGGAAGATGATATTGATGAGGAGACAAAAGAACAAAGAGCGCAGGAAATTATGGAAGTTCAGCAGGAAATTTCTTACAGGAAAAATGCAGATAAGATTGGTAAAACGTTTAAAGTAATTATCGATAAAAAAGAAGCAGGGAAATATCTTGGCCGCACGGAGTTTGACAGTGTGGAAGTAGACAATGAAGTAATTATTCACTCCGAAAATAAATTACATCCCGGAGATTTTGTAAACGTAAAAATTACCAATGCATTCGATTATGACGTGGAGGCAGAAGTGGTGATGTAAGAGTTAATATCTGAAATATATTGCGAACAAATATTTTAAGTAAAATATATGATGACATTAATCATAGATATGGATGAGGTAATGGCAGATGCTATTACACGATTCCTGGAATGGTACGAAAGAGATTTTGGTGTGCACTATACGAAAGCTGACTTGTACGGTACGAAACTTCATTTGCTTGTTCCTGAAGAGCATCGCAAAATTGTGAGAGAATACCCGCATCAGAAAGGTTTTTTCAAAAACCTGCCACTAATTGAAAACAGCATGGAGGTGATAGAACAACTCAACAACAGGTTCGAAGTATATGTGGCTTCGGCAGCCATGGAATTTCGTTATTCATTAGAAGAAAAATATGATTGGCTCGATCAGCATTTTCCTTTTATTCACTGGAAGCGAAGAATATTTTGCGGTGATAAAAGTATTGTAAAAGGTGACATCCTTATTGATGATCACGATTTCAATTTATCTGTTTTTGATGGCAGGGCCATTATGTTTACATCATCACACAACGTAAGTGAAACAAAATACGAACGATTAGATAATTGGCTGGATGCCGAAAAATTATTCGACCTTAAATAAGACAACTCATTTTTTACCAGAGCAGAA
>CAWCUN010000001.1:2500-397469 GCA_963798665.1 uncultured Chitinophagaceae bacterium | reverse complement strand
TGTCGCCAGATGCAAAGGAAACACTATTGGAAAACCGGAAGTTGTTGCCCGGTACGGACAAAAAAACATCGACAGCCGTATCTCTCAGGCCGGTTTTTAAAGACAATATTTTCCCTGTAATAATGTGGCCTTCATACTCCGGCAAAAATGTAAAGGATGGGGCTGTGCTTTTAAGAACCTCTTCCCATTTGAATCTTCTCCAACCCTGTGTGAGCATAAGGTTGTCGGCCGCTCTGTCAACATCAGCACCCGAGCTATCAAAATAATATTGAGGTGATTCAATGGGGCCTTTCAGATCAGAAGTAAGTAACAGGTAATTTACTATATTCATTTCCTGCTGTGGCTGTAGTGAATCAACAAGGTAAACAGATACTGACATTTCTGCGTTTAACGATTGACCGTTAGCGCTACCAGCAGTAAGTTTCAAATTTACTTTATCTCTTTTTTTAAAACTCTTTTGCGAACCAGTCAGTTTAATTTGCAATGATTGCGTAGGTCTTTTAAAATAAAGCCGTTCACAAACCGGTTGTCTTTTTTCATTAAAAACAGTTAATTGGGAAATCCCGTCATCCAGGTCAGATTTATTTACTATAATAACTGCAGTATCATTTTTTAGATATTGTACTTTCGCCAGTTTCACCCGAGCCTTGTTTTGAATTAAAAAGAAAAAATAATTCTCAACCGCAACATTACTTGCCACACGTATAGAAAGTGTACTGTCTTCATCATTTACGTGTAAGGTCCAACCGTTAGCATAACTTTCCGGCAAATCACTTTTAAATGTTTTATTATTTATTTGCATGACCGCATGGTATCTATGACTCTTTAATGGAGTAAATGAAAACGTACCCATACCAAAATGTTCAGTACTAAAACTTACGATGGTATCACTTTTTTCGTCTAAGATCAAACCGCTTTCTGCTATGCCCTTACCATATATATCCGTGATTTTAAAAGCGACGGTACTGCGCAACCCGTACACGAGGTTGCCTCCTTCGGGAAAGAATTGGATGGCCTGGTAATCGGAGGTATCAGCATCCGATATGGTGTTTTTAATTACTTCAGGTTTTTTATCAGGATTAATTATTGTAAGAGGCTGTTCGAAATAAAAGGATGGATCAAAATTTTTCATCCAGTTGGTATAGCTCCTTATTAAATAATTACCAGAACGGATGGAGGAAGGTATTACAAACGAGCCATTACCTTTTCCGGAATCAATATCCGTTTTGGCCTGTAAAACAGGTTTGTTATCGGACCCGATAACTTCAACATAACATATTTTACTTAGTGAAGAAAAATTATTGGTAACTGCATCGGTTACGTAGGCTTTGTACCAAATGATTTCCCCGGTTGCATAAATTGTTTTATCAGTATGAAGGAAAATTTTTTCATTGTAATTGCGGCTTGCATATTTTTCAAAGTTTTGTTTAATTATTTCAATCCCGTCCTGCGAAAAAACATTAGTAACAAAAAACAAAAAAACAATTGTGCCGATACAACTCTTATAACTCATCGCGATAATTTTTACTTTTTAGTCCATATCTTTCTACCAGTATGAAGGCTTTTGATTAGTACCACCCTGTAATCTGCAATCAACACAAGCTTCCTGCGTAACCACAAGAATAGATCCCATGCCTGTAAAATACCATGGAACATAACGGGGATCCGGATATGTGTAGATTAAATAATTATTGGGATTTGTTGGCAGCTGAATCGCATCGCACAATCCGGTCAAAACCGGGCGTGGCCATCCCGTAAGGTCAAAGTTTCTTATATAAAGTCTCTGTTGGGCAACATTACAGGCCGTTACGTATCCAATCACCGGCTCATCCGGATTTGTTACCGAATGAATATTACCTTTTAGCTGTGAAGGCTGTACATCGAAAATAGAACCCTGTTGCTCCGTATTCTTTTTTAGAATCTGGAAATATAAATAAGCTGCTTGTGTTAGCGCATACTGTTTTACGAGTAGGCTATACCTTATGCCTAATTTTTCGGAATTTTTTGGAATTGTGATCAAAGGAAACTGGCTGATTCTATCCTCAGTAAGGGCAGTAGTGGAGCCGATAAAAATATCTGTAGAGGGAACAATGTGCCAGCAATTAAATATTTGGTTAGTTGAATCACGGAAGTACATTAGGTTGCCGTTAACGCCAATGTCACTCTGGTTTTGCGATTCGTATTGTATAGTTTCCACGTATTCCCACCGATAATATTTTGTAGTATTGGTAGGATCGTGAGTGTTTACATAAATCGTAACATCGCCGGGCCGAAGGTAATTAACACTATCGATCGGTGGAGTTTGATTTACTTCCACAAAATCAGATTGGTATTGTGCACCCGAGCTTGTCACAATATTCAACCGGTAAGTGGACGACGTATTCAATGTAAGATGGCTGATGCTATAATTGCCGGGAGATGATTCTGATAACTGAAAATTTTCTCCATTGCTGCCTTCAATGGATACGTTTGCATTTCTTTCGGGCGAATTTAAAACGGTATCTGTCAATTTTCTTGTGCGGCTAATAGCAAACGTGGTAGGCGAATCAACATTATTGGCCATAACCCCATCAACTACCAGGTAGTTGTAGTCAACTTTTATTTCGGGTGGCTCATATTGCCGTTTGCAACTTATTGAGACTAATAATCCCAGGCAACAGGTAAATAATATGAAATGATTCTTCATTTTAAAATCTGAAATTATAAGTGATATATGGGATAATAGTACCAAAAATTGATAATTGATAACCCTTGACAAAACCATTTTCCTGGATGAAATAAACCGAGTAGGCATTTTTTCTTGCGGTGAGATTATATGCTCCAAAGGACCATGAGTTATGAAGCGCTTGTTTCACCTTATGGTTACCATCAAGGTTGAAAGAAATGTCTGACCTGAAATAATCGGGAATTCTAAACTCATTTCTTTTCGAATAAAATATTCGCTGTGCACCATTGGAATTGAATACAGCAATCGGTAACGTTATAGGCCTTCCGGTACTATATACTACATTCAAAGAAAGACTTAGCCGGTGCGAAAATTTATAATTGCTGATAAAGTTTATATTGTGGGGCTTATCATAGCTGGCGGGGTAATAGTCGCCCTTGTTTATCGTTTCACCCGCAAGTTTATCATCCTGCCTGAGTAATGTTCGCGAATAGGTATAGCTGAGCCATCCATTTAATTTGCCCGAAAGTTTCTTTATTAAAAACTCCACGCCATATGCCTTGCCTTTTGTATTAATCACATCTGTTTCAATATGCTTGTTTAACAGGAGTGAAGCGCCACTTTTATAATCTATGATATTCTTCAATTCTTTATAATATACTTCAACCGATGTTTCAATATTATCTGAGTTGAAATTTTTATAAAACCCAAGTGAAACCTGCTGACCTGTTTGCGGTTTAATGTTTGCATCACTCATCTTCCAGATATCAGTTGGTGAGATTGAAACAGTATTCGATAGCTGTTGTATATATTGTCTTAAAGTATTATATCCTATTTTAATTGAAGCGTCACCGGGCAAAGCATATCTTAATGAAACACGATATTCAGGGCCCTGGTAGGTTTTTATAAATTTGCCGGAACCATAAGAAACTGTATCGGTAATTGTCGCAGTTTCTTTTGGTAATCCATCAACGTAATTGTAAACGTCATGCGGGCCAAGATAATTAAACATCGAATAACGGACTCCGGCATTCAATGAAAAATTTGAAGAAACGTTATACAGGTAGCCCAGGTAAGCAGCACTTTCAATTCCCTGCTCGGCAGGCAAAACATCAGGACTTACCAAAGATTGATTTCCATTGGGAAGAAGACTTCCGGGATGAAGTTTATAATAAATAGCGTTTAAGCCAAAATTAAATGACTGTTTATTATCCGGCCTGTAAGTAAAATCTGCCTTAAAATTATTTTGATTGATATCGTATTTAAGGTTGTAACTGTTTACTGCATTTGAACTGCTGCTTACATTATACTGATAGTGATCGATGCCCGCCGATATAAGCCCGTACAATTTGTTATTAAAAATATGCTTCCATTTAAGGACCAGGTTTTTGTTACCATAGCTGTAGGTCGTATCCTTATTAAACCTGAAGTCATCATTGCTTAAATACCCGGTAAAGTATAAATCATTTTTGGAATTTATTGCATGGCTGACGTGGACATTCACATCATAAAACGATGCCTTGCTATTGCTATAAGAAAGATCCGGAACTGTTTTAAGTAACCAGTTCGAATAAGTTGTTCGTCCGCCAAGGATAAACGAAGTTTTATCTTTTTTTAAAGGCCCTTCAATTGTAAACTTACCCGTAAGCAATCCGACTCCGCCATTGCCTGAGATTTTTTTATCGTTACCATCTTTGGTACTTACATCAAGAACGGATGAAAGCCGCCCTCCATATTTTACAGGTACTACGCTTTTATAGAGTTCCACGCCTTTCACTATGTCAGGATTGAATGCAGAAAAAAATCCGAATAAATGAGACGGGTTATAGATAGTAGCATCGTCAAATAAAATAAGATTTTGGTCTGCTGCGCCTCCACGAACATTAAACCCTGTACTGGCTTCGCCTACAGATGTAACGCCGGGTAAAGTGAGTACTACTCTCAAAATATCTGCTTCCCCAAACACAACCGGAACTTCTTTTATTGTCTTCACAGATAGCCTGTCAATACCCATTTGAGTACTTCTTACATTTGATCTCCTTTCTGAAATAACAATCACATTTTTCAAAGTAGGTATATCATCGGTCAGGTCTATATTTAATTTGCCATCTCCATATATTAGAAGCCGGCGGCGGGTATTTTTCATGCCAATGCTCGTAACTTCCAAAATATGGTTGCCGGGTGAAATAGTCAGAGAAAAATATCCAAACTGATCGGTTACAACACCCGTAAAAGTGCTGTCTACGTATAATGATGCTGCAGGAATCGCCTCACCATTCTTTGCATCCTTTATAAAACCTGTGAGAATTGCACTATTTTTTTTTGCCGAAGATTTTGACCCGATTTCAAATAATTTATTTTCAGCAAATGAAGTTTTTATTTTTTCTTTTTTTACAATTTCATTTTGCACTTCTTCGGGCTCAGAAATAACAGATTTTTCAGCGTTAAAAAAATCTGGGGCAAGACTTGTTTGAAGTACTTTGTTTTTTGTAATAAAGATGTGATTTGTTGGATCAATAGAATAATGGAACTCAGTATTATCGAATACCTGCTTCAGCGCTTCGCTAATGGGTTTATTAACGATTGTTGCATTAACCAAAAATGAATCAAGCTCTGACTCATTATAGTAGAAGTGTAAAGATGTCCCTGCTTCAACCTGCTGCACAAACTTTGGAAAAGGTACATTATGAAACTCTCCATTAACAACAGGTTGTTGCCCTTTTACAGAATAACTAAAAAGCAATGAACAAAAAGTTGCAGTCAGGTACCGGACAAAATCCCGCATGATTATTTTTTTAAAGTTTCATAATAAGCGGCTGTGGCAATCAGCTCTTCTTCCATGTTTTTTTTAAACCGGAATTTATTTTTTCTTATAAATGCTTTTATCATCTCCTTTTTATCGTTTAATGCCTGTATTATGGAACTTTTTTTATCAACATTATAAAGACTATTGGCGTTTCTGATAAAGAATTCATCTATTGCAACAAAGGTGGATGGCTCATTTAAATTTGACGTGGCATGGATACGTTTTGCCCGCCTCACCAATACACTTGCCTTTCCATTGAAAACCACATCATAAATACCAACCGTCACGTTGCCTTCTTTATCAACCTGGCTTACTTTTTCGAACCGATGATTATCAAGAATAAAATACTGTATTTTTTCATTAAGCAGTTTCATACTGGCATTTTGATGGTAGCGATTTATCAAAATTTCCTGTGTTACTATGTCAAACAATAAAGGGACATTTTCATATAAAGCCCCATCATAATAAAGTTCACTGTTTTGCATTTGCCCTGAAACAAAAAAAGGATGACCTGTTAAACTACTCTTTTTATAGTGCGTATAATCTCTGCCTATATATAAATGAGCAT
This sequence comes from uncultured Chitinophagaceae bacterium, assembly GCA_963798665.1. Classification (GTDB taxonomy): domain Bacteria; phylum Bacteroidota; class Bacteroidia; order Chitinophagales; family Chitinophagaceae; genus Ginsengibacter. Next base: position 391,430 of record CAWCUN010000001.1, on the reverse strand, counting down.
CTTCAGCTACTTTGTCATGGAAGTAATCTTTGGCGTAATTGAAAGCAGCCAATTGTGCAGAGTCAGAGCCTGGAGCCTGTCCGTTTATTTTATTAAGAATTAAAAGAATTAAGAGAAAGGTAGATACGGACCGACAGCAACATTTCATTGGCAGATAGTTGTAATACGAAAATATAATTAAACTTGTTAACCAATCATAAAAAGGAACAAGACAAAAAATTATGCAATCTTTTTGAAATAAAAATTATACGCCCCTGTTAAAGATGGTTACACAATATCGGTATTTATAGTTAATTTATTTTAATGAAAATTCTTTTTAATTTTAAGGTAATCAAGCGGCAGTAGCTCAGTTGGCAGAGCATTAGCTTCCCAAGCTAAGGGTCGAGGGTTCGAACCCCTTTTGCCGCTCAATTATAAGTTGGCCGGTAATTTTGCGGATTTTTTTTTAATTGTTATATCGCATATATAACCTTCCCTTCATTTATTACTTTCTATCATAGACATCATCACTTTAAAATATCTTTGTTTTTAAATTGATACAATGCAGGATTTTTTAAAGCAGTTATTTATCAATCAGCAATACGATGAAAAAAATTTCTTCCTGATCGCAGGTCCCTGTGTGGTTGAAAGCGAAGAACTGGTTATGGAAGTTGCTGAAAAAGTATCGACCATTTGTAAAAGATTAGCTATCCCATATATATTCAAGGCATCTTATCGAAAGGCAAACAGAACGAGTACCGGATCTTTTACCGGTGTCGGCGATGAGACTGCACTGGCAATTTTACAAAAAGTGAACAAGAGATTTTCTTTACCAACTACTTCAGATATCCATACCCATGAAGAAGCAGCGATGGCTGCGAAGTATGTGGATGTTTTACAGATTCCTGCTTTTCTGTGCAGGCAAACTGATCTTCTGATTGCGGCAGCAGAAACAGGAAAAATAGTGAATGTGAAAAAAGGCCAGTTTGTAAATGGCGCTTCTATGAAGTTTGCTGTTGAAAAAATCAGAAAAACATCCAATGAAAAAGTAATGCTCACGGAAAGAGGAAACTCGTTTGGTTACACAGACCTCGTAGTTGATTACCGCAACATTCCTATTATGAAAAATCAAGGCGTACCTGTTATCATGGATTGCACACATAGTTTACAACAACCTAATCAAAGCAGTGGCATCACCGGTGGTAATCCTGAAATGATTGAGACCATTGCCAAAGCCGCTATTGCAACCGGTGCAGACGGATTGTTCATAGAAACTCACCCCGATCCTTCATGTGCCTTAAGTGACGGCGCCAATATGCTAAAACTTGACTTATTGGAAGAACTTCTTACCAAATTAATAAGACTACGAAGGGTAATATGAATTTTAGAGTCGCCTATCGTGTTGAAAAATGATTGCTATTTTTTTTCATCAATTGTCAAATGTTTCTGAAGCAGTAAATCGCTGTATGAACTTTCTGCATAATCGGCTTCGTTCAATTTAAAAAAGGAAAAATAAAAATCACATTGCTTTTTTAATTTTTCAATTCCTGTTTCTCCCGTATTATCGATAGCCTCTACTTCAACAAATGTTCCTAATCCTCTTACGGTATCGAAATGGAATTTTACATTATCAATAAAATAAATTTTTCTTTTTTTATTAACAACGGTTTTAATACCATGCAGCCTGGTTAATATTTCTTTCAATGTTTTGTCTGGTTCATGTTTATACAATAATATTTCGGATTGCCGGGCTCCTTGTGTGTTTTCTCTTTCGTAATAAATGAGCGCATTTTCAATTTTACCTTCTCTCAGTTTTAACCGGCCTTTATTTATTTCAAAATAAGTATCAGTTTGATCGTCTTCACCTATAAATTTTGGATTTAATTCCATGAGTTTTTTTTCAAGTTTATCCAGGTCGCTGGCAATTGCCTTAAATTCAAAATTCAATATTTTCATTTTATTTATAGATTTTAGATTAATCATTTTATCTAACAAAAAACCCCGCAATATTTTTTTGCAGGGTTTCTAAAATTATAAATTCTACACCCGATTCAATAATTTCTCAGCCTCATTTCCACTCTCCTGTTTTTTGCACGACCCGCTGAAGTCTTGTTATCTGCTACCGGCTTATCTTCTCCATATCCCGTTGCAACTATCCTGCTCTCATCTATTCCATTGTCTATAAGGTATTGTTTTACTGAATTGGCTCGACTCTCTGATAACTTCTGGTTAAGTTCGGCGCCTCCCGTATTATCTGTGTGACCATCTACGTCAATTTTATAAGTTGGATTGTCTTTCATTATCTGTGCTACATCTTTTAATGAAGCATATGATTTTGCCAACAGTTTTGAACTTCCTGTCGCAAAGAATATATTTTGGGCTGCCTTATTCACTTTTTCAACCACCACTACATCTATTACAGGACATCCAAAGTTGGATGCTGGCCCTGCTTCATTCGGACATTTATCTTCTTCATCATTTACGCCATCTTTGTCTGTATCGGGTATCGGACATCCCTGGTAGCGGGCTACCCCTGATACATCGGGACATTTATCTTCTTCATCATTAATGCCATCTTTATCTGTGTCTGGTATCGGGCAGCCCTGGTATTTCGCAAGACCAGCTACATCCGGGCATTTGTCATCTTTATCTGCAATGCCATCACCATCCTTATCTGGGCATCCCTGCAATGCAGCTACACCGGCTTCATCGGGGCATGCATCAAGGCTATCTACTATCCCATCATTATCGCGATCGGTAATCACGGGAACTTCAACAGCTTTAGGCATTGGTTCTTTTTTCTTTTCGATATTACCTGCAATAGTAATGCTATGATAAAAATGATAGCTTGCATTCTCAGTTACAGGTATCCTGTATTGGGAGTTAATAAGAAGATATGCCTCATCGAAAAAATTAACTTGTAACCCCAGCCCTACGGGAGCAAAGGCACTCCCATACTTTTTATAAAGACTGGCGCCAACACCAAGATCGATAAAGGGTGTTACCCAATACCTGTCAGTTAATAGTTTAAGGTTGAGACTTGCCGTAGATTCCAGCAAAAAATCATATGAATTGATATCCGGGTTATTTTTTATAGGATATCTCACAAAAGAGCCACCCAAAGTCGCAATAAAATCTACATGATTACTTAACCCGGAAATATAATCCACTGCGAGGCCCGGATTCATGCGTGAAATTTTAAAAAAATTATTATCTTTTAAAACACTTACGAGTCCATTTGTTCTGATATCGGAAGCAGTTTGAAAATCATTTAAGAAAAAACTGAAGCCGAAAGCTTTTGTTTTTTTATAACTTACCTGCTGGCCAAATGATGAGACAAATAAACTTATCGAAATAAAGACTAAATAAAATTTTTTCATAAACGAGTGTTTGCTGAAACAAAAATAGAAGGTTACATCCAAAGCAGAAAATTAAATAATTAAGGTATTTCTTTATCGATGTGATAATAAATCCGAAGAAGGAGAAGATCGAATTGACGTACATGCAACAGAAAAAATATTATATCAGTTGACGGAGAGTTGAAAATTATTAAGCACCTCTATCTTAACGCGAGTTAATCCTCTGCCAATATATCCCAGCTTTTGAGCAGCTATTTTGGACAGATCTACAAGTCGCTTATTTTTTGGATGTAACCGGTCGTTGATCTTTACGATGATCGTCTTTTTATTTCTGAGATTAGTAACCTTTATCCATGTTTTTAACGGTAACACATTGCATGCTGCAGTGTATTTTGTTGAATAGTAAATTTCTCCGCTTGCTGTTTTGCGACCGTTGAATTTTTTAGCATAAAAGCTTGCGGTACCATATTTAATAACTGGTTTCCTGGCTGAAGTCTTTACATTTCCCGCTTTGCGATTACTGGTTTTTGTTTGTGCATGTACAATATGACATGAAAAATATACCAGCAAAAATGAAAGAAATAATTTTTTCATAATATAATGCAGTAATATTTCAAATAGCCTGAAAGAAAACGAAAAACTTATGTCCCCTTTACATATTTCCCTGTGCACAACGCGGTAGAACAGGTTGCATTAAACTAAAACGGAATTTTCATCTATTTATTTGCAAAATATTTTTCAGCGAGCATTTGGTCATCATTATAAATATCATCGTAGAAAACCAGTTTATTATTTTTTGCCTCGCAAGTGAAATATTCTATATAAAGTGGCAGCCTGTTTTTCACAATAATTCGCTTTCTATCTTTATTGGCAAGCCAGGTTTTAATAGAATCTACTGTGTAAGAAAGCTTATTGTCTCTAGTTTTATTAAGACTGTCATTACGGGCAATATAGAATGCAAGTCCCTGCCAGTCCTGGACCCGTACACATCCGTGGCTTAGCGCCCGTTGGGAATTTTTGAAAAGATATCGCTGGTTGGTATCGTGTAAATATACACTATAGGGATTATTGAAATTAAACTTAAAAATTCCCAATGCATTATCATCACCGCTGCCTTGCATCACTTTCCATGGAATGCCTTTTGAGTATTTAGACCAATTAACAGTATAGGGATCTACAATTTCGCCTTTACTATCAACAAGGTTAAATCCCTTTTTTTCAAGATACCCGGCATTCTTTTTCATAGCTGGCAAAATGTCTTTTTTTATAATACTCTCCGGTATAGTCCATTGGGGGTAAGTAACCATATCTGTAATTTGGGAGGAAAGAACAGGAGTGCGGGTTTGCGGTTTGCCCACAATTACTTTCGACTCAAGTACGAGCGTATCCCCATCCCATAATTTCAGGTAGAAGCCGGGAAGGTTTACCCATATATATTTCTCCGGAAGCTTTGGTGGAAGCAACTTATAACGATCAAGGGTAATTGCAATTCTTTTAAATTTTTCTACGTCGGTATTGTTAAGAAGTTTAACAAGCTTTGAAGTTACTTTCCCATCTTTTTTAATCTTATGAGTTGCCTGGTATTTTTTTATCTCACTGCTCAGCAATGCTGAATCGGGAAGTAAGGTATCATAACTCGCTATTCCCGACTGCGCCAATCTTCGCTGGAGATTTTTTACAAATCGAATAGAATCTTTATCGGGATAATTTACATAAGTGTATTTAGTATTATCCATACTATCGACAAACTCTTTTAGAAGACCTCTAACAGAAACATAGCCATCCTGGTGCGGCCCGATGGTATCAAACAAATCTTTTACAGAATAATTTTTCGTTATTTCTTCCAGGTTTTTAATAAAGAAAGAATCAACATATTTTCGCCTGGAAATTATTGACATGCTGTCCGGAATAAGTCTCCCCTCTTTGATATCTTTTGCCATTTTCATGAAAGCATCACTCAGCATCAGGTCGCCTTTGGTCCACATTATAGCATCAGCTTTAGCCAAAGTATCCTCAATTATCTTTTGACGCAGAGTTGTTAAGTCTTTGAGATGGTAATCTCCAGGGTAGAGTCCATAATATTTTGAAGTCTCAATAAAATTATACATGGAATCGGCAAAAGGCATCCATTTTTCTTTATGACTCCATACATTATGATAATCATTTTTATCGTAAAATGAATTCACAATATGATAAAGTGACAACTGTATTGAATCATTTATTTTCCCATCATTATCACCTGCAAATTGCAATACCGCTTTGATATTGTCAGTGATCTGGTCATCCATTTCCTCCGGTTTTTTTACAATTTCCTTTTCCTTCGCAGGATGTTTTGTTTTACAACTTGTATAAAAACACGATAAACCAGCAATTATCAAAACACGAATTAAATTTGCCTTAAATAGCATAGCCCGGTAAAATTTTAGAAAGAGTTAATTTGGTTATGTTTTAAAAAAAAAAATAATGAGATATAAGATTAATATTTGGATAAAAATATTAGTAATCTTCTTAATACTTTTTGTTTGTATAGTTACATACGCCACTTCACAATCAAATGTCGTTAATAAGTATGGATTAAACGTTGTAAACGATGTGAAATTATTGGAAAGCGAAATAACTATTGATTCCAATAAGCAAATGATAAATCTGCGAAAAGCAATCCCAAATATAAGCCTTGATTTAAAGTATGCTACTACAGATAATTTTATGCATCAAAAATTATATCCTTTACTGCAAACAACCTATCTGCGATTACCTGCGGCGAAAGCATTAATAAAAGTGATTTCCGATCTTAAGAATCAAAATATTTCAGTAAAAATATTTGATGCTTACCGGCCTTATTCAGTTACGGAAAAAATGTGGGAAGCCGTAAAAGACGACCGCTATGCTGCGGATCCCGCAAAGGGCAGCGGACATAATCGCGGAATAGCAGTTGACCTTACTTTGATAGACCTTCACACAAAAAAAGAGCTGCCAATGGGAACAGGCTTTGATAACTTCAGCGACACTGCTCACGTGGATTTTAAAGAACTGCCGGAAAATATTTTAGAGAACCGAATGCTGTTGAAAACAACCATGGAAAAATACGGCTTCAAAAGCCTTGATACAGAATGGTGGCATTTTAGTTTGCCAAACCCGGATGATTTCGAATTAATGAATCTTTCCTTTGATGAATTAAAAACAATTGGAGAACCCAAAAATTAACCCTTTAAAGCGGCATTTAACTTTTCAACAAAGAGCATCGTTGCAGGACAATACTCAATATTTTGCTTATGAACATGCATATACTCTGTCAACGGCTTTTTCACCAGGTGCGGAAAGCCTGCGCAATCAACAGGCCGCACTTCATAAATAGTACACATATTTGTTTTTAGGTCCAGGAACTGGCAGGGTCGTGATTTATTCATCCAGTCATTTTCTCTCTTATCAAGGTAAAGCCACTTAGCTTTAAAATCCTTTGGCCTCATCCCAAGAAATGCTGCAATTCTTTTTATATCCTGGAAAGTATAAGTGGGGCTCATCACTTTACAACAGTTAGCACAGCTAAGACAGTCAATCTGGGCCCACACCTCCTTGTCTTTTTCTTCTGCTATGTTATCAAGGTTTGCCGGTGGGCGGTTTTCTGTTCTTGTAATAAAGCTTCGCAAAAACTTTTTATTATTCTCAAATTTTTTTTTTAGCGCTCGAAGATTAATTGTCTGCATGGAACAGTTTGACGATTAAGTTAGCAGGGATGTATAGTTGATAAATGATTTAAAGCGTAAAAGTAGCGCATATTTTATTTTAATTTCACGCAACACTTAAACCGGCATTTAATGTGGGATATTTATAAAAAGGGGTTCAAATCTTATCTGCAACTTGAAAAATCCTTATCGGAGAATTCGGTAGAAGCATATCTGCACGACCTGGATAAATTCACGCAATTTCTTTCAGCTAACAATATTACCATCAGTCCTAAGGAAGTAGAATTGCAACATCTTGAAAAATTTCTGCAATGGATAAGTAAACTTGGAATGACACCTTCGTCTCAATCAAGAATTATTTCAGGACTTAGAAATTTTTATAAATATTGCCTCCAGGAACAAATTTCAAAAACTGACCCAACTGCATTACTTGAAACGCCGAAGCTTTCCAAACATCTTCCTGATGTGTTAAGCTTTTCTGAAATAGAAAGCATAAGCAATTGCATCGATGTGAGCACACCTGAAGGAACACGAAATAAGGCAATTATTGAAACGCTTTATAGCTGCGGTTTACGTGTGACCGAACTGGTAAACCTGCGGTTATCATCTCTTTATTTTGATGTAGGTTATGTTAGAATTACAGGCAAGGGCGATAAAGAAAGGCTGGTCCCGATAGGAGCGCCGGCAATAAAGTTTATAAATATCTACAGGAAAAATATTCGTACACACCTCCCCGTTATACCCGGCAACGAAGATATCGTTTTCCTGAACCGTTACGGGAGGAAATTATCACGTGTAATGATATTTACGATCATAAAAGAACTGGCAAAGCGTGCCGGGATCGCCAAAAACATTTCGCCCCATACTTTCCGTCATTCCTTTGCAACTCACCTTGTGGAAGGGGGCGCAGATTTGCGGGCTGTTCAGGAAATGCTTGGGCACGAAAGCATTATTACCACTGAAATTTACACACATCTTAACAGGGAATATTTAAGGGATACTTTACAGCAATTTCATCCCGCATTTAAGAGCTAAGTTCAATTGGAACTTTATTTTCTTTCCATCATTATATTTTGGCCCTGGTAGGCGCTGTGTTCGTTTAAATTTTTAACCCTTCTGCGGTAATTTTTAAACATGCTCATCCACTTAAGTTTCAATACTCCAAAAATGCCTTCTTTAACAATTCCTTTATTCATTTTGGAGATGCCATATTTTCTATCAACAAAAGTTATCGGTACTTCCTTAATCCTGAATCCGAGCTTCCATGCGGCAAATTTCATTTCTATCTGGAATGCATAGCCAACGAAGCTTATCTTGTCTAAATTGATAGCTTCAAGTACCTCACTTTTATAACATACGAACCCGGCTGTGGGATCTTTCACCGGCATTAAAGTAATAATGCGTGTATATACGGAGGCTCCCTTTGACAGCCCTATCCTAATCCATGGCCAGTTTTCAATTTCGCCTCCTTTTACATACCGTGAGCCTACGGCTACGTCCGCTTTACCGCCTTTGCAAGCCTTATATAATTTATCAAGTTCATGCGGATTATGTGAAAAATCGCAATCCATTTCAAATATATACCCGTAGCCTTTATCGAGAGCCCATCTGAAGCCATGAATATACGCTGTACCAAGCCCCAATTTACCATAGCGTTCTTCTAAAAAGAGCATGCCGGGATATTTTGTAAAAAGCTCTTTTACAATGTCCGCCGTTCCATCGGGGGAGCTGTCATCTACAATAAGAACATGAAAATTTTGCTTCAATGAAAAAACTGCTTCAAGCACCGGCACAACATTATCCCTTTCATTATAAGTAGGTATAATAACAAGCTTTTCCAAAAAAAGGATTATATCATTTAAATGAAATTACAATTAATCTGCAAAAAAATACAGATTGGGTTAAGCTGTAGATTTCCTGAGTAACGAACGATTAAGTATTTCTGTAAGCTTTTGTTTTGTATGCAAAGGAAAATCCCCTTTCATCATCCAGTCATAATATTGAGGTTCTGCCCTCAGCACATCAGAAACAGGCCGGCCTTTGTGTTTTCCAAAGTTAAATACTTCTACATCATTATCCATAATAATACGACGGGCAAAATCCACAAACTTTTCCTCACCTGTAAATTGCAAAATAGTTTCCAAAGTATTTCCTAAATGTGCATACATATTTAATTGGGCTTCCAGTATTTCCCAGGTGGCAACGGCATCCGCCTCTGCAGAGTGTGCTTCGGTCAACTCCTTCTGACAATAGAACTTATATGCAGCGCCAAGGGTACGTTTTTCCATCATGTGAAAAATATGTTGCACATCAACCAGCCTTCTATTGGTCATATCGATCGTGATACCTGCCCGCAAAAATTCTTCCATAAGTAAGGGAATGTCGAAACGATTGGAATTGTATCCTGAAAGATCGGCGTCATCGATAAACTGTTTTAACTCATTGGCAACCTGCTTAAAAGTTGGCGCATCCCTTACCTTTTCATCAGTAATTCCGTGGATTTCGCTACTGGTTTTAGAAATAGGCATTTGCGGATTCAGCAGCTTTTGCTTGACTGCTTTTGAGCCGTCGGGAAATATTTTTACAATGGCAATTTCAACGATTCTATCTGTTGAGAGACGGGTTCCTGTTGTTTCCAGGTCAATAAATACCAGCGGGCGGTTTAGTTGTAAAGGCATAATTGGGTTTTATTTGTTTTTCAATAGTTCCTGTAAATTTCAGGAACCGGATAAAGTTTTTAAAATATCTATTCCATCATAGTTACCACTGCTCATAAACAGAAAATTAGTGTTATTCCTATCCATATTATCAAGCCTGTCTTCAAAAACATTTTTTTCGGTAATCACCTCAAGGTTCAATTTATTAAATCCCTTTTTCACACTTTGGGGATCAAGCAATGGCATTCTTTTCAATTCTAAAGCATGTTTGCTGTAAAAAACAATCGCTTCATCCGCATTATCCATCGCGCCTGTATATTCATCCATAAACTTTTCATTAAGACTGCTAAAAGTATGCAGTTCCAGCACAGCAACAAGTTTTCTTTGAGGAAATTGCTGTTTTACAGCATTAATACTTGCCATCACTTTACTTGGCGCATGCGCAAAATCTCTGTAAACGTTATACTCCGGAGTATTTGCCAGCAGTTCAAGCCTTTTTGCGGCTCCTTTAAAACCAGCTATAGATTTTGCAAAACCTGCATCAGGGACGCCAAGTTCCTTACAAACGAAATAGGCTGCCTGCAAATTTAAAAGATTGTGGTTTCCAAAAACCTTTAGACCCGTTTTTTCCCTCCCGATCATTACGCTTGTGATACCGTTTTCAATAAAATAAGATGGCAGGCCGTAGGGTTGGTACCGGATATCATGTCTTTTATTGCCTTCCACTAATTTTCTTAAAACGTCGTCTGTGTCGTTATAAATCAAAACACCGTCTTTTTCAATTTTTTCAATAAATATCCTAAACTGGTCCAGGTAAAAATCAAACGTAGGAAAAACATTGATATGATCCCAGGCTATACCTGTTATTACAGCAATATGTGGAAACAAAAAGTGAAACTTAGGTCGCTTTTCAATAGTGCTTGCCGGGTATTCATCCGCTTCACAAATAATTAATGGCGCCTCCGTAATTTGTACACTTTGATCAAATCCTTCCAGTCTTGATCCCACAAGATAATCAAAGTTAAACCTCGTTTGTTTCAGTACATGCATAATCATTGCTGTTGTACTTGTTTTGCCGTGGCTGCCTCCAACCGCCACCCTTTTTTTATGTTGACTTTCTTTATAAATGTATTCGGGAAATGAAAATATTTTTAAACCGATGGACCTCGCTTTTTTTAATTCAGGATTGTCTTCCTTTGCGTGCATGCCCAGGATTATCGCGTCAATATCTTCGGTGATGTTTTGAGGTTGCCAGCCGGTTTCGGGCGGCGATATCCCTTCATTCTTCAGGTTAGTCAGGGCGGGTTCAAAAATTTCGTCATCACTCCCCGTAATTTGATAACCTTTACGACTAAGCGCAATCGCAAGTTGGTGCATTACGCTGCCGCCAATAGCTATGAAATGAATACGCATGTATACTATAAAAATAATTTATAAACCGGATTTTTAACAATAGATTGAAATATAATTCGTTTTTGAGTAACATTCATAAAATCATTTGTATAAATTTGCAAATGGGTGCAAAAATAAATTTTCACGCCAAAAAATCATCATGAAAAAGATAGTTATTGTTTTAGCTCTTGCAAGCTCCGTTATAGTAAGTTTTGCATCCTGCACAAGTTCACGCAGATCAAGAACCGGTTGCCCTATGACAAGCAAAATAATCCATTAATCTTTGGCCTGCCTATCGCATACACATGAATTGGATTCCATTATTGAACGAGCAACAGGTCGAGGAAATAAAAAAAAATTCAGCTAACAAACCCCAACTTATATTTAAACATAGCAGCCGCTGCTCATTAAGCAGTATGGCCAGGCACAGGCTTGATAAAATAGAGCCTCCGGAAGGAGTTGATTTTTACTTCCTCGATATAATAAGTAATAGAAATATCTCGAATAAAATAGCCACAGATTTCCGGGTGCGCCACGAATCGCCCCAGGTGCTCCTGATAAAAAAAGGAGAATGTATTTATGATGAAAGTCATTCAGGAATTCATATGGACGATATTATTAATAACGCCGGTCTCTAACTTTCAGAATCCAACTTTCAATTTTAATCGTGAACTACAAACAGAGATGTTCTTGTTTGTTCCATCACGAGATTAGCAATACCGGGCTTAAAAAGCCTTGAAATAGCGCTTTCGCCAAATGCTGCCATTACAACCATGGTATCTTCCGTATGGTCGTCCAAAAACTCTATTAACTTCTTTTCTATCTTTTTTGAAAATGAAATTTTTTCGAGATCCGGAAACCTCTTCCCCACCTTTTTGAAGATTTCTTCCCGGTATTTTTTCTTAATCTTTTCGTTTTCACTTATTGTTACGAGGTAGCTTTTCTTCTTACCCGATTTTGGGAAGAGGCTGTAATAAGTTTTAATTGCACTTATGGCGCCTTCGCTACCATCGTATACAAAGACTGTGCTTTTAATTTTTGTGGCATTGGCAGATATAAGGCAAACAGGACATTTAACCTGGTTCAAAATATCCTGGAGCGAATATCTTTTTAAATCATCATGCGAATCTGCGACGATACAATCAGCATCCGAACTAAAATCAACCAACTGTTTTACAGTAACGTCTCTTTGAAAATAACAAGTAACCTTTTCATCATCGCAAAAACTTTTAAATAGCTCTATATTTTTTTCTTCAAGTTCCTCATTTAATTTTCGTTCGGTTTTTCCGGTAACGTCCGCCTCAACGGAATCAATATCGCTGGGATAAGGATAACCGGAGAGTTCGTCTTTTAAAAATAATGCATGCACTTCCGCATTATTTTGCCTGGCAATATTCAAAGCAAAGGTAGTTATATGCCAGGGGGCATTTATCCCATTGAAAAGAACAACAATCTTTTTCATTATAAAGTTTTAAAGATCAATACAAAGTATAGAATTCGACTTTATGTTAATCTATAGGATAAAAAATTAATGATTTGGTAATGACGACGGGAATTTTCAAAAAAGCTTCACTAAATCGGTCATTATTTTAGAAAGATAAGGCAATCCCTTATTTTATCTAAATTATTTTTTTTAATAGGCTCCCGATGTGCAACGATTAGATTTCGTTAAGGACACGGATACTACTTAACCAACGTAATCATTTACTGCATTATGCTCAACTTGTATGCCGTAACGGTATGATACTTTTCTCCCGGCCTCAGGATAGTTGAAGGGAAATTTGACTTATTAGGGGAATCCGGAAAGTGCTGCGTTTCCAGGCAAAGCGCTGTATGCTGTTTAACAGGCTTACCATCATGATTGAGAAACTGGCCATCAAGGAAATTACCCGTATAAAATTGAAGTCCGGGCTCGGTGGTATATACTTCCAGGGTGCGGCCGCTTGCTGAATCCGCAAGTATCGCAACTTTCTGCAACGACCCTTCATGGCTATTTAGCACCCAGTTATGATCATAGCCACCCTTCACCTGGTCAATATCTTTTCCAATGCGCTTTGGTTTTGTAAAATCGAACGGAGTCCCTTTTACCGGTTTTATTTCACCTGTGGGAATTAAGGTGCTGTCAACCGGTGTATAATTATCTGCATCTATCGTTAAAGTTTGATTAAGAATAGTATTACTTACATCCCCGGTTAAGTTGAAATAACTATGATTAGTAAGATTTACCGGCGTGGCTTTATCTGTTTCGGCATTGTATTCAATTTTTAATTCATTGTCATCAGTTAAAGTATATTGAACGTTTACCTTTAGATTTCCCGGGAACCCTTCTTCTCCATCTTTACTGTTATAGTTAAGCGATAATGACGGAATTGAATCATTTATGACCCCGGAGTCCCATACTACCTTATCAAAACCCTTTAAACCCCCATGCAAACTGTTTTTACCATTGTTGGCAGCCAGGGTATATTTTTCTCCATCAAGTACAAAGGTTGCATCGCCGATCCGGTTTCCATACCTGCCTATTAATGCACCAAAATAGGGCGGCTTACGCAGATAACTACCTAAGCTGTCAAAACCAACCACAATACTTGATTTATTACCAGATTTATCTTCCGCAATAAATGAAGTTACAATTCCACCATAGTTGGTAATTTTTACCTGGGTACCTTTCTTATTCGTGAGTGTAAAAAGATATACTTTATTGCTGTCAACAGATCCCCAATCAGTTTTGGTTATACCGGCTTTACTCATTTCGGTTGGCTTTTTTTCTGAAGAATTTTGACATGAATATATCAGGGTAATAATACCGATTGAAAAGAAAATTTTCATCAATTTCATGTTGTTGGATTTATCATCATTATTTCTGAAACAGTAGCTTATCGCATAAATATTCTTTTGTCAAAAATAATTTAATCAAACAGTAAAATAGCAAATTGTAGAAAATTATAATTAACACACTCTATTCAAATAGATTCAGAATGATGCAGAAATGACGATTCACGTATTACGCAAACAAAATCTTGCCAACAGCCTGATACATATGACCGACGGAGAGGCTGCGCTTAATTTCCTGTTCGGCACCGAAAAATTTATCGAGAGAGACACAACCTGTAAACCAAGGTTGATTCTCCTTGATTTAAAAATGCCTGAGGTTAATGGCATGGAAGTATTGGAAAAAGTAAAATCAAATGAAACCACCAAAGAAATTCCTGTAGTGGTTCTTACTTCGTCTAAAGAAGACCCTGACTTAAGCAAATGCTATGAACCTGGCGCTAATATTTACATTGTGAAGCCAGTTGAATTTGAATCATTCATAAAAGCGGTAACTGAAATTGGTATGTATTGGATGCTGCTAAATCATGGTCCCGTGTAAATAATTGACTTTATCTTGGAGATTGCTGGCAGTAATACTTCTGTAATTTTTTGATACATTCTTTAAAATAAATACCATTTATCCTCGCATTGCTGTGCCCGCCAACATGGGTTATTGATTTCATTTAAATGGTACTCTTTAGTGGAGCTGCAGGGAGTCGAACCCTGGTCCAAACATATCCGTCATAAGTCTTCTACATGTTTATTTCTGCATTACTTGTCGGGAAAAAGCAGGAGCAAAACAAACCAACTCTTTCCTTAGCTGTATTCCCGATAGCTATCGGGACTTAAGCGACCCTCACAGCCTTGAGCCGCAGCAACCCGTTTTATTTTTGAGTCGGCGGAAGAGCATGGCAACAGGTCTGGCCAGCTACAACGGCCCTAATGGTTACGAATCTATCGATTACGCAGCCATGGCATACGAAGTATTGCCATTTAAAGTTTTCGTATTCATATTTAAGTGCTAATTACGCAACGCACTACATGCTTATACCTATAAAGAACTATGCTGTCAAAACCGGTCAGCCCCGATTTATTTATTTTAGCGTTTTATTTATTTTAAAAAGAACTCTTAAAAATTTATTCTTACAAAATTACTCTTATAAAGAACTTTGCTATCAATCCCGATAGCTATCGGGACGGTCAGCCCCGATTACTTATTGTAAAATTACTTATATAATTCAATTAGCTTTTTTGATATCTCTGAATACTTTTTAAGATTTTCAATATATTGCCTGCTTTTCATTTTCTTGATATGGTTTTCTATTAGTCTGGCCTGCTTATATTGTAAGCCACTCAACGCATAATACAATATCCAATCACCTGCTTTCGCCGTATAACTGTCCATGTATTTACCATCTAAATGTTCCGAAAATCTTTCTGAAATATCAATACAGCTTCCAACATAATATCTATTTAGCTCTTCAGAAAATAAAATGTATACGGCTGCCATTTTATTTAAGTTACAATAATCCCAAATCAACAGTACTCAAAAATTATATTTACAAATACAAAGAACTATGCTGTCAATCCGATAGCTATCGGGACTTAAGCAACCCTCACAGCCTTGAGTCGCAGCAACCCGTTTTATTTTTGAGTCGGCGGAAGAGCGTGGCAACAGGTCTGGCCAGCTACAACGGCCCTAATGGTTACGAATCTATCGATTACGCAGCCATGGCATACGAAGTATTGCCATTTAAAGTTTTCGTATTCATATTTAAGTGCTAATTACGCAACGCACTACATGCTTATACTTATAAAGAACTATGCTGTCAAAACCGGTCAGCCCCGATTCACTTAACAATGAACAATTAATAATGAACAATGGACAATTGAGCCTGCAAATTTACAAATTATAATGCGACAGCAATTAGGTTTCTGTTTATAATCTTGTAAAAATCTCCAATGAATATATTCTGGCGAATCTTAAACATCTTTAAAAGCTGAGGGTGAGCACATGGTTGCCCTTTGAAACTGCCTGCTGAATGCAAATATATTTGCATAGCCAAGAGAAGCAGCTACGGCGGATATTGATGAATTATTTTTCTTCAATAATTCCTTCGCCTTATTTATTTTTAAATGGATGTGATATTGATGAGGGGTAATATTAAAAACCTGTTTAAAGCTTTTAATTAAAAAATATTTTGAAAGACACGACTCTTTTGACAGGTAATTCAAATCCAAATTTTGTAAATAATTGCCATCAATAATTTCTTTTGCCACGAATACACGCTTTAAAATTTCCTGCCTGGTTGAATAGCGCACTTTATTGATCCCGTCCATATTTTTTAAAATGTTGCACTGAAAATGCAGCAGGTTTTCACAAAATGTATAATAATACGATTCATCCAATTCATAGCTTTTTGAGCCAGTGCTTAAAAGCAAAAATTGTTTTTTCAGATAATTTACAAATGGACCGGTCTTAATGATACCATCATAGAACATCATAGAATCTTTAATACCGGTATATTCCGGCAAAATATCTTTTGGCCAAATTTTACTTGTTGTCAATACTTCTGAAACAATTGCGGGAGTTAAAAATATAGACATGCCGTGGTTCATTTCGTTTTCATCTTTTCCAGTGCCGCATTCTGATAAAACATTGCTGTCATCATTTACAATAAGGCAATGCCCGCTTAATAACTTATTATTGATGCCATTAACCCGGTATTGTTCAAGTCCATCGTATACGTATTTAATTGAAAGAAGAGAAGTGTATGAAAAAGGCGCCAGGTGGTTTAGATGGGAAACATATATTTGGTTATTACACCTCTTTATTTCAAGCGTATTCTTTGTATTATCATTTAAAATACTGGGCTGGTGTGCAAAAGTTTCCGTGTCCATTTTTCGAAATGAAGCAAATTACACCGGCCGTTCAATTGGATTTATATAAGCGGAACTTTAAGATGATAAACCGTTATGCCTGTTAATAGTCATTAATGAAAAAATCAACTCCCGTTTTCACTCCTCCTGATTTCTTCTTCTGCTGCTCTCCCTGTATGATGATTAGACTGTAATGTTTTGCCAAAGCGATAACTAAGCGATATTGTTGCCATACGGGTATCACGCACTTCTTTAAAATATTCATTGGATAATTGAAACTCTGTAAAACCTTCCAGTTTTTGAGTATGAAAAATATCTCGCAGACCTATTTTGACATTTAATTTATTTTTCAAAAGAAGTTTCGAAACACCTACAGCCAATTGACCTGCGGGTTCTAATACCTCCTGTATATCCACCTGGCTTTTTGAATTGTAATAACCCGAAATTTCAGCCGACCAGTTTTTTTCAAAATGGAATTGATTATTGAGATTGAAATTTGCCTGGAAAATATTTGAATGGAGATGACGCACAACTTCTCCATCAATTGTTTTATTATCCACTGAAACTCCCGCGGTAAAAGTCCACCATTTAAAGGGACCGAGTTGTAAACTTACTGATGCACCTACATCTGTTGCAGAGCCTGCGTTACCTTCTGTGTAAATAACAAGTCCATCAGGATTAGAATAAAATAGTTGAGAAAAATAATTAGATGTTTTACTGTATGAAATATTTGAAACAAGGATCCCTTTATAATTATGAGATATTGTAGCAGACCATGTAAACTGCGGAAGGAATGAAGGATTACCAATCTGGTAGGTATATTTATTTAAAATGAATACAAAGGGATTTAATTTTTGATAAGGTGGCCTGTCAATCCTTCGATCAATAGTCACAGATATTTCATTTAAGGTGTCAAGAGTATAAGTAAACACCAAATTAGGAAAAAGACTGCTATAGCTTTTTTTAAATACTGTGTCTTTTATTATGGCGTTTCCCAACTGGTGCCCTTTGTATTGTGTTAATTCAAAACGAAGGCCACCTTCTGCTGACCATTTTTTATTTTTGATTTTTTCTACAGAATAAAATGCATGATTGTTTTCTTCGTACAGAAAGTGATTTGATTTTTGCAGATCATCAATAAATCCTGAGCCATCGTTATAGGAATATGCGGCAAGATTATCAGTATTTATGTGAGAAGATTTCCAACCTGCTTCCCAGTTAATTTTATCATTTATCTTTTTACTAAAATCGGCTTTTGCAGAAAGGATGTGTAATGAGCCCGGCATCTTTCCAAGATATGTTTCTAACGAGCCACTACCGGGGTTTGAATTTTCGAAGGAAGATGTTCCGCCATTTTTGTATCCGAGCAAATCTGCGTCTATACTTAAACCGGTAGTTTTAGAAAAATTCTTTTGAAAGCTTAAACTAATTCCCTTGCTTGTCAAACTGGTATTATACCCGAGCGTTGTAAAGATAGTAGAGTCAATATTATTTTGATTATCCTTCCATTCTGCATTACTGTTTCCATAAGAATTTCTCGACAAAAAAATACCACTTAAAGCAATACCAAATGAAGTTGTCGGGTTTAGCGTGTAATCTATTCCAGTACGAATTGTATGAGTATAACCTTTTGTAAACAAATAAAAATCCTGGATTAAACTCGATTGAACAGTGCTGTTATCGGGTTCTAAATATTTACGGTCAGCATAGAGTGTGACGTAAGTGCCAAACTCACCTAAATTATAATTTATAAAATAATTAATTGCCCCTTTATGAATATTAAAAATAAGGCTGTTGTTATTTTTAGGGAACCTTGCCTGGGCATAAGTACTGGTGATGCTGCCATACATTCCCTGCCTTGTAGATTTTTTTGTTTTAATATTTATTACACCGGCATTACCTTCTGCATCATATTTAGAAGACGGGTGCTCTATAATTTCTATTTCACTAATTTGGTCTGAGGTGAGCCCGCTTAAATAAGCAGATAATTCAGCGCCGCCCAAAAAAGTTTTCTTTCCATCAACCAAAACCAATACTCCCGATTTACCTTTTAATGAAATAGTTCCATTGCGGTCAATCGTTATTCCGGGAAGTTTCTGTAGCGCTTCAAGCACTGACGTGCCAATATTGGTGAGGCCTGCATCCATATTGATCACCGTCTTATTGGTTTGCAGTTCTATAAATTGTTTACGTGCCTGAATTGAAACTTCTTTCAGATAACCCGCAAGCGTATCCATCTGAACAGGCAATTCAATAATTTCACTTTTATTTATAGAAAAAGCTTTATTGGAAATAAAATTATTATACCCAACGTGGCTTACTTTTAATAAATATTTACCCGGAACTATTTTTGAAAATAAAGCTATTCCTGTGGAATCAGATAGCTGAATCTTTACAACCTGCGAGTCATTAGCATTTAACAATATTATTGTTGCGTTAGCTAAAGGAGTATGATCACTGATTTTAACTCTCGCTATTAATGTGCCAACCGTATCAACCTGCGCCATGCTGGAATTAATAAAAAATAACAATGCAATTAGTACTGATCCTGTTTTCATATAATTAATACGAAGAGATTGTTATGGAAAAATAGGAAGAGGTTATTAATTAAAATGATTTAAGACCTTCTAAAAAAAGAAAAGTATCAAACAAGCAATTTTTGATAAATGATTTGCGATAGTTTCAAAAAATCATTAAGGGTAGTTAAGCCCGGAAATGTATAAAATTATAATGCCGATGTAAATAACATGTACATCGATTACTTTTACCAACTTTTAAAGACAGAAATTCAGATGGAGCCAGTGACATTTTATAATAAAAGAATTGAAATTCTAAGGCAACAACTAAAAAGATTAGAAAAGAAAAAATCTGCTTTTGGGTGGTTGCGTTTCGGAAGTATTGTAGCTATTATAATTGCTTTTTATGTATTATGGTCTCTAAGCATATGGTATGTTATACTGGCAGGAGTTTTATTGCTTGCTCTTTTTATAAGACTTCTATATGCCGATTTGAATAATAAAGCCGCAATTGCGCATGTTAATTTTTTACTGGAGATTAACCATGATGAATTGAAGATCCTGGACGGGAATTATCATGATTTCTTTGATGGAGCTCAATATGCGCCCGAACATCACCTTTATGCAAATGACCTGGACATTTTTGGACGAGCTTCGTTGTTTCAGTATATAAACAGGAGCACTTCTGAAATGGGTAGTTGGCAGTTGGCCAATTATCTGCAATTCCCGGCTGATATCAAGCTGGTTTTTCAACGACAAATAGCTGTTAGAGAATTGTCTGGCAAAATAGAATGGTTACAGGATTTGCAAGCCATGGGAAGGGATAAACGAATCACCTTTTCTACAAAAAAACGACTCGCAAACTGGGTAGCCGAACCGCCTGTTTTCTCTCAATTTAAACACTGGAAATGGCTTCGCTATTTGTTGCCGGCGATAATAATAAGTGCAGTTATATTATACATTTTTGATGCAATTCCTTCTGTAGTTTTTTATTTGTCGTTACTGGTGTTTGCTATAATAGCTTACCAGGTCAATAAATATGTTGCGCCCCTTCACGAAAAACTATCTAAAATTGCGGAAGAGATTGAGACATTATCCACGAGCATCGCTCATATTGAAAACACACATTTTGCATGTGATTTATTAAGAGATTTACAATCGGCCTTTTTTCATCAAAACAAAAATGTATCCAGCGATATTAAAAAACTTCGAAAACTTCTCGACCGGCTTGACCTGAGATACAACCTTGTAATATCGGCGCCTTTAAATATTTTATTACAATGGAATCTTCAACAGGTTCTTGAACTCGAAAAATGGAAATTTGACCAGCAGAAAAATATTACTTTATGGTTTGACTCGCTGGGGCATATTGAAGCGCTAAATAGCCTTGGTGTATTACATTTTAATGAACCTTCCTGGGTATTCCCGGAAATCACTCCGGATTATTTTTTTATAAAAGGAAATGAAATCGGGCATCCTCTCATCCCAAAAAAAACAAGGGTAAACAATCATATTGAAATCACGCATGATGGAGAGTTAATGTTAGTGACTGGCTCGAATATGGCAGGGAAAAGCACCTACCTGCGGTGTATTGGAATAAACGTTATATTGGCCATGGTAGGAGCCCCGGTATGTGCCAGTCATTTTAAAGTATCGCATGTTCAAATTATAAGCAGCATGCGAATAACTGATAATCTTGCCGAAAGTACCTCTACATTTTATGCAGAATTAAAAAAACTGAAAACCATTATAGAGAAAGTTAATGGTGGCGAAAAGGTCTTTATTCTTTTGGATGAAATTCTCCGCGGAACAAACTCGCTTGACCGGCATACCGGATCGGTAGCATTGATCAAACAGTTGATAAAACATCATGCTGCCGCTATCATCGCCACCCACGATCTTAGCCTTGCAACATTAAAAGATGAATATCCTGGCAACATTATTAATTACCATTTTGATGTGCAGGTAAGTAATGATGAATTGTTTTTCGATTATGTATTGAAACCCGGCGTGTGCAAAAGTTTAAATGCTTCCATTTTGATGAAGAAAATCGGGATAGAATTATAATGGATAATGGATAATTGACAATGGATAATGGATAATGGATAATGAAAGAAAATGCAATAAAATTAAAGTCGTTTGATTTTGCTTTAAGGATTGTAAAACTTTATCAATACTTAATTGATCAAAAGAAAGAATATGTTTTATCGAAGCAATTGCTTCGCTCAGGAACAGCTATTGGCGCTATGATTCGGGAAAGTGAACATGCGGAAAGTAAGCCGGATTTTATTCATAAACTTTCTGTTGCGCTGAAAGAAGCAAACGAAACTGAATACTGGATTGAATTACTTTCCAAATCAAATTTCATAGATGAAAAAAGTTTTCAATCGATTCAAGCTGATATTATAGAACTTTTAAGATTATTAACTTCTATACTTAAAACAAGTAAGAATAAATTAAATAATTGATAGTTGACAATGAGAGAAAATGCAATAAAATTAAAGTCTTTGATTCTGCTTTAAGGATTGTAAAACTCTATCAATATTTAGCTGATCAAAGGAAAGAATATGTTTATCGAAGCAATTGCTTCGCTCAGGAACAGCTATTGGCGCCTTATCAATTATCCATTGTCAATTGTCAATTAAGTCTAATGTCCTCTTCCCCACCCAAACCAATCATTGCCATTTGCGAAAAGCATCAATGCAAAAAGAATTACCATTCCGGCAATTTGTGCATATTCCAAAAACTTATCACTGGGTTTGCGGCCTGAAATCATTTCAATCAACGTAAATAGAACATGTCCGCCATCTAATGCCGGAATCGGTAACAGGTTCATGAATGCAAGTATAATGGAAAAAAATGCAGTTATTTTCCAAAACGCTTCCCAGTTCCAACCCGAACTTGGGAAAATAGAGGCCATAGTTTTAAAACCACCAAGTCCTTTATAGGCGCCGGTTTTTGGATTTAAAATTAATTTGAACTGTTGAATATAAAAGTCCAACTGCTTGAACGTCATACTAACTCCGGCAGGAAAAGATGCAAGGAAACCGTATTTCTTTGTTTCTTGTCTCAAAATTCCAAGACTATCTGCCTGATCTTCATCCATAACATAAAAACCAATCTTTCCCGAAGTATCAACCAACACACGGGTCTGAACGGGCTGCTGATTTCTTAATACTGTAAGTGAGACTGAGTCTCCTTTTCTCTGTGCAACCAATGGTGCTAATTGATCAAAATATCCGACAGGAGTTGAATCTATCGCAATAACCTTGTCAAAAAGTTCCAGGCCGCCTTTCTTGGCATTATTAGAATTTTTATCGTCAAAAGCTCCTATTACTACCGGAATCCTAGGCATCAATAATGTTGAACGCTTTCCTTTTTTTTCCACCAGTCTTTCAATCATATTTTGAGGCAAAATAATAGTCTGTTTCTTCCCATCCCTTGTAATTGTAATTTGCTTCCCCAAAATGATTTTCGCGGGCAGATCGTTAAAGTATTGTATCGGCTCGCCATTTACCGCATCAATCTCGTCTCCATTTTTAAGGCCAAGATCATACATGAGACTATCAGTAATCCAGATGCCATCTTTCACGTTAGCCATGGGCAATTTTGTATCGCCCCATTTGTACAAAATCATAGCATAAATAAAAAAAGCAAGCAGCACATTCATGGTAACACCACCAAGCATTATAATCAATCTTTGCCAGGCAGGCTTACTGCGAAACTCCCATGGCTTCGGAGGTTGCTTCATTTGTTCTTTATCCATGCTTTCATCTACCATCCCCGATATTTTCACATAGCCTCCAAGGGGAAGCCAGCCTATGCCATAAACCGTTTCGCCAATTTTTTTCTTTACCAGGGAAAACCATGGATCAAAAAATAAATAGAATTTCTCAACCCGGCATTTAAACCACTTGGCGGTAATATAATGTCCAAATTCATGAAGAATTACAAGGATAGACAGGGAAAAGATCAAATAGCCGGCCTGTAGCCAAACGTGAGACCAGTTAATTGCAAGTATTGTCATAAAAACCCTAGTCCCTAAAAGGGGCATTTAATTGTTAAGAATATTCTGCATCCCATATTCCCCTTTAAGGAGTCAGGAGTCATATATTTATTAATGAAGCGGCGAAATTACGAGCCTCTCCATCGCTTTCAAAATAGTCTGCAAGATTTGGCTTTTCTATAAAACTTATTTTTTCCATCGTCTTTTCAACTACAGCCGTAATATCCAAAAAACCAATCCGGTTATTTAAAAAAGCCCATACCGCAATTTCGTTCGACGCATTGAGAACACATGGCAGGTTACCGCCCTTTTCGAGTGCATTAGCGGCCAAAACAAGGTTTCTAAATGTTTTAAAATCAGGTTGCTCAAAATTTAATGTGTCCAATTTTTTAAAATCTGCCCTTGGATTGTCATTTGCTATCCGGTAGGGAAATGTCAACGCATATTGAATGGGTAATTTCATGTCCGGCAGGCCCATTTGCGCTTTTATGCTTCCATCTTCAAACTGGATCATGCTATGTACAATGCTTTGAGGATGAATAACAACCTCTATCTGGCTGGGCTCCAGGTTGAAAAGCCATTTTGCTTCGATCATTTCAAGGCCCTTATTCATAAGCGTAGCAGAGTCAATTGTTATTTTGGCGCCCATATTCCACTTAGGATGTTGAAGTGCATGATGCCTTTTAACGTTCACCAAAAAATTTGGCTTTTTTCCAAGAAACGGCCCGCCGCTGGCAGTTAAAATAACTTTTTCAATTTTATTTCTCGTTTCACCTACAAGACACTGAAATATGGCGGAATGCTCACTATCAACGGGAATAATTGGTACCCGGTTTTCCAAAGCTTTCTGCATAACAATATCACCGGCCACTACCAGCGTTTCCTTATTCGCCAATGCGATGGCTTTTCCTTTTTCAACAGCTTTTAAGGTAGGTGTTAGCCCGGCGAAACCCACGATGCCGGCAAGCATCATGTCGTAAGTATCAAAATCTGCCGCTTCTTCCAAGGCAGCAGGGCCTGCAAAAACTTTAATATTTTTGGGGCTGAGAACGGATTTTACAGCCTCATATTTTTTTTCATCACCAATTACAACCGCGTTTGGCTGATACTTAAGCGCCTGCTCAATAAGTAGTGCATCATTTGTTTGCGCCGTCAAAATCTCCACTTCAAACAAATCAGGATTAGCATCTATAACCTCTAATGCCTGGGTACCAATTGAACCTGTAGAACCAAAAATCGCAATTCTCTTTTTATTTGCTTCAGCCATAATTATTTATTCGCAACATAGCTGCATTGTTAACTTGAAAATTTTAATACATGTTCACGTAATGGGGTTGGCAATTTACTCTAATAATTTTTGTAAAGCATCATTCACCTTCTTAAAATTGAAACGGGCCAGCAATTTATTCATCGCCTGTTGTATCTCGATGTTCCGAAGGTTTCCTATAGAACCTTCATGTGAATGATTCAGACTGGTATCGTAGCTGAATTTATTCTTTTCAATATCATCACCAATTTTTTTATATGCATCCCGCAGGGGCACACCCTGCAGAACAAGCTTATTCATTTCTTCCACACTAAAGAGATATTTATATTTCTCGTCTTCCAAAATGTCTTTCTTTATTTCAATATTCTTTATCATGATACCACCCATATCGATACATGCATGCATATTTTGAAACGCCGGTATTACATGTTCTTTCAATAGCTGAAAATCGCGGTGATAACCGGAAGGCAGATTTGTGGCCATCAACATAATTTCGTTTGGCAAAGCCTGGATCCGGTTGCAATGTGCACGAATCAATTCAAATACATCAGGGTTTTTTTTGTGCGGCATAATACTGCTTCCGGTGGTAAGTTCGTCCGGGAAAGAGATGAATCCAAAATTCTGGTTGAGATATAAGCATACATCTACACTAAGGCGTGCAAGCGTGGCCGCAATATTTGCCAATGCCTGGGCTACTATGCGTTCAGTTTTACCACGACTCATTTGCGCATACACAACATTATGATTCAGCTCTTCAAAACCCAATAATTGAGTGGTGAGATTCCTGTTTATAGGAAATGATGAACCAAAACCTGCAGCAGAACCTAATGGATTTTTATTCACAACTTCCCAGCTTGCATGAAGTGTTATCATGTCGTCCACGAGGCTTTCGGCATAGGCCCCAAACCAAAGCCCAAACGACGATGGCATTGCCAGTTGCAAGTGCGTATAACCAGGTAATAAATAATCTTTATATTTTTCACTTTGCTGAATGAGTAACTCGAAAAAGTCTTTTGTTTCGTTTACGACTTGCTCAATTTCATGACGCATATATAATTTTAGATCAACTAAAACCTGGTCATTGCGGGAACGGGCGCTGTGAATTTTTTTTCCCGCGTCACCCAATTTTCTGGTGAGAAGGACTTCAATTTGTGAATGAATATCTTCCACATCATTGTCCATAAGAAAAATACCGTTCTCAATATCTTTATAGATTTCTTTAAGGCCTGCCTGCAATACTTTTAATTCTTCTGATGTAAGCAAATTAATAGTTTGCAGCATTTGAATGTGAGCTAATGAACCCAGTACATCAAACGGCGCTAAATACATATCCAGTTCCCTGTCTTTGCCAACCGTAAACGTTTCAACTTCTTTTGATGATGCATTATTTTTTTGCCAGAGTTTCATGTTTATTAATTTCTTCACTGTATAATAGAGGTCAAATTTTGCAACAACTCTGAGTATTTTTTTATTCCATCATTTATTTCATTAATAAAAATATATTCATTAGCGCTGTGGCTCCTTGCAGAATCGCCGGGACCAATTTTTAATGTTGGAAAATTCATTAATGCCCGGTCAGAACAAGTAGGGGATCCATAAGATTCGAGATCCATTTTATTTCCTGAAATTACTAACGGATGATTCTTTTCAATAAATGAGGGTTTTAATCGTGTGCTTCTTGGCCTTACTTCGCTTTGCACATTTTTTTTAATCTCTGACAGAACTTCTTCAAACGAATACAATTCATTTACTCTTATATCTACAACAAAACTGCATTCTGAAGGTACAATATTATGTGTTTTGTTAGGTGTGTTTACAGATGTGACCGCCATATGAACAGGACCAAGAAAAGAAGAAACCTCAGGAAATTGAAATGTACTGAACCATTCTATATCCTTCATAGCTTTATAAACGGCATTTACACCTTCATTACGTGCAGCATGCCCGGCTTCTCCGTTTGCAATACAATCCAGTACAAGCAAGCCTTTATCAGCTATGGCCATTTTCATTAATGTAGGTTCTCCTACAATTCCACAATCAATTTTTGGTAAAAGCGGTAATAATATTTCTATACCGTTGTGCCCTGTAATCTCTTCTTCCGCAGTTGCAGCAAGAACTAAATTAAAAGGAAGATACTGATCATAAAAATGAACAAACGTTGCTATTAGTGAAACCAACGGGCCTCCGGCATCATTACTGCCCAGCCCAAACAATTTTCCATCTTCTTCAAACGCATCAAAAGGATTATTCGTGTAGCCTTCATTTGGTTTTACCGTATCATGATGTGAATTTAAAAGGACGGTAAATTTTTTTTCATCAAAATATTTATTAACAGCCCAAACATTATTCAGGTAACGCTTTGTTTCAATTTTTCTTTCTCTCAAAAAGTTTTCAATGGCATCAGCGGATTTATCTTCCTGTTTACTAAGAGAAGGAATTGCAATTAACTGCTTTAATAAATTCAGTGCGTCTGAAAATAATTTATTTGATGAACCTGCAATATTTATTTCCTTTTTCATGAAATTATTTTGGTTCCGCTTTTTCCTTTTACCAATTCAACCAGCTTATTTGAATTGCCAACTATAACTTGCTCTACCCCGTTATGTATGGCTTCAAACGCATTATCAATCTTTGGCAAAATCCCGGCAAACAATTTTTTATCTGCTTTAAGCTGATCATAGTTTTTAGCGTTCAATTCAGCAACAACACTTGATTCATCATTTACCTCAGTTAATATTCCGTTCTTTTCAAAACAATATATTAGACGCACATTATACAATTTTGATAAAGCAGCGGCTAGTATAGAAGCCATCGTATCAGCATTGGTGTTAAGCATATGTCCCCGCCTGTCGTGTGTGAGAGGCGCCAATACAGGAACCAGGTTATTATCTATAAACACTTTCCAAATTGATACATCTATATCAGAAAAGTTTACATCACCTGCCCAGCCGTAATCAATGGATTTTACAGGACGCTTTTTTGCAGGAAGAAGGTTTCCATCTGCACCCGAAAGCCCAATAGCGTTACATTCCAACGCTTGCAGTTCTGCAACGATTTTTTTATTTACAAGTCCTCCATATACCATCGTCACAAGGTCAATTGTGTCATCGTCAGTTATTCTTCGCCCATCAATATATTGTGATTGAATATTTAGTTTATCCCCAATTGCGGTTGCAATTTTACCTCCGCCGTGCACTAATATTTTTTTTTCTGCAATTGAAGCAAATTCCTTTAAAAATAAATGAAGATTATTTTTATCGTCAATTACGTTACCTCCAATTTTTACAATGTAGAGAAGTTCTTTCATGGCAAATCTTTTAAAATTTGCGCAAGAACTGACTGGGCAGCCCACACCCTGTTGGATGCCTGTTCTGTTACAATACTATTCGCACTGTCCAGTACTTCGTCGCTTAATTCAACATTTCTGCGAACGGGAAGACAATGCATAATTTTCGCATCATTGGTTATACTTAATTTATCACATGTAAGCATCCAGTCCTGTTTGTTTTCCGCCATCTTTCCATAATCCTTATAGCTGCTCCAGTTTTTCACGTAAACAAAATCAGCCTCATTTAGCGCTTTCGCCTGGTCGTTAGTAATAACTGTTCCATTGGTAAAACGCTTGTCTAACTCATATCCTTCGGGATGTGTAATAATAAAATCGCAGTTATCCCAGGCAGTTATCCATTCGCAAAAACTATTGGCAACACATTGCGGTAAAGGCTTTACATGAGGCGCCCACGTTAAAACAACCTTTGGTTTCACTTTTTTTACGGGGAGATAATCATTGATCGTTATAATATCCGTAAGACTTTGCAATGGATGTACGGTGGCACTTTCAAGACTTATTACAGGAACCCCGGAATATTTTACAAACTGGTTCATTACATATTCACAATAATCCTCTTCCCTGTTTTTTAACGATGGGAAAGTTCTTACGCCGAGAACGTCGAAATAACGGCCAAGAACAGGCGCCGCATCTTTTACATGCTCAACGGTTGTGCCGTTCATTACAGCGCCTTCCTCAAATTCGAGTGCCCATCCGTCCTGCGACGCATTAAATACAATTGCTTCCATGCCCAGGTTTTGTGCGGCAATTTGTGTACTTAACCTGGTTCGTAAACTGGGATTCAAAAATATTAAACCCATCCGCTTTCCGTTTCCTAATGCTTGTTGCGATAGTGGATTTGCCCTGAATTTTCCAGCAGAGTTTATTAGTTCATTTAAGTCTGCATCTTTTACTGAAAGAAAGTTTCTCAATTTTTTCTTTAATTAGGCGATAAAGATAAAATTATTATGAACTGATTGATGAAATGCCAGTTGGTGTATATTGTTTAGAAAGCATAGCAACTTCTTCACGCAATGCCAGTAAAAATTTATCCGCATCACTTTTGGTTAATGCAAGTGATGGAAGTAACCTGATTACATTTGGTTTTGCTTCGCCTGTAAAGATGTGATGCTTCGTTAGAAGATTTTTTTTCAAATCTTTTAATTCAGGAGTTACATCAAATCCAATCATCAAGCCCTTTCCACGAAGGTTCTTCAATCCGATAGCTATCGGATCATTTATCTTTTCAATTTCAGCAAATAAATAATTACCAACTATCCTCGCATTTTCCATTAAATTTTCTTTTTCAATTACTTCCAGAACTGCCAGGGCTGCAGCACAGGCAAGATGGTTACCGCCAAATGTTGTACCGAGCATAAAATGTTTTGAATGAATATGAGGCGCTATTGAAATACCCGCAACAGGAAAACCATTGCCCATTCCTTTTGCCATTGAATAAATATCTGCATCAACCCCTGCATAATCGTGAGAATAAAATTTGCCCGTACGGCCATATCCACATTGAACAGAATCGGCAATAAATACTGCATTGTATTCACTGCATAATTTCCTTATCAATTTCAAAAAAGATTCGCCCGCAACATTAATACCACCTACTCCTTGTATGCCTTCTACAATTACTGCACAGACCTGGTTGCCTTCCTTATCAAAATAATTTTGCAATGCATCTTCATCATTAAAGGGAAGAAAAATTACATTGTCCGTTTCGTTTACGGGTGCAACAATTGAAGGATTATCTGTAGCGGCGACTGCAAGTGAAGTGCGTCCGTGAAATGCTTTTGAAAAAGCAATTATTTTTTTACGGCCATTGTAAAATGATGCAAGCTTCAATGCATTTTCATTAGCTTCTGCACCACTATTGCAAAGAAACAATTGATAATCTTCTTTTCCCGAAACTTCTCCAAGTTTTTCAGCGAGTTGTTGCTGAACAGGAATTTTTATCGAGTTGGAATAAAAGGCAATCTGCTCCAACTGCTCTTCAATTTTTTTTACCCAGTGAGGATGCGTGTGTCCAATGCTTATTACAGCATGACCGCCATACATATCAAGGTATTGTGTGCTCTTATCATCCCAGATATAAGAACCACGGGCTTTTACAATATTAATATCATTTACCGGGTAAACATCGAAGAGTTTCATGAATGGAAAATTAAGGGTTGTAAGTAATAAGTCATAAGTAATAAGTTATTTACGAACTTTATTAATTAATGCTATCAGCATGCTTTTTATTTCATTTATCAGATTGTATAAAACAATATAATTTTCTTCTTTTAAATACCTTAAATCTTTCGATAAAATCAAAAAATATTCTGATTCATTTGCAGAGCCAAGGGCTATGTTTAAATAATGAGCTAATTCAAGTTTTGAATTTTTTCCACAGCCTTCTGCAATATTTGCCGGCACAGATGAAGATGCCCGTCGTATTTGATTTGTTAGGCTGTACATTTCATCCTTAGGAAATAATTTTGTATACTCATAAATTGTAAGTGTAAAAAGATGCGCCTTTTCCCAAACTTTTAAATCTTTATAATTTTGCATAACTTATTACTTACGACTTATTACTTACGACTTACGACTTATGACTTATTACTCACTTTCTAAAAATAATTTGCCTTAAGCTTTAAACCAGTTGCTTCATCAAGCCCAAACATCAAATTCATGTTTTGAACAGCCTGGCCGCTTGCTCCCTTTAGTAAATTATCAATAACAGAATGAACCACAAGAATACTTCCGGTTTTTTCCAGGTTAATAAAACAATTATTGGTATTGACTACCTGTTTTAAAAAGATGGGCTCACGGCTTATTTTTACAAAAGGATGCGCATCGTAAAATTTTTCAAATGCACGAAACATTTCAGGAAGCGCCTCTTTGCATTTAATTTGCGAAGTAATAAAAATACCCCTTGTAAAATCGCCACGCCAGGGAACAAAATGAATTGAAGAAGACCTATCGCCTGAAAGTGAATTGAGTGTTTGCTCAATTTCTCCCAAATGCTGATGCGTTAAAGTTTTGTAAGCCTGCACATTATTTTCACGCCATGAAAAATGTGATGTAACTGACATAGATTGGCCTGCACCCGTTGATCCCGTAATGCCTGTCGTATAAACATCTCCCAATAATTTCATTTTTGCCAAAGGGAGCAATCCTAATTCTATAGCAGTCGCAAAACAGCCGGGATTGGCAATGTTACCTGCAGTTTTAATAATTCTCCTGTTTACTTCCGGAAGGCCGTATATAAATTTCCTGTTTTTAAAATTTGCATTGGCCTTTAACCTGAAATCCTGGGAGAGCGAAATAATTTTAACATGTTTTGGAACATCATTTTCTTCCAGGAACTTTTTTGAATCTCCATGGCCTGTACATAAGAAAAGAACATCCACATCATCATTGGTTACTTCAGAAAATTGTATATCTGTTTCATGCATCAGGTCCTGGTGAACAGTATGTAAATGCTTGCCTGCATTACTTTTACTATGTACAAAAATTAAATCAACTGAAGCGTGATTTACCAACAACCGGATCAGTTCACCACCGGTATATCCTGCACCGCCGATTATTCCAACTTTAATTCTTTTCTTCATCAGCGCTATTTTTTACAGCATGATAAATTGCCGTCTGATTGCCAAAAATTTTACTGAAGCCTCTTACATCATTTCCACTCCAGCCTGTATTCATCTCGCCATATTTTCCAAATTTGGCGCTCATTAAATCATAAGGTGATTCGATACCCGTAACCTGGAAACGATAGGGCATTAGCTGCACAAAAACATCTCCTGTAACTTGTTGCTGGGACGATTGTAAAAATGCTTCAATATTTCTCATAACGGGGTCCAATACCTGCCCTTCATGCAGCCAATTGCCATAAAATTCTGATAATTGATTTTTAATATTCAATTGCCATTTGGTGAGCACGTGTTTTTCCAAAGCGTGATGTGCTTTAATGATTATAACAGGTGCTGCAGCCTCAAAACCTACACGGCCTTTTATGCCGATAATCGTATCCCCAACATGAACATCACGACCTATTGCATAAGGACCGGCCAGGGCCTGTAAATATTGAATTGCTTCAACAGAATGATCAAATTTATTTCCATCAACTCCGGTAAGATTACCTTTTTCAAAATGCAATTTTATCTGCGAAGGTTCTTTTTTAGAAAGTTGTGTGGGCCATGCTTCCTCCGGTATCATCCCGTTTGAGGATAATGTTTCTTTGCCGCCAACACTCGTACCCCAAAGACCTTTATTTATAGAGTAAGCAGATTTCTCAAAATTCATTTCAACCCCTTTCGATTTGAGGTAGTCAATTTCCTGCTGCCGCGACAGTTGCATATCGCGGATAGGTGTAATAATTTCAACACCCGGAATCATGATATGAAAAATCATGTCAAATCTAACCTGGTCATTACCTGCGCCGGTACTTCCATGTGCAACAGCATCAGCATTTAATTTTTTTACGTGTTCAGCTATATGCAATGCCTGCGATAATCTTTCTGCACTTACGCTTAAGGGATAGGTATTATTTTTAAGGACATTCCCGTAGATGAGATATTTAATAATTGTATCGTAATAGTCTTTTACAGCATTAACAGTTGTGTGTGATTTTACCCCAAGTTTCTTTGCATGTTTCTCTATATCATCCAGTTCATCTTTGCTAAAACCGCCTGTATTAACAATTATACTGTGTACTTCATAATGCAATTCTTCAGTAAAATATTTTACACAGTACGAAGTATCCAGCCCTCCGCTGAAACCAATTACAACTTTTTTACTCATTATATTAATTTAGAGATTGAGCAAAAAACTCAGAATCGATTTGCTCTTATCTGTTTTTTTATTTTTGAAAAATTTAAGAAGCCTGCTCTGTTTGAGCCTCATAAACCTTTCGTACAACTTTGAATGTTGTTTAAAATCAGCTGCTGTTTCTGCCGGTTCGTAATGATCTACAGGATCATATAACATTGCAGTGCACATACAATTTTTTCTTTCTTTACTCATGAGAATATCATAATTGACACAGCTTTTACAGCCTGCCCAAAAATTTTCATCGTCAGTAAGTTCAGAATAGGTGACCGGTTCGTAACCCAGGTCACTGTTAATTTTCATTACAGCAAGGCCTGTTGTAAGCCCGAATATTTTTGCCTTGGGATATCTTTCACGCGAAAGATCAAATATTCTTTTTTTAATACTTTTTGCGATCCCCGTTTTCCGGAATGCCGGAGCTACAATGAGGCCACTGTTTGCTACAAATCCTTCCTTGCCCCAGGCTTCAATATAACAAAAACCTACCCATGTGCCATCCTCAGTAACTGCAATAACAGCTTTGCCTTCCTGTATTTTTTGTTGAATATATTCTGTCGAGCGTTTTGCAATACCGGTTCCTCTTACCTGTGCGGAAGCTGCCATCTCATCAGTGATGGTTTGAGCATAATCTAAATCAGCGGAAGTTGCAACCCGAACAATTATTTTTGATTGTTCCACTTTGCGTTTTGTTTGAATGAATTGTTTGTGGTGAGCGGGGATTTTTTCACTGATAGGGGCAATATCAACTGCTCGGCCTATCAGTATCCAGGTCGGAAAAAACAGCGCACAGGTTTCCTTTGTTCAGCTATTGAGGTTGCTAAAGCAAAATAAGAATGTAGAAAATTAAAACCTTTCACTTGTTATGCTATTTAATGAATGGAATGCAAATGTATATGTTTTTACAATGTATTCCGCAAAACGCTACTAAGAATTTGTTATTGTTTCCGCAGATAACTTTTTAGCCCAATGTTGCAATTGGTCTGCGATGGCCCGGTCATTACTCAAACGGGGCACTTTATTTTGTCCCCCAAGCTTTCCTACACTCTTCATATAATTGATAAAACCATTTTTTTGAATAGGAATTATTTTCAGCGGTTGAAGAATATTTCCTTTTATAAGGTCATCATAATATATATTTTTCTTCCTCATGTTCTCATTAACGCGATGGGCAAATTGCTTAAGATTGGCTGGTATATTTTCGAACTCTATAAACCATTCGTGGTAACTTTTGCTTTTATCCTGTGAAATTTTAGGAGCTACGGTAAACTCGGTTATTTTTATTTTTTCGGCATCAGCAGCTTTTAATAACGAGTCTTCAACTTCCTCGCCAATTACATGCTCACCAAAAGCGGAGATAAAATGTTTTATTCTGCCTGTAACAACAATTCTATATGGATTTAATGATACAAATTTTATTGTGTCGCCGATATTATAAGCCCATAAGCCCGCATTGCTGGTAACGATCAGAACATAATTCTCATGTAGCTTCACATCTTTTAACGTAAGCCTGGTAGGATTTTCATTAAAAATTTCTGCAGCTGGTACAAATTCAAAAAAGATTCCACTGTCAGAATTCAGCAGCATTCCTTCTTCTTTAATATTATCCTGGAAAGCAAAGAACCCTTCGCTTGCAGGAAACAATTCAATTGTGTCAACATCTTTTCCAATTGTTTCTACAAGCTTTGCTTTATAAGGCTCAAAGTTTACACCACCATGAACCATTACACTGAAGTCAGGAAAAATATCTTTTATTTTTTTACCCGTCTTTTTTACCAATGCATCAAAATACATTTGCATCCATGGCGGAATACCGCTAATCAAAGTCATTCTTTCATTAATAGTTTCATCAACTATTTTCGCCAGCTTTTCTTCCCAATCATCGATACAATTTGTTTCGAATGAAGGAAGCTGGTTAGCCCTTAAGTACCTGGGGATATGATGGTTTACAATTCCACTCAGTCTTCCGGTAGGGATACCTCCTACCCTTTCCAATTCTGGTGAGCCGCTCAGGAAAATCATTTTTCCATTGGCAAATTGTGAATTACCGCTTTGTGACATATAACAAAGCAGTGAATTTCTTGCCGTATTAATATGATTGGGAATCGATTCTTTAGTGATTGGTATATATTTGATACCACTTGTTGTACCGCTCGTTTTTGCAAAATAAATAGGAAGCCCCTTCCACAAAACATTGTGCTTCCCCCGCTTTATCTTTTCAATATATTTTTTAAAATCTTCGTATTCTCTTAACGGAACATTTTTTATAAAGTCTGCATGGTTTTTTATTTTTTCAAAAGAATGTTCTTTACCAAATCCGGTTTTTAAAGCTGTTTTTATCAATAATTGAAATATTCGTTCCTGGTCGGCAGGGGCAGTGAGTGCAGACTTACGGATTTGTTTATGGATGTATAATGCAAATGGCTTTGCAAAAAATGATTTTATCTTCATTTTCCAGGCTAATCTTAGGCTGCAAATTACATATAAATGATTAAATGGATATACGAATTCAGTAACAATTACATGGCCATTCCTTATCCAAATCAATGCAGGTAATAATGACAAGCCCATCATCTTCGGGTGCTACAACTACCCTTAAATGCTGATGTTCATTACTGTATCCTTCAATTGCATAGGTATCATCCCCTTTATCACTCCGGCCACTCTTTGAATAATTAACATTTCCATCGAGAATAATCTCTTTTATTTCATTCTCGGTAATGTCCCTGCAATCCATACGGCATTTTGCATGTTTGGTTAAGATAAGATGATTGGTATTGCGAAAGGGCTTTTTTTCTTTGTTTCCAGCTGTACCATCCTGCTTAAAAAAAGTGATAAGTTTTATTACCAGGAAAGCAGTTATTAGTATAACCAGCAAAAAAATATTTCTTTTCCTGCTCACTGTTAAGATGTTAGATTAAGCAATAAAAAAACAATATTGTATATTTTTGTAGCATGCCTGCTACTAAATCAGTTGCGTTACATACATTAGGGTGTAAACTAAATTATTCTGAAACATCAGCAATTGAAAGACTGCTGATAAATGACGGCTTTGTAAAAAAAGATTTTACTGACGAGGCAGATATATATATAATCAATACCTGCTCGGTTACAGAAAATGCTGATAAAGAATGCAGGCAATTGGTGAGGAGAATTCAACGCAAATCTCCCCAATCGACGGTTGTAATTACAGGTTGTTATGCCCAGTTAAAGCCTAAAGAAATTGCTGAAATTGACGGAGTGGATCTTGTGCTCGGAGCAGCCGAAAAATTTAATATAACTAACCATCTTCATCAACTTACCAAAGGCGACGATACAAAAATATGCAGCTGTGATATTGAGGAGATAATGGATTTTCACTCATCGTTTTCAATTAATTCAAGAACAAGAACTTTTTTGAAAGTACAGGATGGTTGCGATTACAACTGCTCATTCTGCACTATACCCATGGCCCGCGGAAAAAGCAGGAGCAATTCAATTGAAAATGTTTTATCGGAAATAAGAAAAATTGCCCATGCGGGCGTAAAAGAAATCGTTCTTACAGGAATTAATCTCGGTGATTTTGGGAAAGGGAATAATGGAAAAAAAACAAGAGAAGATTTTTATACATTATTACATGCTATCGAAGAAAATGACGGTGTTGAGCGATATCGCATATCATCTATCGAACCTAATCTGCTGTCTGACGAGATTATTGAGTTCGTTGCACTAAGTAAAAGAATAATGCCTCATTTTCATATTCCATTGCAAAGCGGCAGCAATAAGATACTCGGATTGATGAGAAGACGCTATCAAAAAGAATTGTATGCTGAAAAAGTTACTTTGATTAAAAAATTAATGCCGCATTGTTGTATTGGTGTGGATGTGATTACAGGTTTCCCGGGTGAAAGCAAAGAAGATTTTGCTGAAACTGTAAATTTTTTAAAGAATTTGGATGTATCCTACTTTCATGTATTTACCTATTCTGAAAGGGATAACACTCATGCCTTAAATATTGAACCTGTGGTACCGGTAAATATCCGCAATGAAAGAACCAAAATTTTGCGAAATTTATCTTATAAAAAATTACAGACCTTTACCAACAACCATACCGGGGAAAAAAGAAAAGTTCTTTTTGAAGGAAATAAAAATGGAATGATGAGCGGTTATACTGATAATTATATTAAAATTTCCGCACCTTTTAAGGAAGCGTGGAGCAATAAGATAATTGAATGGATAATTTAAAACAGGCCTTTTTAGTTACCATAAAATTTACTTTTTCAGAGGATTTTATGAGCTATGTGCCCGAACACCGTACATACATCAATATGCTCATTAATACAAACGTTATTGAAAGTTATGCTGTAAGTATGGAAACCCATCGCTCCTGGATAATTATCAATGCGCAAACAAAGGAAGAAGTGAAACAAATTCTTATGAAATCATCCTTATATAAATTCTGGACCTATGAAATTGATGAACTGTTTGTTTATGACAGCCAGAATTTCCGCCTTCCAAAACTTGAATTGAATTAAGAAGCTAATTTCTCCTGCAGCTCGTCAATCAACTGTGATTGTGCTGCATTTATTTTTTTCTTTGCATTAGCGATAGTAAACCACCCGCCCTTATCTATCTCCGGAAAGCTCTGAAGTTTCCCTGACTTTGGCGGCCATTCCATCTGGAAATCATTTGAATGAATGTTTGCGGTGTCTATATCCTTTTCGAGGGCCCATGCAAATACTTTTTTTCCTCCTTTTTGAATTATCGGAGTGAGCTCGATAAATGTGCCCGACACAGCAATCCCAGTCTCCTCAAAAAATTCCCTGGTTGCAGCCGCCCGGGGTTCCTCATCATCATTGAGCTCTCCTTTGGGAATTGACCAGACGCCTTCATCTTTATTTTTCCAGAAAGGCCCACCGGGGTGAACAAGAAATATTTCAAGAAGGCCATTAAAATTTCTGTACAATAATAAACCGGAACTTTGCTTTTGAGCCATAAGAGAATTTTACAAAAAAACTTAGCATATTCTATTAAAATTATAGCACAAAATTTGTAAAATAATGGTAATTCCCTCCGTATGAATTCACTTGAAGCTATTTGCGTAATAATTTCGTAAATATTATTGTTTTGTTTATGCAATTTTAATCTATGAAAAATAAATTTCACCCAATTTTTATAGCTGTCATTGCTTTTATGGTGGCAATAAGCTCCTGTAAAAAAAATGTGGATACACCTGGTCCCGTACCACCACAGGACTCGGGTACTGCCGCATCAAATGCAAAAGACTCAGCTTTGATGATATCAAAAGACTTTTATCTCTGGTACAGCCAGATTCCATCAAATTTTAATCCTCAAAGTTACAATGACCCGAATGATGTGATGGTAGCCTTAAGAGCCTACAGTAAGGAAAACGGCGCTCCTGTTGACAGGTGGAGTTTCGGAGTACTAAAAAAAGACTGGAACCTTTTGAGTGGCGGCTTTGGTAATATATATAATACCGCGGCCGAAGGAGACTTTGGATTTAGTGTATTTTTCAATGTTGATGGCGATTTAAGAGTAAAACTGGTAGAAAGGCTTTCTCCCGCAGGAATGGCCGGCATTCAAAGAGGCTGGAGAATAACGAAAATAAATGGCAGCACAGATATTACTATTGCCAATACAGATTTTATCGTTCAAAATATATTTTACAGCAGCAGTTCCACATTTACATTTAAGAAGCCTGATGGCAATTCTGCGGATATTTCCTTAACCGCGGGAACCTATGAAGAACAGCCTTTGTATTTAGATACAACGTATAATATTGGCTCAAAGACGATTGGGTATATGGTCTTGAATTCGTTTATTGGAGATACTTCTAAAATGTTCAGTGATTTTCAAAAAGTAATGGCCAGGTTTGCCTCGAAAAACGTAACAGATATTGTCGTTGATCTGCGATATAACGGGGGTGGATATGTTTCTGTACAGGAAAAACTTGCGGATTATCTTGCGCCAAATTCTGCCAATGGAAGCCTGATGATGAAAGAAACGTTTAATGATAAACACCAGAACTATAATGTTTCACTTTATTTCAAAAAAACAGGCACTTTAAATCCCAATCATGTACTTTTTATTGTTACACAAAGTACCGCTTCAGCCAGTGAATTATTGATTAATAATCTCAAACCTTACATGGACGTAAAGCTCATCGGTCCCGGTCATACAGATGGTAAACCTGTTGGATTTTTCCCTCTCTCAGCAGGTGACTGGTATGTATTTCCGGTCTCGTTCAGGTCCACAAACAGTTCCGGTTATGGTAACTATTATGACGGATTTACACCCGATGGACCAGCCGCGGACGGGCTCGATAAAAACTGGGGAGATCCCACTGAATCATGCCTTGCCAAAGCAATAAAATATATAACCACCGGGACGTTTGTTGCACAACAAAGAGAAATTTACAAGGAGGACCCGGCAGTAACAAATAGTAACCGCTTGTTAAATAAGCCTGCCTTTAAAGGAACGGTGGATGCGAGAGGAATTCAATAATATTTCTTTTTATGTCCGTTTTTCGTTGATTTTGTGCCAACCTATATCAGGAGGAGTCACGGCCCTGTATTCGATTTTACATAACAGGCGAAAACAGGCGTGCAAGCTTTTCAGGCAATTGTTTATATGCAGGGCGACTGTTCCATTTTTTCGCATCGATCCTTTTCGCATCCTTAAGGTCATCAAAAAATGTGCTGCGTAATTTCCCGGATATCTCTTCATCAAATAAGATCACGTTCACTTCAAAATTTAATTCGAAACTACGCATGTCCATGTTCGCCGTTCCTATTATAGAAAGGCCCGAATCTGTCACCATCGTCTTGGCGTGAACAAATCCCTTTTCATATAAATAGACCTCCACACCGGCAGCCAGCAATTCGCCGTAATATGACCGGGAGGCTGCATTTACCAGTTTGGAATCACTCACACCCGGTACCAGCAATTTTACTGAAATGCCGCTCAGGGAGGCAATCTTTAAAGCATCAAGGATTGTATCGCCGGGAATAAAATAAGGGGTGGTTATAAGGATTTCTTTTTTTGCCAGGTTGATGGCCTGTAATATAGAAAAAAGTACAGCTGGCTGGTCTGAATCGGGCCCACTGGCAACAACCTGCACCAATGTGTTTTCGGGGTAGGTCTTATCAGCCGCAAAATGTTCCGCTGACGGCTTCACTTTTTTACCACAACAAAAATTCCAATCCGTGAAAAAAAGATATTGCAGGTAAAAAACGCCGGGCCCATCTATGCGCAAATGAGTATCCCGCCAATACAGCCGGCTATGCTTATCGTTAATATATTTATTAGAAACATTGATGCCTCCTGTAAATGCCGTTTGCCCGTCAATAACAATTATTTTTCGGTGGTTGCGGTAATTGAGCCGGTTGGCAAGCAGGTAAAACAATATCTTCTGAAATGGAAAAACCTCCACGCCTGCATCCTTTAACCTGCGCTCCATTCTTTTGTTGATAGCAGGGCTGCCAAAATCATCATAAATAAACCTGACCTGCACACCTTCTTTTGCTTTCGCAACCAGGATGTTTTCTATTTGTGTTCCAATTGCATCGTTTTCATAAATATAATATTCAATGTGGATGTGATGCTTTGCCTCATCCAGCGCTCTTAAAACTTCCGGAAATTTTTCTTCCCCATTTATCAACAACTTTACTTTGTTCCCGGTAGTAAGAGGTGTGTGTAGTTCCTGTATAAGCAGCGATGCCAGTTCACGATTATTTTGTAACGCAGAAGCATCTTTCGGTAACGTTTTAGCGGCCGTTATTCCCCATTCTTTTTCCAGTTTATCAAGCATCTTTTTCCCCTGTTCAGATTTTTCATCATACAACTTCAGCTTCCAATAATTCACTCCGAATACAAGGTAGAAAAGAATGCCGCCGACTGGTATAAAAATACTTATAAGAAGATAGGCCATTGTTTTGGTCGTGCTTCTTGTATCGTAGATGATGCGCAGGCAAACCACAATCACGATCATAATGTATATCCCGAAAATTATAATCCATGTCATAATTCGATGCTAAGTAAAATATAACAATCTACAGGAGAATAGCAGAAAGATACAGTTTTTTACAGGGCCACAAATCATACGAATTCGTGCAGAACTATTATGAGGAGGCAAGAAAAATGTTTTGAGGGATAACCGTATACGCAGATTTTTATATTCCTTTATTTATGGTTCTTTTCAATTTGGGCACAAGCGGTACGCTTCCGCCAACCCTTCGCTGAAGGATATGCTTGTGCGAAGACGGGGCGTGTTGCAGGTTGTGTAAGCTTTTTATTAATTTTAGATCGTTACCCCAACAAAATATACACGCAACTTGTTTAAACTTTTAAACTGTAAACAAATTGATGAGTAATAAATCCCGGTTGCTTGTTATATTAAATACTATTACGTTGGTGATAATGTTATTCGCAAATTATGCAGGTAACACCGGGTTTTATTCTAAGGTAAACGTGGCCGGTATAAGTCATAAATACGATACCTTATTTGCCCCCGCAGGTTATGCGTTTACCATCTGGGGTGTACTGTTTTTAATGGCAATTGGCTTCGTAATTTATCAATGGATTTTAATTAAAAGAAAAGATCCGAATCAATATATTGAACGCACAGGAATATGGTTTGCTCTTGGTAATATAGCTAATGCCACCTGGTTATATAGCTGGCTAAACGAACGAATAGGCTTATCCGTTATATGTATCCTTCTCCTGTTAATAAGCCTTGTTATATTAACGGTGAGGCTGCGTCTTGAACTGGATGACGTTTCTGTTCGCGATATCTTTTTTGTATGGTGGCCGGTCACGTTATACCTTGGTTGGATAATGGTTGCAACTATTGCGTGTATTGCAGCCTGGCTTACCTCAATTGGATGGGGCGGAATAGGGATTGCCGGAAATGTGTGGACGATGATACTCATATTGATTGCTGCTGTACTTTATCTGCTCCTGATTCGAAACAGGAATATGCGTGAAGCTGCACCAGTAGGAGCCTGGGCCTTTATTGCAATAGCCGTGCGACAATGGAATATCCATAACGGTATTGTATGGATTGGGCTTTTTGCAGCTTTGGTTTTAATGACTGCAAGCGCAATGCACTTATATAAAAACAGGAAGTATAGTATTCCTTTAAAATTAAAAAGAAGGGAGTGGTAATTACCCTCTCATCAAAATTTATAACACCATTACAACTGACCGACGACGGCGCTCACCGGTGGTTGATGTGGGCTTGCGAAAGAGAAGAAACAACTTGTTATAGTTAGTGTGCCCTACTGCTATACTTGGTCTGCATCCATCAAAAAGTGGTGCTGTACTTAGTTTGCAACTGAGTATTTAGATAATATTAATCTATAACAAAATTTCAATGGTATAAAATGCATCAGGAAGCGGACGTTTGCGCATTCCGGCAAAGAAATTTATAAAATAAATAGGCTGTCATTTTTATCAACCTACCCTTCCATCTCGGCCAACCACCCTTTGGCTCTGCAAGTCAATCATTGGTGTTGTTCATTTAATTCATTGTGAAATAGTTTAGAGTTTTTATTCACTCATATTCTAAACTAAAAGAAATGAAAAAGCAAAATAAAATTATACTAATGATTGTAAGTACTTTCATTATTTTGAATTTAAGTTGCAGAAAAAATGATCATCCTGGCTTTCCTTGTGATCAACCTGCAACAGGAGAATTTAATGCGGATGTTCAAAATGCTCATGCCATGAAAGCCGGCGCCAATGTACCGGCACAGTGGTATACACTTGCCATAAAATTAGCACGAACCACACCCGGTCAAAATATCGGGCCAATCAACGCAAGAGCCTTCGGTTATATAGGGCTCGCCTTGTATGAGTCAGTTGTACCGGGCTTGCCCAAGTACCAGTCTATTCAACACCAGTTGAATGGCCTGCCAGCATTACCCAAAACAAATTGCGGTGATTTTTACTTTTATCCCGCTTCTGCAAACGCAGCACTTGCTAATATGGTGCATCACATGTTCGGCAATACATCTGCTTCGCAAAATTTTACAATTGACTCTTTGGAAAATTCCTTCAACACATTGTTTGGGTCAATCATTCCAAAGAATGACCTGGACCGTTCTTCAGCATTTGGCAGGGATATATCCAATGCTATTTACGCATGGTCTGTTTCTGATGGCGGTGATCAGGGTTACCTCACTCCATATCCGACAACGTATGTTCCGCCTACAGGTGCCGGATTATGGGTTCCTTTAACAGGGCAATTGGCCCAGGTTCCTTATTGGGGAAATAACAGGACTTTTATAAAGGATAATGCAACAAGCACTCAGCCAGGGCCGCCTCCGGCCTATTCTACTGAGCCTTCATCGCAATTATATAAAGAAGAACTGGAAGTTTATAATGAATCTATTAACCAGGATCCGGAGCATGCTATCATCGCTAAATATTGGGGCGCATTGCCCGGCCCCTGTGCATCAATTTCTGTTTTAAGCACTGTGCTTGCCAATAAGAATGCTCCTTTATCTGTGGCTGCAGAAGCCTATTGCAAAGTCGGTATTGCCATCTCCGATGCACTGGTTTCGTGTTACAAAACGAAGTATGTGTATAACCAACTAAGACCAGAGGCGTATATCCAGGCAAACTTTAATCCAACATGGAAACCGTTGCTTACAACGCCGCCATTTCCTGACTACACTTCTGCACATTCCGTACAAACCGGCGCCGCAGAAAAAGTACTTGCGGACATGTTTGGCGATAATACTACGTTTACTGATGACTCATTAACAGCCTCGGCTTTACTCCGAGGACGTTTACCAAATTTTCTGATTATGCCAATGAAGTTGGGCTTTCACGCATCTATGGCGGCATACATGTTCGCAGTTCTGATTTTATTGGTTTAGAATGGGGTAAAGTTGTAGGTATGCATGTAAGTGCATTGCGGTTTAAAAAAGATTAAAAGCAGGGAAAAGTTTTAAAACGAAAACCTTATTGACAGGAAGGTGAAATACAGGCAACTAAATGAAAGAAAAGATTGTTGTAAATAATTTTTGCAACAATCTTTTTACTTTATATGAAACTGAAAAAATTCAATCAATTGTATTCATTGTTTTTTCCCGATTCATTTAGCTGTACACAGTATTATCCGGAAATTAAAATCATTAACTTTAAAGAACAATCTTTTGTATGCCTGTAAACATAAGTACTTGCAGGGTTTCAGTTTTTTATAAAGCTGCTTGTTTTAAAAGGCTCTTTTTATTTATACCTTTTTATCTTTTTATTTTTTTGTCAACCTCCTTTGCGCAAAGAAACGAGATTGATAGCCTCCAAAAAATATTGCCTTCATTAAAAGATACATCCCGGATAGATTGCATGAATGCGTTGAGTTTTCAATACATCAGGCTTTTGATAAGAGATTCAGCAGAATATTTTGAAGCACTGGCTTATAATGAATCAAAAGCGCTTGGCTATATCTATGGCATTGCAGTTTCTGTTACAAATCAATCAAGCATCTTTGAATATTTTGACAATGACCTTATCAAGTCTGAAGCATTGGCGAGAGAATCTATTGGATGGTTTGAGAAAACAAATAATAAAAGCGGCATTGAAAATACTTATGACAATTTACTATTTGCA
The DNA here is from genome assembly GCA_963798665.1 of uncultured Chitinophagaceae bacterium. GTDB lineage: Bacteria > Bacteroidota > Bacteroidia > Chitinophagales > Chitinophagaceae > Ginsengibacter. The sequence continues at coordinate 347,115 of CAWCUN010000001.1, read as the reverse complement.
GTTTTTGGTCAAAGTAAATATGACGAGGCTTACCAAATTGCAAAAAGGCGGTATGAAAAAAGTTTGATTGCCAAAGACACAACTATGATGTATGATGCTTTAGGATCTATGGGCGTTATTCATTACCAGGAAGGCAATTATGATTCTGCATTCTATTTTTACCAAAAAGCCCACCAGATTGCTGTTTTTCAAAAAAATGAAGTATGGTTGTCAGATGATTTGACAAGTTTTGGAACAATATTCCGGGAAATCGGAGATTATAATAGCGCATTAAATTATTACCGGGAGATGTTTGAAACAGATACCCGCGAAACGATTCAAAGCCGTATTGATGGCTCTTATGAGACCTGGACACGAATGGAATATGCTGAATTATTCAGCCTGCTACATCAGTATGATTCTGCATGGCATTATTATCATTTATTCGATACTACCAGGGTCACCGACAAAGACCTTCGTGTTTATCTCGTGAGTACCGGGGAAACTTACTTATTGCAAAACGACTACCAAAAGGCATTGCAAAATTTTCTTCGTGGTTTGGCAATGCACCGCAAATTGAATGACCGCAATGAAATAAAACGGGTATTGCTGGATATTGCCAAAACTTATTTTGCGCTTAACGATAATAAGGCTGCTTTACAATATGCACATGAAGGCCTTGACATGTCTTTACAAACAAAATCACGGCAATTTATCCGCAATGGATACCAGGTGCTTTATTTAGTATATAACCGGCTACATAATACGGATAGCGCTTATTTCTATTACAAAAAATATATTACCATCAGAGACATTGTAGTAAGTGATCAGACAAAAGGAAAATTTGCCGCTTACAAATATGATCAACAAATAAATTTTATAAACAATGAAAAATTAATCAGTCAGCAGCAATTGAAAATTCAACAGCAGAAATTGACGCAAAGCTCTTTCCAGAAAAAAATTCTTATTGCCGGTTTTATTGGTTTGATTATTATAAGCGGCGGCGTCTTTCGCGTTATATCACTCAGGCGTAAAAATGAAAAGAATCTTCGTGAACTTGCGGAAAGTGAATTACAAATTCAAAAGCTCGGGATTCAAAAAAAATTATCAGAACTTGAAATGCATGCTCTGCGGGCTCAAATGAACCCACATTTTATTTTCAATTCACTAAACGCTATCAATCTGTTCATTCTTGAAAATAATAAGTTACAAGCATCGGAATACCTGGCAAAATTTTCAAAGCTGATAAGATTAATTTTGCAAAATTCACAGGAACCTGTTATCCCGTTAGAACGCGAATTAGAAGCCCTGCAACTATACCTTGAACTGGAATCACTCCGTTTTGAAAATAAGTTTAGTTATAAAATTATTACGGATGATATACTTGATATATCCGCAATCAAAGTACCACCTCTTATTATTCAGCCCTACGTTGAAAATGCTATCTGGCACGGATTAATGCATAAAAAAGAAAGCGGGAATTTGACTATTGAACTATATGAAAAGGACGAACTCTTATTTTGTAGAATTGCTGATGACGGGATTGGGAGAAAGAAAGCGGCTGAATTGAAAAGTAAGTCTGCACTTTCCTACAAGTCAATGGGCATGAATATTACAGCAGACCGCATCGCAATGCTGCAACAGCAGGAACAATTGGGAACCCACATTGTGATAAATGATTTAGTGCTTGCGGATGGCAGTGCCGGTGGCACGGAAGTTATCATTAAAATACCTGTTTAACAATGATGAAAGCAATTCTTATAGCTGATGAAATGCATTGCCTTAAAACTTTGGGATTGCTACTCGCAAAATATCGTCTAAATGCGTAGGTATCGGAAAAATGTAATGATGTGGTAACCGGCTTAAAGGCAATAGAAATGCGCTGTGGGGACCGGACCTTATGATTTGGGTTACAAGTGTAATATTTTTCTTTGAACTGAAAAATGCTTTTAATGAGAAAAGCCTTTATTACGATTTTACTCCTGCTGCATTTGCCTAATGCATATACTCAAACCATGCATCAGTATGACAGTTTGAAGAATTTGATTCGTTCTGCAAAAGATGATTCGACCAGGTTCTATACTACACTAGATATGATTTGGGGTTACATATATTCAAATCCGGATTCTGCAACTTTATATGTACAACAAAATATTCTGTTGGCACAAAAAATGAAATCAGATGAAGCGCTATTTGAGTCATATGCTCAATATTTTGCTCTTGAGCAAGTTAATGGCAACTACACCGGGGCGCTCCAATATATCTTTCAATGTTTAAGAATAGCCGAGCATGCAAACAATTTCATTTTAATTTGTGAAGCATATTTTGGTTTGAGTGATATATACCGCGAGGAGGGAGATTATGCACAATCAATCTATAATTTGCGTAAAGCAAAATCCCTTCTTGAATCAAAATTAAACCCGGTTTTTGAACAGGAAAACCATGAAACCGCTTCTCGCTATGTTAACTGTCTTGCACAGACGGCATCAGTTTTTGAAACATTCAATCAGCTCGATTCTGCATTACAATATGCAAATAAGGCTCACGATTTGTCTTTAAAAGGCTTGGGCAAATGGGGAACTCCAAAAGATACGCTTTTCTTTTCTCTTATTCTCGCTTCTGTAATGGGTAATATTTATACAAAAACCGGTGATTATTCCTCAGCACTCAACTATTACAGATGGGGTGCTGTTATGGCCGAAGGTAACAAAGATCTGATGGATAATTACAATGGGGTAGCAGGCATTTTTAAAAAAAAGGGGCAACGGGATTCCAGCATTTTCTATGCAAATAAAGTTTTGGAACTGAGTAAAACTGCTCATTTTCTCATGGGGAAACTTCAGGCTCTTAACTTATTGTCTGATGTATATAAATTAGAACACAATAGAGACAGCGTTACCAAATATTTAGAGCTAGCTATTGAAACAAAAGACAGCCTGTTCAATACAAGGAAGGTTATGGAGATACAAGACATTGCTTTCAGCGAACAACTCAGGCAACAGGAAACGAGAGATCAGCAGGAACAATATCAAAACCAGCAATTGAAAAGCCAGCAGCAGGAGTTGACCCAAAGTTCCTGGCAGAAGAAAATGCTTATCACCGGTTTTATTTGTTTAATCATAGTAAGCGGTATTATTTTTCGTACCATTTTACTTAAGCGTAAAAATGAAAGGAATCTCCTTAAGCTTGCGGAAGGTGAATTGCAAATTCAAAAGCTGGAGAACCAAAAGAAATTATCACAACTTGAAATGCATGCTTTGCGGGCACAGATGAACCCGCATTTTATTTTCAATTCGCTTAGCGCTATCAATTTGTTTATCCTTGAAAATAACAGGTTACAGGCATCGGAATACCTCGCAAAGTTTTCAAGGCTTATAAGATTAATTCTGCAAAATTCAAAGGAAGCTTTTATTCCGTTAGAACGCGAATTGGAAGCCTTGCAACTATACCTTGAACTGGAATCGCTTCGTTTTGAAAATAAGTTTACTTATAAAATTATTACAGATGATTTGGTTGATACAACCGTAATTAAAGTGCCACCTCTTATTATTCAGCCGTATGTTGAAAATGCTATCTGGCATGGATTAATGCATAAAAAAGAAAGCGGGAATTTGAATATTGAACTATATGAAAAGGACGAACTCTTATTTTGTAGAATTGCTGATGACGGGATTGGGAGAAAGAAAGCGGCTGAATTGAAAAGTAAGTCTGCACTTTCCTATAAATCAATGGGGATGAATATTACAGCAGACCGCATCGCAATGCTGCAACAGCAGGAGCATTTGGGAACCCACATTGTGATAAATGATTTAGTGCTTGCCGATGGCAGTGCCGGCGGCACAGAAGTTATCATTAAAATACCTATTTAACAATGATCAAAGCAATTCTTATAGATGATGAAATGCATTGCCTTAAGACTTTAGCATTGCTACTCGCAGAATATTGTCCAAACGTCCAGGTATTGGAAAAATGTAATGATGCGCTGGCAGGCTTAAGGGCAATAGAAATGCATCGTCCTGACCTTGTATTTCTTGATATAGAGATGCCACAGATGAATGGATTTGAAATGCTCGAGCGCCTTCCGCAAATTAATTTCGCAGTTATTTTTACCACGGGATATGATCAGTATGCAATTAAAGCTTTTCATTTTAGCGCCCTTGATTATTTATTAAAGCCCATTGAGCCAAAAGAATTAATAAATGCTGTTACTAAGGTGGAAGAACAACGCTATTTACCGATCGCCGAGCAGTTTGAAATGTTGCTAAAAAAAATAAATGGCATCAACAGTGGCTTTAATAAAATTGCTGTACCAACCGCAGAAGGCTTTGAATTAGTTCCTGCCACTGATGTTATTTATTTTGAAGCAAATGATAATTACACACATCTTTTTTTGAAGAATAAAAATAAAATCATAGCCTGCCGCACTCTAAAAAAAATAGAAGAACAAATACAGGATTACAACTTCTTTGTACGTGTACATAATTCTTATATGGTTAACCTGAACGAAGTTGTCAGGTACGTTCGTGGTGAAGGAGGTTATCTTGTTATGAGTGATAATTCCTCCGTGAATGTTTCCCGCACCCGCAAAGATGACCTACTGAAATTATTTTAACAGCTCAATTTAGCCGATTACCCTTTCATTGAGTCAATTGCTCAGTGGAGCTGGCAATGGCATTTTCGGTAGCATAATTTTAAGCTTCGTAATAAATGCAGAAAAGTAGTTAGCGATAAAATCCTTTCAAGGTTTTTAGGCGTTGCGAATATGAAACTGGCTTTATGAATAATCAGCCTTCTTCTATATCATCAACCACCCGGATCCCCTATAGATTTCTGAAGCTTCAAATAAAAATTTGGTTATAACCATTTTGAATCTTTCGATATGAAAAAGCTATTGTTTCTCTTGATCATATTATCTTTTACAGCGATTTTTTTTCCCTTTCTGCAAAAAAAATTTTTGTGCCCTGACTGTGATAGCAACAGACCACCCATTGCCCATGCAGGAAAAGACACAACAATTATTTTGCCCGTTGATTCTGTGATCCTTGATGGCAGAGCATCTACGGATGATAAAAAAATTGCTAGCTATCAATGGACAAAAATTTCAGGGCCCGACCTCGGCCAAAGATGGGGAAATTTGTTTGTTAAAGGTACAGCATCTCTGTATCACAATGCATTTGGTCGCCGACAGATGGTAATGATACCGGTGGTAGCAGTGTGTATCATGTGTGGCAAGTGATAAGACGATATTAAAAAAAAATGACTGGTTGCAAAAAGTATTTTTAATAAGGGAAATAATTTGTTTCACTCAAAAAATTTATAATTATGAAACCGCTACTAAAATCTGCTGCTTTTGTTTTACTGGCCACAGCATTGTTTTATGTTTCCTGCAAAAAAGAACACTCCTGCGAAAAATGCATTGGAAACAACAAACCACCCGTCGCCCATGTAGGAAAAGATACAACAATTGTTTTGCCAGTTGATTCTGTAATGCTTGATGGCAGCGCCTCTACCGACCCGGATAATAATATTGTCAGTTATGCCTGGACAAAAATTTCAGGGCCTTCATCATTTAATATTGTAAATGTAAATGCTGTACAAACACAAGTCTCTAATCTTACAGAAGGTACGTACCAGTTTGAATTAAAAGTAACTGATGCAGGTGGATTGATTGACAGAGATACGATGATGGTAACTGTAATGGCGTTGAACCCACCTCCGGCATGCACAAACTGCAAGATTGTTTTCGTGAGCGACCGCGACGGCAACGCAGAGATCTATTCCTGCAACCCTGATGGATCTAATATTAGTCGTCTCACTAACAACGCTGCATGGGATGACGAACCCGCATGGTCGCCGGACGGTTCGCATATCGCGTTTGTCAGTGACCGCACCGGTTATCGTGAGATTTACGTCATGAACGCAGATGGCTCGAACGTCGTACGCAAGACGTTTTCGGAGAGCTACAGCCAGAACCCAACGTGGTCCCCCGATGGAACGAGGATTGCCTATTTGGCGCCGACTACCGACAGAGCCGGCATCTGGGTGGTGGAGGCCGGCGATACGAGCGGGTCGCCGTCGCTGCTGTACGAGGCGGCCGGAAAGGTTGTTCAACCGTCATGGTCACCTGATGGAACGAAGATCGCCTTAGTCTCCGATTGGTACGCTTACGACTTCGTCTGGGACATTTTCACAATCAATGCTGATGGCACTAATTTCACGGGTCTCACAGACGACATTTTCGATCATTTCGATTACATATCTCCCAGGTGGTCTCCGGGTGGTACGAAAATAGCAGTGATGATCCTCCAGTTTATTGGCACCAATGAATGGGTATTCAACACGCAGATCGGTGTCATGAACCCCGACGGTAGTGGTCTCACCACGATCATTTCCAGCGGCGCCGGGCTCACACTTTCTATCAATTTGTGGAAACACGAGGGAACTAAAATCTCGTGGTCGCCTGACGGCACCACTATCGGATACACTTCGTTTTCTGGGTCAAGGAAGGACATCTCATGGGTTTCTGCCGATGGGTCGGCATCAGGAACCATCGTGACCAATGGCTGGAATGCCGACTGGCAGCACTAATACGAACGCTTATGGTAGGGGTAGGGTTGATAAGACGATATTAAAAAAAATGACTGGTTGCAAAAAGTATTTTTAATAAGGGAAATAATTTATTCACTCAAGAAATTTATCATCATGAAACGGATACTAAAATCTGCTGCTTTTGTTTTACTGGCCACAGTATTAGTTCATCTTTCCTGCCAAAAAAAATTTTTGTGCCCTGACTGTGATAGCAACAAACCACCCATTGCACATGCGGGAAAAGATACAACAATTGTTTTGCCGGTTGATTCTGTAACCCTTGATGGCAGGGCTTCTACGGATGATAAAAAAATTGTTAGCTATCAATGGACAAAAATTTCAGGACCCGATACTTTTAAAATTGTGCAGCCAACTACAGCAAAAACCACAGTAAATAAATTAGTGAAAGGTGTATTCGAATTTGAATTGAAAGTAACGGATGCAGAAGGGTTGTTTTCAAAAGATACGGTGCAGGTTGCAGTGAATGTTACTACACTAACCAATCATCCACCAGTTGCCTGTGCGGGTTCCGACCGAACCATTACGTTACCCACCGATACGGTTACATTGGATGGGAGTTGCTCTACTGACCCGGATAATAATATTGTCAGTTATGCCTGGACAAAAATTACAGGGCCTGCTCTTCAGTAACAATAGCCAATGCAAATGCCGCAACAACACAAGTCTCTAATCTTACAGAAGGCATTTATCAATTTGAATTGAAAGTCACCGATGCCGGCGGGTTATTTTCAAAAGATACGGTGCAGATAACGGTGCTGCAGCTGCACAGCAATGCTTGTGGTACACTGAACAGAGCCACAATATCTAATGCACAATTGATACCTGTTGGTCACTTTCCCAACGCCAAGATATCACTTTCATAACAGCAACAGCAGGCAATAAGATTACTGCTTGCAGGTGGACGTGCAGGATCGGTGGTCCCCCGGTTAGCGATGTTGATATTTATGATTTCGACTACCCAATACATGGTCAACTGCTCGATCTTAATACATAGCCAGGTATAAAATATGACAGCAGTTGCAGTAGGAAATAAAATATTTTTTGTCGCAGGAGGAAATCCCCGGTATTGCTGCTACAATCCGATGTTGATATTTATGATGTTACTACGAATACCTGGTCGTTTTCTCAGACTTACCGAGCACTTCCGGTGATTGACTGGCCGCTGCCGCAGTGGGTAACAAGGTGTTTTTTGCAGGCGGAAATCATGGCTTTTATCCATCGAGCTCAGTTGATATTTATGACCTTACTTCTAATATCTGGTCAACCGCTCACTTAAGTTCACCACGGAATTATCTTGCTGCGGTTTCCGCAAACAATAAAGTATATTTTGCCGGCGGATGGCCTGGGACTGAAAATATAATAGATATCTATGACAATGCAACTGGCGGCCTGGTCAACAGCTTCCATTTTGCTAGTCAGCCAAGATTGTTCATGGGGAGCATTTAGCCGTGAATGGACATTTTATATTTTGCCGGGGGCGCAATAGGTTACGACGCAGTAAAGGTTAAGTATATTGCAACCTGTTCCGTAGAAATATGGAGATATAAATACGGGAAGCCCGCACGTTTAATGTATTTGTCCAGCCCACCACCAGACTTTGTAGGTTTCTAAAAGCAGTAGCCAATCTACTACAACAACAAAATACTATTTTTTGAGGATGATGGCGGCATCACTGAGTCGAGGCTCGATATGTATGATCCATAGCTACGAAGTACCTGGTCAATAGTGGTCAATGTTGCTCAAAATGTACCCATTAGAAGGAGCATCCATTGATATTCGGTGAACAATACCATTGTACGTAGCCGGTGCAACGATTATGTCAATGGCGCTTCTACAACTGATCAAAGTATGGAAACTGGAGTTTTGAAAATCATAAATAATCTTTTATGAAGAATGTAATCAAACTTATTACTGTGTTTACTAATAACAGTTGGAATGCTCTTGTTCTTAATTCCTGCCAAAAAAGAATACTCCTGCGAAAATTGCATTGGCTAACAACAAACCACCCGTCGCCCATGCAGGAAAAGACACAACAATTATTTTGCCCGTTGATTCTGTGATCCTTGATGGCAGAGCATCTACGGATGATAAAAAAATTGTTAGCTATCAATGGACCAAAATTTCAGGGCCCGATACTTTTAAAATTGTACAGCCAACCGCAGCCCGAACCACAGTAAATAAATTAGTGAAAGGTGTATTTGAATTTGAGTTGAAAGTAACGGATGCAGAAGGATTGTTTTCAAAAGATACGGTGCAGGTTACGGTGAATGTTACTACACTAACCAATCATCCACCTGTTGCCTGTGCCGGTACAGACCGAATTATCACATTGCCCACTGATACACTTACATCTTGATGGGAGTTCCTCCACTGACCCTGATAATAACATTACGAGCTATTCATGGACAAAGATTACAGGTCCTTCATCTTTCAGCATAGCAAATGCAAATGTTGTAACAACACAAGTTTCTAATCTTACGGTAGGTGTTTACCAGTTTGAACTGAAAGTCACCGATGCTGGTGGGCTATTCTCAAAAGATACAGTGCAGGTAACGGTAGATTCTTCAAGCGGCCAGGTACTGGCTTGTGATAATAGCATCAGACCCATTATTAATGCACAATTGATACCCATAGGTACACTTTCAGAGCCAAGAGAAGAAATGGTTGTAGCATCAGCAGGAAATAAGATCCTTTTTGCCGGAGGTTACAGTACAGGAAGTGTAAGTACACGAGTGGATATTTTTGATTTTGTGACAAATACATGGACAACTGCGGAACTAAGTTCACAGTCGACGTAGAATAGCGGCTGTTGCAGCAGGAAACAAAATATTTTTTGCCGGAGGCGTAGATAAATATGGCTGGGAGTTCAACAGATGTGGATATTTACGATGTTGCTACCAATACCTGGTCGTTATCCAACATGAGCACAGAAGGTGATTATGCTGACAACTGCAACAACAGGTAATAAAGTCTTTTTTGCGGGAGGAAATTTTGGCATTTATGCAACAAGCACAGTTAATATTTATGACCTTACTTCTAACACCTGGTCCACCGCATCATTAAGCGCTCCGCGGAATTTTCCCGCTGCCGTTTCTGCAAACAATAAAGTATATTTTACTGGCGGAGATCCATGGACCGGACAAACTTCTAATCGAATAGATATCTACGATAATACTACCGGTGGCTGGTCAACATCCACTTTGCAGGTCCCAAGATCTTGGCATGCAGCTATAGCCGTGAATGACATTTTATATTTTGCCGGGGGATTTACATCGACAGATCCTGCTCAACAAACCTGCTCGGTAGAAACATTGAATACAAATACAGGAGCCCGCACGTTAATGAATCTATCTATACCAAATGCAGGGTTGTATGCCGTTGTTAAAGACAACAAAATACTATTTCTGGGGGGTGACCTGGATTCCGACAAGTTTGATGTTTATGATATTATCTCAAATACATGGTCAATTGGTGTACTGCCCTACGGGATTGGTGGTGCTTCCATTATTTCTGTAAACAACACTACTTATGTAGCCGGTGTATCAATCAACGGTGTTCTCTCCAACAAGGTTTGGAAGCTGGAGTTTTAGCCCCTACCCAACAGAGTTGAAATAAAATTTGGTTTAAATGAATTAAAAGTTACAATTATGAAACCGCTACTAAAATCTGCCGCTTTTGTTTTACTGGCCACAGTATTGTTTTATATATCCTGTAAAAAAGAAAGGGATACGGCCGCTACAAACAATCAACCACCTGTTGCTGATGCGGGATCAGACAATAGTTATTACTGGCCTACACAACGTATTGATTTGGATGGGACTGCTTCCCATGATCCTGATGGATCCATCAGCACTTTCAGATGGTACAAACTTTCAGGTATTGATTATTTACCCAATAAAATTGAAGATCCTTCCAGTGCAAAAACTTATATACTCAATTTAAACCCTGGTATTCATCAATTTGCATTAACAGCTACGGATAATAAAGGAGCTACAGCACGGGATGTGATTACCATCACGGTTATTGATACCCTTACAGACAAGAGGAAAAGAATACAGTTTTCAGAGATCTGATATGGAAGGTGGATAACGATGGTTTTGCCGTTACCCTTATTGAAATAGATTCTGTTGATTTGTTTTACAGTTCTTTAAGTAATATAGATGTTTCTGTAAGTCTTGGTAATACTGGTTCCTGGCAAACAGTACCAAAGTACAATCAAAGTCTTCCTAAGGGAACTCTTTATTATGGTGTTGGAGGAGGTGCTTTAGTACTAGTACAAACAACTCCTACATCTGCAGGTAATCTGGCAGGTACAAAAGCTTCGGTAAGAGTACGGTTTTTATAAAGGCCCGGTAAAGTATCTACGGTTTTCAAATCCCGGATTATTCATTCATTCATTCATTCATTCATCATGAAAACAGTTAGAAAAGGAATTGCCTTTATTTTATTGATGATGATTTTATTTTCTCTCTCCTGCAAGAAAGAATACTCTTGTGAAAGGTGCATTGGAAATAATCAGCCTCCTGTTCCTGTTGCAGGGCCTGATATAAATACAGGAGCCCGCACTTTAATGTATTTGTCCAGCCCACCACCAGGGTTTCTAAAAGCAGTAGCCAAAAACAACAAAATACTATTTTTTGAGGATGATGGCGGCATGGCTGAGTCGAGGCTCAATATGTATGATATAGCTAAGAATACCTGGTCAATAATGGTGTTGCCTGTACCCTTAGAAGAAGCATCTATTATTTCGGTGAACAATACCATTTACGTAGCCGGTGGATTTGTCAATGGCGTCTACAACGTCTACAACGACAAAGTATGGAAACTGGAATTTTAAAATCAACTTTTATGAAGCCTGTAATCAAACTTATTACTTGTTTATTAATAACAGTAATCCTTTTTCTTAATTCCTGCAAGAAAGAATACTCTTGTGAAAAATGCATTGGAAATAATCATCCGCCTGTTGCCTGCGCGGGTGTGGACCGAACCATTACGTTGCCCACTGATACAGTGACATTAGATGGGAGTTGCTCCACTGACCCGGATAATAACATTACGAGCTATTCATGGACAAAGATTACAGGTCCTTCATCTTTCAGCATAGCAAATACAAATGCTGTAACAACACAAGTTTCTAATCTTACGGAAGGTGTTTATCAATTTGAATTAAAAGGTGACCGATGCCGGCGGTTTATTTTCAAAAGATACCGTGCAGGTAACGGTGCAGCCTGCACAGCAAACAGAGGTATGTGATATATCAAACAGGGCAACAATACCTATCCAATTGATACCTGTTGCCGCTACCCCAACTCCAAAATACTTCGGTTTCACAACAGCAACAGCAGGCAATAAATTACTGCTTGCAGGTGGACTTTCAGGATTTGGTGGTACTCCGATTAGCGATGTTGATATTTATGATTTCGATACCCAAACCTGGTCAACCGCACATCTTAGTACTGCCAGGGCACAGATGACGGCGGTTACAGATGGTAATAAAATCTTCTTTGTCGGTGGGGAAGTCCCCGGTTTTTATGGTACAACCCGAATGGATATTTATGATGCTTCTGCGAATACCTGGTCTTTTTCAGATATGCCCAGCACTGTAGGTGCGTTCTACTCCTACGCGGTAGCAGGAAACAAGGTGTTTTTTGTTGGTGGTGTAAAGGTTGATGTCTATGATACTTCAACTGGTTTATGGTCTGCAATAGATCTGCCTGAACACCAAGTCGCTCCAACAGCTACAACAGCAGGTGATAAAGTTTATTTTGCCGGAGGTTCGGTAAGTGTTGTTGATATCTATGATAATGCAACAGGCGCCTGGTCAACAGCTTCCCCTTTAAGTCAGCCAACATCGTCAATGGGGAGCATTTACGTTAATGGAAAAATTTATTGGGCTGGTGGTGTTATAGGTCACGACGCAGTAAAGGATAGGGATATTGCAACCTGCAAAGTTGAAATAAGAGATGTGACCACAGGAATCAGCTCGTTTACCAATTTGTCTGCACCGCGTGACTTTGAAGGTTTTGATGATAGCAAACCAATCTACTACAACAACAAAATTTTCTTTCTAGGCTGGAGCGGAAACTTCTATTTTGATATTTATGATCCACAGAGCAGTACCTGGTCCATTGGTCAATTTCCTCAAAATGTATTTATTGAATCAGTGATATTGGTAAATAATGCCTTGTATGCAATTGGTGGCAACAATGATAGTCAGGAATTATCCACCCAAATATGGAAGCTGCAGTATTGAAAAACGTAAATGAAATGTATGAAGAATGTTTCTGCGTTTATCGTGTTAACAGCCGCATTTGGAATGCTCTTGTTCCTTTCCTGCCAAAAAGAATACTCTTGTGAAGACTGCATTGTGATAATAACAAACCACCCATTGCCCATGCAGGAAAAGACACAACAATTATTTTGCCCGTTGATTCTGTAATCCTTGATGGCAGCGCATCTACGGATGATAAAAAAATTGTTAGCTATCAATGGACAAAAATTTCCGGGCCCGATACTTTTAAAATTGTACAGCCAACCGCAGCCCGAACCACAGTAAATAAATTAGTGAAAGGTGTATTTGAATTTGAATTGAAAGTAACGGATGCAGAAGGGTTGTTTTCAAAAGATACGGTGCAGGTTACGGTGAATGTTACTACACTAACCAATCATCCACCTGTTGCCTATGCCGGTAAAGATCAAATCATTACATTGCCCACTGAATACTGTTACATTGGATGGCAGTTCCTCTACCGACCCTGATAATAATATTACGAGTTATTCATGGACAAAAATTACAGGGCCTTCATCATTTCAACATAGCAAATGCAAATGTTGTAACAACACAAGTTTCTAATCTTACGGAAGGTGTTTACCAGTTTGAATTGAAAGTCATTGATGCTGGTGGGCTATTCTCAAAAGATACGGTGCAGGTAACGGTGAGCGCAGCATCTAGCAATAACTTGTGACGCCAATAGACCACAAGTCAATGCACAATTGATACCCATTGGTACACTTTCAGAGCCAAGAGCTGGAATGGCTGTAGCATCAGCCGGAAATAAGATCCTTTTTGCCGGAGGTTACAGTACAGGAGGTCTAAGTACACGAGTGGATGTTTTTGATTTTGCAGCTAATACATGGTCAAGTGCGGAACTAAGTTCACAGCGACGTAGAATAGCGGCTGTTGCAGCAGGAAACAAAATATTTTTTGCAGGGGGAGAAAATGGGGGTGGTGACTTTCTGTACACAGATGTGGATATCTACGATATTGCTACCGATACCTGGTCATTATCCCACATGAACAAAGCAGGTGATGGACTGACAACTGCAACAACAGGTAATAAAGTCTTTTTTGCGCCAGGAGACTATGGCATTTATGCAACAAGCACAGTTAATATTTATGACCTTACTTCTAACTCCTGGTCAACCGCATCATTAAGCGCTCGGCGGAATAGTCCCGTTGCCGTTTCTGCAAACAATAAAGTATATTTTACCGGCGGAGCACCATCATGGACAGGGCCAATTTCTAATATAATAGATATCTATAACAATGCTACTGGCGTCTGGTCAACATCCTTTTTGCAAGTTCCAAGAGTTTGGCATGCGGCTATAGCAGTGAATGACATTTTATATTTTGCCGGAGGACTATCCACAGAACTATCCCCCACAAACTACGAACCAACCTGCTCAGTAGAAACATTGAATACAAACACAGGAGCCCGCACGTTAATGAATCTATCTACACCAAGAGCAGGGTTGCATGCCGTTGTTAAAGACAACAAAATACTATTTTTTGAGGATGATGGTGGCGGAACTGAGTCGAGGCTTGATATGTATGATATAGCTACGAATACCTGGTCAATAGTGGTGTTGCCTTTACCCTTAAACGAAGCATCTATTATTTCAGTGAACAATACCATTTACGTAGCGGGAGGAATGGTAAATGGTGTTTTATCCAACCAGGTTTGGAAGCTGGAGTTTTAACGCAAAATGAAACCATCCCTAAAATGAAAACAGAAAACAAGATTTTCAAACCAAACTGCACCAATAGCCACCCTATAAAATACCTGGAACAAAAAATTATTAGAGATGCTCTTCATTTATTCATTAACTATTAAACAAAAAATTGGAGTTTGAAGGAGTGCTTTATGATACTTTTTAACTATTAAACCTTATAGATATTGAAACGGGTATTAAAAATTGCAACTTTTATTTCAATGCTGGGAGTATTAGTTCATCTTTCCTGCCAAAAAAAATTTTTGTGCCCTGACTGTGATAGCAACAAACCACCCATTGCCCATGCAGGAAAAGATACAACAATTGTTTTGCCCGTTGATTCTGTGATCCTTGATGGCAGCGCCTCTACGGATGATAAAAAAATTGTTAGCTATCAATGGACCAAAATTTCAGGGCCCGATACTTTTAAAATTGAACAGCCAACCGCAGCCCGAACCACAGTAAATAAATTAGTGAGAGGTGTATTTGAATTTGAGTTGAAAGTAACGGATGCAGAAGGGTTGTTTTCAAAAGATACGGTGCAGGTTGCAGTGAATGTTACTACACTAACCAATCATCCACCCGTTGCCTGTGCCGGTTCCGACCAAAATATCACTCTTGCCTACCAATACAGTTATATTGGATGGGAGTTGCTCCACTGACCCGGATAATAACATTACGAGCTATTCATGGACAAAGATTACAGGTCCTTCATCTTTCAACATGGCAAATGCAAATGTTGTAACAACACAAGTTTCTAATCTTACGGTAGGTGTTTATCAATTTGAATTGAAAGTCACCGATGCCGGCTGGGCTATTCTCAAAAGATACGGTGCAGGTAACGGTAGATTCTTCAAGCGGCCAGACCCTGGCTTGTGGTGATAGCAACAGACCCACTATTAATGCAAGACTAATACCCGTTGGTACACTTTCACAAGCAAGGTCATCTATTGCGGTGGCATCGGCAGGGAATAAGATTCTATTTGCAGGGGGAAGCGGGCACTCTTCAAGAGTAGATATTTATGATATAAGCACCAATAAATGGTCAACGGCTGAATTAAGTGAGGGTCGTGGTTTTGGTATCGCTGCTGCTGCCAATGGCAATAAAATATTTTTTGCCGGCGGTGAAGCAGGTGACGGGACATGGCCGTCAGATGTCGTAGATATTTATGATGTTTCAACCAATACCTGGACGGTGGCTCATTTAAGCCTTGGTGGTGACGATATAGCTGCGGCAGCAGTTGGGACAAGGTTCTTTTTGCCGGTGGCATGGGTGGATTTTCGGGTGGCGAAGCCCGTGCGGGGAGAGTGGATATCTACAACCTTGCAACCAACACCTGGTCAACAGCCTCACTTAGCAAATACAAGGTTAGAGGACATATGGCTGTTACGGCCAATAACAAAGTTTACATTTCCGGTGGCTCAACATCATGGCTTAATGAGGCTCCTTCGAATAAAATCGAGATTTACGACAATGCCACCAATTCCTGGTCAACATCAAGCATGCAGGAAGCAAGATACCAACATGCAGGGATTGTAGCGGGCAACAAAATCTATTGGGGTGGAGGTTGGGATGGAAGTGGCGACATTTGTTCGGTAGAGATAAGAGATGTCAACACCGGCAACAGCACCACTCAGTACTTATACCGATCAACAGAATGGTCGTATGCCGTGATGAAAGACAACAAGATTGTCTTCTTTGGCACACACTACTACGATAATAATCCGGATAGCCACGTCGCTGACAAAGTTGACATCTACGACATAGCAAGTAATACCTGGTCAATTGGCGTATTGCCGTTCAGCATTGAGCAGCCTTCCATTATTTCGGTGAACAATACCATTTACGTAGCCGGTGGATTTGTCAATGGCGTCTACAACGACAAAGTATGGAAGCTGGAGTTTTAAAATCAACTTTTATGAAGCCTGTAATCAAACTTATTACTTGTTTATTAATAACAGTAATCCTTCTTCTTAATTCCTGCAAAAAAGAATACTCTTGTGAAAAATGCATTGGAAATAATCATCCGCCTGTTGCCTGCGCGGGTGTGGACCGAACCATTACGTTGCCCACTGATACAGTGACATTAGATGGGAGTTGCTCCACTGACCCGGATAATAACATTACGAGCTATTCATGGACAAAGATTACAGGTCCTTCGTCTTTCAACATAGCAAATACAAATGCTGTAACAACACAAGTTTCTAATCTTGTGGAAGGTGTTTACCAGTTTGAGTTGAAAGTGACAGATGCAGGCGGTTTGTTTTCAAAAGATACGATCCAGGTATCCGTTAATCCAGCAGCTGGTATAGTTGATTGTAATGGTATTATCAGGCCACTGATTAATGCACAACTGATACCAATCAGCACTCTGTCTCAGACAAGAACTTACGTTGCAGTTGCTTCAGCAGGTAATAAAATATTATTTGCAGGGGGATATATACCAGGCACTCCTTTATCCTATTCATCCAGAGTGGACATTTTTGATATTACTACTAATTCCTGGACAACTGCTGAATTAAGTCAAGCCCGCGGTGGTGTAATACCAGCGGTGCTGGGTAATAAGATATTTTTTGCAGGAGGATATGATCAATCTGGATTTGGTTCTTCCCGTATGGATATTTATGATGCCATTGCGGATACATGGACAACGGCAGAGCTTAGTGTTGCCAGGGGCGAAATGGCTGGAGCTGCAGCTGGAAATAAAGCTTTATTTGCCGGTGGATTCAATTGGGGAAATGTGACAGCCTTTCCATATCCTGGTACTGTTGATATTTATGATGCTTCAAACAATAGCCGGTCCAGATCTTATTTAACTGATAGACCAGAAGGTGCCACTTTAGGGATCGCTGCTACTGTAATAGGTAATAAAATATATTTTGCTGGGGGATATGACCCTTTCTTCGTTCGTGCTACTTCAAAGATTAATATTTATGATGCTTCAAACAACACCTGGTCAACTTCTGATTTAAGCATAGCCAGGGGCTATATGGCAAGTATTGCGGTAGGTAATAAAAATTACTGGGCAGGTGGATCTAATACAACCAATGAGACTAATGAGGTGGTAGAAATCAGGGATATGAATTCGGGTTCATCTACATTCGACTGTTTGTTTCAACCCAATGCCTTCTTTTCTGCAGTTTTGAAAGATAACAAGATTGTGTTCTTTACCGGGGATGGAGCAGAAAAAAACAAATTCGATATATACGACATCGCTACGAATACCTGGTCAATTGGAGTATTGCCACAGAGCATTACCGGGGCTGCAATTATTTCGGTGAACAATACCATTTATGTGGCGGGAGGAGATATAAATGGTGTCTTATCCAACCAGGTATGGAAGCTGGAGTTTTAAAATCAACTTTTTCTTAATTCCTGCCAAAAAGAATACTCTTGTGAAAGGTGCATTGGAAATAATCAGCCTCCTGTTGCTGTTGCAGGACCCGATGCCGTCACCACTCTACCATTGGACAGCGTATTGCTGGATGGCAGCAAGTCCAGCGAACCCGATGGAAAGATAAATGCATAGCAATGGACAAAAATAACGGCCCCTGTTTCTTTTTACGTTGCCAGTGCTACACTTGCAACAACAACTGTAAAAAATCTCAACGTAGGTGCCTATCAAGTTGAATTGAAAGTAACCGATGATAAAGGTGCATCCGCAAGAGATCTTTAGATTTGTTTTCAGATAATTCTTCAGAGTATTACTACTATTATTATTTTTCTTTTTTGCTTCTTTCAGCCTCTGCCGGTGTTCCTGCTCCAAATTTAATAAACATTTTGGCCTATAACGCCGCTGGTCTCCTGACCACGGGCTTATAAACCCTCATTCCAGTTTCCTGTGAAATGTGTCAACATATTAAAACTATTACTTCCGTCATGATAAAACCTTGCAGATGAATAGTTACGATAACCTTGCGCAAAGATGGGGTTTCTCAACACCGGCAACGGCATAAAAAACAAGAGCAAAAGATCTAAGGGATTACAAACAGGGAAATTACCACTGAATTATTAAATAAAGTATCTTACGTAAAAGTGAATACAAATGAAATAACTGATTTCCTCACCAGGGAACCAGCCAAATCAAATCACTAGTTTATTATAACTGCTCAATCAACATGATATAACAAACGTGAAAAAATATTGCACTTATTTATTCATACTATGCTGGCTGCTGCCGGTAAAATCATTTGCCCAGCAGGAAGATATCACGGGCATGTGGTATGGGCAAATAACTATTATCGACACACAAACAGTCAAACTGCCCTACGAGATTGCAATAAGCGAAAAAAAAGGAAAATTGTTTGGATATTCAAGAATTGTTTTTCATGCTAATGGAAAAGATGAAGCCGGCGTGCAAAATATCAGCATCAGGCGCAAGGGTAACAAGATCGTAATGGAAGATGAAGGTTTTATCGATTATAATTTTTCGATTAAGCCTCCCGGCCAGGTAAAGAAAACAATGAGTGTTGAACTTACAACTACGGTTAACGAAATGATACTGGAAGGTTCATGGAGTACCAACAGTACCCGCATCTACCGGCCATATAAAGGTGTTGTTTTGCTAAAAAGAAAGATTGAGTTCAAAAAGCTGGATTTGTTTAAAAGCCTGGATACATTAAACCTGCTTTCCAGCTTATCTTTTATGAACAAGCCGGAAACAGCAGCCGTTATTGCTGTTGTTGCCCCTGTTGAAGAAAAGCCGGAACCGTTACCGGTTGTCCCCGTACCGGTGCCAGATCCTGTTGTGATAATCACTTCAATTGAAAAAGCAGCTCCCGGGTTAATGGGAGTAACAAAAAAAACACAACCATCAACAGCTAAAATATCCCGCCTGTCAAAGCAATTACAGATAGATCCTTTGGCAAAGTCGAGGATGGAAGCATTGGTGAAAGCTGCATCTGTACCACCAAAACCTGAGCCGGTAGTAGTGATTGCAGCTCCGCCAAAACCGGAGAAAAAAACGCCGCCGCCAACGAAACCTGAACCGGTAGTAGTTGCAGCTCCGCCAAAACCGGAGAAAAAACCCCCACCGCAGCCGAAATCTGAACCGGAGAAAAAATCCGTGGTAGTTGCTGTTCAGCCACCACCTAAACCTACGCCTCCGCCTGTAGCGATAGTGGCGCCATCTATTGCAAAGGGTGCTGCTGAAATAGAAAAACGTGTTACAAAATCTGATCAGTCACTTTATTTTGAATCCGACAGTTTGTTGCTTACGCTGTATGATAATGGTGAAGTGGACGGCGATACGGTGACGGTACTAATGAACGGCAATATTATTTTTTCAAAAGCGGGGCTTACTACAATAGCAAATAGCAAAACTGTTTACATCACGCCTGATATGGATTCAGTAAAGCTGGTGATGTATGCCGAAAACCTTGGCTCAATACCACCTAACACGGGCCTGCTGATTGTGAATGATGGTGAAAAAAGATACGAGGTTCGCTTTACTGCTGATTTAAAAACAAATGCCGGGATTGTATTCCGGAGAAAAAAGAATGAATAATATGGATGAAGATATTTAAAGCAATGAAATTGGCATTTTTCCCGGCAGGGTTTTCATTTCCGCCCGTTATCCTTAGTATCATTATAAAATTCGCCGTTGGTGGTGAAACCAGGCGGCGGCTCTCACAGGTGGATGCCCTGTCTTTGCGAAAAAAGGCAGCACACCTACTGAGGCCAAAATTGAAATCCACATTCTATTTTTTAAAAGCTCACATTGGTATTAACATGGTGAATGTATCTCTGGATACTTATGAAAATATGTAATAGATTAAATGGAACTTAACAGCATGAGATTTTTTTTCAAAAAACTAATTTGCCTGGAAAAAAAGATTTGCAGAAAACGGCGCCATTGCTAAGCTATCTTTATTTCAGCCTGTCAGAAATTGAAAATACAATGAACCAGGAACAAGCAAAAGAATACTGGGAAACCAGGTTGGATAATGATTATTCGTTGGGGGGAGTGGGTCACCTGGATGTAGGGAAAGATTATAATTACTGGCTATACAAAATGAGGGAAAGGCATTTTAAAAAGGCTATAAAAAAAGTTAGCCTGCATCATTCTTTTCCCTGTTTTGATGTTGGCTCCGGCACTGGGTTTTACCTTGAGCAACTATTGCGACTGGGGTTCACGGACATTACAGGATCGGATATGACGGTAATAGCCGTAAAAAATCTTCAAAATAAATATCCCGGGCATAAGATTATCAATCTCGATATTACAGCTCACGATGCCAGGTTCAATGGCAGTTTTTCTTTGGTGACGTGCATGGATGTCTTATTTCATATTGTAGATGACGCCGCGTATCTCAGGGCTTTCAGGAACCTTTATAATTTGACTACTGATAGAATGTATCTTATCATAACCGAAAACCTGACGCCGGCAAATAAACAGAGAGAACATATCTATGACAGGCCAAAAACTGCAATCATTAATATGATTACCCAAAGCGGGTTTCAAATTATTCACCAATGGTCTCAATTTATTTTTTTAAATCCCCCGGTCCAATCTTCCAATAGATTCCTTTGGAAAATTTCTGACTTGCGTATCCAACTACTAAAGAAAATTAATTCTTCCGGATTTAAATTTATGGGATCGGTGATTGGCTGTTTTTATTATTTACTTGACAGTTTATTGCTAACGGCAGGCTTTAAAGGGAAGGGCACATCAATTTTGATTTGTGAGAAGAAAAGCGGCACTCAGAAGATACAGTAACTGAAAATCAATTTTTAACTGTTGATCACCCATTCTTGCCGGCTCTCACTTGCATTATTTTGAATAGCAGCAACCAATTTTTTGCTGGAAACTTTTTAAAATTACCCAACACATCACTTACATTATTTTCTTTTGCGGATATTATCAGGTGCATATGGTTACTCATGATACACCATCCATAAATTTCAAGCAACCCTACGATAACCTTGCGCCAAACTATGGGGACATTATTTCCTTGAAACAAAGATGCAGAATGCTGAAGCAGACTTTGAACCATCACTTAGCGAAACTAAGTCGCCATTTTTCCAAAATTCTGCAATGCCAGTGGTTCTATATTCAAGACCGGAAATATAAACATCATTCCCTGAAACAGCGATGGAGGTTGTCAGTACAGAATTAGAACCATCAGTTAGAGAGATAGAGTTGCCGTTTTTCCAGTATTTCGCAACATAATAAAGTCCATTTTTTTCTTCCCCTGCCACATATAAATTATTCTCTGAAATCACGATGGAGGATGCCCTAGCGTCATTAGAACCATCAGTTAGAGAGATAGCGGTTCCATTTTTCCAATATTTTGCGATAAAATTGGTTCCATTTTTTTGTTCATAGCCAGCAACGTAAACATCGTTTCCTGAAATAAAGATAGAGGAAGCATGAGCATCATTTGAGCCGTCGCTAAGGGAAAATGGGTTGCCATTTTTCCAGTATTTGGCAACAAAGGCGGTTCCATTTTTTTGTTCATCGCCTGTCACGTAAATATCATTCCCCGAAACAAAGATGGAGGATGCATAAGCATCATTGGAACCATCAGTGAGGGAGACGCTGTCGCCATTTTTCCAATATTTTGCAACACCAATTCCATTATATTCATTGCATAATCGAACTTCGAATGAAAAGAAGGTAAGCTTCGAATAGGTGCAAGCTCCCGCTAACTCCGTGGGGGGAAAGGATTTAGGTGCATCAATTTGCGGGAATGTTTTACCAAATAGTGAAGAATAATCCTGATCACTAACAGTAAATGAGATGAGCAAAATCAATTAATTCAAGTTCGATTGATTGTAATTTAATGGTTACAAAATACTCACGTTATGAACCCGCCCGCGGGCAGATTGCTGCTGCTTCTTTTCATAATATGTTTCGGGAAAAATATCGCTGCGCAGGTAGCAGCAGTCCGGGTGAATGTATATGTACCTGCTATTGATAAAGCAGATGCCAATGTCTACATTTCAGGAAATTTTAATTACTGGCACAGTGGCGATTCCGTTTACCGCATGCACAATACCGGTCAGCAACAATACTCCATTACGCTGCCGCTCTTTGCCGGAAGGCATTACGAATATAAATACACCCTCGGAAGTTGGGAACGTGTAGAAACAGCATCAAATGACAGTAACATTTCTAACCGTTCGTTTACGTCTGCTGACGGGGCCGTTATTAACGACACGGTGGCGAAGTGGAAACCGACACAGGTTGATAAAAAAATGACATCCCAACAGCAACAACTGAAAAGCATGAAGGACTCGGCCATTGCAGGATTGAAACCTGTACTTGCTGACATGCAAAACCTGTTACAGCAGTATGCGCAAAACCTGCTCAGGGAAAAACCTAAACTGCATGTGCAGAAACGCCTGGATAGAAAAATGAAGAAACAGCTTGGGAAGCTTTATGGTCATATCAGCCAGCTACTCCAGGATGCAATGGCCACACTTACCCCTCAACAGAAACAAGCCATCAGTCAATTATTGCAGCATCCACAGAAAAAGGATGACTTCATAAACAATTTCCAGGGAGCCTTCAATAGTGTTATTTCAAATAACAAGTGATGCCGCGAACACTGCAGGTGGCATTACTACATTATCTTTTCCTTTGTTTTATTTAAGAATACCTGTTCAGTAGGCCGTTCCATTTGATAATGGAATTTTATTTATAGTACCCACTTGTTATAAATGGCTACAACAATATTCATTATTTCTAATTCAGGAAAGTGATGGATAAAATGGGGTTATATTAGTATGCCGAAAAAACAAAATCATTTTTGGTAACAAAAAATATGAGATACTTATTTTTCTTTCTAATAATCTTTATCGGCGGCACAGTTGCCCATAGCCAAACAAAGGAAACAGATTATAAAGAGGCTCTCCGAATTATTGACGTATGGCTGAGCGGCCAACGAGATTTTGATAAGCTGCCCGGCATAGCTGTGGCAATCGTGAATGATCAAAATATAATATTTAGCAAGGGTTATGGCTTTGCAGATGTAGAAAAGAAAGTGCCTATGCAGGCAGAAACTATTTGCAGTATATGCTCCATATCAAAGTTGTTTACTTCCGTAGCAGTCATGCAGCTTTGGGAAAGTGGTGAGCTAAGGCTTGATGATTCTATCAGTGCCTTACTGCCGGGTTACAATTTAAAACAGCAGTACGCAGAGAGTGTTCCAATTACCATTCGTTCGCTGCTCACGCATTCGTCCGGGCTTCCAAGAGAAGCGGCGTATCCTTACTGGAGTGCACCCGATTTTAACTTTCCCACTGAAAAAGAAATACGTGAAAAATTAGGAGGGCAACAAACTTTATATCCTTCCTCCACTTACTTTCAGTATTCAAATCTTGGAATGAGCCTTTTGGGAGAAGTGGTGGAAAATGTTTCAAAAACGAATTATGAAAACTATGTAGAGAAGAATATTTTGCAGCCGCTGCAATTAACCAGTACACATCCTTCACTTCCTCAAAACCTTTGGAGGGGAAAAATGGCCACCGGCTATAGCGCATTGTACAGGGATGGTACCCGCAAGATGATGCCCTTTTTCCAGGCAAACGGAATTGCGGCCGCTGCAGGGTATTCTTCCAATGCTATTGACCTGGCGCATTTTGCTTCATGGCAATTTCGGTTGCTCAACAACGGTAGTAAAGAAGTACTGCGGCCATCAACCTTGAAGGAAATGCAAAGAGTGCAATGGATAGATCCTGACGGAAAAACTACCTGGGGACTTGGCTTTACTGTTTTTAAAGTAAACGATGTAAACTATGTTGGTCATAATGGCTCCTGTCCCGGGTACAGAACTGCTTTAACACTTTCACCAAAAAGTAAGATGGCTGTTTCCTTCATGATCAATGCGCAGGGGGTCAATCCTGTAAAGTATTCATTATCTATTTTCGACATGCTCAATAAGGCTAAAGATGTTGCGGATACATCAGCAGGTAAAGTTGACCTGGACGCTTATGCCGGCAACTATGATAGTTATGCATGGGATGGGGAAGATGTAGTGTTGCCGTGGAAAGGACGGTTGGCAGTTTTCAGTCTGCCCTCTGAAAATCCTGCCAAAGAAATGCAGCTCTTCAAATACATAAGCAATGATACATTTAGAAGAGTAAGAAAGGATGATGATAGCCTTGGGGAAGAACTGCGTTTTGAAAGAGATGCCAGTGGAAAAGTTGTACGCATGTTCCATGGCGATAATTTTGCGAACAAGTTAAAATAAGAATTCCAGAGTTTATTCCTCCAGGTAATTCTTTACCTGATATTCGCAATAAAGAGGTTTATATTTTTAAGCTGCTGTTGGCCATAAGGCTTGAGCATGGCACTCCCTGATTATTTAAAGGTTGTACTGAGATAGCTAAAAAGAGGATTTATTTAAATATTCTCACGACAGCATGGGAATATCAGTCTCTCAATTTTCAGGCGTTACACTACCCACACCTGATGTATGAATTTCAGGGTTTTGCGGATTACCGCGATAGTGCACACTTCCGGTACCGCTAACCCTTGCACTGAGGTGAACACTGGCAAATACATGTGCATCACCAACACCCGAAACACTCACTGTAGTGTTTTCACTTTGCAGGTTTCCGCAGTCTGCGTGACCAACACCCGAGAGCTTGCAATCAAAATCTTTCGTATGGCCATGAAGCTTTACAGTGCCTGCGCCGGATATAGTCGCCGACACAGCCGGAGCATCCACCTCACCCTCAATATTTCCGACGCCACTTGTTTTGAATGAAATTTTTTCAGGATTCTGCAAAAGACCAGACACCGTTATGTTAGAAGCGCCGGAAGTAGTCACGTCAGACAATGTGGGAGCCGTGATATAAATTTTTGCATGGTCATTGGTTACAGATACTCCATGTTTATAGTGAATTTGTAAAGTTCCGTTTTCAACATTTGTTTCCATGTAAGGTAATAAGTTCTCGTCGTCTTCCACGGTTACAGCGCAATTGCTTCCGCTGGTTATTACCACATCTGCGGAGCCTGAAGAATGAAGTTTGGTAAATGTTCCCGGATTGCGTGTTTCCCTTTTCACATTCCCATTTCCGGAGATCATTTTGCACGAACTTAAAACAGCAATAAAAAATATTGCCAACAACGCTGTCTTCATAAATTTTTCTTTGAATATAATAATCAGGTAAAAATGCCTGTGATGGTAAAGCTACCAAAAGCATTTCATTTTTGTGGGTCTGTCGCCTGCTATTCTTATTCTGCTTCCAACCGAAAAGCTGCACTAATTATGAGATATTATTCACCTATTTGCTTCGCACTTGATTAAAGTAGAAGCTTCTTTTTAGTTCACGCCACAAGCATCCCCGCTTACGTCAACGCTGCGATAGCAGTTACGATAACCTTGCGCCAAATGGGGCTCTTTTTTTAAAATATAAAAGTGTGAAGGTATTTTATCAAAATCGATTGGCTGTTGATGGAAGGCAATCTGGGAACAACTATCCCGCGTTCCGTATTATAGCCAGAATTAAAGACTATCCATAAATCTTGCCCTTCCCTGAAATTATAGCGGAAACGTGCATTTAGCGAAAAGAGGTCCTGGGCCCCATTGTACTGCACGAGCGAATTGACGGACAATTTTCGATTCAGTGCGGTTCCTATTCGTAACCTTATAACATGGAAGTCCAGAAGTGCGTTTCTTTCTTTAAATTTTCCGTAATTGTAGAGGTAGTCCAAATTGAGCTGTACATGCTTCGAAATATACCAGGAAGGAGTAAGTGAAATGCTATGCAGCCAACCATCATAAAAGGTACCCGATTCAAGGTTTACCGCCGTACGAATGGTTCGATCAACGGCTATAGAGTAGTTGACCCCCACCCGAAAGAAATCATATTGGCCCGCAGGTATGGCAACATTGTCCTCAAGCCCAAAATCACTCACCAGGTTCTCATATGCCTTTGTTATCCGAATACCGCCGTTGTCCAGATTTCTGCGGGAAAAGGACCAATCCACCCCGTATTCCGAAGAAAGCAAGCCGTGCTTGGAATTGCTTAAATAGGCATCTCCGAAAGATTGCAAAGTATGCCATATAAACGGACCTTTTGCCTTTAGCCAGGTATGGGATAAAGCCGCGGTTCCGAATTTGAAATCACTGCGGTCAACAAAACCGATTCCGGGATTGAAGTTGGGCCCTGAAAGAATGATCCCAAAGGTATATCCAAAACCCTGTCTTCGCCGTCGGTTAAGCTCCAGGGAAAGTCTGCCGTTTTTAAAATCCCGGGATGCAACGGAAGAATCCTGGTTGTCAAAACTCTGTGCCCATTGAAAGTTGAGGTAATCATCCCCTGAAATACGCACCAAACCATCCAACCCATAAGCGATATTGGATCCGCCCCTTGTATCGATTCGGCTGGTCAGCATGCCCCCTATAAAACTATTTTCGTTAAGGACCTGCTTTTTTACCCGCAACGCACCGAAATTCTCAGAGGGCAGCGTATCCAGCGACTGCGTCTGCATATCAAGCACTCCCAGGTCCCAGCCCTTGCTCCGTCCAATAAGCCGCACACCACCATAAATCGGTACTGCCTTGCCCGTGCCGGCCAGGCCAATGCGTCGGCTGAAGAACAACTGGCTCATACCTCCTATCCGGAAATCGAAGACGGAGGCCCGCTCAAGAAAGAATTGGCGTTTTTCCGGGAAGAACAGGGAAAAACGTGTGAGGTTCACAAGCTGATCATCTGCCTCGGCCTGGGCAAAGTCGGTGTTAACAGTAAAATCAGCCGTCAGGTTATTGGTAATTGAAAATTTGACATCTCCTCCAACGTTAACTTTAAAATCCGTGTTTTTTACATATTCGGTGCGTGAATCATTCAAATTGTAATTCTTTTCATGGCTTCCAAGTACATACGGTGTAACATAGAGAGTCTTACCGGGCTTGATTCCTTCGAATACGATCTTTTGCGCCATAGATGGTCGCAGAAAGGCCCAGTTTGTAATAGGGGGAATTGCGGGAAATATCAGGCGCTCGTTCTTCCGGGCTATTTTCCGTTGTACAGTGAATCCCATAGTTACTTTGCCGTTTATTTCCTGGAAGCGCAGGCTGCTAAAGGGGATACGGATTTCGGTAAACCATCCTTCTTTAGTAACAACACTCTCAGCATCCCAAAACGTGTTGAAATCACGGTTGAAGGAACTTCCCAGTGAGATTGTGCTGGTCATGCCATCATTGGAAATGGCAAGGTCATTGCGAATTCCCGCTGGTGTGGTGGTGAAAATGTAACCGGTCTGGTTATCATTATACGTGTCCAACATTACCTCCAGGTGATCGGACCCCGATATTTGGTCACGGTAAAGGGAAGTGGCCCGGATACCATTCGGGTCACTATCGAAAGCACGCATGCTCACATAGATATATTTGTCATCGTATGCGATACGAATTTCGGTCTTTTCAGTAGCAGGCGCCCCGGCCTGTGGCTCGTATTGCACCATGGGCAAGGGCGGAATAAGATCCCATGCGGGCTCGTCCACTTTCCCATCGAAATGAACACCCTCAATTCGTGGAATGGGCATGGGTTCAGTGTTCTGCGCCTGGAGAATGCTTTGAATAAAAATAAGCAAAAGAAAAAGCCTGAGGCGTGATGGATACATAAGTGTTTTAAGTTAGAAAATTTCTACTTAGGAGGCAAATGTTTTTAATGTATGGGTTACCAACCTGGAGCAGGGAAAGAGCAAGCAGGAGACTATAAACATTGTTAGAAACAAGTTTACAGCACGGGCAGGCCTGCAGGTTGTTTGGCTATTTAAAACGTCGAAGTAACTTCAGCCTTATGGTCAGGAATGATTATGCCCGTGTTGGCAGTAACTTCAGCGTTATGGTCAGGAATGATTATGCCCGTGTTGGCGTTTCGTCACAGCAGAATGAATTGCTACAAAGTATTCCAGGCATAGGAAAACAAACCTCTGTTACATTTATTGCATATACGCAGGCATTTACATTATTTAAAACCCATCGTCAATTCGCCTGCTTTGCAGGTGTTGCTCCATTTGAATATTCGTCAGGTTCAAGCGTCAGGGGAAGAACCAAAGTAAGCCACCTGGCAAATAAAAAAATCAAAACCATTTTAAACATGGCGGCATTGTCTGCTAAAAAATATGATCCGCAATTAAGCAATACTTTGAAAAAAAGATAGCAGAGGGTAAAAATAAAATGCTTGTCTTAAATTCTATCCGGTGTAAGATCATCAGCCGTGCATTTGCTGTTATAAACCGAAATTCAAAATTCATCAATACATTTAAAGCCGTTGCTTAATTAAAGATTTTATTTGGTTATTAAGATAGAATGCTGAGAAGAAATAATAGCACTATACCTCCATTACAAAATTATTTCCGCCTCTTAACCACTATTAAAACCGTTCAACAAAAAGGTTTAGCAAAATCATTTATTATTGCTTTTTCTACGAACATATTCGTTAATTTAATTGCGCTTAAATTTACTTGTATGTTTAAAAACCTGCTTCGTGTTGCCATGCGCAACCTCATGAGAGATAAATGGAACAGCCTGTTGAATATTCTTGGTCTTACCATTGGTATTACCTTCAGTGTGTTCCTTATTTTTTATATAAAAGATGAATTGAGCTATGATAAGTACAATGTGAAGGCCGACAGGATTTATCGCATAAATTCTTATGTAAAGGAGCCGGAAAAAGATACCATGAAATGGGCAATTACACCCTTCCCTATGGCAGTTGCATTAAGCAAAGATTATCCTGAAGTGGAAGAAGCGGTACGCCTGTGGAATAATGGTAAAACCATGTTTAAAAACGGAAGCCAGCGCTTTTATGATGAAAAGATATTTTACGCAGACAGCAATTTATTCCGGGTATTTACGCACAAATTTATTGAAGGCAATCCGCAAACTGCGTTGATTGCACCCAACTCACTGGTACTTACAAAATCATTGGCTGTAAAATACTTTGGCAACAGTGGCGGCTATGTGGGTAAAACATTGGAAAATGCGAGCGGTGATGTATACAAGGTAACTGCTGTTATTAAAGATGTTCCCAGGAATTCACATCTTATTTTTAATGCACTTATCTCCCGGAGTTCTTTGCCGGCCGACTTTGCAAACAACTGGGGTGGCTTTGGCTTCTTTACCTATGTGTTATTGAAACCAAACGTAAATTCTGCATTATTTCAAAATAAGCTGGCACCTGTGTATGATAAATATCTTGCGCAGATATTTTCGCAATTCAATATAAAAATGCGTTTTGGCGTACAGCCTGTTACTACTATTCACCTGCATTCGGACATGGTGAATGAGCCTGAAGACCTTGGCAGCATGTCTTACATATATATCTTTTCTGCTGTTGCATTTTTTATGCTGCTCATCGCCTGCATTAACTATATGAACCTTACCACCGCCCGTTCTGCAAGAAGAGCAAAAGAGATAGGGATAAGAAAAGTAATAGGTTCCGGCAAACGTCAATTAGTTATACAGTTTCTTGTTGAGTCAACACTCACAGCTTTATTTGCCTTACTCTTCAGCCTCGGCTTTATTGCATTGTTCCTGCCAATGTTCAATACACTCGCCGGTAAATTCATTTCGTTTACTACGTTGTTTCAGCCTGGTATGCTGTTTATTTTACTGGCAGTAGTATTGTTTGTAGGCATGGCCGGCGGAAGTTACCCTGCCTTCTATTTATCCAAATTTAATCCTGTAGATGTGTTGAAAGGCAGTCTTTCAAAAGGTTCAAGTAATGTTACACTGCGCCGTGCATTGGTGGTGGTGCAGATCTCCATTTCATTGATCATGCTCATCTGTACATGGGTGGTGTACGGGCAAATGAACTACCTGCGCAATAAAGATCTTGGTTTCAACAAAGACCAGGTGCTTACTGTTGCAGCCAATTCTAACAAAGATCTCAGGAGCAATATCCGTTCTTTTAAAAATGAAGTGCGTAACAACCCGCATGTGGTTGCTGTAAGTACAGCCCAGGGTGTGCCCGGCGGTGGCATTCCATTTAATCTTTTCTCTATTGAAACAAAAAATGGTTTCACAGACAAGGGTGTGGACGTTTATTTTGGTGTTGATGAAGATTTCTTTAAAACGCTTGGAATAAAACTAATCAAAGGAAGAAATTTTTCCGGCTTGCCCGATACGCTGCGCAGTGTTATAGTAAATGAAAGTATGGCCAGGGAATATGGATGGGGAGATAATGCCCTTGGTAAAAAAATAAAGTATGCCGGGGATACTTCATCCTTTTATCTTGAAGTAATTGGTGTAGTGCACGACTTTAATCAAAAGTCGTTATATAGTGCTATAGCCCCGCTGATGTTCTTATACAGGCCAGCCAATAATGTGATCGAAATAAAGCTTGATGCCAAAAGTATTAGTGCAGGTATTGCGTCTGTTGAAAAAACATGGAACAAATATTTTCCTGATCTGCCTTTTGCCTATACATTCCTCGACCAGGATTTCAATTCACAGTATTCGGCGGATCAAAAGCGTGGTAAAATATTTACTGCATTCTCTGTGCTTACCATCATTATTACCTGTCTTGGCTTACTGGGGTTAATTGCATTTACCACGCAGCAGAGGCAAAAAGAAATAAGCATACGCAAAGTAATGGGCGCAAATGTTTCGCAGCTTGTTCCTCTTATTACAAGAAATTTTGTTGCATTGGTTGGGTTATCATGTGTCATTGCATTTCCGGTGGCATGGTACTTTATGAACAACTGGCTGAAAATATTTCCTTACAATACAGGTTTAAGTGCATTGCCATTTATACTTTCAGCAATAACTGTTTTGGTGATAACACTATTTACAGTTGCATTCCATACACTGCGTGCTGCAATTGCAAATCCTGTAAAAGCGTTGAAGACAGAATAATGTACAGTTAACAGGCTGAGACTAACGAAACTCATATATTATGTTTGATCCTTCCTTTCTGGCGGGTGTCCTCACCCGACTTTCCATAATCATAACATGACAGCGACAATCAGTTTTTTCCAGAACAAGTTGTCTTTGTTTTTTAGAAAGTGCAGAACGTTTGGCATTTTCTATTTTATTTACTCTTCGATGCGTTCTTAGATTTATTATAACCTTTTGTAATCCTTTGCCGGTTTTAATGGAACGAAGTAGTTTAACATCTGCTGGTGTGCACTCATCTTATGTCAGTTTGTTTCCCGATAATAAAAATAAAGTAAATGTCCTCACTTGCAAACGTCAGGATAGCAGCTCTTTTGTATTTTAAAATAGACTACTGATAGCCAGGGGAACACCCCACAGAGGTGGAAACTCAGGACGGCGGCTCTTTTTATTTATTACATTCTAAGCATAGCGTGGGGGCTGCCGATAGCCGAAAACAAAAGAACCGGAATGAAAATTTCATCCCGGCGTGTTTTCATAATTATACTCACTTATTTCTTTGCCGCTACAAAACTTAACTGGCGGATGTTATTGATGTTGCTGTAATCGTATTGATAGAGGCCGTCGCTGCAAACCACCATCGCCTTATTACCAAAAGTGATAACATCATAAGGCTGGCTGCTTTTAATTTTTTTAACCAACACCAGGTTGCCCGGGCTGGCAGCATTGTACACTTTTACTTCGGTATCATCACATACAAAAAGCAGGTTGCCATCTTTGCTGAGGCCGGTGGGTTTTGTCATTTGGTATGTTTTTACCAATTGTGCATTCTGCAGGTTGTTGATATCAATTACATGCAGTTCGTTTGCATCGCCGCCGCAGCCATCGCCGGCATGAAGGGTAACATATGCATAATGCTCGTCCGCAATAACAGGGTCGCAGGCACGGCCATGAGAAAACTCCCCTGCTGCCACCGGATGCGATGGATCAGTAACATCATACATAAACATGCCCACTGCAGAACCAAGGAATAATTTGTCTTTGAAAGGAAAAACAGTTTGCAAATCGTAGCCGGCAAAAAAATTAGAATCGAGTGTGGGCATTGCAGGGTTGCTGACGTCAACAATGCCGAGGCTATGCATTTCGGTGATGGCATATAAATGATCGTTCATTAATACCATGCCTGCCATAGAGCCTGCGGTGCCGCCTGACTTTACCCCTGCTGCGTTCATAGTGAGTACATCACCGCCAGCACAAAAATCGCAGCCGGGATAACGATAGTATTGTTCGGTTACTACTGTGTCCTTTTCTATCCAGTCTGTTACTACTTTGTCATCAAGGTTGGTAGCAAACCCATTTACATAAGAGCGGCCGGTAAAAAAGTTTTCGAGTGTGTGGGTAACAGCCGCATGATGTATATCAGTAATGTCGAGAGCAAGCAGATCGTCGTACATGTCGGCATACAGTGTGTTGCCCTTGATGGCAATATCAAGATTGCCGGGAATGGAAAGAAAGGCTATTGCCACCGGGTGCGATGGATTGCTGTTATCAATAACATGAATGCCCTTGTTCTGATCGTTGAGAAAAATAAAATTGTCTTTGATATAAATTTTACCTGCATGCTTAATGGACTGTGCCGCATTGCCATTGATGGATGCCAGCGCCGTGGCTTTGGAACCATATACGGCTGTGTAGAGCGTAATGGTTTTTGTGTTTTTAGTGGAAGTGCCGCCATCTTTTTTGCAGGCAGCAAATAATATTGCAACAGCCATCATTGCAAACAGGCGGTAAGTAATAAGCAGTGTTTTCTTTTTCATATTACCGTGTTTTTAATAGTTGACAACAGATTTATTAATACCGTTGCATTTGTGTTCCAGGTTTTTTTAAACCCATATTGCCGGTGAATGTAAATTTATATCCGTTAGCTGCTACTTGCTGCTTTTGTCAATTTGCCTTTTCAAATAATTAGTCGCCGTTGTTGGTGTTTTTAGGGTTGGTCTTGTAGCCTGGCATCACCAACAACAGTATAAGCCATCCAATGTATTATTATGTGGTGTTTGGTAATGAATACATTTTAAAGTTACCTTTCTCTAAAGTAAGTAAAGTTTTACCTATTTTCATTTCATAACTCCTCCCGGGTTGTTGGTGCTTGCCCGGCTGCAAAACCATCAGCACAGCCTGCCCCGCTTTTTTGCGGGGAACACCAGACAACGGCGGCATGTGACTTTATAGGGGAAGTCTTTTTTAAGGAACACCGGCAAGGGCATAAAAAGAAGAAAAAATGAAATACTTACGGATATATACCTTATTCTCGATGCTTGTGTTTTGCACTTCCTCTAAAGGACAAAACAAAATTGATTGGTATAGTGAGACCGCAAGCCAAGGCGTAAGAATACAAAACAGCTTCCCAAAGGGTATGGGCTCCCTTGATTCTTCCGGAAAGACAGGATACACTGATTCTACCGGAAAGTTCTTTGGCTATCTAATATTCTTCAGTCGTGTAGTCAATGAAACTGCTACTTCGTTAGAACTAACACTTAATTTTCCCGCTAGTTTACCTTCGCCATACACCAACTTAAAATTATTTCTGCCTCCAGACACAATGACTCTATACAAAGAATCATTGTTTAACTATGGAGTAACAGATTTAATATCTTTTTTAGATAATAGTTTTAATAAACCGACCATGTTGCAAAGAACTATTAATCCTAAAGAGGAGTGTCTTTTTCATATCGTAGCGATCTGGTCTAAGTTTGACGGTCGTCCGTCTAAGTTTGGGGGTGTCGCAAGAGCCGAGCTTGTCTTAAAAGAAAATGACCTTTTTTATAGGATTACGGGCATGACCTCGCAGCTCGATTCTGCTCTAATTCCCTGCGGAAATATTATTTATAAAAAATGACGTTTGTTTATTTTAAAAAATCATCCGTATTTATTACGTCGCCTAATTCCTCCTTTGTCCCAACACGTATATAGTTGCCAAACTTTTTATGAAACAAAAACAGGAACATTACAATGGTTGGCCGTTGGTCAAAGACCAGAAGGCGGCTCTCACGAGTAGTTGAACCGGACTTGCGAAAGAAAGGTAACACCCACGAAGGCAAAAGTTGGAACGGCCGTGTCCTGCCTGGCTTAAGGCACAAAGTAGAGACACGGCCTTAGGAGAAGAGGACTCGGCGGTAAATCTTACTAACGCCGAGTCCCGTGCCGTAGACTCGGCTGAGACCGAGCTTTTTTTCAATTCATGGCACAAGCGAACGCAAAATCGTACGATAACACTTAAAATAACCTCGCCCCCATAATGGCGCAAGTATGAGGCATAGCCCGAAGCCAAGCCTACTTGTGCCTTGTGATGCTAACCGCACCTTAATGCCGGCGACCACTCTTTCATAATAAAGCTTATTACACATAAAGATACGTCGCTCTTTTCTGTGGCACAAGAAGGCTTTCGCTCTTGCCCCCTCCTCATTCTTGCGCCAATGCAAACTTCTTGTATATGCTTGGACTAATCAGGGGCCACTCTCACGAGTGGTTGCTGTGGGCTTGCGAAAGAAAAGAACACTTAACCTGGCTGAAACTTTGCACCAAAGTAGAGCTCTATTTTTTTAATGGCTTGTAAGACATCCAGTCCACTTCCAGCTCATATGGATGAAGTGGCTTTTCTTTGGAACCAGGATTGGTTTCCACTGACCATTCATTTGTATGCCAGAAGTTCATCCGGTAATGTGTGTGATTTTGAGGTATGCCCACAGGCGATCCCTGGTAATCCCATAAAATAAATTTTTCACCGGTGCCCGGATGCATCATCCACCACACGATGCGATCAGGATACCAATCAAATCCATAGGTGTAAAATTTTGCAGAAGCGTCATAATCTTCAATAGCCGGTATGGTTTCCGGCTGATTTTGAAGACCTGTTAAAGCGGTAGGAGTGCCATTATAATTCTCTTTATAAATCGTGTTATAGATAATTCCTTTGGCCACATTTATGGTTCTGCCAATTCTTTTGAGCTCGCCCCTGTGACCCGTCCAGGTGCCAATATAAATAATGGTTGGGTCTGCAACAAGCCACTCAAAATCTATTTCACTAAGCCCCGGTAAACTATCCACATGGTAAGTAAAATAACCAACAACCGCACCCGTGTTAGGTTGTATTTTCCTCACATCCGGAATTTTAAGACGGGCAGTATACGAGCCAAAATGTGTAAAATAATTTGAGATAATTTCCGGCCCGCGTCCTGCTCCGGCACTATCTTCCGGATCTATTTTAAGAGACAGTATTTTTGTGCCCGGTTCCGTTAAGGAATTTACGCCGGCCTTCCATTTAAAATCAGCCCTGGTTCCCGTGGATCCATATCTGAAATTCTGTAACGAGTCATTGTTGAAATCTTCTTTAAAAGAATCATGATACATATCTTTCTGCGCATTGACGAATTCAATGGCGAAAAAAAAGATGGCGGCTAAAATAATTTGTTTCATATTGCAATTGGGTAAATAGGTTCTTTAAAAGTGGCCATTTGCTATTATGATAGCCTAACTCAATTCAATCAATCCTTCATCCTATAGACATCCTTTGCCTGATATATTTCCAATATTCCTGCTTAACCCTACAATAACCCTACGATAACCTTTCGCCAAAGTGAAACACCATTACTTCTTACTAATGCGATATATATCCCCATCATCAGTAATAGCGTACAACTTATTGTTCCAATAAGCTATGTCGCGAAAGCGATTGTTTATATCAACAAGCAGTCGTTCTTCGCCCACTATTTTATTATTTTCAATCACAAGCCTGTCAACATGCTGCCCGCTCAATGCAGCAACGAATAAATTATTCTTCCATTCAGGTATGGCGCTACCCTTATAAAAGCAAATACCACAAGGTGATATTACAGGGTCCCAATAATAAACAGGCTGTTCCATACCAGCCTTTTGTTGAATACCATCGCCCACTTTTTTGCCACTGTATTCTAAGCCATATGTAATAACAGGCCAGCCATAATTTTTGCCGGCATGTATAATATTTATTTCATCGCCGCCGCGGGGGCCAAATTCTGATTCCCATAATTCGCCTGTGGCAGGGTTAATATCCAGCCCGTCGGGGTTGCGATGTCCCATAGAAAAAATTCCAGGCATAGCGCCAGGTGTATTAAGAAATGGATTTCCCTGCACAGGTTTGCCGCCGGTAGTTATTCTTACTATTTTACCCAGGTATGAATTAAGTTGCTGCGCCTGCACCCTGGTTTCAGGATTAGATTTTTCCCCTACGCTTACAAAAAGATTTCCATTTTTATCGAACACTAACCGTGACCCATACTGTATGTTGCCGTTCGTAGCAGGTAGTGCACGAAATATTACCGAAACATTTTCCACCTTACCTGCAGGCTCATTCAATTTCCCTTTTGCCACCGTGGTTATATTGCCCTGCTGGTATCTTTCCGAATAGCTCCAATACATCATTTTGTTGTTCGCAAAGTTTGGGTCAAAGGCTACATCGAGTAAGCCACCCTGTCCCCCGGTAACCACCTCCGGTAAACCGGTAATTTTCTTTACCAGTTTTCCGTTTGCATCATGAATTTCCATATAACCCGATTTTATTGTTACCATCAGTCTTCCATCGGGCATGGCAACAATTGCAAATGGCCGGCCCAGCTTATCTGCAATTTTTTCAACCTTATAAGGTGTTGTTGTTTTTACACCGGCAATTCTTGTTTGCCCGCGGAATGCAGGCTGGTAATTACTGTTTTGGGCATTGGCTTCAACAGGTGGCAAACCACCATTGTTTGTATTTTGGGCGTTGGTTACAGCATAACCAGGCATTATTGCAAGAGCCAGTAAAAGAATGTTTTTAGTATACATCATAAGTTTATTAAAGGTAAAAATAAAGGGAAAGCGGCTCATATGGCCAGGCTGACATAATTCCTATTTTTATAGAAAGGTAGTAACATGGTGAATGTATTTTTAGATATTTATAATATGTAACAGATAAAATAGAACTTAACAGCACGAGGTTTTTTTTCAAAAAGAAATTTGCCCGGTTAAAAGATTTACTGAAAATGGCGCCATTGCTGAAATCGGCGGCTCTCACCAGTTGTTGATGTGGGCTTGTGAAAGAGAAGGAACACCCGACGAAGGCTGAGTTGGAAACGGCCGTGTCCTGCCTGGCTCCAAGGCTGGGAGGAGAGACACGGCCTAGGAGAAACGAATAACAAAGGGAACCCTAAGCGGCTAAGACGGATACGACGTCATGCACCATTTGTGTCGTTACAAGCCGCAATTGTGAGAATTTATATTTACGGCTCATACGTGCTAATATAAGCATCTCTTCAATACGGCACGACTTGTCCCGTTCTACGGGAAGTATTGCTAACGCACTTGGCTAGACGACAAAACCTGCGCCAACGCAACTTTCTTTATGACACAACCAAGAGATTGGTGATACCTTGCACCATGATGGGAACTGATATGAATAAAAATTATTCAAACTATATTTACTGTTCTTACCTTTAACAAAAACTCTTTAGCCATGATGTTAAAAAATGACAATCTCGGAAAACTTTTCCTTCGTATTGCTGTGGCAGTAATCATTCTGTTTCACGGATGGTTTAAATTAACACATGGCGTAGGATGGATACAAGGTATGCTGGGAGGAATGGGCTTTCTGGCCTACGGCACTTACCTTGCTGAATTGATTGCACCGGTATTAATCCTGGTGGGATTCAGAACCCGGCTCGCTGCTTTGTTCATAGTGGTAGATATGCTCGTTGCTATATTGATGGTGCTTCGCACTGCCATTTTTTCTGTTAAAGAAATGGGCGGCGGCTGGGCAATAGAAATAGAAGCCATGTTGATGCTCTGTGCTCTGGCATTATTCTTCACCGGATCGGGAAAGTATTCTGTTTCCTCGTCTGGTAAATGGGATTAACTGTATGATGTGGCCCCACTCTTAGCAGTAGATGTTCCCACTGGCGATTAAGAAATTTTATTGCCGCTAAGATATTCAAAAGAAATGTGAGTTTAGGTTCGTTTAGTTCATAACTCTTTCTCCTATGCCGTGTGTCTACTACAAGCCTTGTGCTGATGCAGGACACGGCTGTTTTACGTTATCTTTCTTCTATCGCATATATTCCTTGCTTTCCATCTAAGTAATATTTCGCTGAACTGTGTACGTAATCGATAGGATTATCAACTAAATTCCATACGCCGCTGCATGGATTATTATGCATATAAGACAATTTTTCCAACAAGAAATGTTGAGATGTAACTTGTTTACAATCAAACGAGCGCTCAAACACCTGGTGTTTCTTTCCTCTATCTTTATCAGATTTCGTTACGGCGTCCGCAAGCTTCAAAAGTACCTCTGTATTGTTTTGTTCTTGCAATCTTTTTACTATCTCATAGGCCATAAATCTTTTACCATTACTTACAATCGTATTTATATTTTTTCGTGAATTACCAAAATCTATCAAAGCATGTAAATGATTAGGCATAATTACGTAGCCTATCATATAATGACCGTCTGTTTTAAGGTGATCAAACCATTTATATACAGTGTCATAACTATTGGTAGTCTCAAATAATGGAAGCCAGTGCCCCGTAATGGCCTTTAGGTTTGTATCAGTCTAATATTAAAATTTATTGGTGATATTAGTATTGATAAGTTAACCAAGCGGCATCAGTGCACTATCCCTCGTTGGCCAGGTGAGACCTATCTTGCGATTTAGACTGCTGCCGCTATTTTGAACAGGCATCAAATAGAAATTTGGGTAAGACCCATTAGCAAGGCTTTGATAGTGTTCAAAACTGGTTAACCATTGTTTAAATTTAAAAACAAATTTATGAGTTACCAATGGTTTATCGGCATTGATGTATCAAAACAAACACTGGATATTACAATCCTTAACAACAATGAAAAGAAAATGTATGAACAGATTGTTAATAGTGATCAATCTATCAAAACATTTTTAAAGAAGCTGGTTAGAGATCAAAAAATCCTTTTACATGATTGTCTTTTTTGTTTGGAGCATACCGGAATTTATAATAGCCATTTTTTAAAAGTAATGGAAGAAAAGAAGTTGGCAGTATGCTTAGAATCATCTGTACAAATAAAACAATCAGGTGGTTTATTAAGAGGCAAGAATGATAAAGTTGATTCCTATAGAATTGCTTTATACGCTTTTAAGAATAAAGAGTTTTTAACTTTGTGGCAGCCGGAACGCACTGTAATCAGGCATCTCAAAAGATTAAGCGGTATTAGAGAGCGGTTGCTCAATGCCAGGAAGCAAATAAGCAATACAATTAAAGAAGATAAGAAATTTATTGATAAAGAATCTTCTGCTCAGATGATGAAGTGTTGCAAACAAAGTATCAAAGCTCTTGAGGAAGACATTAAAAAAACAGAAGAAGAGATAAAAAAAGTAATTGATTGTGATGAAAAACTTAAAGAACTTTTTTCCATAATTGAATCAATACCAGGTGTTGGAAAAATAACAGCAACTGAAATTGTTATCAACACCAATGAGTTTAGAAAAATAAATGATCCGCGAAAATATGCATGTTATGCAGGTATTGCTCCTTTCGAACATACATCGGGAACAAGCGTGAGAGGGAAAACCAGAACGAGTAAAAAAGCAAATATGAAAGCAAAATCTTTATTACACATGACCGCATTAGTTGCAGCCAGGTTTAGTGATGATTTGCGTGAATATTATGAAAGAAAAGTTGCAGAAGGAAAGAATAAAATGAATGTTCTAAATGCAGTTAAAAACAAAATTATCCATAGAATTTTTGCCTGCGTTAACCAAAAAAGATTGTACGAAAAAAACTATAAATATTGTTTGGTGGAATCATAGAAATCGCAAGTATGAAGCATAGCCCGAAGCCAAGCCTACTTGTGCCTTGTGATGCTAACCGCACCTTAATGGCCGGCGACCACTCTTTCATAATAAAGCTTATTACACATAAAGATACGTCGCTCTTTTCTGTGGCACAAGAAGGCTTTCGCCCTTGCCCCCTCCTCATTCTTGCGCCAATGCAAACTTCTTGTATATGCTTGGACTAATTAGGGGGCATGTGACTTTATAGAGGGAGAGTCTTTTTTGGAACACCGGCAAGGCATAAAAAGAAGAAAAAATGAAATACTTACGGATATATACCTTATTCTCGATGCTTGTGTTTTGCACTTCCTCTAAAGGACAAAACAAAATTGATTGGTATAGTGAGACCGCAAGCCAAGGCGTAAGAATACAAAACAGCTTCCCAAAGGGTATGGGCTCCCTTGATTCTTCCTGAAAGACAGGATACACTGATTCTACCGGAAAGTTCTTTGGCTATCTAATATTCTTCAGTCGTGTAATCTCCCGTAATGGCCTTTAGGTTTGTATCAGTCTAATATTAAAATTTATTGGTGATATTAGTATTGATAAGTTAGCCAAGCGGCATCAGTGCACTATCCCTCGTTGGCCAGGTGAGACCTATCTTGCGATTTAGACTGCTGCCGCTATTTTGAACAGGCATCAAATAGAAATTTGGGTAAGACCCATTAGCAAGGCTTTGATAGTGTTCAAAACTGGTTAACCATTGTTTAAATTTAAAAACAAATTTATGAGTTACCAATGGTTTATCGGCATTGATGTATCAAAACAAACACTGGATATTACAATCCTTAACAACAATGAAAAGAAAATGTATGAACAGATTGTTAATAGTGATCAATCTATCAAAACATTTTTAAAGAAGCTGGTTAGAGATCAAAAAATCCTTTTACATGATTGTCTTTTTTGTTTGGAGCATACCGGAATTTATAATAGCCATTTTTTAAAAGTAATGGAAGAAAAGAAGTTGGCAGTATGCTTAGAATCATCTGTACAAATAAAACAATCAGGTGGTTTATTAAGAGGCAAGAATGATAAAGTTGATTCCTATAGAATTGCTTTATACGCTTTTAAGAATAAAGAGTTTTTAACTTTGTGGCAGCCGGAACGCACTGTAATCAGGCATCTCAAAAGATTAAGCGGTATTAGAGAGCGGTTGCTCAATGCCAGGAAGCAAATAAGCAATACAATTAAAGAAGATAAGAAATTTATTGATAAAGAATCTTCTGCTCAGATGATGAAGTGTTGCAAACAAAGTATCAAAGCTCTTGAGGAAGACATTAAAAAAACAGAAGAAGAGATAAAAAAAGTAATTGATTGTGATGAAAAACTTAAAGAACTTTTTTCCATAATTGAATCAATACCAGGTGTTGGAAAAATAACAGCAACTGAAATTGTTATCAACACCAATGAGTTTAGAAAAATAAATGATCCGCGAAAATATGCATGTTATGCAGGTATTGCTCCTTTCGAACATACATCGGGAACAAGCGTGAGAGGGAAAACCAGAACGAGTAAAAAAGCAAATATGAAAGCAAAATCTTTATTACACATGACCGCATTAGTTGCAGCCAGGTTTAGTGATGATTTGCGTGAATATTATGAAAGAAAAGTTGCAGAAGGAAAGAATAAAATGAATGTTCTAAATGCAGTTAAAAACAAAATTATCCATAGAATTTTTGCCTGCGTTAACCAAAAAAGATTGTACGAAAAAAACTATAAATATTGTTTGGTGGAATCATAGAAATCGCAAGTATGAGGCATAGCCCGAAGCCAAGCCTACTTGTGCCTTGTGATGCTAACCGCACCTTAATGCCGGCGACCACTCTTTCATAATAAAGCTTATTACACATAAAGATACGTCGCTCTTTTCTGTGGCACAAGAAGGCTTTCGCACTTGCCCCCTCCTCATTCTTGCGCCAATGCAAACTTCTTGTATATGCTTGGACTAATTAGGGGAAAGAAGGACACCCGCCAAGTGGGTCGAACGTAGAGGACTCAGCTGGATACGGATTAATATAAAGGTGTCTTGGGATTGATTTGCATGAGTGGGTCGAACACATATGTGTTTGTGTTGCCGGCTACAGACCACTTGATATAATACTTTTCAATATACCCTTTGTCATTCGCTGACCCAGGATTTCCGATTGTGGCTTCCCAGTGATTCCCGACCGGGTGGGGTAGCTTAGAAAAGAAACCACCTTCATTTGAATAGTTACCGTCAGCTGCAATATTATCTATGTGAAGACCAGCAGGACAATGGGGATCGATCACCCACTTTAGCAAATGTCCTGACGGTACTACAAGCCATGCTGCGTCGTCGTCTCCGTCGGTCACGAGAGTCAGCGACTGGTCGCTGATATCATAATCTATAATCCTTATATGGCCGTTGTGTGGATGGGGGCGTGACCTGCAGGGACGAGGTGGTGTCAGCTGTGAAGAATCAACGTTAGAGGCGGTCTTATTCTCTGAAGTTCCAGTTGGGTTGCATGAGATTGAAAACAACGTAAATGCAAACAATATCCATGCGAAGAACTTTTTCATGATTGAAATGTTTTAGGATTGATTTATTTTTCGTGGAGATTTTTTTGCAATGAAACATTTCTCCGAAATGTATTAATAAAGATAATATATTCTCACTTTCCCTAGTTATTTAAACATTCTACGGATAGCTGGGGGATCATAACCTGCAGTTTTATTTTTCTTTTGTCCATTATATGTATTTAATGTAAGCTCTGAAGCCGGAAAGTATATTATCCTTATCTGATTTACTTCTGGCAGTAAAAGCCCTGTTTACTTCAAGTTGTTTAAACAACTGCTCAAGTACTGTTATCGATCTTATTTTATCGAAATCTTTAACTAGTAAGGTATTTTCAATTTGTCTCATAAAGCTCAGGTACGTCTTCCATGAAACATAATCATTTGCCTTTAACCAATTTTCATATCCCTGGTAATTTTCCATTGATTTATATTTTTAATTTCCGCATAAAAAATTGCATAATGCTTTACAATTTTTAAGTTACCCTTTGAGAAGTAGAGAGTCGTGCGGAGTGATATTTAATATTTAACTCTGTCCAATAGATACTTTGTGAAATCAAATCCGTTCTTCTCACGAATTTTATACCCGAAATGGGAATATAGATGTCCGAGCAATCTCTCCTGTACCTGTCATTCCTTTGCTTAAAATAGACGCCGGGCTTTTGAATTGTTCCGGCAGGTAACTTGAAAAAATAAAGTTTATTTACAGAATCGTGATTTAATATTATGAATAAATCAGATTGAAATTTATCATTCTGCGGCTGCAACCACCACATTGGCGATGACCCAACAATATTGGAAAAAATAGTATTCCCATTATTCAATGGTAATTTCAAATGCGAATACGCAATTTGCAATGCTTTATTCTTATTCATGGTGTTAAAAATAAGTGTTTCAATAATACCTGCTTCCTGATTTTGAATTGGGCTGGAACCCTTCCCGGCATTTTGATCAGTCTCATCCCCTAATTCGTGTATCTTTCTTTTGCGGTCGTACTCCCTGTGACAAGACTTGCAAAGAATCTTTATTGTATTTTCAATTGGAAGGTGGGCTGCAACAAACTTATCTTCAAATTCATTCAAGTCTATTTTCACTTGCGTGCCGTCAAAGTGTTCTCCTAAGATATTACTGATTATAAGGGGTCTTTCCTTGCCGTTTATATGTGCAGCTTCAAGATTCCCTAAAGAGCCACAATGTTCACATTTCCCGATTTGTTTCTTATGTCTGGCGGCAATATACATCACCTTTATCCGGGCATATGCACCTATAAATTTTGAGAATTCCTGTATAGTTCCCGCGAAAATTGCCATGCTATATTATTGACTACTACTGATTAAATTTTGCCAATTCCCGCATCCTTTTAGATTATCTGCTTCAGACTTTTGATTTTTCAACAATACTTCTAAAACTCTCCAACCCTGCCTCTAAATTCTCCACAATATCCAAAGCCAATACATCAGGATCAGGAAGGTTATCTAAATCAGCCAATGATTTATCTTTTAACCAGGTGATGTCTAACGATGTTTTATCTCTTGCGATGATTTCATCATAAGTAAACTTTCTCCATCGGCCTTCCGGATGTCGTTTGAGACA
This sequence comes from uncultured Chitinophagaceae bacterium, assembly GCA_963798665.1. Taxonomy (GTDB): domain Bacteria; phylum Bacteroidota; class Bacteroidia; order Chitinophagales; family Chitinophagaceae; genus Ginsengibacter. The sequence goes on along the minus strand of CAWCUN010000001.1, from coordinate 302,734 downwards.
TCATATGTTTCTTTTCGTTTATGCCTGTTCGTTGGGTTATAACATTCTATAAAATCTTTAAGGTCATCCAGCTTTAATGGATTCTTTTTTAAGGTATGATGAATGTTGGTGCGGTAATCATATATCCAGACTTCTTTTGTCCATGGGTCTTTGCTGGATGGTTTGCCATCCCAGAATAAAACATTTGCTTTTACTCCATTGGCATAAAATATTCCCGTGGGCAAACGAAGTATCGTATGCAGGTCTGTTGTTTCCAATAATTTCTTTCTGACGGTTTCGCCTGCACCACCTTCAAACAAAACATTATCAGGTAATACTACTGCGGCCAGGCCTGTTGTTTTAAGCATTGATTATATGCTGTACAAAGTTGAGTTGTTTGTTGCTGGTAGTTACCCAAAAATCCTGGCGGTTGTAAGTAAGGTCTTCTTTTTCCTGTTCGCCTTCTTCGTTGGTAAAAGTCATGCTGCTTTTTTTACCAAAGGGCGGATTGGCCATCACATAATCATATCTTGTTTCTGATGCTGCGATTAATGAATCGTTGGGAGAAATAAAAATATGATCACTGTCTATATCTCCAATGTTATGCAGGAACAAATTCATTAAGGCCAGCCTCCTTGTGCCCGCCACAATTTCATTACCAAAAAAGGTATCGTATTTCAGGAATTTCTTTTGCTCTTGATCGAGTATCATTATTTTCATCTGTTATAAAATCATAAGAAGCTAAGAAGAAACCGCCGGTACCACAGGCAGGGTCTGCAATGGTTTTCATTGGCTCTGGGCGCAAACATGCTACCATTGCTTTTATCAATGCTCTTGGTGTAAAATACTGACCGGCGCCACTCTTGGTATCTTCTGCATTTTTCTCCAGCAGGCCTTCATAAATATCGCCTTTGTCTTTTACACCCATCAGCACCCATTGCTCTGCATTGATGAGCGCAATGAGTTTATACAACTTTGCAGGGTCTGTTATTTTATTCTGGCTCTTGGTAAATATCTGGCCGAGTATTCCTTTTTCTTTTCCCAGTTCCCGCAGCAGGTTATTATAATGCACTTCCAGTTCATCACCGCTTTTATTGGTAAGTGTTTCCCATGAATATGCTTTTGGAATAGGCATGGTACGGTTATACGGCGGCTTGTTGTATTCATCTGCCATTTTTAAAAACAGCAAATAAGTAAGCTGCTCCAGGATAATCTCCATAGCCTACACCATCATCACGAAGCGTGTTGCAGAAGGCCCATACTTTGGAGACAATGGAGGAAGTGTTTGTGGTGGTGTTGTTCATTTATCCGAACTATGATTTAATTGATTTTTTGATTGACTATGATTTTTTTATAGGTTTCATTACTCTTTTAAATTCAAGGCTTCTGGCGCCAAAATTTATTAGTAATCCTATATCCATTTTATACGCCTCAAGGTAGTTGATCGCTTGTGCCAGATGCACATCTTCTAATTGAATGATTGCTTTTAACTCAACCATGATCTTTCCTTCAACAAAAAAATCTACCCTGCGTGTTCCTATACTTTCCCCTTTATAAAAAATTTCCATTTCATGTTCCCGGCTATAAGAAATTTTTTGCAGATTCATTTCTACAGCCAATGCTTTCTTCCATTTTATCGGCTACACTGAGGCGGCTTTCAATTTCCTGGAACTGTTCTGTTCTTTTGCAACTTTATGAATTCACTGCATCAAAAATGTCTTTTGCCTTGTCGAATAACTCAAGTACATCTCCATTTTTTAATGTGAGTTTACAGCCATCCTTCGTTTCATCGTCCCCAAAATCTATTCTTAGAATTTCTAAGCTGTTAATATAGATTGGAACTGTGCCGCGACCTTGATTTGGAGTGATTTTAATTAATTTCATGATAGTTGCTTTGATATGTTTAATGATAGTTTCTTTATTTACGCTAACCTTCCCTCAAAAGCCTTCTTTAAAATACTTTGCCTTAATACCTCAGCCTGTTGCAGGCTTTGGGTTATGTTGGCTTCTATTTTATCGGCTACGCTGAGACGTCTTTCGATTTCTTGTACGATTTTATTTTGTTCTTCATATGATGGAAGTGGGTGTTTTGACTTAACTTACATCTTCAAGATTTAATGTCTTTCTTGCAACTTCATGTGAACTGTCATTATGCTCTCTTATCTTATCTGGAGACCTGAGCATAGCTTCCACAAACTTTGCTGAAATATTTTTGGACACAGGAATAACACCAACAGCTCTTGCTGTATTAGCGCCTTTCAAGCTAATGGGAACAACTGCCGTGCTTCCAATCCTTCCAACTAAAGAAATAACAATTTCTCCTCCTTCTAAAAAAGTTCTCTTAAACTTACTTGCTACTATTGGGGAGATTTTTTTCATTTCATTTTGGTCAATTAACCCTTTGTCATTTATATCTCCAACTCTTAAGAGAGTCACGCCATTTTCTACATGGTTACCTGGAACTAATACGCCATAGGAGCATTTTCTGTTTGGATCACAAATTTCCCCAAGTGTTGTCCACTTCCATCCCTTCGGCAATTTACCTTTGTCTGAACCATGATTTACAGAATTATCCTGATTACCCTGATTTTTTTTACTGCTATAATCAACACCTGGTTCCGCTGCAATATTTAAATCATGTTCATCAGGTAAATCAAAAGAATCATGGTTCAGACTTCCTGTTAGTTTCCCTTCAAATGCCCATTTTAATACAGACTGCCGGTAAGTTTTTAATTGCTGCTGTGCAGTTTTTAATTGTTCTATACCTTTGTCTAACTCACTAAAGAGTTCTTCTATTTTGGAAACAATGGCTTGTTGTGTGGGTTTGGGAGGAAGAAAAAAATCTACATTTTTCAATTTCGGTTGATTAATCGAAGATTGATTTACTGATTTTCGAGCAATGCTTATGAATTCTCCTCTTCTTCTTTTATATCTGAATTGATAATTAAAAAAATCAGCTAAAGCATCGTTGTTGGACCTAATTAGCAATAGATTAATTCCATGAATTAATGTTTTAGTTTGATTTTTAAAGATTGGGTCTTTCCTAAATGAATGTCACTGTTGATGTGACTAAATAAAATGTCATCTTTTTTTAATGAATACTTTTCGACAAAAGCTATATCATTTTCTTGAATATATTTCACTCTGCCTAAATCAATTGTCTCATTCCAAATAGTTTCTATTCTGGAAATAGGGAGCCCGATTTTATCATCGGACTGCTTAGCGTTTGCACCATTTGACATTTTTTCACACACTTCTCCCGAACTTCACCCACTTCCAATCTTTTGGCAAACCATTTTTATTTTCCTTTATTTCTTCTGTCATTTTTATCATTCTTACAAGCGAAGTTAGAGCGGCGTTAATATGGACTTAATACGGCATTTATAGGTTCTCAACTTAGCGATCAATTTCAATTTTCTTACATGTTTAATCTGCCATCCACGTTGCTATAAAAATATATTTTATTCCCAATAAAAAAGCCCCCAAAACAGGAGGCTTACAAATTATTTATTTAAAACTATAAGCTGGCTTCAAATAATGAAAATTTATTGTAGTTTTCCTTTTGCAATTTACTTTCTAATTCTTCTAAATAGCCGGCTTCTTCAATATGCATAATGCCTGATTTTGTTTTTTTAATTTCATTCAGCAGCTTTTCCTGCGGACTGCTTTTTACAGGTTTATTAAACACCAAGTAATAACTTCCCTTGTGCTTTTTATCAATATTGTCCTTTCCCAGCTTTTCCAGGGAGTTAATAATTACTTCCAGTTCATAAGTATGTTTGGTAATCACTTCCTCGCTGTGATGAAAGTCAATCGCCTGTGCCGCCAATATATTTCCATTCTTACTTATGAGTGTAATATCCTGCGGCTTTAATATGCCTTCAATCTTTCCTGGTTTCAGTAAGTAATCAATATCTGTTTTTTCTTTGAATACAGGCTTGTTCAGTTTTTTCTTTATTACCGTATGAAATTGTGTGTGCTTATTTTCAGAATGTTGCTCTTCTTCCCATGTCCCTATAAATTGCTGGAACAAATTTTTGAATGTCTTTTTATCAATAGCTCCCGCAAAAGCTTTCGGTAGGTCGAATTGTATAAGTCCTTTGCTGTATTTATTGAGATAGGTAATGTATTCTTTGGTAAATAAAGATTCATTTTTAAGCAAGGTGTGGCTTTTGTTTTCTTTATTGGTTTCACTTACTTTATTACTGATTAATGCAAAACTTATTTCTGCATGTTTCAATAAATCAGTCGTTGATAATTTTGACGCCAGCTTTATTTTTTGTTCTGATACTTTAAAGAAAATATCACTCTCACTTACAGTCAATAAACCTGTTGCAATCTTTTCGCCGGAGACAGTATTTGTTTGCAGGTAAATGATGGATAATAAACTTTTCATGATTTTTTCCTTCTGAAGTTTTTCTGTAATTGTTGATTACAGATTTGTTGTATAGATGTAATACGTTGCTTAGATTGAAGAAAATCTATAATCCTTTTCTTCAATATCGGGCTAATGCCCCACTGGGACGGTATTTCTTCAAAAACTTCATTTATCAACTTTTCAAGATTCAATTCAACTATCAAAGATAGGAACCCAAGGGCTATTTCAAAACGTTCAAACTTGTTAAAATGCCTTACAACAGAACGGTAGTATTGACTTTCAATTAATTTTTTATAGGAATGGGGCTCAGTTGCAGCATTAAAGATATTCATTCCCTTTAACCCACCAAAAGTAAAAGCATGGTCTATAGCTATGATTCTCAATTTTCCATTTTCCATGTTTACCAATAAATTATAATTTTCCGCATGGCGGTCAGCATTATCTACCCAAAGGTCGAAAATGGCGATCCGTATTAAATCAGCAGGGTTCTGTAATTTATTAAACTCCGTTTTCCTTTTTACCTGTTCGATTTCTTTTATCAAATCTGACTGGATAATTTCTTTGGAACCCCATGCTATTATCCCATGCTTTATATATTTTTTATTTACTTTAAGCTGTCCGGGCACGTAGGAGTTTCCATTAATGGTAACCAGTGCATCGTCAGGAACAGGAACATTCAACTGCTGTAAAAGCTTTGTGCAAACCATTTCAAAAACAAGGCAATTAATTTCTTTCTTGTTAAGGGATTTCCCGGAACGGTATTTTACATAGTACATTGAACCATCAGAGCAGATAAACTTCATCGGGCTGTGACCATCTGTATCTAGTTCTTCAATTAATATTCTTGATTCTACCTGGTTCATAGAAGTTATGCGGCTAATACCTCGTTTAACTCATTAATAATTTCATCCGTCTTTTCTCCAAACAATTGCCACATCTTACCGAGGCCGCCGTTTTTATTAAAAGGGTCCAGTTCAAAATCTTCTTTCTCCACATGAAAGCTATTGGCTACATAATCTTTTATCATACGCAGCCATTGCATTTGCTCTTCGGTAAATTTTAAGGTAGCCCCGGCCTGTTTTTTAAATACCCATTCCTGGAAATTCTTATCAACTGTTTTATCATAAGCGGTAAGTGTTTCATCAATGCCGCTTACTTTACGTACCAGGCTTACCAATGCAATTAGTTCGTTCTTTGGTGAGGTAGCTTGTGCTGAGCTTTTCGACTGAACTTGTGCTCAGCTTGTCGTAGCATAAGCTATTCCATACATGCATAGGCGCTAATAAAGGTTGCTCTGTTTTTATTTTATCAAACAGGTCTTTGATCATTTTAAAAGTAAGCTCCCTGCGGCGGTAGGGCTGGCCGTAAAATATCTGCAGCGCAGTTATTTCATCTTTATGTGTTTCAATCCATGCGGCAAAGTTGCTAATGGTAAGTGATGCCGCAGCCTGCTGGTCTTTCACCCAACCGATATTAATAATTTCATCAACGTTTACTCCGTCTATTATTTGATCGTATTTTTTGCGAACATCAATTATATAATTCCGCAAATCAGGATTATTAAATACAGCAACTGCATCTTCTATTAATCTTTCATGTTCATTATTAATTGCGGTGCCAATTTCTGCCGGCGATGCTCCTAATTTTTCACTTTCAACTTTTAACTTTTAAACTTTCAATGTATCCGGGTCATAAGCATTGAGCAATTGTTTCACTACATGATGTATGGTTTGCCCGTTTGCCTGTTCTGCAAAATTTGTTTTCTCTTTATCATTTATTTGTTTATCCAGCCTTATCAACCGGTTCGCCAATGTGCTCAGCAATTCTTCATCCCTGTTGCCCATGGCAATATGCTGCAACACATCTTTCAAACTCATCCCCGGCTTTTTCTCCAGGGGCCGGCTGTCAGTCTTTTGCGAACTCTCTACACCTATGGCGTCAATAATTACAAAATGATCTTTGGTGAATTTAGCAGCAGGTGTACCCGTCGCCTTCAACTCTTCCAGCGAACAGGTACGGGTGCCACGGCCTTTCATCTGTTCATAATAGCTGCGGCTTTTTACATCCCGCATAAATACCAGCACTTCCAGCGGGCGGATATCAGTACCTGTCGCAATCATGTCAACTGTTACGGCTATACGTGGATAATAATCATTGCGAAACTGGCTTAATATACTCTTGGGATCTTCCTCACTTTTATAGGTTATCTTTTTACAGAACTTATTTTCTTCTGCAAATTCATCTCTTACTATTTCAATAATATCTTCGGCATGCGAATCTGTTTTCGCGAATATTAATGTCTTGGGCACTTCAAAGGCCTCACCCCCCGCCCTCTTCAGGGGAGAGGGAGCTCAAGCTCTGTTCGTCAGGGAACATTTTAGGAAGGTTATCTCTTATACCACGGATAATAGTTCGTATCGTGTTAAGGTTTACAATGTCCCTGTCAAGCTGTTTGCCGCTGTATTCAATATCTTCATCCACGCTTTCCCAAAACTTTATTCTCGTTTGCCTTTGGCGCTTATCCACCTTCTCACCTATTTCAATCTTTGCCCCATCTTTGGTAATTTTTGTTTCAACTGTAAATACATTGTAAGGAACCAGCACGCCATCAATCACAGCTTTTTCATATCCATAATCGCTTACAATATTTTTATTAAAATAACCAAAGGTTCTGTTGTCAGGCGTGGCAGTTAGTCCTACCTGGAACACATCAAAGTAATCCAGCACCTGCTTCCATAAATTATAAATGCTGCGATGGCATTCATCAATCACTATAAAATCAAAGAATTCTATAGGCACTTTTTCATTGTACACTACAGGCGCAGGCTCCCTTTCCTTGTATTCATTCGGATTCGTTTCTTCAGCGCTTTCATCCATTTCTTTACCCTGCAGAATGGAATACATTCTTTGTATGGTGGAAATATATACCTGGTTATCCTCAGGAATAAAACTGCTCTTCAATCTTGTTACCGCATATAGTTCTGTAAACTTCCTGTTATCATCATTGGGCACAAAAGCCATAAATTCCTGCTCGGCCTGCTCACCTAAATTCTTTGTATCCACGAGAAACAAAACACGTTTTACGTTTGCATATTTTAACAGGCGATAAATAAATGTAATGGCCGTGTACGTTTTGCCGGAGCCGGTAGCCATTTGAATCAATGCCTTTGGATGATTGTCTTTAAATGATTTCTCTAAATTATTAATAGCAACAACTTGGCAGTCTCTTAATCCCTCTTCCGGTAAAGCCGGTATATCATGCAATCTTGTTCTTAGCGATTTATCCTGCCTAAGCCAGTCCGCAAAAGTTTCCGGCCGATGGAAAGTAAATACAGGTCGTGAGCGTGGTTTGAGATCACGGAAATCCGTAAACCTTGTAACATCACCGGTGCTTTCGTAACCAAAAAGTAATTTCTTATTCTCTACATATTTGAGTTTTGCAGAAGCATAACCTTCGGTTTGGGTTTCATGCATTGTGAGCCGAACACCCTCTTCTACTCTTTTGGCTTCTATAATACCAACCGGTCTTGCATTTACAAACAGTACGTAGTCAGCAGGGCCCACATCAGTCTGATATTCTGTAATAGCAACTCCAGTTGCAGCCTTAAGATTAGTGGTTGATTTGCTTTGAACAACCCAACCACTCCCCTGTAGTAAGGAGTCAATTTTATCACGGGCAATTTGTTCTGCGTTTTGGTTCAAACCGGCTTATAAGTTTATTAGCAAATAGCAATATGCGTTTACAGCATTTGATGTTTAGTAAAGGAGGCTCTCAATATGCAAAAGTCTGGTTCAAATATAAGCACGAATTAATTATAGCTTTCCTGTAATAAGTGATTACAAAAACATTAAATACGCTTACTTTCAGGCAGCAATTCTAATAGTACATCGTTAGCTTAAATTAAAGCAGGGCGTCAAACCTTCGCAGTAAATTTCAAATAGAGATTTCAAATATATTAAATAACGGGAAAAAGGTAATGGTGTTGGCAAAAAATAAATAACAATCGCCGGATGCGGGTTACTTTTTGTTCATATGTTCAATCGGTATTTTTCGTATTTTGATTAAAACAATTTTTGAATTTTTAATAATGAAATGAAAATATCTGTTTATGTAGGGACAAGTCTTGATGGCTTTATTGCAAGAAAAGACGGCGACATTGACTGGCTTACACCCTATGCCAGTGAAGAAGTTGTGGATGCATACAACAGGTATATGACCCGGATTGATGCGCATTGTGTTGGGAAAAGGTACTTATGAAAAAGTGTTGACATTTCCTTCGTGGCCTTATGAAAAAAAAGCATTTCTTTTAAGCACTACCATAAAGCACATACCTGCTGATTTAAGTGATAAGGTAACCCTTCTTTCTATGGAGCCGAAAGCGCTCTTAGGCCATCTTTCAAATATGGGCCTTAACCGCCTGTATATTGACGGCGGCAAGGTGGTACAAAGTTTTTTAAAAGAAGACCTGGTTGATGAGTTAATCATTTCAAGAGTTCCGGTGCTTATCGGTAGCGGAATTCCATTGTTTGATTTTATCGATGCTGACCTGCATTTTAAACATGTACGAACCGAAACGGCTTCGAATGGCCTTGTAAGGAGTTATTACGAAAGGGAAAAAAAGTAATGGATTGAACACAAGATCAAGTAGGAGTTTGACAAACGCTATATACCTTTTGATTTTTCATTAAAGACTTTTTCCAAAAACGAAAGTTCAACGGCGGGAAGCTGTAACGGGGCAACAGGATTTTCAGCATGCGTATTCAATTGCAATTGCCTCCGGCTAACTGTATGCCATTTCTGTGTCCCGGCGGGGTTTTCATAGCATGGCAAAGTGCGCAGGATGAAACCCCGACGATGAATGCATTCACTAACTTTAGTAAACTCATTCTTCGTGCCTTCATAAAATTTATAGAACTGTATGCATCACAAAAATTAATAAAAACATATTTCTGTGTCCCGGCGGGGTTTTCATAGCATGGCAAAGTGCGCAGGATGAAACCCCGACGATGAATGCATCACTAACTTTAGTAAACTCATTCTTCGTGCCTTCATAAAATTTACAGAACTGTATGCATCACAAAAATTAATAAAAACATATTTCAATAAATCATACGAATTGTTGCATTTGAAATTTTATAGCCATGATGTGAAGAGAAATAGTTTGAGGTGCGGGAGAAAAAGATTGGAAGTCACTTTTCATCGTCGGGGTTTCACAGAAACATGTATTATAATTTAAAGGTTTTACTGTGAAAACCCCGCCGGGACAAAAACCCCGACGATGAATGCATCACTAACTTTAATAAACTCATTCTTCGTGCCTTCAATAAATCATACGAATTGTTGCATTTGAAATTTTATAGCCATGATTTGAGGAGAAATAGTTTAAGGTGCGGGAGAAAAAGATTGGAAGTCACTTTTCATCGTCGGGGTTTCACAGAAACACGTATTATAATTTTAAAGGTCTTACTGTGAAAACCCCGCCGGGACAAATCAAACCCCACCGGGACAAAAAACCCCGACGATGAATGCATCACTAACTTTAATAAACTCATTCTTCATGCCTTTAATAAATCATACGAATTGTTGTATTTGAAATTTTATAGTCATGATTTGAAGAGAAATAGTTTAAGTTGCGGGAGAAAAAGATTGCAAGTCACTTTTCATCGTCGGGGTTTCACAGAAACATGTATTATGGTTTAAAGATTTTACTGTGAAAACCCCGCCGGGACAAATTTTTTAGAGTCAGACAACTCCCAAAAAAAGAACTGTTGCAGGGGAAATTTATTACAGCTCATCCATGGCTACAACTCACGAACCAGTTTTTCATTATATTTATTTTGTGAATGGACAAATTAAAAAATCTTACACTGAATCAGGCAAAATATATTTCCGGATAGCAACAATTCATGATTGGCTCCTTTATTAGAACCCGAAGAAAATAAGAAGGTAATTATGAGTTCTTTAAAAGGCACGAAATATAGCAAATTGTATGACAAAAAACTTATTTAAAAGAAAGCAATTCCTTAAAATTTTAAACAAAAACAGAGAGTGGTTGCTTCCGTTTTTTGCTATATTTTTTTGTGTGAGATGTGAGCCGGAACAAAATAAAATTAATGACTGGAGACTTTATAAAGCAGATGAAGAAAGTTCAGGCTATTCGGAATTAAAACAGGTAAACAAACAGAATGTCAGCCAGCTAAAAATAGCCTGGACATTTTCCCCGAATGATGCGCCTGATAGTTCACGGCACTGGCGTAGTGAATGTAATCCCATAATAATTGATGGTGTAATGTATGCTACTTCAGCACGACACAGGGTGTATGCTATCAATGCAGGCAATGGACAACAAATATGGTCATTTGATCCTTTTAATGGAGGTGAAGGCGGCGGCGTGAATCGCGGAGTCACGTACTGGGAAGAAGGTAGTGACAAAAGAATATTGTTTACCGCGGGTGATAACTTATATGCCGTAAATGCAGCAACAGGTAAGCCCATTACTACTTTTGGCGTAGAAGGAAAAGTAAGCATGAATATTGGCATGAGAAACGCTGCTGATAAAATATCAGTAAGGCCAACCTCTCCCGGGATTGTTTATAATAACCTTTTAATATTAGGGACTGAAGTCTCAGAATTGTATGGAGGCCAGCCTGGCTATGAGCGGGCTTATGATATTCGTACAGGTAAATTAGTATGGACCTTTCACACTATTCCTTTACCCGGAGAAACGGGATACGAAACGTGGCCTAAAGATGCATGGAAATATGCCGGTGGTGCAAATGACTGGGCAGGTATGAGCCTGGATAAAAAACGTGGTATAGTTTTTTTGGCGCTCGGATCTCCATCTTATGATTCTTATGGAGCAGACCGTTTGGGAAAAAATTTATTTGGCAATTGCATTGTAGCGCTTGAAGCAAAATCAGGAAAACTTATCTGGTATTTTCAAACTATACATCATGATTTGTGGGATTACGATTTACCTGCTCCTCCCAATTTAGTGACAGTTGAAAAAGATGGAAAAAAAACAGATGCGGTAGCCCAGGTTTCAAAAGTTGGATTTATTTATGTGCTTAATCGTGAGACAGGAGAATCATTGTTTCCCATAGAAGAACGTAAAGTTCCTGTATCAGATGTACCGGGAGAGGAAGCCTGGCCAACTCAGCCTTTTCCACTTAAACCCTTGCCATTTTCCCGGCAGTTTATGTCCAGGGATGATCTGTTCGATTTTTCGGCAGCATCGCACGATTCTTTGCTCAAAAGATTTAATGAGTTAAGATATGAGGGGCTGTTTACTCCGCCTTCTACCCGCGGAACTCTATGTTTCCCGGCAACAACAGGCGGCTCCGAATGGGGTGGCGCTGCTTATGATCGCTCTACAGGAGTTTTATACGTAAAATCAAATGAGTCACCTGAAATTGCTTTGCTACAAAAAATGGAGCCGGTTAAAGTATCATCAAGCTTAATGGTCCGGGGGAAAATATTTTATCAAACTTATTGCTCTGGTTGCCATGGATCGGATCGCAAAGGTATTCAGCCTGAGTATCCATCTTTGATCGGTCTGCGTGACAGGATGAATGAAGCAGCCATCCTTCAGCGGATTGAACAAGGTAGCGGTAAGATGCCTGCATTCGCAAGCGTGTTGAAAGGCCAGGAAAAAGCAATCATTTCTTATCTGTTTCAGATTAAAAATAATGACCTGACTGATGAAGAAAATAATTTAATAGAAATTCATCAAAACGAGATTGCCCGCGAAAATGTAAGCGCTCAATCCGGTATAATTGATAGCGCTGATAAATATTTAAACGTTACCGCATACAAGCAATTCAGGGGACCAGATGGGCATCCGGCCGTGAAACCGCCGTGGGGTACATTAAATGCCATAAATCTTAATACCGGCGAATACGAATGGAAGATACCGGTAGGCAACTACCCCGAACTTCAGAAGCCGGGTGCGGATATTACCGGCGGTCAAAGTTCGCCGGGACCCATTGTTACAAAAGGTGGGCTGGTATTTTTTGGCGGTACAAGAGATAAGAAATTTTTTGCTTTTGATAAGAATACAGGAAAATTATTATGGGAGATTACTCTTCCAGGTGCAGTAACCGGCAGTCCCTGCACTTATATGGTAAATGGGAAACAATTTATAGCGGTTTCAGTTGCGGGAGATAAACAGAATTCCGGCGGATATATAATTGCCTTTGCTTTACCAGGCAAAAAATAAATATAGAATGGGAAAATTTCAGGACATAAATATTCAATGCAAATAAATTGGATATTATTACCCCGGAATTACAATTACCAGCATTTTTTAGTTTTTCACCAGAAGAAAAAAATGCAGGATAACTAATAAGGTTAAACGTAGATTAAGAATGTATGGGCTGCATCATATTAATTCCGGCATTTTTCACCGGGAAACAATCCTGGAAAAATTTCAATAAATTCATAACCAACTTCAAAAGAAAATATTATGAAAAAGGTACAAGATGAATTTTCAACCAACCGCAGAAGCATTTTAAAAATGATGGCGGTAGGTTCAACTGCCGGCGTCTTAGGATTATTTGGCAGCTCGCGGGCCAGGGCTGAAGCCTATGAAAAGCCTGATTATGCAAAAGGTGCGCCACCGGTTACAATTAAAAATGTAAAAGTAATTGCGACTGCACCTGCAGGCTCTAACTTAATTGTAGTAAAGATAGAAACAAGCGAGCCTGGCTTATACGGGTTGGGTTGCGCAACATTTACGCAAAGGGCGGCAGCCGTAGTGACGGCGATTGATAGCTATATGAACGATTTCTGTATAGGAAAAGATGTTGATAATATCGAAGACATGTGGCAATCATTTTATGTAAGTTCTTATTGGCGCAACGGGCCTGTGTTGAACAATGCACTAAGCGGCCTCGACCAGGCGCTATGGGATATAAAAGGTAAACGGGCAAACATGCCGGTTTATCAGCTCCTTGGGGGAAAAAGCCGGTTTGCGATTTCATGCTATGCGCATGCCAGTGGAAACGATCCCGAAGCAGTTGTTGAAAATGTAAAAAAATTTATGGGGCAGGGTTTCAAGCATGTAAGAATACAGCAAGGTGGGTATGGAGCAGTAGGAGCGGCAGAAGATAAACCGGATTTCAAAACTGCGGGATTTGGATATCCGGATGATAATTATATGAACGTACACACTTATCTGACATCAGTGCCTAAGCTGTTTGAAACGGTTCGCAAATCATGTGGTGAAACCGTTGAATTGTTACATGATGTACATGAACGTGTACAGCCAATGGATGTAATTAATATGTGTAAGCGGCTTGAGGAGTTTAGCCCTTTCTTTATTGAAGATCCGTTATCTCCTGAAAATACCGGCTGGTGGAAACAGCTTCGGGCAAGTACCACCGTACCTTTTGCAATGGGCGAACTTTTTAATAATGTAAATGAATTTTTAGATCCTGTCGCTAACCATTACTTTGATTATATACGTTGCCACGTCTCACAGATTGGCGGCATAACACCGGCCGTTAAAGTAGCCAGGTTATGCGAATTTTTCAATGTGAAAACTGCATGGCATGGTCCGGGTGATGTTTCTCCTGTCGGCCATGCAGCACAGGCACACATTGATCTTTCGATTTGGAATTTCGGCATACAGGAGGCAGGTTATTTTTCTGATAAATTGCAATCTGTTTTCCCGGGATGCCCTACAATGAATAACGGTTACATGAGTATCAATGAAGCTCCGGGGATTGGGGTAGATGTTAATGAAAAGGAAGCTGCCAAATACCCGATAAGTACCAAATCAAACTGGCAGGTGAGAAAAAGTGATGGCACTATCATAAGGCCATAAGTTATCAATCACAATTTTACTGTGTGAGGAAATAAAACCTGAGCTTATTTTTTTACGCCTTTGTGTTTCGCTGGTATGATTTATTATTATCTTATGCCGGTGGTTCTCTATGGCGACTTCAATCCTTAAAAATTTCGTACCAAACGATTTTGTCACAATTGTACCTGGCGTGCGTCCCGGCAGGGTTTTCATGGAATAGCAAAGTGCGCAGGATGAAACCCCGACGATGAATGCATCACTAACTTTAATAAACTCATTCTTCGTGCTTCAATAAATTATATGAATTGTTTGTATTTGAAATTTTATAGCCATGATGTGAAGAGAAATTGCGTCCCGGCGGGGTTTTCATAGCATAGCAAAGTGCACAGGATGAAACCCCGACGATGAATGCATCACTAACTTTAATGGACTCATTCTTCGTGCTTCATAAAATTTATAGAACCGTATGCATCACAAAAATTAATAAAAACATACTTGTGAAGAAAAATAGTTTAAGGCGCGGGAGAAAAATATTGGAAGTCACTTTTCATCGTCGGGGTTTCACAGAAACATGTATTATAGTTTAAAGGTTTTACTGTGAAAACCCCGCCGGGACAAAAACATATTTCAATAAATCATACAAATTGTTGTATTTGAAATTTTATAGCCATAATGTGAAGAGAAATAGTTTAAGGTGCGGGAGAAAAAGATTGGAAGTCACTTTTCATCGTCGGGGTTGCACGAACCATGTATTATAGTTTAAGGGTTTTACTGTAAAAACCTATTTTTTGCGTCCCGGCGGGGTTTTCATGGAATAGCAAAGTGCGCAGGATGAAACCCCGACGATGAATGCATCACTAAATTTAATAAACTCATTCTTCGTGCTTCATAAAATTTACAGAACCGTATGCATCACAAAAATTAATAAAAACATACTTGTGAAGAGAAATAGTTTGAGGTGCGGGAGAAAAAGATTGGAAGTCACTTTTCATCGTCGGGGTGTCACAGAAACATGTATTATAATTTAAAGGTTTTACTGTGAAAACCCCGCCGGGACAAAAAAAGAGAAAAAAAGTAATGGATTGAACACAAGATCAAGTAGGAGTTTGGCAAACGCTATATACCTTTTGATTTTTCATTAAAGACCTTTTCCAAAAATGAAGGTTCAACGGCGGGAAGCCGTAACGGGGCAACAGGATTTTCAGCATGCATATTCAATTGCAATTGCCTCCAGCTAACTGTATGCCATTTACCCAATTTATAGCCAATATTATTGTACTCGGCAAATTTTTGGAACCCGAATTTATTATGAAAGGCTACACTTTTATCATTAGGTAAAGTGATGCCCGCATAAACATTAATAAAGCCCTGGTATTTTAATATTTCAAATAAAGTATTGTACAATATTCCCGCCAGGCCTTTTTTTTGAAAATTATCGTCCATATATACGGAGCTCTCAACACACCATTGATACGCCGCCCTTTCCCGGTGGCGTGTTGCATAACTATATCCTGCAATTACTCCATCCACTTCTACCACCAGCCACGGCCATGTTTCAAGACAGGAAATTATTCTTTGTTCAAAATCCTTTAACGGGGGCACCTCTGTTTCAAACGTGAAAGCTGTATTGAGAATATATGGGGTGTAGACTTCAAGAATTGATTTAGCATCAGAACGATTTGCTAAACGTATTATATTCATATTATTAAAATAAAAAAAAGGTTCAGTTGATTAAAATTAGAAATGCCATTTCGCTATTGCCGCAACTTAATCCCGGTTGGTGTAAACATTATTTTTTGTTCTTTATAAAGTTTGCCCGTTGCCATCTTAAACGTTTTCTTACTCATCGAAAAAAATGAATAAATATCCCCGGGCAAAGATTTGTCGTTATAGGGAAGATATCCTTCATTCTCCTTTAATAACCGCAGTACTTTCTCGCCTTCATCTTCCACCCGCTCATACCCCGGTCTTCCCGCCGCAACATCTATTAGCAACTCGCCGGCTTCGTTTGCAGGGTATATTTTTTTTATAAATCCAGGAAAACGATCACCGGTTTCAATGGTACGATACACTTCATTAAAATGTAAGAGACCAGTATGTTTATTATTAATAATTACCACATAGCCAATATCAGTACGGCGATAAACCAGGAGGTCAACAATATCCTTCTCCTTAACACTAAGCGTTTTGTTGGAAAGAAAAGGTTCCAGCTTTTCGGTAGCATACAAACGTCCTGTCTGTTCGTCCAATAAAATTTTTACAAGATATTCTCCGTTTGGCCGCATAAAGCTCATTTGTTTGCTACGGGGTATAAAAAGATCTTTCATGAGGCCCCAGTCAAGAAATGCTCCGTGAGAATTGGTACTTACAACCTTCAATTTCACAATATCACCTAGTACACCCATTGGCTTTTGCGTGGTTGCAATAAGCCTGTCTTCACCATCGTGGTATACAAATACTTTAAGCTCATCGCCAGTTTTTGTACCGGCCGGTACAAAACGTTTTGGCAATAAAATACCTGCATCGCCATCATCGAGAAAGACGCCTATTGGTTTTTCCCTTGTGACTTTCAATACATTGTATTCGCCGGCTTTTATCATTTGCAATGTAAAGTTAATGGAATCAGGTATTGCTGTTACCGGGTCAGCAAGGCAAATTACCCGTTTGGTTATTGCCTGAATTTACTTGCCCCGCCAAATTTTTTTTGTTTTTCACATAATTAAAACAATTATACCACCGTTAAATATAGAGGCAAAAACTTACCATGACTTGAGGGAAAGTTGAATTAAATAAAACGACCCGCAAAAAACTGGTATTTAACAGAATTTTTTAGTGAGTGATTGTGGCTTCCTGATTTTTTTTAAGTCTTAATAATAAGAATTTAAAAATCAAAAACATGAACACAAATTCTATACAACAGGAAATTTTACTAATAACCGGAACTACTTTTTCCGCAAGGCAATGGTGTGAAAAAGAGCCTGGTAAGCAAAATAATTTTTCAGAAAAAGAGCGCCTCGAAGAAGCTTGCTGGAATGGCTTGCTGAACGAAATATTACCGGAGGCTTATTTACAAACTGCCGAACATACAAAATTATTTCTCTGGCAAATAAAAGAAGGGAACTCATTTATTGACCTTGAACTTGGTGAAACGCCGGGAGAAATAGACACACACTTTTCAATTGATCCTTATTCATTCCTGCACCTTCAATCGCTTTCTTAGTATAGCCTGAATAACCAAAGGGCAATCTGCTGCTCAATTATCTTCATAACTACCAGCCACCATTTCTCTATCAAAGACGCCAGCCTATACTGTTACAGATACTCTCATGATGTAATCACCAATGATTATTATAACCAGCTGGAAAATAAAAGATACTTAAGTTGGCGAACAACAAAGTATTGAATAATCTCATTGACAGTAGGGATTTTGTATTTGAACTGATGATGAACCAATAGAACCTTTAATCTTATTTAGCCGCCGGCTCTTAACCTTAGGTTTATCTTTTTCAAAATAAGTGATATAAAACTCAGCTACCACGGCATCAAGTCAATATCCTCACAAATTTTTTCGTGATTGTAACTTTTTAGCAGGAAGATCGTTACACAAAATCTTCTTAACAATTAAACTAAATTTTTTATGAAAAAATTATTGATAGCAGTGTTTGCCTTATTAAGCATAAACACCTTTGCACAACGATGGGAAACTGTAAAAGGTAATGGACAAATAAAAAAAGAAACACGTGAAGTAAGCAACTTCACCTCACTGGCATCACAAGGCTCTATGGATGTAAAAGTAGATTATGGCACTTCCAACAGCGTAATAATTGAGGCCGATGAAAACCTGCTTCCATATATTGAAACACAAGTTGAAAACGGGAAGTTATTTATAAGAACCAAAAAGGGAGTAAATCTGAAATCAACTTCCAAAATGACAGTACATGTTTCCATGACTAAAATAAACTCTTTACAATTAAGTGGTAGCGGCAATCTTGACGGATCCGGTGCATTTACAAGCGATGGCAAAACGGAGATAGGTGTTTCCGGTTCAGGAAATCTTTCATTAAGCTTTGATTCGTTTAAAGATCTTGATGTATCAGTTGCCGGTAGTGGTAATATTGATTTGAAAGGCACCTCCACAAATAATATTGATGCTAAAATAAGTGGCAGCGGAAATATTGATTGCAGCAGCTTAAGCAGCAAAGATGTGGATGCAAAAATAAGCGGTAGCGGAAATATAAAAGTGTATGCCAGCAATAGTATAGATGCAAAAATAAGCGGCAGCGGCAACGTTTATTATAAAGGAAACCTGCAAAATGTAACTAGTAAGGTGGCAGGAAGTGGTAAGGTTCTGAAAATGTAGGCTAATATGTTTTCGCGAAAACTACAATCGTTCAGAATTGAACTACCCTTATTAAATGACAGTTTAAGGCGTGGCTTAAACTGTCCATGTTAGCCAGGAATTCCTCACCGGCTTTTTATTTTGCATTTGTAAAGAGAGGCAAATTATTTATCAGCAACATTAATGGATAAAACAGACTGTGAAGTGCTTTTCTAAAAAACCCAAGGTGATCCTTGGGCTAATTTTGGTTTCTCCAGGAAAAAATATTTACTTGCTGATTTAGATTACCGCAAAATTAGACTGATATTTCGATAAACGGAAGGTAAACTTCCGATACGGGAAATCGTATAATTACTATAAAATTTGCGGAATTTACTGGAAAAAACATGCGTTATAATTTTATAATTGCACTCTAAAGCATTACTTTTACCATGGTTTTTCATAGGATATTGGATTAAAAAGGGTTGGATTTCTATCTGGCCCTTTATTTATTTAAACAGGTTCCTGTTTACACCGGTATAAAGTTTTTGAAACATAGTTTACACATCCACAAGATTTCCCTTCAATTAACCTTGACGCATTACAAAAGACAAAAAGAGATTTTGCCCGGTAAAGTATTCGTAATACAGGGGGATTGTAGAAAACGATCCCGTATTTTACGAAAGCAAAGCAGCGCTGTTTTCAGCAATCTCATAATGAATATAATTTCCCGGTTTTGAACCGGAAAACTTAATACTTTAAAAAAAAATACCTTTGAGGAAATTTATTTTATGTCAATAAACTGGAACGGAGTCTTTCCTGCTCTTACAACAAAATTTACAAACGACGATGCATTGGATTTTGAAATGTTTAAAAAGAATCTCGATGCACAACTAAACGCCGGTGTACACGGTATTATATTGGGCGGCACTCTCGGGGAAGCAAGCGTGTTAACCACGGATGAAAAAGCAGCGCTGGTAGAATTTGCCGTAGAAAACATTGAGGAAAAAATTC
Organism: uncultured Chitinophagaceae bacterium; assembly: GCA_963798665.1. GTDB lineage: Bacteria > Bacteroidota > Bacteroidia > Chitinophagales > Chitinophagaceae > Ginsengibacter. Next base: position 283,239 of record CAWCUN010000001.1, on the reverse strand, counting down.
CCGTGATTTTAAATATCGCAGAAGGTGCCACACGTGAAGCGGTGAAACAGGCCGAACTTGCCTCAGCCTGGGGCTGCAAGGGATTAATGTTGTTACCTCCGATGCGATATAAAAGCGATCACAGGGAAACAGTTGCCTATTTTAAAGCAATCGCGAATTCTACAAGTTTGCCGGTGATGATTTACAACAATCCTGTGGATTATAAGATAGAAGTTACACTGGATATGTTTGCAGAATTAACCGAATGCAAAAATATACAGGCTGTAAAAGAATCAACCCGTGATGTAACCAATGTAACGAGAATGCTTAACCGCTTTGGTGGGAGATTTAAAATTTTATGTGGTGTCGACACCCTGGCAATGGAAGAATTATTAATGGGCGCTCATGGATGGGTAGCAGGTTTAGTGTGCGCATTTCCTGCCGAAACGATGGCTGTTTTCAATCTTGTAAAAGAAGGTAAAATAAAAGAGGCCACATATATATACCGCTGGTTTATGCCATTATTAGAGCTGGATATTCATCCTAAATTGGTACAATACATAAAACTGGCTGAAACGCAGGAAGGCATTGGAACAGAGTACGTACGGGGGCCAAGGCTTACATTAGAAGGCGAAGAAAGAGAAAGAATATTAAAAATCATAAATGACAGCATATCCTTAAGACCTAAACTTGATGATTATTTGCAACAGGAAAGATCACATCGCACTGTTGTAAAAAGCATGTCACTGTAAAATTTAAAAGAGATGCTAACTAAAGAAACTGAATCAATAGCCATCAATTCTATTGACAGAGTGATGTCTGATTCATTAAATGCATTTAATGAATACAAAAAAGTTTTACCGGATCAAAAAGCAAATTTTTTAGAGACCATTGCCAATGAAATTGAAGCTTTGGGCGATGCGTTAATAACCAAAGCAAGTGAAGAAACAAATTTACCTGCAGCAAGATTAACCGGTGAAAGAGCAAGAACAACCATGCAGTTGAGAATGTTTGCTGAAATGGTAAAAGAAGGCAGCTGGGTGGAGGCGTCTATAGATACCGCAATGCCTGATCGCACTCCTGTACCAAAATCAGATCTGAGAAAAATGCTGATTCCCCTCGGTCCTGTTATTGTTTTCGGTGCAAGCAATTTTCCTTTCGCCTATTCAACTGCCGGCGGAGACACCGCCTCGGCATTGGCTGCGGGTTGCAGTGTGGTGGTAAAAGCTCATCCTGCACATTCCGGCACTTCCGAAATGGTTTACGAGGCCATCAAAACTGCTATCGAAAAATGTAGTATGCCTCTGAATGTTGTTCAACATGTGCATGATGAAGGTTTTAAGACGGGGAAAGATCTTGTACAACATCCGGCTACTGCGGCTGTTGGATTCACGGGTTCATTAACAGGTGGCAAAGCATTGTATGATTATGCCCATGAAAGAAAAAATCCTATCCCTGTATTTTCTGAAATGGGCAGTGTAAATCCTGTCATTTTTTTCCCGGATACTTTGGAAAAAAATGCCGATACATTAGTAAAAGTATATGCAGGGTCTATAACGTTGGGCATGGGGCAATTTTGTACCAACCCCGGGTTAATGATTGCAATTGAAAGTGCGGCACTCACTACTTTTTTAGAAAACTTAAGTGAGGAAGTTTCAAAATTTACTCCTTCAAAAATGTTGCATGAAGGCATCCAAAATGCATATGTTGAAAAATCAGAAAAAGCGCTTTCACAAAAGGGAGTTGAGGTGGTGAAACATTCCCAGCACGGATCAAACGGTATTAAAACAAAACCTGCAATTGCTTCTGTTACGGGCCAAATTTTTTTAGAAAATCCAACTCTTCATGAAGAAGTTTTCGGCCCTTATTCTTTAATGGTAAAATGTAAAGACATTGAGCAGTTAAAGGAAGTTTGGCATTCTGTTGAAGGCCAGCTCACCACCTCTTTAATGGGCACGGATAAGGACTTCAACTCTTATAAGGAATTAATTGAAACTGCAGGAAATATCGCGGGAAGAATAAATTTTAATAACCCGCCAACGGGTGTTGAGGTTTGTCCAAGCATGGTACACGGAGGTCCTTTTCCTGCAACCACTGACAGCCGGTTCACAGCCGTTGGAATAAACGGCGCCAGGCGTTGGGTGAGACCAATATGTTTTCAAAACTGCCCGGAATATTTATTACCGGACGAACTAAAAGATGCAAATCCAAAAAAAATATGGAGATTAGTAAATAATAAGATTAGTAACGGAGATATCTGAAATCCCTCCTGCATTTTATCAAAGAGATAGAATAATCACCTTTTAATGAAACATATTTTTGAATGTATTGATGCACATACCTGTGGCAATCCTGTAAGGTTAGTTGCAAAAGGCGGACCTGTATTACAGGGAAAAAATATGAGCGAAAAACGCCAGCATTTTTTAAATGAATTTGACTGGATAAGAAGGGGATTGATGTTTGAGCCGAGAGGCCATGACATGATGAGCGGAAGTATCTTATATCCTCCGCATGACCCGGAAAACGATGTCGCTGTTTTGTTTATTGAAACAAGTGGTTGTCTTCCCATGTGCGGACATGGAACTATAGGTACTATAACAATAGGGATTGAAGAAGGATTGATTGTTCCAAAAAATCCCGGGGTTGTAAAAATGGAAACCCCGGCAGGATTAGTAATGATAGAATATAAAATGAATGGCGATAAAGTACAATCTGTGAAACTCACCAACGTTCCCTCGTTTCTTATGAAAGAAAATATTGAAGTTGAATGTCCCGGTTTGGGTAAATTAACCACAGATGTTTCCTATGGAGGAAATTTTTATGCAATCATAGACGTACAGGAAAATTTTAAAGGCATTGAAAATTATTCTGCCGACCAGTTGATAAGTTGGAGCAGGATGATCAGAAAGAGAATCAATGATGAAAATGAATTTGTGCATCCTGAAAATTCCACCATTAACAGTTGCTCACATGTGCTATGGACGGGAAAAACTTTGGATGCAGCTTCGTCAGCAAGAAACGCAGTGTTTTACGGAGATAAAGCAATTGACCGGTCGCCTTGCGGTACGGGCACCTCGGCAAGAATGGCCCAGTGGTTTGCCAAAGGAAAACTAAAGGAAGGCGAACGTTTCATTCACGAAAGTATTATCGGTTCTAAGTTTACAGGCACAATCGAACAAATAACTGAAGTTGGTGGTAAAACGGCAATCGTACCTGCAATTGAAGGATGGGCAAAAATTTATGGGCATAATATAATCACTATCGATGATGACGATGATCCTTATGCATTTGGATTCCAGGTGGTGTAAGTGAATTGACTATGGATGGTGGTTAAGGCTTAGGGTGGAAGGTCTAACGTTTAGGGTATCGTTGCTTCAATCATCCACCTTATTCCCTCCACCCTCTTTCTAAAACTACAAAAAGCACAATAAAAGATCTAATGGCTAAAGTAATTGTTATTGGCGGAGGCATAATCGGGTTAAGCAGCGCTTATTATTTATTACAACAGGGGCATGAGGTAACCGTGATTGATAAAACCGATATGCTCGACGGCTGTTCTTACGGTAATGCCGGGTATGTTTGCCCCAGTCATTTTGTTCCAATGGCTACCCCCGGAATTGTAAAGAAGGGGTTTAAATGGATGGCTAATTCAAAAAGCCCTTTTTATGTGCAACCCCGCTTAAGTATGAGCTTAATAAACTGGGGAATTAAGTTTATTAAAGCTGCTACTAAAACTCACGTTCAAACTTCGGCTATCCCTCTGCGTGATATAGCAGTTTTAAGTAAAAAATTATATGAAGATTTATGCGACGTGCCGGGCTTTGATTTTTATTATGAAAAAAAAGGTCTTCTTGATTTTTTTAAAACAGAAGAGAATGCCCATCATGGAGAAGCAATTGTTGAGGCATCAAAAAAATTAGGCCTTGATGCAAAACTTCTAAATAAGCAGGAAGTACAACAACTTGAGCCCTCATTAGAAATGGATATCATGGGGGCGGTGTATTATGAGTGCGATGCGCATCTTTATCCTAACAAATTAATGAAGGATTTACTTGCTTATCTTACAAAGAATGGTGTAAAGATGCAAACTGATGAAGCAGTAATAAATTTTATTAAAGAAGGCAATACAATAAAGGGGGTAAAGACAAAATCCTCGGAATATTCAGCTGATTATTTTGTATTAGCCACAGGCGCATGGAGCCGGGAAGTAGCCGCAAAGCTCAACTTAAGAATTCCATTAGTTGGCGGCAGAGGCTATTCACTCACTTTTGAAAATCTTCCATTCAAAATAAATCATCCTATCATTTTAAGCGAAGCAAGAGTGGCACTTACACCTATGGGGAAAAACAAAATAAGGTTTGGAGGCACAATGGAAATCACTTCAACCAATACCCCACCGAAAATGAACAGGGTCAAAGGAATATTGGAATCTGTAGAAAGGTATTTTCCAAAGGCAAACATTCCTGAGCCTTCCACAGATATGATTTGGTTTGGTTACAGGCCTTGCTCCGCAGACGGCTTGCCATATATTGGCAAAGTCAGCAAGTATAAAAACTTGGTTATTGCAACCGGCCATTCAATGCTTGGCCTTAGCCTTGGCGCCGGTACAGGAAAATTGGTAAGCGAGATAATTAATGATGAACCATTAAGTATGAATATAGAACCTTTTGCTCCCGGAAGATTCGACTAACCAGCCATTTTTTATCCTGATTTATTCTTTTGGCGGCCCGGTATTTTAAAAAATTAGACGCAGCATAACTACCACCGAAAAAAATAAAAATATCCCGATTTATGGCACAATATTATATACACTTTAATTAACTAATAAGAGTTAATTATGAAGTTTAAAATTATCGTCGTACTTATATCATGTTTTGTTTCACTAAATTGTTTTTGCCAGGCCACCGACAGTACCCGAAGCTTAAATGATAAACCAGGAACACCACAATCTTTAAGAAATTCCGAAAGTCGTCCGAAAAATCGTGTCCATACTATTACCCCAAACAAGCCTGCACCGCAAACTATAAATCATGGAGCAACTGAAAGTAACAAAGTGATTGAAAAACCCAAGCCGGCAATTCTCGTCCCTGATGCAGCAAATAAAACACAAGAAACAAAAACACCTGTAACGATAGCGCCGCAAAATAACCCGCCTGCTATTGATACTTCCGGCCCGGTTAAATCATTAAGTACCGGACAGGATAATGTTACGAATCCAATTCGTAAATAATCAACGTGGTATTGTTGGTCAAAGAGATACATTAATAATACAATGTCTCAAATTTGGATTGTTTCAGAGATTGCTTATTGAGTAATTTTTATATTGCTAAGTTTAAATCCTCCTTTTATAATTTTTACCCGCAATCTCTTTGTCCCTTTTGTGAGTGAAATATCTTTTAAGGTAGCACTTGTCCATTCATCTTTGGTGGCAGAAGGAAGTGCAATTTCCTTAGCCACAGAATCATCCAAACTGAGAGATAGCTTGCCATCCTGGCTACCGCCAATAAAAGAAAAAGTAAAATTATATGTCCCGCTCTTGAGCACATGAATAGTGTATTGCAGCCATTCCCCATCTTCAATATTGCCAACATAGTAAGTATTATATTTTGAAGAATCTTTATAGATATCAACACCATCATTACGATACAAATGGCCACGATTGCCTTCACCTCTTTTTCCCGAAACCCAATAGTTTGCTGTATCCATGTCATAATACGCAAAGCCATTTCTCCCTAAATCATAGTCAACCGCATTAATCGTTAAGCTATCCTCCAGGTTATGAGTACAAAAAGGAATAGTCTCCGTTGAAAATGGTTGCCGGAACAAAGCATCAATCACGTCCCTGTGAAAAATATTGTTTTCAATTTTTGAATAGACCGCGACTTCCAAGGTTCCGCTATACACGTTGCTTTCCTTTGGCTTTTTGCCATCACCATTCATAAAGTTCTTAACCGCATCGTAATTCAAATTTGACTTTATTTCTAATGGATTATTAGCACCCATTTTTTTTAAAGGCCACATAGACCAACCAATATTATTCGTTTCTAATAAACTCACAACCTGTGTGAACCATACATTAGAATTCTCTCCCGTTTCACCAAGCCAAACAGGAACGTTATATTTATTGCGGGCATCCAATATTCGTTGGATATTCTCTTTTTTATTGTAATCCCAGTATTTGTGAAAACTCAATACCATATTTTTATCCCATGTTGGTAAAATGCCTTTATAATTATTCCCCCAGGCATTGCCTTCAATAATAATAATATGATTTTTATCAACAGAACGAATAGCGGTTGTTATCTGTTGAAATAATTTTCTTATGGGCTCATTATTTTGTTCCTTAACTCCGTTCGGGTCATTTACAGGATCGGTAAATCCCCAGTTGGGTTCATTCAAAATATCATAACCTCCAATCCATTGCTCGTTTTTATAACGTTCCGCTAATTTTTTCCAAAGTTCAATAGTCTTTTGTTGATTTGCTTCACTTTGCCACAACGATGGCTTGCCGTTGCTACTGTCACGGTCAGAAATGTTTAAGTCATTTCCTTGTCCGCCGGGAGCAGCATGTAAGTCAAGAATCAAATACATGTGATTTGCTTTGCACCAGCTCAATAAGCTATCAGTTAATTGAAAGCCCGTATCAAGCCATGTGCTTTTGCCTGCTGCCGGTTCTTTATCTATGGGTAAGGTGTACAAATTATAATGCATTGGCAACCTTACTGAATTAAAACCCCATGCATGCATCGAATCTATATCAGTTTTTTGTATGAAATTATCAAGCCAGGCGTTATAAAATTCTGCTGTCTCGCCAGGTCCCATCATTTCTTCAAGTCTTGCTTTTATCTTATTCTGCTGTGCATCTTTATGAATGCCGAGCATATAGCCTTCCTGTAACATCCACCCGCCAAGCCCCTCTCCTCTTAATAACACATTTTCTCCCTTCGCATTTACGATTTTTTTTCCATCAGCTTTTAAAAAGCCCTGCGCATCCAATCGCGTAAAAAATATAGTACATAAAAAAAAGATACTGAGATATTTTATTTCCATAATAATTTTTTTGATAGGAATAAATCAATAAAGTGAATTGGTATTTTACCAAACAAACGTTGCAACCGCTTTTCCTTCCAATGTTGTTAATACCATTTTCCCATTGTAATTGATAGCAAAAGTCTGCGGCTCTTTATTTTCATTTGCTACAATTAAAACTTTCTTACCGTCCGGTGTTGTAAAAGCAACATTGGGTAAAGACTCTATATTATTTGAACCGATTCTTACTGAACCAGGCCGTACAAATTTTGAGATGTGCGCCATAGAATAATAGGCAATATTTCTTTCATAGGAATTACCATCAATTGTTACAGCGCCCTGGCACATCGGGCAGCCACCCCGATCAGTGTATGGTTTAAAATCAGGACCTGCTGCGAGATTCCATTCAAGAACATTTTTGCACCAATTACGTGTAGCTCCAATAATTACACGCGATACAGGATTGGCAATAATCATTTGTGCTGTATCACGAAATTGTACCACCATCTGTTCAGTAAAATAAATATTCTTATCGGGATGTGCGTTATGCACATCTGTTAGTGCCTCTATTTCTCCGCCATATAAATGAAAAGCAGAACCATCAATATATTTTGCGGCCTCCGGATCATCTAATATAGTAATCGGGTAATCGGGCCTGTCAGCATTATGATCGTATATAAGAATTTTTGTAGTAATGCCTGCAGCTTTAAAAGCGGGTCCTAAATTATTTTTTATGAAATCCTTTTCTTCAGGCGCCGTTAGCAACAGGCTCGGATTGTTACCTGGATGCAAAGGTTCATTTTGTACCGTTATTGCATCAATCGTTATTCCTTCAGCTTTCATTTGCTGAATATATTTTACAAAATACCTGGCGTATGCTTCATAATATTCAGGTTTCAATCTTCCTCCTCTTGTGTCATTATTGGTTTTCATCCACGCAGGCGGCGACCATGGAGAACCCAATATTTTTATCGAAGGATTTATCGACAGGATTTCTTTCATCACCGGTATTATATTTTTTTTATCCGGTCCTAAATCAAACTTACTCATTGTAATATCTGTTTCTCCTTTTGGTAAGTCATCATAAGAAAAAACAAAATCATTTAAATCTGATGAGCCAATGCTTAGACGCAAATAACTTATGCCAATACTTTTTCCATCCGTTGCAAATAATTCATGCAATAATTCCGACCGGCTGTTATTATCCATTTTTAGAATTGGGGTAGCGCTGCCGCCCGTTAATGCAAAACCAAAACCATCCATTGTTTGATAAGTGCTTTTATCATTTACACTAATGACGGGATAATTACTTTCTGTAATCACACTAAATTGTAATTTACCAGGTTGTTCTTCGAAGAGTTGGGATTTATCCGGATTGGTAAGCCATACATCTATATCGTTTGTTTGTGCATGTGATGAAACCGTGTAAATTAAAAGAACAATGGTTACAGGATATTTTAATTTTAATTTCATCTTAAAAAATTAATGATTTATAAACCTGGAATGACCTTCTAAAATACAAACACTTCATTTTATAGAATAATAAAATTGCCCGGGCCAGTAAATACGTTCAAAACGAAGAACAACTCATGTGTTTTTCTAGCGGGCTTTGATGCATATGTGGGATATAATTATTAATAGTGATTACATGTACTTCAGCCACCAATGTTTATGAGCGGCTTTGTATTTACCATACCAAACACAGGGCTTGTATAAAACCAGTACCACACTTATCCATACCAGGTAAACCATCCAAAGAGGCACGCCGCTTTGTACTCCTTTCGGCCGGCCAAAAGTTCCTGAAGCGAAATCTAATTGAGGCCAGTGAAAGCCCTGTAAAAACATTGTCCCAATCATTAAAAGGTGTATGAAATAAAAGTGAATTAAGAAATAAAAGAATGGCACTTTTCCATAAACAGCAACAATTTTATTCAACCCCTTTTTTGAATTTTCTGTAAAAGCAAATATTAAAAACATAGTTCCTAAAGTTATTAAGCAAAACACCAGCGACGGCGGATACTTGGTAACATTCATAAATGAAAGAAATGTATATACTGCATTTTTTTGGGCAGACCACGGAACTGAATCCCCATAAATATTAATAAAGCGAACCACTATAAATAACAACAAGGCCGCAATCCCTATTTCCAGGAATATTTTTTTTCTTTTTCCCTTGGGCAACTCAAATAATTTCCCGGATGCAAAACCAACCAGCATAATGCCCAGCCAGGGAATAGGCGGATAGGCCATTACGAAAACTCTGTTTGAAAAAGGAAATGCGGCCGGTGCAAAGAAGGGCATTAATATTTTTTTAAACAGAGATGTTTCCGCTCCGGGAATTAATGGAGCCAGGTTATGACAAAAAATAATTATCAGCCCGATGATTCCTATTGTTTTGGCCGGTAGCTTAAGCAACAGCGAAAGAATTATAAATCCACAACCAATTGTTGCAATTACCTCGAAAATAAAAGTATGAAAGCCCACATCAAAGAAAATTCCAAAATTAACAATTGTAAACTCAAGTAGTATCAGCCAAAGTCCACGTTTAACCAGGAACTTCCTGCTCTGCAAATGGTTGTTCTTATTTCTAAATGAAATATATGCCGATGTACCGGCAAGAAAAACAAATATCGGTGCGCATAAATAAGTAATCCATCTTGTAAAAAACAACATGGGTGTCGTAGTTGACAGATCCGTTGGGCTTTGTGTAACAGAGTTTACATGCATCAGGTCACGAACATGGTCCAAGGCCATTATAATCATTACAAGGCCCCGTGTAAAATCAATGGCGTAAACTCGTTTCATGTTGCATCTTTTGCACAAGATAATTCCTGGAAATTATTAATTAACGTCTGGAAAAATTTTAGATGAAAAGTTTAAATACATCATGGCATCAATCATTCGTTTTTAAGGTAAGCTAATGTTTTATTTAATGCATTCGTAAAAAAGTGCGACTACTCCTGAATTAAATGTTTTTGTTTTAGACAATTTCAGTTGAAGTTGCCGCAAATATTTATGCTCATTGAATAAAGGCTTACCCTCTCTTAAAAGAACCGGGTGTATCCAAAGCTGGTATTCGTCAACTAAATTTAATTGCATGAGAGAAGATACAAGCTGCCCGCTGCCATAGACAATAATATTTCTGCCGGGTTGTTGTTTTAATTGAAAGATTTCTTTTGCAATATTTTTTTTTGCCAGTCTCGAATTATTCCATTTTACTTTTTTTAAAGTTCTTGAGAAAATAATTTTGTTATAAGTATTCATCATATCAGCAAAGGCAATGTCTTCCCTTGGAAATGAACAATCGGTTGCTTTCGCAGGCCAGTACGTCGCCATCGCATTGTATGTAATTCTTCCTAATAAAATGGTATCTGCCTTGCTTAATTCTTCACATAAACATTCAGCCATTTCAATCGTCCAGCTTTTAAAGTGCCAGTCCAACTCACAATTAACACCAGACATAAATCCGTCTAACGTTACGTTCATTGATACGATTAATTTTTTCATTTTATTTTGTTGGCAGAACACTCGTATCCAGCCCACATATTTTTCAATTCACCAGCCGTCAGGTACACACAGCCAACAGCTGCTGCGCCCGAATGCTGTTTTTCATTTTAACCATACTTACTCAAATATTATTTTTGATCGTATGCTTTTTTCAAATCTTCTATTTTAATTTTTTTCATTTGGAGCATTGCATTCATAACCCTTTCAGCCTTTGCCGGATCCGGATCACGAAGTAACTCTGATAGTATTTTAGGAACCACCTGCCATGACAAGCCGAATTTATCTTTTAGCCATCCACATACCTGGGACTTTTCATCTCCGCCTTCGGAAAGCCTGTTCCAATAGTAATCAACCTCTTCCTGAGTATCGCAGTTAATTATAAATGATATTGCTTCGTTGAACTTAAAAATTGGCCCACCATTAAGCGCTAAAAAAGTTTGCCCTTGTAAAGAAAACTCTACCGTCATTGCAGTTCCCTCGGGCATCTTATGTGTTTCATATCCTGCTTTTCCATAACGACTGATTCTTCCAATCGCAGAATTTTTTGATGAATCCCTTTCTGAAAAAACCGAAGTATAAAATGTTACCGCCTCTTCTGCATTGCGATCAAACCACAAGCAGGGGCTGATTTTTTGTTGCCTGATTTCTGTTGCCATCGTTTTTACTTTTTAATTTTTAATTTTTTTCCATACAAAATTATATGAAGTCACTTCTTCTTACAGGGTGCAAAAAGGACATAGTTGAGGTTGTTTGCGACTTTGTTTCTTAACTTTAGTTTTTAAAATCAAAAAGATAATTTTGTTTGAAAGAAATTGTCTTGTAATAAAAAAAAACGGGGATTAATAGTAAAAAAATTAAATGGCGAGAAATGAAACACATAACTATTCTTGTTCCTAATGAAGCTGTTTTGGCAAGCATTGTTGACCCACGAACCATATTGACGGGAGTGAATGAATTTTTGGAAGCAAGTGACCGGGCTCCCGTGTTTAAAATTCAGCTTGTCGGGCTTTCAAAACATGTGAAATTGAACAATGGCTTGTTTACTATTAATGTTGATGCATTGTTGCAGGATGTAAAGAAAACAGATTTAATATTAATTCCGGCATTGAGTGGCGATTTAAGGAAATCTTTACAACTGAATAAAGATTTTATCCCCTGGATTATAAAACAATATAAGAAAGGCGCTGAAGTGGCCAGTCTTTGTGTGGGCGCTTTCCTGTTGGCGTCAACCGGTTTATTAAACGGAAAAGAATGCTCAAGCCATTGGAAAACCGCCAATGAGTTCAGGGAAATGTTTCCCGAGGTAAATCTTGTTGACGGAAGAATTATTTCAGAACAGGATGGTTTGTATTCCAGCGGCGGAGCAACTTCTTACTGGAATCTTCTGTTACATCTTGTTGAAAAATATGCAGGGCGTGAAATGGCCATTACGGCAGCGAAAGTGTATGCATTGGAAATAGACCGCAAAAGCCAATCACCTTTTGTAATGTTCAACGGCCAAAAGAAGCATGAAGATGAGCCGATAAAACAAGCGCAGGAGTTTATTGAAAATAACCTGGCTGAAAAAATCTCTGTTGAAGAACTATCATTAAAATATGCAATTGGCAAACGTCATTTTGAAAGACGCTTCAAGAAGGCGACTAATAATACTCCTGTTGAATATATTCAAAGAGTGAAAATTGAAGCAGCAAAAAAGCAATTTGAAAGCAGCAGCAAAAATGTAAACGAAGTAATGTATCATGTAGGGTATTCGGATACTAAATTTTTCAGGACCGTTTTTAAAAAGATTACGGGGTTATCTCCTGTTGAGTATAGAAATAAATACAATAAGGAGGCGGCAATTGCATAACCTTTATTCCCAAAGCTTATTTTTTTGTCATTTCGATTAAGCCTGCACGTCAGCTTTCCGGTTTTTCTCCCAATGAAAACCAATTGCCTGAATCGTCAATAAACAATGCTTCAAAACCATAAAATTCTTTTTTGGGCTCTTTCTTAAACGTAACACCTTTGGCTTTTAACTCTTCATAAGTTGCCATCAGGTCATTGCATTGAAATACGGCAAAACCAAATGTCCCTGCTTTCACTAGCTCCCTCATTTTTTCGGCAGCCTCTTTTTTAAACATCATTCCTTCATCAATTGCCATTAACGTAAGCTCAAGATCGGGCTGCTCCGGCGGTGTAACGGTAAGCCATCTTTTGCCCGGGCCCATGGATGCATCGGTATGAACTTTAAAGCCCAGCTTATTTACATAAAAATCGTAAGCGCTATCCTGGTCGAGCACAAAAATGCTGAAATGATTTACTCTTGTAATCATAGTTTTATTTTTACTTGTTACTAATACAACAAAAATGAGAATTGTATAATTATTGCAATTGTTGAAAATTGCGATTTTCGGTCCAGCCTTTTTGTTCTGCGAAACAGTTGGGGATAAATTTCAAAGGAGCTTTGCTGATCTCCATTTTTCGAAGCCGTTGCTGCTGCTGGTATAACGAGGGCGTAATTTTTATTAGCCGCTTAAACAAATGCGTAAATGAACTGATAGCTTCAAAGCCCACCGAATAGCAAACATCAGCAACTGTAGCTTCTGTTTGCAAAAGAAGTTTTGCATTTTCAATACGAACCCACGTTAAATATTGATGCGGTGTTTTACCATAAGCTTTTTTAAAAAGTTTTATAAAATGATACTTCGAAAAAAATGCTTCTCCGGCTATATCGTCAAGATCTATAGCTTCGGCAAAGTTTTTATCAATAAAAAGCTTTGCCAAAACTATTCGCCTGTATAAATAAACTTTTGGTAAGTTTTCTGCTGACATATTTCCGAAACATTTATTGCCCAATGGGTACTAAAGCATTTAATAACACTTCTTTTTCTTTACCCCTGAGCTTTATAGCCCCCAATGGCCGGGTAATGTAATCCTTTACAAAACGCATTTCTGAAAGCAACTCCGAAGAAGCAATTACTTCCTCATTTAATTCGCCACACAAGATGATCATAAATGGCGATTATTAAACCCATTATTACCCACGCGATAATAATTACAGTTAATTGCTTTAATTTAAGTTGTCTCCCCCTGCTCATTACTGGCGATTATTTCTCGAGTATTGTTTTTAGATTTACCAGGCTCGTATGTAAATCTTTTCCTAATACTTTTTTCAAGTTAAACAAAAGATGAAAAATTTTCATTGCAAAATTTCTTGTTCCTCTAAAAACCCATTGCACTTTTGTTTGCGTATTGGATATTGCTTCTGTTGTGATGTGTGCATATGAGGTGCCTTTAAAAGGCTTTTCAAACCTGATTTCGTAATCAATCCTTTCACCGGTTTTTATATCTGTAATTTGCTGTTCGCCTTTTCCCACCTGCTTGTTATCACTGTCCCATGCTGAAATAAAGCCAATAGTTCCGTCAATTCCTGTATACTCATGGCGAAGATTCGGATCGATCATTATCCATTTATTATACTGGCTGGCATTTTTTAAATATTTCAAATAATCAAAAACCCGTTGTTTAGGTTTATTGATAACAATATTTCTTTCGATAGAATATTCGTCCTTTAAAGACGCCGCAGCAATCAAAATCACCAAGACTATGATCGCCACCACAAAAGGATAATTAATAAAATGCTCATTGTTTAATTTTTAGTATTTAAAAATAATTTTTTCTCATACAAAAATATTGCAGGCGATTAAATTTTGCAGGGTGTAAAAAGACTTACTAAGGGCGGGTTGCGACTTTACTTATAAATATGGGCTTTTGGCTGGGTAAAGAATTAAAGTATCTTTTGTGGTAACGGTATCAAGGAATTGCGCTTTAGCTCTTATCGCTTCTTTTTTAATACCATTTTTGGTTGATTTTGTGTCAACCTATTTCAGGACAAGGCAGCTTTTCGTGCAATAATGTTTTGCACCTGCGTTGCCGTAAAATTTTTTTTTGCCGGGTTCAACAAAGTTGATTGCCGTTTTTATCGTATTTATGTTGATGTGCCATAGTTATTATTTTCCTCACAGGTTATAAAAAACAAAAAGTATAAGATGATGAATAGTGTTGCAATTGCTGTAATAATAAATGTTGTACTTGCTCCAAACTGATACCAAATTAGCCCTGCCAAAGAACTGGCTAACATGGTGAATATGCTTTGAAAACCTGAGTACGTTCCGATTGCGGTTGCGGTATCTTTCTTATCTGTGATGTTGCTAATCCATGCTTTTGAGATGCCTTCTGTAGCTGCCGCATAAATGCTATAAAGCGAAAACAAACTAAATAACACATACAGATTTTTAGTTAACCCCATTCCAAAATACACTATGGCAAAAATGGATAGCCCAAAAACAAACATTTTTTTTAATCCGATCTTATCTGCAAATATGCCAATAGGAAAAGCACATAAAGCATAAACAAGATTGTAAAAAATATACAGCCCTATAACGATTGTATCGCTAAGCCCTGCCTGTTTTGCTTTTAATAAAAGAAATACATCAGAACTATTGAACAGCGCAAAAACTAAAAATCCTATTACCACTTTGCGGTAAACGATCGGACTATTTTTCCAATAGGATAAAAAAGAAAAAAATGGGGTTGCTTTTTTATCTTGTACAATTGTTTTGTTTTTGTCCTTTAAATAAAATGAAACTGCAACAGCAAGGCAGCCCGGAATGAAAGCAATGTAAAAAAGTGTTTTATACTGTTGCGGATAAAAATATAAATATAGTAATGCAATTGCCGGACCTAATACAGCACCAAAAGTATCCATTGAACGATGGAAGCCAAAAATTTTCCCTTTTGTTTCAGGCGATGCTTCGTCTGAAAGAATTGCATCCCTTGCACCTGTTCTAATTCCTTTGCCGAAACGGTCAATTGTTCGTGCAAAGAAAATCCAAAGCGGATAAATAAAAAATGCCATCATTGGTTTTGATATTGCGCTTAAAGCATAACCAATTTGCACAAAGGGAACCCGTTTGCCTGTGTTGTCGGATAGCTTGCCAAAGTAACCTTTGCTAAGACCTGCGGTTGCTTCCGCAACGCCTTCTAAAATGCCGATAAGTACAATAGAAAAGCCAATTTTTTTTAAGTAAATTGGCATTATCGGATACAACATTTCACTTGCTGTATCGGTAAATAAACTTACCAATGACAATGTCCAAACTGTTCGGGTAATGTATTTCATCGTTGTAGTGTCACTCTGCCCCTACCGTGTGTCTACTCCGGGCCCGTGCTGCAGGACGTCACTGTTCCTTTATCAAATATACTCCCTGGTCTCCACTTTTGCTTACAATACTATTGATGCTCTTTGCAGATTTTTAAAACTCAATAATAACATGCCGATGATTAGGCATAATAACATAACCCCCTTATGTTATGATTGTTTGTGGCGGGATAATCAAACCACTTATATACTGCATCATAGCTCTTTGGCTTATTCGGGACCAGGTTAGTCTTCCAGCCAAACAACGCCGCCCTTCTCAACGGTTGGTAAGGTGCAAATAATTTGGCCGTTCAAAAATTGCGCTTTCAATTCCTGTTTCTCACCTAAAAAAGGCAAATAAAATACCCTGGCGCCTGCTGTTCCCCTGAAATTGATTTTTATGTCTTTCCCAGGAATTTGATTTGCGACTTCATCACTTTTTAATCCTGAAAAATTAGCCAGGAAAACATGTGGTCTTCCTTCTACCAATGCCAGTTGTGTGGAAATAAATGGCGAAGCCTCGATTGTAATTTTTGTTTCTAACCCAAAATGGCCGAATACATCATTCTTAAAAATATTCAGAAAAGAAAAGAAGTTCGTTTTTTGCCAGGAGCCACTCCATGCAGCCTGATCGAATTCCTTTTTTGTGTATTTGGAATAATCTTTTCCAGGACATTCCGGGTAATAAATAAATTTATTTTCCCCCTTATTTGATATAAGCTTCTTGCCAGATCCGGAAATTTTTAAAAAATCAAATATCATATTCTTTTTATTTTCCTGGCCATGATCATCAAGCCGGCCGGTCTCCCCGGTAACAATCAATCCCTTACCGGCATTAAAATATTTTTGTAGCAGAGCTACCTCATCTGCCGACACGCATTTTACATCCGGAAGGATCAGGACATCACCATTAAACTCTTTTAAAGTCTTTGGCGTAACGATCTGAAATTCCATATGCCCCTGCAACATCATTTTCATCATTCCCTGGAAAGATTCAATAAAAGTATCCGGATAGTAATTCCTGGTTTTTGGTGAAAAATATATTCCTATGGGCGCAATTGGTTTTCGGGGTTTGTAGAATGTGTTTTCATTTTCAGCAATCCATTTATAGATCACCTTTCTTGTTTCAATATCATTAGAACCGGACATCACATACCCTCTGGCATCCCAGTTATTTGTACCCGCCATTAGGTTAGAGAGCGCCAGGTTCTTCATGGGCTCCATGGGCTTTACTTTATTGTCTTTCATCCACGAATAGCTAAGCATCCAGGAAGCCTTATCCCCGGCAAAGGCACGGAAGGTATACATCCCAACCATTCTATCAAACCAATGATGAGGGTTTTGAGAGGCTGCATTGCCTCCTCCGCCGCTAAACTCATGTGCTATGGCGTCTACCACATTATAAAGCTCATAAACATCTGCGCCTACCCGAACTGCTTCTTCTCCTATACCCGGATATATTTCAGCAATTGTTTTACAATCCGGATTTACTGATTTCACATTTTGAGAAATTTCCGCCATAAAATCAGTAATCGTTTCTAATGCGAAAGTCTATCCACTTTCTAAAATTTGCATCTTTGATATCGCCTAATTTCAAGTCCTTCCGGGCATCAAGACCAGTCTTGTTTTTAAACGCTTCAACCGTGTAATCATCAAAACTTGCCCAGGTATTTTCCCAACCATCAAAATGCGTCATCCAATAGGGTATATCTACATAAATACCATCAATTCCGGTAGCAGCTATCTGGCGAACATGTTCCATATATTTTTTACGCCATTCTTTAGCGTAAGGTGAAATCCAGACGTCCTCGTCGCCTTTGCTTATCCAGAAAGCATCGCCGCCGCCAAACATGGCAGGGCGGTTATTGATATCACGTTGCACCCAGTCCGGATGATCCTTAAAAAAGGTATGTTCCGTTTTGTCTGCATTTGCTGTAATGCATTCCAGCCCGGCTATATAAACGAAAGCATAATTATTAATCGCATGAGCCCGCTCTGCCAAAAGCTTTATGTCCTCCAGTTTCTCTTTGGGATCAAGAAAACTATTATACCGGCCAGGAATATCATTATCCACTTCAATACCAAAAAGATGGGTCTCCTGCGCATCTCTTATTGTGGCATCAATATTATCTTTATTCAAACCATGGCCTGCAGTGCGCACGTAATTTGCCCAATCCTGTGGCTTAATATCTTTTGGTGATTGCGCATACGAAAACACAAACTGTAAACTCAGTGTACAAAATAAAATGCATTTAAACATACAAGCTCCCTGTGTTTTGTAAAAAGAACAATTTAGCATTTATTCCGGTTTGTAGTTTTTCGTTAGTTTATAAAGCCGTAATAAATTCGCTTCGCTTTCAAAATTTAATCCGTCATCTTTCATTTCAATAATCATTGCACGGTGATAAATGATTTCAGGAAAGCCGCACCCCAATGCTGAATGAACCTTCATGGCACAACCAATTATTCGTTGTGTGATGTCTGAATATTTATATTCTTCTTTAATCATGTCAATAAATAATCATGGTCATCATTTAATCAAGCTAATCTGCGGTCAGGTAGTTTCGTTTGGTGTTATACATCAGCAAATATCCTCTCTTGTTTGCATCGCTCAGAAAGGAATGGCTTACCAATGTTTCCATCAGGTTTTGCTTTTCTAAAAATGGATTCATCAATTTTTCAACCCTGCCTTCAGTTACCCCTATTCTTTTGGCAAATTCTGTGAAGTCACTTTTGGAAGGGTGTCCGTTTTTTTTGTATTTCTCACTTTTAAAATTATCAGCAAACAATCCTTTGTCCAACGCAAAATCTGAATCGTCCACATGCAGCTTTGTGTTTACCAAATCATAAGCAGGGCTTAACAGGTAATCACCTTTGGATGATTCAAGCAGCGAAAAATTTTTCAGATGTGCATCGCCATTTGAAAAAAGAAAATTGAAAACTACCAATGAAAAATACTTTTCTATTTCCACCCGCCATGCCGGAACATATTTTTGTATCAGCATTCCGGCTTCTTCATAGCTGTATTCATATTTAAAATTAACCCCTGCATTATCTTTGGTTTTTCCTGCAAGCGTTGCAAAATCTTCCGTGCCCCATTTCCCGCCTTCTTCTTTTACATCAAACCGTTTAGTAATATAGGCAGGCGAACCATTCTTAAAAAATATCATTGCACATTCAGCGGTGTTTAATCCATACACCTGTTTTGCTATTTGCATCGTCAGGTGCTCGTTTGCCGGAACCTGGTCAACTTTCTTTAAATCTCCTGGTATGGGTTTGAGTATGTAAGTTCCCTGTTCTCCTTCGTTTGTCAATCGCAACAGATTTTTTTCAAGAAGAAAACTTAACTTTTCCTGCACTCCCGATATAGATATGCGTTTGCGGTTTTCCATAAACTGTTCTGCAACTTCTTCGCTTTGCTGTGGTTGTTCATAAGGTAAAATATGATTTACTTTTTTGCCGCTAAACAAATTTCGCAAGCAACGGGGACTGTAAGTAGTAAAACCTTTTGCCAAAGTTCCGGGGCAATATTTCAATTCATCTAAATTCATTTTGCTGCTATTGGTTTTACGGTTACTGCTCCTATGGTGTCATATTGTGCTGTTGCCATCAACAAACCGAAATTGTCTTCTTCATCAATCCGCAATTGTGTGCTTTGCAGTTTTCTGTTTACTCCTTCGCTTAACATATTAAAGAAGAAGGGAAACAAAAATTCACTGCTGTATTTCTTTTGAGTTTTTGGCATCGTTAAACTGATAGCCGGTTTGCTTGCATCACTAAAATAATTATCGTCATACCTGAACACAAAATGCTGACGGTTTTCTTCTGTCAGCGTTCCTGCTAACGTGCCGTTACGGTATATTTCCATTGCTCTCATAAGTGAAAAACGAAAAGGGATAAGTGAAAAGTTGTGTTCATTTCAAATTTTGTTTTGCAGTTTTAATTGACGAAACCAGCATCGCAATTAGTTCTTTACAATCAGCTTCTAAATTTTCAAACAGATTTTGTTCAATATACCCGGTATCTTTTAATAGAGAAATCCAATACTCTGTTTCATTGGCTTCCTTTAATGCAACACTCATTTTATTTACAAAATCAGCTTTGCTTTGTCCAAATTCTGCTTCACGGACTAATGCACCAACTGCTGTTCCGCTTCTCAAAAGCTGCCTACTTAATACAAATTCCTTTTTCTCAGATTGAAGAAACTGTGAAAGCTTCACAACCCTAATTGCAAATGCGTAACTTTTATTTTTGAGTATAGATTCTGCCATCACTTTTCGTTTTTCACTTTACACTTTTCACTTTCATCGTCAATTCCATTCCCAACACTTCCGCTAACTTGTTCAGCACATTCAATGACGGATTGCCTTGTCCCCGTTCCAATTTATACAAAGTATTGGTGCTCACCTTTGCCAGTTCAGCTAAGTGTGGTTGAGTGATGCTCAACTCTTTTCTTCTGTGTTTTATGGTTTCCCCAAGTCGCTCCGCTAACATTATAGTGTGATTTTAGAAGCAAAAGTAGGTTTCATTTCCCAATTAAGTAAACAAAATCACAACATAATGTGATTTTGGCTTTCTTTGAAATGGGTTAAGAGGCGAAAAGAACAGGAATCACATTTTAATGTGATATTACTTTTTTTATACTTCAATTTCTCCACTCATTAATCGTGGTAATAAAATATCTCTTGCCTCCCGGAGTTTGGTGTTTTGTTGGTGAAGGTTTCTGATTAAATTATTTATTGGTTTTAAAGATTCGGAAAATTCTTTCAATTGTTTTTTTCCGATGATTGGAATTTTTATTTCTAAAATGAATTTTCTGTTTGCATGTGGAATAGCTGCACCTGTGTTTCCTTGTGTGATTGCTGATTCATTCTCTTTAAGAAATTGAAATAAATATTCTCCGTTAATTCTTTCATCAGATGCTCTCCATATTGCCATTGTTGAACCAACTGCACCTTTCATTCCTCTGAATGATAAGCCACTTCTTGCACCATCCATACACATTAAAACATCATCATCATTTGCCATTGGCAAATTGCGGCAATGAACTCAAATTAGTTTGTTAAGAACTGGCAGGTGGGAAGACCAGCCAGGAGGAAGAATGACTTAAAACTGGGCCGTATTTTATTTGAAAAAGAAGGACTGAATGTAATGCTTGACAGGTAACAATTCCAAATTCTCTTTAGTTGGTTCTATAACTTTCTCATTACAAAATTCTTTTCGGCATCGGGGTCTCACGATAGTTCTTTTAACTTTAAAGTTTAAACTGTGAAGACCCCGCTGAGACCGGAAAGCTCCCGGTCTTATTGTAAAAAAGGATAATTTAGCATTCCTTGATTTGTAGTTTTTCGTTTGATTTATAAAGTCGTAAATAATTTGCTTCCGTATAAACATTACAATTTTCAACCGCCTTTCCTTTTTTTAAGCGAACCGTTTTCTGCAGTTGATGAGCATTTATGAAAAATATTCTAAAAAATTATTGAACAGTTAGGGCAAATTCATGTGACTTATCAATAATGTACACCAACTGAGGCCAAGGGGATTTAATAATTCCAATCCGAATGACTTACCGGTAAGCTATTCAATTCCTTTTTTTGATTTCTCCACTGTGGTAAAAACGTGTCCATGAGAGAAATAAAATTATCGTTATGATGCCTTTCAAGTAAGTGCACCATTTCATGGACTATGATATATTCCAAACATCTGTTTGGTTTCTTCGCAAGTTCAAGATTCAACCAAATTCTTTTTGATTCAATGTTGCAAGTCCCCCACTTTGTTTTCATTTGCTTTACTCCCCAGGCATTCAGTTTGACTTGCATCGTCTTTTCCCACTTTACAATCAACTCGGGAATTTGTTTTTTCAGTTGCTCACGAAACCATTCATTCAAAACTGTTGCTCTCTGTGTTGTCGTGCTGTTTGTTCTCACATGCAATTCAATTTTTTTGTGCTGCACTTCAACTCTTGGTGCTGCACCGTGTTCAATCACTTTCAACAAATATCTTTTGCCGTTGAAGTAATGACTTTCTCCCGAAACAAATTCTCTTGCTGTTTCTCTGTCCTGACTTCAAAAGTCCGTTGGTGTCTTTTTATCCAACCCAATTTTGAAACCGCAAACAATCTAATCGCTTCGTCATTTGTTTGCACGGGTGCAGCAATACGTACTCTGCCTGTTGGCGGATATACAGCCAGGTGAAGATTTTTTATTCTTTCTTCACTACATCTAATTTTGATATTTGCTACTGTTATCTCCTGCATTTTAGTAATCCGTTTTTTGATTAAGCACTAATTCAAAAATTCTATTTGCTTCTGTCTTATGTCTAGCAATACAATTTCTTGACTGTGTTTTTCACTTCACGTTCTTTGATTTTGTTTACCTCTCCAATCATCTTTTTTCGTTCGCAATAATTTCTGCATCTAAATCAATCGCTAATTTTTCATTACGATTCAAATTATCAAACAATGCTCTCTTTGCTTTTGAGTTCAATGTTTTCGGATAAGAAGATGATGATTCAGGTTTTGTAATTCTTTTTGTAAGTGCAACAATTTTTTCCAAATATTTTTTGTATTCCAGTGCTTGTAATTTCTTTCTTTTATCAATTCATCTAACAACACCGACATTTTCTCAAAATAAATCGGGTTGGTTGGCGTCTCGTCAACAATCAATCTGCGAATGTTATTCTCAATCGTTTCTGCAACTGCTTCTTTGTTGTGCTTAATTGAATCAGGTAATTTGTCTATTGCATCTTCGCCTCTCTCTACAATCAACTGTACCAGAGTCAAATCATCAAAGGCAGAAATCTTTTCACTTTCCTCTGCACTAATGTATGTATCAATCAAGTGTCGCATGGCAGGTTCGTATGCTTTCAAATCTATGTAGTCGCCACTTGCCAGTTTTATTTCTGCTCTTACATTTTCAAAATACTTCACATCTTCTTTTATCTGCTTCAACTTCCTGCGGTGTGTATCCTGCTTCTTCCATTTCGTTTGCAATGTTAACGTAAGCCCGGATCATTGAAATGGTTTGCTTGTAAAGTGCAATCCGTTTTTGTTCGTTGTCTTTTAACTCATCAGGATATTCGGTATTTGCCACAGAAATATTTTATGTAAGCATTCGTGTCTTTCGGTGCTGCAACAGGCTCACACAATGCTTTATGTTTCCAGCGCATATCAATCTTTCTTTTCCTTTTTTCAAACGGTCACTCAACAAACCTTCAACATCTTCTTTTTCGTAACCGTCAAATGCTTCGGTGGTGTAATCATCAACGGCAAATTCCAAACTCTTGAAAAAGTCTTTGTAGTCAATGATGATAACCATATTCTTTATCATCTCCATCCAAACGATTCACTCTGCAAATTGCCTGAAACAAACCGTGGTCTTGCATCTTCTTATCAATGTAGAGATAGGTTGCTGACGGTGCATCAAAACCTGTTAGCAGTTTATCAACTACAATCAGCAATTTCATTTGGGCAGGTTCTTCAACAAATTTTTTCTTCGCTTCATTCTTCAAATATTCTCGGTAGATTTTTTATTCAGCATTTTCTGGTAAATCTCATACTGCATCAACTTCTCTGTGTAACCTTCTCCGCTTTCTTCTCCTTTGATGTCGGTTGTTGTGGGAACAAAAGACGTAAAAATTGCGCATTGTTTCAATCCAGCTTTTTAAAATAACTCGTAATATTTACATGCCTGATATATGCTTCCTGATTTCAACATCGCATTTCCTCTGCCGTTCTGTAAGCGGTCTTTGTTTCCATGTCCAACATTACGTCAGCAACAATTTTTTCTAACCGTGATTGCGAACTCAATACTTTTTGCATCGTTCCCCAACGCTGCATCAGTTCTGCTTTTGCATAGTCGGTCAATCCTTTTGTTTTCGATTCAAACCACCAATCAATTCTATCCTGTGAAGTAATATTCTGTTCAATGTTCCGTGCTTCATAACGTAAATCCAAAACCACTTTGTCTTTTACTGCTTCATCAAACTTGTAAGTGTGAATGTATTTTCCGAATACTTCCATGCTTGTCTGCTTGTCTTTTTTTAACAATGGAGTTCCTGTGAAACCAATGAATAAAGCGTCGGGTAAAATCATTTTCATTGCCTTGTGCAAATCTCCGCTTTGCGTTCGGTGGCACTCGTCAACAAAAACAAAGATGTCACCTTTGGCTTTGAAGTCTTTGAGGAAGACTTTTTTGAAATGTCTTCTATATATTCATCATAGTCAGGTTCTTCTTTGTTTCCGAATTTGTGAATAAGTGAACACAAGCAACCAGGGTGTTGAAATGTTCAATTTTTCAATCAGCACTTCTCCGCCACTCTTCCGTCTTTGGGAACACATCGTAAAATATCTTCGCCAACTCCTTTAAAAACTTTTTCAATCTGTTTGTCCAATTCATCACGGTTAGTAATTATTAGCACCCGTGCATCCTTCACGTTTTCACGAATCCATTTTGCGAGCCACACCATTGTTAAACTTTTTCCGCTTCCCTGTGTATGCCATATAATTCCGCCTTCACGTTTACCAATATGCTCCTGTGCTGCTTTCACTCCCAAATATTGATTGTGTCTGCACAGTTTTTTTATTCCCCGGTCAAACACAATGTAATCATGCATCAGTTCCAAAAACTTTTCTTTATTACAGAGCTGAAGCAAGTGCCTGTCCAATTTATTTTCAACTCTACTTTCTTCTTTCCAGATGAGATAATGTTTTTCTTTTGTTTCTATCGGTCCCGTATCTCAATCCTTCCGTATCATTACCTGCCATCACCAATTGAACGGTTGCGAAAAATGATTTGATGAAAATGTTTTTCTGATTATCTAAATTTTGCCGGATGCCTTCGGAAACTGAAATGGTGCTTCGCTTTAATTCCAAAATACCAAGTGCAATTCCGTTCACATACAAAACAATATCTGGTCGTTTGTTGTGTTCGCCTTTTATTGTTACTTCTTCTGCAAAGGAAAAATCATTTTTCAATGCATTTTGCCAGTCAATCAATTCAACTGTTTCTGTGTTCTCTCCAACTTCTTCACAAACCTTTACACCGTAACGCAAAAGGGAATACACTTCTTTGTTCATGTCGTATAAGCTTCTGTTCTGGTCGCCTGCCGCTTTGTTCAACTCATACAATGCTTTGCCGATTAGCGTTTCGCTGTATCCTTTTTTATCACTCAAATATGTCCGCAATAGTTCTTCTTCAATGTTGCTGTTGCCTTCCCTTTCTTCCCAATTACCCAAATAGGAATAGCCAAGTTGTTTTTTAAACAACTTTACAACACGGTTTTGTGTGGCTCTTTCTATTTGTCCTACTTCGTTCATACTAATCTTACTTTTCCTGTGAGCAGGTTTTGCATCATGCCTTGCTTTGCATCTTTGTATTTTGAAAGTTGATGTTGTAATTCCTCTAACTTCTCGTCAATATCACTTAAAATTTTTGCGATGGCTGTTTGTTCATCAGGTTTAGCATATTGTATGTTTAAATCCTCTACTATTTCTTTGTTTCCAGACTTTTTCCGTTTCCATTTAAGTCCCATGGTTAAAAAATATTTTTGCATTGAAGAAAAAAGAAAAAATGGATTTTAGGTGATTGATTTGGTTGAATTCCACGTATTGTTTTATTGCAAGTTGTATCCATTTCTGCAATTGCACACTTACCAATTGAAGCATACATTGCAAAATTTATTGTTCTCTCTTAAACAGTTTTGAGAACTATTTTTAAAACCCTTTTTAAAATATAGTTTTATTAAATTGAAAAATCATTTAGCTGATCTATTGTAATGTCAGCAATAACCAAAAAAAGAATGTCAATTATATTACTTTGAATTGCTTGTGAGAGGTGTTCCGCCAGAAGCAGAATCCGCAACTGCTTTCAACTTCCTTATATCCCATTTATCACTAAAACTTTTCAATCTCCTTCTTCATCAAAACTTGCATTGTGCCTTGTTTGATGTTATGTTTTTTCTCAATCAATTTTTCTAAAGTGAAAATGAATTCATCAGTTTCCTTTAATGCAGTTGTAATTGTGTTCTGTTCTTTTACTGTCGGTGGAAGAATGATTGGCAGTGTCTTTGCAATTTTTCCTGTGTAGCTCTGTTGCTTTGTTCCCTGACAATATTTGAACGCAACCCAATTACATACTTCACATAAAGCTTTGAAAAAAATATTCGGTCGTAAGTTCTCCGTCATTCGGATAAAGTGCCATGCAGGATTGATTGGTTGTTGCTTCAACTCCTGTTAATCCGCAACTGCCTCTTGTTCCTTCTGCTTCAAGTCCTGTTATTGCCATTAAAAAAGTTCCGAGTGGAAGAATTTTTAAATGTGTTTTGATTGCTGCTTCTTCTGTAATTTTTTCAATGGTGTCGGTAATTACATTGTAGTTCAATTCACCGCTTGTTATCCAGGGAATTTTACCAGTGAAATATTTCTTTTTGCTTCGTGATGGAGTTTGCCCACTTGAAAAACCTTTCATGATTTCGCCAAAACTTTTGAAATGCCATGCCTTCGTAATTTCTCCCAACTCTGTTGGCTTATATCCTTTCCTCACTCTCATTGGAATGCAATTTTTGACAGGTGGGCATTTACTTTTTTCTCCAACTCTTTTACACTGCTTGCTAACTGCGGCAATGTAGTAGTGTAGCGCTCCACCAACTCATTGATGCGTTGTGCAAGGCGTTGGCTTACTCTGTCCATTTCCTTTTGTACTTCTCGATTCATGTGCCCCATCGACTTATCATCCACCACTAAAATTTTTATTTCGTCTTGGGTGAGAGCTTTGTATTTCGTTATTAATTTTTTTTCCAACTCTGCCTTTGCTTCTTTTATTTTTTTATTGGCTTCCGCTTCCTTTTCAATCAATGCCAAATAACTTTCCAATACAGTTAGTTCGTCTGTTTCATCTTCTTCATTTCCGTATTTCATTTCTGGTTCTGCTGCCATTGTTTCGCCATAAGAAAGTGAGATTTCTTTTTTCAATTCTTTGATGCGATGCTGCACATTGCCTTTGGTAATTTTTCCTTTGTCGCTTTTCACTTCCTCCAACAAACCTTCTTCTCCGCTGTGTTCTTCAACCATTTCTTCCATCTCTCTTGTAATTGCATCACGGTCTGCTTCTAAATTTTCAATGGCTTCCTGTTCATTACGGAAATATTTTGTGGTGAGAAGTTGCTTTGGAATTATTCTGCCTTCCCAATCTTTTTTGTTCTCTGCATACTCCACCTGATGACCTGCATTCCAACCATCTGTTACAAGAGCATACACATCATCCTGCATGGCGTCTGCCCAGTATTTCATCATGTATTGATACATGTCGTATTTGTCAATTAGCTCTTTCTCAGTGTATTTTCAAAACAGATCTTCTGAAATTTTCTAAATCATCTTTTTCGGCTGTCAATCTTCTTGATTCCTCTTTCAATACGTGTGCGTCGCGTTTGTGCCAGTTCACGCAAACACCATTCTATTTCTTTTGATACTCGCTAAATTCAGGTTAATTGAAAAACTGACGCTTGAATTTGTCTTCGTGTTCAATCTTCTATTCCTAATATCCTTTCCGTTCACTTCTTGCAAAAAGTTTATTCTTCATTGTAGGATACACTTTCCAATAATTTTCAAATGCATCAATATCTTCTTTCGGAATACCGCCAAGCATGTGTGCTTCTATATCCTGTATATCTTCCGCTTCCTGAGTGTCAATGTATCGTGGAATGTTTAAGTTGTAATCATTCTTTTCATCTGAAATTTCAGCATGAGAAACCATTCTTGAATATCTTTCCACATTCTTTTTGATTATTGAATACATCTACAATCTTGTGAATGTCCTGTTCCCGTAAACGGTTTTTGTTGCCATCTTTCATAAAACCTTTGCCTGCATCAATCATAAATATTCCTTTACTGCTCTCTGTATTTTCTTTATCAACACAATAATGCAGGCAGGAATTCCAGTTCCGTAAAAAATGATTCGGCGGTAAACCAATAATGCCTTTTATATATCTTTAATGTGATTCTTTATGATTGAAGCTTCTTCATTTCCTCTACAAAACGCCTAATAACATTATTGCACATTTTCCATTCTCTTGAGTTAATCCATGAATGAAGCAGAAAAGCATAGTCGCCATTCTTTGCAGGTGGAATACCTTCTTCAAATCTATTGTAAATATCGTTTATCAGATCCACACCGTTTCTCCATGCCTTATCAGAAAATGGAGGATTTGCAACAACATAATCAAAGATTTCAAGTTCCCCGGTTTTTTTATTATAAATAAAGGGTTTGCTAATGTATTTCCCTGTTCTATAATTGCTGTATCATGATCATGCAGCATCATATTCATTCTTGCCAATGCACGATTCACATTTTCCATTTCCTCTCCGTAATGATATTTAATTTTTGATTCTCGCAGTTTTTCATCAAAAGATACCCACAGCCGCATGTTGGATCATAAATTGTTTGACTTGAATTATTCGACTTTATTTATCCCAATAACTTTTGCTATTACCCGACTTACTTCTGCAGGAGTATAGAATTGCCCTTTGCTTTTTCCTGATTCAGTTGCGAAGTGCCGCATCAGATATTCATAAGCATCGCCTAAAATATCGTCACCTTCGGCACGGTTTTTACTGAAATCCAATGCAGGGTTTTCAAAAATGAGACGAGATTTGTCAGGCGGTCGTACATCTCTTTTCCTTTGCCGAGCTTTTTAGATATTGAAATAGACTTCCGTAATTTTTAAACTAATTCCTTGCCTAATATTGTATGTAATATGCCGCCATAACCAATTTCTTTTTTCGCCATTTCCCCTTTATTTTGAATTCCTTTGTTTCAATCCATAACGCATCACCATTGCCGATCCTTATCGACACATACTTCACGAATAACAAAACCAATACATAATCTTTGTATTGGCTTGCATCCATCCCGCCACGAAGTTCATCGCAGCTTTTCCAGAGAAATATAGATTCAGATTTCTTTATAGCCATTAATAATTTTTATGAGTATTTGGGATTCCCCGTTCATGCTGTTTTGTTTTTCATTTGTTTTGCTAATTCAAACTCCTTTTCAAAATGAAGTTGCAGTTCCGTGCCTTTCATTGTCACCCCCCCGCGTTAATTCAGGAAAAATGGTGAATAAGAAGTCGTCTATTTTATGAATGATTTGCATTTTATCGATGTAATCTATTTTGATTGTCAAAAGTAATAAATGACAATTTAAACTTTCTTTTAGGATAAACATTCAGTTCTCATTGTTCATAGAGACTGTTTTACGCTTCTCATGCCTTAAGCTTTTAAATCATTATAATAAGCGTTGGTTTCATTGAGAATCGATTCCATCAAATCCTTAGCCTTAGTGTGTTTCAGAACCGGGCAATCTGACCTCCCCAGAATAATATCATGTCCCATTTTTTCCTGGATACGATGTTTACATTTGGATCAGTGTTATGCAATGGAACAAAGTCTACGAATTGACGAGTAGTGATCAAAAGCAAATTGTGGTAATTTTAATTTATAAACGCTTCAAAAAAGAAAATCATGTTTCGCTTTCCTAAAACGATATTAATAATTATAACTGCTGCATGTTTAGCGGCTTGTAAACAACGGTTGCATTTGCCCAAGGGAGATGCAAATAACGGAGGCTTATTCCTTCCAAAAAATTTTGAAGCATTAGTGGTTGTTGACAGTATAGGCCCTGCCCGGCATCTTGCTGTTAACACTAACGGTGACATATACGTGAAGCTTACTTATAATGATGCAATGAATGGCGCCGGTGGTACAGTAGGCCTTCGGGATCTCAATGAAGATGGCAAGGCTGATTCTATAGCCTACTTTGGCGATTATAAAGATGTAGGAAATTCGGCAGTTGGCATGACCATTCATGATGGTTACCTGTACACAAGCACTGTACGACAGGTGCTGAGAAATAAGTTAACACCCGGAAAATTAATTCCTGAAAGTAAGACGGAGGTAATGCTCACTGATGAAGATGAGAATGTGGTAAAGAACTGGCATACCACAAAACCGGTAGCCTTCGACAATAAAGGGTATATGTATATTCCTTTCGGATCTCCTTCTGATGCATGCCAGGATATAAAACAATTTGGCCCCGTTGGTATACCGGAAGGACACGGAATAGATGCGTGTCCTGAACTTGAAAATCATGCAGGCATCTGGCGGTTCAGAGCCGATAAAACTAACCAGGTGCAAAAGGATGGCTTTAAATTTTCTACTGGCATCAGAAGCGTTGTAGGAATGCAATGGAATCCACGTGATGAAAATTTGTATGCTGTTGTAAACGGCATTGATAATTTCCATACCATTTATCCTAAACTGTATTCATCATGGCAAGCGGCTATGCTTCCTGCCGAATCGCTAATTAAAGTAAAGGAAGGATCGAACTTCGGTTGGCCTTATGCCTATTTTGATCAAATGCAGGGAAAAAATATTTTGCAACCTGGCTATGGTGGAGATGGGAAAATAACGGGAAGAGCCAGCGGCTTTGATACACCTGTTTTAGGTTTCCCCGGTCATTGGGCGCCCATGGATGTGTTGTTCTATGATGGTGATCAATTTCCGGAACGTTATAAGCATGGCGCATTTATAGCCTTTCATGGTTCAACAGACCGCTCTCCCTATCCGCAGGCCGGGTACATTGTTTGCTTTATTCCTTTTGAAAACGGGGTGTCAACGGGAAAGATTGAAATTTTTGCTGATGGCTTTACAGGAGTGGATACAGTTGTAAATACGAGTGATGCAGTGTACCGGCCAATGGGCCTGGCCACCGGACCTGATGGATCATTATATATTTCTGAATCAAACAAGGGAAAGATATG
Source organism: uncultured Chitinophagaceae bacterium (assembly GCA_963798665.1). Classification (GTDB taxonomy): domain Bacteria; phylum Bacteroidota; class Bacteroidia; order Chitinophagales; family Chitinophagaceae; genus Ginsengibacter. The sequence continues at coordinate 252,728 of CAWCUN010000001.1, read as the reverse complement.
GCGGGTTATGTATAAAGGCGATAAAAATAAATTCGGTGAAAATGAATTAGCTGAAATGGAAAAACGAAAATCACGGTCATACATAAAGACACCGGATGAGATGGGAGATAATCTTAATGCAGGAGATGAACTGGAAGGAAGTATTTTATATAAAACCTATTGTGCAAGTTGTCACCAGGGCAATGGTAAAGGAGATAATAACCGGTTCCCTCCCATCGCTGCATCGGAATTTGTAACCGGGGATAAGACCCGCCTGATCGATATAATTTTGAATGGCCTGCAGGCACCAATTAAAGTAAATGGGAAAACATTTAACGGAATTATGCCGGGGCATGGCGGAACTTTAGATGACCATGCGATTGCCTCTATCGCAACTTATATCAGAAATAGATTTGGTAACGACGCAGGAAATGTGAGTACGCTTGACGTAAAGAATGTCAGGAACGATTCTAACAACAAAAGCGTGAGGCCGGCCAGTAAATGATGTTGTTCTTTACTCCCTTTTCTGAATGATCGCAGTTACGGGGCAGTACCTCAAAGATGTAATATCCTTTTAAAGAACGCCGATGCAACTAAAAAAGCTGCAGTTTTTGAATAGCCTATAATTTTATTTGTGCAAATTTAGAAGTTGACAGTTCCGGTACCGGTATTGATCCTATATTACTCCATCCATCATCTGCTTCCTGGATGGCAAAATTTACGTAGTTTTTTAAAACGCCTAACCCATCTCTCTTTATAGAAAACTCTATTGCTTTTTTGCCATCTGCACTTTTAATTTCTGAGAATTTTACCATCGTTTCAAAATCAGAAACAGCATCCCACGACCACCCGTCATTATCGCCACCTGTGTGAATTAAGACATCTCCCCACTATCCCGGAACACTTCCTTCAAACAAATACTCCGCTCCTGATGCAACAGGATATGCCCAAAACTGGAAACCAGTAGCGGGTTATTATCTGCATCAATATACATGTCCATGACAGCAAGATTAAAATCGTCTGTCCCTTCCAGGTAAAAATTTAAGTTGCCTCCCGACGCAAATGTCTTCACCCCGAGAAGAGTACCTCCGCTACCTGCTTCTGCTACATCGGTATAATCTACATAGGTCCAGTCAGTAAAATCGCCATCGATTTTAATGTTAGGTCCCGCTACAAAAACAGTATCAATAAACGTGCTCGATTCCTGTCCATTCATAACGGTTAGTTTTGCGAGGAATTCCCCCTTACTGGTATATACATGAATTGGATTGGCAAGTGTTGAAGTCCCGGTATCGCCAAACTCCCAGAGATACTCTTTCGCATTTGTAGAATAGTCTGTGAAGTTCACTTTAAAGCCATCAGCGACGTAACTGAAAACGGCCTTGACGCCACTTGCATTATTTTCTTTTTTGCAAGAAAGGTTCGGGAGTATTACGGCCACGATGCCTAATACGATCAAAATATTTTTTTTCATGTTCCTTAATTTAGATATTAGTTAATCGCCGATTTTTAACTGGTGTTTTAAATTATTCATTCCTCCATTTTCTTCCACCCAAACATCTGTGTTAGCCAGCCTGACCGAGTATTCGCTCCGGCTTCTTAAATTGGTTGCGTTATCAGAAATCTTCAGATAGAGGTCATAAGTGCCTTGTGGAATTCCTGTTGTTTTTACCACCTTATCAATCTTAAATTCAGCAAGAGGTTTACATTCACGCAAGTCAACCGGCAGCCCGATCTCATGCATTTCACCTGAAGTTATGTTTTTTAAAACCAGGGTGCTGACTTTGTAATTGTACAAGGGCGCATATCCTTTGTTGGTTATTTTAATGTTGACCTGGAGATCCTGGTTTACCGTGAGCTGATCCGGGAAACTTGCAGTTTCAAGAGCCAGGCGATAGCCTAAGTTCCTTTGTAATTCATCAAAACAACCCGCAGCTTTCCATGAATCAATGACCGGCTTATACCAGTCGAGATTCAGGTACGTCCATCTCAGTTGTTTCATTGTTGACGTGGCTTCCGGACATGTCGCAGTGCTCGATGGCGGATCAGGAGGACAGGTTTCTCCCCCCGTCGGAACAAACAATCCCTCATTGCTTATGTATTCCTTATCTGCCTGAACATTTGTGTAGGTGCCATAATCATCTGCGCTTGCCAGGAAGCAATCGTTGTGATGGCCGACGCGGGCAATTTTTTCACTTGTATAAGCGATTGCGGCCGACACAGGTACTGTGGTGTTAAAAATTGCTTGCTTTTGTCCCGGCGTTCTTACCTGCACCATTATTTCTGCCGGCAAAACGCTTAAGAGTTTCTCTAATACTTTTCTTTCATTTTCCACCGTGGCTAATCCGTTGCTTGAACTATGCCACTCGCCCCATGCGCCAATTAATCCTGCCTGAACAAAAGCTATAACATCTTTATTTTCTTCGAAAATAGGGTTAAGCTGATCGAGATGCTGGCTGATGATTGAAAATGGCGCATCGGTACCACTCATATCGTCGGTGTAAGCAAAACGCAATACACACTTAACACCTGCATCACGCAGTTTTTGCATATCGGATGTGATGAGTGAGAGCTCAGCATCATCAATGGCCTTGTCTTTAAAATCTTCCAGGTAGTAAAGCCGCAGAACCATTGATACGTTTTCATTTTTAAGCGCTGCCAGCATTACCGGATTTAAAGGAGTCCCTTCAGAATGAATTTCGAGATTATGTATGAATCCCCTTTCAGGATTTGGAAAAATATCATTGGACTGTTCGTATTGTATTTCTTTTACAGTATCAGTTTTCCCATCTGTTTTGCTTTTTGCACAAGTAAAACAACAACAGAGAAAAACACCTGCTATAAATAATCCCAAAGTTCTTTTTGACTTCATCCTATTCAATTATGTTTAACCCGTTGATGGTTCGTTCCTGTATATTAAATCCCTACATGTATCCAGGCCATAACCTACTGTCACAGACTTATTGATAACCCGGATTCTGAATAAATTTCCCCTTTCCCTCGCTAACTGTTTTTAACGAAAAGGGAAACAGGACTTTATAATCCTGGGCATAAGGAGATCCCGTAAGCTGCTTGCAACGTTCCACTAACTTTCCATGCCGGATAAGATCAGCGCGGTATTGCCCGTTTTCGCACCAGTATTCATGACTTCTTTCAGTCAGGATCATATCATTAAATGCATCCAGCGAGCTGTAGTCCGACAATTTTATATCTTCAATACCTGCTCTTCTCCGGACAACATTTACCAGTTCAATTGCTTCAGCATTTGGTGCGCCCATGTTTGCAATAGCTTCAGCTTTTGACAAAAGAACATCGGCATATCTATACTGAATGATGTCTACTGTTGTCAATTCAGCTCGCGCTTCATCAAAATTTATTTTCAGTGGAATGGGGCCAAGATCTATATTTGTTCCCGGGTTGCTCCTGTTGTAAATAACTCCGTCGGTGCCCGTATATTGAGCAATCAACATGGTTTTCCTTACATCGGCATCTTCAAACGTGTCGTAAAACCACCAGGTGCTTTGTACCGTTGCCCATCCACCGGAGGGAGAATAGTTTTCCGGAAGCACCATCAATTGCCATTGGTTTTCACTTGTTCCTTCATAATTACAGGGAATAGCCCAAATAACTTCCGGGCTTTTCTTTGCACCTTCGAGATCCCACATGCCCACATAATCCGGATCAAGGGAAAAATGATTGTAATTAATTATGTCGTCGGAAAGAGCCTTAACCTTGTCCCATTTTTTCTCATGAAGGTTTAACCTGATGTCAATCATTTTTGCCAATGCCTTACTAAATCTCCCATACTCCACCTCGGCCGGACCAGGCAGTTCTTCAGCCGCTGCGGTCAGGTCATCTTCAATAAATGAAACCATTTCTTCATTTGAAAGTCTTGGAAGTGGATTTTCTTCAAGAGGTTTTTTTAGCACCTCAATAGGCGCAACGACAATTGGCCCGTACAGATCGAACAAGTCGTAAGCCAAAAGACCTCTCGCACACCTAACCTCGGCAATTGCTTTCTTCTTTACCTCTTCACTTACTTTTGATTCGGTAATCAAATCAATTGTCAGGGTCATAAGACTGATCTTATTGTAATACCAGTCATAGAAAAAGGTAGCCTGCTCACTGGTTGGCGTGTAGTTGAGCAAATGCCCGTATTGCTGAATGTCATATTTGCCCGAAAGAATTTCAGTAGTAGCGTCCTCCGCAAACATAAGTCCTCTTTCAGAAGTTGTGTTGATACCATCCCACCACGCTCCTCGGAGGGGATAGTAACAGGCGTTTACCATGGCTTCCACATCAGCCTCTGACTGCGGAAAAATAGCAGGATTGATTTCGGAATAATCAATAGATACTAATTCTTTAGTACAGCTATTAAGACCAATTAGTAAGGCTATGTATAATGATAATCTTCGCATAATTTTTATATTAAATGGTAATTATTTAAAAGTGAAATTGGCGCCCACCGTATATGTTCTAATATTAGGATAGGCCGCAGTATAGGAATCTGTTTCAGGATCTACACCAGTGTAAGGCGTGATAACAAAAAGATTTTCAGCGTCGAGATGCAGACGAACTACTGAAAACACTTTTCCCACCCAATTCTGTGGCAGCTTATATCCAAGGGACACATTCTGTAACCTGATGAACCAGGCCTTTTGTAAAAAGAAATCACCCACACCATATGGTGACCAGCCGTAAAAAGAACTCGGGTGTGTAGTTGAAGGTTTCTCCGGGGTCCACCTTTCTTTCACTGTTCTCAACGCATTGTGTCCATAAGTGTAGATCGGTTCAGCACTTATTCCATACTCTACATAATTAGGGTCTTCAATCCTTCTGCCAAATAAGCCGTTGAAATCAAAATTGAGACTCAAATTCTTATAGTTTATTATGTTCGTAAACCCTGCAATCAGCTTCGGATCGCTGGTGCCGAGGAGCCTTGTATCAGCATCATCGATTATTCCATCGGGAGCTCCTGTTCTTAAAAAGCGCCCGTTCGCATCAACTACCGGGTTGCCATTAACATCACGTGAGTAGCCGTCAATGTCTTTTATTTTAATCATGCCTGGCCGGAGTTCAGGCTGCGAAGGCACTTTCTCTCCTACTTGCATAATACCATCAGATACCCGGGAATACATCGCTCTTATCGGGTCTTCCTTGCTCTCATAAACACTAGGTTTCCAGTCATCAGCTCTTTTTCTCCAATTATCTCTAAATTTTGAAACGGTAAATATGGTTCTCCATTGAAATTCCTTCTTGTCAATATTCAGTGTGTTTACCGTCACTTCAAATCCTTTGCTTTGTGTCTCCCCGATATTGGCTATTACTTCATTCACCACGTTATATGAATTAAGCGGCTTTGTCGCCAGGAGGTCCGATATCACTTTGTTATAAATTTCGATTGACCCGCTGATTCTACCCTTTAAGATTGAGTAGTCCAGACCAAGGTTTGATTCAGTAGTTGTTTCCCATTTCAGATCAGGATTTTCTAACCTTCCAAGGGAAACGCCAATATCAATAACATCACTACCTGAAAGCCAGGCGGGATATGCATTGTAGGCTGCAAAGGCATTACTTCCAATTGATGCGTTCCCCGTTTGTCCATAGCTGAGCCTGATCTTAAGCTGGGGAATTGCCTCAGCCAGATTCGCAAAAAACGGTTCCTCAGCAATATTCCACCCCACTGCTAAAGAAGGAAAAGTCCCCCATTTGTGATTCCTTGAAAAAACGCTTGCACCATCAGTTCGAACGGTAGCGGTAAGCAGGTACCGGTCTTTGTAATTGTAATTCAATCGTTCAAAATAAGACGCGATCATATTTTCCTGGCGTGAAGAATTCACGACTTTAGTTCCACTCCCCGCGTTAAGGTTGTTCCATAAGAAGGCATCTGTTATAAAGCCGGTGTTTGCCTGGCTATTTTGATCACGCTTTGTCTGTTGTTCGGAAACCCCAACGAGCAGGGTGAAATTATGTGCATCTCCAAGTGTCGTTGTATAGTTTGCTGTTGCTTCCAATAAATAATCATTCACGTCAATATTGGCAATGGACGCTCTCCCATGGAGTGCCGCTCCATGCAAGGTGGTCCTTGGCCAATAATTCCACCGGTCAGTTAAGCCCCGGTCTATGCCCGCCTTAAGTTTTATCAACAGACCTTTAACCGGGGTAATATCCAGGAAAGAATTCAACAACATTCTTTCAACCCTGCCTTTATCCGTGATGGTTAATAGCGAATATGGATTGGGCTGGGTTGCCAACTGAGGGTTCAGGGGATAATTGCCATTTTCATCAATTGCTTTAATATGCGGACCTTGCTGCAGCGCCGCCCTGATGATGCCTGAGTTTTCATATCTGTCAGCTCCAAGCTGGCTATTTAAATTATTAATACGGCTGGCGGTCAGATTAACGCCGAGCTTAACGAACCTGTTTATTTGCTGCTCAATATTTGCCCGGATGGTAATTCTTTTAAACCCTGAGTTTTTAACTATCCCATCCTGGTTATAATAGTTGCCCGATAAAAAATACTTGGTTCCTTTACTGCCGCCGGCAACAGACAGGTTATGTTGTTGGGTAAAACCATCGCGTGTAACCAGGCCAAACCAGTCAGTACCTCTTCCCACATTATCAATTGCATTCTGGGTATAGAGTTTATGAAAATTTCCACTAACCGGATCGGCCTCCGCTTCCGCAAGTGTTCTTGTTCCATACGGCATCACATTATTGTCAAAATTCCATTGTTCCCAGGCAGCTTCATTTCGCACCTGCATCCATTCATTTAATGGAAGGACATCAAAAGAGTTTTTATACTTTTGAACCGAAAAGTTTGTAGAATATTGTACAACGGGAATGCCGTCTGTTCCGCTGCCTCTTTTCGTAGTTATTAAAATGACCCCGTTGGCCGCCCGTGATCCATAAATAGAAGTAGCACTTGCGTCTTTTAGTACATCAATTGATTCGATGTCATTTGGATTAAATGAGTTTAATATACTTTGTGTTCCACCCTGGTATCTCCCTCCGCTCTCCGGCTGCTGCAAATCTGAAATAGGGAACCCATCAACAATTATCAAAGGATCATTACTTGCATTAATAGAGCCAGCCCCTCTAATGAGAATATCTAAACCTCCGCCCGGCTGTGCACTATTTTGCCTGATCATTAAACCCGCGGCTTTTCCTTTTAACATGTTGCCGATATCCGGGCCACCAGATAAAACAAGGTCCTCAGCTTTCACAGAAGAGATAGCCCCTGTAAGATCTCTTTTTTTCTGAGTGCCATAACCGACAACTACAACTTCATCCAGCGCTTTGTTTTGCAAGACTAATGAAGCATTTACAGTTCCGCTGTTATTAATTATCGCCTCACGGATGGCATATCCTACTGATGAAAAAACCAGAGTATTGCTACCAGCAGGCACATTAATGCTGTAGGTACCGTCACTTTTTGTGATTGTTTTAATATTAGTGTTTTTTACCGAGACAGTAACACCGCCCAGAGGTGAATCGTTTTCGTTGGAGGTAATGGCCCCGCTTATCCTCCTTTCCTGGGCATTCGCCTCAACAGCAATCAAGAGAATGATGAGGGCTAAAAAATGTTGTGCTATTTTCTTCATGAGTGTAATTAGTTTAGTTGCGAGTGAGGTTAATTTTATGATGCGTTTAAAGGCAACTCATCAACCTTTAAACTTGAAGGCCCGGATTAGAATGCATGCCACCGAAAGGCCCTTATAGTTTCACGGCTTTTCTTATCAAAGTTTAGCTTGTATTGCTGTCAGCAAAAAATATTCGAACTCCCTTAGTTTATGCCCTGAAATGAAAATCCTCAAGCCTTATACTCTTTGTTACTCGGGGCTTTTTTTGGAAGAATCCTGCATGTGAAATTTTTGTTGACATTTAAAGTTAAAGTAAACGACTAACACAAAATGCCGCAAACGGTTGCGTTATTTTCCTTCTGAACGCCGTCTTTTTATTGCCTCGTAATTTTCACCAATGTTATTTCCTCCTCGCAAATGGGCTTATCAGAAAAATAGAATAACTGCGCTGGAATCTCTACTCCGAGCCCGTGCTGTTGCAGGACAAGGCTGTGTAGTGTCAATGTTACATGATCAAATATAATCCCTGGTCTTCACTATTGCTTACGATACTATTGATGCTTTATCGTTTGATTCTTAAATGTTAAGTAATTTTTTTCCTGTACAAAAATATTCCGGGCAAATAAATTCGGCAAGGTGTGAAAAGACTTATTAAGGGTGGGTTGCGACTTACTTACAAATATGAGCTTTCAGTTGGATAAAGAACCAAAGCATTTTGTGTGGTAACAATATCGTGGAATTGCGCCTTTAGTTCATCGCTAAAAGAAGCATCTGCAATTTTTTGTTTGGATACATATTCGCTTTCATCTTTGTAAAAAGTAATTGCTGCCAGTAAATTTTTATCCTGGAAAACGGGAAGACGGGGAAAATCATTTTCTGCGAGTTCACTTGTCCATAATGTATAGTTTTCAATGCCTGCCTTTTCAAGTATTGAAATATAAGTTTCAGAAAAGAACGCAATCAGTTTATTAAGTTTGGTATTTGCAATGTAAAAATCAATTACAACAATTCCTCTCCGTGCTTTCAATTGATCGATTGTGATTGACTTCCCGTGCTGCAAACCGCCGTTCCATGTTAAAGGTTTCAGTAGATAAACATTGTCATTATTCAGAAGCATACTGTTGGCTACGGCTCCATATTGCTTCCACACAGGTCCGTAATAAAATGCAGGTAAAAATTTACTTCTTGAATCCATATCGGCAAATCCACGTATCCAGAAAAAGTTGTCATCCATTCCCGTAACCCTGAACTGGCCAACTGGGTAACCTCCTAATTCAATTTGCGATTGAATAAAATTTTCTTCGAAGTAATTGATGAAACTGTCTCTTTTGCCCGGTTTCAATATATAGTTCCGAAGCTCAATCACAGAAATATTTTGATCTGTATAAGTCATAATTTATTTATGCTATTTTATCTATTCTTATATTTTTAATCGCCTTTGGAAAAATACATATACCAGTTCCATTCCCACGTATTGCCATTATCCGGCGAAAATGACTGGCTCCACACAGGTTTACAAGGATTGGTTGCATCAAATTTAAACTGAACAATAATTTCCTTGTCGATGAATGTATCTCTGCCGAAAAATGTCCCGATGTTTTTATCGAAAGAACCAACAACGGGCTTTTCCATTACTCCCACATTACTATCAGACCAATGAATACTCCACAACCGGGTTAAAGGATTAAAAAGGCGGACACCCATTCCTTCATAAGGTTTTCCTTCAATGGTTGCATAAAAAGTTTCTACATTGCCAATACCTCTCAGCACCTTCCTCATCTCATGTGTCGCATCAAATTCCAGCCATTCATTTGAATTATTTAATCTCGATCTTAATTTTTTATTATGGATATTCCATTTGCCTTCTAAAAAATTAAAATCATTTTTTGACGAGGTTGTTGAAGGAGTAATTTCCAATTCTCCTTTTGTAGGCATTAAAGATGTCATTTTGTAGATGTTTTGCTAAAGCGGAACTAATACCAGGAATGATCTATTTTCTGTTATTCTAATTCCACTTTTAATTAAGAAATAAAAAGTAAAGCAAAACTAAAGACAGCCACTGTCAACCCTATGTCAGTGGTTTGAGAAATTTTTCAGAAAGATTTTACATAATCTTCGATTTTCAAATGCTGCTTGACCGAGTGAGGATTCCCCGTATCCAATAATTCACTTATCATTTTTACTTTAAAATCTCTATATCCTTTTTTTAACCTGCACCATGCATACAGATGCCATTGATTTGTATAGAAAATAAGGCCCACCGGCTCAATTGATCTCGACGTAGTGTTTCCTTCATTATTGGTGTAAGTAATTTTCAGAACTGTTTTATTTATGATTGCATTTTGAATTTTGGATAAGGCTGCGTTTTGAATTTTTTCCTTTTCCGGCACGTAAACATTTATTTGAGAAGCCAGTTCTTCTGCTTTGTCCTTATCAGAATATCGCAAAGCTGCTTTGATCTTATCAAGAGCATTATGGCTATGCTTCACAATTGAATTATCTGCAAACTTATCTGCAAGTGTATTTAGTAAAATCAATGCATTGGCTTCTTCAATTGTAAGAGAGAGTGGCGGCAGAAAATAACCTTGTGAAATAAAATATCCTTTTCCTGTTTCAAAATGAACAGGAACTCCAATTTCATTAAGCGCTTTAATATCACGATAAACTGTTCTTATACCAATATTAAATTTATCTGAAAGTTTTTCAAGGCTGCAATATTTTTTTGATTGCAGCAATGTCATCATCCCCATCAACCTATCTATCCGGTTCATAATTTATTGGTGATTTTGAGTAACTTATAAAGTTGATCTTCATCTTGCCTCATTTCAAATCAGAAAAATCATTTTCTTAATGATTTTCCCCAACAACATTAATCCATAATCCACATCATCGTTCCACGGTTTTCCAAAACTTATGCGAACACAATTTGAATAATTATTGTTTGCAGAAAATATTTTACCCGGAACAATAGAGATCTGATGTTTCATCGCCTCGGTCCGCAACTTAAATGAATTTATTTTTTTATTGAGCTCAAGCCACAAAACAAAACCACCATGAGGCCTTGAAACTTTTGTATCAGCAGGAAAGTACTTTATAATCGCCTGTACATATCTAAGACTTTGCGTGTGCAATGCCTTACGAAGATTTTTTAAATGATATTCATAACGTCCATTTTTCAAAAAGTGAGTCATCGCCAGCTGTGTAAGAGTAGGGCAACTGATATTAAGAATGCGTTTTGTTGTATGTACCTGTTCAAAAAATTTTCCAGGTATAACCCAACCGGTGCGATACCCGGGCGAAAGGCATTTTGAAAGAGACGAGCAATGCATAACCCATCCTTTCTTATCAAAATATTTACAGGTCTTTGGACGATTCCTTCCAAAATAAAGCTCCCCATAAATGTCATCTTCAATTAACGGTATATTATTTCGTGTAATAATCTCAACCAGTTTCTTTTTATTTTCATCAGGCATGCAACTACCCAGGGGATTATTAAAATTCGGAATAACCACACACGCTTTAACCGAAAATTTTTTTATGACTTTTTGTAAATTATTAAGGTCAATGCCCGTTACCGGATCAGATGATATTTCAATCACTTTTAATCCTAAACTTTCTATTGCCTGGTAAATTCCAAAATAAGTTGGAGATTCAAGAGCAACGGTGTCGCCGTATTTCGTTACGGCCTTCAGGCAAATTGTTATAGCTTCAAGGCAACCAGCGGTAACAATTATTTCGTCCGGTTTTATTTTACCACCCCAGTTGAAAGCAAGCTTTGCAATTTGCTGTCGAAATTCAATATTCCCTTGTGTATTTTCATAGTTTATACAATGATCTTCGGTATTGCGTAAAGCATATATTACCGATTTATTAATTTTTGCTGAAGGTAATAGTGATAAATCGGGAACTGCCAACGCAAAATTCATGTTGCCTGTAAAAGCAATATCTGAATAAATAGAAGCTATCATTTCTTTCACACTTACATTATGCGATATTGCATCGGGCTGACTAGTTGCAGGAAGCTGGGGAAAACGATGATGATTAAAGCGAACATAGTAACCTGATTTTGGCCTGGACTCTATCAGTCCCCGTCCCTCAAGATGGTAATATGCCTGGAAAGCAGTGCCCATGCTTATACCATATTCATCGCTAAGAACACGTACCGATGGAAGTTTGTCCCCGATCTGCAATACATCGTCTGCAATCATTTTTTCCAGCCCGTCAGCTACCTGCAAATACAGGTGATCATCTTTATTTAATTTTTCTTTTGCCATAATATTACAATCTGATACAGTCAAAATTAACAAAACTGAATCTGTTTTTTTATAAAAAGATTTGCAACATTTGTATTGATAAGTTTTAAAAGCTATGGATTCAATACAAATTGTAAATTATCAGCCGAAGTACCAGACGCATTTTGAAAAATTGAACCGGCAATGGATTGAAGAATATTTTGAAATGGAACCGTTGGATGAATTTGTGTTAACCCATCCCGAGGACGCAATATTAAAAAATGGTGGCGCAATACTGATGGCTATATATAACGAAGAAGTAGCCGGCACTGTAGCGTTGAGAAAACTAAATGAGGTAACTTTTGAGTTTACGAAAATGGCGGTTGATAAAAATTTAAGACGAAAAGGAATTGGCGAGGAGTTAAGCTACGCAAGCTTTCAAAAAGCATGGAACTTAGGCAAAAATTATTCTTTATTCAAACACAAAAAATGCTGCAGCCATAAAATTATATGAGAAGCTGGGATTTAAACATTTGCCTGTAGAGACAGATGTCTATAAAAGAGCAAACGTAAAAATGATGATAGAACTTAGCGAAGTGAAATTAGACAATAATTATTCAGAACTTTAAATTTTTAAAAAATGGAACTTACTATGGATATTGCTATTCGAAAAATAAATCAGTCGGGAATTAAACAAGTGGATTTTAATAATTTAGAATTTGGCAAATATGTTTCTGATCATATGCTGGTATGTGATTATGCAAACGGCAAATGGGATACGCCAAAAATCTTACCGTATGCAAACTTATCGCTTAGCCCCACAGCATTGGGATTACATTATGGGCAAACAGTGTTTGAAGGCATGAAGGCCTTTCGCACAGAACAAGGTTCTATCAATATTTTCAGAATAGAAAAGCATTACGAACGCTTTGTAAGATCACTGGAACGAATGTGTATGGCTGTTGTGCCACAAGAAATTTTTATTGAAGGTCTTGTACAACTTGTCTCTCTTGATAAGGCGTGGGTTCCGTCATCAAAAGGAAGCTCGTTATATATTCGCCCCTTTGTTTTTGCAAGTGAAGCACGGTTTGGTGTAAAGGTTTCAGATGAATACAGGTTTGTAATTTTTACCGGTCCGGTACCGCCGTTATATCCAGCTTCAATAAAAGTAAAAGTGGAAACCCATTACGTACGTGCAACGCGGGGAGGAACAGGTTCAGCAAAATGCGGAGGCAATTATGGCGCCGCATATCTTCCCACACGGCTGGCAAGAAGTGAAGGTTACGACCAGGTTTTATGGACTGACGGCAAAGAGAATAAATACATTGAAGAATCAGGGATGATGAATGTGATGTTTGTGATAAATAATACAATTGTTACACCGCCATTAAGCGATTCAATATTAGACGGAGTAACGAGGGATTCTTTGTTAACGATTGCAAATGATCTTGGTTATAAAACACAAGAACGGCAAATATCGATAGATGAACTGAAGGCCGCATTTCAAAACAAAAGTATTACTGAAGCATTTGGCACGGGGACTGCAGCCCTGGTGGCCCCTATTGCTGTTATAGCCATCGATGACACAGATTTTTCATTGCCTGCTTATAATGAGGATAACATAATGTTTCATCTGAAGAAAAAATTAGAAAATATAAGATCGGGAAGGGAGGACGACATTTATAACTGGAATTATCTCGTGGATTGATAGTTTGATTTCTAATTTTAATTGAAATCACACACTTAAACATTTAACATTATTTTTAATTCCTGTTTATTTTTTAAGATGCAGATGTATAAGTTTTAGCAACTGATATCGTTTTAAAACTTATTAATATCCCCGATTTCAAAAGAATTATTTTCCTCAAAAAAATTTGGCTATTTTCTTGTACACCTGTTTGAAAAAAAGCCAAATGAAAATTACGTTCAAGGGAATATGGGAAGTACTAAAAAATTCATTTAAAGGGTTTTCTGAACATAAAATAATGAAGCTTAGCGCCGCTCTTGCCTATTATACCGTTTTCTCTATAGGCCCGCTGCTTATTGTTATCGTTTTTTTGTGTAGTTTTTTCTTCGGTCGTGAAGCTATAGAAGGAACGATTTATGGGCAAATAGAAAGTTTTGTAGGTCATGACGCCGCAATGCAGTTGCAGGAAGTAATAAAAAACGCAGCGATTGGAGGAAAAGGCAAAGTTGCCGCCATCATAGGAATTTCTACTTTATTGATCGGTGCTACAACAATGTTTGGCGAAATGCAGGACTCGATAAATACAATTTGGAATTTAAAAATTAAGCCAAAAAAATCTGCATGGTTAATTCTCATTAAGAACAGGCTGCTATCATTTGGCGTAATCGGGAGCCTCGGTTTTTTACTTTTGGTTTCACTGGCAATCTCCGGGCTGATAGAAGCCTTAAGTAACCGTTTAAAAAATCATTTTCCTGCAATAACGGTTGTTGTATTATATGTAATAAACCTTGTGATAAGCTTTGGAGTAATTTCTGCATTATTTGCGGTAATATTCAGAGTATTGCCAGACGCAAGAATCAAATGGAAAGATGTAATGGCCGGAGCTATCACTACTGCGGTTTTGTTTATGCTCGGAAAGTTTGCCATCTCGTTTTATATAAGCAAAAGCAGTGTAGGCAGCACTTATGGAGCAGCAGGTTCGCTGGTGGTTTTGTTGGTTTGGATATATTACTCTTCAGTGATTCTATACTTTGGCGCCGAATTTACAAAAGCGTATGCCATAAAATATGGCAGCGACATAAAACCAAATGAATATACAGTGGTTGCAAAAATGGTAAAGGTGGAACAAGGCAAACAAAGTTTACAGGAGGTCAATAATAAAAATAAGGACCAGGTAGAAATAAAAAAACCTGCAGATTAGGCAGGCATTTTATGGAATAATTTAATCCCGGGGGCAAGTAGTTTCGATAGAATAATTGGGTGCCTTTTCAGGCGTGTTTTCTTTGAATATTACAGTTTATAACAGGCATTGAATTTAAAAAATTAAAAAAGAAGTTGACTGATATCGGATTTTATTTTTTGGTTTTTCCTGGATTGGGAAACGTGGTTCTTTCAGTGGATTTGGATTTCTGACTAATGTTTGTTGAACATCAATCAACTTCTGGTACAAAGATACATCGGCCGGATCCCTGTACAAGAGGAGTATTGCTTAATTATGAACGCCCAGAAATTACTGTGAAGATGGTAGAAATACGCCTTAGCGGGACGTATTAGTGCGAATATCGGCTAATGTCCAGGTGTAAATAAAGAAAAATACTGTTTTTAGGGGGTATTCGTGGGAGCACACGGCTTCGAAACGGGGGCCATTCCGATTATAGATCGGCATCCTCTAAGTCAACTGAACTATCTTTATTGATTAATTCTTTGATCTTTTTTCTGCTTTTCCACGATTTAATTTTTACCTCCCTCTGAATTGCGGGGTTTTTATCGGCAAATATTATCTTTATATATTAATTTCCAATCACCAATTTTGCCGGTAAACCCTTTATGATTGGAGTTATGCTTACGAATGCGTTCTGATAATTCGTCGCCGGTATATCCAATATAATATTGATTCTTTGACTGAGAAAATAATATATAGACATTATATGACATATCACAAACAAAATACCTCGTCACTTTAACGAGGTATTTGTGGGAGCACACGGGTTCGAACCGCGGACCCTCTGCTTGTAAGGCAGATGCTCTAAACCAACTGAGCTATGCTCCCTTTTTGGGGATTGCAAATATAAGAGACGTACCCTATTCAAAAAAATTTAAAATCAAACCGCTGAACCAAAGGAAGGTCCATTTTCGAAAACCAGTCAATTGTATTTTGTGGCGCCAATCCATGGATGTAAAATTGAAAAATCGTAATTTCGTGCTAGTTTATGAATTCAACAAAAACATATACACTTGAGTCTGAAGAAACTGATTTGCTCGTTGACGATGACGGAAGCTGCCAGCTTATAGTATGGAACGATGAGGTGAACAGTTTTGATTGGGTTATAACTACTCTTATCGAGATATGCGGTCATACCCAGGAACAGGCCGAACAAAGTGCCATGATAATTCATACAAAAGGTAAATATGCAGTTAAAGAAGGCAGCTATGATCTTTTAAAGCCAATGTGCGACTGCATAACCGAACGAGGTATAGGTGCAACCGTAGAACAACTTTCAGAACACTAAATTTCCCCAACTTATCGCCAGCATCTTTTTCTTTTGATCATTTAAAAAAGTTTGATGCCAGTTTTTTTATCCCGTGACTGTAGCGATTTCCCTGACGTTGAATCCGCAGATGAAGATGGCTTTCTTGCTTTTGGAAGTAACCTTTTTATGGAAACATTATTAAAAGCTTATAAAAGGGGAATATTTCCATGGTACAATGAGAATGAACCCATCTGCTGGTATTGTCCAAATCCAAGATTTGTCTTGTTTCCGCAGGAACTAAAAATAAGCAGCAGCATGAGAACTGTGATTAATACCAGGAAATTTAAATTTACGGTTGATCAATCATTTGTTGATGTAATAACAGGCTGCCGAACGGCTAAAAGGAAATTTGAGCCGGGGACCTGGATAACCAAAGAGATTGAAAAGTCGTATGTAACACTTTTTGAAAATGGATTTGCGCATAGTGCGGAGGCCTGGTACGATGGTAAATTGTCAGGGGGACTTTATGGTGTTCAGCTTGGAAAAGTATTTTTTGGGGAAAGTATGTTTTCTCATCAAAACAATGCAAGCAAATTTGCATTTATAAAATATGTGCAGTTGCTGCGGGAAAAGGGAATTGAGATAATTGACTGCCAGGTTTATACTCCCCACCTGGCAAGTCTTGGAGCCAAATTTATTTCCAGGAAAAACTTTACTGCGTTACTTAATAAACTAATCCCTTAAAAGAATTTTTTTGTAAGGATATCTTTCGGCATGTTGATAAACAAGGCCTCTTATATAATCGTTTTCAGCATAAGGCGTTAGCCGGAACTTCAAATCCTCAATTGTATCGGCCCGGATTGCCGATGGCAGATAACCCATTCCATAAAATCTTCCTTTTTCAACCAGGATGCAACTTTTTTCTTCCTGTTGCAACCCATCATCAACCAAAGCAAAACTGGGTAATTCATGACCAAGGTGGTTAATGCATCGTAATACTCTTGTATTGTAACTTGCTGCACTTTCCCGGTGTTCACATGCCCCATAGCATTTTTTTTCTTCGAGCATCTGGCATTGGATATTTTCAGATTGCAGAAAACAAAGCTTTGGACAAAGTTCAAACTGCATCATTAATTTTCGCAATAATGAATGCCCCTCTCCAAGCATATTAAAAGTATATAGAGCCTTCAAATTCCTCTTCTTCTTTTCAATAAACAAGCGCATATATCCGTTCATATCCTCGAATGTATATAGACCATACGTTTGCTCAAATCTTTTCATACTCCGGTTTTGTTCCGGCCACATTTTTTTTATCTCAACATTCTCCAGTATAAAAGCCATTAATTCAGTGGCTGTTGTTTTGTAACTTATATGATAAATTTTCTTTAGAAATTCCTGCTTTTGCCCGCCAGGTTTATTATTTGAAAAGTGGCTGTTTACTCTTTTGTTCAGATTCCTTGCCTTGCCGACATAAATTACTTTACCTCTTTTATCATGAAAATAATATACACCTGGCTGGTGAGGCAATTTTTTTACCGTTGCCGAGGAAAGATTCGGCGGCAGAAATTGTTCTTTGCTGTTTGCTTTCAACATCATTTGAACATGCCCATTAATATCACATTTTAGAAGGTGATGAAACAATTGTAAAGTTGCCATTGCATCACCGTTAGCTCTGTGTCGCTGCTCGATGGTAATGTCAAGATGCTTACATATTTTTCCAAGTCCGTAACCGTGGACACCTGGTAAGATTTGTCTGCCCAATCTTACAGTGCATAATTTTCTGCAATTGAGGTTATAGCCTGATTGCGCCAGGTGGTATTTTATAAATGAATAGTCGAAATTAACATTGTGTGCAACAAATATTTTATCATTGAGCATTTCGAAAAGTTCATCAGCAATACTGCTAAAAGGCCTTTCGTATTCCACCATTTCATTAGTGATGCCTGTAAGCGCCGAAACATATCTTGGTATCGTATAAACCGGGTTAAGAAGGGTATGATAATGCTTTATCATTTTCTCTCCATCCGAAATACAAACAGCAATTTCAGTAATACCATTTGCTGCGGCATAGCCCCCTGTAGTTTCAATATCAACTATAGCGTATAACAAAATTGATTTTTAAGCTACAAACTTACTAACTTCTCCAGTTACTTACTACATACTGTTTTTATTACATTTGCAGGCTATATAATTTTGGCAGATTTATGGAATTAAGCAAAAATTACATACCGGCAACGGTTGAAGAAAGATGGTATAAACACTGGCTTGCAAAAGGTTATTTCAAAAGCGTGCCAGATGGCCGGCCGGCCTTTACAGTGGTCATTCCCCCTCCAAATGTTACTGGTGTACTACATATGGGACATACCTTAAATGAAACCGTGCAGGATATACTTGTGCGCAAGGCCCGGATGAGTGGTTTCAATACATGCTGGGTTCCAGGAAGTGATCATGCTTCAATTGCCACAGAAGCTAAGGTGGTAGACATGTTAAAACATGAAAAGGGAATTAGTAAAGATGATATCTCAAGAGCAGAATTTTTAAAATATGCTTTTGAATGGAAAGAAAAATATGGTGGCATCATTTATAATCAAATTGCAAGACTAGGTTGTAGCGTAGACTGGGATCGGGTATGTTTTACAATGGATGATCATTATTACAAAGCTGTTATAAAAGTTTTTGTAGATCTGTATAAAAAAGGCCTTATTTACAGGGGAGCAAGAATGATCAACTGGGATCCAGCCGCAAAAACTGCCCTAAGTGATGAAGAAGTAGAATATAAAGATGTGACGGGAAAATTATATTATATAAAATATTTCGTGGAAAGTGAAAACGAGAGGAAAAATCCATCGTCACCCAATGAACATATCGTTATTGCCACACAAAGACCGGAAACAATTATGGGCGATACTGCGGTGTGTGCAAACCCTAACGATGAACGCTATGCGCATTTAAAAAACAAAAAAGTAATAGTTCCATTAATTGATAAAGCAGTACCGGTAATTTTTGATGAATATGTTGATATGGATTTTGGAACAGGTATCTTAAAAATTACACCGGCTCACGATATCAATGATTTTAATATAGGGTTAAAACACAATTTACCGGTTGTAGATACGCTGAACGAGGATGGCACACTGAATGAAGCAGCACAAATTTATATTGGTGAAGATCGTTTTGAGGCACGAAAAAAAATTGTGAAAGAACTAAAAGACAAAGGATTTTTAATAAAAGACGAAGAATATACAACAAGGCTTGGTTACAGCCAGCGAACTAACGTTGTCGCAGAGCCTAAGATTTCTACCCAATGGTTTGTAAAGATGAAAGAGCTTGCCCAACCCGCTTTGCAGGCTGTTACATCAGGAGAAGTTACCATTCATCCCGGGGAAAAATTTCTTGCGACGTACAAATATTGGCTCGAAAATGTGAAAGACTGGTGCATTAGCCGGCAACTCTGGTGGGGGCAACAAATACCTGCCTGGTACGATGATAAAGGAAATGTATTTGTTGCTGAGACTGAGGACGAGGTCATCCAATTGGCCAATGGCAATGGTCAATTAGTAAGGGATGCAGATGTATTGGATACATGGTTTTCATCATGGCTTTGGCCGATAGAGGTCTTTAATGGAATTACAGATCCAGGTAACAAAGACATTAATTATTACTACCCGACATCTGTTTTGGTTACAGGCCAGGATATCATCTTTTTCTGGGTTGCGAGAATGATCATGGCAGGCATGGAGTACGAAAATGAAAAACCGTTTAGTGATGTCTATTTTACAGGAATGGTACGTGACAAGCAGGGGAGGAAAATGAGCAAAAGCCTTGGTAACAGTCCAGACCTGTTTCACTTAATTCATGAATACGGAGCTGATGCCGTACGGTTCGGGATTATGATTTCTGCACCTGCGGGTAACGATCTCTTATTTGACGAAGGCAGCCTGGAACAAGGAAAACATTTTAATAACAAACTTTGGAATGCGCTTAAATTAATAAAAATGTGGGCGGGGCGGCATACTGAAGACAGCATGGAGAAAGTTGCGTATGAGCAACAAACAGATCCAATCAATTTTGCGGTAAACTGGTTTTCCAACAGGTTATGCGAAGTACGCATTGAAGTTGATGCTTTAATGAAGCAGTTCAGGTTGAGTGAGGCATTAAAAACAATCTATTCACTTATCTGGGATGATTTCTGCAGTTGGTTCCTTGAATGGATCAAACCTGAATACGGGCAACCGATTAACCGGCAAATTTATGACGCTGCTATTTCATTTTTTGAAGATGTGCTCCAGATTTTACATCCCTTCATGCCTTTTATCACAGAGGAAATTTACCACCTCCTGAAAAAAAGAGAGGACGATCTTACAGTAAGACAATTTTCTCCTGTTGCTGGCCCTGACAAAAAGATTTTGCAATACGGTAATAAATTAAAGGAACTCATAACAGGCATACGTGATGCAAGAAATAAAAATAATATCCGGTTGAAAGATGCAATTAAATTATTTATCGAAACTGAAACAAAAGAACCTTACCATGAAATAACAACTATTCTAAAAGAACAGGTTAATGCCGAAGCACTTCAATTCGATTCACGACCCCAGGATTCTTTCATAACAATTGTTGTAGGTAAGGAGAAACTTTATATTGAAACCAGTGCCAAAATTGACCTTGCAGCGCAAAAAGAAAAATTACTTAAAGATCTTAATTATCTTAAAGGTTTCCTAAATAGCATCGATAAAAAATTAAGTAACGATAGATTTGTACAAAATGCAAAAGCAGAAGTAATTGAATTGGAACGAAAAAAGAAAGCTGATGCTGAAACAAAAATCAGGGTTATCGAACAAAGTATTTCTCACATGGGTTAAGCAAATCGCCGTTAACCATTGATAAAGTAATGTCTATGAAAACTTTTCTCTTCTTGTTATTATTTATGGCCGCTTCATTTATAAGTATTGCCCAAAAACCGGCCATCACCAAAGTTGCCAAATTTAAACCGCCTGTAGTGCAAATTTTCCTCGGCGTTAATACTAACGGTGCTACTGTAACAAAGGAGGAAGCCTCACAATTAATTACATTGCCTTTAAAAATAACTGATGCAAAAAAAAATAGTTATGCTGTAGATTCCTATCAATTTTTATATAAGAGAAAAGGTGTAATACAAGATGAAGAAACAGGTAAAACACAAACGACTTTCACGACTGTTGCCGACAGATTCACGACAACCCCGCTTCCGAAAATCTGGATCGATAACATACAGAATAACTTTCAAAAGGATGAAGAACTTTATTTTTTTGACGTCGTTGTGAAAGATGAGTCAGGCCGAAGATTCTTCGCTCCTGATTTAAAATTAACCATCCAATAATCTCTCTATATGATGAGTAAGTACCTAAGTATCCTCAAACTAATCTTACCCACTTTAAAAAATTCTGCGCTAAATTTCAACAGGCCTTTTCAAGGAGCTTTTGCCATCTATTTAAATGAACTGCCCGTTTAATCAAGCGGTTAGTGCCATTTACTTAATGCACCGTTTTTTCGAATTAATTGAGCGTACATTAATATTACTTTTTCCTTAGTTTTAAGGGCAACGTATTGTGTAAACCTGGATGGATATTTATGAAAAAAAGAGTGATTATCTTTTCGCTGCTGATTTGCATTGGCTCAAACATTTTTGCACAGCAAAAAATTGTTGATAGCCTTATAGACTGGATAAATAAACATCCTAAAATAGACTCACAATACATTCAAACTCTGCATAGAATAAGCTACCAGCTTAGTGAGAAAGATGTCAACAGGTCTTTTTATTATTATGAAAAAGTTTCCACACTTAGCGATAGCCTTGACTTTGTGTTTGGAAAGGCACTTGCACAGATTAATCTCGGCATTTTACTTTTTAATTCTGCAAATTTTGATGCAAGCAATAACGCCTACTTTAAAGCGATCGATTATGCCGAAGCCTGCGGAGCCTTACGTGTGAAAGCGGTATCACTTAATAATACCGGCGACAATTTCAGATCATTAAAGAATTTTTACAAGTGCAGGCAATACACCCGGGATGCTATTGCCATCAATACACAGTTAAAAGCCTGGCGTGGCGTGGCAATTAATTATGAGCTATTGCATGAATGCGACCTGGAAGAAAAGTTATATGAAGATGCGAAAACTAATTTGGAGAAGGGTATGCCATTTGCTTTGCTGTCGGGAGAAAGCTACATACTTTCTCAATTTTATGTTGGCTTTGGAAAATTGCACGCCATAAATAACCGCATTGACTCGGCAAAATATTATTTTCAAAAAGCCATGTATGAGGCAATGTTGCAAAGGGATTTAAGAAATGAGTACCAGGTCTATCTTGCAGAGGCGCAGTATTTAAAAAAATTAACCCCGGATAAAAAAATAATATTGCTTGATAGTGCCTTGAACATTGCAAGACGCACGGAATATTACGAAGGTATTTCAAACGCTGCAGAACAATTGTCTTTGGTATATGACAAGAAAAACGACAAAGATTCCTCATTGATTTTTTATCGAATGTACCGGTCATCTTTCGATTCATTGTTTTCAGAAAACAACAGGCGCAACGTAATCATTAATGAATCAGAATGGTTAATAAGGCGGAAAGAAATGGAGAACAAACATCTTCTCGAACTATCACAATTACAGAAGAAACAAATTGTCTTTAAAAATGCCTTACTGCTCTCAGTTATAATACTTTTATTCCTTACGATCGTCATTGCTTTTTTTATTAATAAATCCATTCAATCAAAGAAAAAAAGAGCGGAATTTGCCTATAAGCAAAAAATTGCAGAGTCGCAGATTCAATCGTTGCGGGCACAAATGAATCCTCATTTCATTTTTAACAGTCTCAATAGTATTGAAAATTTCATGATGCAAAACGAAAAGAGAAAAGCCAGTGATTACCTGCACAAATTTGCACTGCTAATTAGAACAATACTGGAAAGCAGCCGAAATGAATTGACGACAGTTACACAGGATATGGAAGCCCTGCAACTATACATTGATCTTGAACAAATGCGCTTCAACAATAAATTCTGTTATCAGGAGCATATAGAACCGCAATTACTTACGGGAGATTATTATGTTCCTTCTCTGTTAATTCAGCCTTATGTTGAAAACGCAATTGTACATGGAATTGCACACAGTGATAAAACGGATTTGAGATTGACGGTTACTGCTACACTGGAAAACGATTTTATAAAATATACTATTGAAGATAACGGAATAGGCAGGAGCCAGTCGGCCGATTATAATCAACAAAATAAGCTGCATCACAAAAGTATTGGCTTGAAAATTACGGAAGACAGGATAAAATTATTTAACCAGGTGGAATATGTAAATGGCTTTATAAAAATTACGGATGTGTATGATAAAAACAATAACCCGGATGGCACCAGAGTGGAGGTGAAAATAAAAGCAATTTAAATGGAGAAACTCAAAGCAATCTTGATAGATGATGAGCTCAATAGTTTGCAGAATCTTCAGCAAAAATTAGAAGGCTTTTGCCCTGATGTAACTATTGTAGCTACTTCACAAAAACCCGAAGAAGGTTTATTACTCATAAGACAACATCAGCCTGATGTAGTTTTTTTGGACATTGAAATGCCCAGGATGAGCGGCTTTAGAATGCTTGAGGAATTAGGTGAATATGATTTTGACATAATTTTCACAACGGCCTATAATCATTATTCAATAGACGCTATTCGTATCAGTGCCTTCGATTATTTGGTAAAACCTATTGGCATCGAAGACCTGCAACATGCAGTTGAACGGCTTAGCATAAGCCGTAACAAACAGACAAAAGAAAAAATAGATATTCTCAAAAAGTCCTTAAGTGATAACAGGACCCAGGAGGATAAAATTGCCATCTCAACCTCAGAAGGAATTGAGTTTATTCCAATAAAAAACATACTACATATAGAATCAAAATCCAACTACAGTAAAATTTACCTACCCGAAAATAAAAGCATTACAGTAACAAAAATTCTGAAAGATTTTGAAGAGATGCTGCTTCCTTATAATTTTTACCGTGTACATAATTCTCATCTTATCAATTTAAACTATATAAAAAAATATGTACGTAGCGAAGGCGGACATGTAATACTACAGGATGGAACAGCCATCGACATTTCGCGCCGGAAAAAAGAAGAATTTTTGAAGATGATCGGCGGATAATTTTTTTATAGCAAATAAGTGAATCAGGCCTGTAATGATTTAATAACAATGGCCCAATGACCAGCTGCTTAAAATACCACCTGGTGTGTTTGCTTAATAATTCCCATTACAAAAACGCTTTGCACATGCCCCACGTTTTCGATTTCGCTTAATTTATTTACATGAAAATCATAGTAAGTGTTCATGTCCTCGCAAATTACCTTTAGCATAAAATCAAATTCGCCCGAAATACTAAAACATTCCACTACCTCATTTAATTCGTGGATGGCTTTTATGAATTTCACACCGGCATTCTTACTATGTTGCTTTAGCGATACATAGCAAATCACCATCAGACCCTTTTTTATTTTCTCATGATTTACAAGTGTCGCATATTGCTTTATCACACCAGATTCTTCCATCCGCTTAATTCGCTCATGAACCGGAGTCGTACTAAGGTGAACTTTGCCTGAAATTTCCTTAATAGTAATCCTGGCATTTTCCTGCAATAATTTCAGAATCGCCAGATCCTTTTTATCCAAAATAAATGGTGTACTTAATCTTTCTTCTTTTTGTTCAGTTTTAGACATGGCATTTTATACTTTTATCCTTTTTATCTCATGAATTTAGTTATTTTATTCTAAACTTTTTTACTTAGATAGAAGTTTATTCCCCTTTTAGTACATTTGTCCTCTTAAAACAAAACCATACAATATGTCAGCAATTACAAAAAATTCAATTGACTTCAGTCTTAAAAATAAAGTGAAAGATATGAGCCTCGCCGAATGGGGCCGCAAAGAAATTAACCTTGCCGAAGCTGAAATGCCGGGTCTGATGTCTTTAAGAGACGAGTTTGGAAAAGATAAGCCTTTAAAAGGAGCAAGAATTGCCGGTTGTCTTCATATGACTATACAAACTGCTGTGTTGATAGAAACTTTGGTAGAACTTGGCGCAGAAGTTAAATGGAGTTCATGCAATATTTTTTCCACACAGGACCAGGCTGCAGCTGCTATCGCGGCGGAAGGAATTGGAGTATTTGCCTGGAAAGGACAAACACAGGAAGAAAGCGATTGGTGTATTGAACAAACATTATTTTTTGGAAACGCTGACCGTCCTTTAAATATGATTCTTGATGATGGCGGTGATTTAACCAATATGGTTTTTGATAAATATCCTGAACTTATTCAGCATGTGAAAGGTTTGTCAGAAGAAACTACAACAGGTGTGCATCGCTTGTATGAAAGAATGGAAAAGGGCACTTTACCTATTCCTGCAATCAACATCAACGATTCTGTTACCAAATCCAAATTTGATAATAAATACGGCTGCAAAGAAAGCCTGGTAGATGCTATAAGAAGAGCCACTGATATAATGATGGCGGGTAAAGTTGCCGTGGTGGGCGGATATGGTGATGTAGGTAAAGGTTCTGCTGCAAGCCTTAGGGGCGCCGGTGCAAGAGTAATTGTTACAGAAATTGACCCTATATGTGCGTTGCAAGCTGCAATGGATGGTTATGAAGTAAAAAAAATGATTGATGCGGTAAAAGAAGCTGATATTATTGTTACTGCGTCAGGCTGTCGCGATTTAATAAGAAAAGAACATTTTCTTGCAATGAAAGATAAAGCCATCGTTTGTAATATTGGCCACTTCGATATTGAAATTGATATTGCATGGCTTAACCAGAATTATGGTAAAACAAAAGATACTATTAAGCCGCAGGTAGATAAATATACACTTGATGGAAAAGACATTATTGTACTGGCAGAAGGCCGTTTGGTGAATTTAGGTTGCGCTACAGGTCATCCTAGTTTTGTAATGAGTAATTCATTCACCAACCAGGTATTGGCTCAGCTTGAATTATGGTTGCACGCTGATAAATATGAAAATAAAGTGTATGTGCTTCCCAAGCATCTTGATGAAAAAGTTGCCCGCCTCCACTTGAAAAAAATCGGCGTAGAACTGGAGGAGCTTACGTCAGAGCAAAGTAAATATTTGGGAATTCCGCAAGAGGGCCCTTACAAGCCAGAAATGTATCGGTATTAAGATTTAAAATCCTTGTCAATTCAATGAATACCTGATTGTTATAACCGGGAATTTTGTGAACAAGATGTTAAGCTAACACTATGTGTAAAAAAAATTGATACTTTTAAACAAAAACACCCCTAATATTGTCTTAAGCAGAGATTATTAAAGGAATGACAAGGTTACAGCAAAATAAATAGGTATAAAATTTGCTGAAACAAACAAATTAATTAAAAAACATAATAATGAGAACAGGAAGACCAAGAGAAAGAGCGATTACCCTCAGAGACGGATTTTATATTGAAATTTATAATTCAGAAGAAGGGAAGGGACTAAAATTGAGAAGCGAAACCGAGGAGGCGATGAAAATCGCCGCAAAGCAATATTCGAGGTTTAAAAAAGTTGTTGTACTCGGAGAATATAAAAATGGCGTAAGACTGGTAGAAGAAAATGCGTAAGCATGAGCCCAATTGCAGGCCAATTTTTTGATACCCTTTAAAACTATTGGAAAAATTTATTAGCTATACTGTGTTGTCAGTTTGGTGATGGATTTATTTTATATAAAACCCACGTTATGGTGGGTTTTATCATTTAGTAGAACATCAATTCTATTTAATACTTAGGATCTATAGTTATACCTGTAAATTCGGAATACTCACCACGTAAGCCCGCCTGGTAGCGAATACCTCCTATTGTACCCGTATAAGTAAAATATGCCGCATGCACCGCCCGCCTCGGTATATTTATAATTATTGCTGAGGGATAACTTAATTTCTGTTCCGTTATTTATCGAGAATGAATTAAAAGCTGGTATAATTATTTATAGTCACTCCTAACACAAACTGAATAGAAAAATTCAAAATGAAACTTTGAAATAGAATATGCTGAGTTTAATAAATAAAAAATCCACCTTAAGATGGATTTTCGTTTCAGATTATATAAGCTTTGTATGTTTAAAACATAATTAATCTACCTGTCACTTTCCTACTACTTCATATTGAACGGCGCCATTATCAGATTCTTCTTTGAGATAAGTATCATCCGGAGTAACATACATTTTTTGTCCATTTATAGTAACTATCCTTGAACCATCGGGCAATTGGTTTATAATATCTCCCATTTGCAAAGATGCTCCCGGTTGTTCGACATCGTTTTCATCAGTGTTATTTATTTCCCCGTGTTTGCCTACGACCGTGTAAAATACTTTACCTTTTGCATCTTTGCCCTCCTTGTAATAAGTCCCATTCAGCTCATACATTTTCTCACCATTAAGTATCACAGACTTAACACCCCCAGGTAAATTATAAACTGTAGCGCCCATTGGAGGATCTACCACTTCATAATTATTATCATCGTATTGCCTGTAATAAATTCCATTGTAATAGTAGAATGGATTAATGCCTACAAAAATACGGGTGTATCCAAAAGGCAGAATACCAATACGAATACCAATTGGAGGAAATATAGGTTGATAATAACCAGAATAATATCCATAAAAAAATCCGTCATTGTAATAATAGGGATATCCGCCAAAATGAACAGAAATATAACTTCTGGGAATTATCCTATACCGTGGACCATACATGAAAGAATATCTTCTGTTATTAAAATTATAATAACCGCCTCCGTAATACCTCCTATCATAGCGATAGGTGTTATTCCTATAGTTGGTTCTGTAATAATTATTAGACCTGTAATTATTATTCGTCCTGTAATTATTATTATTCGTCCTGTAATTACGTGATCCGTTCATGCCACGGTTGCGGTTATACGCAGAGCTAACTGTTGAAGGAGTACTTTGAGGCCTCTGCCTTGGAATATTTACACGGCTGTTTTCTCTTGTGTTGTTTCTTGCAACTCCATTTCTTTGGAAATTAGATCGATTATTGTTTACAGGAGAAGATACTCTTTCTGTTCTTCGGTTATTTTCAAAAGAATTTCGCCTGCTGGAATTGTTTTCACGAAATGATCTCGCTGCAGAATTATTTCCGTTGGAGCGCTGCGAAGAATAATTTTCACCTCCATTGCCCCCGCGTGAAGACCTGGTGTTGTCACGCCCTCTTTGTGCCTCAGCACAATTAAAAACCCCTGCGGTTAAACCGAACAGGAGTATCAATGTAAAAATAGTTTTCATATTATTATTTTTTAATAAAGGCTTTACCAAATTTAATCTATTTGGTTGTTGTATTCATGCAGGTGACTGTTAAATAAAACTTGTTTATTTTCCGTATAAGTATAAAAGGACTATTAATTTTTTATTTTAACCATTTGCAAACAAACGGGTTTAGGAATATGAATCTCCTCACCGGTTTCTATCAAAGACCCTGTCTCTTTATTTCTTTTAAAAATGACAATATTGTTCGTATCCTGGTTGGCAACCAGTAAATAGTTCCCGGTAGGATCGACGATAAAATTTCGAGGTGTTTTTCCCAATGTTAATTGGTAACCTTTGGCACTTAACTTTCCTGTAGAACTATTAATAGAAAAAATGGCCAGGTTGTTTTCATCACCACGATTGGATGCATATAGGAATTTTCCGTCAGGCGATATTGAAATTTCTGCACTTCCAATTGTCCCTTTAAAATCTTTGGGATGCGCAACAATCTGCTGCACTTCCTTCAACTTTCCCAGATCGTAATTATAGACATGAATATCGCCGGCCATTTCATTAAGCAGGTAAACGTATTTTTTATCCTTACTAAATACTAAATGACGAGGTCCGCTTCCAGGAGTAACTTTTGTATAAGAATCTGATGCCGGGGAAAGGGGTTGTTTTGAGGACGAATTAAATTTATAGATCATCACTTTATCTGTTCCTAAATCAGGTGTCAGCAAATATGTATAATCCGGGGAAAAAACGATTTCATGCACGTGAGCTTTCTGCTGCCTGGCTTTATCAACGCCACTACCAGTATCTTGTATCAATTGCGAATACGGCCGCAGTGTCCCGTCAGTGTTGACGGGAAATGCAGAGACGCTGCCACCCGAATAATTTGCCACTACGAGCCATTTATCATCTTTACTTAAAGCGAGATGGCAAGGATCATCTCCTCCGGTCAACTCGCTGTTTAAAAACTTAAGCGAACCACTTTTTTTATCAAATGAAAATGCACTTACCCTGGGGGGTATTGCGCCATTGGTTTCATTTACAGCATATATAAAATTCCCATTATGAGAAACAACAACGTATGAGGGGTTTGTAGCGCTGTCTGTATTGCTTATCCAGGTCACCTTTCCTGTTTGAGCATCAAAATTGTAAACATAAATTCCTTTACTTCCGCTGCCGGTATAAGTTCCGGCAACTAAATAAAAATTTTGTGCGGATCCAAAGAGAGAGACTATTAAAAAGGAAATTAACAGTGATAACTTCATTGTTTCGAATTTTATGTGTTTTATGATTTTAATAATTATTACAAATTAGCTTAAAATCTGTAAGAAAAATTATTAAATGGAAAACAGAAATTTGTAATGATTTACTATAAACTATGAGGATTTACTATAAACTATGAGGTGGATATATTGGATATAGTTGCAAGCTATAATAATAATACGCCATATTATTATCTAATCACTTTGAACCTGTCAAACTCTTTCAAATTAATATTATTAACTACAACGTCCTCTACTTTTGCTTTTTCGGGACCATGTCTACACCAACCTATAAATTTTTCAACTGCGTCGTCATCTCCCGTTATACATGCTTCCACTTTACCATCATCTGTATTCCTGATCCATCCTGAAACTTTATGAACTTCAGCAACCTCTTTTGCCTTTGCACGAAAAAAAACTCCCTGAACCCGACCTTTAATTTTTAGCTGAACAGTTTTCATTTTACAAAGATAATGTGAACGTCGTTTTTAAATAAAGCAGAACACAATTGATAACTTCAAACGTATTTATACGATTTCATTTGAGAAACTTTACTATCAACGTCTAACGTTTTTTTACTACTGAAATGGTAAATACGGTACGAGTAAAATAGGGCAATATCACTCTTGCCACACGGGCATGTACTTCATATCTTTGTCGCAGAAGTTGATTGATGTCCAACAAACATTAATCAGATATCCAAATCCTTCGAAAAAACTATCCAATCAGGAAAACCAAAAAAATCCAGTGTCAGTCAACTTCTTTTTTTCAATATCTGTAACCAATAATATATTCCGATGAAAGCTGCCTCTAAAATGGCAAATTAATTATCCTGATGATGCACCTACACCCAGGGATTAGATTCTTAATCTAAAACTTCTGCAATTATTTGCAGAAGTTTTTTTTATTTAAAGACAACAATTGCACTTATAGTATTTTTTACAAGTGACAGTACGCTTGGTTATTTGGTTAAACCACTATTTTAGCGGTAAAAATAATATTATCGAAATTAAGCAGTACTCCTCTTGTGCAGGCATCCGCATCCAATATCTTTGTACCAGAAGTTGATTGATGTTCAACAAACATTAATCAGATATCCAAATCCTTTGAAAAGAACTGTTCCTTATCCGGAAAAAACCAAAATCCGATATCAGTCAACTTCTATTTTAAATTTCAATACCTGTTATAAACTTAATATCCTCTATGAAAACCGGCCGTTAAAATGGTCCATTGTTTAATTTATCCTGAAAAACCCGCTTGAAACCCCGGGATTAAATTATTACAACGAAATTAAAAGCTTCTGCAAGAACTGCAGAAGCTTTTTTCATACAAACCTTTGTATAATTGAAATACTCGCCGCAACATCTTGAATGCTTTAAAAAGATTATATTAGTTGGTAACAAAAGATTAAACTTTGACGAATGAGTCAATAAATGTAAAATAATGAAAAAAATATTTTTTTCTTTTTTTATGCTCGCGATAACAACAGGCTACTCTCAAATATCTTTTAAGGCTGAAGTATCCGGAACCGGACAGCCAATTATTCTTATTCCGGGATATGCCTGCAGCGGAGACGTCTGGAAAGAAACCGTAAATAATCTGAAATCCAAATATCAATTACATGTGATTACAATTGCAGGTTTTGCAGGCGTTTCACCTATCGACACACCTATTTTGGCAACTGTAAAAAGTGACTTGGTTAAATATGTAAAAGACAATCATCTCAATAAACCAGTTCTTATCGGGCACGGCATGGGAGCATTTTTGTGTCTATGGGCTGCAAGTACAGAGCCATCTTTATTTTCTAAAATTCTTGTTGTGGATGGCCTTCCATTTATTTCTGCCATAAACAATCCTTCAGCAACGCAACAAGAAAAAAACAACACGGCTTACAATGCAGAAACGTCTCTCAATATTTTAAGAAATATGTCCCAGGAAAAATTTGAAGAAACCCAATTTAAAGGCGCTCTCAGGCTGGTAAATGACAGTGCACACGCAAGGCTAATTACAAGATGGAGCGAAGAAAGTGATCGCAAAACATTAGCCTATACATTGGCAGAATTGAGCTCAACAGATCTCAGAAGTAACCTCGCAAAAATTAATATTCCTGTGTTGGTATTAGGAAGTACCTATGGTACAAAGAAAGCTTCACAAAAAATATTCTCTGAACAATTTAATATGGTTCCTGATAAAAGAATATTCATCGCACCAACGAAAAGTTTTATTATGTACGATGATCCTTTATGGTTTGGAGAACAGGTTAAGAACTTTCTCTTAAATGGTCTTGCTGACTAAAGGATTTATTAAAAATTTTTATTGAATTTACTGCCTAATGACTAAGGAAAAAATTACGCTCGCCCACAGTAATGGAATCGTTGAAGGAATTTACTTAAATGCCGGAATAGAAACCGCGTTTGTAATTATCATAAATGGGCATAACGGCTTTTACAATTATGGGATGTTTCCTTACCTGCAGGAAAGTTTTTTGCTGCAAAATATTTCCAGCTATAGCTTTAACTTTAGTCACGGGGGCATTAACGGCGACGCAGATTATTTTGAAGATATTGAAGGTTATGAAAAAAATTGTATGCGCCTTGAGGTTGAGGATATAATGTGTGTCTTGCACAATCTTGATACCGGTAAATTTGAAAAACACAATAAGCTTTTTTTATTAGCTCACAGTCTTGGCGGTGTTCCTTTAATTTTTTCTGCAAAAAAAGCCGCGGATGAAAATATTATGATTAACGGAGTTATTTTATTAAGCACCGTCAGGCAACTTAATTTTTGGCCCGATGAAATGATTGATGAATGGGAAAAAAATAAAGTTTATTATAAAAAAAATAACCGCACTAAACAAATGCTTCCGCAGGGAGAAGAATTTTTAAAAGAAGTACTGCAAGGTGATACTGAATGGAATGTAGAAAAAGAAATAAAGAAACTACAACAACCAATTCTTATAGTTCATGGTGAAAGTGATGAAGCTATTCCTGTGGAGCATGGTAAGTCACTTTTTGACTGGACTCAACCGATCAACGAAAAATCTTTTTTTAAAGTGATTCCCGGAGCAACACATACTTATAATACACAGCATCCATTTAAACATCCGACACCGCAACTTGAAGAAATGATTAAAGAGGTAACCGCGTTTATCGAATCCGTATGAAACCGAGGATTGCGGTTGCGCATTCACTTTCAAAAATGCAACAATTAACTTCGCAAAAACTGAACGAAAAAAAACCGGCCACAAAGCCGGTCTTTTTTTCATTAATCCTTCATCTAAACATTCATTGCTTTTTGTGCATCCCTGTATTTCTTTATAAGATCATGAGATGTTCTTAGTGATGATTGTTGATCAGTTATGAGCTGTCTTGTCTCTGCATTTATTTCTGCGTCCGAAGCCAGTGCTTCTCTATAGGCCTTTTGAGCAGCATCTTCTCCGAATTCACATGATTCAAGAATGGCCTGCCTGTCTTTTCCGGCGAAAGTCGCCTTGACATCCATCCATGCCCTGTGAATTTTACCTCCTGTGGTAGTTCCTGAAGAAGCTTTTCCACCTAACCTTTGCACCTCTCGTGTAAGTTCTGCCGAATACTTCCGGCTTTCATTGGCCATCTTATTAAAAGTTGCCTGGAGATCTACATCTATAGATTTTGTTTCTTTAGCTGCATTCTCATATCCTTCTGTCCTATCATTATTTATCTTGATAAGATCATTTAAAATTTCGGTTAATTTTTCATTAGTGTTCATAAAATAATTTTTTGTTTATTAGTAGAAAACTAAAACTATGCCATTGCATGAAAGCCCGTATCAATAGGCAGGTTTGCACAACTGCAAAAATCAACGGGGGAATTTTTTCCACTTATTAAATGAATCCTTCATTTTTGAATATATAATTTTGTCATATATTAGACTTAACACCTTTTAAATTTAAAAAAATTATGATTGAGGTTATCCCGGGATTACCTGCCTTTGTTACTGCTTTTCGTGCTACCGGCATTGTTACACGGGATGATTATGATACCATAATTAATCCATTGGTGAAAAGCGTTGTAACAGCGTTTAATAAGGTTAACTATATGTTGATATTAAATACAGAACTTAAAAATTATACTGCAGGAGCATGGATCGAAGATGCATTACTAGGAATGCGCTATTTCACAAAATGGAAAAAAATTGCAATCGTTACTGACAAAGACAGCATAAAAAAGTTTACAGACACATTTGGAAAATTAATTCCAGGTGAAACAAAGGGTTTTAAGATGGAGGATATTAGCCTGGCGAAGCAGTGGATTTCAGGTTTATAAAATTCAAAAATTTAATAAGAATGTACAGAGGCTCTTATTACGGAATCTTTCTGCGATGGAGTTAGTGAATCATAATTATATAGTGCCGCTTCCCAGTCGCCATAGGTGGGATTAGGCAGCACAATAAAAAGCGTCCCGAATTCCGCAGCAACTGAATTTGCATTTTGAATACGTTGTGGAGTATTTTTTTTGTCAAATAAAAAACTAAAATCGGCAAGGTTATCTCCCATTAGCATAACGATGTCGTGAGAAGCAGCAATGTTTTGACGACGCTCTTCCTTTGAAGAATTATCCAGTCTCAAAAATAAATGCTGATTATCCGAATTTGGAAAATTGAATTTTTGAATATTTTTTAATGTGACATCTCTTTCTTTTTCGGCCCTGTTGGTAACATAAAAAATTTCAAACCCCTTGGAAGACGCGTATTTCAAAAAGGCTAATGCACCGGGCACCGTATCAGCATCAATCATCGCAGTCCACTGGCTCCATGATGAAGATTCGTAATCTTTTCCTTGTAAAGTTTGATGTGCTTCGTATGGACTATTGTCCAAAACAGTTTCATCGATATCAGTGATAATCGCCTTAGGTTTGTCAGTTTTTTTAGTTATGAGTTCGTCAACTCTCCTTCGCGCTATGTTAAAAGCCTGGAAACAAAGTGCACGGTATTCGGCAGATTTTTGCAGGTAGACCGTCGTAAATAATTTACCGTCAGTAACAACATTACTGGTTCCAACATTGGACACGCTAATTCGTGGCGCAACCGTACAGGAAACTGCAAACAGAAAAAAGATAAAAGAAAGCTTTTTCATTTCATAGTATTTTTATTGTATAAATATCTACTCTATGGGAAATTAGTAATTCATTTTTTTATATGCATCCACAGCCGGGATTAATCAATGTTATTTTAATATCTCTTAATTTTATCCGGAATAATTAAAAAGCTAAATTAAGAAAATGGATTTTGTCGATTATTATAAAACACTCGGGGTTGCTAAGACTGCCACGACCGATGAGATAAAAAAAGCATATCGCAAGCTTGCAAGAAAACTTCATCCCGATCTGAATCCAAATGACAAAGAAGCTCACAAAAAATTTCAACAAATAAATGAAGCCAATGAAGTATTGAGCGATCCGGAAAAGAGAAAAAAATATGATCAATATGGAAAGGACTGGAAGCATGCCGACCAGTTTGAGAAAGCCAGGCAACAGCAGGGCAGCCAGGGATTTGGTGGTGGCTTTGGTGGAGAAAATTTTGGAGAGTACACTTATTCTTCAGGTGATGAATCAGCATTCTCTGATTTTTTTGAATCATTATTCGGAGGATCGGGTAGAAGACGAGGCCAGACAAAATATCGCGGACAAGATTACAATGCTGAGCTTCATTTGTCATTGACCGATGCTTACACTACGCATAAACAAACACTCACCATTAACGGTAAAAATGTGCGGATTACCATACCTGCAGGTGTTGAAAACGGGCAGGTAATACGTTTAAAAAATTATGGCAGCCCCGGCGTGAACGGAGGCCCTAATGGGGATTTGCTCATCACGTTTGTAATAAATAACGATACCGCTTTAAGGCGTGATGGCAATGATTTATACAAAACTGAAGATATTGATTTATACACAGCGGTACTCGGGGGAGAAAAAACAATCGGGACCATGAGCGGCAAAATAAAACTTAAAATAACAGAAGGTACGCAAAACGGAAGCAAAGTAAGACTCAAGGGAAAAGGCTTCCCTGTTTATAAAAAAGAAGGTGCGTTTGGTGATCTTTATATCACCTGGAATGTAAAACTCCCCACCAACTTAACCCAAAAACAAAAAGATTTATTTACTGAACTATCAAAATTATAGTCATAAATTTTTGCTATGGAACAGGAAAAATTGATACCCGCCAAAGATTTTTGTATTCATCATAACATTGAATATTCCTTTATAAATTCTCTTGAGGATTCGGGCCTGATACAGGTACAATCCATAAAGCGCTCTTCATTCATTCATGTTGATGATTTGCATAGACTCGAAAAATTTGTACATCTTCATTATGATCTTGATATCAATATTGAAGGTATTGAAACAATAAATTACTTGCTTGAAAAAATGGAAGAGATGCAAAAAGAAATGGTACGACTCAAAAACAAATTATAAAGTGTGTTATTTATTTACCTCGTACCCGAAAGGCCACTCATTTTTTATTTTCGCCTTTATGAAATAAGCAACCGCGCCTAAACAAATTATAAGCAATCCACCAGCCATCAAATTACTACCTGTAGAAAGTAAAATAAAAATCCACATACCAATTGCAAGAATTATCGGCAGAGGAAACAAAGGCATTTTATAAGGAAATTGAATATTGTTCTTCCGGGTACGCAATAGCAACAGACCGACCGCTTGCCCGATAAATTGAATAATAATTCTCATTGCTAATATTGCGCTAATAACATC
Organism: uncultured Chitinophagaceae bacterium; assembly: GCA_963798665.1. GTDB lineage: Bacteria > Bacteroidota > Bacteroidia > Chitinophagales > Chitinophagaceae > Ginsengibacter. The sequence continues at coordinate 216,467 of CAWCUN010000001.1, read as the reverse complement.
GCCCAGTTTAAAAAGCATACTAAAAACGAATGCTAGGCTCCCCAAAAACAATAATGAAACGTAGGGAAAATTTTTTGTTGGATGAAGCCTGCTAAAAATTTCGAAAAATTCTCCATCGGCCGCCGCCGCGTACGGAATACGGCTATAACCAAGTGTTGCGGAAAAAACAGAAGCGAAAGCCACCCATAAAATTAAACAGGTAGCCACCTTAGCCGCAGTGTTACCAGCGAGCACCTGTATAAATTCACTTACTACAAATTCGCTGTCTTTTGCGTGCCACCACGGAATTACACTGACAACACTGATGTTCATTAGTAAATATAAAACTGCTATTCCTGCAATAGAAATAAACATGCTGCGTGGAATATTTTTAGATGGATTTTTTATCTCGCTTCCCAGGTGACAAACATTATAATATCCGAGGTAGCTATACACTGATTTTACACTTGCAAAACCAATCGCCGTGAGAAAAGCATAATCTACGTTGATACCAGAGTTTACATTTTTTATGGGCGCTAAAAAATTTCCATGTGCAATTCCCCCTCCTATAATCCAAAACATAGTGATGATAACACCACTCCACAGAAATACGCTTATTTTTCCGATGGCTTCAATCTTTCGATATAATAAAATAATAATTAAAATGACCACGCTTCCACTTACAATTTTTTCTGTGATGAAATTAAGCGGGAGCAGGTAAGAGAAATATTTTGAAAACCCTATTGCAGCAGAAGCAATCACCAGTGGCGCCTGTATCAGGGTTTGCCATACAAACAAAAAGCTTATCATTTTTCCGGCGCCATTTTTTCCATAAGCTTCTTTCAAAAAATTATATGACCCGCCGGCCTTGGGGAATGCTGCACCCAGTTCACCCCATATCATTGCATCTACAATAGAAAGGAAAGCCCCTGCAAGCCATGCATATAAAAAATAAGGCCCGTTCATCATACCAATTACCATGGGCATTGTAATAAATGGGCCGATGCCCACCATGTCTGTCATATTAATAGCAGTAGCATGAGCAAGGCTTAACCTCCTTTCTAAAACATGTTGCGCCATTTATAAATAAGATTGAATAAAGAAACGAAATATGCCGACAAGACTCAGTTGCGATGTAAAAATACAAAAGCATGATAAATGAATGATGGCTCATTGCATTATCATGCTTATTCAAAACTTCAAGCAGCAAACCTTGTAGGTTTTTAAAACCCGTCAAGTTTAATAATCACATAAAATTATTCTCATCAGCACTTGGGCCATAACTGCCCGGGATGGGAATATTAAGCAATCGTAAATAAACTCCCAGTTGCGCACGATGATGTATCTGCTGACTAAACGACATTCTTATAACGTCAATTTTAGGATCGCTGCTGAAAATTTTTTCGCCGTGCCGTAGCGTCCATGGCTTATTTAACAGAGCTTCATTTTCCGGCGCCAATGTTGACAATCCGTCTTTATAACGCTTATCGAAATAAGCGACAAGGTCTTTGGTGTTATTAATATCCGGCTGCTCATAAGGCGTGGCGAAATCAAGTTCATCACTGGTGAAGGTCATGTGAATCCATCCCGGCAAATCTGCAATATGTGTAGCGAGCCGTTTTATATCCATACTTTTTTCATGAGGCTTATAACCAAACTTATCATCCGGAACTATCGAAAGCATCTTACGGGTAGTAGCGCCTTCTTCAATAAATTGTTTCTTAAAAAATTCAATGAAAGTCATAATGTTTGTTTTTAATTTGTTTTAATTGTACAAATAAACAACCCGTTATTGACAACCCTATGTCAGCAGCATTTGAGTTTCTTCAATTCTTTTTAAAATATTTTCAGCGATCTCAGTTACAATATCATTTAGCTCCGCCGGTTCTACTATTTGCGCCCTGTCGCCAAAAACCATGAACCATCTTGCAAATCCTTCCAATGAACCACACAAAAAAGTCATTCGCATATAATTCCCGATATCCTCTTCTTTTAAAAAACCATTATAATATTTTTGCTCGCCAAAATATTTCACAATATCTTTTTCTACATCAATAACCACTCTTCGTAATTGCTTTTTTGCTGCAACTTTATTTATAAAAGTTTGAAGCGGCGGATGTTCCTTTACCATCCTTTCCTCTGTTATTTGTAATGTATTTATCTTATCCGTTCTAAAATTTCTATAATCATTTCTTAAAAGGCAAAATGCAATTAGGTACCAATGGCTGCCCTGGTAATAAATCCCTACAGCTTCTGCTTTTCGTTGCAATGTCTCCTGTTTGTCAATAGATGTATAACTCATCTCAATTACTTTTGAATTGGCTATCGCCATTAATATCTTCGGCAGATGCAATTCAGAAGGTTTCTCCCAAACAAAAGCGGGATGCGATACTACGGCAACATGTTCATTAATTTCTTCAATGTGAAATTTTTCTGTTAGTCTTAATACTGCTCTTATTTTATCGAGGGCTGAAATATAATGTTTTGATGAATTCTGATCGCTCATCGATTGCATCAGCTTTGAGGCAGTAAGCATTGCCGATACTTCATCAGGATTAAACATAACCGGCGGCAATTTATATCCCTCCATCAAACGATAACCAATTCCTGCCTCTCCAATCACCGGCACACCTGCGTCTTCCAATGCATGTACATCACGATACACAGTGCGCAGGCTTATCGAAAATTTTTCAGCAATATCCTGTGCCTTTACCAGCGGTCTGGATTGAAGCTGTATCAGAATGGCTGCCAGGCGATCAATACGATTCATAAATTGAAATTAAGCTAATCATGTAATAAGAAAATTTTTACAATAACTTTTTATTACATCAACCGCTCTTCTCTACCTGCCCGTAGCATTTCAGGATAGCCTTGCTTTCTTGATAAAGCTGTCACTGCACGGGCTATCCTGTTGGCTTTTGTTTCTTCAGTTTTTGCGCTCTCTATCCATTTGCTGAAGTAATTTCTGTGGCTACCGGGTAATGAATGGAAAAACTTTAGAGCTACGGGCTCGTCAGCAAGACAAACTAAAAACGGTTTGCTTATTTCAACTTTTCGTGTGTCTTCTGCTAAGCTTACTTTTACAATAGCGCCCTTTCTTTTTCCCAACGCTTTGCGGATAGTTGCATTTATGGGAATAATAAAATTGCCGCCACCCATCGGTAAGAGGCTTGTACGTTCAATTTTGAAATTATCGAGCGAACCTTTTACACGAAAAGATTTTTTGCACCCGGGCTTTATTTTCGATGCAAATTCTTCGGGTATTTCAATATAAGACCAGCCAGTTTTTTCACCTTGCTTTTCAAATTTTTTTATCACGGTATTAAACTGAATCATATTTCAATTTATAAAATCAAACCTGCACTTCAAAATTCGTACATAACTTTGCACACTTAAATTTGCTTTAACAACAATGACTAAGCTTTCAGTTAATATAAATAAAATTGCTACCCTTCGAAATTCCCGGGGAGGAAATAACCCCGATGTTATAAAAGCTGCAATTGATATTCAGAATTTTGGCGCAGAGGGGATAACTGTTCATCCACGGCCTGACGAACGACATATCCGATACGCTGATGTGTATGAACTGAAAAAAATTATCAACACCGAATTTAATATTGAAGGAAATCCTAAAGAACAAAAATTTGTTGATCTTGTACTCGCTAATCAACCAGAACAGGTTACACTTGTTCCGGATGCAGAGGAGCAAATCACTTCGGACCATGGATGGGATACAAACAAAAATAAAGATTACTTAATTGAAATAATTTCGATTTTTAAAAAAGCCGGCATTCGAGTTTCAATTTTTGTCGATCCGGATGTTGAAACGGTTATCGGCGCTAAAGAAACAGGTACCGACAGAATTGAATTATACACTGAAGGTTATGCTAAGCAATTTGCGACGGGAAATAAAGAGCAGGCAATAAATGCATATATTGCCGCAGCTAAAAAAGCTAATGATCTTGGCCTGGGAATAAATGCCGGGCACGATCTTGATTTAAATAATCTAAAGTATTTTTCACAAAATATTCCGGGCTTACTCGAAGTTTCTATCGGCCATGCATTAATTACAGATGCCTTATATTTTGGTTTGGAAAATGCGGTGCAGTTATATAAAAGGCAACTGATGTAAGAGTGATGTACGATGTATGCTGCACGATGTGAACAGGCCCGTAGCCAAGTCAAAAAATTCAGTTATTAACGCTATTGATGAGTTGTAAATCAATAGTCCCGATCCTTTAGGTCAGGGATAAAGATTTTTTTGTTTTTTTTTGCTTTAGCCAAAAGTATATCCGGTGTTTCGATTTATTTGGCTAAAGCCCTTCATCCTTTCAATTTTTACTCCCGACTTAATGGATCGGGGCAATCAAAAACCAATGTATAATCATATTTATTATTATTACTTATAGATCATCCTGATAACCGATAACCGATACCTGCAACCGAATAACTGGCGCTCTTTTCCTCAGCTATTATACCATTGCCAAAGGGAAGCCGATACTAAACCCATAGTATGATGTTCAATTTCTTTAGAAAGCGTCATATAAGAGATTGCATGACGTAACCTTTTAATAATTTGTTGGCTCAGTCTTCGTGCATAGTTTGACTGCTCCCAAATGTTTACTAAATTACTGCTATCAAAAACATTACTGTTTTGTTCAAATATTTGAGGGCATTCATCTGCAGCAGCGGAAAGGAATACATTCCATTGTTTTGCTTCAAGGTCAATCCACACGTCTTTGGCATCATCAATTAACCAATAACAAGTACCTACCGCCTTGCCAATTGAGCGGGCTTTTTTAATTAGTTTCCGATCATGCACATCGGACATGCAGGCCGTATATTCGGACATAACCCGGAATGGCTCTGCGGATTTAAGATAGAGCGCTCTGCGAATTTTTTTGAGATGGGCGTGCCCAGACAATCTTTCCGTTGAAATAAAATGCTGTGCTTCAAATAGCCGTTTCATCACATCAAAGAGCATATCTGTTTTATAATATTGCTTTTTATCATTACCAGCCTTTTTTAAATCATTTAGTACACTTCCGGCCAAATTGTCAAGTAGTTCTTCCGCAGGAGTTAAAATACGGTTATGGGTACCCGAAGTCTGCATAAAAGGTTGAAATATCCTGAGCGAAGTAACACTTTGTAACCCATCCAATTCATCGCATATATAATCAAACAGGCTGATGCCCAGGTTAAAACGTCCGCACCAGTCTGAGGTATGTTTTTTTAAAGCAGGCGTTACATCAAGCATTTCGGCGAATATTTTACCCACTGCCACACCAAAACCATACACAGTGTAAAGCCTGGCTTCGCTTAAACCAGGCGAAGGTGAAGGTGATTTTTTTATGAACTCATTTTCCTCTTCATATTGTTCCAGCAATGCATAATATTCAGAGAGAAAATCCCCGTGACCAGGCAAACCAGCATCTTGCCAGGTTTCAAAAAAAGTCTTTTGAAAGTGACTATGCCAATCCATCAAACCGTATTGGTTTTTATTTTGGGATCAATACCCTTTGCAACATTTTTTATTTGAATGACAGGCCATTCTTTTGATTGATCATTCTGTGTTTCTCTTTTTCTCCAGCAATCAAGTGCATGACATGCCATTGCAGTGGCAAATATCCCTTCCCCGTCTTCAACGAAAGAATTACCTCCTCCACCATTATTCCATGATGCAACCTGGTTGGGATCAGTAATAAATGGTGCAGGAATGCGCAGGATAAAATTGCCCGCCCAACCTCCGTTTTCATTTTGGGAAAGCAGCAATGCATTTGCGCATTTGTTTATTTGCTGATGTAAACCCGGGTATGATAAATTTATAAACGATTCCAATGCTAACCCCGTAGTAAAAGCGTCTGTATTTTCTGATGAACCAAGGACAAATCCACCATTTACCTTTTGCTCATGAACGAGTGCCTCAGCAATCTTCTTTGCCTGCTCCTGAGGCAGTCGAAGTTTCAATTTTGTTAATGCACGTAAAAAAAGTGTAGTTGTATAATACGGACCACGCCACCAGTATGAATTTATTAAGCCTTCCCTGGCTTGCCGGGCTAGTAACCAGTTCATCACCTGTGGTACTTTATCATTTTGGATAGCTGCAAGCACCGCTGCAATGGAAACGTCAGGATGAGCAGCAGTCCACCCTGCTATCGTTTCGAGACCGGGTGCCGAAATAAATTCACGAATTCCGGATTCTGCCGTATAGGTTGAAAGACTATCGTTAGTAAAATGACTCCACAAAAAAGCTTTAGCTTCCTCTATTGCATCAACATTGAATTCTTTATGGGATTGCAAAGCCATTAAACACCATGAAGTTGAATCAGCATCAGGCGGAACTTGGTTGCTATACGACCAACCTCCTGAAGGATGCTGTGATGCCAACAAAAAATTTTGTGACCTTTTAAGCGCTTCTTTTTGTTTGCAAAGATGAAATATATGAGTAAGCACAAAGGCGGTTACCCAAATATCAGATTGGCCAGCTAATGTTGGGAAACCTTTCCATCTATTGTTTACCATTAGAGACAAAAGATGTTGTATGCCTTTATTAATTGCATTCTCTGCACCTTCACTGTCATATAAATTTCCTGGATCCATTTTAATAATAGTTTCTGATAATTCCGAATAATATCATTGGGAATAAAAGTTGTCCTTCAAAACAATTTATCTACATTACATAAAAATTTGGATCTATTAATAAGTTGCATACCTATCTAAAACCCATAGCAATCATTGATCTCCCTGTGAAATCTCTTTGATATAAATAATTTTTGTAAAGGTTTGCCTTTTACGTGAATATCCACTATTAAAAATATTTAGTAATTTATCCTTATATCAAAACGATTTTTTTTACAACCCATTAAAAAACTCCACTATAATTTCACAAACTAAAATTTAAAAACAATGAGTCAAATAACAATTACAATAACTAAAGGAGATCCTGCAACGGGAATTTTAACGATGGTTCCGGATTCGGTTTATGTTGATCAGGGTGATATTGTTACCTGGGTTATTGGGGCAGGTTCGGGCGTATTAGCTCTTACGGGCTTTCCTGAAAAACCAATGTCTTTCGATTTGTTCAACCCCGATCCTGCACCGCTTCCTAACTCTACAAGCTGGCAGGGCACTGTAAATCCGGCCATTGGAGACGGTGAAGAGGAAACTTATACAATAAATTGGACCACAGCCGGCACTGGGTGGCTGGGAAATGATGGAAAAGGGCTGCCAAAAAGTTATGATCCCACAATAAAGATAAAGCCTAGCGGTAAATGATCCATTCGCAAAAAGCTTTAATAAATTTGTAAAACGAAATTATTATGTCTTTTAAAAAGGAAGCCTGTTATTTATTGATAGGCTTTCTTTTCATAATCTTTACCGGTTATGGTCAGGACCAGAAGATAGCAGATAGCCTAAAAAGGATTTATCAACACAAAAACCTTAAAGATTCGGCGAAGTTAGATTTGCTTTTAAATCTATCTTTTAACGAGGTAAACGACCTCAACTTGTCTTTGCAATATGCCGAAGAATTGATAACCCTGTCTAAGAAACTGGGAAGTTATTCTTATTTGCACAACGGTTATTTTCTTAAGGGGGCTGCACTGATGTCAAAGGGCGATTTAGACAAGGCATTAGATGCATATTTTAAAAGCGGGGAAGCAGCAAGGGCGGCAAATTCCATTCACGGGGAAGGCAATAGTTATGTAGCAATTGCCGATATTTATGCCAAATCAAAAAACCATCGCAATGCCAGGCTTTATTACAACAAAGCGATTGCTATCTTGCGTCAAACCAGTGACTCTGTAGCATTAGCTTCTGCCATTTTAAATTCCGGTGATGAATTTCTTAACAACAAGAATTATGATTCCGCCTTTTTGTATTTCAAGGAATCAGAAAAAATTTTTGAAAAGGTTAATTATTTAAGCGGCAAGGCTTACTGCCTTGGCAATATCGGGATGGTATATGCAAATACCGGGAAAGATGACCTTGCTGAAACGAATATTAATGAAGCTATCCGGATACTGGAAGATACAGAAGACTATTATCCTATCTGTGTTTACCTCATCTCTATGAGTGATATTTATCTTAAAAAAGGGCATCAGAAAACTGCAATGGGCTATGCAAAAAGAAGCTTGCAACTTGCCGAACAATATGGCCTGAAAGAACAAATAAGCGATGCCAGTAAAAAGCTATCAGACCTCTATGAAAAAGCCGGCAAGCCGGACGAAGCCTTCAACTATTACAAAAATTATATTGTGTACCGGGATAGTGTAAACAATATTCAATCTGTACAGAAGATGGCAGACTTACGTACCAATTTCGAAGTATCCCGCAAACAAGTGGAAGTAGATTTGCTGCACCAGCAGAAACGAAACCAGCAGATTATGGTGATTTCGCTTTTTATTATTTTGGGATTGGCCTTAGTAATATTAGGCACGTTATACTGGTACTATAAAACTATTTCAAGAGAAAAGAAAATATCTGAGAGCCTTTTGCTGAATATCTTACCTGCGGAGACAGCTGCGGAATTAAAACAAAACGGCAAGGTGAAAGCTGTGAAATTTGATGAGGTTACAGTATTATTTACAGATTTTGTTTCATTTTCAAAATTTGCAGAACATATTGAACCCACCCAATTGGTAAAGAGTGTAGATTTTTATTTTAAAGGCTTTGATGAAATTGCTGTCAAATACGGCCTGGAAAAAATTAAAACCGTCGGTGATTCTTATATGTGTGCCTGTGGCCTGCCCACAGTTAATCCAGCCCATGCAAGAAATGTCATCCTCGCTGCAAAGGAAATGGGTGAGTTGGTAAGCAATGCATTAACCGCAAAAGATGGCCTTAGTCATTTTGCGGTGCGGATTGGCATACACAGTGGCCCTGTAGTAGCCGGGATTGTCGGTATCAAGAAATGGCAATATGATATATGGGGCGATACAGTGAACATTGCCTCCCGGATGGAATCTAAATCAGAACCCGGCAGGATAAATTTGTCCGAAACGACTTACCTTAAAATAAAAGACGAATTTCCCTGTGAATATAGGGGAGAAATTGAGGTAAAAAACCGGGGCTTTTTAAAGATGTACTTTCTTTCGTGATGCTCCCAGTCTTTAATCCATTAAAGTAAACAATTGGCCGGAAATTTAAAGTATAACAAACTTTTACAGTACGAAAGTAGAGGCCTATTTTAGAAGCTCGTTCAATTTGTTTTCCAAAACGGCACCACGTAAATTTTTTGCTATAATTTTTCCGTCAGGATCAATAAGTAAATTTTGTGGAATGCTTTTGATTTGAAAAAGGGCAGCCACTTCATTATTCCAACCCTTAAGATCGCTTACGTGGCTCCAGGTGAGGCCATCCATCTGAATTGCACTTAACCATGCTGGTTTAGCCTGGTCAAGGGATACACTGAGAATCGTGAAATTTTTATCGTGAAATTTATTATATGCAGCTACTACATTTGGATTTTCCATACGGCAGGGCCGGCACCAACTTGCCCAAAAATCAAGTAAAACATATTTGCCCCGGAAGGAAGAAACTTTGACCAGTTTACCGGATGTATCTCTCTGGGAAAAATCCTGGATAACTGAACCAATCGGATTTATTTTGGATTCCTGTATTTGTTGGTTAACATATTGACCCAATCCACTTGATTGCACTGCAGCGGGTAAAAGCTTATATAACTTCTCCGCCTTTACACCATCCTGGTTAACCTGGAACATCCGAATAATTGCCAGCGGCGCCACGTAAGATTGCGGATGCTTCTTTACAAATTCTTCACTAATTTTTTCAACATTTTCCGCAGCATTTGGATCGAATTGAGCATCCGGTTGAAATATTTTTTCGTATGGCTTGATCGCGGCAGTATATTCTGCAAATTGTGTGTGAGAGGGTGAACCTGTTATTGAAAGGTTGTCAATTGAATTTTTATCTCCCGATATTTTTACATTGCTGTTATCTAAAAATACGGGAATTACCGGTGGCTGATCTCCAAAAATTAATCCTTTAAATCCAGGTTGGCTCATTTGACCTTTAATTACAAATTTTCCGTTTTCAATAGCTGCCTGTTTTTCAGGTTGATTAGTTTGTTCGTTTAAAAAAGATACGGAAGTTCCATTTGCAAATCCGGTAACATTACCAGTAATCACAAAGCCATTTTCAGTCCCAGGCCCTGTTGCCTTTTGATTTTGAGAAAACGCCCAAAAAGGTAAAACGAGAAGAAGTACGAATATTTGTCTCATAATATTTTATTGGATAACAAATTTAATTTTTTTTAGGCAAAACGGATTTCATAAAGCTACACCAGGCCGTAAAATTGAGTTAAGAAATTTTGAAGTGTCGATCTCTATATTAACGGAATTTTGAATGGCTTTAATATATGCCGTTCCTATTATTGCACCCGCTGTATGTTTGCACGCCTGTGAAAATGTCTGATGATCCTTTATACCAAAGCCAATCAGGATGGGATTTTTCAGTTTCATTTTCTCAAGCCTTTGAAAATAATTCTCTTGTGCTCCTATGTTCCTTGTAGTTCCTGTAATTGAAGAAGAAGAAACTGCATATATAAAGCCCTTAGTTACACTATCAATTTTTCTAATTCTTTTTTCGCTTGTTTCAGGTGTAACTAAAAAAACAAAATCTAAATTATATTTCTCAAAAAGCTTTTTATATTCAGTTTCATATTCATGCATAGGAAGATCCGGCAAGATAATTCCGTCAATTCCCGCTTTGCAAGCATCCCGGCAAAACTCTTCTATTCCGTATTGTAGTACCGGGTTTAAATAACCCATTAAAATTAAAGGAAGATGTATTGAATTTCTACAACCTGTTAATTGTTCAAAAAGTTTTTTAATTGTAATTCCGTTTTGTAATGCTGCCGTGCTGCTTTGCTGAATTACAGGTCCATCTGCTAAAGGATCACTATATGGCATCCCAATTTCAATCAAATCTGCTCCATGCTTTTGCAATGAGGAAAGAATTTCATTTGTGTCATTCAATCCAGGAAAACCTGCTGTAAAGTAAATGCTCAGAACATTTGAATTCTTCTCCGAAAATAATTTTTTAATCCTATTCATATGGAAAGCTGAAAACTTTTACGAAATTACTATGGTGAAATATGCTTCATATAGGTATCCATATCCTTATCTCCTCTCCCGCTGAGATTTACAACTACTATGTCATCATTTTTAAAATGTATTCTTTTTAAAACATGTAAAGCGTGAGCAGATTCCAGGGCAGGGATAATTCCTTCCAATTTTGCGAGTTCAAATGCCGAATTGAGAGCTTCCTCATCAGTCGCTGACATAAATATTGCCCGGTTACTTTTGAATAAATGTGCATGCAATGGACCAATACCGGGATAATCAAGGCCTGCTGAAATACTGTGCGGCTCTATAACCTGGCCATCCTCTGTTTGCATAACAAGGCTTTTGCTTCCATGCAAAATACCTTGGGTGCCTAATTGAGTTGTAGCGGCGCTCATACCACTGTCAATTCCTTCACCTGCAGCTTCTACAGCAACAAGCTTTACTTTTTTATTGTCTAAGAAATTATAAAAAGCCCCTGCCGCATTGCTTCCACCCCCAACACATGCAATTACATAAGATGGCAATTTATTTCCGGTCTCTTCTTTTAGCTGAATCGCGATTTCATGACTTATAACACTTTGAAATCGGGCAACCATATCAGGATAAGGATGTGGACCAACCACACTTCCTATAAGATAATAGGTGCTGTCCGGATTATTTATCCAATCCCGGATAGCTTCATTGGTAGCATCTTTCAACGTCTTACTCCCACTCACGGCCGGTATCACCGTAGCACCAAGCATTTTCATTCTTGCAACGTTTGGCGCCTGTCGCTCCATATCTTTTTCTCCCATATACACAATGCATTCAAGATTTTTCAATGCGCATACCGTAGCTGTTGCAACTCCATGCTGGCCTGCGCCTGTTTCCGCAATAATTCTTTTTTTACCAAGTTTTTGAGCCAATAAAATCTGGCCAATGGTATTATTAATTTTATGTGCACCTGTGTGGCACAAATCTTCCCGTTTCAAAAATATTTTAACACCATATTTTTCACTAAGTCTTTTGGCAAAATATAAAGGCGTAGGTCTTCCCACATAATCTTTCAATAGCGCATGAAATTCCTTTTGGAACCTTTTGTCTTCAATAATTTTCAGGTAATTCTCCTGGAGCGTCTTGACATTTTTAAACAACATTTCAGGAACGTAGGCTCCTCCAAACCGGCCATAGTAGCCTCTTTTGTCAACTTTGAAATTTACTTTTTCCCTGGTCATGTTTTTTAAATATTTCTTATCGGCTGGTTTATTAAACCAATAATTCAGTCGCAAGCGCTTTTATAGCTTCGATATCTTTTATTCCCTCCGCAATTTCAACCCTGCTGTTTGCATCTACACAATAAAAAAAGGGATGTTCAAATTCTCTTAGTTTTTCAACATCCTTTAATCCAATACCACCACTCAGGAAAAACGATTTATTGATTTTATTTTCATTCAGAATTTTCCAATCAAATTTTTCACCTGTGCCACCATAGGCATTTTTCCGGTTGGTATCAAAAAGATAATAATCGCAATATTCCTCGTAAGGTTTTATCATCCAATCGATATTTTGTTCATTTGTTTGTGTTATCCTGAAAGCTTTTGTTACTGTAACCTGGTCGCTTATGAGCTTACAAAATCCGGGAGTTTCGTCACCGTGTAGCTGTACCAGATCCAAACCAAAATTTTCGACCTGTTCCATTATAAAACCTTCTTCGGCATTTACAAATACACCTACTTTTTTTAAGGAAACCGGAAGAAATCTTACGTCTTCCTTTTGCAGCTTGTTAACTATGCATCTGGCTGACTGTTCATAAAAAATAAGTCCGGCGTAATTAACACCAATCTCATCCAGTTGCTTTAGTTGTTGCAATGTCGTAATTCCACAAACCTTTAATTTCATCTTTATGCTTTTAATTCCTGTGCAAAATTTTGAAATGCAATACCTGGATCTGCTTCTTTCATAAATTTTTCGCCAATTAAAAATCCTTTAAAATCATATTCTTTTAAGAGCCTGACGGAAGCGGCATTATCAATTCCGCTTTCTGATATTTTTATCTTATCTAAAGGGATTAGCCTGCTTAATTCAATTGAGCGGTTGAAATCAACTTTGAAAGTTTTCAAATCCCGGTTATTAACACCTACAACGTCCACATCATCGCAAATATGTATCAGTTCTTCCTCATTGTGAATTTCAAGCAGTACATTGAGGCCGATATTTTTTGCGGAAGCCGCAAGTGCCTTTACTATCTCTTTTGTGAGGCAGGCTGCTATCAACAAAATTACTCCGGCACCAAAGGCTTTCGATTCGATTAGCTGGTATTCGTCAACTATAAAATCTTTTCTTAACAGCGGAAGATCATTAACGCTTGCTGCTGACAAATCATCCAGGGAGCCTCCGAAAAATTCCTTGTCCGTAAGAACGGATATAGCACTAGCTCCATATGTCGCATAGGCTGTTGTGACATTGGCAACGCTTGATATATTATTAATAATGCCTTTTGAAGGGGACTTCCTCTTAAATTCTGCAATAATACCGGTTTTATCCTGCCTCAGTAAATAGTCTGTGAATGACAATACTTCTTTCTTAAAACAGTGTTGATTTTCTAATTCAAAAATACTTTTTGAAAGTTTTCTTTTTTCAACTTCTTTTTTCTTTTTCGCAACTATTGTGTCGAGAATATTCATTTCTGCAAGTTGATTAATTTTTGGAAGCATTGATAAGCCTTTCCACTTTCCAGGCTTTCAACTGCCAGGTTGTAACAATGTTCATAGTCTTTGAAATTTCCTGCAGAAGATAAAGCTATTGCTGCATTAGCGATCACAACTGCATTTTGCGCCCAGCTTCCCTCCCCCTTTAAAATCTTTAAGAATATTTTTGCGGCCTCATCAACAGAGTTGCCTCCGTAAATATCCCCGGGACTTACCATTCGCTTCCCTAACATCTCGGCCGAACAAATTTTTTCTCCGTCATTATTGATAATTTTTGTGTCGCCCGTTAATGAAATTTCATCATATCCGTCAAGGCTGTGAATTATGGTAAATTTTGCATTTGACTGCTGAAGAAAATAAGAATAAATGCGAGCCATCTCCAAACTGTAAACGCCGATTACCTGCACTTCTGGTAGTGCCGGATTTACCATAGGGCCAAGCATATTAAAAAATGTACGTACACCGAGATTTTTTCTTATTGGCCCAACAACTTTCAATGCAGGATGAAATAATGGAGCGTGCATAAAACAGATATTTGCCTCGTCGATCTCCTTTAGCAATTTTTGATTCTCAGGTGAAAATTTATAACCATGCGCTTCCATTACATTACTTGAACCACTTATTGATGAAGCGCCGTAATTACCATGCTTGGCAATTTTTTGTCCTGTACCTGCGACAATAAAACAACTTAATGTAGAAATATTAAAAGTATTTTTACCATCACCGCCAGTACCTACAATATCCAAAACACTGTAGGGCTTTAAATTTACCGGGACACACAATTCGATAAGCGCATCGCGAAAGCCAAGCAGTTCAGGAATAGTTATACTCCGCATAAGAAATACCGTTGTGAAGGATGCTATTTCAACGTCGGAATATATTGCTTTGGAAATGCTAACAAGTATTTCTTTTGCTTTTTCTCTCGATAGAGTTTTATGTTCAAATAAATATTTAAGAATTTCTTTCATAATTTTCTTCTTTTAGCCTCACGCACACCCCCTCCCACGTGGAGAGACACTGTCGCCGGTAAACTAAACTAACCAGTTCCTCATCATCTTTTCGCCCATAGGAGTTAATACACTTTCAGGATGAAACTGAACACCCTGTACGTCATATGTTTTGTGTCTCAATGCCATAACATAACCGTTGTCGTCTTCGGCTGTAATTTCCAGTTCCGAGGGAAATTTTTCTTTGCTAACTATCCAGGAATGATAACGACCAACTTCCAGTTCATCGTCAAGCGAGTTAAAAATATCATTTGTTGATTTTGTTCTTTTTGAATTGACTTTGATTTTTGTTGCCACACCGTGATATACCGTACTTAAGTTAATAAGGCTTGCGCCAAAAGATTCACCAATAGCCTGCTGGCCAAGACATACACCCAGTATAGACTTGGAAGAAGCATATTCTTTAATAAGAGCAAGTAACAAACCCGATTCAACAGGTAATCCCGGCCCCGGAGATAAAATTATTTTATCATAGTCATTTATTTTTTCCAATGCTATTTTATCATTACGATATACATCCACTTTACTATGAATTATCTTCTCAACCACGTGAACGAGGTTGTAAGTAAACGAGTCATAATTATCAAAAATTAAAATTTTCATCTCCTAAATTTTTTCTGCAGATTTAATTGCGGATGTAAGCGCATTTAGTTTATTGGTTACTTCCTGTAACTCACTCCTTGGGTTAGACGCTGCAACTATGCCGGCTCCGGCCCTGTAAATAAGATTGTTGCCTTTGCTTAAAAAAGTTCTGATCATAATGGCATGATTGATGTTGCCATTAAAACCCACAAACCCAATACAACCGCCATAATAGCCTCTTGCATCTTTCTCAAACTTGTCAATGAGCTGCATTGCTTTGTATTTAGGCGCACCACTTAGGGTGCCCGCAGGAAATGTAACTGCAAGTAGATTAAACGGATTTGCATTTTCTGCCACCTTGCCTTTTACCTCGCTGACTAAATGAATAACATGTGAAAAATATTGCACTTCACAAAAACGTGTTACACTAACGTTGTCGCACATACGGCTAAGATCATTGCGGGCAAGATCAACCAGCATAACATGTTCGGCATTTTCTTTTTCGTCTTTCGCTAATTTTTCGGCCAGCATTTCATCTGTAGCGTCATTTCCTGTTCTTTTAAAAGTTCCTGCTATGGGATGAACCACGGCGGTATTATTTTGAACAATTAACTGGCTTTCAGGGCTACTGCCAAAAAGCCTGTAATCTCCATAGTCAAAATAAAAAAGATATGGGCTGGGATTAATATTGCGTAATGCCCTGTAAACATTAAATTCATCACCGGAAAATCTTTGCATGAATTTACGGCTGAGCACCACCTGGAAGACATCCCCTCTTGCGCAGCCTGCTATTCCTTTCTTTACCATTGCCACATATTCTTCGTCAGTTAAAGAAGATGTTTCACTTTGTAAAGAAGAAAAGGGATAGGCGGGCACATCTTTGCTTTTGATAAGACTTTCTACAAGATCAATCTCACTCTCAATTCCCCTGATATGATTTTCGCAAATAAACAGCTCATCTTTAAAATGGTTAATTACTATAACATACTGGTATAACCGGTAGCGAACTAAGGGAATCTCAGGGCCAGCAGTGGATGTGCCAAATTTTATTTCCTCAAAAAATTGTATCGCATCAAAAGTTGTATAACCGAATAAACCCTGTGCTTTACTTACAGGAACATTCGCATGTTCAGTTAGGTTAAAAAAGTCCATAAATTTCCATAGCTCGGCAGCAACTTTTGTCTTACTGCTAATTTGAATTTTCTGAATATTTTCTGACGGCAACTTGAATTCGATTTCCTTATAGTTGCTTATCTCAATACCTGCAATGGCATTAATTCCAATTATAGAAAAGCTGTTTTCTCCCACATGGAAATCAGTGCTTTCTAGCAAAATAGTATCGCGAAAACGATCACGAAGACGCAGGTATATTCCAACAGGAGTATATACATCTGCCAATAGTTTTTTGTATGTAGTTCTTAAATCAATTTTTTTCATGGCATAAAAAAACCCCGGCAAAGTGCCGGGGCGTTATATTTATTTATTAATATACAAATACAGCAATGCGGCACAATCATCAGATTGCCTGCCACCAGCTGTTGTATATATTTCTAATTTTCATTTGATGGACACAAAGATGTAGCGAAAATTTTTAAATGACAAAAAAAATTATTCTCGCTATATAAAAATTATTCTCGCTATATATTATCCGTCTCCGGTACCAGGAAGAAATGAATGCAACCCTGGCATGAATTTTTCAATCTTTTTACAAAATTTTTTCCTTGAAGCACCTTTTATTTTTGTTATTGTTAACAGTATCTTCTTTTGCAAAAGCCCAAAAAGTAGAAAGTATTTACGTGAACTTATATACTGACAGCCTTAAAAAAGGAACTTATAACTACATTAATATTGATGGGAAACTTTCTACAGGAAAATTTATCCCGCTCGATTCTACTGATATCACTTTTACTTCATCGGATGGCAGATTTTCGGGTAACAGCCTTTGGATTGATCCTCAGTTTCAAAAAGAAAAAGTATCTATAAAAGCCGTCTTGAAATCAGACCCGTCAATGTTTAAGGAATTCACAATGTACATCAAGAAAAAACCTAATAACGAGAAGTTAAAAACTATGGATGACCTGATGAACGAAAGTAAGGGTAACTCAAAGTCATCACGGAAGAAGAAAAAATAATCCCTTTGAAAACACAGATAAAGCCCTGCCGGTCTTTTGCTCAGCAGGGCATTATTTTTTTTGAATCTTATTCAAATTTTTTAGCATCTGCAATAAATTTTGCAAGCCCAATATCAGTTAAAGGATGTTTTGTTAAACCAATAATCGATTCAAGTGGACAGGTACAAACATCTGCGCCTGCTTCCGCACATTTAATGATATGAAGGGAGCTTCGGATAGATGCTGCTAGAATTTCTGATTTAAAACCCTGCACCTCGAATATATGTGCTATTTGCTGTATTAATTCCAAGCCATCCCAGCCGCTATCATCTATGCGTCCAATAAATGGCGAAACATAAGCTGCTCCCGCTTTTGCCGCAAGCATTGCCTGTCCGGCATTAAAAATTAGGGTGCAGTTAGTACGAATGCCGTTATCTGTAAACCATTTTATTGCCTTTACTCCATCCGGTATCATAGGTACCTTCACTACAATATTTTTGTGAATTGCAGCGAGTTTTTTTCCCTCTTCAATTATTGTTTTAAATTCCGCAGTAACTACTTCAGCGCTTATATCGCCATCAACCATTTCACAAATTGTTTTATAGTGATTCATTACCGCCTCACTTCCTTTAATTCCTTCTTTTGCCATAAGTGAAGGATTTGTTGTCACTCCATCCAGGATACCCAGATCATTGGCTTCCTTTATCTGGTCAAGGTTTGCTGTATCAATAAAAAATTTCATGATTAATCTCGTTTTTTTAAATGATTTAATAGTTGTGCAAAGGTATTTGATTATTAAAGAATTTGATTGCCCGTGACGATATTGCTTTATAAAAGAATGAAGGGAAATTTATGAATGTCTGAAACGAAAATCGGCAAGTTACTTACATCGCACCGCTCAACCACATACCCTTGCTATCTTCCGATCCTGGGGGAGTTCTGCAGGAGCTGGCCGTATAAGACTTGCCGGCTGCAAATATAATAAGAATGAGATGAATTGTGCGAATTAGTTGAACAGTATCGCGTTGGAATTATATTCACAACATCCAAATTAAAAGCTTAATCCTGGTTTATCAGTTCGTGAATCTAAAGTAGCCACGCCTAATAATTCATCAGCACGACCAACAAACGATTTGTAATACACCAAAATGGTGTAAAGATTTTCAGTTTCAAAATAATTGCCATCCAATTCACTTCGTATTGCAGAATTATTTTTATCAACTGCTATATAAGTATAATCGTAATAACCCTGTTTTAGAAATAGGTGAGTTTCATAAACACCCTTTTCAGGATTGTATTTCATTTTAAGACTGTCAGCATAATTATAATTGGTTAATTGCCCGAAAAGATAAATATCTTTATTCGGGTAGGCAACTCCGGTAGGTGAAACAAAAGAAAAATGTACTGTCGCATAATCAGCTTCCCAAAAAGGATTTATGCCACGAATGGCTTCTATTGTGTACATGCCGTTATAATCCCGGTAATAGACATATCGCTGCACATCCCTTGGTCCGTCAGGGCGTACATATACATCGGTTGAAAATTTTTTATAATCAGCTGTTGCTACTCTGTCGCTTTGCAAATGAAAATCTGTTAAATCAAGCCAACGCCATTCTTTTCCGCCCGGAAAAATTCCGATGTTTTCCGAATTGTATTCCAAAGAAGTACCTCGAATAAAAGTTGGGGGGAAATTTTTTAAGGCATTGTCCCACCTGTAGTTTTGCAGAATAACAACTTTCACCTGCTGACCTGCGTTGAATGCATCGAGCCCCTTTATATCAACAGTAAACTGCACTTTTTGGTGCGTGCGAAAAAATTCCGGAGCAAAGGGTTGTGTAACTTTTGCAAGAATGGACGCCCTATTATCTACTACCATTAGGCGTTTCGTGAAAGCAAGCTGTGATGTATCTCCATTTAAATAAACCTTAATCATGTAATTCCCCGACCGTGTTGGATAACAACTCCTGTCCGGTATTACCGCCTGGTAGTGTGTGTACCTTGTAAGCGCAATAGATGAAAAGCGATAAGTGGAAATTTTTAATTGTGTGAAACCTTTTATATAATCAAACTGGCTGAGAGTAACCGGTGTCCAATCACTGTTACAAAGCTGGTAGGTATAATAATAATATTTTACATCGGCATCCATATCATCAAAATGAAGTTCAACACGATCGCCGCTATTCAAGTTTATGACCGGGAAGCTTAGCTGGTTTCCGTAATTATAAAGCTTTACGGTTTTGATATTATCAACGTAAATACTATCGGGGACTTGTGCAATTGTATTTTTTGAAAGAAACAAAGATATCAACGGGAATAAAATGTAAAAGGCGATCTTTCCTGATTTCATTGAAATGTTTTAAAAAAAATTAGTTTTACAAGATACCAAATTTAGGCCTTTGAATGTTTCATCTTTCATCGCAAAGCGAATAGCTTTCAATAAACAAAAAACTTTCTCACGATTTATTATAGGGTTGGCAATTACCGCTACTATGATAAGCGTTGCCGTAATGATAGTTGCATTAAGCTTTGTTAATGGTTTTCAAAATGTAATAAGCAATAAGGTATTTAGCTTCTGGGGTCATATACGGGTACAACAAACCGTAATGGCCCAGGCAAATATTGCTGAAGAAACACCCATTGAAAAAAATGACAGTCTTGAACATTTTTTACAGAAATTGGCCGAGGTAAAAAGCGTGGAACGATATGCAACTAAATCTGCGATCATACGATATAAAGATGACATTGAAAGTGTATTGATGAAAGGCATTGACAGCAGTTTTGATTTTAGCAGGATAAACGCTTTTCTTGAAAAGGGAGAATGGATATCGTTTAAAGACAGTGGATACAGTAAAGACATTGATATATCAGAGTATACAGCCAACCAGCTTGAGGCAAACGTAAACGATAGCGTTATTATTCTGTTTATTCAAAGTGATGGCAGCCAGCGTGCCCGCAAACTTAGAATTGCAGGTATTTATAAAACCGGCATCGAAGAATATGACCAGAATTTTTGTTTGGGTGATATTAAATTAATTCAACGCCTTAACGATTGGGAGCCGAATGAAATAGGTGGCTATGAAATATTTCTGAAAGATTACAAACAGACAGACTCGGTTAATAATTTTCTTTTTGATTCCGAAGCATTGCCGGGAAGATGGTACAGTAAAACGATACAGGAAATTTATCCTAATATTTTTGACTGGCTCAACCTGCAAGGAAGAATCAAAAGCATTTTATTAGGTATTATGATGGTAGTTGCAGTAGTGAATTTAATTACCTGTCTTATTATTCTTGTTTTAGAAAGAACCAAAATGACGGGGATATTAAAAGCCCTTGGTGCACCCAACCGTACTATTCAGAAAATATTTTTATACAATACTTCCATTATCGCATTTACAGGAATAATTGCCGGAACAATATTGGGATTAGGAATCTGTTATCTGCAGGAAACCACTGGCTTTATTAAACTCGATGAAGAAGCCTACTATATGAAAGTTGCCCATGCTGATGTGGTATGGTGGCAGGTTGCAGTAGTTGATGCAGCTACGTTTGCAGTTTGCTTTTTAATGCTGATAATCCCTTCATTATTGGTAAGAAAAATACAACCAGTGAAGGCCATTGAGTTTAGGTGAAGCTGCATTTCAAACGACGTCATTCCAAGCCTGAGCGCAAAGTTAACCTCGATCCCAACCCTTCCCGTCCAGGACTCCTATGGAAAAGAGGAAGGAACTATTTACGCTCCCTCCAGTTCATAATTTTTTTCACATTAAAAAATGCTGATAAACTTTATATTGTTGGGGTTAGGTGCGATAAAATAATACCGGTTGCCACCGCGGCGTTCAATGATTCTGCATTGCCATATTTAGGAATAGTTATTTTTTGTGTTGCCGCTTGTAAAAGTTCTTCGCTGATTCCTCTTGATTCATTTCCTATCAAAATAATTCCTTCGTTAATTTTTTCTATTTCCGGCAAAGAGATACCGGATAAAGCCGTTGCGTATATATCTACATTTTTATTTAATTGTAGAAACGCAGGTAAAGATGTATAAACAATATTCACTCGTGCAAGGCTGCCCATAGTAGCCTGTACCACTTTTGGATTATAGCAGTCTGCGCAATTTTCACTGCAAATGATATTCTCAATTCCAAACCAATCGGCAATCCTTATAATGGTGCCGAGGTTTCCAGGATCATTAATATCATCAAGCATCAATGATAACTTATTTTGAATGTCAGGACTTTTATTTTCAGCCTTCTTTTCAAAAACCGCTACGACTTTATTGGGAGTTTTTAATTGGGATATTCTTTGGAGATCTGTTTCATCCACTTCATATATATTAGCAGCCAAAATTCTTTTTAAAACAATTTTATTTTCTGAAATCCAGGATTTATCAGCACATAATATTTCGCATCTAAATCCTCTATTGGATAATAATTCAACAACAATTTTTGGCGTTTCGGCAATAAATTGTCCGTATGCGTCCCTTAATTTTTTATGGCTTAAACTTTGGATATATTTGGCAATTCTTTTGCTCAACATGGCGTAAATATGACTGGATTGACTGGTACTAAGATAATTTTTTCTCTGTTAGCTTTTAGTATTGCCGTTGTACTTTTATCCGGCTGCGCCACTTCAAAAAAATATTCCGGGTTTACGTTTGTACGTAAATATCAAAAAAATATTCCTTTTGTTTTTAAAAACAACATCACACTAAATGCCCCTGATTTAAGCAGTGATGAAGAAGTGTCTGTTGATTCAAAACTGAATACTCAACTGGATGATAGTGCAAGGGTGAGAATAAAAGATGTGGCGTTTATACTTCACTATATAACAAGGCCACCGGCATTTGATACAGATGCTGTCGTTCAATCTGCCCAAAGTATGAGATCTGCAATGGTCAATCTTGGATATTATAACCCCGAAATAACCTTTACATTTGATACTGTACTACATCGAAGGGCTCAGAGAAGAGTGATAATAAGTTACAACGTTACAGCGGGTAAACGAACATTGGTTGATACATTAGCTTATCTTTTTGACAATCCGGAACTTGAGGAACTTGCTGTGACTACAAAGGACCAATCTCCATTGCAAAAAAATTCTCCGGTGACGAAAAGTGCTATCCAGATTGAATCCGGAAGGCTTGTTAATTTATACCGCAACCATGGTTTTTATAAATTTACAGCAGATGAGATAAGAGTAACCGGCGATACGTCAATTGAAGCACTTACTACCGTAGCAGAAGATCCATTTGAACAACTTCGTTTATTGGCTGAAGCCAATGAAAAAAGAGATAGGCCAACAATACGGCTGGGATTTCAGCTTAATCAATCACCTGACAGCACAAAACAAAAAAAATTTTATGTCAACAACATTTATATTTTGCCTGATTATGTACCAGGTGAAACGTATACAGATACCGCGTTAAAAGAGCATGTTTCAGAAAATTTTATTACCCGTTACCACGAGAAGCTTTTCAAATTTTATTTACCAAGAAACAATCTTTTCATAAAGAAAGGAGATGTATTTAGCCAGGACAATTATTTTAAAACTATTAATAGTTTTTATAAGCTGGGAGCATGGGAAAGTCCTACTATTGATATTATCGAAGAACCGGATACCAATCTTCTTGATTTTGTAATTAAGCTAATCCCCATAAAGAAATACGCCTTTGAAGGTAATATAGAAATCAGCTATTCCGCAAACAATACAACGAGTAATATAACCACAGCAAATACCGGTAACCTACTGGGATTAGCCGGTAATCTTTCCATAACCAACCGAAACTTATGGAAACAGGCTGCACGAATGACCAATGCAATCCGGGCCGGTGTAGAATTCAACACCGCTCATCGCAACAGCAACGGTACAGTAATAAATTCTACAGAGCTTAGCTATACTAATAATATTTTATTTCCAAAATTTATAACTCCTTTCAAAAAACTTAACAGAAAAAAGCTACTGACGAAACAATCCTTTATTAATACTAACGCTTCTTTAATAAGCCGGGTTGATTTTTTTGATCAACAGGTTTTCAATATAGGCTTCGGCTTCAACTGGACAAATAATGAAAATCACATTTGGAGCTACAAGCCATTTAACTTCGATTATCATAGAATTTATAACAGATCCACCAGTTTCGACAGCACGCTCAATTTATATCCTTTTCTGCGATATTCTTTTAATACGGCTCTGGTAATGGGCCAAAGTATCAGCTATTCTTCAATTCATGTAAACCCTAAGAATCCGAAAATTGTAAATGCATTAAAGGCTAATCTTGAAGAATCAGGATTGATATGGGGATTATTAAAAAGCAATGCCAAAAATGTTCAAAACGGAAATTTTTTCGATAAGTATTTGAAAGAGTTTATAAAGGTAGATGTTGAATTTACACATACGATAAATCATCCAAAATCCGCTATCGTTTTCAGGGCATTTGCAGGGGTAGGAATTCCCCTTTCAAAGAGTGACACTACTCTTCCTTTTTTCAAACAATATTTCGGAGGTGGACCTAATAGTATGCGTGGCTGGCCTGTAAGAGGGATAGGAGTAGGCGGACAGGCACTTGCGCCATATTCAAATGGCTTATTTAATGATCGTACCGGCGATATACAACTCGAGGGAAATACTGAATATCGTTTTAACGTTGCACCATTGTTTTCAAATGCTATCTTTTTTAAAATGGCATTGTTTGCGGATGTGGGCAATATCTGGAATTTTAAAAACACAAAGCCTGATGGAAGCATCGATACAACCCAATTTAAATTTCAAAATTTATATAAACAACTGGGCGTTTCTTCAGGCGTTGGTTTCCGGTTTGATTTTAACTATTTTTTGCTAAGGTTTGATGTCGGCTTTAGGTTTAAACGACCCGACGTTACAAAAAATGATGGATGGCAAATACCTGATATAACTTTTAAGCACCTTTTCGGTAATTCACTTGAAAACCGTACGTGGAGATATGAAAATTTTAATGCTACAATCGGTATTGATTATCCTTTCTAAAGTTTCTTCGCCTTATAAAATATATTTATTTCTCCTTCATTCAAGATTCTTCTATTATTTCAATATTAAATTTTGAAATTTGATTTTGTATCGATATTTTTATGCAATACTTATCTATCGCTACGATTAACATCAATGTTTCCTCTTTTTAATTTGAATCAAGCCTGGCGGTTTTCTATACTGCCGTGTTTTTCAAAAAGTTCATTTGAAAAAATAATTTTCGATTTATTATCCTTTTTATTAACCGTGTTCTTCACTCTTTGAACCATTGAGCCTCGACAAGGAATACATAGGTTAAACAATAGCTTGATTTGCGAAAAAAATTGAACTCCTTCAAAAAAATAAAACACAAACTTTTCGGTATTCATGCCCGACTTGTTATTCCATGATATTAGTCCTGATTCGAAAAGCCAATTACCTAAAGTGCTGTTTATCAGCACTTTTTTGTTATTTCTAAGTACATTCTAAGGGGTAGATTCTCAAATAAAAGTATATATCGGTTTCCACCCCGAAATCAATTTACCATTCATACGCAATTTTCTACCGTTAAGCAAGGTATTATGCCATTCAATGTACTATGTATTGCATAGAACATGTTTTAAACCATATCTTTGTTATGTAATTAACACGAAACAATTAAAACAAAAACAATGAAAACATTAATTAACAGCAGCACAACTTCTATAGTTGAATTTGCAAAACGCACAATTTATTCTTTCCAGGTACTTATAGTAGGTATCGCAATTCCATTCTTGTTTTTAATAGGCATCTCAACTACAAACCAGGATACGAGTGGTAAGAAAACCAACCAAATCGAAGTAAAAGAAAGTAGCAACACCACC
This sequence comes from uncultured Chitinophagaceae bacterium, assembly GCA_963798665.1. Lineage (GTDB taxonomy): Bacteria > Bacteroidota > Bacteroidia > Chitinophagales > Chitinophagaceae > Ginsengibacter. Next base: position 191,167 of record CAWCUN010000001.1, on the reverse strand, counting down.
GAGGTAACCCCGGGCTCAGCAGTTAACCTAAATGATGGAATATAAAGGGAAACTAAATTTTCAACATTTCAATTAAAAAAAATGAAAGAAATATTTTTAGCGCTGGCCACATCATTTACCGCATCATATTGTGTAGCACAATGCAATGACACTGTAACCTACTTTTCCAGTAAAGCCGAATTTTTGGATAATTCTGGAAAAGTGGAACGCAGTGAAGATGGAAAAGTAACTGTTAAAGTATCACCTTCTTCATTTGTTTTAATGCACAATGATGATGATAACGATACGATGAATGGCGAAATTACCAACTTCTCATGCGAATGGAAGGAGCCTTTTAAAAATGGCAAAACATTTTTTAACGCAAAGTTGATTGAAAAAAGTGGGGAGAGTGGCGATGCAACTGTAAGCATTGAGGGAAAAGAAGGAAAACAGACCATTCTAATAAACTTTAAGAAATGGGACAAAGTTCTGAAACTTCAGCCCGACAATTATAAAATTGATTAGCTGGAATTCTAATAAGCCTGTCCTTTTACCAAATGGTAGCAAATACCTTTAATAGCAAGTATTTCCACAAACGGATTATTATTTAAGATAGCATCGTAGCAGAGTTGAAAAGGAGGCAAATCAACATATTTTTAGATTCGGTTTATTAATTCTTTACAAACGTGCAGAGGATTATCACCTTATCAATACTGTTGATCCCTTCATGAAAATCTTTTTGCCGGTATCACGATTCGTATATTTTAGTATCCACACGAAGATTCCGGAGTCCTGCGGCTCACCTTTTATTTTCCCATCCCATTTTTGCGTCCAGTCATTTGTATGAAAAACTAAATTACCGACACGATTATATACGCTGAATTCAAGATTATCTGCTTTGAAAGCATTCAAAGGATAGAGATAATCATTTAACCCATCACCATTAGGCGTAAACGCATTTGGTACCGCGATATAACAGCTCTTTAAGACTTTTAGATTATTAATAGCCGTATCAAAGCAGCCTGCGCTATTTTCAACAATAAGGCGGACAGGATATATTTTTTCTGCGTTTAATATTGGATAATGCAATGGTGGCGGTGTTTGTGCCATACTTATGCTTCCTTCTGCAAAATCCCAGTAATAATAAAGAATATTACCCGTACTGTTATTAATAAATGTTGCCGGATCCTCGGGGCACAATAAATTATTTGTTTCAAATGCGGCTTTAATTTCATTATCAAGAGAAATTGTTTTGGTTACAGTATCGGCGCATAGTCCATTTGATACAATCAATGTAATTTGCTTCGTTCCAAAAGTGTTGAAATAGGCAATTGCATTTTTTTGATTGCCTGTACCTGCATAGTCAAGTTGCCACAACCATTGATTTACACCATTTCTTCCATCATGAGCAAAGGCAACGGTATCTGTTTTACAGCCGGTAAAAATCGTGTAACTGAATTCTGCCGATACGGTATCTTTCGTTGCAAAATTTAAAGTTGAGCCTTCCGGAGTTTCCTGTGAACATTCATCAAGGAGGGTATTACCATCAGAACCTTTCAAGAGCATGATTTGATAATTTCCCTGGTTTACAATCGCTCCTGACAGATTAACATTGATGACATCTGTTACTCCATTGGTACAATTTCCCTTGGCGCTTAATACTGCAACCGGCGTAGGGCCTTTTACAACAAAATCAGTTCCGTCAGCAGCAATGGAACTGCATTTTATATTTTTTTTAAATATTAATTGTAATTTATTGGGCGCACATCCCACAACTGTTAAGCTATCCATAGGGGTGGGAACCAAGGGAGTAACAACTAATGGAATATTGTGACCCGCAACAATATTTCTGTCACAATAATCCAGCAAAGTATTTCCATCTGAACCATTTTTTATTGTTACTGTATAATTTCCCGGCGGCAAGGAGGAAGACATTGTAAGCAATACCGAATCCAAATCAAAACCATTACTACAACCAAAACCCTTTGCACTGCTGATTGCTGAAACCGCGGGTGAAATGCTAAAATCACTTCCGTTAGCTGCAAGACTACTGCATTTCATTTTCTTGTTCAGTTTCACAATTATTTGCGTGGCGTCGCAAGAGGATTGTGCAGTAGATATATCCGGCAAAACTGTATCGGTAATACTTGCAGTGCCACCTCCAAATGACAATTTGTAACCATTTTGGGAAGGAGTAAATACGGTAAAATGGCTTATTAATAAAAGATAATTATGTCCGGCTATTAACGAAGGCATCTTACTAAAGGTGGGATAAGTGGGGCCTTCACAATTTATTAAGGAAGTTCCTGCTGAAGATGTGCCCGTAAGACCAAAATTTCCAGACCAGTTGCAAGCAACAAACAAAGATGCATCAGTATAAATATCATTTGCATTGCGGCCGGTGATATCAAATATTTGCCAGTCATAATCATCATTAAGATCATTCGGTGTTATTAAAAGCCCCAGAGTTCCGCTTTGAAAGCAAGTAAATTTATACCAGAATGGATTTAGATCCGTGAAAAGAACATCTCCGCAGGGGCCAGGCACCGATCTTCCTCCGCAATAAGGTACCGTGCTTTGGCTAAAAGTATCTGTGCCGCAAACAGGAAAAGCAGTAGATGGATTTTGACCAAGCTCAGTGCAGGTTTGAGAATTTACACGGATAAAAGCAAGTAAGACAAAAAGTAAAAGCGAAATAAATTTTCTAAACATAATTTAATGACCAGTTAAAATATTCTTCCGCTGCAAATATTGAGGAATTATTTGAAAAAGCCTCGACTCATTCTGACCAGAAACATGCAATTAAAAATAGTTACGCTGGCATCTAAAAACAAAAAGCAATAACCAGGTTATTGCTCATATACAATACATTCAATTACGCTTATCTCTCTTTATCGAGTAATTCCTTCTTTTCAATTTTGTATGAATATATCAATCCTATCCCACCTCCTATTGCAATCAATGCAAACCAAAGGGCAGGATTTTCGTAATCATGAATTATATATTGCGTAATAAAATATGCTAATAATAATCCTATTCCTGATCCTATTAGGAGCAAACCCCATTTAAGATTTTGGTAAGGTGCCGGCCTGTTGGCAAATTCTTTCGGGTTCATCCCTTTATCAATCATCGCAAGGTTCTCCCTTTTACGCATATAAATAATTCCGAAAATCATTAAAAAGAGACCGAGTGGAATTAACACTGCTACTATCATTTCCGTTGACTGCATGGCTTAAGTTTTTAATTTAAAATTAATTTGTTTGTATGACTACCGCTTAACAATCCAGGTTACACATTATAAGGCGATTCCTGAATTATCTGCAAAATCTATGACTACATATTTATTATTTTGGTTACAAAAAAGGAGAGTTCATTATGGGATAACAAGTTATTCAGCTATAAAACACCGTCAAATAATTGTAATTTGTAGTAACCAACATCGGTTGTAAGTAGTCTTAGCATATGAATGTCCACCGGGCTAAATGATACAGAGATTATCAGCAGGGTACTGCAGGGCGAATCGCATTGCTTTGCGGAACTTGTGAGCCGTTACCAGAATTATGTATTTACATTGACCATACGTTTTTTAAAAAACAGGGAAGATGCAGAAGAAGTTGCACAGGATATTTTCATTAAAGCTTACAGGTCACTAGCCGCTTTCAGAGGTGACTCTAAATTCAGCACATGGTTATATACGATAGTAAATACTTCCTGTATTACTTTTCTGAGAAAAAAGAAACATGAAATACATTCACTCGACACTGAAAATATATTTAGAAGGGCAGATAACCAGGATTCCGGATTTGATTCCAACCAAATTGAACAAAAATCAAGAATTAATATGGTTACAAAAGCAATTAGTTTATTGAACCCGGATGATGCTGAGATCATAACTTTGTTTTACAAAGCTGAGCAAAGCCTTGAAGAAATAAGCCGGATATTGGGATTGGAAACAAATACTGTTAAAATGCGGCTGCATAGGGCAAGGCTGAAATTGAAAGATAAAATGGAAAAGTATTACGCACAAGAAGTAAAAGATTTAAATTGAAAAATAAAAATTTATGATAAACTCATCACAATCAATTGAAGAGCAATTATGGGAATATATTGATGGAACGCTCCCTTCCGAAAAAAGACCTGTCATTGACCGGCTCGTGGAAGAAGATGCAGCATGGAAAAGTGTATACTGGGAATTGCTGGAGGTGCATCACATGCTGCAATCTTCAGAACTGGAGCAGCCATCATTACGCTTTACTAAAAATGTGATGGAAAAAATTCCGTCGCATCATATACTACCAGCAGCCAAAAAATATATCAACAAAAAAATCATTTGGGCAATAGGTACTTTTTTTATCACTTTAATTGCAGGGTTTTTAATATACGGGCTTTCACAAGTTCATTGGGATTCAACAACAAAGACCAATTTCTTTTTTGATTTCAGCAAAATTGACTTCAGCAGATTTTTCAGCAGTACCTACACGTACGTTTTTATGATGATGATTGTTGTGTTGGGAATGATGATGCTTGATAATATTCTTAGAAATAATAAAACTAAATTGAGACATAAAAATTAGGTTATCGACAGATTTGATTGGCCATTTCAAAATTTCTCAGGCAAATAATTTTCTTTCGACACACCTTATGTCATTTTCATCGTAAAATTTTTCTACCCATTTACCGGTATTATCCAATTTTACAGGCTCTTTTACAATTCCATTTGCTGCGTTCTTTTCTTCCTTATCTTTTAATGATCTGAAGTTATAGTGATCCGTCAATCTTATTGCCTCTATTGCAAATGCGGTTGCAACGTCAGCATCTTTTATACATAATAAATTGTCCCCGTTTTCTTTTTCACCGCCAAGCGCAAGATTTGAAGATCCGCAATACACTTTAGCATCACTTTTATTGAAATTGATTACTACAAACTTGTGGTGAATAGCATGTGCTGAACCCAGTGAATGCTCCTCATTAAAAGGTGGTGGTAGTTCCCGCTTTGCAGCCTTTGCATTTATAAGCAAGCCATTTTTTCTGCCTGGTTTATATAATGAGATTTCATCGCCGCTGCTATCCGTTACACCATATGTATAGATAGCATCATTTTTATGTAATTCACGAAGAGCGGGAATTAAACTGCCAGTAGTACTTTCACCCATTTCCATTACAGAAAATAATACCGACTTTGTTTTTTTATCCATCACATTTTTTGTGATCGCATCAATAAGCTCCGCTGCGTATTCGGGGTTATGTGGAGAAAAATTAATTTCAGTTGTTGGAACAGCGGGCTTATAAAATTTTCTCGGAGATAATGCAAAATTCAATAAACGAAAAGCAGGCGCCTTCCCGTCTTTCCAACAGCTATTAAAAACATCGTCAAAATAGGTGGCTACTCTTTCGTTGTCAAAAACCATTACATGATTTGCATTAATATAGAAACCGGTATAAGAAAAATTGGTAGAACCGGTTAAGACTTTATAAGGCTTGCCGTTATTTTTCAGAATAATAATTTTGCAATGAGAATACCGTGCAAAGTGACACCGGAATATTTCTGCATTGCCCGTTGCATTCAATATAAAACGTTGCTCAAAGTCGTCCTCCGTTGAATTGGTCCCGGTGTGTAATGAAGAATTATTATCAATTATCATCCTTATTTTTCCCTTTACAGCAAGGTCAAGACACATTTGTGCAATACCAGGATCATTAAAATCATAAGCATACATATCGACAGAGATTGCATCGTTATGCAAAGCTTCATTTAAAAGATCATATGTCTTCTTTCTTGCAGAAAATCCAAGCCATACATACATATCTTCAAAGCTGAAATCATTATTTTTAAAAGTGCCAGCCTTTTGATTTGTATCAAATATCCAATCGCCCGGCGGTAACAATTTTTGCGTGGATCCGTAACGATTGGCAAATGCCTGCGACTTTAAAAATGCACGTGCGAAACCGATGCTAAATCCGCCTTTTGTAAAATCGCCTACTAATATTTTTACCGAAACTGTTTTTGTTTTATCAAGGGCGAGTAAGTTTTTATCAACACCAAAATACCGGGGCGTTGCCATGTATGTATATTCCCCGGTAAGAATGCCGGTTTGCTGGTAAGAACCGGGGAAGTGAACCCATCTGAACAATTGAATCGGCGAAACATAAGAACTTGATACATCATTTATTCCTTCAAAATTGAGAAAATTCTGTATGTAATATTTTCTTCCTTTGGGATTAATATATGCCAGGGAGAAACCTGCAAAAGTGCCATCAGCAGGCTTTTTATCAACGTTCATAGCTAATAAAGTCATTGTTGAACCCTGCCAGGCCTTTAAGGAAAATCCATCAATTGAACCTGTTGTAAACATGTTTGGAATATTAATTTAGAAATACAAATGTAATTTGGCGAGGGGTGGCCTTATCAGTAATAACTAATCAATATAATTTCTCAAATAGATAATGCATCACTAAAGTAAAAAATAATAATTAATGGATGAAGTTGTTTCAATAAAATTTTGAAACTTATTTACAGCAATTGTATAATTTCAATTACTCCCAACATTGGTAAGTTATACTTTGTAAAAAATAAATAATGAAAAAAATATTATTGCTATTACTGCTGTTGTTTTCCTTTCCTGCTTTTTCGCAACCAGGTAATTTACGGGATAAAATAAATAAAGCTGCTGATAAAATTGAACCAAAAGTGATCGCCTGGCGGCGTGATATTCATGAACATCCTGAATTAGGAAATAATGAAATAAGAACTGCAGGAATAATTGCAAAACATCTTCAATCATTGGGCATAGAAGTAAAAACAGGAGTTGCTAAAACAGGTGTAACGGGAATTTTGAAAGGTGGGAAACCCGGACCTGTTGTGGCATTGCGTGCGGATATGGATGCGCTTCCGGTAACAGAAAGAACACCGGTTCCATTTGCATCAAAAGTAAAGACGATGTACAATGGCCAGGAAGTTGGCGTGATGCATGCATGTGGCCACGATTCGCATGTAGCAATACTATTAGGCGTTGCAGAAATTTTGGCTTCTATGAAAAATGAACTACAGGGAACTGTGAAATTTATTTTTCAGCCTGCAGAGGAAGGAGCGCCTGCCGGTGAAGAAGGCGGTGCGGAATTAATGGTAAAAGAAGGAGTAATGGAGAACCCAAAAGTGGATGTGATATTTGGCCTGCACATTAATTCTCAAATAGAAGTTGGGAAGATATCTTATCGCCCTGGTGGCACTATGGCGGGTGTTAATGATATGAAGATAATTGTAAAAGGAAGATCAGCACATGGCGCTTATCCATGGTCGTCAATAGACCCAATTGTTATATCAGCACAAATCATTACTACTTTACAAACTATTGTAAGCCGCAATTTGAATATCACTGAAAATGCAGGCGTAGTTACTATCGGTTCCATACATGGAGGCAATCGTTCTAACATCATTCCTGAGCAGGTGGAAATGCTGGGCACTGTGCGGTCATTTAGTAAAGAGGATGAAAAGATGATGATTGACAGAATTAAACAAACAGTTACCAAAACTGCCGAAGCTTCAGGAGCTACTGCAGAGGTAATCATACCATATTCCTCGCATTATCCCGTTACATTCAATGATATTGGCCTCACCGAAAAAATGCTACCTTCTTTACGTAAAACAGCGGGTGATGAAAATGTGATATTAAAATCACCTGTTACCGGCGCTGAAGATTTTTCATTCTACCAGGAAAAGGCGCCGGGACTATTCATTTTTTTAGGAGGCATGCCAAAAGGAAAGGATCCGAAAACTGCTCCATCACATCATACTCCTGATTTCTACATTGATGAAAGCGGGTTTACACTTGGGGTTAAGGCCTTAGCCAATCTAACTGTAGATTACATGAATATGGCGAAGAAATGATTAAGGCTAATTTAAAGTGAATTAGAATTATAAGAAGAACACCAGTTATTCAACATCAATTCAACAAAGCAAGAATTTTATTGCGTAACATTTTTTGTTCTTTTTCGGAATGAGTAAGATTAATTGCTGATTCAAAATATTTTTTTGCAACAGGTAAATTATGCAGCCTCGAATGGATTTCGCCTAAAAGACTGTGATATAAATAATAATTTTCCAATTTCTTTTTGTCTTTGATCGCGTCGAGTTCATGTAATGCCGCTGAAGCGCCTTTCAATTCCATTACGGCAACAGTTTTATTTAATTCATTTACAGGAGAAGGAGCCATCTTGCAAAGCCATTCATAGTATTCCAGTATTTTTCGCCAATTAGTATCCTTAAAAGTTTTTGCAGAACAATGTTCAAATGCGATTGCCGCTTCTATGTGATATGTGCTGACTTCATCTCCAAATGCCGCTTTATTCATGTATTCATTGCCTTCATTAATTAAGGTAACATTCCATTTATTACGATCCTGCATGGGTAATAAAATAATTTCTCCCCCGGTTGTAAGTCGGCTGTCACTACGTGATGAATGAAAACACATCAGCGCCATCAGTGCATATACTTCCGGAAGCTGGGTATGATTATTTTCTGCAAGTAATTTACAAAGCATCATTGCTTCTGCAATTACATCTTTACGAATCAGCTCTTCTGAATTTGTTGAATTATATCCTTCATTAAAAAGTAAATAGATAGTATTTAAAACTGAGTCCGTTCTGTTTTTAATTTCATCTAAAGAAGGAATGACTAATTTAATTTTATTCTGCCTGAAAAATTCTTTAGTCCTGTAAAGCCTTTTGGAAATGGTGTCTTCACTTGTAAGAAATGCTTTGGCAATTTCTGTTGTGCTGAAGCCACAAAGCGTTTTCAGCATTAATGTTATTTGATTTTCTGTTGAAATTTGCGGATGACAACAGGCAAACATCATTCGTAGAAGATCATCTTTTATAAATTCTTCTTTCCAGAAATTTTCCATTGTGGAGTTAAGTGTATACTCAGATGTTAGCAGAATTTTCTCTTTGTCGCTGAAATCAAATTGAACGGAATGTTTGTTCCTTCTTATAATATCGATTGCTTTATTTTTTGCCACACGAAAAAGCCAGCCCGAAGGGTTGTCGGGAATACCTTTAAGTTTCCAGATATGTATGGCTTGCAGTAAAGTATCCTGCACCACATCTTCAGCCGTTTCAAGATTTTCAATTCCGAATATTTTAGTCAAAACAGAAACCATCTTCTTCGATTCATTACGAAAAAGATGGTCGGCAAGTTGTTGAACAGGTTCATTAATTGAAGGCACTTAATCTTATTTCAATAAAATTACTACAAAGCTCTCATGAGGTTGTTTCCTGTATTAATATTTAGAATTTACATTTTTAGTTCCTGTATTTCCCTTACCTCAACTATCCCATCTTCATATTCGAGAAGTGGACATCCTTTAGAAATTTCGACAGCTTCATCAAGTGTGTTGGCCTTGCAAATAAGGTAACCACCTACCATCTCCTTACCCTCCATAAATGGACCATCCGAAATAACTTTTTTATTCCCTTTTACAGTTTTTCCTTCTTTATTTAATGGTTGGGCGCCTGCAAATTTTCCTTCCTTGCTAAGGTTTCCCATCCAGTCCATCCAGCGTTGCATATGAGCCTGGGATTGCTCAGGTGACGAAGCTTCCATTTCTGCTCTTCCACCTCTGAATAATAATAGATACTCTTTCATTGAATTGTTTTTTAGATTTTTTAATTGAATTTATTTTCGGTTATAGATTTTAAAAGCTGTAAATCTTTTTTGTTTGCTTTTCTCATGGCTGATTTCATGAACGGTGAAAACAATTTTGAAAACCCCGAAGGATTACCGGCATTTCTCAGGAGCATCCTGCAGGTTTTTTCATCTATGCTTTCCCAATTGTATGTTGTTTCCATTGGAAATGGGCCCTCGGATGTCTTCATCACGAGAATTTTACCCGGAATAAACCGGGTTATTTCATAAATATATGCAAGTTCTTTTCCCAAAAATTTTGCTTTAAATGCAATACGCGATCCAATACTTAGTGGCCTGGGAGTTTCCCATTCAACGGATTTTATATTCTTATACCATTCAGGTGCATTATCAGGATTCGAAGCATATTCCGCAACTTTATTTGCAGGAGCTTTTATAATTATTTCTGTTGTAACATCAATCATTTAATTTTTCCCAAATTATTAATTATAGCTCATTGCTTCTTTAGTAAAGAATTTTTTAAGTAAGCCCATTTGGCCGATATCATAACTTTCATGTTGAGCAAGGAAAGCAATAGTACCTCCGTTAGTGAAATCTCCGATCGGGCTTTTTATTGGTGAATCCGCTGCAAGATGTTCTTCAGAAACTGATGAAACAGCATTATTAAGCAAGCCCGACACTTTTTTCCATTCATCTTTTATTTGTTCAAGAGATGGATATTCCAGTGACGAGTCGTATGCTTTAAAATTTTCAAAAAGACTATTGTAAGGATTCTCCACCGTGGCGCCGAGAAACATCAATGCATTGTATCTTGCCCAAACGGTATGAGCAGCAATCCAGGTAAGTGGATTTACATGCCCCTTAATTCTTTCTCTTGCCTGCTCTTCGGTAACATCTTTGAGTGCGTTGGTAAAAAGACGGCTATTCATGTTGAAAATAATTTGTGATTGATAAATTGACTTATGCATTTGCTTAATTTTTTTGTGAATAAAATTGAAATCCATTTCTATGACGTACCGGATTTCATAATTTGGACAAATCCCACAAAAAAAATTAATGGCTCACATACACGCAATCAAAAAAAGAGAGACACAAAAATATACAGGGCAGAATTAGGTTAAGGCAGGATTATTCATGGTTGAGAAATATTCAGGCGGAACTTTTAGGGAATTTATCTTTTAAAAAATCAAGCGAATTCTGAATAACCTGTTTTAAAATTTTAGTATCAACATCACTTAATTTTTTAATATAGAGACAGCCCACTCCAGTCTTATGTTTTCCCAGTTTTTCAAGCAATTCTTTTTTGCTTGCTACGGTGCACCATAGATATAAAGAAATATTTTGTTTTCTCGGAGAAAAGCCAACCAGGCACATATCGCCTTCGTGGCCACTTGCATATTTATAGTGATAACTTCCAAACCCAACAATAGAGGATCCCCACATTTTCGGTTCCAGCTTTGTTATGTTTTTCATCATTTCAGCAATGGCGAAACAATCTTTGCGTTTTGTTTCATCTTCAACCAGTTTCAGGAATTTTTCAACACTTGCAGTGGTTTCTTTAGTTTTCAGTTCTGCCATAAAATTAAAATTGAATAATAATAGCGCAATACTTAATCACGAATGCCTTTTATATATGCCCACCCATCCTTTTCTTTTTTTACAATTTCATAAATACCATCCGGTACAGTCTCAACTCCGGGAATCAACTGGCTTTTATCAACATTATGTGCTTTCATCGCCACGGCACAAACTTTAAAAGCAACATTTTTATTTGCCGCAAGTTTTTCAATATCGTTTGCAACTACCGATTTGTCTTTTTGCACCATGTCCAGCGAATTACCATAAAATACTACCTCTACCTGTGCGTCGTTCGAGGCGTTAACAATTTCATTTGTCCATCTTATAACAGCTTTATGATTCAAAGTATCATTGCTGGTAAGATCAAATACCACCTTATAATCTTTTTGCGCAAATAAAAATATCGGGGAAAACATGATCAAAAAAATGATCAAAATATTTTTTTTCATAACGGAATTTTTAGGAATAATAGTTTGTTTTTTATTTTTTTATCCAGGAATATTCAGAATGCTATATTAGTTCTTGAACGGACGGTTGATATTCAATAATAAAATTAATAATTTCTTCGATAGTAATGCCCGCCCGGTTACAAGCGTCCGTTATTTCATCTCTTGATACATTTGCGGCAAATGATTTTTCCTTCAGTCGCTTTTTTACTCCTTTTAATTCCATGCTTTTATATCCTTCGGGGCGCATCAATGAATATGCATGAATCAATCCTGATAATTCATCAAATGCATATAACATCTTATCCATTTTTGTTTCAGGCTCTACTCCGAAATGATTTGGTCCGTGCGATGCTATTGCATGCATTATTTCGGGGTCAATATGCCGCTGTTCCAGTTCGGTAATTATTTTGTTGCAATGTTCGTCCGGCCATTGATCCCAATCCGCATCGTGCAGCAAGCCTGCCATTTCCCATCGCCATTGGTCTGCGTCGGCAAGCTGCTCTTTTTCCGCTGCCCATCGTTGCATAAGATAAGCCACCTGCTTCATGTGCAGTCTCAGTTTTTCATTTTTCACCCAATCATTCAGCAAGTCCAAAGCTTCTGATTTTGTAAGAACATTATTCTTATCGGCAGCATTTCCAAATACATTTCTTCCAAGTGAAAGATTCATTTTATTTATTATTTAATTCAAACGCTGTGTTTATTATGCACCGGGTTCCGCTATAATTCCCATTTTATTAAATTCATGCAATAATTGCTCAGCCGATTCAAAATGAATCCCAGTAATGCCTGCAGCTTCCGCACCTTTTATATTCCGCAAACTATCATCTATAAAAATTGTTGCGGCGGGATCTACAGTAAAGCGATTGAGAAGTGTCTGGTATATTTCAGGAAAAGGTTTCCTGGTTTTTTCTTCACCGCTCATTACAATACCATCAAACCATTTGAGAAAATCATAGCGCTCAAGCGCAACCGGGAATGTTTCAGCGCTCCAGTTTGTAAGTGCATACATTTTATATTTTCCCGTTTCCTTCAAAGATTTCAGAATATCAACCGTTTCATTTATTGGACCGCCAAGCATCTCCTCCCACCTGCCATAATAAGCCCTTACTTCAGTTTCATATTCAGGATATTTGGCTACAAGTTCCTCCGTTGCTTCTTCCAAAGACCTGCCCGCATCCTGTTTTTCGTTCCAGTCATGAGTACAGATATTTTCAAAGAACCAATCGATTTTTTCCTCAGCATCAAAAATCTGGCGATACACATAGCGTGGATTCCAATCAATAAGCACACCTCCCAAATCAAAAATAATTGTCGTTGTATTTCCATTCATGTTGTCTCGATAAATCAGGGAAATTAAGAATTAAATGATATTCCGGACTATCTTAGAATTTTAAATGCAAAATAGCCGTTCCCTGTTGCCATGTAGGTTCTTAGCCATATGGGCAGCAACATTTCCATTCCCCTTGCAGTAGTTATGTCGCCCAAATCGATTATGTCATTCCAGCCAAATTGCTTCAAAATATTGACAGTCTTTTCTTTTGCACCCTTATCATCTCCACTGATAAACATAGTTGGGTCTCCGCCGCTTTTTTTAGGATCAACCATTACTTCACAATTTACTATGTTCAGTGTCTTTACAACTTTTGCTTTTGGCATTAATTTTTGTATCTCCTCTCCAAGTGACTTGGTGTTAGTGTACTCAGGTATCAGTGAGGGAGGCATTCCCTTTGAAAAATCAAGAGGATTGCTGACATCGATAACTAATTTATCATTAAAATTTTCAACACCAGCCCGCTCAAAAATTTCCAGTGCAACTTCGCCCTTTGTACAGTTAAAAATGATACTTGCAAATTTAGCGGTATCGGTAAATGTGCCCGGTGAGGCGTCTTTTTTACACGATTCAGCCCATGCAACTGCCTTTGCATTCGTTGCGGACCGGCTTCCCATCATTACATTATAGCCTAATTGATTAAGTTTTGTTGCGATAGTATTGCCTACTACACCAGAACCTAAAACTCCAATTTTTTCCATTGTACATTTATTTAATTGTTAACATAGTTGAACAAAATTAAATCCTTACAGCAGAACACATATCTATTCATTTTTTAAAAATAAAGTAGACCGCAAGTACAAGAAATGTAAATCCTACCAGGTGATTTAATTTAAACGGCTGGTCTTTAAAAAAAACCGCAGTAAAAAAGGTAAGCGTAATCATTTCCTGGATTATTTTTAATTGCCACAAACGAAAAAGACCCGCTGTTGTCTACAAATCCAATTCTATTAGCGGGTACCTGGAAAAGATATTCGAAAAAAGCAATCCCCCAACTGATAAGAATAATAAAAAATAAGCTGGCGCCGGGTAGCCAATTCATCTGCTTCATTTTTAGATGTCCATACCATGCAAAAGTCATAAATGTGTTAGAACAGATGAGAAACACTATTGTAAGAATAATCTTCCTCATAAATAAGAATATTTTGAATTCTAAATGTTTACAAATTTTCAGTAAAAATTTTTGCTTTATTTTTTTGTTTTGTTCTGTTCTACCTCGTGGACAAAATCGTCAATATTAACCGCTTCCTTCAAAGTGAAATTCCCGATCCGTGTGCGGCATAAGCCACCTAGATAAGCTCCGCACCCGAGTGAATTTCCAAAGTCGTTCGCCAAACTACGTATATACGTGCCTGTTGAACACACCACCCGAAATGATATTTCAGGAAGTTGTATGTTACTAATTTCAAATTGATGAATAATAACTTTCCTTGGCTGCAGCTTTACCTCAATTCCTTTGCGTGCCTGCAAATAAACCGGTTTACCTTTTTGCTTTACAGCAGAATGGACCGGGGGAACCTGCATTATTTCACCCGTAAATTTTTTTGCAGTTTGGTAAATCATTTCATCGGTTACTGCGGCAAACGGCATAAAGTTTTGGGGTTCACTTTCCAGGTCATAAGTGGGTGTTACAGCACCCAGGATAAAAGTGCCGGTATACTCTTTTTCCCGGGCCATGTATTCGTTAATCTTTTTGGTGAATTTGCCTGTACAAACTATTAAAAGGCCGGTGGCTAAAGGGTCGAGCGTTCCGGCATGGCCAACTTTTTTTGTCTTTATAGTATTCCTGATTTTTTTAACTACGTCAAAAGATGTCCATCCCAAAGGTTTGTTTATTAGTAACGCTTTACCTTCTTCGTAGATGTTTTCAAGCATGAGAGCAAATTAAATAGCCTGGCGTGTTTTTAACTCCAGGTACTTATTGATAGCATTTATAGTAAGTTTTTGCGGAGATGTAAGCACCGATAAAATTCCATACTTCAACAACTCTTTTGCAATAAGTCTTTTCTCAAAAGCAAACTTTTCAGCGATTGTTTTAATATAAACCTGTTCAATGGTATCCGCGTGAGCATTCGTAAGCTTATTCAACTCTGTATTTTCAAAGAAAACAACCAGTAATAGATGATGACTTGCTATGGAGCGTAAGTAACCGATCTGCCTGTTCAATCCTGACAGTGATTCAAAATTTGTAAATAATATTAAAAGACTTCTGTGTTTAATACGGTTTCTAATCTGCATGTACAACATTTCAAAATCACTTTCAAGAAATCCCGTAGTTTGATTATATAATAACTGCAAAATATTTTCCTTTTGCACCGGCTTACGATCCGCTGCGAGCACACTTCCCAATGTATTGGAAAAAGTAATGACTCCTACCCTGTCCTGTTTTTTAAGGCAAACATTGCTCAATACCAAACAACTATTAATTGCATAATCCAGCAGCGTTAACCCTGCAAAAGGCATTTTCATAAGGCGGCCTTTGTCAATAATACAGTAAACCTGTTGTGATCTTTCATCCATGAAATTATTGACCATTAATCCACCTTTTCTTGCTGAGGCCTTCCAATTGAGAGTGCGTATATCATCGCCCGTTACATATTCCTTAATTTGCTCAAACTCCATACTCTGACCAATTTTGCGCATCCTGCTGCTTCCTGCTTCATGTTGTATAGTTGCATTCGACAGCAGCTCGTATTTATACAATTGCATAAAGGAAGGGTACACATGGATCGTTTCGGCGGCCTCCGTGGTAAACCTTCTTAATACAAGGCCCAGCTTCGACGAAATAAACAGGTGAATATTTCCAAAATGATATTCGCCGCGTTGAAGTGGTTTAAGATAGTATTTGATTTTCTTTTGTTCCTTTCGCCTGAGAGTATTGTGTTTTTTCCAGCTACGCTGCTGAAATTGTTGTGGCAACTCATCAATAACTTCAACGTTTACGGGAAATGGAAACTCATTTTTTATAATAAGCTCAATTTTATTTTCATCACCATTACTTAACCGATCGGCAGTCACTCTTTTTGCAAACGGGAATTTTTTTGTAAAAAATAAAAAACTATAATCAGCGACAAACAAAATAACAAAAACAAAAAAAACTATTGGCGCTATTGCATTTAAAAAAGGAAGATAAAATACAGTAACAAACAAACCTATACAACCCAGAAATACCATATAAAAACGGGTAGTAACAAACAAATCACCAAAATATTTCTTTATCCAATTCATTTTCAAAGATGTGAACAATGGTCATTATGACTTTATTGACCTGATAATTTATCGTGGAATTTCAATACTGCCTGTTATATTTTGAATTAATTCATCAGCAGTAATTCCCTCCATTTCTTTTTCGGGTGTTAAAATTATTCTGTGCCGCATCACGGGCGCCGCCATTTCGAGTATATCCTCAGGCTTTACGAAATCTCTTCCCCTGATTGCGGCATTTGCTTTTGATGCTCTCAATATCGCCAGCGACGCCCGTGGCGATGCTCCCAGAAACAATGAAGAATTATTTCTTGTTTCATGAGTAATTTTTGCAATAAACTCTACTAATTTGGGATCAATAACCACCTCATGAATTATTTGCCGATATTCAGCAATTTGGGCAGTAGATAATATTTTATGAACATCTCCCAGCAAAGCGTTTTGTGTAAGCGACTGTTGATTCAAAAGTATATTTATCTCTTCTTCAAGCGAAGGATATTGCACATTAATTTTAAATAAAAACCGGTCAAGCTGAGCCTCAGGAAGACGGTATGTTCCTTCCTGCTCGATAGGATTTTGTGTTGCCAAAACCAGGAAAGGAAAATCCATTAAATGGGTGGTGCCGTCTATGCTAACCTGCCTTTCCTCCATTACTTCAAACAGCGCAGACTGTGTTTTCGCAGGAGCACGGTTTATTTCATCAATTAAGATAATATTACTAAAAATCGGGCCTCTCTTAAACTGAAAGTCTGCCTCTTTCGGGTTAAAAACTGACGTTCCTAAAACATCGCTTGGCATAAGATCGGGTGTGAACTGAATACGTGAAAAACCAGCATTAATAATTTTGGCCATCAGTTTGGCAGTTAGAGTTTTTGCAACTCCAGGCACACCTTCAATAAGAATATGTCCATCGCACAGTAAACCGATCATGAGCATATCGACCATTTCGTGCTGGCCCACAATCACTTTACTTATCTCATTTCTTATACCCGCAACGGCAGTACTTAAAGACGTAAGATCAATTCTCTGTTCAAATAAATTTTCTTCCATCAGCCTGTATTTTTATAAAAATTTTCTATGTGTGTATTGAGTTGAAGTATTTCTTCATCGTCTACATATTCTTCCGATTCCATCCTTTCTATTAATGAAAATAATTCCTGCATTTTTTCTTTTGCAATACCACTTTTACCCGAAAGGGAATTTATAA
The DNA here is from genome assembly GCA_963798665.1 of uncultured Chitinophagaceae bacterium. Lineage (GTDB taxonomy): Bacteria > Bacteroidota > Bacteroidia > Chitinophagales > Chitinophagaceae > Ginsengibacter. The sequence continues at coordinate 173,777 of CAWCUN010000001.1, read as the reverse complement.
ATTCTTCATTGACTGTTGTTGTATTGATAAAATACTTATTGCGTATATATTCATAAAAGTAAGTAATCATCCTTTCTGCAATATGGCTGTTATTTTTTTTCTGTAGATAAAGGCGGCCAACCGTTTCAGTAAAACTAACCGTCGTATTCGTATTCGCCTTTACCACATTGATAATTCTTTGTTTTCTTTTCACATTAAAAAGTGTGAAAAGTAATAGCCCTGCTATCGCGAGCCAAAAAGCCCAAAGCAAAGGCGGATGTTGCTTTATGACGCTGAGGGATGAAAAATCTTCCTTGTTGTTTTTATTGTTATCTTTTCTTCGGCTGGCATTTGTGTTTTTGTAGTACTCATCCCAATAAATATTTTGTGGATCAGACCGCAGGTAGGAGATCACATTTTCAAAATATTTATAGTTATCGCCTGTAAGTAAAAAATAATTACTGAAAATTCGTGGCGCTACATGAAGGTATATGCGCCCCTTGCCTGCAAAGAGAATTATATAGTTTGGCGTATTAATCTCATTAACTCCCAAAACTCTTGTGAATGACGTATCATAGCCGGATAATGTATTTAGAAACGGGTAATAAAAATAACTGTAAGAAGGCGCATCAAAATTGTCGCCAAAATACATACTCACTTTTGTTTGATGCATCAGCCCTTTGGTTTCATCTATTATTTCGCCGGTCCTTTCAGTATTGCAATTGATATTGTCAAGGAACTTGTCATCCACATAGTCAGCAGCAATAAAAAGATCATTTCCTGCTTTTACATAATCCAAAAATGCCTTTACTTCAGCATAGTTCAGCACAAGATTTTTTGTTACCAGAAAATACAGTGAATATTTATTGTCATCATTGTAATCTTTTATATCATTCCACTCCTCATCAAAAGGATCGGTTACGGTTTCGATATAACGGTCATTAAATAAATGCTTAAATTCTTTATACGCTACAAATGATCCAAAAGGCTGTTTATCTGTCTTACGATAATTTTCGCTGAGAGAGGGAAGCACACGTTTATCCTGCCTGCAACTAATTATGGAAGTTGAAACAACTGTAAAAAAAAATATGCCTGCAAAAATTTTCAACGTTTATCAGACCTTTGAATTGAATAAAATAAATTGCTCTTTCAGTTTTTTATATTGTGGTTCGTTAATGGTAAATCTGCCATACCATATATATTCATAATTAAGAGTTAAGTAAGAAAAGTCTTGCTGGTAGCTGCGACCTGACAGATCCTGCACATATAGATTATTTGTTTTATCTGGCGAAAAAACAATCAATTCGTTTTCGGCAAGTTTTTTCAGCGATTGCAGGTAAAGGTATCTCGATGCGAGATTGAAATCTTTCTTTAACTCAGCTTCATGAATAAGAGTACTATATTGAGAATAATCACTTAGGCTTTCGGGCTCTTTCTCTGTGATATCTTTATCATCTATCCTCCTATTTTTTGTAAATAAACCACCGGTGAAAAATAATTTATACACGATGAACCCGATAAAGAATATGGCAAGCAGCCACAAAAAAAATCTTACCGGCGCACTATTGAGAAAGCTGGATGAATTACCCGGGCTTTCGGATAGCCGGGATGAGCGATTTCTGGTCACTCCGCCATCAATGTTCAATGTGTCCTTTTTCAACCCCTTATTCTTTCTCAATAAGCTGTCGAGATAAACCATGTAATTAAAATCCCGGCTCTGTTTCCATTTTACTATTGAATCGTTGGCATCGTCAAAAATTGTCCTGATAACAAGAGTATCACCGGTATTTTCATAGTCGTCATTTAACGAGTCTTCTCCTGCAGAATATACTACCGAATCTTTTGTGTCGGCGTTGTTGTTTTGGGCAAAAGAACAGATATTGAAAAAAAGCAACAGAATAAATAGCCAGTAAAATTTTAAAAGGTTATAGCTCATAGGTTACGCCGTTCTTTATTATTTTGCCTTCTGCAAGTACAACACCTTTTTTATGCAACTGGATGGGATATAAAACGAAATACCATAGAATGAGAAAAAATGAACCTGCCAGGATGATAATGCTCACAGGTACCGGTAGCCCGATATTATGTGAATCCCTTTGAAATGTATTGCTCATGAGGTGCGTAATATAACTTTCAAAAAAAGCGGCTACAATAAAAAAGGGCACAAGGCTCACACAAATTTTCATAGCATCTTTGGCCGATCTTAAAAAAGACTGTCTTCGTGTATACGTGCCCGGAAACAGCCATCCGAAGCCAAGAATAATCCCGGCACAACTCGCAATAACGACAGACGAAATTTCAATAGTACCGTGAATCCATATAACCATTACAGATTGCCAGCCCAAACCTTGTGAAAAAAAAAGATATTGAAAGCAGCCAAGCATTAATCCATTCGTCCACATTAATAGTATTGTTCCGATACCAAATAAAACGCCGAAGACAACACTTTTAAAAGCCACACTTATATTATTGTAGGCGATATGGACAAACATTGAAAAGGGGTTGGCATCTTTATAAACCCCAAAAGGATCGCCTTTTTGAATACGGGAAATAGTTTCATCATAATAACCCGGTTGCACTTTATGATTAAAAAAATCAGGTGCATAATTGGGGTCCGTTGTTGAAGAGATAACGCCAATCGCAACAAACACTACAAATAAGATAAACGTGAATAGAAAAGTTTTGTGGTAACGGCGAAACAACAGGGGAAGCTCATATTTCCAAAAGAGCAATATCCTGGAATATTTCTGTCTCCTGTTTTGATAAATACTTTGATAAATACCGGCTGCAATTCCGTTGATCCAATGTGTGACTTTACTTTTTGGATAAAAGGTTTTGGCATAAGAAAGGTCATCAAGCAGGGTCACAAACCTGTCGGCCATTTCATCGGGGTCTTTCGATTCTTCATGTTGATATTGATTCCATTTATCAACATTCTTTTTAATAAACCTTGCTTCACGCATTTCATAAGTTTAAAATATATCCCTCAATCTTTTTGCAGAAACTGGAAATAAAGTACAAATATAACAGACCTGCAATTGAAATAAATTGGCCATCAAAACAAATTAAGAATAAAAACTTCAGATTCTATTTTTAAAATAATAATTTGCCACATGGGCGTCATACAAATAGCTACACCTTTCAACATTGACCTGGAATTTGAGATAGCCGAATTTCACAAAAGGCTTTTCGCCTACCTAATTGATTTTACGCTATTGCTTTTATATTTCGTAAGCATGAAGTATTTCTATTACGGTGGTTTTAATATGGTAAGTAAAGCAGTATTGCAAAACCATGTTGGCATTGATATTCTCACTATTTCACTTCCGATGCTCCTCTATTCGCTGGTATCTGAAGTGATGATGCATGGGCAAACAATTGGCAAGAAGGTTATGAATATAAGAGTGATCAGCCTTGATGGAGGTGAGCCTGAGTTGAGCCAGTTTATAATACGGTGGATGTTCAAAGCTTTTGAATGGCCTTTTTTTTTCGGCTATACTATCCTTACCCGCGAAAGCCTTGTCGTTTACATTTTGATCACCGGTTTCTTTGGAATCATCGTTGTAATTATTATCGCTGTTACAAAAAGAAATCAGCGCCTCGGTGATTTAGCGGCAAATACCGTTGTAGTAAATACGAAATCACTTTTTACAGTACAGGATACTGTTTTTATGGAAATACAGGCAACGGATTATGTGGTAAAATTTCCTGAAGTTTTAAAACTTTCCGATCGTGATATTAATACAATCAAAAACGTTATTAACCAGTTCTATAAAAATCATAACACGCATACCTGTGTACGTGTTGCGTCAAAAGTTCAGGAGGTTTTAAAAATTCATACTGATTTGTATGCAATAGATTTTTTAGAAAAGTTGCTCGCTGATTACAATTATTTAGCGACGAAATAATGCAAATTAGATTTTAGAAACTATTACCGTGTTTTATCCAGGGAGTAGTGAGAAGTAGAAAACACAAAAGCTTTAGGGAATTAATCAAAGTCTAATCCACACTTTTATCGCATTGCTGCAGCTATAATCCCTACAATAAATGCCAAAGCATAAAACGAAAGAATGATAATTGTAAAAACTCCATAAAATTTAAACATTGATTTCAGGTTCATTAATGATTCGTCAAAATTTTCCTGGCTCGTCGCATTCACAGCAGATTGCATTTTTACAGAGAATTTATAAAGGTAAAAACATGGAAAAAAGAACATCACAGCAAGTAATAAATAAACGATTGTCATCCCGATCCTCATGCCGGAACTAAATCCGGATGGCATGGTATTATAAGGAGGCATTTGGGTAAGAACAACAGGAATAAAGAAAGCAATAACGATCATAAAACCACAAAGAATAAAACCAATTATCGATAAAAACTTTCCCCACTTTGCCGACTCTGTTAAATAGTTTTGTGCATGAGGGCTTACCTGCAAATCATTGCTGAGTAAATCAAGGCTTTCCATTTTTCTTTTTTATTGAGGTGTTTACAATCTATCTATAAATTAATTTAATACGCTCTTGCAAATAAAACTCTTTCACTGCTTGGCCTGCCAGTTAAAATACATGCCCCTTCTTCTTTTTTATTATTAAGAGGAATACACCGGATTGTAGCTTTGGATAGTTCTTTTATTTTCTCTTCCGTTTCCGCAGTTCCGTCCCAATGTGCCGAAATAAAACCGCCTTTACTATTCAGCAACTTTTCGAATTCTTCCCAGGTATCTGCCTTTGTAATATGATCATCCCTGTACACCCTGGCTTTATTATAAATGTTTGCCTGGATGTCGTTCAGCAATACTGCAATTGTGTTTGGAAGTCCGTCTATTGAAACAGTTATTTTTTCTTTAGTATCCCGTCGGGCAACTTCAACAGTATTATTTTGCAAATCCCTTGCTCCAATTGCAATGCGCACGGGGACTCCCTTTAATTCGTATTCTGCGAATTTCCAACCGGGACGATTATTGTCATCTTCATCATACTTAACCTTTATTCCGAGCGCCTTAAAATCTTCTACAAAAGATTTTACCTTATCATCAATCAATTGTTTTTGTTCATCATTTTTATGAATAGGAACGATAACAACCTGTATTGGAGCAATCTTAGGAGGAAGCACCAAACCATCATCGTCGCTGTGAGCCATTACCAATGCGCCAATTAATCTCGTGCTCACGCCCCAGCTCGTTGCCCATACGTAATCCAGTTTATTTTCTTTATCGGTAAATTGTACGTCAAATGCTTTTGCAAAATTTTGTCCAAGGAAATGAGAGGTTCCCGCCTGTAACGCTTTTCCATCCTGCATCAAGGCCTCAATACAATATGTATCCTCAGCACCTGCAAACCGCTCGTTAATGCTTTTAATTCCTTTTATCACAGGCATTGCCATCCATTCTTCCGCGAATGAAGCATAGACATTCAAAATGAGAAGGGTTTCGTCTATAGCTTCCTGTGAGGTCGCATGGGCAGTGTGCCCTTCCTGCCACAAAAATTCTGCAGTTCTTAAAAAAAGCCGGGTTCGCATTTCCCATCTTACCACGTTAGCCCATTGATTTATTAATAAAGGCAAATCCCGGTAGGACTGGATCCATGTTTTATAGGTATTCCAAATAATTGTTTCTGAAGTGGGCCGTACAATCAGTTCTTCTTCGAGCTTTGCATCAGGATCAACAACGATTCCGTTACCATTAGGGTCATTCATGAGCCTGTAATGTGTCACCACCGCACATTCTTTAGCAAAGCCCTCTACATGTGCTGCTTCCTTTGCCAAAAAATTTTTGGGAATAAATAATGGAAAGTATGCATTCTGATGACCTGTTTCTTTAAACATTTTATCGAGCTGGTCACGCATATTTTCCCAAAGTGCAAAGCCGTAAGGCTTTATAACCATACAACCCCTCACTGCACTATAATCTGCCAGCCCGGCTTTTAGAATAATATCATTATACCATTGAGAGTAGTCTTTTTCCCTGCTTGTAATTTCTTTGCTCATTATTTTTGATCAATTAAAAATCCTGAATCTTACTTCCGAAAACTTTTTACAACAATGTATTTTATTAAAAAACCAGCTGTTTCATCTTAGCTATTTTTTAACACCCTTTCCTAAAATCAATCGTTATACTAACGCTGATTAATGCTTAAATTTACATAAGCGAACGGCGCAAAAGTAACAACTCATTTTAATTTATTCTAAACTTAAAGCCATGAAAACAAAACATTTACTCTTATTTGTTTTAATAGCTGCTTTTAGCAGTTGTAGTGTTGCATACCGAACGGGACAAACCCCTGATGATGTGTATTACTCGCCGGCCCCACCACAGGATGAATATGTGACAACAACTAACCAGGAAGACAGAGATAGCTATGCGTATAATAATACCTATAAAAATGAGGATCTTCAAATAAGGCGTGGTATCAGGGATCCGAGGTACCGAACCAATGTTTATGTTGACCTTGGCTTTGGGTATAATCCTTATGACTATTATAATTACTATAATCCGTATGTATTTAATCCTTATGCATACAAAGGAATTTATGACCCATATAGTTTCGGTTACCCCAGTTACGGTTACAATAACTATTATTCTCCTTTTACGAATTATTATTATCCGGCAATTTATTATTCTAAATATAGCAGCCCGTTAGCCAACTATCCTATCAGCCCGAGAAGATATAATCTTGGTGTGTACAATAACACATCTAATAACACTGGCGTCAATAATGGATTAAGACCCGCTACAAATAACAACACTGTTCCGGCAAGAACTTTCCCAACTAAACCTGCCAATACCAGTGGTGTAGGAAACTTTATAAGAAGAGTCTTTACTCCTTCAAATAATAATACCCGTTCTTCTGGCAATAATAATAATTATAGCAGTGATAATTCAAGTTCCACAAGAACGATCCAAACAAATACGTCAGGCAGCAGCGCTCTTCGTCGGGGAGTAGCGGCAGTGCGCCTGTAAGGTCTTTCAGAAAATAATTATTAACCTAAAGAGGAGCGGGTAGTTTCTGCTTCTTTAAAACAAAAATCATAATAAAGCTATACCACTTCACATAAGTTCTTTTTCCATACACTTATCAAATTATTAAATAATGAAAACAACATATTTAATAGCAATCTTTTTGTTTGCTATAACAAAAACATATGCCCAGGAGCCTGCAGATGCTTTGCGATATTCGTGGCTAACACAAAATGGAACAGCCCGCAACCAGGCTATTGGCGGCGCAGGGGCCTCATTAGGAGGGGAATTCTCTTCTCTTTTTATCAACCCGGCCGGGCTTGGTTTTTACAAAACCAGCGAATTCGTTATCACCCCGGGTTATTCACTTAAAGATTTTAAATCGACTTATAAAAGTAACGTTGCAACCAGTAACAGCGATAATTTCAATCTTGGAGCAAGCGGCCTTTTGTTTTCATCTGTAACTCCGCAACAAAATGTGAAGAATTACACTTTTGCAATAGGTGTAAACAGGATCGCTGATTTTAATAAACATATTTACTATAAAGGGCAGAATACAGCAAGTTCTTATTCCGAAAAATATCTTGAGGAACTGGTAAATGATAATGTAACCGATCCTAATAACGCTGCTACGAATTATCCTTTTGGCTCAAGCCTTGCCTTTAATACTTATCTTATCGATACAGTTCAGGCTTCCGATGGCTCAATATCCGGGTACAGGAGCCTTGCAAATCCTAATTTCGGCTTAACCCAGGAAAACACGATTAATACATCAGGAGGAATTACAGATTTAGCCCTGGGCCTTGGAATTAATCTGAAAGAAAAATTATTTTTTGGCGGCTCGATAAGTATCCCTTTTCTAAATTATAACCGGGACGCACATTATAAAGAAACTGACGCATCAGGCAATACAGCAAACGATTTCAATTATTTTGAAGCCAATGAAACATTACAAACAAAAGGTGTTGGTATAAATGGAAAATTCGGAGTTATCTATAAACCCGTTGAGTATGTAAGACTTGGACTTGCGGTAAATACTCCTTCTTTCTATCAATTGACGGATAAATATTCTGCCGAAGTAGTTACGGACCTTGAGGGTTATGGAGGGCCAGGAATAAAAAGACAAAGCTCTACAGATTTAAATAATGGAGTGCTATTGGAATCAAAATACAACGTGGTTACGCCATGGAAAGTGGTAGCCAGTGCTTCTTACGTTTTTCGTGAAGTTGAAAATGTAAAGAATCAACGTGGATTTATTACTGCCGACATTGAATATATAAATTACAAAGATGCTTCTTTTCATGCCTCTGATAATGGCGACCAGGCAGGAAAGGACTATTATTCTTCACTTAATGAAGCCATTGATAATCTTTATAAAAATGCTTTTAATTTCAGGTTAGGCGGCGAAATAAAATTCAACACTATAATGTTCAGGCTCGGTGGCGCTTATTATGGCAACCCGTATAAAAATGAAACTGCAAATCTTTACAAAGTAAGCGGTGGACTTGGTTATAGAAATAAAGGAATTTTTCTTGATCTGACTTATGTATACTCAATTAACAAGGATATCAACTATCCATACCTGTTGCAGGATAAACCAAATACTCCTGCAACGATAAAAAATAATGGAGGAAACATTATTGCCACCATTGGATTTAAAATATAAATACAATCGGTTAATTATTAAATTTCTTAAACCAGGTAATTTGTCTTTTGGCAAAGTGCCTGGTATTTTTTTTTATTTCTTCCGTAGCTTTTTTTAGTGACATCTTTCCTTCCATGTAATCAAATAATTCCCTATAGCCTACGCTTTGTAACGCATTCAAATGACGGAAGGGGAATAAATTTTCCACTTCTTTTAGCAAACCTTCATCCATCATTTCATCCACCCGGTGGTTGATCCTTTTGTATAATTCTTGTCTCGGAATTTCAAGGTTAATTTTTTTTATTTCAAAATCTCTTTCAACTTTTTTCCCGGATTGGAGCTCAATGATTGATTGGCCAGTTGATAATTTCACCTCCAATGCCCTCATCATTCTTTGTGGATTTTCCATTTCTCCTAAAGAAAAATATAATGAATCATGTTTCTTTATTTTATCCCGCAGCCATTCTAATCCATGTATCGAATAAGAGTCAATAATTTTGTTGCGGATAATTTCACTTACCCTGGGAACATCGTCAAGACCTTCACAAAAAGCTTTGATATAAAGCCCTGTGCCACCCGCCATGACTGCAACCTCGTTTATTTCAAAGATTTTATCAACTGCATCAAGGGCATATTGTTCAAAAACCTTTGCATTAACCTCATCACAGATTGAATGTGAATTAACAAAATAATGATATACAAGGTCCAGCTGATCAACCGAAGGTTTGGCCACACCTATGTTTAGCTCTTTGTAACATTGCCGGCTATCTGCAGAAATGATTTGTGTATTGTATTGTTGGGCAAGTTTTATTGCATAAGAGGTTTTGCCAATAGCAGTAGGTCCTGTTATTATTATGCAAGTCTTATTTTTCATGGGAATAGTTGATCCGTAGGATCGCAATCAAACTTATACCAGACGCGGGCGAATTCACACTTCTTCAGTACTGCTTTCTTCCACATCCTCATCCGGCTCTGTATCGGGCCCGGCATCGCCTTCCTGGCCAAAACCATCCGGCATTACTGTGCTATTGAGGTCATATTTTTCTTCTATTTCTGCGAGCTTTTCATTAACGAGCCCTTTGGTTCCGTATTGACTTGGCCCAATACCTTCACTGCGGGAGCAGGATGGATAAGCAATTTTGCTATCTTCTTCTTTATTCACGTTAATTAGCTCCACCATAAAAGTCCAGTTTTTATGAAAGTCGTAAACATAGACAAACTTTTGATTTGGATCCCGAATCTCTGAGCCTATAGTAGCGTCCTTCATCAACAATGGTTCAACCTGGTATTTCTTTTGGTATTTTTCAAGGGTAATTTCCTTTCCACGCTGCCATTTATCATTACTTCGAAAAAAGGTTGCGTCATGCTTGTTATCAAATTCAAAGGATTTTAGAATTACTTTATGCAGATCATAAAAAGATTGCACGTGCTTAATCACCACGTCCCTGTAAACGCTATCATCATCCTCCCAATAAACCCTGAATTTTAATACTGCCATATCACGAAATTAAGGCTTACTAATCAATTAAAATATCTAAAACTACAATGGCAAATTTTTAAATGCCGATCTTTTTTTGTATACCTAAATCATTCGCAACTTCTATCATATATTTAAAAGCCGCATCGTAGTTGTTGGGAATTATACCATCTAATATTGCCTCCCGAACCGCATTTTTTATTTCTCCAACAGTTCTCGATGGCTGTAGATCAAATTCTTTCATGATGATTTCACCGGTAATAGGCGGCTGCCAGTTCCTGATCTTATCCGTTTCTTCTACTTCTTTGAGCCGTTCGCTAACTATTTCAAAATTGGATAAAAATTGCTGAACTTTCCTTTTATTTTTTGAAGTGATATCTGCTCTGCACAAGGTCATCAAATCATCAATATCATCGCCGGCGTCGAAAAGCAATCTTCGAACAGCCGAGTCAGTTATGTTTTCTTTTGTAAGACTTATGGGCCTGAGGTGTAACTCCACCATCTTTCTTACGAATTTCATTTTTTCGTTGAGCGGCAATTTTAGCTGTGCAAATATTTTTGGAACCATTCTGCCACCGACTACCTCGTGTCCATGAAAAGTCCAACCGTGACCTTCCTCAAATTTTTTTGTAACTGGTTTAGCGATATCATGCAAGATTGCTGCCCAGCGAAGCCAGAGGTCATTTGTATTGGACGAAATATTATCGAGCACCTGAAGTGTATGATAGAAGTTATCTTTGTGCCCCTTTCCATCTATATATTCAGCGCCGGCAAGCGCAACCATTTGCGGAAACATAATTTTTAATAAGCCGCTTTTGTACAACAGGTCAAATCCGATTGAGGGTTTTTCGGCTAAGACAATTTTATTAAGTTCATCAACAATGCGCTCTCCGCTTACAATTTTAATTCTTTGTGCATTTGTTTTAATCGCTTCAAAAGTATCTTTATCGATGGTAAAATTTAATTGAGTTGCAAATCTTATGGCCCGCATCATCCGCAACGGGTCATCACTAAATGTTTGGTCAGGTGGAAGGGGTGTTTTGATGATCTTTCTTTTGATATCAGCATTTCCGTTTAAGGGATCAATCAACTTGCCAAAATCACTTTTACTAAGGCTGATTGCGAGTGTGTTTATTGTAAAATCCCTTCTCATTCTATCCTCTTCAAAAGTTCCGCGTTGCACCTCCGGCTTTCGGCTATCGTAAGAATAACTTTCGATCCGGGCTCCAACAAACTCTATTTCGAAAGGAGTCTCAACTGGAGGAGCGGTGGTTTCATCGGAAAAAATTCTAATTTGAGCCGTTCCGAAGGTTTTAAAGATGGAGACCTGGGGCGTGGGATGAAAAAGCCGTGCGGTTTTTTTTGCGAGTTGTATGCCGTCGCCAAGGCAAACAATATCTGCATCTTTGGTAGGCCTGCCCATTATCTTATCTCTAACAAAGCCCCCAATTATGTATGCAGGTGTATCCAATTGCTCTGCCGCATCAGAGATCTTTTTAAATATTGCAAGCTCATCTTTGTCACATAATATATCCATTTTACAAAAGTAATGTTTTAGGTAACCCTGATTTTGCCTGCGGGAGCTTACTCAGAAAGGCCTGCGAAGCGTTTTATTTTTAACCGGCATAATTTAATTAACTTTTATCGTGGCATTAATGTTGAACATATACATTTCTTTCCAAAACTTCGTTTCTTTGGAGAGTTATTGACATATTGACAAGTGAAAAATTATATGAATAGAAATTATTATTTGGGTGGGTCGGAGGATGAAATGGAATTTATGCCGATAATCCCGTTAAGTGAAGATGGCAATGAAAGCAATGATGAACAACCGATTCCTGCAGAATTACCGCTGCTTCCTTTGAGAAATACCGTATTGTTTCCCGGTGTTGTTATTCCCATAACCGTTGGGAGAGATAAAAGCATCAAAGCTGTCACTGACTCTTATAAGACTGACAAATTGATAGGAGTAGTATCTCAAAAGGACAGTTTGGTAGAAGAACCTGTAGTGAGCGACCTGGTAGATATTGGTACCGTTGCAAAAATAATTAAGCTTATAAAAATGCCTGACGGCGGTACCACAGTAATTATCCAGGGCAAAAAAAGGTTTAAGATTGATGAAATCACCTGCGACGATCCATATTTTAAGGCTAAAATAACCGTACTCGCAGACGAAGAAATTAAGAATGATAATGACTTCGATGCAATGGTATCTTCTATCAAGGAACTTGCAGGACAAATAATTCAGCTTTCTCCCAACCTGCCATCCGAGGCTTCGATAATTTTAAAAAATATTGAGAATCCGGCATTTCTCATACACTTTGTAAGTAGTAATTTAAACAGCACAATAGTTGAAAAACAAAAGCTGCTTGAAATTCACAATATCAAGGCAAGGGCGGAAGTTTTGTTGGGCCTTTTACAAACAGAACTGCAGTATGCCGAATTGAAAAATAAGGTTACTAATAAAACCCGTGCCGAGCTCGATAAACAGCAGAAAGACTACTTCTTACAACAGCAACTTAAGGCGATTAAAGAAGAACTAGGTGGAGATAATTTTGCAGAAATAAAAGAAATGCAAAAAAAAGCAGATGCTAAAAAATGGCCTGCCGCCGCAAAAGAAATGTTTCGCAAAGGGCTTGAGAAATTGGAAAGAATGCATCCTTCCACTCCGGATTATTCCGTTGTTTACAACCATCTTGACCTGATGCTCGATCTTCCCTGGGAAGACTATACCAAAGACCAATACGATTTTAAAAAGGCAAAGAAAATTCTCGACAATGACCATTATGGAATGGAAAAAATAAAGCAAAGAATACTTGAATACCTGGCTGTACTGAAGCTGAAAGGAGACATGAAAAGCCCTATTCTTTGCTTTGTTGGCCCACCGGGAATTGGTAAAACCTCTTTGGGAAAAAGCATTGCCAACGCTATTAACCGGAAATATGTGAGAGTAAGCCTTGGCGGTCTTCATGATGAAAGCGAAATACGCGGTCATCGTAAAACCTATATCGGGGCTATGCCGGGAAGAATTTTGCAGTCTATCAGGAAAATAAAAACCTCCAACCCGGTGATGATATTAGATGAGATTGACAAAGTAGGAACAGACTTCCGCGGGGATCCCTCTTCAGCACTACTTGAGGTACTTGATCCTGAGCAAAATAATAATTTTTACGATAATTATCTTGAGATGGAATATGATCTCAGTAAGGTGTTATTTATTGCTACCGCTAATAATTTACAGAATATTCAGCCTGCTTTACGCGACCGGTTGGAAATTATTGACCTGAGCGGATACGCCGTTGAAGAAAAAATAGAAATTGCGAAGCGGCATCTCATCCCTAAACAAAAGGAAGCCCACGGATTAAAAGATGTTACTTTTAAAATAAGTGATACTGTACTTGAAAGAATGATTTCTGATTTTACAAGAGAAAGTGGAGTGCGGGAACTTGACCGGGTGCTGGCAAGTGTAATGCGCCACCTGGCTAAAGCATATGCAGAAAAAGGAAAGCTAAAGCCAACCATAAGTCTTGGGGATATTGAAAAGATTTTTGGGAAATCAAAATATAACAATGAAGTGTATAAAACCGCGAATATGCCGGGAGTGGCCGTAGGTCTAGCCTGGACATATGTTGGCGGAGATATTCTTTTTATTGAAACTACTACAAGCGACAATGGTAAGGGCGAACTAAAGCTTACCGGAAATCTTGGAAATGTAATGAAAGAAAGCGCCACTACGGCGATGACCTATCTCCAGGCAAATGCAAAAAAATATGGTATTGATCCCGAGCTTTTCAATAAGAAAAATGTTCATGTGCACGTACCAGAAGGGGCTACGCCAAAAGATGGTCCTAGTGCAGGTATCACTATGATGACTGCGCTTGCATCCTCATTCACTGGCCGTAAAGTAAAACCCTATCTCGCCATGACTGGTGAAATCACATTGCGGGGGCAAGTACTACCTGTTGGCGGAATTAAAGAAAAAGTACTGGCAGCCAAAAGGGCAGGTTTAAAAGAAATAATTATGTGTATACAGAACGAAAGGGACGTAAACGAAATCAACCCAAATTTTATAAAGGGCCTTAAAGTAAATTATGTAAAAACGATGCAGCAGGTACTTGACCTGGCCTTATCCTGAGTTATTTCGATCCGAAAACAACTTTATTACGTACATATTGTTGTAAACAAAATCAACAGAACAGATTTATATGTTGATTGTTTTAAGGGTTAAAGAGATCCCTCCCGATTCCTCGGGAGGGAATTTTTTAGGAGTTGATAAAGAAAAACAACGAAATTAAAACATCGTTTGCTGCGGTGAAGAATAGGATAAAGTTCCCCCTACGATTTTAGCAGCACTTGTATATGGGTGCTCTTCAGTCTTTTTATTATTTAGAATATGCAATACCTGCCAGCCTTTTGATTTAAGATAATCGGCAATCATCGCACGATGGCAGCGCCACCAAACCGCTTCAGAACACATAAAGGCAGCACAATAAATATCTGCAAGTTTTGAAAGCTCTCTAATGCCCTTTAAAAATTCTTCAGTTTCCATATAATCTGCGTAGCCACGAAACGAATCGTTTTTCCATGCCTTATTTTTTGATGCCGGAGAAGGTTTTCTCCTTCCACCCAATAATGGTATATGCTGGTAGCGTATATCTTCGAAAAGGAGCTGTTCCGACAGATTTTCTTTATTAAATTGAGGATACCTGCGGGATCCGGGGAAACTTCTTACATCCGCGAGTATTTGTACAGAAAAATTTTTCAATAGTGAAGTAAATTCTTCCAACCTTCGGGTGGAATGGCCAATAGTGTAAATTATTTTTTGCATAGCGTCTGGGCATTGCTATTCAAATACTATGCCTTTAGCCGGGAAGTAAATTGCAGGATTGAAGTGAATCTTTTACTTTATCTCCAGAGTAAGAAGACAATCATTTTCAAGAAACGCCTGGAGTGAATCACCTACCATGCATTCGCCCACTCCTGAAGGAGTTCCGGTAAATATGAGGTCCCCTATATTAAGTGAAAAATAATTGGATATGTTTGAAATAATGGCATCAATAGAAAACAGCATGTCTTTCGTGTTTCCTTTTTGAACTACCTCTTTATTTTTCGAAAAAGAGAAATTAATATTTTTTTTGTTGATCGCGGGAGTTATGTCTACGAAAGTTCCAACAGCAGCGGAATTGTCGAAAGATTTAGCTTTTTCCCACGGATATCCTTTTTCCTTTAATTGATTTTGTATATCCCTGGCCGTAAAATCTATTCCTACGCTTATGGCATTATAGTAATTTGAGGCATGCTTTTCCTGGATATATTTGCCATTTTTGCTTATGCGTACTACAAGCTCACACTCATAGTGAAGCTCATTTGTAAACTCAGGATAATAAAACGGAGTGTGATTTTGAACAAGAGCACTCTTGGGCTTCATGAAAATGATGGGTTCATCGGGCAAGTCATTTCCCATTTCCTTTGCATGATCTGCATAATTACGTCCGATACAAAAAATTTTCATATAAAAGCAGCTTTTATTATTCGGGTGGCAGAGTTTTGCAGGCGAAAATATAAAAAACAAATTAAAAAAAGAATTTATCTAACCGATGGATTCTGAATTAAATGTAATATTATTTATTCTGTTCATCGTCCTGTCTATTCCTATCGTCACAAAATTTTCTATTACTTCGATACATTTTTCGATTTTTAGCTTTACCAGCCCTACTTCTTCAGCTAACCATTGGCTTAAAACAAATTCAACCTGCATTCCCTTCGGAAAGGCATTTCCAATGCCAAATCTAAGCTTGGGATATATACCTGTTCCCAAAATATTTTGAATATCCCGCAAACCATTGTGACCTGCATCACTGCCGCTTTTGCGTAATCTCAATTTGTTTAAAGGCAGTGCGATGTCATCTACAATAGTAAGCGAATTTTCAATATTTATTTTTTCTTTATCAAGCCAGTATTTAATTGCTCTTCCGCTAAGGTTCATAAAAGTTGATGGCTTTATACACACCAATATTTTTCCTTTCCACTTTATCTCCGACACTTCTGCAAGCCTTGCGCTTGTAAACGAGCCACCATGTTTTAAAACAAATGCACTTACAACATCAAACCCAATGTTGTGCCGGGTGTGTGCATACTCGCCTCCTGGATTACCAAGCCCTGCAATTAAGTACTTTGACATGTACTAACGAAGATAGCGTTTGTAAAATTGTTGAATTGCCGAATTGTATATATTGGAATAGATCCGGATCTCCAAAATTAGAAGATGATTTTTCTATAAAAGGTTTTGAAAATATAAACATTCTTTTCGCAAGACGGTTATTCAGCGCATCATTTCACTAAGCATTATTCAGGTACTGCTGTAATTCGGCATCGGTCTTAATAAGCACATCCCGTACCTTGCTTCCCTGGGTCGGACCCACGACACCTGCCGCTTCAAGCTGATCCATTAATCTTCCCGCACGATTATACCCGAGTTTCATACGTCGCTGCAATAAAGAAGTGCTCCCGCTCTGACTTTGAACAATAAGCCTTGCAGCATCTTCAAAAAGAGAATCCCTGTCATTCACATCAAAATCTTTACTTTCAAATTCTTTCTCATCCACATATTCCGGCAACATGAAGGCCTCGGGATAACCCGGTTGATCGCCTATAAAATCAGTGATGGTATCCACCTCTGGCGTATCAACAAAAGCGCACTGTAATCGTGTAAGCTCACCGTTATAACTGATAAGCATATCTCCTTTCCCAATCAATTGCTCCGCACCCCCCACATCAAGAATCGTACGGCTATCAATTTTACTGGTTACTTTAAACGCAATTCTCACAGGAAAGTTTGCCTTAATAGTACCTGTTATTATATTAACCGAAGGACGTTGTGTTGCTATTATCAGGTGAATGCCGACCGCCCTGGCAAGCTGTGCCAGGCGGGCAATAGGCATTTCAACTTCCTTACCGGCAGTCATTATAAGGTCTGCAAATTCATCTATAACCAAAACAATAAAGGGCAGGTATTGATGACCTTTTTCCGGATTTAATTTCCTGTTTACAAATTTTTCGTTGTACTCTCTTATATTTCTTGTGCCCGCTTCTTTCAATAAATCATAGCGATTATCCATTTCAATACACAAAGCATTCAGGGTATGTATCACTTTTTTGGTATCCGTTATAATAGCATCTTCTTCACCAGGCAGCTTTGCCAGGAAATGTTTTTCAATACTTTTATAGATACTCAACTCTACCTTTTTGGGATCTATGAGAATCAGCTTTAATTGAGAAGGATGTTTTTTGTAGAGAAGGGAAACAAGTATAGCATTTAATCCAACTGATTTTCCCTGTCCCGTGGCACCTGCCATCAACAGGTGAGGCATTGTTGTGAGATCAACAATAAAATTTTCATTGTCAATTTTTTTACCAATTGCCACAGGTAATGAGAATTTATTATTCTGAAATTTTTCTGAATTTAATAATGTTCTCATGCTTACAACTGTCTTCTTTACATTAGGTACTTCGATACCGATAGTGCCCTTTCCGGGAATAGGAGCAATAATACGGATGCCAAGAGCAGCTAGGCTGAGAGCTATATCATCTTCAAGATTTTTGATTCGCGAAATCCGCACACCGGGAGCCGGTACTATTTCATAAAGAGTAACAGTCGGCCCAACTGTTGCATAAATCTTTTGTATTTCAATATCGTAATTCCTGAGCGTGCTAATAATTTGATTTTTGTTGGTTTCAAGTTCAGCTGCATCCTGGATAATTCTTTCACTTCCATGTGCTTCCAGTAAATCAATTGTCGGAAATTTATAGTTTCTCAGATCGAGTATTGGATCATATGGCTGCTGAACTTTTTGTTTCGGGAAAGTATCAGTTGGTTCTTCTGTTATTGCAGGCGTCGACTTTACTTCTAACGTAAGGCCATTTCCCGCAACTTTATTTTTATGTTTTTCATCCTTCAGCCCCGGTTGAATATTTTCAATAAAACCTTCTGACTTCAAAAGTTCCGGCTCAGGTGATTTCTCAACAATTCTAAGATCATGATGTGATTGATGTTCGTCCTCGAAAGAAATTTTTCCGAGTGGCAGCACAGGTTCTTTTACATCATTTCTTTCATCGCCTGTCAAAAGATTATCGTCTGTAAAAGTATTTTCCTGTTTTTGTGCACCTTTAAATAATAGTAAATTTTGAAATTTGAATGACGGGTTAAATCTCCAGATTATATAGCTGAGGAGAGCTACCAATAATAATGCAGCCGTCCCCACTTTTCCTATTATCTGTTGCAGCCACTGGCTTTCCAAATCGCCAACTGCCCCACCCCACGGAAATGGATGTCCGCTCATAAGAAAGGAGGCTGATACGCTTACCACCAGCAGCCCTACCACTACATAACGTATATTGCGGCCGATGGAAAATATTTTTCTCGGAGAAAATAAGTTCACGCCTAAAACGAAGAAAAAAGTACAGAATAAAAATGATGCAATACCAAATCCGGACCTGAAAAAAAGATCCGAAAAATAGGCTCCTGCAGTTCCAAGAAGATTAGCCATTGGCTCGGCATGGCTAGGCAATAAAATTTTTGCGCCTTTAAAAATTTTAGATTGATCTTCCTGCCAGGTAAACAAATAAGAAATAAAGGATATAAAAAGTAAAAACGCTATCAGCATTAAAATGGTTCCTGCTATTTTGTGCGAACGCTCGTCCTTAAGTAATTTTTTTACTTCAATTTTTTCTTTAGGGTCAGCAATCATTTTTTTAGAACCTGCCGCGTTATTTTTTTTCGTCTTTTTACTTGTAGCCATTTGGTTACAAAGATAGAAAAATGGTTAGATGGTTGACTTGTTAATTAGTTGTGTGATGGATAATATCTTCAATATTTTTATTAATATGTAGCGATTTTCTCGTTATTTCTTTTTCTGAAAAAAACCAAAAAATAAAAAAATCCAACCTGCAATAAAAAACAACCCTCCAAATGGAGTTATTGCGCCTATCCAGTTGTAACCGGGCATTACCGCTGCTTTTATAAAGCAAAGAATATATAACGAACCACTGAAAAGAATAGTTCCCATTATAAATAAGGAACCTGAAATTTTTAGATATTGATTTTGAAACTCTTTATATAAAATTCCACACGCCAATAAAGCAAATACATGATAAAACTGGTATCGTACGCCCGTTTCGAAAATTTCTACCGCATAATCAGACACATGCTGTTTTAATGAATGAGCTGCGAATGCACCCAACGCTACGGATAGCAGTCCAAAAATTGAAGCAGTTTTTAAAAACCCTTTGTGCATGGTAATTAATTTTGCATGGTAATTAATTTAAAAGTAGTTTTTCTATTTAAAGAATTGCCTGCAGGGAGCTTTCATTCAAATTTTCCACATCTAAAATAAAATCAGCCCCGGAGTAATAAGGCTCTCTTTCCATTAATTTTTTCTGAATAAAATGTAACAACTCAGCAGAATCTATTTTCTTTAAAACAGGTCTTTGTTCCGTTTCATGAATCACTTTATCAAGGATAGTTTCAGCATCAGCTTTTAAATAAAAAACTTTACCCTCTGATTTCATCCATTCAAGGTTGTCAGAAAAGCAAGGTGTTCCCCCACCACAGGCCAATAAAAAATTTTTTTTATTTTCAAATTTTCTGAGGTGATATCTTTCAAGCTCGCGAAATTTATCCTCTCCCTTCCTTTCAAAGATATCTGTAATTTTCATCCGGAATGCCTTTTCTATCCTGGTATCAAGATCAAAAAATCTTATCTTCATTTTATGTGCCCAAATTCGTCCCCAGTAGCTTTTACCACTCCCCATAAATCCTATAAGAAATATCTTTAAGGGCAAGTGAACTATCTTTTTATTCTTTGAAGGCATGAAACAATACAGGCTTTTTCTACCAGAAATTTTTATTTTCCGGGGGTGATTTTAAATTAATTAGTTGCAACTATTTTATCATTTAAAAGCATTTAAACCTGTAACATCCATACCTGTTATAAGAAGATGAACATCATGAGTACCTTCGTAAGTAATAACACTTTCAATATTCATCATATGGCGCATTATTGAATATTCTCCTGTGATTCCCATTCCTCCAAGCATTTGCCGTGCCTCACGGGAAACTGTAGCCGCAGTTTCACAGGCATTTCTTTTTGCCATGCTCACTTGTTGAGGAGTTGCTTTGCCTTCACTCATCAAAACACCCAGTCGCCAATTAAGCAACTGCGCTTTTGTAATTTCAGTAATCATTTCGGCAAGCTTCTTTTGTTGCAATTGAAATCCGCCGATTGGCCTGTCAAACTGTATTCTTTCTTTAGAATAACGAAGGGCGGTGTCATAACAATCCATCGCCGCACCTATTGTTCCCCAGGCAATGCCATACCTGGCTTTTGTTAAACAGCTTAATGGCCCTTTCAATCCTTTTATATTTGGCAAAATATTTTCTTTCGGAACCTTTACATTATCAAAAACGAGTTCTCCTGTTGCACTCGCTCTAAGGCTCCATTTGCCATGTGTTGTTGGAGTTGTAAATCCTTCCATTCCTCTCTCAACAATTAATCCGTGAATTTCACCCTGTTCATCTTTTGCCCAAACTACGGCAACTTGCGAAAATGGTGCATTACTGATCCACATCTTACTTCCGTTTAAAATAACATGCTCCCCTTCTTCTTTATAGTTGCTTAACATTCCCCCGGGATCGCTTCCATGATCAGGCTCTGTAAGGCCAAAACAACCGAGCCACTCGCCGCTTGCCAGCTTGGGTAAATATTTTTTTCGTTGCTCTTCATTTCCATATGCATATATTGGAAACATTACCAGCGATCCCTGCACACTTGCTGTTGATCTTACACCGCTATCACCACGTTCCAGTTCCTGCATCATGAGGCCGTACGAAATGTAATCCATACCTCCGCCTCCATATTCCTGTGGAATAGTAGGGCCAAAGCAGCCGAGTTCTCCCAACTGCTTTACTATCTGCCCAGGAAATTCAGCTCTTTGCGCATAGTCTTCTATAATGGGCGAAATCTCTTTTTTTACATAGTTTCTCACAGTTTCCCTTATAAGTTTATGCTCTTCGGTAAGCAATTCATCAATATTATAATAATCCGGAGATTGGAAAAGATCCTGTAACATGTATATGATTTGTTTTATTGTTAATAGGTCAGGCGCAAAGTAGAAAAGCCTTACAAACCATTTTGATTTGTTAATCTATTCTAAGACTCGCTGTCAAAGATAGCTCATCATTTCTGTTTGATATTGTTGTGCTGCAGCCCTCGCCTCGTTGGCAAAATTTTCATTATTACAGGCATAGATAATGGCTCTTGATGCATTTACCAATAACCCGCAATCTTTATTCATACCATATTTTGAAACTTCCGCCAGGCTTCCTCCCTGGGCGCCTACACCTGGAATTAGTAAAAAATTATCGGGAATGATTTTTCTTATCGAAACAAGTTCCGTTGCTTTGGTAGCGCCTACTACAAACATGAGATTTTCCTTAGTGCCCAATTCACTTACTTTTTTCAAAACGGTTTCATATAAATAATTATCGCCAGCCTTCAATTGCTGAAAGTCTTCGCTCCCTTTATTGCTGGTAAGCCCTAAAACAATAGTCCATTTGTTATCGTATTCCAAAAATGGCATGATGCTATCATAACCCATATAAGGTGCCACGGTTATTGCGTCAAATTTTAAGACTTCAAAAAAAGCTTTTGCATATTGCGAAGATGTATTGCCGATATCACCACGCTTGGCATCAGCAATTTTAAAATGCGTTGAAGGAATATAGTTAACAGTATCTTCCATTATTTGCCATCCTTTTACTCCATTAGCTTCGTAAAAAGCAGTGTTTATTTTATATCCAACGCACAAATCCCTGGTTGCATCTATAATATTTTTGTTAAACTCAAAAAGAGGATCCGCATGTGACAGTAAATGTTTGGGGATTTTTTCGAGAGTGGTATCAAGGCCAACGCATAAAAAAGATTTTTTTTGCCTGATATTATCAATAAGCTCTTGCCGCGTCATCTAATTAATTTTAATTTAAAATCTTTTTCTCATTTCAGCAGCAATCTTGTGGGAGTCAGCATCAGTGCGGTTCATCAAGCTTTCTATTATGTTTTCTCTTGTTGTTGCATCATGGTTCTGGCTTAATTTGAATACATTTTCAAGAGATGTTACTTCAATAGTAAATCCAATTATTGCTTTCACAAGCCTGTCTACATATTCCGGTGCTAGTTTATTAAAAGCCGCTTCGCTTATAGGCGTTTCATATTTATTGGTAATATTTTCAATTATTTTTTTTGTTTCATCCTCACTGGCAAATTTTATTTTACCATGGGCGTGCACATCTATGTAGTTCCATGTTGAGGCACTATTTTTCTTTACATACCAGCTTGCGCTTACATAACAATGAGGCCCGTTAAAAATCACCAGGACATTTTCGTTTTGAGAAAAAGCCTTATGATGATCACTATTTTTCATCATATGGCCCGTAAAAATTATTGTATCCCTGTCTCTTTTTATATCCAGCGGAACGTGAGTTGCAACGGGCCGGTCGTCATTAACTCCTGAAACAATAGCAAAGGGATTCTTCAACATAAAATCGAAAACAGCCTCTTCATTTTCCTCAGTAAAATAGGGAAGTTTATACATGTATTCAAAACATTATCTGATAAGATTGGCAAAGTAAGCACACATGTGGCAATAATTATACTCCTGTCAAATCATATTTCTTATTATTTCTCCGAAACGGAAAATGTCCTCGAAAGTATTGTATAGAGGAACGGGAGCGAGCCGGATTACATTTGGCTCCCTCCAATCTATTATCACGCCATGTTTCTTCAATGATTCATAAATCTCCTTTCCTTTTTCCAGCATGAACATTGAAACCTGGCAGCCATGCTCCATTTCATTACGCGGAGTAATTACTTCAATTATTTTTTTCGAAGAAGAGGCATTGATATCATCAAGAATAAATAAAAGGTAAGCGCTCAATTTTTCCTGTTTTGCCAGAATATTTTCAAATCCTGCTTCTTCAAAAATATCAAGCGCAGCACGGTGGGCAGACATATTGAGAACAGGAGTGGTACTAAGCTGCCATCCTTCTGCCGTAGGAATCGGATCAAATTCCTTTTCCATTTTAAACCGCGTTTCTTTATTAGTACCGCACCATCCGGCAAGTCTTGGTAACGATTTATCCGAAATATGACGTTGATGAATAAACGCACCGGCAACAGCGCCGGGCCCTGAATTTAGATATTTGTATGAACACCAGCAGGCAAAATCAACATTCCATTTATGCAGCTTTAACCGGACATTCCCTGCAGCATGCGCCAGATCAAATCCACAATATGCTCCAACTCCATGTGCGGCAGCAGTTATAGCCTGCATATCGAACACCTGGCCCGTATAATAGTTTATGCCGCCAAATAAAACAACAGCAACTTCGCTTCCAAGCAGTTTAATCATTGAAAGAATGTCTTCATTTCTTATTCTATGTTCACCTTCGCGAGGTGCTATTTCAATGATTGCTTCTTTAGGATCAAAACCGGCAAGGAGGACTTGTGATTCCAGAGCGTATTGATCGGACGGAAATGCTTTGGCTTCGCAAATAATTTTAGAACGCCCTGTAACCGGTCTGTAAAAAGTAGTAAGTAATAAATGAAGGTTAATTGTAAGCTGGTTCATCACCACTATTTCTTCCTCTAATGCACCTAATATAGGAGCCAGTTTTCCGGGAAACAATTCGTGATACTTCACCCACGGGGTTCTGCCATTAAAATGGCCTTCTACTCCGTAATTGGCCCAATCTTCCAAATCGTTTAAAATATATTCCTGGGCTGTTTTGGGCTGAAGCCCTAACGAATTACCGGTAAAGTATATGCTTTCTTTCCCGTGGATAAGTGGAATATAAAATTTTTCTCTATAGCGCCGTAAGGGATCTTCACGATCAAGTTGGCGTGCGTAGTCCAACGAGTTTTCAAACTTCGCAGAGTTTCCTACTCCTGTGCTTAAAGACGTTTCCATTTATTTTAAATTGCTTAAAGGTAGCAAATCAAAAAAAACTATTTTTAGTTGCCAATGAAACGAGTTCAAAAATATTTGAGCTATAAAGAATTTTTGCAATGGATTTTTATTTTACAATTGAAACAAACGGATACGCGGAATATAAGGACAGAGGCAGTAAATTCCTTGCGTATGCATTTTCAATTAAAAGTGCCGGTGATTTTAAGAAATATATCCAGGCTTTAAAAAAGAAACATGCTAAAGCATCGCATCATTGCTTTGCTTATCGTATTGGATATGATGGGAACAATTTTCGTGTTAGCGACGATGGTGAACCTTCGGGCACTGCCGGAAAACCAATATTAGGTCAGGTCGATTCAGCAAATCTTTCTGATATACTTGTGGTGGTTGTGCGATATTTCGGAGGAACTCTTTTAGGCATTCCGGGATTAATCAATGCCTATAAAACCGCTGCTACACTGGCTTTACAATGTACGCCGGTTATCAAAAAATATATTGAGCTTAATTATATTTTACAGTTTAACTATCCCGAAATAAATACTGTAATGGGTATTTTGAAAAAATATAATTGCTCAGTATATAAAAATGAAACGCAATTATTTTGTAAGATAATTGCGGGAGTTCCCAAATACAGGCTGGCAGAAACACTATATGAACTTCGAAATGTTAAGCGGCTGGAAATTGAAAAAGCAGAATAAATTATTTTGCAAAACGATTGCTTACAACCAATTTTTTACTTCCCTCTGTATATTTATAAAAGCCTTCGCCGGTTTTTTTTCCAAGACAGTTTGCATTTACCATATTGGTAAGTAATGGGCAAGGTGCATATTTTGAATTTCCAAAACCATTATAAAGCACTTTTAAAATAGAATTACAAGTGTCGAGCCCAATGAAGTCAGCAAGCTGCAACGGCCCCATAGGATGAGCCATTCCTAATTTCATAACGGTGTCTATTTCTTCAACCCCTCCGACACCATCATATAAGCTATAAATCGCTTCATTAATCATCGGCATTAAAATACGATTGGCAATAAAACCCGGGTAATCATTTGCCTCACAGGGAACCTTATCTAATTTTTTGCTCAATTCAACGATTTCTCTGGTTACATTTTTTTCGGTTTCGTAACCGTTGATAATTTCGACAAGTTTCATTACCGGAACGGGATTCATGAAATGCATACCAATTACCTTGTGTGGCCGCTTTGTAACAGATGCAATTTTAGTTATTGAAATTGAAGATGTATTCGTGGCAAGGATGCAATCCCGTGGTGCGCTTTCATCTACCTGCTTGAATATATTAAGTTTCAAATCTAAACTTTCTGTCGCTGCTTCCACAATTAAATCCGCATCCTTTATTCCTGCATCCAAAGCGGTAATAAGTTTTATATTTTTGATAGCCTGGCGTTTTATTTCTTCCGATATCGTTCCGTTCGAAAGCTGCCTTTCCAGATTTTTGACTATCATTTCCATTGCCTTATCCAATTGCAATTGTGATACATCAATAAGATTTACTGTAAAACCATATTGCGCAAATACATGGGCAATACCATTTCCCATTGTCCCTGCTCCTATAACTGCCACTTTTTTTATCACGAGAAAAATATTTTTTATTACAATCAATGGTAAAAATAATAGAAAATATCTGCGTGATTATTTATTAAACAATAAATGGATACTAAAGTGAAAATTAAAAACTTTGTTAATAAAGCCAGTAACTCCATTTGCTGATTAAACTTCGGGCATCGTTTTTATTCCAATTTTTAAAATTCTCGTTTATGAAAAAACTATTGGTTATTGCAGGTATTTTCTTAACCAGTCTTATTTTTCTTACAGGATGTGGTCCTTCCTCTGTAGTTGTGAGAACACGGCCACAGCCGCCGGTATATGTAAGACCTGTAGCGCCGGGGGCTAATTACATTTGGGTCGACGGTGGCTGGGTGAGAAGAGGACATGGCTATGTATACCGCCACGGCTATTGGGCCGCACCACGCCGGCGGTATCATCAATATTCAGGTGGACATTGGCAACAAAAGGGACAAGGCTGGTATTGGGTCCCGGGTCACTGGAGATAATATCTATTTGGTCATTCGAAATTATTCATTGGCATTAATATTGTTTTGACATTATAGTTGACATATGCAAAAAGCTCTGCTACCTTTTTTGATATTTATTTATTCGCTACCTGCGTTTTCACAAAAAAGCAAATTTGATCACGATGCTGATCATGAGAATTTTTTCAGAATAGGCGCCAAGGCAGGGCTGAATATTAATAAAATAACAGGCCAATCATACAAGTCAGGTTTTAATTATAATTATTTGCTGGGGGGATTTATGCAGTTCAATTTTTCAAAAACTTTTGGTCTTCAGCCCGAAGTAAATTTTGTTCAATCATCGTCCCAATTCACAAACGATGCATCAGATATTTATGAGGATTTGTTCGAAGGAGGAAGCCAAAAAAAAGCAAAACTTGACTACATAAAAATACCTGTGCTATTGAATATTAATGTTGGGCCCAGTAAAAGGGTAAAACTTCAATTGGGACCCCAGATTGGAGGCTTGCTTAAAGAAACTGTTGATGATTTAAAAAACAACGAGACTATTTTTAAGAAGTCAGATTGGTCGGCCGTTGGAGGGTTATGGATACAAATACCATTTATAAATCTTGGAGCAAGATATGAGTTGGGCCTTACGAATTTGAATGATATAGATAATCAACAAAAGTGGAAGAGCCAGGCCTTTACCATATTTGCAGGATTCACATTTTAACTCCACATATATCAGTTCTTATTTTCGCCCCGTCGGTTAACGGGGCTTTTTTTGTACATTGAAATAAAAATTTATTTCTTTATGCAGCAGATAAATATTGAAAATTTATTTCTCATCGACATTGAAACAGTTTCCCGTGTTCAGCATTTTCATTTATTGAATGATGAGTGGAAAGAATTATGGACGGAAAAAATTCTAAAGAGTCTTCCGGCTGATACTACTGCTGAAGAATATTATCCCAGGCGTGCCGCAATACTCGCAGAATTTGCCAAAGTAATTTGCATAAGCACCGGTTATTTTAAAAAAGAAAATGATCGATGGCAATTAAAGATAAAATCTTTTTACTCTGAAGACGAAAAAGAAGTTCTAGAAAGCTTTATACGAATGCTTCAGCAATTTAATTCAAAAAATTCAAAATGGATTTTCACTGGTCATAATATTAAGGAATTTGACATTCCTTTTTTATGCCGGAGAATGCTGGTAAATAATATGGCAATTCCATCCTGTATTGACTTTCAAAACATGAGACCATGGGAAACTCCCGTTTTAGATACACTGCATCTTTGGCGCTTTGGAGATTACAAACATTACACTTCGTTAAAACTACTTGCTGCATCTTTAGGTGTTCCTTCACCAAAAAATGATATAGATGGCAGTAAAGTAGGTGAAGTTTTCTGGATAGAAAAAAACCTCGAGCGTATTGCACTATATTGTGGCAAGGATGTTGCAACCGTGGGTAATGTGATACTTAGATTCAAAAATTTGCCTTTACTCACAGATGAACAAATAATCTTTGTAACTCAATAGTATTGCAAAAAAACGCAGCTTCTACTAATGCTGCGATTGTTAACCAAAAAATTAAATTATGAAAATTTTAAGTTTTGTAAGTATGGGTGTTCTGTTGCTATGTGCGATCGGGTGTTCTGATAGTGACCAGCACTATGTTGACCTGGCAACAGGAAAGCATATTGATGTGGTAAAAGATTCCACAACCGGGGAAATGGTGAACGCTGAAACCAAGGAACCGGTAATAATATATGTTGATACCAAATCAAATGATACTATTTACGGTAAGACAGGAAAGGTTATAAATAACCATGTGACAAAAACGGATGATGGATACAAATACGTTTCCAACGATGTTGATCGGGAAAAGGTTAAAACCGATGAAGATGGTTCTTATAAAATCAAAGACGGCGATTACAAAGAGAAAGTAGAAAAAGATGGCGATGTGAAAATTAAGGACGGAGATGAGAAAATAAAAATTGACGGGAAAACCGGTGAAGAAAAAGTAAAAAAAGATTAAACCACTATAGCGCTATTTTAAAGGCGGCTTTCATGAAGTCGCCTTATTTATTTCCGAGTATTTGTTGGGCTGCTTCTCTTCCGCTTTGCAATGCGGCATCCACAGTTGAAGAAGAATTTTTTGCATTAAATTCCCCGGCAATCTTCTAATTTTCTCATCAATAAATCCCAGTAGGGAACAATATCCTCGTCTGTTGTCCATTTACCATTTTGCACTCTGCAAAATGCTCCTTTTAATTTCCGCTTTTCGAGATTGGCTTCTTTTAATAAATTGAAAGTTGTTTCTAAATTGCCATGAATAAATTCTGCTCCACCCTCAGCGGAAAAAGAAAAATCCCTTATGCCATAAATTCTTCCTCACAGCCTTTCTCTTGCTTCTAGCAACAAGATTTTTTTGTTATTCTCAGATAAAACTTTAGCGGCCATCAACCCGGCTGCACCACCGCCTATGATTATTACATCATACATACAAGCTATTTTTCATCAAAACAATTACTTTGAAAAAAGTTCCAAAAAAGAAACCTGGTAAAAAGCTTTTACGGGCGGGTTAAGCTTCGGCATAAGAACTTACAGGTTCGCAGGTACAAATTAAATTTCTGTCGCCGTAGGTATTATTTACTCTGCTAACACTCGCCCAGAATTTATTTTGTTTCAAATATTCCAACGGAAACGCAGCCTTGCTGCGGGCATATCCATGTTTCCACTCATCTGCAGTGATCACAGCTAAAGTGTGCGGTGCATTTTTCAATACGTTATCCTTTCTATCTGCGCTTCCATTTTCAATTTCTTTTATCTCCTTATAAATATTTATAAGTGCATCACAAAATCTATCGAGCTCAGCCTTATTCTCGCTTTCGGTGGGCTCTATCATAATAGTACCCGCTACCGGAAAACTGAGTGTAGGAGCATGAAAGCCATAATCCATCAGCCTTTTGGCGACATCCTCTGCCTCTATCCCCGCAGTATTTTTAAATGGACGCAAGTCTACAATAAATTCATGGGCGCATGTACCACCTTTGCCGGTATATAAAATCTTAAAGTATTTTTTTAGCCTGAATTTCATGTAATTGGCATTCAGTATTGCGTATTCCGTAGCGTTACGAACTCCAGTTGCACCTAATAATTTTATGTACGCATAGCTTACTAACAGAATACTTGCCGACCCAAATGGCGCGGCACTCACTGAACCTTTTTCATTTCCAGGTAAGAACGGAACTAATTTTTCATTTACGCAAATTGGTCCCATGCCCGGGCCACCACCGCCATGTGGTATTGCAAAAGTTTTATGAAGATTCAGGTGACAAACATCGGCGCCTATTAAACCGGGCGATGTAAGGCCAACCTGGGCGTTCATGTTGGCGCCATCCATATACACTAATCCACCATTATCATGAACCAGTTTGCATATTCCTTTAATGCCTTCTTCAAATACGCCGTGAGTAGATGGATAAGTAACCATTAATCCGGCAAGTGAATCCTTATATTTTTCAGCTTGCAATCGTAAGTCATCAATGTCAATATTTCCCTCCTCGTCGCATTTTGTTACCACCACTTTACAACCAGCCATTACAGCCGATGCAGGATTTGTGCCATGTGCAGAAATGGGAATTAATATTACATTCCGCTGGTTATCATTCTTGCTTTCATGATAGCGACGTATAGAAAGCAGGCCGGCAAATTCACCTTGTGCTCCACTATTCGGCTGAAGACTGCAGGCTGAAAAACCAGTAATTGTAGACAGTAATTTCTCAAGCTCCTTAATTATGTATTGATATCCTTCGGTTTGATACGTGGGTGCAAACGGATGTATTCTGCTGAAATGAGCCCAACTTACCGGGATTAATTCTGTAGCCGCATTAAGCTTCATGGTGCATGAACCTAACGCAATCATAGAAGTGGTGAGTGATAAATCTTTATTTTCAAGCATTTTCAGGTATCGCATCAACTCAGTTTCACTGTGATAACTATTAAAAACCGGGTGCAGCAAAAAATCTGAAGTTCTCGTAAGAGCCGCAGGAATATTTTCTAAAAAACTTTCATTGTCAAAGGTCGCAACCGATGTATCAATTTCCGATGAAGATGTAAAAACACTTATAATATCAAGCACATCGCTTTTTGTTGTGGTTTCATCCAGCGATATCGTAACAAGATTTTCGCCAGGATAATAAAAATTTAATTGATTCTTGTCTGCAATGCTTTTTATTTTCTCAACATCATTCACTTTGAAAGTAAGTGTATCAAAATAATTTTCATTCTGTAATTCAAAGTCAACTTCCTGTAATTCTGCTGCAAGTGTTTGTGTTAATAAAGAAATGCGTTTGGAGATATCCGTTAGTCCTTGCGGGCCGTGATAAACGGCATACATTGCAGCCATATTTGCCAGTAATGCCTGTGCTGTGCAAATATTGGACGTTGCTTTTTCACGGCGAATGTGTTGCTCCCTGGTTTGTAAAGCCATACGCAGGCACCTGTTGCCTTCAGCATCTACGCTCACGCCAATAATTCTTCCGGGAATATTTCTTTTAAATTCCTCTTTTGTTGCAAAAAAAGCAGCGTGCGGCCCTCCAAAACCCATGGGTACTCCGAAGCGTTGTGACGACCCAACTGCTACATCTGCTCCTAACTCACCGGGGGGAATTAATAATGTAAGAGCCAGTAAATCCGTTGCCATTATTACCTGTGCATTTGCAGTATGCACTTTTTCGATAAAATTTCTGAAATCACAAATATTCCCTTCGCTGTCAGGATATTGAACTATTGCTCCGAAGAAAGATTCGTCAATTTCTACTGAATCAAATTTGCCAAAAACAGGTTCTATTCCTATAGGGCTTGCTCTGGTTATTAAAATGTCTTTTGTTTGTCTAAATAATTTTTCATCAATAAAAAATTTCGGCGCTGTTATATGATCATGGTCTTTATTTTTATGATTAAACAGCATTGCCATCGCTTCCGCAGCGGCGGTACCTTCATCAAGCAAACTCGCATTAGCAACAGGAAACGCTGTAAGATCACTTACCATCGTCTGAAAATTTAAAAGACTTTCCAGCCGTCCCTGGGCTATCTCAGCCTGGTAAGGTGTATATTGAGTGTACCATCCCGGATTTTCAAAAAGATTTCTTAAAATAACGCCGGGAACAATGGTATCATAATATCCCTGTCCTATGTACGATTTGAAAACTTTGTTACGATTGGCAATTTCTTCTAATTCACTCAAATATTCAAACTCACTCACAGGTTGCGGTATATTCAATTCACTCTGCAAGCGTATGCCGCGTGGTATCGTTTTATCAATAAGCTCTTCAATCGAATTAACACCAATTTCTGCCAACATTTGTTTCGTCTCCGCCTCATCAGGTCCTATATGTCTCGTTGCAAATTCTGACGATTGCTTTTCAAAAAGATTCATGCTTGTTTATTTTCAAAATCTCAGCAAAGGCTGTATTTCTTCTTTAGTTTATAAAATGAAGGCGCAAAGTTACGTTGCAAAACGGACAATAATAATAACGAAAGGAAAGGGCTAAGTTGATTTGTATATTTACAAAATGAAAGACGATTTACTACATAACTGGGAGAAAAAATCGGCTCAAAACCAAAAAAAATACAAAGATTTCCTGAAAAGAGTAGATAAAAATAAAGTACTTAAAGCATTGCCTCCTCTACATGAGGAGGCTTTCAAAAAAATTGACTGTCTTACGTGCGCCAATTGTTGTAAAGGTTATTCGCCAAGATTTAAAACACCCGACATTAAAAGAATCGCAAGGCTTCTAAAAATAAAAGAAAGTATTTTTATAAAAACGTACCTGCGATTGGATAACGAGGGAGATTATGTAGCGAAGGGAGTTCCATGCCCTTTTCTTGGGCAAGACAACTACTGTAGCATCTACGAAAACAGGCCATCTGATTGCCACAGATTTCCGTATTCAGACGAAGATGTTTTCTTTAAGAGAGTTCAGCTTACGTTAAAAAATTCCACTTTCTGCCCGATTGTATACTATGTTATGGAAAAATTAATTTGATCAATTTTAAGATGGATAGGATAATTTGGAAACAGAACTTTAATAAATAAAAATCATCTCATTTCTTTTCTTTGTGAAAAAAAATTTAACTCCCGATAAATTATAATGATAGAAATTAATAAAAATGATATCGCACTAAGATTCATGCGGTATGTTGAAATTGACACGCAAAGCGATCCACAAAGCAATAGATCACCATCAACGGAAAAGCAAAAAAACTTAAGCAGTCTCCTGGCGGATGAATTAAAACAAATGGGCGTTAAAGACGCAGAAATGGATGAATATGGCTATGTATATGCTACCATACCTTCCAATTCCAAAAAGAAAAACATCCCGGTTATCTGCTTTTGCAGCCATGTAGACACTGCCCCGGACTGCAGTGGAACTAATGTAAAACCTATACTTCACAGGAATTACAATGAGGAGGATATTGTATTGCCAGACGATACTTCACAGATTTTATCAGCAGTAGCTCACCCATATTTAAGGGAACATATTGGCGAAGACATTATTACTGCCAGTGGTAAAACATTGTTAGGAGCCGATGATAAAAGTGGGGTTGCTGCAATTATGCAAGCCGCAGAATTTATTATTAAGAATCCTTCAATAGTGCATGGCGAAATAAAACTATTATTTACCCCTGACGAGGAAATTGGCAAAGGAACCGCCAAACTTGATATGAAAAAACTGGGAGCAAATTTTGGGTATACTATGGATGGAGGAGAGGCGGGAAGTCTCGAAGATGAAACTTTTAGCGCTGATAGCGCAACAATCATTATTCATGGTGTAATTGCTCACCCGGGTTATGCAAAAAATAAATTAGTAAATGCATTAAAAATTGCCGGAGAAATACTTCATGCGCTTCCGTCTACTGAATGGGCCCCTGAGGCGACAGAAAAAATGGAAGGCTTTGTTCACCCTGTAAGATTGGAAGGAATTGCTGAGACTGCGACTCTTGAATTTATTGTCAGGGATTTTGACCTGGAAACATTAAAGGCACATGGAGAAAGATTACAAAAAATTGCTGAAGATGTCGTAAGCCATTATCACGGCGCTTCAATAGACTTTACAATAACAGAACAATATAGAAATATGAAACAGGTTCTGGATAAAAATCCTGAAGTTGTTTCATACGCCGCTGAAGCTATCAACCAGGCCGGCCTTGATGTTAAGTCAGAAAGTATTCGCGGAGGCACTGACGGAAGTAAACTTAGTCATATGGGTTTACCTTGTCCGAATATTTTTACAGGAATGCAGGGGATTCACTCAAAGCTGGAATGGATAGGAGTAAAAGATATGGCTAAAGCTGCTGAAACAATTGTTCACCTGTGTAGGATATGGGAAGAGAAAACGACGTAGCTGGATCAGAATTGAGGATTCTTTGCTGTGAGTTTTAACATTTAAGTTAAAATTTTCATCTCAATTTCAAGTTATTAACCATTTATCAAATAACTATTTACATTTGTTTCAAACCTCATTAAATGGATTTATTTTTTCTGCAGATGGATACTACTGCCGTTGCATCCAATACTGCACCTAAAGTGCAAAACTTATGGGAAGTGCTTGTGAGTGGCGGTGTGATAATGATTCCTCTGGGAGTTCTATTTGTAGCAGCCGTTTATTTCTTTTTTGAAAGGTTGATCGCGATAAACAGGGCGGCAAAAATTGATGATAATTTTATGCGCATCATTCGTGACCATATAGTAACCGGCAACGTGGCCGCAGCCAAAAGTTTTTCGAAAAATAATGATAATCCTGTTGCACAAATTATTTACAAGGGAGTGCAGAGAATTGGTAAACCGATAGATGCCATAGAAAAAAGCATGGAAAATGTTGGAGTTCTTCAATTGTACAAGCTTGAAAAAAATCTTTCTATTATTTCCATTGTTGCACGTATAGCGCCACTATTCGGATTTTTGGGAACTATCATAGGAATGCTTTCATTATTTAAAGCAATTGCCGCAAGCACTGAATACACACCGAATACTATTGCAGATGGAATTTATATAAAAATGATTACATCTGCCACAGGATTAATCATTGGCATACTGGCGTATATAGGTCATAGTTACCTTACGGCGCAAATCAACAGGATAGAAAATAAAATGGAAATAGCCAGTGCAGAATTCGCCGACATTCTCCAGGAGCCAACACACTGACGGAGCTATAAATACCGATTTTTACATGAGCATAAGAAAAAAATATAAAAATGAAAGTACGGAAGTTGATACCGGCCCGTTGAATGATATTTTATTTATTCTTATGTTCTTCTTTCTTATAATATCAACCTTAGCCAATCCCAATGTTATTAAAATGAATAACCCCCGGGCTACAAGTGACACAAAGGCAAAACAAAGTGTAATTGTAAGCATTAATAAAAACCGCGATATTTTTCTTGGCCAACAAAAAATTATTTTCGACTCTTTGGAATCTGCATTACAGAAACAGCTTAAAATCGGTGACAGCATAAAACCTGCTGTAGTAATTAATGCGGACTCTCTTGTAAGCTGGGGAGATATTGTAAGAGTGATGCAGGTTGCTAAAAAACTCGGCGCTACTACATCTGCCTCAGTACATGGTATAAAATAGGATTTAAAACTCAGCTTTTATCATTCTCTCCTTTCCGTAAATATCTTTCCTGGTTTCAGTTTTTAAATTATATTCTCTGAAAATCCTGCCTACATCGTCTGCATAGTTTTCATGAATTTCAACAAAAATTTTACCGCTTTTATTCAAATGTGATTGTGCAAATCTTACAATCTTTTTATAAAAAATAAATGGCTCATCATTTTGAACTAATAAAGCAATACGTGGTTCAAATTCAATAACGTTCCTGAGCAACGATGTTTTCTCTGTTTCCGGAATATATGGAGGATTACTAACCATTATATCATAAACACTTAATTCATTCCATCTTTTTTCGTCTAAAAAATCAATATTAGTAAAATCAATAACAGTTCTATAAGTACTTGCATTTTTTTTTGCAACGTTTAAAGCATTTACACTTACATCAATTGCCGTTATATTCATATTTCTCAATTCCTTTTTTAATGCCACAGCAATGCATCCGCTTCCTGTGCCAATATCCAGTATATTGAAATTTCCCGCCGGGGAACTAAACTTCCTGTTTTTA
Source organism: uncultured Chitinophagaceae bacterium (assembly GCA_963798665.1). Classification (GTDB taxonomy): domain Bacteria; phylum Bacteroidota; class Bacteroidia; order Chitinophagales; family Chitinophagaceae; genus Ginsengibacter. The sequence goes on along the minus strand of CAWCUN010000001.1, from coordinate 138,479 downwards.
ACATCGGTAACAATCCACTCCACCAATTCTTCAGTTTCAGGTCTCGGGATAAGTACATCTTCGTTTACATAGAGTTTCATTTTATAAAACCATGCTTCATTTAAAACATATTGAACCGGTTTATGTAGCAGCAGCTCATTTAAATATTGTTTTATTTGTGATAGCTGTTGGAAAGTCAGTTCCTCCAAACTCTCTCTTCGTTTCCATCTCTCTAAATTCATAATATTTTCAAATACCCAATCCGTTATATTGCCAGCTTCTCTATCGTCATAGATACCTTTAAGTTGGGTTAAAAAATCATTATATGCTTTGTTTGTTTGCATTACGGCAAACTTAATTATTTTGTGAAGCAATAATTAGCTCAAATTTTTTGATAACAGAGGAACGATATATCAGTCGCTGCATTCAACTTGCAAAACAAGGTGCAGGCTATGTTGCTCCCAATCCAATGGTAGGTTCGGTTCTTGTTTATGAAGATAAAATTATAGGAGAAGGTTACCACCAAAAATATGGTGAAGCACATGCAGAGGTTAATTGCATAAATAGTGTTAAGGAGGAACACAAGTCACTGATAGATAAAAGTACTTTGTATGTTTCACTTGAACCTTGCTCACATTATGGAAAGACTCCACCGTGTTCAGATCTTATCATCAACAATAAAATTAAGAAAGTAGTAATAGGAAGTGTAGATATTTATAAGGAAGTTGCAGGTAGAGGGATACAAAAATTAAAAGATGCAGGCATAGAAGTTATCACAGAAGTTTTTGAAAAAGAATCTCTTGACCTTAATAGACGATTTTTCACATTTCATGAAAAATTCAGGCCTTATATTATTTTAAAGTGGGCACAAAGTTCGAATGGGAAAATAGGCAGAGCTAACGAAAGAGTTTTTGTAAGCAATGACTATAGCAACCGGCTTGTTCATAAATGGAGAAGTGAAGAAGCCGCAATTTTAACGGGAACAAACACAGTTCTAAAAGACAACCCATCTTTAACCACAAGGTTATGGCGTGGAAGAAATCCAACCCGGATTGTTATAGATAAACAACTTCAGTTGCCTTTATCCTCAAAAGCTTTTGACAAAATAAGCACCACAATAATTTTCAACCTTGTAAAAAATTCAACAGAAGAAAACCTGGTTTATATAAAACTTTTTGAAGGGGCTTTGGTAGGAAATGAAAATTTTTTAGACCAATTGCTTCACACTCTTTTTGAAATGAATATTCAAAGTGTAATAGTGGAGGGTGGTACCGTTACAATTCAAAATTTCATCGATTTAAAATTGTGGGATGAGGCCAGGATCATAATCAACGAAAAACTGTTTCTCGAAAACGGAATTGCTGCACCTGAAATGAAAGACTTTATTTTGAAACGCCAGGAAAGATATTCCACAGATGTAATTAGTTATTTTACCCGAAATAGTATTGTCAACTAATCTCCAGCACCTCGCTAACTTCTGTGGCAGGTAATTGTGCGTTACGCATGGCGATGCCTCTTACTACATTATCACTGAATTCAGTAAAAGCTTTTTTTGAGATTTCATCGTCACTTATCATAGCCGGTATACCCATATCGCCGCCTTCACGAATAGATTGTATTAACGGAATCTCGACCCAGGAAAGGAATATCAAACTCTTCTGCAAGATTTTTACCCCCTTCTTTTCCAAAAATAAAATATTTGTTGTCGGGTAATTCCTTCGGGGTAAAATAACTCATATTTTCGACCAGTCCTATAACCGGAACTTTCAACTGTGCCTGGTTAAACATGGCGATGCCTTTTTTTGCATCTGCAAGCGCTACCAATTGTGGAGTAGTTACTACAATTACCCCGGTAACCGGCACAGTTTGAACTATCGTCAGATGTATATCTCCCGTACCCGGGGGCATATCTATAATTAAATAATCCAATTCACCCCAGTCAACATCGGTAACAAATTGCCTTATCGCACTACTTACCATAGGTCCACGCCAAACAACCGCTTGTTTTTCATCTACCAATAGTCCAATACTCATCACTTTTATTCCAAAACGCTCCAGCGGAATAATTTTGCCTTTACCATCAATGTCTTTCATCATTGGCCTTTCACCTCGTACACCAAACATAATGTGAACACTGGGCCCATATATGTCGGCATCCATTAAACCTACCTTAGCCCCTCCCTCCGCGATGGACAATGCCAGGTTTGAAGCTACTGTACTTTTGCCTACACCGCCCTTGCCGCTCACAACAGCAATAATATTTTTAACCCCTTTCAATACATTGTCATCTTTTCTTAATGAAGAAGTGTTACTTGTAAAACTTACATCAACGGTTGCTTCCGAATTTACTAACGAATGAATAGCATTTATACACGCATTTTTTAATAAATCTTTTAAGGGACAAGCAGGAGTGGTAAGCACAACAGTAAAAGAAACGTTATTCCCACTAATCTGTATATTTTTTACCATGTTTAAGGTTACAAGATCCTTTCCTAAATCCGGTTCCTGTACACTGCTTAATGCCTTCAAAATATCTTTCTCGACCATGGTTCAATTTTTTGTTAAAAACAATATCCTCCGGCAAATTTAAACATTGATATCCTTACTTTGTTTAAATTAAAAATTATGGAATTAGTATTTTTAATATCTTCAAAATAATGCAGGTTTTAAATATTATGACATTAATAAATAACAGGAAACTTAAAAGCGAGACAAGAAGCCGGATTTTATGAAAAAAATTATACAGTATCTTTTTTTTTCTTTTTTCTTTATCCCCATTGCAGCAAAGGCCCAGTTTGAAACCTATAAAGATTCAGTTGTTCAAATATATGGTGTTGTTATGTCCGCTGATAGTCTCAGAGCTTTACCATCAGTAAGTATTGTTGTAAAAGGGCGGAACCAGGGGACAATTTCCAGCGAACAGGGAGTTTTTTCAATTGTTGTTTTGAAAGGCGATCAAATAGAATTCACGAGTGTTGGTTACAAACCCAAATTGGTAACAATCCCTAAAACATTAGATGGCAACCAGCAAAGTATGATACAGTTGATGGTTGAAGACACGGTGTATCTTCCCGCAACTATTATAAAAAAACGACCAACCCGTGAAGAATTTGAAAGAGATTTTGTAAATACGCAGGTTCCCGATGATCAGCAGGAAATTGCCCGGCAAAATCTTTCGGAAAGCAACCGCAGAGCATTGATGGCAGTTTATCCAACAGACGGCCGTGAGGCGATTAACAATTATTTAAAACAGAATGCTCAAAAATATTATTATTCAGGGCAACTTCCGCCGCAAAATATTTTTAATCCGCTTGCATGGGCTGAGTTTATCAAAGCCTGGAAACGTGGTGATTTTAAAAGTAAATAGAGCTTTTCCCTGCCAACCCTTAAAATTCAAAATGCCCCGAAGGGCACCTTGAACTCCATTTGAAAAACCACCCCTTTACTTACTTGTTTTAATATTTTATAGAAAATTCTGTTCAAAAATTCACCAGTTTAAACCTCAGCGCAAGCTCACTTCACAAAATTTGTAATAAATTATTTTATAGAAAACGGGGAAAACACCCTTTTTTGAGTAAACTTTTAGCGGTAAAAATTGCGCATAAAAAAACCCATCCTCATGGAATGGGTTTTTTACTATCCTTTCAAATGACCAAATCTTATTCTTCTATTTTCACCTTGCCTTTCTGCTTTGCCATAACTTCTTCAGCGATATTAGTAGGTGCAGGCGCATAGTGGCTGAATTCCATTGTTGAGGTAGCACGGCCACTGGATAATGAACGAAGCTGAGTTACATACCCAAACATTTCGCTTAAGGGCACCTTTGCCTTAATGACCTGAACTCCGTGCTTGCTGTCCATACCTTCAAGCATTCCACGACGACGGTTAAGGTCACCTGTTACATCTCCCATATATTGATCCGGAGTTAACACCTCTATTTTCATAATGGGTTCCAGTAAAACCGGCTTTGCTTTTCGGCCTGATTCACGATAGCCCTGCTTGGCACAAAGTTCGAAAGACATTGCATCCGAGTCCACCTGGTGGAATGATCCATCGAAAACCCTCACTTTCATGCTTTCCATAGGATAACCCGCCAAAACTCCGGTATTCATTGCAGTTTCAAAGCCCTTTTGAATTGCTGGCACAAACTCTTTTGGAATAGAACCGCCAAACAGTGCATTTATAAATTGAAAATTGCCCTTCCCCTCTTTGATAAATTCTTCATCCGCGGGGCCAATTTCGAAAACGATATCGGCAAACTTACCACGGCCACCTGTTTGCTTCTTCAACACTTCACGATGCTCTATTGTCTGTTTAAATGCCTCCTTGTAGGCTACCTGCGGTGCACCCTGGTTAATTTCGACTTTAAATTCGCGTTTCATCCTATCCACAATAATCTCTAAATGAAGTTCTCCCATACCACTTAAAATGGTCTGTCCTGTTTCCTCATCAGTTTTCACTTTAAGAGTGGGATCTTCCTCAACCAATTTTGCAATAGCCATACTCATTTTATCCACATCCGCCTGGGTTTTTGGCTCCACAGCTACCGAAATCACAGGCTCAGGGAATGTCATCGCTTCCAAAACTATTGGATGATCTTCTGTACAAAGTGTATCACCCGTTTTTATATCTTTAAATCCCACGGCCGCACCAATATCTCCTGCTTCAATAAAATCAACAGGATTTTGTTTATTGGCATGCATCTGCATTATTCTTGAAATTCGTTCTTTTTTACCTGTACGGGTATTCAACACATAAGATCCCGAATCAAGACGTCCCGAGTAGGCCCGGAAAAATGCCAGCCGTCCCACAAAAGGATCTGTCATAATCTTGAAAGCCAAAGCAGCAAAAGGGGCTTTTGGATCGGGCTTACGCTCAATTTCTTCACCAGTGTCAGGATTTGTTCCCTTTACCGCTTCAAGATCCAAGGGACCGGGAAGATATCTCACAATTGCATCTAATGCTGTTTGAACTCCTTTATTTTTAAAAGAAGACCCACACATCATAGGTATTATTGAAATATCAATAGTAGCCTTGCGAATCGCGGCATGTATTTCTTCTTCAGTAATCGTATTAGGGTCATCAAAGAATTTCTCTAAAAGATCGTGATCATAATCTGCAACGGCCTCAATAAGATGCTGCCTCCATTCGTTTACTTCATCTATCATATCTTCCGGAATCGGAACTTCTTTGTAAGTCATTCCTTGTGTTGCATCATCCCAGATTATGCCTTTCATAGTAATCAAATCAACAACACCTTTAAATTTGTCTTCGGCACCGATTGGCAATTGTAAAGGCACCGCTTTTGCGCCCAACATTTCTTTCACCTGCTTTACCACATTAAGAAAATCGGCACCGGCTCTGTCCATTTTATTCACAAAACCAATACGGGGAACTTTATAGCGGTTAGCCTGACGCCAAACTGTCTCGCTTTGCGGTTCTACACCACTCACAGCACAAAATAACGCAAGTAAACCATCGAGCACGCGAAGCGAACGTTCCACCTCCACGGTGAAGTCCACGTGACCTGGTGTATCAATGATATTAAATTTATATTGCTTCGTATCAGGCGTTTTTGCGCCTTGAACAGTAGGGAAATTCCAAAAGCAAGTAGTAGCAGCAGAAGTTATCGTGATACCTCTTTCCTGCTCCTGGGCCATCCAGTCCATAGTTGCAGCTCCATCATGTACTTCACCAATTTTATGATTTACACCGGTATAGTACAAAATGCGCTCTGTAGTGGTGGTTTTGCCCGCATCAATGTGAGCGGCGATACCAAAGTTTCTTTGAAATCTTAAGTCGGCCATGGCCTTTTGATTTATTTTGTGTTATTAATCTTTTTGGAGGCGCAAAGTTACAAATATTCTCATTATAAATAATAGTACCAAGCATATATTTAACAAGAGAATTCAATAAAAAACCCTTCTGTTAAAGAAGGGTTCACAATTGATTTTGGTATTTATTAATTAAATCCTGAAATGCGCAAAGGCCTTATTAGCATCTGCCATACGATGGGTATCCTCCTTCTTTTTAAATGCCGCTCCCTCACCTTTACTTGCAGCCACAATTTCATTGGCCAATTTTTCTGACATACTACGGCCATTCCTGTCGCGGCTATATTTTATCAGCCATTTAATGCTTAAAGAAACTTTTCTATCCGGACGAACTTCTGCCGGAATCTGGAATGTTGCGCCTCCAATACGACGACTTTTTACTTCCACCCCCGGAGTCACATTCGCCAAAGCCTTCTTCCAAACTTCGTATCCATCTTCGCCGGAAATCTTTGTAACCTTTTCAAGCGCATCGTAAAAAATGCCATATGCGCCACTTTTTTTACCTTCCCACATTAAATTGTTCACAAACCTGGTTACCAATTTATCCTGAAATTTGGGATCTGGTGCTAAGGGAAGTTTTTTTGCTTGGGCTTTACGCATTTGTATTTCTAATTTATTCTTTCAGAACCTAAAATTATTTTTTTGTTTTTTCTTTCTTTGTACCGTACTTGGAACGACTTTGTTTACGGTCTTTTACACCGGCTGTATCAAGACTGCCACGAACAATATGATATCTTACGCCTGGCAAATCTTTTACTCTTCCACCCCTTATCAAAACAATTGAGTGTTCCTGTAAATTATGACCTTCACCTGGTATATATGCAATCACTTCAATCTTATTGGTAAGCCTCACCTTTGCAACTTTACGTAATGCCGAATTGGGTTTTTTTGGAGTTGTTGTGTACACCCTTGTACACACACCGCGACGTTGCGGACAGCTATCAAGGGCTCTGGATTTGCTTTTCGCCCGAATGATTGTTCTCCCTTTTCTTACTAATTGCTGTATTGTAGGCATTCTTGACCCTTATTTTTTTGGACGGCAAAGGTAAGTGGAGCTTTGTGAAATTCCAAAATTATTTGGTGCTATAGCCAAACAATGATTGATGCTTGAATTACAGGTTCACAATTTCGTCATCCATCCATATTTGTCTTCTTCACGACCTTCTTTAATTGCACTCATACGACTTTTAATATACGGTGCAATTTCCCATTTATCAGTATCAAAATTCATCACAAGGTCCTCATAACGCAGCTCTTTAATCATTGAAATAGTGGCAGCTGTGCCTGTTCCAAACACTTCGACGGCAGTTCCCTTTTTGTACGCATCAACTATTTCATCAATGCTTAATCTTCTTTCTTCTACAATAAAACCTTTATCCCTCAAGAGTTGCATTACGCTGTCCCTGGTCACACCGGCAAGTATCGTCCCACTATTCAAATCGGGAGTGACAGCCTTATTACCGGAAATAAAGAAAAAATTCATCGTTCCACATTCCTCTACATATTTATGCTCAAATGCATCTGTCCATAAAACCTGGTCATATCCTTTCTTATTGGCTTGTGCCGAAGCATGCATAGCAGCTGCATAATTGCCAGCAGTCTTTGCAAAACCTATACCCCCGGGAACAGCCCTCACATATTTTTCTTCCACATAAATTCTCATTGGCATACTATAGTATGGCCCGGTAGGACTTAGTATAATCATGAACTTATAATTCAAACTTGGCCTTACTCCTATCATTTCATCAGTGCTAAACAGAAAAGGTCTTATATATAAAGCATAGTCCTGTTTAGCCGGAATCCAGTCCTGATCAAGCTTAACCAGTTGTTTCATGCCTTCGATAAAAATTTCTTCCGGAACTTCAGGCATCTCCATTCTTCTTGCGGAAATATTAAACCGTGCAAAATTTTCATGCGGCCTGAATATTTGTGCTTCGCCAGCCTGGTTTTTATATGCTTTTACTCCTTCAAAAATTGCCTGCCCATAGTGCAAAACAGCAAGCGAAGGAGCAAATGACAAAGGTTGATACGGTTTTATTTCTGGCATCTTCCATTTCCCTTCTTCAAAATCAACTTCAAGCATATGGTCAGTAAAGGATTTTCCGAATGCGATGTCCTCCATTGACAATGAATTTAAATTACTCTTTTCCGCTTTTGTAATCTTAAAGTCTGCCGCTGCAATCATATCGTTAAATTTGCAGCAAAGAAACAAAAAAAGGAGGTAAAGCCTTAAAATGCCTATAGACAAAGTTCGATTGCCCGCAATTTTACACGAGTCTCTTTTTAAAAATCATCTTATAGATTGTAAAAAGATGAACGATGATGAAACTTCAACAATAACGGAGACAAAAATTAATTTCCTGGGAAGCAATGAAAAAAAAATAACCTTCCTTATTAATGATCGCAGGAATAAATTTTTAGCGGATACCCAAATGAAATTTCTATCAGACCTGTTGATGGCCTGTTATTTAAATATGGCTGACATTGCAATTGTAAACATTCATCATAATCAGAAGATTACTTACCGGGAATTGGCTGATCAACTGCACTCGGGAAAAATTTTGCTCTTTGGAGTTTCAGCCGCTGATTTAGATCTTCCTTTTACGATCCCGTTTTTCCAGGTACAAAATTTTCATGAGAAAATTTATATGATCAGTCCACCACTTGAGGAAATCCAGATGGATAAAGAATTAAAAAAGCAATTGTGGTTATGTCTTCAAAAAATCTTTAACCTGCAGAAATGAGATGGCGACATTAATATTCGCAACAAATAATTCAAACAAAGTAATTGAAATCAGGAGCATTCTAAAAGAATCTTTTAAAATTTTATCACTTAAAGAGGCAGGCATACACATAGATATTCCGGAGCCCTTTGATACGCTGAAAGAAAATGCCATTGAAAAATCTAAAGTGATTTATGAACTTAAAGGGCTTGATTGCTTTGCTGAAGATACCGGCCTTGAAGTAAAGGCTTTAAATGGAGAGCCAGGAGTTAAGAGCGCCCGTTATGCAGGCGAAGAAAAATCGTTTGAAATGAATATAAATAAATTGCTTGATGAACTGAAAGACAAAAACGAGCGTTCAGCGCGGTTTAAAACCGTTATAAGTTTAATGGTTAAAGGAAAACGTAATATATTTGAAGGTATTTGCAAGGGCACTATTATTGCAGAGAGACGGGGAAGTGGTGGATTTGGATATGATTCGGTATTTAAACCTCTTCGATCTAATAAAACATTCGCCGAAATGGACCTACAAGAAAAAAACATATATAGCCATAGAAAAAAAGCCATTGAAAAATTAATATCCTATTTAAAAAAACATCCGGTATAAAAGACCTGATGTGATAAGAAAGACCAAAATTTGAGCGAGCAAAGCAACCATACTCTATCCGAAAGCGACTTAATACAGGGTTGCATTGACGGAAACCGGCAAATGCAGGAAGTTTTATACAAGAGATTTTCTCCTAAAATGTATGGTGTTTGCCTCCGCTATTCCGGAAATGTTGAAGATGCCAACGATTTGTTACAGGAAGGTTTTATAAAAGTGTATAAAAATCTTGGAAAATTTAGAGGAGACGGATCTTTTGAAGGATGGATACGCAGAATTTTCGTGAATACCTCTATTGAACACTTCAGAAAAAAGGTAAAATTGTATAATGTAACTGAAGTTCAGGAAAATACGATTGAAGATATAGAATTAAATATTCTTGATTCACTTGCTGAAAAGGACATTATCTCGCTGGTAAATGAATTGTCGCCAGGTTATAAAGCAGTTTTCAACATGCACGTAATTGAAGGATATTCACACAAAGAGATAGCGGAGATTTTGGGAATTACAGAAGGAACAAGCAAATCACAACTGGCCCGGGCGAAAGGAGTTTTAAAAAAATCTTTGGACAAAAAGATAAATAAAACAAGTGATGATACAATTAATAACTAAGCAGCTTTATGCAAAATTTTAAAGACAGGTTATATAATTATAAGGTTACACCTCCTGAAGAAATTTGGGATAATATCTCTTCAGAACTGGCTCGTAGTGAGCAGCACATTCCAACCATTGGATTACGCAGAAGGTCAAGATTTATTTTTTACGCGGTTACTGCCGCAGCATCTCTTATTATTATTTTTATCAGCTCACTTATTTTCAACAAATCAGGAGAAAATTCCGAATCTTCTCTTTCAAAATTGCAACAAGCCACAGATCGGCAAATTAAGGATTCACTCTACCTTAATAATAAAACCTTGAAGGCAATAATTGAATCGACAAAAGACAAAAATTTACTTGCTAAGAATAATGATAACCCTTTGTTAAGAGATAAAAAATATATTACAATAAAGGGCCCCGAGGGCCAACCGGTTAAAATATCGTCTAAAGCTGCCACATTAATTGTTTCTGCCGATAATGAGTTTCCTCCCAAACCGGTATGGAGTAAAAAAATTGAAAAATGGAAACAAATTATGTTAAGCAGCACTTTTTCCCCTACCTCAACCAGCCTTCTTGATATAGCTCATCTTTCCCTTTTGGATAATGAATGAATAAATTTTATCTTTTATGGCGCGGGTAAAATTTGAAATGCCTGGAAAACGCATTGCTGTCTTTAAAATCCCCGTTCGGATCACTGATGTAAATTATGGCAATCACGTCGGCAATAATTCTCTTGTCGAAATTATCCATGAAGCACGTGTACAGTTTTTAAGGCAGTATGGTTTCACTGAAATGGATGCCGGAGGAACGTCTCTTATTATGGCTGAACTGGTCGTTATATTCAAAAATGAATCCTTTTATACAGATGTTCTCGAAGTAAAAATTTTTATTGGTGAAATCTCAAAAGTGCGTTTTGAAATATTTTATTCTATATCAACCTTAAGAAATGATAAGCCCACAATTATCGCTAATGCCAAAACCGGAATGGTATGCTTTAATTACAACAAAAAAAATGTAGAGCCCATACCCTCTGCATTGATAAGTATTTTAACAATCTAATATTATCAATCATTATTAATGAGACCAGATTTTCCAGCTTTCTTCAGCCTGGATTATCAACATCTGATCTCCGTTTTTTGTAAAGGCACCCTCTGTTTCCGCCTTGGAAAGAAATGATGTTTTAGCCGGATTATATATCAAATCAAAAAAATAATGCTTTCCGGAAATAAGCTCATAAGGTAACCTGGGATAATCGTCAACGTTAGGATACATACCTGCCGGGGTTGTATTGATTACGATTGTAAACTCTTCCAACATTGACCTGGAAATATCTTTGTATTGAATCGAATTTTTTTGCAATGGCTCCTTACGTGTTACAAATAAAAATTCAATATTCAATTTTTTAAGAACGAACGCAACTGCTTTTGAAGATCCTCCGGTGCCAAGTATCAGGGCTTTTTTATGATGTGGACGTACATGCGGGGCAAACGACTTTTCAAACCCTGTTGTGTCGGTATTAAACCCGAGCCATTTACCGTTACTTATTTTAATACAATTGCATGCATTAATTTCTTTGCATTCTGTTGAAATCTCATCTAAAAACGAAATTATTTCAGATTTGTACGGAATTGTGATATTTAATCCGCAAAGAAGCGGCTCTCCTTTTAGCAACACAACTTCCCTTCCAAGATTTTTGATTTCAAAATTCAAATACCTGCAGTCAGCTATATTTTCCTTCAGGAATTTTTCAGTAAAATATTTCTGTGAAAATGAATGAGTCAATGGGTTTCCTATCAAACCATAAATTTTCATTTCATCTTTTCTTTATTAAGATATAAATGAAATGTGTCGCCCCGCAACCCAATGCGCATTGCTTCCAAAGGTATTACCTCGCCAGGGGCTATATTTCCGAGATTTACATTACAATCTATGAGTTCTAAAAAATATAGTTGCTGGGCCTTCTGTGGCGCCTCCCAAATAATTTTTTCATGGGGAATTTGGGTCAGTATTTCCTGAACAAGTCCCTCTCTCACTTCACCGGTACCGCGATAGATACCAACATTGCCGGCTTCACGGGCCTCTGCAATCACATAAGATGCCCCCGCTTCAAGTTCGGCCTTCATTAACTCAATCCATTTATAGGGAGGAATGATATGAGCTGCATCCTTGCTTCCCACCTCGCTGAGTACAGTTCCATACTTTGTTAGCTTCTCAATATATCCACATTTTTCCGCATGGGGTATGGTAACAGAACCATCGCTCACTTCCATGTATTTAATGTTGAAGTCTTTACAGGTATTTATGTAATCATTAAACTGATTTCTTATTAAAAATGCCTCAAATAAGGTGCCTCCAAAATAAACAGGTATCTCATAAGATTGGTACAGATCGATTTTCTCTTTAAGGTTAGGAGTTACAAAAGCAGTTCCAAAACCCAGTTTTATTATGTCGATATGGGGATGTGCTGCACTCAAAAAATTTTTGGCTTCTTCAATACTAAGACCTTTATCCATTATCATTGTTAATCCATACTTCCGTGGTTTGGAAACCCTTTCCGGAATCTGCGAGAGGCTAAAATTCATACTATCTTCATTTGAGAAGTGCCAAAGATAGTTTTGTGTTCGCAATAATTCAAAACATGATTTTAAGACATCACTTTTTTTCCTTTGGATGCTTTTTATAAGCAGCTATCAACTCATTTATTGATTGATGCTGGAGATGAGAAGGATTTAAATCAACAAATTGTTTTACAAGCGCAGGAGATTTTTGCATCGCAAGTTCCAGTTGAAGCAAGGCTTCCTTTGATCTTCCCAAAGCAAATAATACTGCTGATTTATAAAAAGTGAAAAGTGGTTTGTAATGTGTGCTTTTCTGAGCATTATAAACCTGCTCAAGAGCTTCTTCAAAATATTCTGCGTCATAAAGACATTTAATTAACTCTTTCCAGCCATTTGCATTCTTGGGACGTGCTTTAATAAAATTTGAAAAATGAATCACGGCATCCTTAATTCGATCAAGTTGCACATAACATTTGGCCAATGCAAAATGGTAATCGGGCTGTGATTTATTTATTCTCATAGCACTCTCAATATTTTTTACAGCGCTTTCCCATTGTCCTTCGCTCATGTATGTTCCTGCTATTTTGAAATATAAATGGCTGTCAGTTGAGTTTAGATGCGAAGCCTTTCGGTAATGAAATCTTGCCTGCGCATAATTTTTTAATTTTTCATAACAATGGCCCAGGGCTTCGTAAATGACTTCTTCAGGCATCGAAAGCTCAAGCACTTTTTGTAGTACTTCTATTGCTTCCCTGTATTTATGCAAGCGTAAATACGCATCTCCCATATTGCGATATGCATAATCGAATTTTTCATCAATTGCAATAGCATACTGATAAGAATCTATAGACTTTTCATATAATTTTAAACCCTGGAAAGCTGCCCCAAGATTAAACCATGCAAGCTGTGTGTACGGAAATTCATCAATTATTTTTTGGTGCAGTTTTATACTCTCTTCATTCCTTCCCGTATAATCGGTCCAAAAGCAAATCTTGTATAACGCCTCTTCATTAGTGGGATCCTGTTCAAGTATTAGCTTTAAACAATTAAAGACCTTATCAAATTCCTCATAATCATCATAAACATCAGCAAGCTCAAAAAGCAATTCAGCTTTTTCTTCACCTTCAAAAACATGAATGGCCTTTTCCAATAATGCGGCGGCTTTTTCCTGGTTATCCAACGCCAAATGAGCATCCGTTTTAAGGATGTATAAATTTATGTCATTGCTATCAAGAAGTTCGGCCTTATCAAGTAACGAGAGCGCCTCCCGGTAACGACGCGTAGCAATTAAAAGATCTGCCTTTTTTATGTGAAGACTAGCTGAATAAGGAAATTGTTCTACCGCGTAATTTACCGCTTCTACAGCTGATGGAATATCATCGGTTTCATCAAAATGATCAATTATCCTTACAAAAGACTCCTCTTCAATAAAACTGAATTTTTTGCCACTTTTGAAATTATTGTACTGTAAAAGCAACTCCTTCATTTCGTTTCTGTCCTGCCTGTACGGATTTTCTTTCATACGAGTTATGTTAATCCAAATTACTGCTTTTTTTTAAAATTTACCATTCTAAATAAATTCTTCATATTCTTACGCTATTAAGTGATGAATGGCTTTCATTATTCAATTTTTGTTCGTAACTTTGTTAAGATTAAATTAATTTTTATCAATGACTAAATACACTAAAATATCGATGGTTGTGTTGCTTACATGCAGTATTTACTTTATTGCATTAGCAGACAGGGGCGGATTTGTGAAAAAGAATAAAACACAATTAAATATAACTACCCAGGGAACATTGAAAAATTCAATTGTTTTTAATTTAAAATCCGGAATTAACTACAAAGGAAGCTTTTTGTTAAATACCCGGCAGGTTGGGAACAATTTTGTTAACGACGCTTTGATTTCATATAAGAAAGGGAATACCATCTATATATTACCATACAAACAAAAAATTGTAATACCTGAGTACACTCAAAAAGATGGTTTCAAGCTAATTATAAGGCCAAGGAAGTAAGTCTTTTGGAATCAGAAAATGAAAAACCTGCATATTACTATGCAGGTTTTTTTATCGATTTTATGTTGAAAATATTCTTTCGGGAAATTCCGATTTAATCTGTGAAGTTTAATGGCCGGCGGGCGCTACGTCTCAGTGAGCCGGATTATTTTTTGTTTCTTCGTATGTTAAAACCCTGTATCCGGATTTTGGTATTTCGAATTTGGAAACCGGCACACCGCTATAGTTTATTTTCGATAAGGTAAATTTAAATTTCATTTTTCCAGTCTGCATTTCATATTGCACTGCAAGACCAGGTAAAGTTTTAAACTGGTAATCATAATCTTTATTAGCTGTGTTCACATCAGTGGTATAATAAACAGTAAATGTAGAACCGTCTTTTAATTTTGCAATCGCTTTTTTGCAATTAAGGCCTGCTATTTCGGCCGTTTCACCGGTATTCTCAAAAGTAATTCCTTCATACTTTTTATTATTCTTTTCCCATTCCTGCGGAGTTAGGGTAATCATAAGCTTTTGTCCACTATAATCCTTCAAAATTACTCCATTGCCAGTTGAAGCATTATAAATAGTAGCTTCGCTACCAAGCCCACTTATCATTTCTGTGCGACTTTGATTGCCTTTTAAATAGACCGTAGTAGTTGCCCCATCCAACATGTCTGCCATTTTAGGTTCGGCGCTTCCAGTTTCTACGGAAATATTATATACAAGAGTACCTTCGGTCAAATTTTTTTGTCCCTTCGATGCCACACCAACAAAAAGAGTACTTGCCAATAATATTGTTTTATAAAATTTCATTTACTATTTTTTAAACTTATACGCAAAGTTCTTATAAAGACAATATCCCCGGAATAATAGTTGCAGATTCACATTATGTTACTTCTTGATGTTTGCTTTTCTCTTCTGTTGCATGCTTTGTAACTTTTTGTTACTTTCCTGCATCGCTGTTATTCGCTCCTGCCATTTATTTTTAGCAACTGGTTTTTTCTTATTTTCTTCCAGCTTGGCCAGAATTTTTTCGTGATCAATAATATACTTCTGTATTACGAATTGAATAAGAAGGGTAATTGCATTTGAAACAGTGTAATACCAGGTAAGAGATGAGGGCAGCCTGTTAAACACGCCTAAAAGAATTATAGGGAATATAAATGGCATATATTTCATAACCGGATTACTATTATCCTGCATGTTGCTCATTCCATAAAGTGATATAAGTAGACTGGTGATCACAGCCAGGATAGTAAACAGGCTTATATGGCTACCATAAAATGGTATTGAAAAAGGCAAATTATAAATTGAATCATAGGACGACAAATCTTTAGCCCAGAGGAAACTCTGTCCCCGCAATGTAATATTAGAATTGAAGAAATTATACAGGGCAAAAAATATAGGTATTTGTAACAATGCTGGTATGCATCCACCTAATGGGTTAACCCCTGCACTGCGGAAAAGCTTCATCTGCTCCATTCCGTAGGCCTGCTTATCATCTCCGTATTTAACCTTTAAAGCATCAATTTCTGGCTTGAGAAGTTTCATTTTTGCCCCGCTTAAATAACTTTGGTACGTAAGAGGCGAAATCAGTAACCTAATGATAATTGTAAGAAGAGCGATGACAAGCCCGAAGCTTGCTATTTTACTACTCAAAAAATTAAAAACAGGCATAACAAATCCCCTGTTGATATATTTCACAAAGGCAAAAATACCGCTGCCTAAGGGAACCATATTATACATCTGGTTTCCGTAGCTTTTTAAGATTTCATAATCGCCGGGGCCATAAAAAAGCTCTAGAGGAATCAGGGCATCCCTGGCAGGGACTTTAAGCCTCAGGTTAGCAGTTAACTTTGCAATTACATTTTTATTAGTATCCGGGGGTACTTCCCATTTTAGATCTGCATTTTCAAATTTATTTTTGGCGACAAGGGAACTTGCAAAAAATTGTTGTTTTAGAGCCACCCAATCAACCGGCTTATCCAGTTTTTTATCGTCGCTCTTGCCAACAGCCAGGTGTTCAAAATCATAATCTCCGTTTTCCACGAAGGCAATATGTGATTGCTGTGTTTCCCATTCTATATCTTTTTCTTGTTTATCTGCCTTCGCCTGCCAGGTAAGACTTAATGTTCCCTGGGTTACTAATCTGTCTGCACCATTAAGTTTTATGTTAAACCCGATCATGTAATCGTCAGGTTTTAAAATATACTGGTGCTCTATGGTCTGCCCTTCTCTTGTCTGAATGCTAAAACTAATCACTTGGTCTCCACCCCCTGATATCTGTATCGGGGAAGGAGTGAATAGCAAATCAGAGGTTTGAGACGTTTGATTTACACCCGTATTTATAGAATAGGAAATATTATTGAAATTGCTATCTATGAGTACGAGCGGCTTTTTATCAAAAGTTTGGAAATTTTTTAACTCTACTTTTCGCGGTTGTCCCCCCTTGTTAGTAAATGTAATTTTGAGAACTTTATTCTCGAGGGTGATTAATTGTTCTTTACCCGTGGTGTCTTGCCGTATATCTAATGCTGAAGAATCCTGATTTGTGGAAATATTATTTACTATAGATGTTTTTGAAACAGTATCAACTGGCGGGTGCAACTTTGCTATGGAGTCCTGAACATGTTGTTTTTCTTTTTCCAAAGCCAATCTTCCCTGGCTCGAATAATAAAAATATCCAATAAACAAAAAAGCCAGTAATACAAATCCAATAACTGTATTTCTATCCATTCCCATATTTAAAAATTATTTCAAAGAAATTTCTTTGAAAGTTGTCAAATGTACGCAAACTTTATAGCTTCTATGAATTACGTAAAACACCAGTAATTAAGAGAAAACGCCCCTAAATAGAGGCGTTTATAAAAAGCTTACTATTTTTTTGCGGGTGCAGATTCAGCCTTAGCCTCTGGTGCGGCCTTCACCTCAGCAGTCGGTGCGACCTGTGCTACAGTGGCTTCTTCTTGCTTAAGTTGTCGTGTCATTGCGACGGATGCGATTGGAATACGTGGAGAATTAAGAATTTCCATATTTTCAGCCTTAACGTCTTGCACTCGTATATTTTCATTCAGTTTGAGGTCTGTGAGATCCACTTCAATATGCTCCAGTAAATGTTCGGGAATGGTTTTGACTTTTAAAGCTTTCATTTTAACGGCAAGCTTTCCTCCTTCTTTCACACCTGCAGGCACACCTGTAAATTTAAGAGGAATGGATACAGTCACTTTTCTGTCACCGACAAGTTCCAGAAAATCCACATGAATAAGCCGATCGGTAACCTTGTCAAACTGCATATCCTTCAATACACATTTGTAGGGTACGTCATCAATTTTAATTTCCGCTATCATAAAATCCGGTGTGTAAACAATGCTTTTAAAAGCATTTGCCGGAGCAGAAAAATTAATTTCTTTTGCACCTCCGTAAATTACACCTGGCACTTTTTCCTCAGAGCGAAGCTGGCGGGTGGCTGTTTTGCCAAATTCGGTCCTGATTTGTCCTTCGATTGTAATTGTTTTCATTAATAATTTTTTTTTGAGGCGCAAAGGTAATGAAATCTATTTGGAATAGTTAACTCGTACTAATTTGTAATAAATGAGAAACAGGCCCCATCAAAGTTTGTTACGAAACTTTAGCTTTATTTTTTTTAAGCATTTTACTCCTGAGGAAAAGACTATTTATACTTTTATTTTCATAAGCATTACGAATAGCTACCGCAAATAGTCCTGCTACGGAAACCACTCGTAGTTTATCGATCATTTGTTTTACAGGAATGGTGTCGCACACTACCAATTCTTCTAGGGCGCTGTTTTCAATATTTTCATAGGCATTGCCACTTAACACAGGATGCGTACACAGAGCTCTTACACTTCTTGCCCCTTTTTCCCTCAATAAACCAGCACTTTTTGCAAGTGTTCCACCGGTATCGCATATATCGTCAATAAGTATAATATCCCTGTCAGTGACATCTCCGATTACAACCATACTTGTAATTTCGTTCGCCCGTTTCCGATGCTTGTCACAAATCACCATTTCAACCTCAAAATAACTGGCAATCTCTCTTATCCGATTAGCGCTTCCTACATCAGGCGCTGCAAACGTGAGATTTTCAAGATTTAAATCTTCAATATATGGAATGAAAATGGCGGAAGAGTCGAGATGATCAACCGGAATATCGAAGTAACCCTGAATTTGCGGGGCATGCAGATCCATCGTAATTACCCTGTCCGCACCGGCGGCAGTCAGCATGTTGGCAACCAATTTAGAGCCTATTGCCACTCTTGGTTTATCTTTTCTGTCCTGCCTTGCATAACCATAATAAGGGATAACGGCAATTACCTTGTAAGCGGAAGCCCGTTTTGCCGCATCAATCATCAGCAACAATTCCATGAGGTTATCTGTGGGAGCAAATGTACTCTGAACCAGAAACACAAACTGGCCTCTTATACTTTCTAAATATTCAACACCTATTTCTCCATCACTAAATTTTTGAATATTGATTTTACCAAGAGGTTCTCCAAACTTCAGCGCAATTTGATTAGCCAGGTATTGTGATTGGGTACCGGAAAATATTTTTACGTTAGGATGCATCCTTTAGAGTTTGTGAGCAAATAATTGGTGTGACGAAATTATAATTAATATTGCTTGTAGTAAACTCAAATTTATGGAAAGTTCTAACAAGTCGTCCACCTCAATAAAAAACTGGGCAATTGATGACAGGCCAAGAGAAAAGCTATTGGTAAAGGGAAAAGAAAGCCTTAGTGATTCTGAACTTCTTGCAATTTTGATAAGCTCGGGAAATAAAAATAAAAGTGCTGTTGAACTGGCTAAAGATGTTTTGGCTTTGGGAAAAAATAATCTAAATGAATTGGGAAAAATTTCCATGAAGGAACTGACGAGAATAAAAGGAATTGGCGAAGCAAAAGCTATAACAATTGCCGCCGCCTTGGAACTGGGTCGGCGACGGCAGGCGACAAGTTTTCTCAATAAAACACTGGTGCGTTCAAGTAATGACCTTGCGGAATTTTTAAAGACAACACTTAAAGATTATTCTTACGAGGTGTTTGCCGTTGTCTATTTAAATAAGGCTAATAAGATTAATCATTTTGAAATCATAAGTAAAGGAGGAATGACAAGTACAGTTGTCGATCCCAGGATTCTTTTTAGAAAAGCTTTTGAAGTGGAAGCAACCTCCATCGTACTTTGTCACAATCATCCATCCGGAAATTTGAAACCTAGCAGGCATGATGAAGAGCTAACAAATAAAATAAAGGAAGCAGCCAAATACCTGGATATCCAGATTATCGATCATCTTATTGTAAGTGATGAAGGGTACTTTAGTTTTTCTGACGAAGGACTTTTATGACCTACAAATTTGTCAATTCAGCTTTTCTTTTCAAAGGCTGACTATTTTTCCATTTGTTCAATTACACTTTCTGTAACCCCTGTAAACGAAAATCCCCCATCATGAAAAAGATTTTGCATGGTGACATAACGGGTAAGGTCGCTAAAAAGGGTGACGCAATAATTAGCACAATCTTCTGCAGAAGCATTGCCCAGGGGGCTCATTTTTTCAGCATAATTTATGAAGCCGTCAAAGCCCTTCACGCCGCTTCCTGCAGTTGTGCGTGTTGGAGATTGCGAAACAGTGTTTATTCTCACATGTTTCCTGACTGCATAGTGATAACCAAAACTGCGTGTTACGCTTTCCAATAGGGCTTTAGCATCAGCCATTTCATTATAATCAGGAAATACTCGTTGTGCGGCGATATAGGTAAGTGCAACCACGCTTCCCCATTCATTTATAGCATCAAGTTTCATAGCGGTCGCGAGCAAGCGATGCAAACTCATCGCAGAAATATCCAGTGTTTTTTGATTGAAACCATAATCAATTTCGGTATAATGTTTTCCTTTCCTCACGTTAAGGCTCATACCTACTGAATGCAAAATAAAATCAACACCTCCCCCAAAATGTTCTTTCGCCTTGGTTATCAAATTAACCATATCATCACTGTTACTTACATCGCAGGCAATTACAGGAGCGTTCACCTTTTCGGCCAGTTTATTTATCTCTCCCATTCGCATTGCAACGGGGGCATTGGTTAATAATAATTCCGCACCTTCTTCATTGCAACGCAATGCAGTTTTCCATGCGATCGATTTTTCATCAAGAGCTCCGAAAATAATTCCTTTCTTTCCTTTAAGTAAATTGTAAGACATGGCTGGTTAATTAGTTGATCGGGTTGTAAAAATAGGAATCTTAATGTTTAAAGAAAAAACTCCTGTATTCGTTAAAAATAAAACCGAGTAATAAAATAATAATAAAAATAGAACCAAATGATAATAACAGAAGCAATAAAAAAGCGCCCATATTTCTATGCACATTAATCTTTGACTTAAAAAAATTTACAACTACATAACCTAAGTACATTGCAACTGCAACAATTAATACAATTAAAATTTTTCTTAAAAAATTCATGCTCACATACTTAGTCTGTATAGCGCTAAACTTCCAGGTTCTTGTGAATTAATTTCCAATCATTTCCCTTGCATTCTCAAAAGCAGCAGCAGTAGGCCTTTCACCACTCAGCATTGTAGCAATGGTCGTAATTCTTTCATCAGTATTCAGTTTTTTTATTGCAGTAACAATTTTGTCGTCAATGATCTCTTTGTATACAAAAAAATGCATATCTGCTTTTGCGGCAATTTGCGGCTGATGGGTTATTGAAATTACCTGGTGAGCTATTGAAAGATTTTTCATAATTATTCCGACCTGCCTTGCAGCCTCTCCGCTTATTCCACTATCGATTTCATCAAAAATTAAAGTTGGTAACTGAACACTTTCGGCAACCAGAGATTTTATACTCAACATTAAACGGCTCAACTCGCCACCGCTTGCTACCTTTCGCAAAGGCTCAAAGTTGTCTAACTTCTCGTTTTGCCCGGAGGGAAGATTTGCGTTAAATAAAAATTCAATACTGTTACTCCCAAAAAGATTTAGGGAACTTGTTGTTTCTATTTGAACTCTAATTTTTGCATTAGGCATGCCAACTTGCTTCAAAATAGCATTTACCTTTTCCTCAAAAGACTTTACTTGCTTTTGTCTTTTCCCGGAAATCTTTTCGGCTATCTTAAAGGCTTCCGCATATAATTCCTGTGCCTTTTTTTCTTTGATCAAAATGGAATCAGTAAGGTTAGTGACTTGTTCCAATTCCCTGGATAGATTTTCTTTTATCTCAAGTAATTGACCGGTTCTGGTTACACCATGCTTTTTTAAAAGCCTGTAACCGGCTGCCATACGATCATTAAGAAGATTAATTTTTTCAGGATCATATAACACTCCGCGATTAATATTATCAATTTCTTGGGCTATGTCCTTAAGTTCTACCTGGGCCGAATGAAGTCTTTTAGATAACGATTCTATCGCGGAATGAAAACCTCCAAGGCTTTGTAACTTATTACTGATCGATTTAATTTCCTGCACTATGGGTTGCTCGCCTTCCTCCAACAAAAAATATATTTCCGACAGAATGGACTTTATATTTTCGGCATTGCTCATTAGCCTCATTTCCGCATCAATATCTTCAATTTCATTTTGGGAAAAATTTGCTTCCTCAAGCTCATCAAATAAAAACTGATTATAATCAAGTTCCTTGTTTGCAGCAGCCTGCCTGCTTTTCAAAATTTCAAGGTCTTTTAAAACGCTGCTGTAACTTTTGTATAGCGATTGATATTGTTCCAATTCTTTTCCATTTCCCGAGAGTGCGTCTATGACCTCTCTTTGAAAATCATTATCTCCCAATTCAAGTGTATCAAATTGCTGATGCAGGTCAACAAGCAATGATGCGAGTTGCTTTAGCTGGTTAAGTGTAGCAGGTGTATCATTAATAAAAGCACGTGATTTGCCATTGACAGAAATTTCGCGGCGTATTACAATTTCTTCGCCACTATCAAGTTCACTTTGCTGCAAAAATTCTTTAACTAATAAATGCTCTGTTTTAAATGTGCCTTCAATAAAACATTTTTTCTCCTTATTAAGTAAAACAGAAGTATCAGCTCTCTCACCCAAAATAAGACTCAGTGCTCCCATTACAATACTTTTACCAGCCCCGGTTTCCCCGGTAATAATGTTTAAATGAGGGGAAAAAATTATTTTAATGGAATCGATTATAGCATAGTTCTGTATGTGTAGCTCGTAAAGCATTCGAAAGGCAAATTACACCAATTCCATTTTTTTAGCTGGAATTAATGTTTCTTCCATAAACAACAAAGGGTGCAAAAGCACCCTGTTACAAGTTTCAATAAATTCTGAATTATTTTATTTCAACCGAATTGTTCAACTCATCATCTACAAGTATACGACCGCAGTTTTCACAAACAATAATTTTTTTACGTTGTTTAATATCACTTTGTTTTTGTGGAGGAATTGCATTGAAACAGCCACCGCATGCATCACGCTCTACGGGAACAACAGCGAGCCCGTTGCGATAGTTTTTACGGATCCTGTCATAACTTACCAATAACCTTTCATCCACGTGCTCTCTTGCTGAAGCAGCTTGCTTGTTATAAGCTTTTTCTTCCTTATCAGTTTCAGTAATGATCTTTTCCAATTCGCCTTTTTTCCCTTTTAAATTTGCTTCTTTTGTCGCTACTGCTTTCTTCGCCACTTCAAGTTGCTTGCCTTTTTCTGCAATATCCTCAGTGGCATCTTTGATATGTTTTTCTGCAAGTTTCACCTCCAGTGTCTGCATCTCAATTTCTTTATTAATCGCTTCAAACTCACGATTATTTTTTACGTTGTCACTTTGCTTTTCATATTTCTTAATAAGCTCCTGCGAATCTTTAATAATAGTTTTTTTATCTTCTATAAATTGCTGCATTCCGTTTATCTCTTCCTCGATTCGATTCTGGCGTGCGTGCAATCCGGCGATTTCATCTTCGAGGTCGCTTACCTCGATAGGCAATTCGCCTTTTAAAATCTGGATACCATCAAGTTTACTATCAATTTTTTGAAGTTTTACAATAGATGATAATTTTTCTTCTACAGAGAAATCTTTGACCTGTGACATATATTTAAATAGTTTTTTAATTTATTCCAAAAATTGAACCCAACCGGTTTATGAATAATATCGTATCGGATTTGTCATAATTTCTGATTTTTGGACGGCAAAGTTAGGAAATTTTCGCTGCAAAATGTCAGTTAGAAGGTCTTTGGTAAACTGCTCGCTTTCATAATGGCCAATATCAACAAGTAAAATAGTGTTGTCAGCATCAAAAAACTCGTGATATTTTACATCCGACGTTATATAAGCATCCGCGCCTTTAGCTTTTGCCGCAGAAAGTAAAAAGCTCCCAGCGCCACCACAAACGGCAACTTTTGTAATTTTTTTGTTTAATACCGGAGAGTGCCGGATTACAGAAAGATTAAATGACGTTTTAAGTAAGGCGAGTAGTTGTCCTTCTGAAACAGGCCCTGTAAAATCGCCGATTACTCCACTTCCTATATCATTTTGCTGGTTACTTAATGAATAAAGGTCATACGCAATTTCTTCGTAGGGATGTATTTCACTTAATGTCATTAATATTTTATTTTGCAGATGCCCGGCAAAAATTACTTCTATTCTTGTTTCATTTTCTGTATGCCTTTCACCAATATTGCCAACATAGGGTTCTGCGTTCTCTCCTGCTTTAAAAGTGCCCAAACCTTCCAAATTAAAACTGCATTCACTATAATTGCCAAGCCGGCCGGCCCCCGACTCGAATAAGGCACTTCTTACTTCTTCGGCATTTTTTTGTGGGCAGAATGTAACCAGCTTTTTCAAAATTCCTTCTTTTGGAACAAGGATCTTAATATTTTCAAGATGTAATTTTTCGGCTATCTTTTGATTCACTCCATTTACAACATTGTCAAGATTTGTATGTATAGCATAGATAGCAATATTATTTTTTATGGCAGCTATAACTGAACGTTCTACATAATTTTCTCCATTTATTTTTTTTAGCCCTTTAAAAATTATAGGATGATGTGCAACTATAAGATTGTATTTTTTCCTGGAGGCTTCCGCTATTACGTCTTCTGTTACATCAAGTGTTGTAAGGATACCAGAGCATTCGTCATTTTTACTTCCGATAAGCAGGCCCGAATTATCATAGTCTTCCTGCAAAGCCCGTGGAGCAAAATCTTCAAGGCAGGCAATTACTTCACTTATTTTCATTAATTTTTTCGCAAAGATACAATTCCGATTAAAGTCTTTTAGAGCTTAAACGAAACTTAAAATCTTGGACAGCGGACTGCCTCACGTGACGAATTATCTCTGTCAAAATATTTTTGATAAGACAACGACAATTCAAATCCGCCCTTGCCCTGGCTTGCTGTTTTTAGTGGCGACACATTTACATCATAGCTTAATGCAAAAGTCAATGGCTTTACATCGAATTTCGCAACTGGTATTAAGGCGTCCTTCCATCTTATAAATACCCCCCCGGAAACTATATATTTTGATTCAGTCGGGTCGTCCATTTTCAGGCTATAAATCATGCCCCCGATTATTTCTGTATTTCCGCCTTGCTGAGAATAATCTGAATGAAATGTTATGTAAGAGTAATCACTTACACTCATTTTTACACCGGCAGATAAAACAATTTTTGGAACAAGTTCCACATCGGGACTATTGAAAAATGATACTTTCGCAGACTTATTAAAATGATGGTAGGCTGCTCCAAAGAAAATATTATTGTCTTCGTTTTCACCAATTTGACTGTTAAAACTTAAGCCGGCACTCCCGTCAAAATACAGGTAACCGTTATTATCAAACGACTCTCCGTCAGAAAGTGCGGGATTATAGTTTTCTCCATCAAACTGGCTGTTAGTGGTAATCTTTGATCTGTCAATTTTTCTTTGCACAACACCAGCTGAAAAACCCGCTGATAAGTACATATTTCTTTCTGCGCTTAGCGATTTATGATAGTTTAACACCGGAAGTATATGAGTGGCCGTTAAAGCAACTGTCCCTGATTTATCATATAATATCTCGCCACCAATAGTTAAGAAATCATTTGCGTGACCTATCGGTAATTTATATTCTGTATTTAAAGATGTCGTTTGATAAGGAACAGTTACAGAATTCCATTGGTTACGATACACAGCCTGCACCCTGAAATCGCCACTGAAAATGCCCGCAAGTGCCGGGTTTCTTAACAATGGCGTTTCAAAAAATTGCGAAAAATGAATGTCCTGGGCCCTAGTGTCTTTTGCAAGAAAAAAGACAGCGATCACAGCCAGGCATTTCGAAGAAATGTTTTTCATAAGAATGTTTTTGGATATTTTTTTTCTCTCCAGGATTTGCCTTTATTGCCTGTTTGAGACTAGTCACTTTATTTTATTAACGTCACATTGCCTTTATAAATTAATGATTGATTGTTTGAACATACCACCTCCAGCATATACACAAACACTTCCGGGGAAAGCTTTTTCCCTTTATAGGTTCCATCCCAACCTACAGAAGCATCGTTCGCATTAAAATATGATTTTTCGAATACGACCTCGCCCCAACGATTGAAAATGCGAAGGTTTTTTATATTAAAAACTCCTGTTCCCCTGGGATAAAAAACATCGTTTGTGCCATCTCCGTTAGGAGAAAATGTGTTTGGCACAAATACATTCGTATTGTCGCACATAACAAATATTGAAATTCTATCTCTGGCAATGCAACCCCCTTCGTTTGTCGCTTCTAATGTGTACTCAGTTGTTTGTGCCGGTTTAACTGATATGCCAGGATAATTATTTGCAATGATCCCTGTTGACGGGGTCCAGGTAACATTGGTAACATCCGGTGAAAGCTCGGGCACGATATCATAGGATTTGGTAACATTAATTGTTTTATCCGGGCCCGCATTTATCACAGGAATCGGGTATACCCTCACAGGAATAGAAGCAGTTGACGTAAAGCATCCTTTAGTATCTGAGCCGGTAACTTTATAGGTAGTCGTTTCTCCGGGTGATGCGATAGGTGATGAGATACGGGGATTGTTTAATCCTTCAGATGGAGACCAGCTATAGGTTTCCGCCCCCGTCGCAGATAGTTGCAGACTTGAGCCAAAGCATAATGTATCGGGACCGCCAACTTTTACGGTGTTTGGTAATTTCACATCGATAAAAACAGAATCAGTAGAGGTGCATCCCCTGCCGCTTTTGCCTGTCACAAAATACCTGATCGCCGAATCTGGCCGTGAAACTGGATTTGAACAGTTTGCACATGAAAGATACAAACCCGGACTCCAGGAATAAGTTTGCGCATCGTTTGCGTTTAAAACCAATGATGCACCTTTACATAACGTTGTATCAATAGTTGGATGTAGGTTTGGTAATGGATATGCTTCCACGAGCTTGGTAGTAGTATCAGTGCAGCCGCTGCTATTGATTGCTATGGCGTGAACCGCATAAGATCCTGTATTTGCGAAAGTCTGGGCTGCGGGGTTTTGCAGCGTTGATACGTTACCGTTGCCAAAATCCCATTTCCAGTTAAGAGAAGAAGTATCGGCAACAGAAATAATTCCATTAAAAGTTAATGTTGCAGGCGTACATGCCCCGGAATTCCCTCCTATAGCTATTTTCGGACTTCTGACTATTTTAACGGAAGAAGGCAGGGTTACTGAATCTGTACAACCATTTTTTGAAGTAACAAAAAGCTGTGCCGCATAATTCCCGGTTGCATTATAAGTATGAACAGGATTTTGAAGAATAGAGGTTGAATTATCCCCAAAAAACCACAGGTACTTTGTGAGAACATCATTAGTTGTACTGGTGTTCGTAAATGCTACTTTTGCTGAATCGCAATAAGTTGTACTTGGACTTGTAAACGAAGCTTTCACTCCGTAAACTTTAATGGAATCAGCACCAACAATAGGAACTTTGCAGCCGGCAGCATCGACTAATATCATTTTTGGTAAATAACTTTCTGCTGTTTCATATAGGTGCGATACAATTGAATCAGGAGTTACTATTGTAGTGCCATCGTTAAAATCCCACACAAAAGTTGTATTCTTTAAAGTAGTGGCTTTGAAATTTGTTCGCAAAGGATTACATCCTGAAATATTTGTGTAAGTAAAGGAACCTGTAGGACCCTTAATCTTGATTTGAACGCTTTTCTGGTCAGTGCAGCCACCAGGGCCCTTTACAGTTAGAACAGCCTTAAAAGTACCGGGAGTTGCATAAAAATGAGAGGGATTTAAAGATGATGAAGTTGTGCCATCACCGAAATTCCACGTACAACTTGAATAATTAGTTGCGGTATTTGTAAAATTTACAACTAACGGAGGACAGTTGCCCGCGGTGTCACTTACTGCAAAGTTCGCTTTTGGATTTGCAATTTTAATATAGTTTGTTTTGGAAATGTAATCACCACAACCATATATATCCGTTATAGAAAGGCTTACACTATAAACACCTTCACTACTGTAAATATGAACGGGGTTGCGCTGGGTTGAAGATGTACCATCCCCAAAATTCCAAGCATATTTGAGACCAGGTCCGGTTGATAAATTCGAAAACTCAATCTCCTGCGAAGTACATGAAAGTGTATCAGCTTTAAATGATGCAACTGGCTGGGAAATTATGATGCTATTTACGTTACTGATGCTGTCAGTACATCCGTTGTTATCGGTGACTTTTAATGAAACTGAATAATTGCCAGCTGTAGAATAAGTATGTTGAAAAATGGGTCCGTTAGAGAAATTTTGACTAATTCCATCACCCCAATTCCATTGCCATTGCTGAATGGCATAAGTGGCATTAGCGTAGGAACTGTCTATAAAATTTACCACATTGTTTTGGCATGCCCCGGGGCTTTCAGTTTTAAAAACCGCTGTTGGCCCGTCCACTTTTATTGCCAGTGGCTTAACGATAGAGTCGCTGCAACCATTGGTTGTATTCAAGACCATAGTTACATTATAATTGCCTGCTCTTTTATAACTATGACTTACAGAATTAGAAGTACTGGTAACCACACGTCCATCGCCAAATTTCCATGTGTATGAACTTATATTTGCCGGAATACTATTTATCGCATTAAAAACGACAGGGGTATTTTTACAGGTAGCAGAAACATTTGAAGTGAAGTCGGGAATTTCTTTTAACACATTCACAGTGTCAGTTTTCGTATAAGCACACCCGGTAGTATTATTAGAAACGCTTAACTGAACAACATAAACACCGGATAGTGTATAATCATGCGAAGGATTTTTAATTGTTGAAGAAGTACCATCGCCAAAATCCCATTGCCACGAATTTGCCCCTATTGACTTATCAGTGAATACAACGTGGCCCTGCTGGCTACAGTCGGTTGCATATTTATATCTTGCAATTGGCGCTTTAATATGAACATATTTTGGAATTACAAGTGTATCCGGGCATCCATTATTGGTTGCTATTAATGTTACAGAAAAATAACCCGAATCAGAGTATTGATGTTCCGGATTTTTGGCAAGAGATTTTGATCCATCGCCAAACAGCCATAGCCACTGATCAGGATTTCCGGTTGAAAGGTCATTAAAATTAATTTTCGAAGATGCACATACATCACGTGGCGCAGCAGAAAAATTTACTTTTGGCTTTGAGCCAACCTGAATTCCATTTATTACCCTGGCAGTATCTGTACATCCCGAAGCTGTAGAATAAAAAAGGTATATCGAGTAGGAACCTGGTGTTGTGTAAGTGTGAGTTGGAGCTGGTAAAGAAGAAGTGGTACCATCACCAAAACCCCATAAATAACTTGTTACCGGATCGATGGAATTTACACTTGCCGTAAAAGCATGAGTAAGAGGAGCGCATCCTTTTTGCGGCAGATTATCTATGGTGACAACCGGTGATTTAATTTTTATAAAATCCTTTTTTTCTATAGTATCTGTACAGCCCCCCGCATTTGTGAAAACAAGCTTTACTGAATAAAACCCTTCTTTCAAATAGGTATGTGAAGGATTGGCAAGATTAGAAGATGTGCCGTCACCAAAATCCCATGAAAAGGTACTGCCCTGTGATGTAATATTTGTAAAATCTACTGTTAGGGGTGCCCTGCAGGAGATGGTTGGCGTTGCAGCAAAATCTGCTTTTGATTTTACAACTACCTGCACGGGTTTTGAAACAGAATCTTTACATGTGCCTATGCCAGCTATCATTTTTACATTAAAAGTTCCTGTATTTGCAAAGGCTTTTACCGGATTGATCGCATTTGAAAAAGTGCCATCTCCAAAATCCCATGTTGCCTCCGACGGACTTGGTTTACTTGTATTTAAAAAGCTCACATTGCTGCCCTGGCATACAATTGGAGGTACAGAAAAATCTGCTTTCAAATTGCCAAGAGAAATCAGATCAGGTTTAATTATTGTATCCGAACAACCATTGGCATTAAATACAATCAGGCTCACGGTATAAGTTCCCAGGCTGTAGGTATGTGAAGGGTTTTCAAGAGTAGAAATGCTTCCATCACCAAATTGCCAACGATAAGAGAGCACACCCGGACCTGTAGAAGTATTTGAAAATTGGACTGTTGCCGGTTGATTACAAGTTAAAGGCTTTGTGTTGGTAAAGCCAGCATGCAATCCCTCACTTACCTGGATATACTGTGGATTTGTAAGAGAAGAAATACAGCCAAAACTATTAGCAATACGCAATGAAACGTTGTAATTACCTTCGGTAAAATAAGTGTGTTGAGGATTTTGGTCATTTGATAATACGCCATCTCCAAAATCCCACTCCCAACTTTTGATTGTTCCGCTAGCTGCAAGACTTTGATCAGTAAATTTTGCAACCAAAGGAAAACAACCCGATTGCGGAGTAGCTGAAAAATTCACCTGCGGCGACGCATAGACTTTAATGAATTGACTTTTTATGACAGAATCCGCACCCTGAGAATTTTTTACCACAAGCTTAACTGTATATTGCCCCGGATTAAAATAAGTAACAGAGGGATTTCGCAAAATCGATACTGTACCGTTTCCTAAATCCCATTTCCATGAGGAAGGGTTTCCTGAGGAAAAATCAGCAAAACTTACGACAAGAGGAGCACACCCGGCTTCAGGAGTTGCAGTAAAATCTGCATGGAGTTGAGCATTTGAAAGAACAGTTCCACACAATACTATACAGAGCAAAACAAGTCTTTTTGCAAATGCAGGATATCGGGCAGTCGGGTGCATTAGTAGGTTTTTCAATTTTCCGTAGATATAGATTTTATAAACGCCCACTCATTTTACAATGAGTATATTTAAAGTCCGGCAATAAAATATTTTATTCGGTATAATTTTATTGTCGATGCATATGCAAAACAACCGGTGCACTTGAGCCCCACGGTGCAAGTTCCATTGTAGGTAAATTTTTACTGGTAAACCTCCATGCTCTTGTCAAAAATTTAAATTCGGAGGGCGTGTCGGGCAGAGTTATCGTTAGCTTGCCATAATCATCATTACAACTCCACGTCCCCGTTGCCGTAACCCCGTCTTTTGTAGCCTGTAATGGGCCATGATAAAAATCAGTTTTCAAAAGCACAAATACATACCCGTTATAATTTGCTGTGATGTCAGTACCATTATCCTGGGCAAGGCTTACTGTAAAATTTCTGTTAAGAACATTAGACTCAAAGTACTGTTCCAAAAATACACTCCCACCCGAATCCCCATTCTTTTTGCAGGAAATATTTATTAGCAGCAGCAAAGACACAATAAGGCAAAACTTCATCATGGGTAACAAAATTATTCAAATGTTTATATACTTAAATTTAAAATTAAGAATACGAACACTTGTAGTTAGGGCCTGCCTTGTTAGAACGCTATGCCCCGGAAAATAGTATGGATGTGTATATCATTTCATTGCTGACTTTGAAGGTCTGTCAAATTCGCCGATGTGCAATTTTCCATATCTTCATCGCACGTATAAGTTTCTATGTTTTATTATAAGAAATATTGGCTGGTTGCCGTTTTACTCATAATCTGTTTACAAGGACTTACCCAGATTTTTGGAGGAAATCCGCCCTCTCTCAAATGGAAGCAGATTAATACGCCGCTATCACGAATTATTTTTCCGGCAGGCCTTGATTCAACAGCAGAAAGAGTAACCAATATAATTAGATTTATCAATGGGCCTACGGAAAAAACAATTGGCAACAGATTAAAAAAAATAAATCTTGTTATTCAAAACCAAACTACAGTTTCCAATGGATACGTGGGGCTGGGGCCTTTCAGAAGCGAATTTTTAATTACTCCATTGCAAAATAGCTTTGAGTTGGGTAGCCTTGCATGGCCCGACCAACTTACCATCCATGAATACAGGCATGTGCAGCAATACAATAATTTTAAGGTTGGGCTTTCCAGGGTATTGTACGATATTTTTGGGGATGAGGGGCAGGCATTTGCAAATAACGCTTCAATACCCAATTGGTTTTTTGAAGGCGATGCAGTTTTTAATGAAACGAATTTAAGCCCCCAGGGGCGGGGCAGTCTTCCATTTTTTTATAATGGATTTCGGGCGTTGTGGAAAGGCGGAAAACAATATAGCTGGATGAAGCTTAGGAATGGTTCTTATAAAGATTTTGTACCGAATCATTATGAGTTGGGATTTTTGCTTGTAGCTTATGGAAGGGAAAAGTATGGCGATCAATTTTGGGAAAATGTAACTTATGATGCTGCATCTTTCAAAGCTTTATTTTACCCGTTTCAGCACGCCATAAAAAAATATTCGGGAGAAGATTATGTTACTTTCAGAAACGAGGCCTTCAATTTCTTTAAAAAACAATTTAGCCTTGAGGCTGATAATCAAATCAAATTAAAAACGCAGGTTTATACAGACGAACAATATCCAACCTATGCAGGAAATGACTCTATGATTTTTGTAAGAAGTGGCCACAAGCAAATACCAGAGTTTATTATCCGTACCGGCAATGAGAAAAAAAAATTAAGGACAAAGGATTACTCACTCGATAATCAATTTAGCTATAAAAACGGCAAAGTTGTTTATGCCTCATACCGGCCGGACATACGATGGGGATATCGCGACTACAGTGATTTAAAAATTCTTGACATAACTAATGGGAAACAACAGACGCTTACGGATCATTCGAAATATTTTTCTCCTGATATTAGCACCGATGGGAAGGAAGTAGTAGCCGTAAATGTAGAGACGGATCTGAAATACAATTTGCATTTATTGGATGCTGCGACCGGAAGGGTGATAAAAATAATTCCGAATCCTCACCATCTTTTTTATACATATCCAAAATTTTACGACAATAGAACGATTATTACACCGGTTAGAAATTCATCAGGCAGAATGTCTCTTGCTGTTGTAAATGCGGTTACTGATGAAACCAGCTACCTGATTCCTTTTTCATATAATGTAATTGGCTTTCCGTCTTTCTTTAATGATACTTTGTATTTTTCCCTCTTATACAAAAAGAATGATGAATTATTTGCCTACACCTTTACAGATAAAAAATTATGGCGTATAAACTATCCAGGAGAAAATGGAATTGGCAAGTACCAACCATCTGCAAACCAAGGGAGTATTATCTGGAGCACTTTTACAGCGAATGGATACCGGTTACAAGAAGTGCCAAAAACCAATGTGCGGTTTGAAGAAATAAATCCTGAAAGCCTCGGAAAGAATACATCAAACTTCGGAATTACCTCATTAGAGAAAACGAATTCCAATCTTCTCAGAAAGGTACCAAACGATTCTTTTCCGGTTACAAAATATTCGAAAGGATTTAAGCTCTTTAATTTTCATAGCATTGAACCTTTCGCTAATGATCCCCAATATACTTTAGCACTCGTGAGTGAGAATACTCTCAACACATTTCAGTCACAACTTGCATTTACTTACGACCGTTCGGAGAAATTTAAACGGGCAGGCTTTAGTGCAACATACGGAGGGCTTTTCCCATTTTTATCTGCCGGCATCGAATATACGGTTGACAGACGTGCTTTATACAATGGAAGACAGGTGTATTTTAATGAACTGGAGCCCTTCGGAGGGTTTAATATTCCTCTTAATTTTAGTAAAGGCCGCTCATTTACTTTTTTAAATTTTGGCTCACAATACGTGTATAACAAAAGTAATTTCAAAGGCGTTTATAAAGATACACTGGGGAAAATTTCATATAGCTATAGCAGCAATTTTTTATCTTTTACACATCAAATTCAAAAAGCATCCCAGCAAATATTCCCTTCTTTTGCAGAGGTAGTTAAGATAAATTACAAAACCACTATTTCACATTATAAAGGATTTCAATTCCTGGCAACCGGAAGTTTATACTTACCCGGATTTTTAAAAACACACAGCGTTGTTTTGAATAGCGCCTACTTGCGAAAAGATTCAATCGCTCAAATAAATTTTTCAAGTGGATTTCCCTTTTCCAGGGGTTATACTTCAATAAATTTATTTGAGATGTATAAATGGGGCATTGACTATCATTTACCCTTATTTTACCCGGATGCAGGATTTGCCGATATTTTTTATCTGCTAAGAATAAGAGCTAATTTATTTTATGACGATACGCATGCAAAGGATGTCTTTGACAATGGAAATAAATTTGCAGCTAACTTTCGTTCAGCCGGAGCTGAAATTACTTTCGATACAAAGTGGTGGAACGAAAAAGTACTATCAATTGGCATGAGGTATAGTCGCTTATTAAATAATGATTTATTTGGGAGTACAGGACGAAACAGGTGGGAAGTTATTTTACCTGTAAATATTTTCAGCCAGTGATCTAATCACGCACAAAACATTTTTCTTGAGGAATGATTTTTACTAATTTACAGTCTAATTATATTTTTTGAAAAGCATGTATTATGGGCAATTCATGTTCCAATAAAAAAAGAAAAAAAAGTAGCGTTGGATTTTATTTTTTTGCGGTTGCAGCCATTACAGCAGCTGCTTGTTTTTATATAGTTAAGGAGGGTCAACGTATAAAAATTGAGAATGAGTTATTGGCTTATGAAGTATGGTAATTATTATTGGGCTCCAGTTCACTCGAGGTTTTAATCTTATCAAGAACATTATCTTATCGGGAACATTTTCATACATTCTCCCGGAGATATCGTTCCGGAAAGTTTTGCTAGAATAATCTTCATCACTTGCCTTATCCCCTTTTCTTATCGTTTCAATGTCTTCTTCGTGATTTCAATGTCTTCATGCGTTTTGGGGTGCAATGATTGCTACATCAAAAAATAAACAAAAGGGGATAACAATAATTTGAAACGTATTCTTTTTTCCCTCATCATTTCAGTAATAACCTTTTTTTTAAGATGATTAAGCCGATTTATTGAGCGGAAATTAATTATATATTTTTGTACGATTAAATAAATTTCATGAAAATTGAAGTGGGTTCAAAAGCGCCTCACTTTTCTTTATACAGTTCGGATAAGCAAACGGTTTCTCTTAACGATTATAAAGACAAAATGTGATATTATTATTTTTTCCGCTTGCCTTCACAGGAGTGGGCACCAAAGAACTTTGTAATGTGAGAGACAATATAAGTTTGTATAATAACCGCTCTGCAAATGTGTTGGCAATTTCTGTCGATTCACCTCAAACTCTTGCAAAATTTAAACAAGATCAAAAATTAAACTTTCCCTTATTAAGCGATTTTAATAAAACCGTTTCACAAGAATATGATTGTATCTATGAAATATTTACAATGGAAATGAAAGGCGTAAGCAAAAGAAGTGCATTCATAATTGACAAAGATGGAATCATACGTTATGCTGAAATACTCGAAAACGCGGGAGAGGAACCGAATTATGCGGCAATACAAAAAATGCCTGGCGCAACTCAACTAATTGTTTGTGATACCAGCAGTTGTAATAGATCCATAGTAATTTTAGGAGGATGGTACAATTAATGTGACTAATGTACGTTAATTTTACTACAGGCAGTATTTCTATAACTTTGTTATAATTAAACAGAGAAATTTTGATCCTGTTATAAAAGTTGTAATTTTAAAGATACTTTAGACATATTGAAAAGATTTTTTTACATATTTATTCTTATTGCCGGTTTTCATTTTAGCAGCGCTGCACAGGTTAAGTCAACCTTCATTAGTGCCAACGACGTGAAAAGTGTTAAGTTTTATCCTAACCCCGCGGTAAGTTTTATTAATTTTGAATTTCAAGGCGATTCGTACAGATCATATAACCTCCTCATTTTTAATTTTATAGGTAAAAAAGTAGTTGAGCTTAAGCCTTCAGCCGAAAAAATTACTGTTCCTCTTACAGATTTCTATCGCGGCGTTTATATTTTTCAGTTACGCGATGCCAAGGGAAACATCATTGAGTCAGGAAAATTCCAGGTAGTTAAATAAATAACCTGTAAATGCAGCTATTTTTTCGGGGATATCTTTTAAATTCAGTGATTAATCTTACTACAACTTCAATTTCATAAAATTTTTGGTGTCAAAAATTGAGGAGTCAATTTCTTCATTTGCTTTCAGGTCATGATATTTCTCCACCTGGATTAGCTTCCCGTTTATAAAAAAGTGAACAAGCGTTTCGGTATAACCTCCACCTATCCCGACATGGTTTTCAAAATATGCCTCTTCTTTATTATTATCCCCGAACTTAATCATTCTTACCGGACTTAAATTCTTCTTTTCTATCCAAAGCTGATTTACTGAATCTTCTCCTTTGCCGGCGCCAATTACATAAACTTCCTTTCCCCGCCAGTTGTCCTCGTGAAATTTTTCCAAATCGTACCCATATGATTTCATTTTAGAGATAACCTCGTCAAACTTATAAAAATACATTCCACCTAATAAAAATAATAAATCATTTTCATCGGGCCTTACACCAGCTATTTTCCCATTCCTGAAAAAAAAGGCAGAATCATTTTTATAAACAACCGCCTTACCGCTATCAGTATCTCCAAAATCAATCCGAAAATCGGTTGGAAATTTAATATTTTCATACCAGGTCTCTGTTCGCACTAAACTATCGTTCCGGTAAACTTCTGTTGTTTGATTAAACGATAATGTTTTATACCATTTGCCTGCGAAGCGATCAAGCATTTTTTTTAGCACCTCCCTACTTCCTGAAGGAGGAATCATTGACACTGAAATAATCAATATTGAAAGAGCCGCAATTAATTTTTTCAAAATATTTTCTTTTTATAAAATGAAAATAGAGATAATGTAGATGGTATTTGGGGCAATTACCTATAAGGTACGAATTCGGGATGAGTGGATATGTACAACTATCTTTTATTGGTTTACGCTTCTGGTGGCTGATCATTATCATCCATTACAAGATTGGCGCCTCCATCGCGTAATATCTCTTCCATATTCCTGTCGTTGTCTATAATTCCTTTCTCTTCGAGCATTCTCATATCTTTTGCATCTCTTAAAAATTCTGAAGCGAATATGAACTCGTTCAGTTTATCATGCTTGTTAAAAATTATTTCTTTGTTAGTTCCTTCCCATTCCTTTTTGCCAAGATATAGATACAATATATTTTCTCCAATTTCCATCACGCTATTCATATCATGGGTATTGATAACCGTGGTAATATTATTCTCTTTTGTAATATCCCGTATCAGTAAATCAATCACCATAGAAGTCTGCGGGTCGAGCCCAGAGTTGGGTTCATCGCAAAATAAATATTTAGGCTTTAAAACGATAGCCCTTGCGATACCCACTCTCTTTTTCATTCCACCGCTTATTTCCGCCGGAAATTTTTTATTGGTATCCTTGAGATTTACACGGTCCAGTACGTCATTTACCCGATCAACTTTTTTTGAATGATTCCAGTTTGTAAACATATCAAGGGGAAATTTTACATTCTGTTCAACAGTCATGCTATCAAAAAGTGCGGAACCCTGGAAAAGCATTCCTATCTGCTGCCTCAATTCTTTACGCTCCTCCTGGTGCATAGTTGTTAAACTTCTACCATCGAATATTATTTCCCCGTTATCTACTTCAAATAAACCTACCATACATTTTTGCAAAACAGTTTTTCCACTACCACTGGTTCCAATTATAAGGTTAGTTTTTCCCGTCTCCATTACCGCACTTACACCCTTAAGTATTTCCTTGTCGCCAAAACTTTTACTAACATTTTTTATTTCTATCATAGTGAATAGAATTGTGCATTATATATTCAAAAATATACTATCGCTCAAAGAATAACTATTATTTACTGATTGTATTATCATCTGAAACTTTTTTTTACAGGTATTGTTTTGCCATCGTTATTAATTTGGAAAGGCAACCTATTACAATAAAAAGAATGCAAGTATATAATCGGCAAAAAGAATAAGTATACAGCTTGTAATTACAGCAGTAGTACTGGCCCTTCCTATTTCCAGGGCCCCTCCCTTTACGTTGTATCCGTAAAAAGAAGAAATGCTGCTTATTATGAACGCAAAAGTGTAAGCTTTTGAAAGGCCAAACCAAACATTTTTAGGAGCAAAACTCTGAATTAATCCCCGGTCATAAATATCTGTGGAAAGAATACCGCCGAGGCTTCCAGCCAGTCTCCCTCCATAAATTCCTAATACCATCGCAAGAATTACCAGCAAAGGAATCGTTATTAAAGCGGCGACTATCTTTGGCATTACAAGGTAAGATTTAGTATTGATGCCCATAATCTCAAGTGCATCAATTTGCTCGCTCACTCTCATATTACCTAATTCCCCGGCAATTTTACTTCCGATCACCCCTGCCAGCACAATACAAACTAATGTGGGTGCAAACTCCAGTATCACTGTATCCCGAACAATATAGGCGATTGTTTCTTTGGGAAGTATCGGGCTTGTGAGCTGATAGGACGTTTGTACAGCACTTACTGCACCCATAAAAATGGATATTACAGCAACTATCCCTAATGAACCCAGCCCTATTTCCACTGACTGATGCATTAATTCCTTCCAGTACATTTTTAAGTTTTCAGGTTTGGTAAACATCCCTTTTATCAACAAAATGTAATTGCCTATCGTGGAAAATAATTTCATGAATTAATATTTATTTTGAAAGCCTGCATTTACCACCGAATTATGAATTTTAGCATAATCCTTTAAAAATTTACAATTCGTTAGAAACCTATTTAAGCTTTCTCCATCTGCGTGTCGATCCATTATCTTCCGTCTTTTTATCAGCGCCTTTTGTTTGTGCATCTATTACGGCAATTAAAACCATATTAAATATACTGCGCACCTGGCTGCCAAGCTGAAGTATATGAACAGGCTTCTCAAGGCCCAATAAAATAGGACCAATTGCATCAGCTCCGCCAACTTCCTGCAAAAGGTTATAGGCTACATTGCCCGTAGCCAGGTTAGGAAAAATGAGGACATTTACATCTTTATTCACCAATTCACTAAACGGGTAATTATCTTTCAAAATTTCTTTATTAAAAGCAACATTCGCCTGCACTTCACCATCAACAACGAGTGAGGGGTTTTTTTGTTTTACAATTTCTCTTGCCTGGGCCACCAATTTTGCTTCAGGAGAATTACTGCTTCCGAAATTAGAATAGCTCACCATGGCAATGCAGGGCGTAATACCAAAATTTTTTACTTCTTTTGCGACCATCAAGGTAATGTCAGCAAGTTCTTCCGCAGTCGGATTAAAGTTCACAGTAGTATCGGCAAGAAATAACGGGCCCTTCTTAGTCATCATAATATACATGCCGGCAACTTTTTTTGAACCTTTTTCCAGGCCGATAATTTGCAACGCAGGGCGAATTGTATCGGGGTAATTCCTGGAAAGACCTGATATCATAGCGTCCGCCTCACCGGTTTCTACCATCATACAACCAAAATACAAGCGGTCCTTCATTATCTTTTTTGCTTCATAATTATTAAATCCTTTCCGCTGTCGTTTTGCAAAAAACAATTCGCTATATAAAGCTCTTTTTTCTTCTGCTTCATCGCTTTTCGGATCAATAACCGGAATGCCTTCAATGTCTATTCCATTTTCTAGTGCTATCGATGCTATCTTTTTTGAATCACCTAACAGTATCGGATAGGCGAACCCTTCGTCCTGTACAAGTTGAGCAGTTTTTAATATTTTCTGATTTTCCGCTTCAGCGAATACTACTTTCTTTGGGTTTTTCCTGGCCTTATTCCCGATTACCCTGAATAGCTGGTTATCAATACCCAATCGTTCATTTAGTGTATTAGTATATTCAACCCAATCGGTAATGGGTTCTCTTGCTACGCCGCTATCCATAGCTGCCCTTGCCACTGCAGGTGCAACGGTTGAGAGCAGGCGATTGTCCAGGGGTTTAGGGATGATATAATTCGGACCAAAAACAATTGTTTTTTCATTATAAGCCATAATCACAAGATCTGGCACGGAAGACTTTGCCAACTCCGCCAAAGCCTTTACTGCCGAAAGTTTCATCGCCTCATTAATTTGTGTGGCTCTCACATCAAGCGCTCCGCGAAAAATATAAGGAAAACCTAAAACATTATTTACCTGGTTCGGGAAATCGCTTCTACCTGTTGCCATTATAATATCTTTTCTTGCGGCAACGGCTACATCATAATCGATCTCAGGATCAGGGTTGGCCATGGCAAAAACAATTGGATTTTTAGGCATACTCTTTATCATCTCGGGAGTGAGAACATTTCCAACACTCAATCCGATAAAAACATCTGCGTCTTTCATTGCTTCGGGAAGCGTTAGTTTCGTATTCCTGGTTGTTGCAAACTTTTTTTTAGTATCATCGAGTCCCGTTCTCTCAGCATGAATTACACCTGATCTGTCAAATAAGATAAAATTTGAAGTTTTGGCTCCCAGCGCCTCATACAACTGTATACAAGCCAAAGCTGCAGCTCCGGCGCCATTTACAACAAATTTTACTTTATCAATTTTTTTACGTTGAATCTCCAGCGCATTCAGCAACGCAGCGGAACTGATAATCGCGGTGCCATGCTGATCATCATGCATCACGGGAATATGCAACCTTTCCCTCAACATTCTTTCTATATAAAAACATTCGGGTGCTTTTATATCTTCAAGATTAATACCGCCAAAAGTTGGTTCAAGCGCTGCAACGATTTCCACAAATCTTTCAGGATCTTTTTCATTAATCTCGATGTCAAACACGTCGATATCAGCAAAAATTTTAAACAAAACTCCTTTTCCCTCCATTACAGGCTTACTGGCCTCGGGTCCGATATCCCCTAATCCTAAAACTGCCGTTCCATTGCTTATAACACCCACAAGATTTCCTTTGGTTGTATGCTGATAAACACTTTCGGGATTTTGCTTTATTTCAAGGCAGGGAATAGCCACACCGGGTGAATAAGCAAGTGAAAGGTCTCTTTGTGTTTTTGTGGCTTTTGTAGGAATTACTTCTATTTTACCCGGTCTTCCTTTTGAATGATAATCAAGTGCCTCCTGCTTCCGAAGATTTTTTTCCATATATTGTTTTAAGGCCTGTATCTATAAGCTCGGTTATAAATTAATTGTAGGTAAAGATACTTAATGTAGTGAACTCAGGTGATGCGTGATGATGCGGCAAGCCATGCCATAATTCCCATGCCGCTCTCTATAGCAGCTTCATCAATATTAAAAGTAGGTGTATGCACGCCGGACGTTATATTTTTTTCTTTATTTCCAACACCAAGCCGGAAAAAACATGCCGGAATTTTGTGAGAATAAAAAGCAAAATCTTCAGCTCCCATACGCATTTCAGTTTCTTCTACATTTTCTGATCCCGCAAATTCTATTGCCTGTCGTTTAGCCATAACTGTGAGTTCCTCATCATTCATCACAAAAGGATATCCTACATCAATATTAACATCAATGCCGGCCCCGCTCACTTCAGCCGTATCCCTACAAATCCTTTCAATAATCTTATGGGCTTTGAATCTCCATTCTTCATTCATTGCCCTGAATGTACCAATAAGCTTTACTTCAGAAGGAATTACATTTGTCGTATTTCCTCCCTGTATAGAAGTTATTGACAACACACTTGGATTAAAAGGATCATTCATCCGGCTGATAACCTGCTGAAGATTTACGACGAGTTGAGATGCAACAAGAATTGTATCAGTTGTAAGATGCGGCGCTGCGGCGTGTCCTCCTTTTCCTTTAATGGTAATATAAA
Source organism: uncultured Chitinophagaceae bacterium (assembly GCA_963798665.1). Lineage (GTDB taxonomy): Bacteria > Bacteroidota > Bacteroidia > Chitinophagales > Chitinophagaceae > Ginsengibacter. The sequence continues at coordinate 97,097 of CAWCUN010000001.1, read as the reverse complement.
TTTCATCTGCACTTGCCATAACCATTCCGCTCCGGAAACTGAACTTACCAACTGCCAAAGATGGGTTAACGTGCAACGCAAAAATGGCGTCTGGTTTCGGATTGTCGAGGACGCCTTCTTTAATTAGCAGGCTTGCCCCGCCGGGATTTTTTTCCTCGCCCGGCTGAAATATCAATTTTACGTTTCCTTCCCAATCATCTTTTAATTCATTTAAGATTTTCGCAGCTCCCAAAAGACAGGAAGTGTGCACATCGTGACCACACGCATGCATAAGTCCCGGATTTTTTGAACGATAGTTAACTTCATTTAATTCCGAGATTGGCAACGCATCCATATCGGCCCGCAGTGCAATAGTTTTATCACTGTTATTATTTCCTTTTATGATTCCAACCACACCGGTACGGGCCATTATTTCATAAGTAATGTTCCAGCTTTCTAATTTTTGTTGAATAAATTTTGACGTCTCAAACTCGTTAAAACTCAATTCAGGATTCGCATGCAAGTGGTGCCTGATCTCTGTAAATTCATCAGAATATCGTGCAGCAAGTTCTTTTATTCTGTCTTTTATCATTACATTTTATTCAAAGCCCAATCAATATACTTCAAAAATAAAAGAGTTTCAGTAATCGAAACTCTTTTTCCATATCTAACGTATAGGAACGATTAATTAAGGTCGTCAGGATTGAAATCTTTGTCAGGTTTTACTTCAATTGTTTCCGGAAGAAAATAAATAGTTGCGCCATTTAACATTTTGCTTATCTGTTTTCTGTAAGGTTCAGCCTCTTCCTTGGTTTTAAAATTCCCGAATTTTATTTTAATGTAAGGATTTGCAAACCACATATAGGTTTTTTGTTCGGGATATCGCTGCAAAAGCTCACCCCTGGTTTTCATTGCGTACTCACGATCATTTGTATTCAAAATCATCAGCCTGTAACCCTGGGCAATGCGGGCTTCAGCTTTTAAAATAGCGGTATTTATTTCTGCCTCTTTTCTTGCTAAAATACTAAGCCGGTAATCCTGGTGTACGACCACTTTATTGGCAGCAATCGTATCTGCTGCCTGCGAAAAAGATTTTAAACCAAAGAAGATAAAAGTTAAAATGAGCGAATACTTCATATGCACAGGATTTTTCCAAAAATAAGTCTATTGTTTTTCAATGCATAAGATTACGATTTTCAGCAATTGGTTGTAAGAAATAAAAAGTTAATACTTAGCGCTGGCTTTCTTTTACAATTTGAACACTGCTGCTGCAACCCAGACGTGTTGCTCCCGCTTCTATTAATTCTTTTGCAAATTCAAAAGTTCTGATTCCACCACTTGCTTTAATTTGTACCGAATCTGCAAGATGCGCTCTTATCAATTTTACTGCATGAACAGTAGCCCCTGTTTCAGCATAGCCTGTTGAGGTCTTGACAAAATCAACTCCCGCTGCGCCATAAATATCACAACATTTTATGATCTCATCATCGGTTAAAATTCCACTTTCGATAATCACTTTAATTATCTGATGTTTACTTTTTATAATAGGTATAATCGTGTTAATTTCATTGGCAATAAAGTTCCAGTCAGTATTTTTTATAGCTGAAATATTTATCACCATATCGAGTTCATCAGCCCCGTCAACTATTGCTAAAACTATTTCTGCAACTTTCGCTTCAATAGCGTTATAGCCAAAAGGGAAACCAATCACTGTTGCAACTTTTATTTGAGAATTATTTAAAATCTCTTTTGTTTTTCTCACAAACAAAGGAGGAATACATACTGCTGCAAATTGGTATTTAACAGCTTCGCTACAAACTCTTTCAATTTCGCCTAGAGTGGTGGTTGGTTTTAGAATTGTATGATCAATATATTTCTCTATTCCCATTTATGCAGGATATATTTCAGATTATCTATTTAAAATTTTTGCATTTTATGCTGCTGTTTTTCGGCTACAATAGTTTTATGATAGTAAAAATTTTACCTGAGAACCGAAAATTTGTTTGCTGAATTTAAGCATTGCAGGTTTTAATTCAGAACTAATTCGTAATTTAATTACGGGTGATTCCCCCCTGCTTCACTTTAATATCCTCCAGCTTTTGCTGCAAATCTTTTATTTTTTCTTCAGTTCGGGCAATATCATTATTGTGAGTATTATTTCTCGCTTCGAGGCCCGATGCTTCCGCAGAGGACGCCTTACGCGATTTTTTGGCGTTTTTCTTTATGGTTTTATTACTCTTCTTAATATCTTTTTCATAGCCTCTGATCTTTTTCAAAATATCCGACGTTTCATCACCATAATATTCGTTGAGAAACTCAACGCTAAAATCATTCAGTAATTTTTTCATTCCTTCAAATTCTTTTGGATAATTTTCAGGGCCGATAAAAAAATCATAGCCGAACGACATGAAATAATTCATTTGCGAACCCCAGGAAATATCGGTAATCCTGGCATACATATCCATACGTTTATCAGCAATGCTATTAATGGTAATATCATGTGAGTTTATAATGTCTTTATCGGTTAACAAGCCCACACCCTTTGTTTTTATTTTATAACTCTTTTTTAAAAAACTGCTCCACGCTTTCTTAACAGTACGGGGATCGGCATCATAAGTTACTTTCAAACAGGGTCTCAGCTTGTTTTCAAAAGAGATATTACTGGTATCAATTTTGTAAGTCTGTGCGGCTAAGTTTAAAGAAATAAGCACAGCCAATAACAACAATAACTTTACTTTTTTCATTTTGTTTAGGTTGATTTTACTTGCCCATTTTTAATGTATAATTTTGGTAAAATTTATTATCTGAAAAGCAGATGAAGCATTTTTATTTTTATAGCGCCTGGCCGGTTTTAAGATGATTTTTAAAAATAATTCATTTTTTGTAGCTAAACATTTATTAAATTTTCAATTGTTATTTCCTTAAAATAGCTATTTTTTTGCAAATCAGGCCTTATTGCGGTTCCCATATTTTTCTTCATTCTATAGGTTTCATTAGTTTTGAAAAAACGCAATTTGAATAACTCTCTACAATTTCCTTAAATAATATGGCTCCTAACTTTTCATTAATAAACAGCATCAAAAGTTTTTGCTTCCGTTTATTGGCATTTGTATGTATCATCTCTTTTAAACCTTACGAAAATCCGGATTCATGGGTAAGAATTAATCAATTGGGATATACTCCCGGGGGAATAAAAGTGGCTGTGTGGGTAAGTAAGAATAATGAACTGCAACAGGATTTTCAATTAATTAACTCTAAAACTTCGAAAGTTGTGTTCTCTGCTTCAACCGGTAAAGCTTTTGGAAAGTATGGTCCTTTTATTCAATCATATCGTTTACAATTTTCATCTTATAAAGATCCCGGAAGCTATTATCTCAAATGTGGTCAGGCTGTTTCACCTGAATTTAAAATTTCTGCTGATGTATATAAAGGCACTGCTGATTTTGGCCTTCGCTACATGCGTCAGCAAAGAAGCGGCTTCAATCCTTTTTTAAAAGATTCGTGCCATACACATGATGGTTATACAATGTATGGACCGATGCCCGACAGTAGTATTATCGATGTGTGGGGCGGATGGCACGATGCTACGGATTATCTTCAATACGTGACCACCTCTGCAAATGCCACTTATCATTTGTTAGCTGCTTACCGCGATTTTCAGAATGTATTTAAGGATACACATTGGGCAAATGGGCTTGATGGCAGCAATGGAAAAGCAGATGTTTTGGATGAAGCAACATGGGGATTAGACTGGTTGCTGAAAATGCATCCACAAAAAAACTGGATGTTTAATCAACTTGCAGATGATCGTGACCATCACGGGTTTCGATTGCCAAACTTAGATTCTGTTGACTATGGCTTGGGTCCTGGAAAAGGTCGTCCAGTGTATTTTGCTACAGGTAAACCGCAAGGTTTAGGACAATATAAAAATCATTCAACAGGTATTGCGTCTACGGCCGGAAAACTCGCCAGTGCATTTGCGCTTGGCTCTATCCTGTATAAAAAAAATGACCCTCAACTCTCAAAAGTTTTAGAGGAAAAATCTTTATCAGTATTTCAATTAGGAATAAACAAACCCGGCGTTTGCCAGACAGCCCCAAACCGTGAGCCATATTATTATGAAGAAGATAATTGGGTAGATGATATGGAGCTTGGTGCTGCCTCTTTGTATGAGCTTACGGGTAATAAAAAATATTTTAATGCATCATTAAAATATGGCTCCGAAGAAAAAGTAACACCATGGATGGGAGCCGATACCGCAAAACACTATGAGTGGTACCCGTTTCACAATTTTGGACATTATGAACTTGCAAAAAATTCTGATAAAAAAATTAAAGAGACATTAATTAATTATTATAAAGAAGGAATAGAAAGAGTTTGGAAAAAAGCAAGGCAAAATGCATTTTATCGCGGAGTTCCTTTTATCTGGTGTTCCAATAACCTCAATACTTCGTTTGCTATTCAATGTTATTTGTATAAAAAATTAAGTGGTGACAAACAATTTGCAGAACTTGAGCAGGCTTGTTATGATTGGCTTTTCGGGTGTAATCCCTGGGGAACAAGTATGGTTTATGGATTGCCGGCAAGCGGCGATACTCCCACCGATCCACACTCTTCTTTTTCTTTTTTATTTCACTATCCGTTAGATGGAGGATTGGTAGATGGTCCTGTTTACGGAAGTATTTATAAAAATTTGCGTGGATTGAAATTATTACATGAGGATAGCTATGCTGAATTTCAATCTGATTATGTAGTATATCATGATGATGCCGGCGACTACAGCACCAATGAGCCTACAATGGATGGCACTGCTTCCTTAATTTATTTGATGGCCGCAAAAGAAGATGAAGCAAAAAGAATGACGGCATTACATTCCAGTGCAATAATGTCCATTGGTGGAATCATTCGTTGTGATACCACCATAAAAAAGATTGCATTGGTTTTTACAGGAGATGAATTTGCCGATGGTGGATATTACATAGATTCAGTTTTACAGCGACAAAATGTTCATGGTTCATTTTTTCTCACAGGGAATTTCTATAGAAATTCAAAATTTAAACAGCTCATAAAAAATCTAAAACGGCATGGGAATTATCTCGGCTCGCACTCAGACAAGCATTTGTTGTATTGTGATTGGGAAAAACGAGACAGCCTATTGATAACTCATGAACAATTTAAGAATGATTTACAAAATGGATATACAGAATTAAAAAAGTTTGGTATTGATAAAAATGAGGCACTTTATTTTTTACCTCCATACGAATGGTATAACGACTCTATTTCAATATGGACAAATCAAATGGGATTACAATTGATAAATTTTTCCCCGGGAACCCGAAGCAATGCGGATTATACTTATCCTGAAATGAATGACAAATATGTGAGCAGCGATTCCATATTGCATTCAATATTACAATACGAACGGTTTTCATCTAACGGTATGAATGGATTTATTTTACTCCTGCACATTGGCACAGATCCACGGAGGGTGGATAAATTTTATTATCATCTATCTGAATTGATACCGATATTGAAAGAGAAAGGATACGGGTTTGTGAAAGTAGATGAACTCCTGAATTAATAGATTGGAGATTATATAAAATATAACGAATAGATCGTCTTTAATTTGACGAAAAACCAGACCTTATTTTTTCATATTTTGGTGCAAGCTCTTCCGGGTGGATAGTTTTTTTCAGAGTATTAAAAGTCGCAATAAAATTTTGGATATTTTTTTTGTTCTCTCTTACGTCTACAACCCCATCACCCCTTGATGCACTTTGCAGATTAGCTACATCGTTATGTATTTTTAATCTAACCTCTGCGTTCCACGAAAATATTCCATTGTTAGTATAAGCTACAAATCCTGATTTATTGATATCGCCAAAAACCCATCCCAATGAGCTTGAAGTTTCAATTGCCAGGGTAAGAAACTGTGCCGCCGTTAAATTTTCGAGAGGTAAATGCTCAAGTTGCTTATGTGCGAATTTCATGCATAATTAACTACGACACATAAAAATTATTGTGGAAACAAAGAAAATAATTATGCAAGATGATAAAAACAGCAAATAGGATGTGGTCAAAGTATTACTTTTCATCGTCATAAATTCTGCTTTGCTGGCATTAAGCTTCCTTTCCATGGCATTGCTTGTATTTTTTTCCGCTACCGCACGGGCATGGTTCATTCCTGCCAATTTTCGGGCCTACTTTAATTGGTTCCTGCTTTACATTTTCTGAAGGATCTATATAATCATTTTCCTGTGAAAGATATTCCGGACCACCGCCTCCCCCTGTACCTGCTCCTGCAAATTCTTCTTTACGCTGACGCATTTTGCTCATGTCAGTTTTTCTTCTCCTTTCTTCATGAATCCTGTTATTTTGATTTTGTTCCACAGGTATACTACAATGGCAAAGAAAACTTACGATATCCTTATTTACCTGGTCATCCATTTGCTTAAATGCATTGAATGCCTCAATCTTATAAATTACTAACGGATCCTTTTGCTCATATCCTGCGGTTTGTACACTATGTCTTAAATCATCCATGGCACGTAGATGTTCCTTCCAAGCATCATCTATTAATGCCAGGGTAATATTTCGTTCCAAAGCATTGGTAAGTTCGGCGCCATTGCTGGCAATAGTTTTATCAAGATTGGCAACTGCCTGCATAGCTTTTTTACCATCTGTAAAAGGAACGGCAACATTTTCTATATGAGCCGCCTGTTCTTTTCGGATGTTCTTTATAACCGGAAGGGTTTGTTCGTTCATCGCTTTATTCTTCTGGTTATAGTGATCTTTTGCCTCGTGGTATAACCGATTCGAAAGTGAATCTATATCTTCTTTATCGAGTTCTTCAGCAGTAATAGTAGTATCAATTCCAAAATTCATAATTACCGCCAGTTTAAATTCTTCGTGATCGCTGATTTCTTTAAATGAAATAATGAGACCCTCTGCAACAGAATAAAATGCATTATCCAAATCAAGCGCAAGCCTTTCTCCAAACAATGCATGATTACGCCTTCCGTAAATAACGGTGCGCTGCTTGTTCATGACATCATCATATTCCAGCAACCTTTTTCTTATTCCAAAATTATTTTCCTCTACTTTCTTTTGTGCACGCTCAATGCTTTTTGAAATCATGCTGTGCTGAATTACCTCACCTTCTTTATAGCCCATTCTATCCATTAAAGACGCGATTCTTTCACTTCCAAACATACGCATGAGGTCGTCTTCAAGAGACACGAAAAACTGTGAGGTTCCGGGATCCCCTTGTCGTCCTGCACGGCCACGCAACTGCCTGTCTACACGACGACTTTCATGCCTTTCAGTGCCTAATATTGCCAAGCCACCTGCTTCTTTTACACCGGCGCCAAGTTTAATATCCGTTCCACGACCGGCCATATTTGTAGCAATGGTAACAGCTCCTGTTAGTCCGGCTTCTGCAACAACCTGCGCTTCTCTGGCATGTTGTTTTGCATTAAGCACATTGTGAGGTACACCTTTTTGCTTCATCATTCTGCTCAGCAATTCACTTACCTCCACAGAAGTCGTACCTACCAATATAGGCCTTCCCTGTGAACGCATTTTTTCGACTTCCTCAATGACTGCTTTTAATTTTTCACGCTTTGTTTTATATACCAAATCCTGGGTGTCTTTTCGTATAACAGGAACATTAGTAGGAATAGACACAACATCGAGTTTATAAATATCCCAGAACTCTGCCGCTTCAGTTTCCGCAGTACCAGTCATGCCCGCAAGTTTGTGATACATTCTGAAATAATTCTGCAAAGTAATGGTGGCATAGGTCTGCGTAGCGCTTTCAATTTTTACATTTTCTTTAGCTTCTATTGCCTGGTGCAGTCCGTCAGAATACCGGCGGCCATCAAGGATACGACCTGTTTGTTCATCAACAATTTTTACCTGGCCATCCAAAACAACATATTCCACATCATTTTCAAAAAGCGTGTAAGCTTTTAATAATTGCTGTACCGTATGTATCCGGTCTGCTTTAACTGAGTATTCATTTAGCAAAATTTCTTTCTGGTGGAGTTTTTCATCAACCGATAAATTGCCTTTATCAATTTCTGAAAGCTTTACACCAATATCAGGCAGAATAAAAAATTCAGGATCCTCCCCTGATTTTGTGATTAATGCAATACCCTTATCCGTAAGTTCTACCTGGTTATTTTTTTCATCGATATGAAAAAATAATTCTTCGTCAACCTTCGGCATATTTTTTTGCTGGTCTGCCAGGTAATAATTTTCGGTTTTTTGAAGCTTCACCTTCATACCGGGTTCACTTAAATATTTTATAAGAGCGCTATTTTTGGGAAGTCCGCGATGAGCCCGAAACAAGGCCAGGCCACCGTCTTTTGGGTCGTCATTTCCTCCGGAAATTTTTTTCTTCGCTTCAATCAAAAAACCGCTGGTGATTTTTTTCTGAGCATCTACAATTCTTTCTACACGGGGTTTCATCTGGTCAAATTCCTGTTGATCGCCACGAGGCACCGGGCCTGAAATTATTAATGGAGTTCTTGCATCATCAATCAATACACTATCTACCTCATCTACCATAGCAAAATGATGTTTACGCTGTACCATTTCATCTGGCGAGTGTACCATATTGTCACGTAGGTAATCAAAACCAAATTCATTATTGGTACCATAAACAATATCACTATTGTAGGCTTTGCGGCGATCATCGCTGTTAGGCTCATGCTTATCTATACAATCAACAGTAAGACCAAGCCATTCAAATAAAGTTCCGTTCCACTCACTATCACGGCGGGCCAAATAATCATTGACAGTTACAATGTGAACACCTTCTCCGGCCAAAGCATTAAGATAAGCCGGTAATGTAGATACCAACGTTTTACCTTCACCGGTAGCCATCTCAGCAATTTTACCTTCGTGCAATACAATACCACCTATGAGCTGCACATCATAGTGCACCATATTCCATGTTATTTCACTTCCGCCGGCAGGCCATGTGTTCTTATAAATAGCTTTATCGCCACCTATAATTATATATTTTTTTGTAATGCTGAAATTTTTATCCAACTCGGTGGCTGTAGCTTCCAACTCCGAATTGTCCTTAAAACGTCGTGCAGTTTCTTTTACAACTGCAAAGGCTTCGGGTAAAATTTCGAGAAGAATTTCTTCGATTTTTTTATCGCGGTCTTTGGCCATTGCATCTACTTCCTGATAAATTCCATCACGCCCTGCAATGTCAGCAGAATCAAGTTGCTCTGCTTCAGCTTTCTTGGCATTGATTTCATTATCAATATCTGCAAGATGTTCCTTTATACGCCCTTTAAACTCCACGGTTTTATGGCGCAAGTCATCGTTAGACAGGGACTGATATTCATCATAAAAAGCATTGATTTTAGCTATGTATGGGGTAATCGCCTTAACGTCTTTTTCACTTTTATTACCGCCAAATAATTTAGATAGAAAGCCGGACATATATAGATCTGGTTAAATGAATGATATCGAGAAACTTAATACTTGTCAAATTTGGTGCAGAAAAGCTTCCAGAGCCAAAATGACAGACAGCGAAGTTACTAAATTGAATGTAGGAACTCTAACGAAGGCAGGAAATTTAAGAAATTATCTCACCCAATTTTTTCTTTGAAACATCATTCAAGACACTCCCAATTGTTATGATTGAATAATTAAGTTTTCAGATAATATTTGTTTGTAATTTGGCTGCTATGAAAAAAAAATACTGGAACTGGATTCTTGCTTCAGGCGTGGCATTAATATCTTGTTCAACCTCTAAAAAAATAGGCAGGCTTTCGAAAGCTGACTTGTTACAGAATGAGGTGTTTGCTTCAGCACATGTTGGAATCAGCATATACGAACCATCCACCGGTAGATACTGGTACAACTACCAGGGCGATAAATATTTTGTGCCCGCCAGCAATACTAAAATACCGACCTGCTATGCGGCTATGAAATACCTTGGCGATAGTCTTACCGGAATAAAATATATTGAAACCAGCGATTCTTTAATTGTAATTGCAGCAGGTGACCCCACTTTTTTACATCCTGATTTTCCTGTTCAAAGAGTTTTTAATTTTTTAAAAAATATTGATAAACCAATTTCTTTAAACATCTCCAATTGGAATGATGAAAGATGGGGAAGTGGTTGGTCCTGGGATGATTACAGCGATGATTATGCAGCAGAACGAAGCGCAATGCCCGTATATGGAAATGTACTCAGACTCGACAACAATTTAAACAGCTTAAAATATACACCGGTTTACTTTCAAAAAGATGTATATATTGACAATACTTTAAACAAAAACTTATATCCCGGAACAGTACACCGCGATTTGGCCGCCAACAAGTTTGTGGTAACAGCCGCTAATCCCGATAGTCACTACACAGAAACGCCATTTTATACGTCGGATTCATTATTAATAAATCTGCTTGCAGATACGTTACATAAAACGATTTCAATAAATAAAAATCCTTCTCAAATCAGTGGTATGAGGCCTGGTGAACTGCACTCCCAGCCTGTCGACTCAATGCTGAAGATTTTAATGCATCGAAGTGATAATTTTTTTGCAGAGCAAAGTTTATTAATGGTGAGTAATAAATTATTTGATGTAATGAACAATGATATGATAATTGATACTTTATTAAAAACAGATTTTAAAGACTTACCCCAAAAGCCTCACTGGGTTGATGGTTCGGGACTTAGCCATTACAATCTTTTTTCACCGCAGGACTTTGTGACGATACTGAACAAAATCAAAAATGAGTTTGGGATGGATCGAATCAAAAATATTTTAGCCACGGGCGGTACAGGTACTATCAGTAATTATTATAAAGCCGATAGCGGATTTATCTATGCTAAAACAGGTACGCTTTCTGGTGTTGTTGCATTGAGCGGGTATTTATATACAAAGCAAAATAAATTATTAATTTTTTCAGTGCTGGTGAATAATCATCACACAAGCGCAACAAACATCAGGAAGGGAGTAGAAAAATTTATTGAAGAAGTAAGGAATAAAAATTAAATATAATTTACCCAACCTTTCACTAAAAGCAGAAGTATATGTCATAAACCTTATTTATGAACCGTCTGCATTTAGTCCTTTTTATTTTATCAATTCCGATATTGTTTATCAATTGCCAGAAAGATATCAGCTTAATAAATTCTGGCACAACAATTATTGACAACACTATAAAAGACCCCATCACTGCTACCCTCCAGGGAAATATTTTAGATGAAACCGGGCAGCCGGCTTCAGGTGTAAAAATAACAGTCGGTTCAAAAACTGTTACCACAAATAACAGCGGTTATTTTAGAATTAATGATGCTGCGCTTGATAAAAACGCTTCTTTAGTTAACGCTGAAAAACCCGGCTATTTTAAGGCCTTTAGAACTTTTAACGCAACTTCAGGAGTGAACCAGGTTGTAATAAAACTTATGAAAAAGGAGCTTGCAGGCACTGTAGACCCCAACACAGGTGGTGATGTTAATTTACCTAACGGCTCAAAAATTTCTTTACCGTCGAATGGAATAGTTACAGAGTTGAACGGCACTTCTTATTCTGGCAATGTTAATGTCTATGCCTCCTACATCAATCCGAAATCTTCAGATATTAATCAAACAATTCCCGGTTCCTTTATGGCAAATGATAAAAATAATAAACGGGTATCGTTACTTTCTTATGGAATGATGGCCGTAGATATTGAATCGACATCCGGTGAAAAATTACAAATTGCAAAAGACAATGCAGCAAAACTTACTATTCCTATTCCTTCATCTTTACAATCATCAGCGCCTGCAACTATAAGCTTATGGTATATAGATGAACAAACGGGCTTGTGGAAAGAAGAAGGTACCGCAACAAAAAACGGCGGAAACTATGAAGGCAATGTTGCCCATTTTTCTTATTGGAATGCGGATTTTAGCGGCCCGGGGATTATGCTAACTATGACGCTTAAAAATCAACAAGGCACTCCGCTTGTTTATGCAAGCGTGTCTGTAATTGTAAATGATACAAATGGTGATACAAGCGGAATAGCTCATGGATATACCGATTCATCTGGCCAGCTAAGCGGCCTCGTTCCGGCAAATAAAAATTTGATCCTGGAAATAAGAGACCAATGTGGCTATCCTGTTTACTCTCAAAATATCGGTCCATTTTCGCAGAATACAAATATTGGAGACGTGACGGTTAGCAATGCAAGCCCTTCTGTTGTTACCATACACGGTAAATTATTGGATTGTAACAACACTTCTGTGAGTAACGGATATGCAATAATTTCTTACGACAATATTATCAGGTATGAAAACACAGATAAGGATGGAATTTTTTCGATAACGTTTATTACATGTGCTGCAATACAGCCAAATGCCCAAATTATAGGCGTTGATAAATTATCGCAGCAACAAGGGCAGCTTGTAAATGTCGCAATTACTTCGTCTGAAACTGATGCAGGAAATATTTTGGCTTGTGGTACTTCATCTTTAGAATATATGAATTATACACTTGACGGTAAAGATTATCTTGCCAAAGATTCCCTCGCCGCTTATACATACCCCGGGCCTTATCCATTATTTACAACTGCTATTTCGGGCAATGATACAAATAGCCAAATATGGTTTGATTACAATAATAACCAATCTGGTGGTGCATTTCCGGTAAGCAATCTCGGTGTTAATAATTTTTATAGAATAGCATTGGTAGCGCCATTTAATGTTACTGTTGCCAACTATCCGCAGAACATAGGAGAATTTTTTGAAGGAAGTTTTTCAGGACAATTCAGAGATTCTGTAAACCTTACACCTCTCCATACTATAGATTGTTCTTTTAGAATTCAAAAAAGATATTAACTGAACCACAATATTTTTAATTTGTATAATTGAAAAATTTAAAACTGAAAAAAACGACTATATAAGCGAGGAACAAAACATAGATAATATTATTATTGGCTGCAAAGCCCAAAACCGGCAGGCCCAGGAAAAGTTGTATAAAAGCTTTTACCGGGTGATGATGAATCTTTGTCTTCGCTACACAAAAAATGAATCGGATGCAAAGGAAGTTTTAAACACAGGTTTTTATAAAGTATTTAAAAATATTCAACGGTACGACCCGGTGCAAGGTTCACTTTACACATGGATTCGTACCATTATTATTAATAGTTGTCTTGACCATGTTAAAGCACAACAAAAAATTAATCAACAAGTCGAATTATCTACCGCAACAGATGTTGAAATAAACCCGGAAATAATTTCAAAAATGAAATCGGCGCACCTGCTTCAGCTTATAAGAAAATTGCCACCGGCTACTCAAACTGTTTTCAATCTTTTTATAATAGAAGGATATAGCCATAAAGAAATAGGAAAGCTTTTACAGATAAGTGATGGCACAAGTAAATGGCATTTAAATGAAGCAAGAAAAAATTTACAAAAAATGATCAATGAAGAGAACATCAATTAATGAATAAAAGATTACCATACGAAGAAGAACTATTAAAGCAATTGATGGATTTGCCCTTGCCGGATGAACAGGTTTCGTGGAATGATATGAAACGGAGGCTCGACGAAGATAATGATGACGGAATTATTATTCCTCCTGTAAAAAAAGGCTGTATAGCCTATGGTTTGTTGCTGGTTTTGTTAGTAATTATTTTGGTTTTAATAGTAAGACCCGGCAAATGGTTCTCTCATAGAAAAGAAAAAAATATTGTTTCATCAGAAAAAGTAATTCAGGGTAATGACGAAAAAAATGGTACTAAAGACACAGGAACGAATTTCAGGAATGCAACACAAGGAAATAATGCTGATTCCGTTTTTAGTGATAGTAATATGTCTTTGATTTTTATTGATACATCAAAACCTGATAACAATAAAGAGCGTAATCAAAACAATTATCTAAAAGAAAAAACTGCACACCGCAATGGAAAAAAGTTAAGAATCTTAACAAATAAAAATGAGAGTGAGAAAAAGCATGACCGCGAAATAAAACAAAACGTTAGTAAAAATATTGCAGGCAATTTAAAAAGTACCATCACAAATAATCAGCAGGATGAGGATTCATCTTTAAACGATGTAAAAATCAACACCGCCGCGGATAACGATTCTTCTATTACAAATAGTAATAAAAATGTAACACAATCAAAAATTTCAGATTCAAATAATATCAAAAAAGGAACGAAGAATGCAGACAGCACAAATAAGATTACAAAAAAAGATTCTTCAATAAAACCTTTAACTTATTTTTCCGCAGGGTTAGTGTTGCATCAGCAATTACCGGTAAATGGTGAAAAGTTAACTCCCTATAATTCTTTAGGCAGAAAAAGTTCGTTAGCGGACTATATTCCTTCTGTATATTTTAGAATGTATAAAGAAAAGAAATGGTTCATACAATCTGAATTCAGATATGGAGCGCCGCAATACACCAAAGAAATTTTATACATCCAGAGAAAAGTTATAGACACTTCTACCAACACTACAACATCAACATCGAACAGGCTAAAAAAAACTTTCTATCATCAGTTGCCTGTAAGTTTCAATTATTATGTTTTACCCCATTGTTCAGTAGGGGTGGGATTCACATGGAATAAATTTAGCAGCGTAGTAATCGAACAGGAGGTGAAAGAAACGAATAATATTACAATGATAGATTCAAATCAGGCAACCACAATTTTGCATTCAGGAAAACCAGACAGCAATTTTGTGAAGTCATATTTTCAGGCAGTAATTGAAACCCAATATGAATGGAAACGATTTTCTTTTGGAGCAAGATATTCATTTGGCCTGCAGCCCTATTTAAAATTTCAATTGCCCGGTGGACAACAAAAAGAAGAGAAAAATAATGCTCTTCAAATATTTGTGAGATACAATTTATGGGAGTCGAAGAAAAAATAAAACTAGTCTCAATTCATGAAGTCGGTTTTATCTTGTTGAGAGTGTCGCGATTCGAACCGGAAATCCTGCGGAAATGCTTTCCGGTATGATGGGAGCGTCCCTGACAGTAGGTTACCTGATGCACTTTATGATTGGGATTATTTTCGCAGCAGGATACGTGTATTTTTTTGATCCAAAAGTTTCACATACCGAGTAAATTAGCCAAAGGAGCATTATTTGGATTTGTGATATTTATATTTGCGCAGGTAATGCTGTTTATTAGTAATGCTGTTTATTATTGGAATGATAATGCCTTCGAGTAACGATGGATGATCTAGCGGCGCTGCCTAATGGACAAATGAATTTCTTAATTCTTAACTCTCATTGATTCTTTGAAAGTAGCCTTCTTTTAATGGAAAAAAATAACATTCACCTGTATTTGGATGCGACAATACCGGGATAAATTGCGGAGCGTGGTTTATTATTCGAACAAAGCAGGGTGAAAGAATCATCCGGCTTTACATGAAGATTAAAAACAAGATTGTTGTAGCGGTCTCATACACTACATATATCATAAATAAGATACCTATGAAAAAACCTATCCTGTACTTTTGCGTATGCAAAAGTTTGACGGTTATTTAAAAGCGAATCCGGGCAAGGTCTTTTTTCTGTTATTACTTCTTGCTATACCGGCGTTCTTCACAAACCTTGGATTACAACCACTTTTTGGAGATGAACCCACACGGGCAAATGTCGCAATGGAAATGATCCTTTCTCATAACTATGCAGTTCCGACAATCGGTGGTGAATACTATTACAACAAACCTCCACTATACAATTGGGTACTTGCCTTATTTTACTTAGTCTCCGGAAGCTTTTCAGAATTTGTAACGAGGCTTCCTGCGCTTTTATCTTTATTTCTTTTTGCCGTTGTTATCTATTATTCAGTAGCCTATTTCCTGAAAGATAAAAGAATAGCTGCTTTAAGCGGCCTTCTCTCATTACTTTTTAATCGTATGATAACTTATGATTCCATGTTGGGACATATTGATATTTTATATTCTTGCCTTATTTATATTTCTTTCATGTCCATTTTTTATTTTTATCAGAAAAGACAATGGCTGAACTTGTTTCTTATTTCTTATATTATTACCGCAATAACTTTTCTTATGAAAGGCCTGCCATCACTGGTGTTCCAGGGATTGACGATTACGACCTTACTTATTTATACAAAAAATTTAAAAAAATTTTTTAGCTGGCAACATATACTATCAGGAATAATATGCCTGTCAATAATCGGATTGTATTTTTATAATTACTCTTTATATAATAACAATCTCTCCGCATATTTTTCTACCATATGGAACCAAAGCAGCCAACGAACTGCAGTTCGATCAAATCTGAAAGAAACGATTGAATATATACTGATTTTCCCTTTTGACCAGCTTTGGCAACTTTTTCCGGCAAGCCTGTTCATATTGTTTTGTTTCAATAAAAATTTTACAAACGGTATTAAATCAAATCCTTTTTTAAAATATGTTTCTCTTACTTTCTTAGTAAATATTCTTGTTTACTGGCTGTCTCCCGAAACAATTCCAAGATATTTAATTATGCTTTACCCACTATTGTTAATAATTGGAAGCCATGCTTACTATTCTTATCGTGTTCAACTTCCTTTTGTGTCTAAAATTTTCGATCTCTTTTTACTTATTGCATGCACATTGATAACACTTTTTATTCCTGCCGCTTTTTTTGCAGAACTTGAAAATTATGTAAAAGCTTTACCATTAAAAATCATAATCATTTTTGTGAGCTGTGCTTTTTTAAGCTGGAGTATTTACAGGTCATCCAGCGAGAAGATTATCTATTTGCTTATGTTTATGTTGGTCTTGCGACAGGCATTCAGTTGGTTTGTTTTACCCTACCGGTACGAAGAGAATGATTATAAAACGCAAAAATCTTTTGCTGAAGAGGCGGGAAAATTAAGTAATGGCCAGCCATTTTATTTATATCAATATCATCCTGAAGTACTCTCACTACCTCTGCATCATAAATTTATATTTTATATTGAACGGGCAAGAATGCAGCCCATAAAATTTATTGAAACTGATTCGCTACCGGGCTATTATTTTACCTTTGACCGGGATTTAAAAAACCCTGCCGCCACATTAATACGAATCTATAAAAGTGATTTAAAATTATTTAAGGTGGAATGAAAGAACTGTCAGTGATAATAACTGTTTTAAATGAGCGTGAAAATATTGCGCCGCTAATAATGTTATTGGAGGAGGCTTTGGAAGGCTTTAACTACGAGGTAATTTTTGTGGATGATGGATCCAATGATGGAACGCAAAAAGAAATTCTCAAGTATATAAGTAAAAGAATACTTCTGGTTGAGCTAAGGAAAAATTATGGTCAAAGCACAGCAATGACCGCCGGTATTGACTATGCCCAGGGAACATACATTGCCCTCCTCGATGGTGACTTACAAAATGATCCTGCTGATATACCTTTTATGCTTAAGAAAATTAAAACTGAAGACTGGGATGTAGTAGCAGGCAACCGG
The DNA here is from genome assembly GCA_963798665.1 of uncultured Chitinophagaceae bacterium. Classification (GTDB taxonomy): domain Bacteria; phylum Bacteroidota; class Bacteroidia; order Chitinophagales; family Chitinophagaceae; genus Ginsengibacter. The sequence goes on along the minus strand of CAWCUN010000001.1, from coordinate 79,686 downwards.
AAGAACCGTAAAGACAGTATGTTATTTCGTAGGATTCCAAGTAAAATTGCCAACTTAATTATCAGCAAAACTACAGGTGTAAATATAAAGGACTATGGATGCACTTTGAAAATTTTTAAAAGGGAGATTGCGGAGGATCTTGGTATTTACGGGGAGCTTCACCGTTTTATACCTGCTCTTGCAAAGCTACAGGGAGCAAGTATTACCCAGGTAGATGTACAACATCATCCGCGAAGATTTGGTAAATCAAAATATGGATTGAACCGGACTTTTAATGTAATTGCGGACCTTATTACTATGATCTTTTTTAGAAAGTATATTCAAAAGCCAATGCATCTTTTTGGCACTTTGGGGTTTATTTCGTTGAACATCGGCATCATTATAAACATCTATTTGCTAGTTCTCAAGATCATGGGAGAGGATATTTGGGGAAAGCCATTAATAATTCTTGGATTAATGTTAGTACTCGGCGGTATTCAACTTATAACAATCGGTATTATTGCAGAAATAAATGTGAGAACTTATTTTGAAGGTACCAGCAGGAAAACTTACAAAGTAAGACGAATAACTAATGAACAAAACAAAACTCAGGAACCTTCTGAAATTATGTCTTAAAACCGGCTTTACGGCGGTCTTGCTTTATTTCGTTTCAAGAAAAATAAATCTTAATGAAGTAAAAATTATATTTCAAAAGAGCCATCCATTTTATATAATACTTGCGTTCCTGTTTTTTCTTCTTTCTCAAATTGCCTCTTCCTGGCGCCTGCTATCGTTTCTAAAAGACATCCATTTATTTGTAAAATTTGGCTTTAACCTAAGGCTTTATTTTCTTGGAATGTTTTATAATATTTTTCTTCCCGGTGGTATCAGTGGTGATGGGTACAAGATTTACCTGCTCAAAAAGAAGTTTAGATTTTCCTCAAAAGAGCTATTTAATGCCATTTTCTTGGACAGGCTTAGCGGCTTGTGGGGCGTGACTTTTATTGCACTCGCCTTTTGGCTTTTTGTTCATCCGGATAATATTTCTCCTAATACCGGTCTCTTAATTTTTGTCCCGGGCTCTTTACTTTATTACCTAATTGTAAAAAACTATTTTAAGGCTTTTGCCGGCAACTTTGCTACTAATCATCTGAAAGCATTGGTAGTGCAGGGCTTGCAGGTAGTATGTATTGGTTTTATTTTGATGGCGATCGACATTAATGATAACTACCTGCCTTATTTTTTTATTTTTCTGATTTCGTCTATAGTAGCCGTTATACCTTTCACTATCGGAGGCCTTGGCGCAAGAGAATATGTAGTGATATTTGCTTCAGCATACTTAAATATTGATAAAAATATTGGTGTTTTTATGTCGGCAACCTTCTGGTTAATATCTGTTGTTACTTCACTTTGCGGAATTTACTTTGTATATTACTCAAAAGAATTTAGAGCTTCGCCTACCAGGGAAATATCCAAAGTATAAGTGAAGAATAGAGGGCTCGAACCGGTGACCTTCCGATTGCTTTCGGGACGCTATGGCAGACTGAGCTTAAAATAAAAAATCCCGAACTACTGTTCAGGACTTCTTGTGGAGAGTATCGGGGTCGAACCGACGACCTCTTGCATGCCATGCAAGCGCTCTAGCCAACTGAGCTAACCCCCCAATAATTTTTGTTCGCAAATATATGGCTGAAAAGTATTGATAAAAAACATTTATCAATCACCCCAAATTTCTTCTTTGCCCTGCAGCCAAAGTTTTACCAGCCTGTTGGAAACTGACTTCGGTCTTTCAAGCGGGAAGCCCAGGGCCCTGTCCCAGCAAAGACTTGCCAATACACCTAACGACCTTGAAACGCCAAATAATACTGTATAAAATTCATATTCAACCATTCCATAATGCACCAGCAAAGCACCACTATGAGCATCCACATTAGGCCATGGATTTTTTATTTTTGCAATTGATTGTAAGATGGGCGGCACTGCTTCATAAATATTCCATACAGTTTTTACCAGTTTATCATCTGGCATATGTTTTTTTCCAAATTCCATTTGGGCTTCAAAGCGTGGATCAGTTTTACGCAAAACTGCATGGCCATAACCCGGAACTACTTTGCCTTCAGCAAGTGTCTTTTTCACATAGGCTTCTATCTGTTTTTTTGTAGGCAGTTCTGTCTTGAGGTCTTCGCGCATTTCAAAAATCCATTTTATTACTTCCTGGTTTGCGAGGCCATGCAACGGGCCTGCGAGACCATTCATCCCTGCAGCAAAGGCCAGGTACGGATCGCTCAGTGCAGAGCCAACAAGATGCGTTGCATGCGCCGAAACATTACCGCCCTCATGATCACAATGTATGGTCATATACAAACGCATCAGTTCCCTGAAACTTTCATCTTCAAAGCCCATCATATGCGCAAAATTGCCGGCCCAATCCAACAATCCATTGGGCTGAATATGTTGACTTAGTTTGTACTTACGGCGATATATATACGCGGCAATACGGGGAAGTCTCGCAATCAGGTCCATAGAGTCATCAAACACTGCAGCCCAATAATCCTTCTTGTTCATCCCCTCCTTATATTTTTTTGCAAACTGGCTTTCAGTTTGCAAAGCCATTATAGCTACCACAAACTGTGTCATCGGGTGAGCCGTTAAAGGAAGCGCATCTATTGTATGAAATACATGGCTTGGAACGTGGCTTCGGCGCTGCCATACATTTGTTACATGCTGCGCATCTTTATCAGTAGGTAACTCGCCTACCAGCATCAAATAAAACAATCCTTCAGGCAGCGGCTCGGTACCTCCGTCTGCCTTTGGAAGTTTTTTTCTTAGTTCCGGAATGGAATAACCGCGAAACCTGATGCCATCCTGTGAGTCAAGCAACGATGTTTCGGTTACAAGTCCTGTAATACCTCGCATTCCCTGGTAAATCTGGGAAAGCTTTACTTCTCCGATAACCTTATCGCCGTGTTCCTTCAATATATTTTTTACCTCTGCGGATAACTTATCTGCCTTAAGCTTAAACCTGTCCTTAATAACACCCATATAAAAAATATTTAAAATTGTGATTGCTTTTCAAGAATGCCAACAGCCCTAAAGTTAACATTACACGAAATGTTAAACAAATGAAATATCAAAAGCCGGGGAAGCGATAAGCAAAAAATAAAACAGCGTCTACTTTGAATTTCTGCGATAAAGATACCAGGCAAGAAGGCCAAACACTACATTTGGCAGCCAGGCGGCAACAAGGGGATTAAAATTTGCCTTAATTGAAAAGACCGATGAAAATCTTCCGACCAAAATATAGAGAACGCAAATCAAAACCCCTATCGCAAGATGAAATCCGCTTCCGCCGCGAATTTTACGCGACGCTACAGAGGCACCAATAATTGTCAGGATAAAAACAGATACAGGGTTCGCATTCCTGTTATGTTTTTCAAGTAAAAGGGTATTCACATCCTCAGCCCCGCGTATTTTCTCAAGCTTGATAAATTCATTCAGTTCGGGAGTTGGTAGTTTATCTTTCATGTATTCATCTCTCTGCAAATCCCGCGGCTTAAAATTGAAATTCATCTGCATGCTTGTAATATGCGAAACATCCTGCCTCAGACCGTTAATATGACGTTGAATTACATTTTCAAGTTTCCATTTTTTTGTGGATGTATCCCATAAAATTGTCTGCGCTCTAAGGTTGAATACAAGATTGGTATTATTGAATCTCTGGATAAAAAAGTTGCTTCCCCGCCGGGTTATTGTATCATAGTACCTTACGCCGGCGTAAGAAAATGAATCAAGCTTAAAATATTTATTATTAATGGTGGAAGTATTCTGGTAGGCCGCATAGTTCATGTCAATATATTTTAAATTGAATGTTGCCCACTTTTGATTTGCCGGGGGAAGAACATATTGATTGCACCACCATAAAAATACTGTAAACACTAAACCCCCAAAAATATATGGCTGTAATAAACGGCCAAAACTAACACCACTGCTCAAAATGGCAATGATTTCAGAGCGGTTAGCCATTATGGACGTAAAAAAAATGACCGAAAGAAAAATAAAAAGTGGAAAAAGCATTGCATCAATATGCGGAACAAATCCAAAATAATAATCAGTGATTATCGTTTTAACAGGCAAATTTGTTTTAGCAAAATCATCTGTCTTTTCGCTCAAATCAATAATGATCACCAACACCGTGAGAGCAATAAGGAAAAAGAAAAATGTAAGAAAAAATTTTTTAAGTATATACCAGTCAATTATTTTCATACAACCCTGATCAAAAGTAAGCCTCAAATGTAATCGAAAAAATAGAGGGATAACTGAAGAGGCTGTTAAATACAGTTCATTTCTTTTTGGCTACCAAAGAATATGAATCACTTATGGATTGCTTTAATTGTTTTGTTGATAACTCACCGTCTACTACTATCGTATTCCAGTGTTTTTTATTCATATGGTAACCGGGAAGCACACTGGAGTATTGTTCACGTAACTCGATTGCTTTTTCAGGATTGCATTTCACGTTGAATTGTAATTTTTCAGACGAAAGAGAAGCCAATAAAAATATTTTATTATCAACTTTAAATACGAGGGTATCATTTCCAAAAGGGAAACTCTCTTCCACATTTTTTAATGATAGGGCATACTCTCTCATCTCTTCAATATTCATTTTTAGAAATTTAATTTTAAAATTAGATTATGTATTTGTAAAATAAAAAGGCCATCGTTTAGGATAGCCTTTTTTCTCATGATAAATTATACGATCATTCAGGTCGCAATATTCCCGTAACAACATTATTAGTGGAGAAAAATAATTTTGCGGCATCCTGGATATCTTTTTGCGTTAACGCATCTACATGCTTATCATAATTTAGAAAATAATCGGGATCATTTCCGGGAAAATAAAAACTTTGGAGTTCTGATAACCAGGTTCCATTTTCCTTGACATTCACCTTATATTTTTCCTTCCATTGTTGCTTTACCTTTTCAAGGTTTTCCTTTGATGGGCCATTTTTTATCAGGTTTTGTATCTCGCTGTTGGCAGCATATAACAAAGTGTCTACCTTCTCGGGGCCGCAGGGAAGTTGTAAAAAAAATGCATAATGAGGATAAGGAAGTTTTACAAATTGCGCTGAAGTGCCGCCACTATATATCCCCTGAATTTTTTCTCTTAGTTCTTCTATGAGCCTGATATTTAAGATCTCACTGATGGCATCTGCTTTAAGATCGAGCTCATCGCTATAGGGCGTCTCACCGCTGTACACAGCAAGGATCAGGCTTTTCTGCTCTTTGCCTTTATTAACGTTAACGCTCACTTTTCCTTTTACAGGTCTCAATTTGTTGTCAGCATAGTTGAAATTTTTAGAAGTTGAAGGCAGACTCGCAATGTATTTTTCGATTAAGGCCTTCAGTTCATCTTCTTTAAAGCTCCCAACAAATGTAAAATGCATCCCGTTTGCATTACCGAATCTCTCCTTGTATATCTGCATTACCCTGTCAAGATCTATTTGGTCGTAATATTCTGGTTTCGGCACTACAACAGGAGCTAACGGATCTTTATGATAAACCGCTTTATAAAAGCTATCGACAAAAACGGCCTGCGGATTCGCACTTAAAAGCGCAAAGCGGGATTTACTCTTTTGGACAAAAGATTTAAACAGGGCTGTATCAACACGCGGCGCATTAAAATATAAATAAATGAGCTGCATCATCGATTCAATATCTTTCACAGAGCTACTGCCACCAACACCTTCAGAAATATTTGAAAACACCGGGTAAACGGAAACAGTTTTCCCTGAAAGCGCTTTTTGTAAATCAATCGGAGAAAAATCACCAACTCCCATACTCGAAATTACCGAAGTCATGTACTCTGCATTAAACTTATCTTTTACACCATAGTTATTCTTGCCTCCGGCCCTTATTGCGCTCATTAATATCTCATCATTTTTAAAATCCGTCTGTTTGATCGTAACGGTTACACCGTTGCTCAATGTAAGTTCAGTGGTTCCTAATTTTTCATTTTTCTTGGTGCTAACAATTTTGCCTGGCTCAGGTAATTTTTCCATTAAGGAAGAGGCAATTGCTTTTTCTTCATAAGGCCTAATATCCATTTTTTCCACAGAAGTTACAACGGCTAACAGGTCATCGGTTGTAGGTAACTCCTTCCCTGCCGCTGGTTCCGGGCCCATAAGGGCTATAAATTGGTTAGAGTTTTGCTGAAGTTTTTTGCCAATACTATTTACGTCTTCAAGAGTAATCTGCGGAAGTAATTCTTTGTAATAGCTATTTTCCTTTTCAATACCTGGAATAGGTTCTTGAGTAAGAAAGTTGCGAATATATTCTGAAGCATAATTGGCCGATTCTGTTTTATTTTTTTCATTATATGCCCTTTCCATTTGAGATAACATATCGCTTTTGGCCCTGTCAAGTTCGGGTTTGGTGAACCCGTATTTTTTTACTCTTTCCAATTCTTCTTCAAATGCTTTAAGGCCTGCTTCCGCATCTTTATCACCCGTTCCTATCGAGGCATTAAAACTTTCATAACCGCGTGCATAAGAACCATAACCTGCGTATGCGTACAGAAAGGGCGGATTTTCTTTTTGGGTAAGCTCAGACAGCCGGTTATTTAAAAGTGTTGAAAAAATATCTTTAATGATATCTTCTTTGTAATCTGCCAGGGTTACACTAGGTTTTGTTTTTTCTGAAGAATAATTTACAATCAATAAATAACTTGTTGCTTCCTTATCTGTCACAACTTTACTTTCATTATCATTGTATGGAGGAACGGGCGCATAAATTCTGGGCCGCTCATTCTGAGGGTTGGAAAGTTTGCTGAAATGTTTTTTTATAAGGCCTTCTGCCCTTGCAGGCTCAATATCTCCTACAACAATTACAGCCATTAAATCAGGACGATACCAGTCTTTATAAAACTTTTTTATAGTTTCATAATTTTGATTTTTAATAATGCTGTCGAGACCTATAGGAATTCTGTTTCCATATAATGAACCCGCAAATAGCTGGGGATATAATTTTCTAAACATACGATCATTGGCTCCTTTGCCTAACCTGCTTTCTTCAAGAACAACAGGGCGCTCTTCATCAATATCTTCATTATTATAGGTTACATTATGGGCCCAGTCTTCTAATATTTGAAATCCCTTTTCAAGATTATCTGGCTTATCGGTAGGGATAGGAAGTATATATTGGGTTTGATCAAAACCCGTATTGGCATTTAAATCGTTCCCGAATTTTACACCAATGGATTGCAGGAAAGAAATGATATCGTTTTTCTTAAAATGTGTTGTTCCGTTAAAAGCCATATGTTCACTAAAATGGGCAATACCCTGCTGACTGCTGTCTTCAAGAATTGAACCGACGTTCACCACAAGTCTTAGCTCCACTTTTTGCTCCGGCTTTTTGTTTTGTCTAATATAATAAGTAAGCCCGTTGCTCAGTTTTCCCATCTTAACACTGGGGTCAACCGGTAATGTATCGCTTAGATTTTTCTGTGCAAAAAGTGAGGAAGAAATAAAAAGAAATAAAAAAAGTAGCTTAAATAATTTCATGATATAGGTATATGTTTAAAAAATTATTAAAAACAAATATAGCTGACCCTGGCACAAATAATTTCCTAAAAAGGATTAAGGGTAAAAATATCTTTTATTGGGTTGTAAAAACGCGGGGTCATTTAATTTCTGTAAACGACGACAGGCAAACCTTCAGGCTTTCTTTCCAATCGGGAATATCTATATTGAGCATTTTTTTAATTTTGGAAGTATCTAAAACTGAATACTGTGGCCGTTTTGCAGGAGTGGGGTATTTCGAAGTGGGGATCTGAATAATTTTACATGGACTATTAACAAACTCTTTTATTGCCAGCGCAAAATCAAACCAGGTAGTAACTCCGTTATTGCAATAATTCACAATTCCAGAATATTCATTCTTATTTTCCATATTCTTAATAAAACTCATAATTATGCCGGCTAAATCTGCAGCATAAGTAGGACATCCGTATTGATCATCAATAACGTTTACGCTTCCCCGTTCTTTGAATAAACGAAGCATTGTCTTTACAAAATTGTTACCATATGCGGAGTAAACCCACGATGTTCTGATAATTAGTGAAGAAGGACAATTTTGAAGAACAAGTTCTTCTCCTCTGAGTTTTGATAATCCATAAAAGTTTAAAGGAGCTACTGCATTGTCTTCTTTCAAAGGTTTTTGTAAACTGCCATCATACACATAGTCAGTGGAAATATGAATAAGTTTTACCTGGAGGGTATTGCAAACGGAAGCAAGCGTACCAGGTGCTTCCGCATTTATAAGGAAAGCTGTGTCTTTATCACTTTCGGCCTTGTCTACTGCCGTATAAGCAGCGCAATTGATGCAATAATCTACCTTGTGTTTTTCAAAAAATTTGTTCACAGCATTTGAATTCTCAATTGGCATGTCATCCCTTGTTGTGAACAAAAAATTATATGTTGGATATTTTACCGAAAGGTCACGCAATTCAAGTCCAAGCTGTCCATTTGAGCCGGTTACAACAATTGTATCTTTATCATTTCCAGGCGAAGACATAGCACTTTTCAGCTGTTAAAGACAAAATTATGATTGCACTTTTCCAGGGTTGGGTAGTTAGAATCTTTTTCAGAAACTCTGACATTTTCGGGCGGTATTTGCCAGTCAATATTTAAAGAGGGATCATTCCAGGCGATACCCGCTTCACTTTCTTTGTGGTAAAACACATCGCATTTATAAAAAACTTCTGCCGTTTCACTTATTACAGAATAGCCATGCGCAAAACCCTTTGGCACCAACAGTTGTTTCCTATTTTCAGCAGACAATATTGTCGTGTAGGCTTTACCGTAAGTTGGTGAATTTTCCCTTATATCGACAACGGCGTCAAGAATTTTACCACTTAATACCCTGATTAATTTAGTTTGGGCATAAGGTTGCAGTTGATAATGCAGTCCGCGAATTACACCAAAAGTAGAGCTGGCCTGGTTATCCTGAACAAAATTGATATCAATTCCTTCATTCAAGAATATCTTTTGATTATAGCTCTCAAAAAAATAGCCTCGACTATCTTCAAATATTGTAGGAGTAAAAATCTGCAACCCGGAAAAATCTGTTTTAACGAAAGGCATCTATGAAATTTTGTACGTTGATCATAACGATTTTATTCACGGGTTATCAGGGAATATTTTTGAAAAATTCTATTGTTTTAAAGAGCCCGGCATCGAATTTGGTTGTAGGCTGATAATCTAAATAGGTTTTGGCCATAGATATATCAGCGAGCGAGTTGCGAATATCACCTTCCCGCGGCTCACGATGAATGGCTGCCTGGCTACTATGAAGGTACTCCCTTACAGCATTGTATAAATAATTAACTGAAAAGTTTTCTCCTACAGCAACATTATACACTCTATTTTTTGCCTCGTCGTTTGTTGTGAGCATTCCTTTGATATTTATCTGAACAGCATTTTCAACAAAAGTAAAATCCCTCGTTTGGTTGCCGTCTCCATCAATATAGGCCGGCATATTTTTCTTAATAGCTTTCACGAAAAGTGGGATCACAGCTGCATAGGGTCCATCGGGATCTTGCCTGGGGCCAAATATATTAAAGTACCTGAAACCTATAACAGGAATATTATATACGTTTGAAAACACCTGGGCATATAATTCATTGGTTTTTTTGCTTACAGCATATGGCGATAAACAGTTCCCGGTTCTTTCTTCTTTTTTTGGAAGTGTAGGTTCATCGCCATAAACGGACGAAGAGGATGCATACACAAATTGCGTGATATTATTTTCAACTGCTGCCTTCAATATATTTACAAAACCCCCGACATTTACATCATTTGTTGTATAGGGCTCCTTTATAGATCGGGGTACAGAACCCAATGCCGCCTGGTGACTTAAATAATTAATCCCCTCACAGGCTTTTCTGCAGGTTTCCATATTCCTGATATCGCCCTGCATAAATTCAAACCCATCATATTGCTTTAGTATGTTAATGTTTGATTCAAAACCATTTGCCATATTATCCAATACCCTCACTTTTCCTGCGCCGTTTTTAAGAAGATATTCAGCAATATGACTTCCGATAAAACCGGCCCCACCTGTAACAAGAAACGTAGACGTGCTTAAATCCCGATCGTGAAATATGTTTTGCAATTGTAAATTAATTTTATTTGTTGCTGCTGAAAATTTTAAAATCCGGGAAATAAAGCTACAGACTCCAATATTTTCTGCTGGTTATTTTATTTCGGTATATACCCTTCAAATCAGCGATGAGCGCATGTTCCCTGGTTATTTTAGCAAATTCACTATCACCCATACTTGCAAATTTTTTATGGGGAACTGTAATAATCACCGCCTCATAATCATTGGTGAGATCGTTTGTAAGCTCAAAACCATATTCATGATTAAGTTCATCACTACTTGCATGAGGATCTGTTACGTGAACCTGTAGTGAGTAGGAACGTAATTCCTTTACCACATCGGCAACTTTCGAATTTCTTATATCACTTACATTCTCTTTAAATGTGGCACCCATCACTAGAATTTTTGCATTTTTTACATCACCGTTATTTTGTATGATATGCTGCAAAACTTTTTTAGCGACATAGCCCGCCATGCCATCATTTATAGAACGGCCGGCAAGTATTACCTGTGAATTGTAGCCGAGCTTTTTTGATTTATAAGTAAGATAATAAGGATCCACGCCTATGCAGTGTCCGCCAACAAGACCCGGCTGAAACTTGAGGAAATTCCATTTTGTGCCTGCAGCTTCAAGTACCTCAAAAGTGTTAATGTTCATTTTATCAAAAATAATTGATAACTCATTCATCAATGCGATATTCAAATCTCTTTGAGTATTTTCAATAATTTTAGCAGCTTCGGCTACTTTAATACAAGATGCTTTATGTACTCCGGCTTTCACTACCAATTCATAAACGCTTGCGATTGTATCAAGACTTTCACCGTCGCAACCACTTACTACTTTTATAATGCTTGCAAGAGTATGCTCTTTGTCACCGGGATTTATCCTTTCAGGCGAATACCCCAATTTGAAGTCAGTTATATTTTTCAATCCGGACAGTTTTTCAATTACCGGCAGGCAATCTTCTTCTGTGCATCCGGGATACACTGTGCTTTCAAAAACAACATAATCGCCTTTTTTAACGACCCTTCCAATTGTATCGCTGGCTTTTTGCACAGGCACGAGATCGGGTACATTATGCTTATCTACCGGAGTTGGCACTGCGACGATGAAAAAGCTCGCCTCACGCAATTTGTCCAGGCTATTCGTAAAATCTATATCACAATTTTCAAATGCCTCACTTCCCAGTTCTTTACTTGGATCAATTCCGTTTTCCATCATTTCTATCCTCTTAGCGCTTATATCAAAGCCTATTACGGATATTTTTTTTGCAAACTCGAGGGCAATAGGCAGGCCTACATATCCCAGCCCTATTACTGCGAGCTTTTTTTTCTTGTTGATTAAATCTTGATACATTCTTAGTTTACTTTTTCGATTTTCAATTTAAAGTCAGATTTTATATTCACTTATACTCTACAGAAATATGCTTCTGCGCAAATTCCTTTGGTAATTTAAAAAGGTCTTCTTCAGGCAATGATTTGAAATACTCATAAGTAATTTTCAAACCTTCAGCTCTTGTAACTTTTGGCTCCCAGTTCAAAAGCGTTCTTGCTTTTGAAATATCCGGCTGCCTTTGTTTTGGATCATCCTGAGGCAAAGGCATATATACTATTTTTTGTTTTGTTCCGGTTAGTGCAATTATTTCTTCGGCAAATTCCTTTAGAGAAATCTGGTCAGGATTGCCAATATTTACCGGCTTTGAATAATCGCTTAACAACAAACGATAAATTCCATCTATTAAATCATCAACATAACAAAAGCTTCTGGTTTGGCTACCATCACCAAAAACTGTAAGATCTTCACCACGTAGCGCCTGCCCGATAAAAGCGGGCAAAGCTCTTCCGTCATTAAGCCTCATTCGCGGACCGTAAGTATTAAATATTCTCACAATTCTTGTTTCGAGGCCATGAAAACTATTGTAAGCTGTAGTAATTGCTTCCTGGAAGCGTTTCGCTTCATCATAAACACCCCTTGGTCCTACAGGATTTACATTGCCCCAATATTCTTCATTTTGAGGATGCACCAAAGGATCTCCATAAACCTCGCTGGTAGAAGCAACTAATATTCTCGCTTTTTTTGACAATGCTAAACCAAGACAATTGTGTGTGCCTAATGAACCTACTTTTAGAGTTTGTATAGGAATTTTTAGATAATCTATGGGGCTTGCCGGTGAAGCAAAATGCAAGATATAATCAAGTTTGCCAGGTACATGAATAAACTTAGAAACATCGCAATAGTAAAATTCAAAATTTTTCAGCTTGAATAAGTGCTGAATGTTTTTCAGATCACCCGTTATAAGGTTATCCATACCTATTACATGCATACCCTCACGAATAAATCTATCGCAAAGATGGGAGCCTAAAAAACCCGCGGCACCGGTAATAAGAATTCTTTTGTCTGGCACTTATAACAATTTGTTTTTAGAATTTATTTATGACTGCAAATTAATCTCCAGCTTTTTAATACTTATGGAGCTATCTGCTTAATAGCTTTTCTTCCTACACTCTCGTAGTGAAATCCTTTCTCTTCCATCTGGTATAATTCAAAAAGATTTCTGCCATCGAAAATCACAGCCTCTTTTAAAAGTGATTTCATCCTGTTATAATCCGGAGTTCTGAATTCGCTCCACTCTGTTGCAATTATTAATGCATCAGCATCCTCGAGAGCATGATACTGATTTTCCGCGTAAATGATTTTATCTCCAATTTGATTTTTTACATTTTGCGACGCTTCAGGATCATATGCGCTTACCTGGGCTCCTTTCTCTAAAAGCAGTTCAATTATTTTGAGTGCAGGCGCTTCACGTATATCATCTGTATTTGGTTTAAAAGCAAGTCCCCAAAGGGCAATCTTTTTCCCTTTAATGTTATTGTTAAAATACGACAGCACTTTTGGTATAAGATGAGTTTTTTGATTTTCATTTACCGCCATCACGGCCTCCAGTATTTTGAATTCATAATCTGCCTGGCTTGCTGATTTTGATAAGGCCTTCACATCTTTTGGAAAGCAACTACCGCCATAACCAATACCTGAAAACAAAAATCGTTTGCCAATCCTGTCATCGCTGCCAATTCCCCTTCTTATCATGTCTACGTCTGCGCCAAATTTCTCACACAATTGGGCAATCTCATTCATAAATGAAATCTTTGTAGCAAGAAAGGCATTCGCGGCATATTTGGTCAGTTCTGCTGATTTCTCATCCATATAAATTATTGGGTTTCCCTGGCGCACAAATGGAGCATACAATTCATGCAATAATTTTTGTGCTTTTTGGGAAGAAGTGCCTATTACCACCCGGTTGGGTTTTAAAAAATCTTCTACAGCCACACCCTCCCGCAAAAATTCAGGATTGCTCACCACGTCAAACAAATCATCTTTTTCCCCGAGACCTCTTTCCTTCAAGCTTTGCAAAATTGCTTCACGCACTTTATCAGCAGTGCCCACGGGCACGGTACTTTTATTCACAACAATCTTATACTCGTCTTTTTTAAGCAGCTTGCCGATACTTTTTGCGACTTCCAATACATATTTCAAATCCGCACTGCCATCTTCGCCTGGAGGGGTAGGCAACGCCAACAAAATAATCCTGGAATCTTTTATTCCTTCTTCAAGTGAAGTGGTAAATTTCAAGCGTTGCTCTTTTTCATTTCGCTCAAAAATTTTCTCAAGACCGGGTTCATATATGGTTACCTGACCTGAAGATAATTTTTTCACTTTCTTCTCATCAATATCAACACACGTCACCATATTGCCTGTTTCCGCAAAACAAGTTCCTGTTACTAAGCCCACATACCCGGTACCAATTACTGCAATATTCATTTATTTAATAGTTTACTTTTTTAGAAATTCAAAAAATTTGGTGGTTATAAAACTTTGTTGTTCAATGTCCATTTCCGTATGGATTGGTAAAGAAATTACTCGCTCAGTAAGCCAGTCGGTTTTTTCGAGAACAAAATCGCCGCCACCAAAAGATGCGAACATTTTCTGTTTATGGGCAGGAACCGGATAATACAACATTGAAGGGATTTCATTTTCACTTAAAAATTCAATAAGCTTTTGGCGGTAGGTTACCGGGTTGTCCACATTTAAAATAAGTGTGTATTGATGAAAAACATGCTTACAATAATCTGCACGATACGGAGTGATGATTTTGTCATTACCAGCGAAGGCTTTATCGTAAAAATCTGCTACATTTCTTCTTGCTTCAATATAGGAATCCAATAACGGTAACTTGATATTTAATATTGCAGCCTGTAAAGCATCGAGCCGGGAATTGCAACCAACAACCTCGTGGAAATATCTTGTTTTCTGCCCATGATTGGCAATCATCTTAAGCTTTTCAGCAAGTTGATCGTCATTTGTAAACATCGCACCACCATCACCATAGCAACCAAGATTTTTACTGGGGAAAAATGAAGTACAGCCGATAGTACCCATGATTCCCGTTTTTTTCGTAGTGCCGTCTTTAGAATAATAATCCCCACCGATTGCCTGCGCATTATCTTCAATTACACATAAGTTATGCTCCTGCGCTATCTCCATAATTGCATCCATATTGGCTGAATGGCCATACAAATGAACGGGAACAATTAATTTAGTTTTTGGCGTAATCGCTTTTCTTATTGCCCCAGGATCCACACAGAAAGTTTTCGGGTTTACCTCAACAAAAACAGGCTTCAGCTTTAAAAGAGCAATTACTTCCGTAGTAGCGACATAAGTAAACGAAGGAGTAATAACCTCATCGCCAGGTTCAAGTCCAAGCGCCATCATGGCAATTTGAAGAGCATCGGTTCCATTAGCACAGGGAACGACATGTTTTATACCGAGGTATTGCGAAAGATTTTTTGCAAAAGAAGTTACCTGCGGCCCTCCAATAAATACCGAGCTGTCCAAAACATCTTGTATGGCCTTATCTATCTCATCCTTAATCTTATGATATTGCTGTTTTAAATCAACCATATGGATGGGTCTCATATACTTATTTTTAAAGGCCGCAAAGATAGTAATTGATACAGGAAAAGGAAATACCGCATGGATTTCTTTAGAAGAATTTAGATTTGTATGAAAACGTAAAGATTTTGATCATATTTTATAATCTGTTTCTGGCTTTGTATTCAGCCGGCATTCACGTTGTGTCACCCTGGAATAGAAAAGCGAAAATGTGGATTAGAGGAAGAAAATTTTTTTTCAAAAATCTAAAAAAAAATTACGTCCCTCAGCCAGGGAATACAGTTTGGATGCATTGCGCAAGCCTGGGCGAATTTGAACAGGGACGGCCTTTATTAAAAAAAATAAAAGAAAATTTTCCAGGGGTTTCGATTGTCATCACTTTTTTTTCACCATCCGGATACGAAGTTGCCATTAATGACAAAGATTTCAAGAAGATATTTTTTCTTCCAATTGATTCCCCGTCGCACGCAAAAAGATTGTTGAATATATTAAAGCCCACTTTAATACTTTGGGTAAAATATGAATTTTGGTACTACTATTTACGGGAAATAAAACATAGAAATATTCCCTTATTGCTAATTTCAGGTGTGTTTAGAAGCAACCAGCTTTTTTTTAAATGGTATGGCCGTTTTTACCGAAAAATGCTTGCAGATTTTTTACATTTTTTCGTGCAAAACTCATCATCAAAAGAACAATTACAGGAACTGGTTATTAAAGAAAAGATTACAGTTTCCGGCGATACGAGATGCGACAGGGTAATAAATATTGCAGAAAATTTTATTGATGTACCGGGGACTACTGATTTTTGCAAGAATAAAAAAGTAATTGTTGCAGGAAGCACATGGGAAGATGATGAAGCTGAATGGATACACTTTGTGAAACAGCATCCTGAAATAAAATTCATTTTTGCTCCACATGAAATCGATGAAGAAAATCTTGATTTTTTGAAAAAAGAATTTCCCGGATCAATATTTTATTCGGACTGGATAAATGATCCGAATCATCTATCCGATCTCGAGCCGGAACCTAACTGTCTCATTATTGACAATATCGGCATGCTTTCAAGATTATACAAATATGCCACCATTACTTATGTTGGGGGTGGTTTTGGCTATAATGGACTTCACAATATACTTGAAGCCGCGGTGTACGGGAAGCCGGTAATTTTTGGACCTGAGTACGAAAAAAATTTTGAAGCCGAAGAGTTGATTGAGTGTTCCGGCGCCATAAGTATAGAAAATGCGCTTGAGCTTGAAAAAGTTGTAAATAATTTATTGGAAGATGAAGAACAAATTTTGAAACGTGGAAATGCAGCCGTAAGTTATGTATATGCAAACAGGGGAGCTACTAAAAAAATATTGGATTACATTCAGGAAAACCGTCTTTTAATTAAATGATCAAACTGTTTTACAACGGGATGAGTATCATGCCAGCCTATCTTTACCTTTAGTTCTCTCCTTATCCAATATTCAGCTTCGGCCAGTATCGAAAAATTTTGAATGGTTTTTATGCTTCTTTCATACATGGCCTCGTCGCCTCTGAACAATTCATTTATAAACAAAAAGCGATCATTTACCCCTATGGCTTTCTTAAGGTCTTTAATAGGAGCATCTGTAAGCTTATCAGAAAGCTCAATTTTGATTTCTTTAAGCCGGTCATTTAATGATTCGGGATATTCGAAAGGACTTTCGTCTCCGGAAAGATGCGTTTTTGCCAACGGAGTCTGGTGCGCAAGTGTTGGCACTTCTTCAATAGGATCGTAGACAAATAACTGCCTGGCATTTTTGCTGGTTGAATTAGCCGTTGCAGCCTTTCTTCTAATTTGTTCAAGCTCCTCTTCTATTTCCCTTTCATCTACCTGTAAAATCTCAACAACCTTCTCTTCCGGTACATTTTCAGGCGATTGATCCTTATCTCCTCCCATGAAAGCATTAAACGACATAGGCATAATCACAGACACTTTTTCCTGGTTTACTTCTGGTTTATTTTCAGAAAGACTTTGTAATTCTGCCTGCAACATCTGCACCGTATGCAAAAGCTTTTGAGCCGATGCATTTTCATCAAGTTGGTGCTGTAATTTCTTTATGAGTGTAGAAACTCGTTCCATGTAGCAATGAAATCTTATTTAACGGTTTTGCAGGGGATAAATGTTTGTTTTGAATTAACATAAAATCATTTTAACCTTGCAATCGGAGCTAAGTTACAAATTGAATTTAAAATGAAATACAAAAAATGTTTATAGAGCCCAGTTTCAGAGGCGAGCGACGAGGCTGGATAGAGGTTATCTGTGGAAGCATGTTTAGCGGTAAAACTGAGGAATTGATACGAAGGCTGAAACGGGTGGAAATTGCCAACCTGAAAGTAGAAATTTTCAAGCCAGCCGTAGACATGCGGTATGATGATGTAAAAATTGTAAGTCACGATGCAAACAAGCTTCAATCTACACCTGTTGCTAATTCGCAAACGATTCTTTTACTGGCACAGGAAGTGGACGTTGTTGGGATTGATGAAGCCCAGTTTTTTGATGACCAGATAACGGCCGTGTGTGAACAACTTGCTCTTAAAGGAATAAGAGTAATAGTGGCGGGACTTGATATGGATTACCAGGGAAAACCATTTGGACAGATGCCCAATTTGCTGGCTATTGCGGATTACATAACCAAGCTTCATGCCATCTGCATGAAATGTGGAAATATAGCCCATGTAAGCTATCGAAAGGTTGCCG
The DNA here is from genome assembly GCA_963798665.1 of uncultured Chitinophagaceae bacterium. GTDB lineage: Bacteria > Bacteroidota > Bacteroidia > Chitinophagales > Chitinophagaceae > Ginsengibacter. Next base: position 61,873 of record CAWCUN010000001.1, on the reverse strand, counting down.
TTGGCGGGCAGTTGCTTCTTGGAGAAAAAGAAATTTACGAACCACGGTGCCGGGTATGCGCAGCGCTGGGAGGATATGATTTTTCGCAATAGCAATGAGCCAAATATTCATGGGAATTAGTCATCAAAATCAATTTTGTTTTTTTTCAAATTTCGAAATTTGTGCCGTTCAAAATAGGATACGTGCTTGTGCTTATAGCTGAGAACGTTAACTTTCATAGCTGATTCAGTATGTCAAAAATTTTCATTTTATTAAAAAAAGATTTTTTGCTCGAGCTCCGGCAACAACATACCTTTTTTGGCATATTACTGTACGTGGCTTCCACTATTTTTGTACTGTACATGGCCATGGGACAGCCCGAAAGCAGCGTTTTTAATGGCATTTTTTGGATGATACAACTATTCGTTTGCATCAATGCGGTCGCTAAAAGCTTTCTACAGGAAAGTAAGGGCCGGATGCTCTATTTTTTTTCAATAACCAGCCCCGTAAATTTCATAATTGCAAAACTTATTTACAGTGCTGTTATCATGCTCCTGATGGTTTTCTTAAGTCTTTTACTGTTTAGAATTTTAATGGGAAATCCAATAGATAATTATTTTCGTTTTATCGGAATTGCATGTCTTGGAGGAACAAGCCTGAGCCTCGTATTTACACTTATGGCTGCAATTGCCGCAAAGGCCCAGCAAAATGCGGCGATTATGGCAATTCTTGGGTTTCCACTAATTATACCTCAATTATTATTATTAATCAGGCTTTCAAAATCTGCCTTTGGAGAAGTTTTCAGAGAAGGCGCATTACTGCAAATTTCGCTTCTATTGGTTGCTTTGGATATCCTGGTAATTGCCTTGGCTATTGTACTATTTCCCTTTTTATGGAAAGACTGATTAATGTGAAAATGAAAGGAGATTGTGAGGGGTAATTGCTAATTTTCATATTTGCCAATTGAGTTATTTGCCCTTCATCGCCTCAGCCATAGTTTTACCAATATCTGCGGGGCTCGCCACAACATGAACACCACATTCAGAAAGTATCTTCATTTTAGCCGCAGCAGTATCTTCTGCACCTCCAACAATTGCGCCGGCATGCCCCATGCGACGACCGGCGGGGGCTGTCTGGCCGGCGATAAATCCTACTACAGGTTTGTTGCCATTTTGTTTAATCCATTTTGCTGCATCAGCTTCCATGCTTCCTCCAATTTCGCCGATCATTACAATGCCATCAGTATTTTTATCATTCATAAAAAGTTCAATAGCTTCCCTGGTTGTCGTGCCGATAATAGGGTCACCTCCAATACCTATTGCCGTTGAAATACCCAGCCCGGCTTTTGCGACCTGGTCAGCTGCCTCGTATGTGAGTGTACCTGATTTGGATACAATCCCGATTTTGCCTTTTTTAAAAATAAATCCAGGCATGATGCCTACTTTACATTCATCTGCAGTAATTACGCCGGGGCAATTAGGTCCGACCAGCCGGGCTTGGGTATCTAATAAATAATTTTTTACTTTCACCATATCCTGTACGGGAATACCTTCGGTAATACAAACAATTAATTTAATACCCGCATCAGCGGCTTCCATAATCGCATCAGCAGCAAATGCCGGCGGCACAAAAATGATACTTACATCCGCACCTGTTGCTTTTAGTGCTTCTTCAACTGTATTAAAAACAGGCCGGTCAAGATGTGTAGTTCCACCTTTATTGGGAGTAACGCCACCCACTACATTAGTTCCATATTCAATCATTTGCGTGGCATGAAAAGTTCCTTCCGTTCCCGTAAAGCCCTGCACGATAATCTTTGAATTTTTATTTACAAGTACTGACATGAATATTTTTTAAGTTGGGCAAATATATGAAAGTATGTTAGGAGGTTATACAGCAAAAAGATAAAACGTGTGACAGCTATTTGAGCAAACCATGATCTTGTTACATTCAATTGACTAAACGAAATTCATCCCCATCAAACAATCCCAAATCGCTAAGCTTTACATGAGGAATTACCAGCAATGCCATAAAAGATAAAGTCATGAATGGTGCAGATAATTTTGATCCGAAATCTTTTGCGGTTTTGTCCAGCTGTGTATATTTTTTGGCAATGTCATATCCATCTTCGTTGCTCATAAGGCCTGCAACAGGTAGCGGTAAAACTTTTTCCAGAGAATCGTCAACACAGCTTATTCCCCCGGTATTTTCAATTATACAGTTTACAGCTTTACAAATATTGGCGTCATCTACTCCCGCTGCAATTATATTATGACTGTCATGCGCAACCGAAGATGCGATAGCGCCTCTTTTCAAACCAAAATTTTTCACAAAACCAATTGAAACCGGCGCATTTTTATTATAACGGTTTACAACAACCATTTTTAGAACGTCATTTGCAATGTCGCTCTCATAGAAGTCGTTCACAATTTTCGGTTTTACCGCGATCTTATTTGTTATAAGTTGTCCGTCCAGTGCTTCAATGACGATCGTTTTTTTGGAAGCATGTTTATAACTAAAATCCGAAACTTGTTTTTTATTACAATTGAAATTATTAATCAAGGATGATTTAGGCGAGTTAATTTTTGAAATCCCATTTTCGGCAACTAAAGTTCCATTGATATAAGTTTTAACAACTTCAAAGTCTGACAGGTCTTTTACTACAATAAAATCGGCCGGATCATTTTCGTTTAACAGGCCCACATTCATATTATAATGTTGCACAGGATTAATACAAGCTGCCTGTAAAATGTTAAAAACATCGATGCCTTTTGCAACAGCTCTTTTACAAAGCTCATTTATATGTCCTTTTACGAGACTATCCGGATGTTTGTCATCACTGCAAAACATCAATTCATCTTCATAGTCATTTAGCAAATCAATTAAAGCCTCAAAATTTTTTGCTGCACTGCCTTCCCGAATGATAATTTTCATTCCATATTTCAATTTATCAAGCGCTTCTTCTTTTGTAAAGCATTCGTGATCGGTGCTAATGCCTGTCTCAATATATTTTTTTGCGAGTTCTCCTCTTAAACCGGGTGCATGGCCATCCACAGGTTTGTTGTAATATTTTGCCGAAATAATTTTTGCTTCTACTTCTTCATCATGATGCAAAACCCCCGGGAAATTCATCATCTCACTTAAATAATTTATCTCATCTTTTGCCAATAAAAGTTCAATATCCTTTGCATTTAGCGAAGCGCCGGCAGTTTCAAAAACGGTTGCAGGTACGCAACTTGGTGCTCCAAAGTAAAATTTAAATGGAACCTGTTTGCCGTTTTCAATCATAAACTCAACACCTCTCATTCCGCAAACATTGGCGATTTCATGCGGATCGCTTACGGTAGCGACCGTTCCGTGAACAACAGCTAATTTTGCAAATTCCGAGGGCACAAGCATTGAGCTTTCAATATGTACATGGGCATCAATAAATCCAGGCAAAATAAAATTATCTGAATGATCCGCAAAGTTTTCTAAATGCTTAATACTTTTTATTTCCCCGTTCTCAACAATTATTTCTCCTTTAAAAATATTTTTTGATAATATATCAACAATATTTCCTTTTACACTGAAATTCATTTGAAAAATTTAGATGACGGTTTACCCGAAAGTACTCGCATTAAATTTATTATTAAAAGATAAAATGAAAAAATAATGACTTAATTATTGACTTATCTTCACACAAAAATTTAATAAGAAAATGAAAAATATTGTTCTTTTTGTATTGTTTATCCTTGCTTTGGTTTTTGCACAATTTGCCAATGCACAATCTGTTGATGAAATCATTAATCAATATATTATTGCCCGTGGCGGGAAGCAAAAATTAGATTCAATAAAATCAGTTTATTTCGAAGGTACGAGGGAAATGATGGGGAGTGAAGTGTTGGTAAAAGTTACTAAGGTTGATAAAAAACTTAACCGTGTCGATTTTGAAATTGGGGGAAATGAAGGATATACAATTGTAACTCCTGAAAAAGGCTGGACGTACATTCCGATGCGTTCTGATAAGGCGAATGAGATACCAGGCGAAATGCTAAAAACTATGCAGGTACAGCTTGACGTAGCAGGTCCGCTGGTTGATTATGCATCCAAGGGATATAAAGCCACATTAAACGGAAAGGATACAATCAACGGAAAAGAAGCTTATAAAATAATTCTCACTGATACTGGTGGAAAAGAGAGCACCTATTATATAGATACGAACACCAACCTTCTTATACAAATGAGGATGATGAGTGCCGGAGGACGAAATGCAGGGCCCCAGGAAATCATCACAGATTTCAGCGACTATAAAGATGTAAATGGTGTAATGTTTCCTCAAACAATAACAACAGAAGGCAGCGGCATGGGTAGCGGCTCAATGACTTTTGATAAAATCGAAGTAAATATTCCCGTTGATGATGCCCTGTATAAGCCATCGAATTAATTAAATGCCGTGTAGCAATATTCCTTGCGGTAAATAAACACTTTCGCCCTTCATTTCATATGAATTATTGATGAATTTTTAATTGATGAAAAAAGCAATATTTTTCCTAATAACAATTTCAATCTCTCTATTTACACAGGCACAAAAAACCGCAAAATCTGAAGAAGATGATGAAGACAGCCTTTTACTGGCTAAAACAAAATACAGGGAGATAGGTCCGTTCCGCGGTGGAAGAAGCGGAACGGTTTGCGGAGATTATAAAAATAATAACACCTTTTATTTTGGCGCCACCGGCGGTGGCGTTTGGAAAACACAGGATGGCGGAAGCAACTGGAAAAATATTTCTGATAAATTTTTTGGAGGTTCCATTGGCAGTGTTGCTGTTGCTCCCTCCAATTCTTCAATACTCTATGTGGGCGAGGGTGAGTCTACCCTACGCGGTAACGTTAGTGAAGGGCATGGAATGTGGCGTAGCGACGATGGCGGCAGAAACTGGAAACACATCGGACTCGATAACTCAAGGCATATTATGCGCATTGTAATTCATCCAACAAATCCGGATATAGTATGGGTTGCAGCGCTGGGACATTTATTTGGCCCTTCTGTCGACAGGGGAATTTATAAAACCATTGACGGAGGAAAAACATGGAAAAAGGTTTTGTATAGTGATGAGCAAAGTGGCTGTGCAGAATTGGTGATGGAACCGGGAAATCCTTATGTTCTATACGCGGCAACATGGACGGTTAAACGCACGCCATACAGTCTTGAAAGTGGAGGAAAGGGAAGTGCCTTATGGAAAAGTATTGATGGTGGAGACACCTGGAAAAAATTGAATGATAATAAAGGATTTCCCGGAACTACGACAATTGGAAATATTGGAATCGCTATTTCTGCGGCAGACCCTGATAGAATATTTGCATTGGTGGAATCGGAAAAAGGAGGTTTATTGAAGAGTGAAGACGGAGGTGAAACATGGAGCAATGTGAGTACCGATGCCAATATACGCCAGCGTGCCTGGTACTTTAATAAAATTTATTCCGACCCAAAAAATGCCGATATAGTTTATGCCCTCAATGTAAATATGTATAAGAGTGCCGATGGAGGCAAAACTTCTAAAGAAATAAATACCCCTCATGGAGATCATCACGATCTCTGGATTGATCCTGAAAACAGCGAACGCATGATTATTGCAGATGATGGAGGCGCCCAGGTAAGCTTCGATGGTGGAAATAACTGGAGTACCTATTATAATCAGCCAACAGCCCAGTTCTACAGGGTTTCCACTGATAATAATTTTCCCTACAGGCTACTGGCTGCCCAGCAGGATAATTCAACTGTAAGGATTCTTTCACGCACCGAAGGCAGCGAAATAAATCAAAGCAACTGGACACCAACTGCCGGTTTTGAAAGTGGATATGTTGTTGCCGATCCTTTAAATCCTGACATTGTTTATGGCGGAAATTATGGCGGGTTTATTTCCCGTTTTGATCATAAAACCGGTGAAAACCGTGCAGTAAGCGTGTGGCCTATATATGATTTAGGAAACGGAGCTGATGTTTCCAAATATCGTTTTCAATGGAACTTTCCCATTTTCTTCTCACCAAATAACCCGAAAAAATTATACGCTGCGGGAAATATTTTATTCGCAACCGAAAATGAAGGGGCTACGTGGGTTCCGATAAGTGGCGACCTTACTACGAATGATAAGTCCAAACAAAAATCAAGTGGCGGCCCGATTAACCAGGATAACACAGGAGTAGAAGTTTATTGTACAATATTTACCGCAACAGAATCGTCTCTCGAAAAAGACCTGTTATGGACAGGAAGTGACGACGGCCTTATTAATGTGAGCAAAGATGGTGGTTTACATTGGGAAAATGTAACTCCGCCGGGAGCAGGAAAGTGGATGATGTGGAATTGTGTTGATGTTGATCCTTTTAAAAAAGGCACGGCTTATTTTGTAGGCACAAAATATAAACTTGATGATTATACACCGTATATATTTGTTACCAAAGACTATGGAAAAACATGGAGTAATATAACTAACGGCATCGACCCAACGCATTTTGCAAGGTGTCTTCGTGCAGATAAAAAGCATCCGGGACTATTATATTGCGGTACTGAATATGGCATGTACATTAGTTACGATTATGGAGAGAACTGGAAACCTTTTCAACTTAATCTGCCAGTTGTGCCGATTACGGACCTTACTATAAAAAATAACGACCTTGTTGTAGCTACACAAGGAAGGGGATTTTGGATATTGGATGATTTAAGCGTAGTACAAAATTTAAGGCAGGATATCACCCAAAAAACCATGTACATTTTTCCGATTGAAGACGCATGGCGCATGAACGGAAGTCAAAACCTGGATGCAAAAAATGCTGGTATTAATCCACCCAATGGAGTTGTTGTAAATTACTATCTGAGAGATGTGGAAGACAGCAGCCTTGTGAAAATTTCTGTGCTGGATAAAGACAAAAAAGTTATCAGCAGCTTCAGTACAAAGCCTTCTGGCGATACAGGTAAAATTGACGTATCAAAGGGCATCAACCAGTTTGTATGGAATATGTATTATACTGCCGCAGAAAAGGTGGAAGGAATGATTTTATGGAATGGAAATGTCCCGGGTCCAAAAGCTATTCCGGGTAAATATTACATTCGTATAATTGAAAGTAACAAGGATAGTTTGGAAGCAGAAGCTATAGTAAAGCCAAACCCAAACTTTAAGGAAACACAAGCGGAATATGAAGAACAGTTTAACTTTCTGATCTCCGTACGTGATAAATTTTCTGAAATTCAAAAAGCTATAAAAAATATTCGGGAGATAAGGAAACAAATAAACGATTTTATGACAAGACAGGGCAGTGATACAACCGGAGCAATAAAAATGATGGCGGATTCCATTAATAAAAATATGACGACTATCGAGGAGGCATTATACCAAACCAAAGCAAAAAGTGAGCAGGATGTATTGAACTACCCAATACGGATTAATGACCAGGTTGCCAGTTTATATGATTATGCGTCCTCAGGAAATTATGCCCCTACCCAGCAGGTAAAAGAAGCATATTCTTTTTTAAGCGCAAAAGCGGATGTGGAATTAAACAAGCTCAAAACAATTATTAATGAAGACCTTCCAAAATTTAACCAGTTAATAAGAGAGAAGAAACTGCCCCTGATAGGTTTGAAGAAAGAATAAAATTGATTTCCTAACTTTCATCTGATAAATCAGGCCTTAATTTTTTTGTCCTTTCTACCGCTTTCTCATGTCTCCAGTTTTCGATTTTAGCGTGGTTACCGCTCAATAGAATTTCGGGGACTTTCCAGCCTCTGAATTCTTCAGGCCGCGTATAAACAGGAGGAGCTAAAATATTATCCTGGAAAGAATCCATTAACGCAGACGTTTCATCGTTTAATACACCGGGCAATAATCTTCCTACTGCATCAACCAGTACTGCCGCACCCAGCTCTCCGCCGCTCAAAACATAATCACCAATAGAAATTTCTTTTGTAATAAAATGATCACGCACTCTTTGGTCTATCCCTTTATAATGCCCGCATATCAATAATAAATTTCTTTTTAATGATAATGCATTTGCCGTCTTTTGTGTAAACTTTTCTCCGTCTGGCGTAAGAAAAATTATTTCTTCGTACTTAGTTTTCTTCTGTAAAAATTCAATTGAGTTAACCAAAGGTTCTATCATCATAACCAGCCCTGCACCACCACCAAACTGGTAATCGTCTACCTGACTATGTTTGTAATTAGTGTGGTCTCTTAAATTAATCGTATTAATTTCCAGCAATCCCTTTTCTTTTGCCCTTTTTAATATAGAGTGAGCAAAAAAACTTTCCATTAGTTGAGGAACTACAGAAATGATATCAATCTTCATCAGGCAAATGTAACTTGTATTGAATTTGCAAATTCAATGAGATTATTCAAAAAATTCGTCAAGGTTTCTTTTTTCTTTTTTAGTAGGTCTGCCCTTTTTACTTTTTCTTTTTCCTGTATTAAAAACGAAGGCGCTTGTATTAATTTTTTTCTTTTCTTCTTCCGGGGTAAGGTCAATATAATATTTTATCGCTTCGGAAAACTGAACACGGTTATGTAATAAGGCACTTACCTCAATCAGCCATTTTTTTGCTTCAGTCTTTACCTCATATTGCTCGCCAATGCCAACAGCTTTAGCGGCTTTTACATTTATCCCTTTATATTTTACCTTTCCGTTATTACATGCATCGGCAGCAAGACTTCGTGTTTTAAAGAGTCGTATACTCCATAGGTATTTATCAATTCTTATTTTTTCTTTTTCTGCCATATACAAATTTATAACCGAATTATATAAATGGTAGAATGATGTAAATCGTGTTAGTGTATTTTTACTTGTAAATAAAAAATCAATGACGACTAAAAAGCTAAAACTTCCTGTAATTATTATTTTTCTTATTTCTTCACTTCCGGTATTTTGCCAGGTCCACGCTAAAGAAATTAACTGGACGACGGACGGAACTTCATATCTTGAGTTAAAAGAAGGAGATATTGTAAAAACTAATGTAAAAACCAGTGGTGAGACTGTTATCGTAAAGAAAGAACAACTTACTCCCGCCGGGACCAATAAACCATTATCATTTAATGATTACAGCTTTTCACCTGATTACAAAAACCTTCTCATTTTTACCAACACAGCAAAAGTATGGCGCTATCATACACGAGGCGATTACTGGATATTAGAAGTTTCCGGCAATCAGCTAACGCAACTCGGAAAAGGATTGCCTTTGCAGTCTTTAATGTTTGCCAAAATTTCTCCCGATGGACAAAAAGCGGCTTACGTGAGCGGGCACAATCTATATGTGGAAGATCTTTCCTCACATCAAATTACACAACTTACAAAAGACGGGACAAGAAAACTTATTAATGGAACTTTTGATTGGGCTTATGAAGAAGAATTCGACTGCAGGGATGGTTTTCGCTGGAGCCCTGACAGCAAAAAAATTGCCTTCTGGCAAGTGGATGCTACCAAAATACGTGACTACTATATGTTGAACACAACTGATTCTGTTTATTCACGTGTTATCCCTGTTGAATATCCAAAGGCCGGGCAGCCACCCTCACCTGTACGTATAGGCGTAGTTACAATAAATGACGGAAATATTAAATGGATGGATATTCCGGGAGATGCTCAACAGCATTATATTCCAAGGATGGAATGGGCCGATAACTCGAATGAACTTGTAGTGCAACAACTCAACAGGAAACAAAATGAAAGCAAGCTATATTATTGTAACGCAACCACAGGAGAAGCAACCAATTTTTATACAGAAAGTGATAAGGCGTGGATTGATATAAAATCAAGATGGAACGATGATGATCCAACAGGGTGGGAGTGGTTTAATAATGGCAAAGATTTCTTGTGGGTAAGTGAAAAAGACGGATGGCGTCATATCTTTTTAGTAAGCCGTGATGGTAAAAAAGAAACATTGATTACGAAAGGCAATTATGACATTGAAACTATCAAATGTATCGATGACAAAAACAATTACGTTTATTTTATGGCTTCGCCAAATAATGCAACCCAGCTTTATTTATACCGGGTGAAAATGGATGGAAAAGGAAAGCTGGAATTATTATCTCCGGCAGAAATGAAAGGCACACATGATTATGACATTTCTCCGTGGGCCAAATATGCTATGCATTCCTTCTCTAATTATAAAACGTTTCCCGCACGTGAATGGATTTCGTTACCGGATCATAAACCTTTGAGCGACGAGAAAAGCATAGCACAGAATATGAGAGTGAATGAGGACTCTAATGTGGAATATTTTAAAGTAACGACTGAAGATAATATCACCATGGATGGATGGATGGTGAAGCCTGCAAATTTTGACAGCACAAAAAAATATCCCGTTGTATTTTTTGTATATGGTGAACCAGCCACTTCCACCGTTGAGGACAGCTATGGCACTCAATTTAATTTTTTATTTAATGGTGATATGAGCATAGAAGGATACATACAGGTTTCTGTAGACAATCGGGGCACGCCTTCATTGCGTGGAGCAGAATGGCGTAAATCAATATATGGTCAAATTGGAAGAATAAATATTCGCGACCAGGCGATGGCTGCAAAAAAGTTACTGGAGAAACCGTATTTTGATAAAGATCGTGTTGCTGTATGGGGCTGGAGTGGCGGCGGTTCCACTACCCTTCACCTCATGTTTCAATATCCTGAAATTTATACGACAGGGATTTCAGTTTCTGCACTCGACAATCTTTTGTTTTATGATAATATTTATGAAGAAAGATATATGGGATTACCACAGGAAAATATGGAGAATTACATTAAAGGGTCACCAATTTATTATGCGAAAAATCTTAAGGGAAATTTATTGTTTATTCATGGAACAGGCGATGATAATGTACAGTACGATAATGCCGAGGCATTACTTAATGAATTAATAAAATATAATAAAACCTTCCAGTTTATGCCATATCCAAATCGTACTCACAGTATTTCAGAGGGAGAAGGCACCCAAAAGCATTTATCAACTTTATATTCTGATTTTTTAAGAAAAAACTGCCCGCCGGGGCCTCGATAACAAGGACACTTACCCATCCAAATGTCGCTCTAACCTTTCAATAAAATAGCCGCACGATTGTATGCGGCTAATATCTATTGGAAGTTATTTTATTGATATAAGCTTTTCAATTCACTTTTCATTTCTGTTACAGAAGCAACATCGCTTTCGCCGGAATTTGAAAACAATGTTTTTGAATCTACATCTTTATTATAAAAAGCTTCATTTGCTTTGTCGTCAATATCAATTGCGGAACCTGTTAAGCTTATGCCTGCAAACAAGCCCTTGCTCCTGGAATATGAATAAACTTCTGCTTCCATTTTGTAATCGGTACTTGCAGTTGAGTTTCTGCCTACAGGACCGGCAGTAGCTGAAATATCACCTCCGAGTGTGAAGCTTCCATTTCCAATTTTTTCCAGGGTTTCCCTGTTTTTAAAAATTAATACGAGATCCACGGCCTGCACCCCGGCCTGCAATCCAACACTTCCGCCTGTAATAGTTACAAATACAGGATTACTCCATGAGCCATCCGCCAATTTTACCATAGCAATTCCCTTTCCTCTTTTACCTGCGACAACAAACCCTGCATTTATTAACTTAGGAACTATAATAATTCCCTGGGTAACTTCAAGTAATTCAGCAGGAATACTTTCTTTCATTTTACCGAAATCTTTTAACACCTGTGTCGCGGCGGTAATTTTATCCTCCTGTTTTTCCTGACTTCTTGCAGAAGTAAAAAATAAACTGGTAATAGCTATTAAAAAAATAAATTTCGAAATTTGTAAAGTTTTCATGACAATATGTTTATAAAATTAAAATTTGAATATCTTATTTGAAACAAGATTAATGCCATTAAAAAATTTTCATAATCCAGGCATTAAAAAATCCTCTTTTTAGATTTTGATTCACATCTAATTGCAATTTAAGTGGAGAAAACAAAGGAAAAATTTCTAATCACATGTGAACACATGAAAAAATGAGGATTTTTTGAAACACTATGAGAAAAAAAAGCTGTCTAAAAAGACAGCTCATAATATTTTTTTAATCAGAATTATTCTGCAGTATCTGCAGCTTTTCCACCATTCGCATTTTCACTGGTAGGTTCCACTGAAGCTTTTGTACTTTCCTTCGGAGAAGGTTTAGGCGGAGCGCTTCTCTCAGTTCTCCGGGCTACAGGCTGACGGCCTGAAGGTCTGCTCTTCTTATGCGATTCTTGTCGTTTCGCAAATTCTGAGTCGTGTTCTGTGCTCCACTTTGTAAATTTTTCCATTGCTGTTGCTTCGTCAAACAAGCCAAGGGTAACACCACGAAGCAAATGTTTTAAATAAAGCACGCCTTTAAAACTTAATATCCGGCGAACCGTATCGGTTGGTTGCGCACCTTTATGCAACCACTCCAACGCTTTCTGTCGATCGATCTGGATACTTGCCGGAACAGTAAGGGGATTGTAAGAACCTAATTTCTGGATGAATTTACCATCACGTGGGCTTCGGGCATCTGCAACTACTATAAAGTAAAATGGTCTTTTCTTGGAGCCATGGCGTTGCAATCTCATTTTTACAGCCATAAAAAATAGAAATTTTTTTTGGGTTGTGAATTAAATAATTGTTTCTAAGGGATTGCGAAGATAAGTGGTGCAACCCAAAAATACAAATCAATATACAAAAATATCAATTGTTATTGAAATTTCGAATCAGAAATCTTTTATTGCAACTAACAAAATCAAACGTAAATTATCTTTTGCCCAGGCCTGCCATCTTTCCCATGGGCATTTTATTCATCATTTTCATCATGTTTTTCATTTGGTCAAATTGCTTTATAAATTGATTTAGTTCGGCAATATCTTTTCCACTTCCCTTTGCAATACGCTGTTTACGGCTCGGATTTATGATATCCGGATTGCGACGTTCCTGCAGCGTCATCGAATTAATCATCGCTTCAATTCCTTTAAACGAGTCATCATTTACGTCAATATCTTTTACCTGTTTGCCAACACCTGGTATCATCCCCATCAGGTCTTTCAGGTTTCCCATTTTTTTTATTTGTTGTAGCTGAGTTTTGAAATCTTCAAAATCAAATTGATTTTTTCTAATTTTTTTCTCAAGCTTTGCGGCCTCGGCTTCATCAAATTGTTCCTGGGCTTTTTCAACGAGACTTACAATATCTCCCATACCCAATATCCGCTGGGCCATACGTTCGGGATAAAAAACATCCAGCATATCCATCTTTTCACCACTGCTTACAAATTTTATCGGCTTATTTACGGTTGATTTAATAGAAATGGCAGCGCCTCCACGGGTATCACCATCCAACTTGGTAAGAGCAACACCTGTGTAATCCAGTCGTTGGTTAAATGCCGCGGCAGTATTTACCGCATCCTGGCCGGTCATACTATCAACAACAAACAATATCTCTTTTGGATTTACCGCATTTTTAATATTGGCCACTTCGGTCATCATCACTTCGTCTATTGCTAACCGTCCGGCTGTATCTATGATGAGTACATTTTTATTTTTTGACTTTGCTTCTTTAATTGCATTTTGCACAATTGAAACAACATCTTTATTTTCAGGTTCACTATATACCTCTACATTTACCTGGCCGCCTAATATTTTCAATTGCTCTATCGCCGCAGGCCTGTACACATCTCCGGCAACAAGTAATGGTGATTTACCCTTTTTTGTTTTGAGGTAATTAGCAAGTTTACCGCTAAATGTTGTTTTACCACTGCCCTGCAAGCCTGCAATCAATATTATCGCCGGATTCCCTTCAAGATTAAGATCTGTTTCACTGCCACCCATTAACTCGGTAAGTTCATCCTTCACAATTTTTACCATCAATTGCCCCGGACTAATCGAATTGAGTACTTTTTCGCCCGCGGCTTTTTCTTTAATGTTGTCAGTAAATTCCTTTGCTATTTTATAATTCACATCGGCGTCTACCAGTGCCCGTCTTATGTCTTTAACTGTCGAGGCAATATTAAGTTCCGTAATTCTTCCCTGCCCTTTAAGATTTTTGAATGCGGTATCCAGCCGGTCGCTTAAGGATTCAAACATATTTTGATCAATTAAAATTTTTTAATAAGTGAAATAAAAAGTCATGGTTTTACAACATGCAAATTTATGCAAATTGACAACGTAATTTTTTTTAGCCTGTCGATGAACGTTACGTTTTACTAAACCAAAAAGAGCGGCCATGTTTTTTAACGGAACTTAAAGAAGGAATTTTCCAGAGTTCATTCCAGGTTTCATTCGAAATTTTTTCGCTGAGTATATAATAATTAGGACTTATGATCTTAAAGTTATCGGAATTTAGAAGGCATGCGGCCAACATATATTGCTCATTAAAAAACCTGTCGCAAACCCACTGTGGGTAATCATAAGGCAAAAAAATATCGTGAATATGAATGATGACACCCTTAGGTATCACCGGAAGTATCTCCATAAAAAACCACATTACATCCGAATTTGGATGTAATACATGAGAGCCATCTAAAAATACTATATCGTTGGGTGCCAGGTTGCTAAAATACTTAAGTGGTACTGATTGAATTTGCTTGTCAAGCCATACGTCGGCGATTTCGTGTATTTCTCTCCTCGGATTTGGATCGATGCAGGTGATTGAATAATCGAGATTTTCCTGCCCCCTGCAAAATGCCGTGACCTTGGTGGAATTACCGGAACCAATCTCAAGGTATTTTTTTGGCCGGAACCTTGTAATAATTGAATAGAGCATTATCGTATCAACTGCTGGCAGGAAACCGTTTTTCCATGCAGGCATCCTATCATTTGGAGGTGATACGTCAATCTTTTTGAAAACGTGCCCGTACTCTAAGCTACTTTTTACGAGCGCTTTGTATTCATCATTTCCTTCTGAAATTATTTTATATAAGTATTTATGAGGAACAGTTTCGGGTGTATATAAAGGAGATGGCTTAACAGGATAATCTAATATCGCAATTCTGCCTGGTTTTGTAATTGCATACCATAAACTTCTTACCTGCTTGTTCATAGTTAAAGTTATAGAAGAAACTATCTATTTGAAGTTTCTAATTCTTTTAAAAAAGTTTTGCCGGATTCGGTTACAAATAAACACAACTGCTTTTTATTGTTAATAATTTCCATCCGTGTATCAATTAAGCCGCGTTTATATAACCCGGCCAGGGAAGATTTCATTTCTTCCGGCAAGCAGGGAATTTTTCCATTATTCTTCAATTCCTTTTCAAGGCACTCTTTAAGTTTCTCAATCATTCGCTTAGTGGGCGGGCGGGTAGATATTTTCATTTGTAGATCATTAAAATAAATGTTGCACAAATTAATGTTATTATCCTGCAATAACAGTTATTTAAAAAGATCTTGCTAATAGCAAGTTACTTGATAATAACTGCGGTCCCTGCAGAATCCGGAATAGGTATAAACCAAATATTTTTCTCCTCGCAAAATTTTTTAACTGCTTCCCTGGCGCCTTTGTAATTATCGTTATTCAAATCATGAATAAATATATAACCTCCTTTAACTAAATTCTGATAGAAATATTTAAGCCCTTCATAAATTGGTTCGTATAGGTCTGCATCAATACTTACGAAGACAAAATCGTCGCGAATTTCTTTAGCTGATTGAGGGAAAAAACCCTTAACAGGTATGCATTTTTCCGGGAAGGGCATTTTTTTAAGAACAGTATCTATGGACGTTTTGGTGAAATCCTGCAGCCCTGAAGAAAATCCCCTCTTTTCTTCTTCATGAATATCTCTTACATCGAATCCTTCAAAAGTGTCGAAAAGATATAAATTCCTATCCTTAAAAAACAGGTTAATATATTTCGCAAATTTCCCCTGGTATGTTCCTAGTTCTGCAACATTACCCTTCAAATTTCTTTTATTTATTTCATAGCTTACGAGCTCCAGTGTAGAAAGCCTTACGTAATCAAAATAATTTATGTCTATTGATCTTGGTCTTTGCAGATAATTTAAAGAATTACTGACAAAAAAATTTTTCCGCTGTAGTGTTTTGCCGAATAAATAATTCATTCCCTTTACAAATAAGCTAGCCATGCTAATAGTTATACTTTCATTAATTTAGAGAGCAAAAAAGGCCAAACTTAATTAACCTGGCTTTCCACAATTATTGGATTAAATTTATTTGTTAAGCAATAATTATATCAAGGTTTAAAAATTAACCTGGTCAGGAAGGAAAAAAATCATTAATAATGTTGTCCCACGAGGATTCGAACCTCGACAAACAGAATCAAAATCTGTCGTACTACCTTTATACTATGGGACAATTGGAGTGCAAAAGTAAGGTTAAGCGGTAAAATTTCAAAAACGCGTCTTGGTAGTATTGTCCTCAGGAAGTGCTGCTTTGTTTCTCTTCCTCTTCTTTTAATTTTTTTATAGATTCCAGGGCGTCTGGAATTACGTCACACATTATTGTAATGATTGAGCCGGGTTTTACATTATCATAAGCATACTGTATTGCTTCGCTTTCTTTTTGCAAAATTTTTACAGGAACATCTTTTGTTTTGCCTTCATTGATACCCTCAACTAACAAGTTAATTATTTCTTCGGCTGTGCGTCCCCGTAAGTGCTTATCCTGCCTGATAATAATTTCATCGAAATTTTTCCCTGATATCCTTCCTATTTCCCGAATATCCTCATCACGCCTGTCGCCGGTTCCACTAATAATACCGACTTTATATGTGCTATCAAGCCGGTTTACAAAATCACACAGTAACTCCAATCCGGCCGGATTATGGGCAAAGTCCGCAAGAAATTTAAAGTTTTTAAATTCAAAAAGATTTAGCCTGCCCGGTGTTTGACTTACCGAAGGAATAAACGTATGCAGTGCCTGGCGTATATCTTCAACTTTTATATTGCGAAAAAGATAACAGGCAAGAATCGATGGCAATGTATTCATAATGTTATGAACAGCTTTTCCCCCAAAAGTTATAGGAATCTCTGAAACTTTTTCTACACGTATTTTCCAATTCCCCTTCATTATGGTTACATATTCATTTTCATAAACCGCTGCAATCCCCCCCTTGCTGCAATGTTGCTTTATACGAGGGCTATTTTCATCCATGCTGAACAATGCAATATTGCAATCGAGATCTTTCCGCATAGCGTATACAAGGTCGTCGTCAGCATTTAAGATCGCAAAGCCATTTGGGAAAACGGTTTCGGGTAATACCTGCTTTACCTTAGCCATTTGCTCAAGCGTTTCAATACCGCCAAGGCCTATATGATCGGCAGTTACATTAGTCACGATGGCAATATTGCAATTTCTAAAAGCAAGGCCGTTTTTTAAAATGCCACCTCTTGCACATTCAAGCACGGCAAAATCTACCGTAGGATCTTTCAATACAAACTCTGCACTCCTGGGCCCGGTACAATCGCCCTTCATCATTAATTGATTTTGAATATACACTCCGTCTGATGTGGTAAAGCCAACTTTGTAGCCTGCAGCTTTACAAATGTGTGCGGTTAGCCTGCTGGTTGTCGTTTTACCGTTAGTTCCCGTAATGGCGATAATGGGAATTCTCCCATCTGTGCCTTTTGGATAAAGCATTTCCACAACCGGTTCTGCCGCATTTCTTGCAATTCCCTCTGAAGGCTCTACATGCATACGAAACCCCGGTGCAGCATTTACTTCAAGTACTGCGCCACCATTTTCGGTTAAAGGTTTTTTTAAATCGGAAGCCATTATATCAATTCCGCAAATATCAAGTCCGATGATTTTTGCAATACGTTCTGCCAGAAAAATATTCACAGGATGCACTTCATCTGTCACGTCTGTTGATGTTCCGCCGGTGGAGAGATTTGCGGTAGGCTTTACTAAAACCAATTCTCCCTTTGCAGGAACGGTATCTAAATTGTACCCTTTTTCATCGAGTATTTTTTTTGTAAATCCATCAACTTTTATTTGCGTCAAAACCTTTTCATGTCCATATCCGCGCCTCGGATCTTTGTTTGTTTCTTCAATAAGCCATTGAATGGAGTGCTCGCCATCACCTGTAACGGAAGCGGGTGTACGCAAAGCGGCACAGACAAATTTGAAATTGATAACTAAAATTCTGAAATCAAATCCTTCAATGTATTTTTCGCAAATGACGTGTCGTCCATATTCCCTGGCAGCTTCCAGCGCCTTTTCAGCCTGTTCAAGAGTAGTAATATTTGTAGTAGCCCCTTTTCCATGATTACCATTAATTGGCTTTATTACCAGCGGAAATCCAACTGCGTCTATCGCATCCTGTGCGGTTTCATCGCTGTAAATGATTCTTCCTTTTGGAACAGGGACTTCCGCGGTGCCCAGTAAATTTTTCGTTTCCTCTTTATCGCCCGCAATATCAACAGCTATTGAAGATGTTGTGCTTGCAATGGTTGCACGAATTCTTTTTTGATGAATCCCATACCCCAGCTGCACAAGGCTCTGATTATTTAATCTTATAAACGGAATACCTCGTTTTTCAGCTTCTTCCACGATACTCCCCGTTGAGGGCCCAAGTCTTGTATTTTCTCTGATAACACGCAGTTGCTGCACATCATCTTCAAGATGATATTCTGAATTATCAATTAAAGATTTTACAAGATTAAACGCAGATTTGGCCGCAAACACGCCAGCCTCTTCCTCCATATAATCAAACACAACAAAATATTCGCCCTCTTTGCCTGTTGTTCTTGTTCTCCCAAAACCCATATCCATTCCTGCAAGAGTTTGTAATTCGAGAGCAACATGCTCAATCACGTGTCCCATCCATGTTCCTTCTGAAACGCGGGATAAGAAACCACCGGGAACACCTTCGCTACAGCGGTGCTCGTATAAGCCGGGCAACAGTTTCTCAAGCTTTTCTCTAAAACCTTCTATCTTGTTTGTGGGCATTTGTTCAACGTCCTCCAGATCAAGCTTCATTTGTATCAGCTTTGGCCTGCGAATGCTCCAATAATTAGGACCTCGCAACACTTTAATGTCAACAATCTTCATAAAAAAGGTGTAAAATATTTGTGTAAACTATATAGGTTCCCGGCAAATTGTAAGATAGTAAATATTCACTGTCAAAAAAAAATCCAATCGCACAGCACAATGCGTTTATTTCAATTCCGTTATTTTTGTAAATAGTATTTATTTTGACAGTAAGGGGTGCTACTAAGAAATACTAACTCATTATTTGTTTTGTGCAGAGTGAAGCACCACTGTTTTTATCAAAATTGAATGCATGGAAAATCCGCAAGGAAAACTATTTGCCATCGGCGGCGCAGAAGATAAAGGCGTTGATCTGGAGAAAGGAGAAATGGTTCGAAATAATCTTAATTTTTTTGAACTGGGGATTCTTCGCCACATTGTTGAAGAGGCGGGAGGTTCCGGAATAAGAATGGAAGTAATTACTACTGCTTCCATGATACCTAATGAAGTAGGTGAAAATTACCTTAACGCTTTCGGAAAAATAGGGTGTACCAATATTGGGATAATCCCGATACGTAACCGTGCAGATGCAATGGAGCAGGAGTATATTGATCGCGTAAAAAATTGCAACGTACTTATGTTTAGCGGTGGTAATCAATTGCGGCTTTCAGCAACTTTTGGCGGAACAGAATTTTTAGAAACAGCTCTCAAAAGATACAACGAGGAAAAGAATTTTGTTGTGGCAGGAACATCAGCAGGAGCCATGGCAATGAGTAATACTATGATTTATGAAGGCAATGCTACCACCGCACATCTAAAAGGCGAAGTAAAAATAACAACGGGACTCGGATTTATGGACGATGTTATTTTTGATAGTCATTTTGAGAAGCGTGGCAGGTTTGGCCGTCTTGCGCAGGCGATTGCCACGAATCCCTCAGCCGTAGGTATCGGACTTGGAGAAGATACCGGAATGCTTATAAAAAATGGAAACCTGATGGAAGCAATAGGCAGCGGGTTGGTAATGATTATTGACGGCCACGATATTATCCACAGTAACGTTGCTGATATCCCTGACGGAAATCCCATAAGTGTAGAAAATATCAAAGTTCATTTTTGCGAAAAGGGAAATGGCTATTTACTCAAAGAAAGAAAATTTATACCCGATATAAACGAGTATAACGAGCAAGAATTTCCCGGTTCAGAAAAACTAAAAAAAGTTGTTTAGAAAGCACCCACCCGATTCATCAGATTGTTTTCAGTAAATAGTAATTCTTTTTCCCCTTTTGTACCAGGAGGTATTTTTGATTTAAGAGCTTATCTTCAGTGATTACCTCGTCAGCAGAGGTTACTTTTTCTTTATTAATTAAAACCCCTCCACCAATAATCATTTTCCTGGCCTCACCTTTACTGGCAAAAATGTTTGCGCTGGTTAGTAACGAAATAATATCCGAACTTTCCTCCAACAATTTTTTTTCAAATTCAATCGAGGGCACGCCCTCAAGAACCTGCAACAACTGATCCTCGTTTAGTTCCTGCAGCGTTTGTGCCGTATCGTTACTAAATAAGATTGACGATGCCTTTACTGCAAACTCGTAATCCTTTTTTGAATGAACAAAACAGGTTAATTCTTCAGCGAGTTTTTTTTGAAGAATCCGCATGTGTTCCTTGCCATTGTGCTGCCTTACCAAACTGTTGATTTCTCCCTCCGGAAGAAAAGTAAAAATTTTGAGAAATCTTTCCGCATCTTCATCTGCTGTGTTAAGCCAAAACTGGTAAAAACTATAAGGAGAAGTTTTATCCGGGCTAAGCCATATATTTCCTTTCTCACTTTTCCCGAATTTACTTCCATCCGATTTGGTAAGAAGCGGGCAGGTAAAAGCAAACGCCTCACCCCCGTCTTTACGTCGTACAAGTTCAGTTCCTGTAACGATGTTTCCCCATTGATCACTGCCACCAGCCTGTATTTTACAGTTTTTGTTTTTATAAAGCCAATAGAAATCATAGCCCTGCACCAGCTGGTAAGTGAACTCAGTAAAACTCATTCCATTCTCTGCTTCCAGTCTTTTACGCACGCTATCTTTAGCCATCATATAATTTATGGAAATATGTTTGCCGATATCTCTTATAAAATCGAGAAAAGAAATGTCTTTAAACCAATCATAGTTATTCACCATCTCTGCAGCATTCTTTTTTCCGTCACTAAAATCAAGAAATTTTTCAAGTTGCTGTTTTACTGAAATCACGTTGTGATTCAATACTTCGATACTTAATAAATTGCGTTCTTCACTTTTTCCCGAAGGATCGCCTACCATTCCGGTTGCGCCGCCAACTAATGCTATAGGCTTATGCCCGGATTTTTGCAAATGAACCAGCAGGATGATGGGTATAAGGCTTCCGATATGAAGACTATCTGCTGTGGGATCAAATCCTATATAGCATGTAGTCGGTTCCTTACAAAGCTGTTCCTCAGTTCCCGGCATTATATCCTGGATCAATCCCCTCCATTTAAGTTCTGTAATTATATTTTTCATCTCAATTTCCTAAACAGTATCCCGAATCAGGTGTTATAGCCGCCAAAAATACCGCACAAATACGTATCATACCTCACTCAATTTTAATAAGTTTGCCTTCCTTTGATTTTCTGGTAATATAAAAAGTAGCTACGAGTGTTTATTTTTAAATACCAAATTTTAGAAATTCGGCGGTTGAAGCGGAGAGAATAATGGGGTGAAACATAATAAGAAAACTTGTTCATAAAACAGTAGAAATTCAGAAACGGCACGTACCTGTAATTCTTTAGGTTTACAATTAGTTTTGTGTAATTTTAATAAGTAATAAGATGTGAAAAACAATATATAGAATCAAAGTCCGTTTTAATTACCCGAAGAACTGACCAGTCCACCAAAAATGACCACCCCCCAATATGAGAATCCCCAAACTATTAAAATTATTGTGCCTATTGATTTTACCTTGTTTCGGACATGCACAATTTCGAAAATATAGCAACGAATTTCTAAACATTGGCGCCGGCGCCCGGGGAATGGGAATGGGAGCGGCACAAGCAGCATCAGCTTCTGATGCCACCGCTGGTTATTGGAATCCTGCAGGCCTCACGAGTGTTCAGAATATTCCAACCATAAGCCTCATGCATGCCAGTTACTTTGATAATATAGGTAAATACGATTATGGCAGCGTTGCAATTCCTGTAAGCGACAACAGGCGAACGCTGGGACTTTCGGTATTGCGATTTGCTGTCGATGACATTCCCAATACTTTGTTCCTGGTAGAGCCTGATGGAAGTATCAATTATGGAAACATCACAACTTTTTCTTCCGCAGATTATGCATTCCTGCTTTCTTTCGCCCAAAAGATAAAAGATGATGACGATCTAAAGATGAGCTTTGGCGCCAATGCAAAAATTATTTATCGTAAAGTGGGACATTTTGCCTCTGCATGGGGCTTCGGTTTTGACGCAGGTTTTCGAATGCAGAAAAATAACTGGGCGCTTGGAGTGGTTGCAAAAGACATTACCACTACATTTAATGCGTGGTCATTCACTTTCACTGAAAAAGAAAAGGAAGTTCTATACCTCACAAAAAATGATATCCCTGTAAAATCAACGGAGCTTACAGCGCCAAGGCTTACAATAGGTAACTCCTATAATTTTCACTTTGGAAAGGGCTTTAGCCTTTTGGCCGAAGCAGATCTTGATTTTACTTTTGATGGAAAACGAAATACTGTTATTAGCGGCGATCCTGTGAGTGTTGATCCACACCTGGGATTGGAGGCTTCTATAAAAAATGTGTTTTTTGTAAGAGCCGGCATTTATAATTTTCAGAAAGCACTATCAGATGGTGATACAACCAACCAGAAAAAAGTATGGATATATCAGCCAAGCTTAGGCGCTGGTTTCAAAATTAAAAATGTACAATTGGATTATGCTTTTTCGAATCTCGCCAATCAATCAAATCCGTTATATACCCATATATTTTCTTTAAGGTTTGATCTTGCTAAAAAAGAAAATAACTAAGACCTTAATAAACGACAATGAAAAAAATATTACTTGTTTCTTTTGTCTTCTTATCGGCAGTTGCATTTGCCCAGCCTTATAATAATAGCTGGGTAGACTATACCAAAACTTATTACAAATTCAAAATTGGCAAAAATGGTCTCTATCGCATACAGCAATCAACACTTAATTCAATAGGACTTGACAATACACCGGCCGAGCAATTTCAATTATGGAGAAACGGTGAGGAAGTCTCTATCTACACGTCAGCCGCAACAGGACCTTTAGGTTCATCAGGATATATTGAATTTTGGGGACGCATGAATGACGGGAAAATGGATGCAAAACTTTATCGCGATCCCGATTACCAGCTTTCTGATCATTATAGCCTTGAGACCGATACAGCCGCATATTTTTTGACGGTCAACAGCTCCGGAAACAATTTAAGATTCATAAATAGCCCCAATAACGTGGGAGGGAATACGCTACCTGCTGAAAACTACTTTATGAATACAAAGGGATTTTATTACAAAAGCAGGATCAATCCCGGCTATGGCTTACCGTTAGGCAGCTATGTTTATTCATCGTCTTATGATGTGGGAGAAGGGTGGACTTCCAATGATATTGCGCCGGGCTTTGGTGCTGCAATTTTGCTTGATAGCCTGAATATTTTTACAGGAGGACCCGCTGCTTCATTCAATTTTTCCGTGGCCGGCAATGCTCTCAATACAAGAAATGTAAGGATTAAATTTTACAATACGGTTATCGATGATGAACCAATGTCGAATTTTACCTACTTAAAAAAGCAAATCGATAATATTCCACTTAGTTCATTACCAAATCCAAATAGCTTATATATAACCATTGAAACTGTTTCGTCTGTTACTACCGATAGAATTGTTGCTTCCAAGGTTGAGCTAACATATCCAAGTAAGTTCAATTTTAATAACCTAACCAATTTTTACTTTGAGCTTCCCGCTACCGCCATTGGAAATTATCTTGTAATAGATAATTTTAATTATGGGAGTGCAGATCCTGTATTGCTTGATCTCACATCCAATGCCAGATATGTCGGAGATGTAACTTCCACTCCTGGAAAAGTAAAGTTTGTTCTCCCCCCGTCCGCAATAGCAGTAAGAAAATTTGAGCTGGTAAGCGAAAATGCTTCAACTATCAATAATGTTACCACTTTGTTACAAAGAAACTTTACAAACTACGGATTGGCAGCAAACCAGGGAGACTACCTTATTATCAGTAATCCTGTTTTGTATAATAATGGCTCAGGGGTAAACAATGTTGATTTATATAAGAATTATAGAAGCTCTTCAGCTGGCGGAGGCTTCAACGTAAAAATTTATGACATCAATCAACTCGAGGATCAGTTTGCATATGGCATTAAAAAGCACCCATTATCGGTAAAAGAATTTATTCAATATGCAAAAAACACATTTACCACTAATCCGCAGTATGTTTTTTTAATCGGCAAAGGAATAACCTACAGCGACTACGCAGTATATCAATCGGGCCCTTATGCAGATCAATTAAATCTTGTTCCTACATTCGGCAATCCGGCGTCTGATGTATTGCTTTCCGCTCCGTATAATAGTCTCGTTCCCAGCATACCAATTGGAAGACTCTCAGTAATTAACGGAAATGAGATCGGTAACTATCTGCAAAAAATAAAGGAATACGAACAGGCTGAAGCCTCCGGAACAGAGACACTCGACAGTAAGCTGTGGATGAAAAACGTTGTACATGTAATAGGTGGCAAAGATTCCTCCGAAAGTGACCTGTTTAAATATTACATGAGCCAATACCAAACTATTATACAGGATACGCTATATGGCGGTAAGGTAGAAACATTTGCGAAATCTTCTAATTCTGCTGTGCAGTTAATTTCCGGTAAACGCATTGAGCAACTGTTCAATGAAGGTATAAGTTTACTTTCTTATTTTGGACACTCATCCGCAAACACTCTTGAGTTTAACCTGAGCGACCCGTCAGTTTATCAAAACCAGGGCAGGTATCCGTTTTTTAACGTAAGTGGATGTACCGCCGGGAACAATTATATATATGATCCCTTAAGAATTACTCTGAACAATTTATCAATTTCAGAAAAATTCATCCTGGCGAGTCAGCGGGGCAGTGTGGGTTTTCTGGCAAGTACTCACCTCGGAGTACCTCCTTATCTTAACAGGTATGACAATGAATTATATAACCAGCTCAGCATAGAAAATTATGGAAATTCCATTGGCAATGATTTAAAAAATGTAATAACTAACCTGGGAGGTGCAAATAATTCACTGGACTATTTAACACGGATTCACCTGGAGGAGCTCGCTCTGCACGGCGATCCTGCATTGAAGATTAATCCGCACGCGAAACCTGATTATATAATCGAAGATCCCCAGGTAAAAGTGAATCCTGCATTTATTTCGGTAGCCGACAGCAGTTTTATTCTTGAAGCGAAGGCATATAACATCGGGAAAGCAATCAGCGATTCAATCACTTTCGAAGTGAGAAGAACTTATCCCAATGGGAATTCGGAAGTTGTTTTACGACAAAGGATAGCGGGTATACGATACGCAGATTCGATTAGGATAAAATTACCTATCATATCTACAAGAGATAAAGGCCTCAATAAAATAACGGTAACCATTGATGCCGATGACAATGTTTCTGAAATATCAGAAAATAATAATACCATTACCAGGGATGTTTACATTTATGAAGATGAAGCAAATCCTTCGTATCCCTACAATTTTGCTATAGTGAATATTGCGAATCAAAAATTGTACGCTTCCACCGCAAATCCTTTTAGTCCCCCGAAGGATTATGAAATGGAAATTGATACCACATTACTCTTTAATTCTGCTCTTAAAGTAAGCAAAACAGTTACGTCTTCAGGCGGAGTCATGGAATTTGATCCGGGTTTCAGTTATGCTGACAGCACTGTATATTACTGGAGAGTCGCACTAAAACCTGCTTCAGGTTTGCCTGATGATTATCACTGGAATAATTCTTCATTCATTTACCTGGCAAACAGTTCCGTCGGTTCAAATCAGTCAGGTTACTATCAACATCTTTATTCGGATACGCTAAATATTAAACTCGATAGTTCAAGAAAATGGACGTTCTCTTCAGTACTTAACTTTATAGAATCCAAGAGTGGAGTGTTCCCCACGGCTGCAAAGAATGCCTCTGATTTTACAGCCGGTGTAAATGGCTCCGAATTTGCAAAAAGTGTTTGCGGAATTTCAGGAATTATATTTAACGTTCTTGACCCGGTAACCCTGAAACCGTGGCTCAACCAGGTAGGCCCGACAGGATTATATGGAAGTGACCAGGTATGTGGCCTGGACAGGATAGCCAACTTCCAGTTTAATATTCTCAGCCAGGCAAAAAGAGATAGCATTGTCAAATTTCTCGATCTGGTACCGGATAATTTTATCGTAATTGCCAGAAATATTTCAGGAACGAGCCCTTCAAGTAATACATATGCTGCGGATTGGCAGGCTGATTCAACAGCATTCGGAGTTGGTAATACCTTATACGACAAGTTGAAATCGCAGGGCTTTGTTTTAATTGATTCTTTCTATCGCCCAAGAGCTTTCATATTTATGTACCAAAAAAATAACCCCGATTTCGGACCTGCATTCGTTTTTTCAGATGGCACTGTTGATGCTATTAATCTCTCGAAAAACCAGATAACTCCCGATTCGCTCGGTTATATTACATCGCCAAAATTTGGTCCCGCTACCGACTGGAAGGAAATGCATTGGCGTGGAAAAAGTCTTGAGGCAAATTCCAAGGATAACCCGACAGTTGAAATCATCGGTGTTGACAGCGTCGGCAATGTAACACCTTTAATGGATGTAGATAAAACCATGCAGGACGTGGATATATCTTCCATCAGTGCATCGGCCTATCCTTACATTCAGCTTAAAATGCGGAATATTGACAGCGTGACGCTGACTCCGTATCAACTTTCATACTGGAGATTAAATTATTCTACAGCGCCGGAGGGAGCACTTACTCCTAACCTGTATTTCATGACGACCGATTCGCTGGATCAAGGGGAGATTTTACATTTTGGAATTGCCTTTAAAAATATAAGCCCTCCATCATTTGATAGCGTAAAAGTGAAAATTGCTGTTATTGATGACAACAATGTCACTCACCTGCTTCCGCTTCAAAGGCAAAAGCCTTTAATAAGCGGCGATACAATCATGTTAAAGTATGATATTGACACGAAAACATTCTCGGGTCCAAACACACTGTTGGTTGATTTTAATCCTGATAATGATCAGCCTGAACAATATCATTTTAATAACTTCCTTTATAGAAATTTTTATGTAAAGGCAGATAAATTCAATCCTTTATTGGATGTAACGTTTGATGGTGTCCATATCTTAAACAGGGATATCGTTTCAGCAAGGCCACATATAGTTGTAAAACTTAAAGACGAAAGTAAATTCCTTGGCCTTGACGACACATCACTTATAAAAGTGCAAATACAGTTTCCTGACGGATCATTGAGAACCTATAAATTTGATAATGATACGATGCGTTTTACTCCGGCGAATTTAGCATCCGGCGAAAACACCGCCACGATTGACCTTTCCCCTGTACTCAGTGGAGACGATGATGAATATGAGTTAATAGTATCGGGAAAAGATGCCGCAGGAAACACAGCAGGCGAGTTGGATTATCATATTAATTTCAGGGTGATAAGCAAACCGATGATTTCAAATTTGCTCAATTATCCCAATCCATTCACCACATCCACTGCATTTGTATTTACTGTTACCGGATCGGTAGTTCCCCAAAATATAAGAATTCAAATATTAACAGTCACGGGCAAAATAATCAGGGAAATAACCAAAGATGAATTAGGTCCATTACATATTGGAAGGAACATCACGGAATTTAAATGGGACGGAACGGATATGTATGGACAAAAGGTTGCAAATGGTGTTTACCTGTATCGTGTGCTTACTAACCTCAATGGAAAATCGTTGGAGAAATTTAAAGATAACGGTGACGATACCGATAAATACTTCACCAAGGGCTATGGTAAAATGTATTTTATGCGGTAAATCTAAAAAATGATAATTCTAAAGGCTGCTTCTGAAAGGCAGCCTTTTTTATTTAAAAAACCGAAACTAACGGGAATTTTATGCAATAACTTAGCAAGCCAAATGAAGAAAGAAAATTATGATATTATCATAATAGGCGGAGGGCCTATTGGTATAGCATGCGGACTGGAAGCAATAAAATCAGGCCTGAATTATCTGATAATTGAAAAGGGCACGTTAGTTAACTCATTGTACAATTATCCCGATAACATGACATTTTTCAGCACCAGTGAAAGACTGGAAATTGGAGGTGTTCCTTTTGTTAGTAACAACGTCAAGCCTACAAGGAATGAAGCATTAGAGTATTACCGCCGGGTGGCTACCTCGTTTAATATCAATATACATTTATTTGAAACAGTTACAGATGTCAAAAAGGATAACGGATCGTTTATTGTTCAAACTGTAACATCTGAATATAAAGCTTTCAATATCATTATTTCCACAGGTTTTTACGATATCCCGTATTTGCTCAATGTAAAGGGTGAAGACCTGGATAAAGTGAAGCATTATTATAAAAATCCGCACTTCTACGCTTTTCAAAAAGTGCTGGTTGTTGGTGCAGCCAATTCTGCAGTAGACGCTGCTTTGGAGACGTGGCGCAAAGGAGCAACAGTAACAATGGTAATTCGTGGAGATAAAATAAGTGACAGGGTAAAATATTGGGTAAAGCCGGATATTGACAACCGTATTGCGGAAGGCTCAATCAAAGCCTATTTTAATTCCACAATTCAGGAAATAAGAGAGCATGAAGTAGATATAAAGACCCCGGACGGAATTGTAACCATAGAAAATGATTGGGTGCTCTCAATGACAGGATATCAGCCTAATCTTGCTTTTCTCAGAGACCTTGGCATTCAACTTTCTCCGGATGAGGTTTGCAAACCGAGCTACAGCGACGAAAATTATGAAACCAACGTTGAGGGCATTTATCTTGCCGGCGTTATTTGCGGTGGGATGAACACCCATCGCCTCTTTATTGAAAACTCAAGGGAGCACGCTGAAAAAATAATCAGCGACATCACGAAGAAAAAAAAATCCAGGGAATAAATTCAGGTTAACTTTTCTGCTGCTTTTTTAATATCTTTTTATAGCGCCTTTCGCTAAGAGTGTAGGTAAAGTGAGTCGCGATGAATCCAATAAATAGTGAAAGAGCAATAAATAAAAGAATTATACTTCTGCCACCTGTCTCCCACGCAGTTGTAAACAGCTTTGTAAGGAAAAATATTATCAGAAATGAAACAACTGTCCAGGCTACCGAAAACTGCAGATAATACTTCCATCGCGGACCGCTTTTCTGTTCTTTCCAGTGATTTAAAAAATGCCTGTCTGAATTACTTATCATTGCCAATTGAAATTTCGCCTTGCATATAAAATATACATTCCCCTGCCATAATAACCCTGTCACCCCTCTGCTCACAATAAATTTTACCACCCCGTTTAGAAAGTTGCAAGGCATTCATCTCTGTTTTATTTAGTTTCTTGCTCCAATAGGGAATCAATTGCGAATGGGCAGAACCTGTGACGGGATCTTCGTCTATACCTACGGTTGGTGCAAAAAATCTTGATACGAAATCAACTGTTTTACCCGCAGCGGTAATAATAATTTTATGCCCGGAGTTTTTAATCAAATAAAAATCAGGGGCGCAGTTTTTAACGGCATCCTCATTGGCCAGTTCAATTAAGAGATCCCTGTTTTTATAGATGTTAATAATTTCAGTTCCACCAAGTGCTTTTTGAAAAGTATCAAAATTCTCGTTGATCTTTTCAGGCATCCATGAAGGAAAATTCATCTTAATCAGCTCCTGGTCTTTTGCAACTCCTAAAATTCCACTTTGTGAACTAAATCTTATTTCCTGCGCTACATAGCCCGAATAATTAAAAATCACAAAAGCCGAAGCAAGTGTCGCGTGACCGCATAAATTCATTTCAACAGATGGAGTGAACCACCTTATCTCAAAATCTGCGTCACCCAAATCATTTTTGACAGGAACAAAAAAAGCGGTTTCAGAAAGATTATTTTCCGTTGCAATTTTCTGCATCAAATTATCATCTATCCATTCCGCCAAAGGAACTACTGCAGCGGGGTTGCCGCAGAAAAGTTTATCGGTAAATGCGTCGATCTGGTAAAGAGTCATCTGTTGATTTTTTCAGACAATTGCTGAGGGCTAAACAAGCGTAATAGATAAATCTGGAATAAGAAACCAACAATGATGCAGCATTGCAATTAATCCCGATACGTCATTCTGCCATCATTTCTTTTGCAACTTTTATTATGTCTTCTACATTAGGTTTACTAAAGTAGTCGCCATCACTTCCATAAGAAGGCCGGTGTTCTTTTGCGGTAATAGTTCGCGGAGAAACATCAAGCCATCTGTAACCCCTTTGCTCTTCCATCACCTTATTAAACATATATGCCGCAGCGCCGCCTGGTACATCTTCGTCTATAAAAGCAATTCGGTTGGTTTTTTTAAGAGAACTTACAATAAGGTGGTTGACATCAAATGGCAAAAGCGTTTGAACATCGATCACTTCGCAACTTATTTTCATCGCCGCCAGCATTTCAGCCGCTTCTTCAACTATACGTAGCGTGGAGCCGTACGACACCATAGTGATATCATCGCCGTTTCTTATAATTTCCGGGATACCTAACGGTACAGTGTACCTGGTTAAATTCGATGGCACCTTTTCTTTGAGGCGATAACCATTTAAGCATTCTATTACCAGGGCAGGATCATTGCCCCTCAATAATGTATTGTACATACCTGCCGCCTGTACCATATTTCTGGGTACACATATATACATTCCCCGGAGTGCATTAATTATCATACCCATGGGAGAGCCACTATGCCATATTCCCTCGAGACGATGACCTCGTGTCCGCACAATTAACGGAACACTTTGCTGACCCATGGTGCGGTAATGAAGGGTAGCTACATCGTCACTTAGAGGTTGTAAACCGTATAATAAGTAATCAAGGTATTGAATTTCAGCAATCGGTCTCAGGCCTCTCAGGGCAAGTCCGATACCCTGCCCAATTATGGTGAGTTCTCTTATGCCGGTGTCAAAAATTCTTCCTTCGCCAAATTTTTCCTGTAGGCCGCTAAAGCCCTGATTCACATCGCCTATTTGTCCAAGGTCTTCGCCGAAAGCCACCATTTTATTGTTGCTGCCAAAAAGTTCATCAAAATACTTGTTAAGTATTTCGTAGCCATTAATCATCTCAGCATCCTCTGCATATTTGGGAAGCACCTGTGCAACCTTTCGGGCTGATTTGGGACCTTCATCATATAAAAGAGAATCGTACATCTTATTATTTTCTGCTAAAAGTGATTCGTAATATCTCCTTAGATTCGCTGAATCGCTATTTTTGGATAAATCCAGTGCCGTTACCAATGCCTTCACCACATCCCGGCGCAAAGGTTCAGGATTGGCAACGAGGTCATTTATCAATTTATCAACTGCTTCGCCATCGGAAATCCCCGCTTCGGCACTATGAAGCAGGGCAACGGTTTCGCTTACCTGTTTTTTTATCGGAGCAATATATTTTTCCCACGCCTGGTGACGGCTGTGCTTTACAAAATCTTTTGCCGACGTTTCAATGTCAAGTAATTCATTATCGTCTGCCAGTGCATTCGCAATGATCCATTCTCTCATCTGCTTTCTGCATTCCCATTGCCTTTCCCAGCTAAGCCTTTCAGGTGTTTTATAACGTTCCTGGCTACCCGAAGTAGAGTGTCCCTGGGGCTGCGTTATTTCTTCCACATGAAATAATGCAGGCGTATGTGTTTCGCGAATATTCTTAATGGCAGCTTCCAGCACTTCACACATGCCGGCATAGTCCCATCCTTTAAGGTTATAGATATTTATTCCATTACTATCTTCATTTTTTTGCAACCCACTTAAAGCCTTTGAAATGGACGATTTGGTTGTTTGATATTCTTTTGGAACGGAGATGCCGTATCCATCATCCCATACGAATACCGCAAGAGGTATTTGAAGTACGCCCGCTGCATTCATGGTTTCCCAAAAATGCCCCTCCGTTGTAGAAGACTCACCAATTGTGCAAAAGCAAACTTCGTTGCCATTATCGCTCAAATCTTTCAGAGCGTTAAATTCCTTCACTGCTCTAAAAAGTTTAGAACCGAGTGCAAGTCCAAGGGCACGCGGCATCTGGCCGGCTGTAGGGGCAATATCTGCCGATATATTTTTCCTATGCGCCAGTGGAAGCCAATCGCCATTCTCATCAACAAATTTTGTGGCAAAATGCGAGTTCATCTGCCTGCCTGCACTGAAGGGATCATTATTAATATCAGGATCAGCATATAATTGAGAAAAAAATTGTTCAATAGTTGCCAGCCCGCTCGCAAACATAAAAGTCTGATCTCTGTAGTAACCTGCCCTGAAATCACCAGGCTTGAAAAATTTTGCCATCGCGACCTGCGCAACTTCTTTTCCTCCGCCAAAAATCCCAAATTTTGCCTTGCCGGTTAATACTTCTTTTCTCCCTAAAATACTGGCTTCCCGACTTTCACAAACAATGCGGTAATCTTTCAAAACCTCTTCCCTGAATTTATCAAATGATAAATTTTCGAGAACTGTATTTTCCGTATCTTGGTTTGTATCCATATTGTCAAAAATATCAATTATAAAGGATGATTGTTAAAAATCTGGTAACCCATTTACAATTTGCAACCTTTTCGTGCGTTTTAGTATCTTTGGAATCATTACTAAATTAAAAGCAATTTAATGAAATACATTTTTACTTTTATTTGTGGTATAGGATTTTGCCTCATTACTTCTGCCCAAACTACTGTTTCTCATGTTACTACCGGCAAAACTGCCAAAATCAAAACCGTTGGTTCAACAACAGCTCAAGCTTTGGATACATCTGTAAGTGAAGCATCTAAGCCTGCTCCGGAATCCATAAGTCTTATGGAAACAGAGTTTGATTTTGGTAAGATTCCACAGGGCAAACCAGTGACGCACGTTTTTGAATTCAAAAATATTGGAACTGCTCCTCTTTCATTAGATAACGTCCAGGCAAGTTGCGGATGCACAACGCCGGTTTGGAATAAAGATACCCTTGCACCCGGTGCCAGCTCCAAAATAACCGTTGGCTATAATGCCCAAAATGAAGGTTCGTTTACAAAACCAGTTACTATTACCTATAATGGAAATCAAAGTAAACAAATAATTATAAAAGGCGAAGTTTGGAAAACTCCTGTAACTTCGGCTCCTGTAAACTCTGCCGTTAACTCTTTAAAAAACGAACAATAAAAAATCTGTAAAAAAAACATTATGAAAAAATTATTGATAGCAATCCTCGCTTTATCGTCTACCTCATTATTTGCTCAAAAGAAAGCAGATGATATTGCCAAACTCAACGTTGAAACGTATGATCTTGGTAAGATAAAGCAAAATGTTCCTGCTACGGCAACGTTTGTTGTTACTAACGTTGGCACAGACGATTTGATGATTGAAGATGCTAAACCTACATGTGGATGCACCATATCGGACTATACAAAATCACCAATAGCACCAGGTAAAACCGGGATTATCAAAGCCACCTACAATGCGGCTACTCTTGGACATATTGACAAAACACTCACTGTAAAATTTGCCGGAGCATCTGATATAAAATTTATAAAGCTTACAGGAGAAGTGCTTGAACCCGCAGCTTATGATAAAGCGATGACGGATGATGCCGCCGCAAAAAAGACTGACCAGGTATCCACCAGTTCCAAAAAAGCTAAAAAGGAAAAGAAGGCAACGGCCTCTTCAAAGTCTTAAAATATTATAATTCTAATGATAGACCCTTGCAATGCAGGGGTTTTTTTTGATTAGATGTTCGTGATACTCTGTAATACTCCTCTGGTATGCCCCTCATAGTCTTGAACATTACCGGCAGCCGCATCGTTGCACATAATTGCCTATTTGAAGTACATATATTGCTCGTTAATCGCATCTTATTAAGTCTACGGCCAAACTATTCCAAAAAATCACTATACAAGCCTCACTTTTAAAAAATATTTCAAACTTTTTAAAAAATTTAAAAAGTTTTTGGCAAATTAAAAAAGTCCGTTAACTTTATCTCAACATTTACGTTGAGATATTTTAGCACATGGCTGATAAAACTAATTTGTATCGAAGGAAAATACTGAAGGAGTTATATTTTGGAGCTAATTTATCTTGCGCAGATTTGTACACAAAAATTAAAAAGAGCTTTCCTGTGATAACCAAGCTGCTTAACGAACTTGTTGAAGAAGGTGCAGTAGTAGAAACCGGTTATGCAACGTCAACGGGTGGACGTAGACCTTTAACTTACGCAATAAATGCAGACATAATGTATGTGGTTTCAGTAGCTATGGATCAGTTTATAACCAGGATGGTTGTTGTGGATATGAAAAACAATTTTGTAAGCAAGGTTGAAAAATTTGAATTGAATTTAGCTGAAGATTTAAGGCCATTGGAGACGATTACTGCAAAAATTGAAGAGGTTATACAAACTTCAGGCGTTGAAAAAAATAAAATACTGGGTATAGGTATTGGAATGCCCGGATTTGTAGACGCAGAAAAGGGAGTTAACTATACTTTTTTAACCGCCTCTGATGGAACTATATCTAAACACATCACGGACAAGATAGGCATCCCGGCTTTTATTGATAACGATTCAAGTCTTGTGGCCCTAGCTGAACTCAGGTTTGGAGAAGCCATCCATAAAAAAAATGCGATGGTAATTAATATTGGCTGGGGCATCGGGTTAGGATTGATACTTAACGGTGAGCTTTTCAGAGGCAACAATGGATTTGCAGGTGAATTTAGCCATATACCTCTTTTTACAAACAATAAATTATGCAGCTGCGGAAAAAGCGGATGTCTCGAAACCGAAACCTCTTTGGTAACGATAATAGAAAAAGCCAAAGAAGGATTAAACTCGGGGCGGTTATCTAAATTGGCTGCCGAATCGCTAGAGCCAATAGAGCATGCTATTGAAGTTATCATGAAGGCTGCTCAACAAGGAGATCGTTTTGCTATAGAACTGTTTACCGAAGCTGGTTACAATATAGGACGAGGCGTTGCAATTCTGATTCACATATTAAATCCAGAAATTGTTATTCTTAGTGGAAGAGGTTCCTCTGCCGGAAAGGTATTGAAAGCCCCTATTCAACAGGCAATAAATGAATATTGCATCCCGAGGCTTTCACACAACACAAGTATAGAAATCTCCACAATAGGATACATGGCTGAGCTTATTGGAGCTGCTGCTTTGGTAATGGAAAATTTTGAAAAAGAGCCTGGAAAAATTCGTGCAGCGTCCTTTGAAGGTGTATTGTCATATAAATAAATTATTAATGTAAAAAAATAAGACAGGAATACAAAATAAAATTATTGGGGAAAGGAAAAATCAGACTTTTCAGTTCTTCGATAATATTTCTACCAAAATAATAGTAACAAAATAAATCTCAATTTTTATATAACAAATCAATCCTTTTTTAATCATTTTTTAAATCAATGCTTATGAGACTATTTTTAAATTTTTTGTGCCTGATAGCCTTCAGCTTTACCTGTTTCGCACAGGAACAAAAAACAATAACCGGAACCTTACGGGACGAGACAACCGGCAATCCAATTCCGTCTGCAACAGTCTCAGTTAACGGCGCAAAGGTAGCAACCAGTACTGATGCACTCGGTAATTTTCGTATTAGTACAAATGTTGCCAATCCAACATTGACATTTACTTCGGTTGGTTATGAACCAATGCAAGTAGTTTATACCGGAAATGAGGCTATGTCAGTTTCACTTAAGTCTAAAAATTCCGCCTTGACTGAGGTTGTTGTAACGGCATTTGGGCAACGGCAAGCTACCAGTAAGTTGCCATATGCATCTCAACAAATAGGTGCTTCCGAATTAGCCAAGGCCCCCTCCCCTAATGTTTTAAATTCTTTACAGGGAAAACTTTCGGGCGTACGAATAGACCAGGGAACAGGTGGCGCTGGCTCCAGTTCCCGTATTCGCATAAGAGGTAATACCTCATTAAGTGGTAATCAGTCGCCTCTTTTTGTAATAGATGGGGTTTTAATAAAACCAGATGTAACAGGACCCGAAACCTGGTCAGATAATAATAATGTGGATTTCGGCAATATTCTGAAAAATATAAACGAAGATGATATTGAGTCTGTCTCCGTTTTAAAAGGCTCTGCTGCCAGCGCACTATACGGTTCAGGCGCTCAAAATGGAGTGATATTAATTACTACAAAAAAAGGAAGATCCGGCAACGGACTTGGAGTAAGTTTAAATGTTACCCAGATGTGGGATAAGGCATACAAGGTTCCTGATTTGCAGTATGAATATGGCGGCGGTATTACGTCAACATTTGCAAAAGATGCTGATGGCAACAACGTACTGGACCCCGATTGGAGTCCTTATTATGATTTTGGACCTAAATTCGAAGGACAAACAATAAAAGATTTGGATGGACGCATACGTACATGGCAGCCTTATAAAGTGTTAGATTATTTTCAAACCGGTAGCCAGACGGATTACAATGTAGCGGTACAAGGCGCCACTGACAGAAGCTCCTTCCGAGCCTCTTATTCAAAAAATCTTACTGATGGTATTATACCTAACGGTGCCAAGTTTGATCGCAATAACTTTTTCGTAAGAGGTACACAGAAAATCGGGAAGATATTTGATATTGATGCAACCATCACCTATGCACAAACAAAAAATAAAAATCCTATAAGACAGGTAAGTAACTATAATCCTGTTTTCCGCTTTACTTATTACAGGGCCAATAGTATTGATTGGGATTATTACAGTCATAATTTTACCGATAAGGTAAACGGCGGGCAGATACGGGGGGCAGCCGATCCATATGGCATTGGTTTATTTTTATGGAGCACTTATAATAATAATCAATCCAGCGATGAAGACAATTTGAGAGCCAATGTGGATCTTACTACACATCTTACACCATGGCTTAGTCTTCTTACGCGTGGTAATCTTTCAAACTATAACACAAAAATCGAAAAGGAGTTTTTGGGTAGTGGAGTGGGATATACCAATGGCTATTATGGCTTGAATACAACCAGCTATAAAAGTTACCGTTTGCAGGCTTTATTGACGGCAAGTAAACAACTTAATTCGGATCTTCAGGGAAGCATTACTTTAGGTGCTGAAACCAATAAAGACAATATAGGTGATGTGCTTAATGCTAATACTAATGGCGGATTAACTGCATCCAATCCTTTTTTCTTTAGCTTAAATAATAGTGTTAATAAACCTGATTTATCCCAGGGGTTCAAAGCTTCAAAACTTACAGACGCGATTTATACTTATGGGGACCTTACATGGCGTGATATGCTTACATTGAGTTTTAGTGTAAGAAAAGACTATAATTCTACGCTTACGTTAGCTAATGGCACAGGCGATTATTCCTTCGTTTATCCGTCGGCGGGAGCATCATTTATATTTAGCAATCTTTTAAAAGATAAGCCACAATTTAGTTTCCTTAGCTTCGGCCAACTTCGTGCGTCTTACGGTGTAACTGGTAAAGATTATGATCCGTGGAAATTGAACCAGGTAGGAAACTATCAAATTGGTGGTACAGATGAAATTGTTAACAACGGATTGGGAACAACAACGTTACCACACTCCGGGTTCACCAGTGCTACTTTACCGAATAAGAATTTGAAAAACGAAAAAACAAAAGAATATGAGTTTGGCACCAATCTTCGTTTTTTCAACAGCAGGCTTGGCATTGATTTTACTTATTACAATAAAAATACTTATAACCAGATACTTGAATTACCTGTTCCACAGGAAATCGGCGGAAATACCGCTTTGTTTAACGTGGGCCAAATCAGGAACCAGGGAATTGAAATATTACTAAATGCAGTTCCTGTACGCACCAAAGATTTTAGCTGGAATTTCAACGTGAATTTTACCAGGAATCATAACACCGTGGTTGAACTGGCAAGCGGAGTTTCATCGTACGATTTGCTTGATGCTTTTGGAAACGATGTGAGAGCTTTGGCTGAACCAGGCAAAGAATATGGTGCCGTATATTCCAAATATTCTTTTGCATATTATCAGGCAACAGATGCTAATGGAAACCCTATTGACAATCCCAGCAATGGAAAAAGAGTATTGGGAAATTCCCCGAACGGATCTGATGGATATACATTCCTCCGGTCTGGCGATTATGCACCCGGTCTTATAAAGGATAAATACCTGGGAACAATAATGGAAAAATACCTTGCAGGAACTTATCAGACTTTCAGATACAAAGATTTTTCGCTCAATGTACAAATCGATGCTAAAGTTGGTGGTGTGATGGCATCAGGTACTCATCAATACGGTTCTTCCAATGGCTCTTTTGCTTTCACTCTGCCAGGCCGCGACCAGGCGCATGGAGGTATAGAATATGTTGATGACAATGGCAATAAGCAGGAGGATGGAATAATACCTGATGGCGTTTTTGCAGATGGTATTACCAGTGATAATGGAACTGCATTAGGCGGTATGTCATGGCAGGAAGCATATGATAAAGGCCTGATAAAACCAAAACCGGCCTGGCAATACTATGAAGATCTTACTCAATGGTCATCTGGTATCAGGGAGTTTTCAGTGTTTGAAAATTCATGGGTAGCATTAAGGGAAGTCTCTGTAGGTTATAATCTTCCGAAATCTATTTCCAATAAACTTAAGATTAATAATTTGAGAGTGACCCTCATAGGGCGAAACCTTGCTTACATCTGGAAAAATGCAAAGGGTGGAATCAATCCCGAAGGTTTAAGTAGTAATGGTCCGGCCGCTTTTGCTGAATATGGGGGACTGCCATATGTAAGAAATATGGGTTTCTCCATAAATGCTGATTTTTAACCTTAATAAAACCTTTATATGTTTAAAAATATAATTAAAATAAGTATAGCTTGTGTGCTCCTTTGGGGATGCAAAAAGTCAACTTTTACTGACGCCAATATTGATCCTACAGTAGCTTACACAATCAATCCTGAGAACCAGTTTGTAAATGGTTCAAGGCATATTTTTGCAAATGATTTTGAGGCGTACTATGAAACGTATCGTGATATCATGCCATGGTTACAGTTAACCACGGCTACTTCAGGTAATTTAAAAAACTTCACCGCAAGTTCAAATCCTTTTGGCAGGTATGACAATCTTTATGGAAGAGGAGGAGGCTCTGAATTATATGATGTAAATGTTTTAATATCAAATCTTGAATCTCCTAAAAAAGAATCCTATCAGCAATTAGGAGCTATCGCAAGAATTCTCCTGGATTATGAATCGTTTTATGTTTCCGATATTTACGGTAGCATTGCGTACACCGAAGCATTTAAGGGACGTTATACACTTGAATTTCAAGTTCCCTTCGATAACCAGCAAACTGTGTTTAGCTCGA
Organism: uncultured Chitinophagaceae bacterium; assembly: GCA_963798665.1. Classification (GTDB taxonomy): domain Bacteria; phylum Bacteroidota; class Bacteroidia; order Chitinophagales; family Chitinophagaceae; genus Ginsengibacter. Next base: position 22,431 of record CAWCUN010000001.1, on the reverse strand, counting down.
TAGATGCGGATTTAAAAAGCGCCATATCAGATATCAAAAACGCACCAAGTGGCCAGTTTGCAATTGGCAATTACGATCAGTTTTATTTTGGCGACGTATCAAAATGGATTAAAGCTGCTAATGCCCTTCGTTTAAGAATGGCTATGAGAATTATGAAAGTCGATAATGCAACCGCAGCTTCTATTATACAGGATGTTGCATCATCTGCTGCTGATGAAAAAATGAGCGATAATTCTGATGGCTGGACCTTCCATGCCCCTCCTTCGTTTACATCGGGTGGTAACTGGAATCCAGATGGATTAAGAGCACCGAAAGCATTGACCGATTTCATGGTGAGTAATAGCGACCCAAGGCTTCGTGTGTTTTTCACAAAGAATGCCTACAGCATGGAAAATTTTGATCTTGCAAAAGCCCAAGGTGTAATACCAGCTTCTTCAACATTTGACAATAACCGCTACGTTGGAAGCTTTGCGAGCCCTGATGCATCGGCAGATCCGGTTAACAAAACAAAATATTATACTACAAAGCAAATTGATAAAGGCGGTTCTAGCCTTAACCTTGATACTTTGAGTAATATAAATCCACGGATATACCAGGCGGCTTATAGTGGAGGAACAGGATCACAATATATTCCATTAATTACCTATCCGGACTGGTGCTTTATGGTTGCGGAATTAAGTGAGCGTGGAATAATGAGTGATGATCCGGAAACATGGTATAACAAAGGAATAACGGCTTCAATTGAATATTATGGTAAGATGGCTACGGACGGCATGTTCCTGGATTATTACCTTGAAACCGGGGCGGGTACGCAGGTTGCAGCGCCTTCACAAAGTGAAATAGAAGCATATCTTGCAAAGCCCGACGTTCAGTTTGACCCCGCCAAAAGCCTTGACCAAATAGCTTCTCAATCTTTCATTAATTTTTTTAAAGAGCCGAATGAAGCATGGGCATTGGTGAAAAGAACGGGTTTGCCTGATAATACTACCACACTTATGATGGAAAAATTATTGTATAATGGTACGGAACTAATGATTCCAAGGCGTGCGCCAAGAAATTTACCACCAACATCAGATATTAATTACGAGAATATTAATGCTGCATTTAATGAAATGCAATCTAATCCCGATTATGGTTCCGGCCCTGCCGATATTTCCGGTCGGGTATGGTGGGATAAAAAATAATTTTTGTTAACCTTTCTTCACAATACTCCGGCTATGTACCGGAGTATTGTATTTTTATAGATGATTAGAAAATTTTTTTTGACTGGAATAATAATGACGTATTGCCTTCAGGCTATTTGCCAGCAATATCCATTTGAGAAAAAAACATTTAATAAAGATTCTATTGCTACTTTTTTATTACAGCTTCCACAGGGAAAACAAACACATTTTCATCCGGCCAAAAAACAAGTATTGGTAATTGCCTTTCTTTCACCCGAATGCCCCTTGTGTAAAAATTATTCTTCAAAGCTCACAAGTATCAAGAAAAAGTACAACGAAGAGGTTGATTTTGTAGGAATAATTCCTGGCAGTTTTGAAGCAATGGAGGTTATTGAATTCCAAAAAAATTATATGCCTTCATGGCAAATACTTAGAGATACTTCTTTACAATTAACTCATTACCTGCAAGGAGAAGTGACACCGGAGGTTTTAGTGATTGATAATAAAGTTGGGGTATTGCTCTATAAAGGAGCTATTGATAATTGGTTGGTTTCCTTAGGCAAAACCCGCAATAAGGTTACTAACTATTACCTTGACATTTCCTTACACAACTTTTTGAACGATGAGCCATCTATTCCATTTACCAAACCGGTCGGCTGTTTAATTAATGACTTTTAGAATGAGAATATCTTTAATCCTGCCATTCTTTTTTAGCGTAGCTACATTAAATGCCCAAACGATTACTTTCAATAAAGATATAGGACCCATTGTAGAATCCAAGTGCGCTAATTGCCATAAGCCCGGCGAGTCAGGCCCGTTTAATTTATTGACTTATGAAGATGTGGCAAAGCGTGCAAGCTTTATTGCGAAGGTTGTGAAAAGTAAATACATGCCCCCATGGAAAGCAGATGATCATTATGTGGATTATGCGAACAATCGCTCCCTATCAGATGACCAGATAAAAAAAATAACTGATTGGGTGAAAGCAGGCGCCCCTAAGGGTGATAAGCCTGATTACAAGATAACAACTCTGGAAAACACCACCTTTACAAGAGACCCTGACCTTACTTTGAAAATAAAAGATGCTTATAAAGTGAAGGGAGATAATATAGAAAGATTTATAGTTTTTAAGATTCCTTTTGAATTGCCGCAGGAACATAATGTGGAAGCGGTTGAGTTTTTCAGTAATAATAAAAAGCTTATTCATCACGCCAACTATGCCATACATCCTGTTCCCGACACGAGCATTGATATTTATAAAACTGCGGATATCATAAATCTTACAGATGAAGACAGAACGAAATATTCGCAATATTTTCCTTACAAAAAAATAATGGCATATTACGGCGGGTGGATTCCGGGTACTTCGTACGAACAATACCCACCCGGCTTTGGATGGATAATGCCTAAACGCGGTATAATTTTATTAACCATTCATTATTCACCTTCGGCAAAAGAAGCGGAGAGCATTTCTGGCATCAATTTATTTTTTACCCGAGATTCCATCAAGAGAAAAATAAAAGTAATAAGCCTGGGAAGTGGTGGTATCGGCGAAAAAGATATCGTGCCTGAATTTCACTATATCCCCGCAAATAAAATAAGCAATTACAAACTTGAAATTATAAATCCCAGGGAAAATGAATCTGTTTTCTATGTATGGCCGCACATGCATCTACTGGGAAAATCATTTAAAGCATACGCTGTTTTCGGCGCCAATAACGATACCATTCGACTTGCAAATATTCCTGAATGGGATTTTCGCTGGCAGGAAATATATCGGTTCAAAAAACCAGTGTTGATTCCAATAGGTTCAAAGCTGGTAATAGAGGGCGTGTATGATAATACATCAGGTAATCCTTTTAATCCAAATGATCCGCCAAAAGTGGTAACATCAGAAGGCGATATGCGAAGCGACCAGGAAATGATGACATTGTTAATGTTGTATGTACCTTATGAAGATGGGGATGAAAATATTGATCTGGATAAATTTTAAAAATGAGTAAATTTTTTAAAAAATTAAAAAATCTTTTTTTCCAAAGTCATGCCCCTCTCCCTGGGAGAGGGGTTGGAGTGAGGTTTCTAATCGTATCTATCATTTTCTTCAGTTGCAATAACAACAAAAACTCTAGAACCTTATTTACGTTAATGCCGTCCGGTAAAACAGGTGTAGATTTTACAAACACAATCCCGGAAAATGATTCACTGCATATAATGAACTACGAATACTTGTATAACGGTCATGGCGTAGGCGTAGGCGATTTCAACAACGACGGATTGGATGATATTTTTATTTCAGGTAATGCAGTGCCTAATAAGTTATACCTCAATAAAAAGGATTTTAAGTTTGAAGATGTCACTTCAATTGCAGGTGTTGCAGGTAATGGCACATGGAGCACAGGTGTATGTGTTGCAGATGTAAATGGCGATGGCCTGATGGATGTATATGTATGCCATAGCGGTAAGTTTAGTGATTCTTCCAAACTATCAAACGAATTATTTATAAACCAGGGATTGAATAAGGACAGTGTGCCCGTTTTTAAAAATATGGCAAAAGAATATGGACTTGATGCGCCGGGCACGCAATCTACCATGGCTGTTTTTTTTGACTATGATAAAGACGGCGACCTTGATATGTTTTTATTGAATCACTCGATAAACAGTTACGATCCGTTTGAAAATTCGAGCATCATTCGCGGAAAAGTGAGCAAACAATATGGCAATCGTTTGTTTAAAAATATGCTTGCTGAAACAGGCGAAAATAAATTTACTGATGTAACACAGCAGGCCGGAATACAAAGCCATGTTTATAATTACGGCCTCAGTGTAAACATCAGTGATATAAATATGGATGGATGGCCAGATATTTATACAACCAGTGACTACACTGAAAAAGATTGCTATTACATTAATAATAAAAACGGCACATTCACTGAAAGCCTTCAAAACAGCTTTACCGAAATTTCAAAATACTCAATGGGGTCAGACGTGGCAGACATAAATAACGATGCTATGCCCGATGTATTCACGCTCGATATGTTGCCTGAAGATAATTACCGGCAGAAATTATTAAAAGGCCCTGATGAATATGATAAATATCATTTAATAGTTGACAGTGGTTTTTATTACCAACAAATGCGTAACATGCTTCACATAAATGAAGGCGCCGACGAGAAAGGAAATGAGCGTTTCAGTGAAATTGCACAGTTCTCCGGCGTATCAAATACTGACTGGAGTTGGAGCGCTTTGTTTGCCGATATGGATAATGATGGATGGAAAGACCTGTTTATCACCAACGGCTATTTGCGGGATTTTACTAACATGGATTTTCTAAAATACACAGCAGCAGAGGCGATGCTTGAAGAAGCTCAAAAGAAAAATTTCAATTATAAAACTTTTGATTTAGTCAAAAAAATGCCTTCAAATAAATTGGGCAATTATGCATTTCAGAACAATCATGATCTTTCATTTAAAAATGTAACAAAAGGCTGGGGACTTGATATGCCGGTTGTTTCAAATGGGGCGGCCTATGCAGATTTTGATAATGACGGCGATCTTGATCTGGTTGTTTGCAATAACAATGATCCTGTTTATTTGTATCGTAACAATTCAGATGAAACAAAAAATACTTACATAAATCTATATTTAAAAGGTATATCAAAAAATACAGAAGCCTTAGGTGCAAAGGTGTTTATTTATACTAATGGAAATGTTCAATTTCTTGAAAAGAGCCGGGTGCGTGGTTTTCAAAGTACAGTTACTTCCATCTTGCATTTTGGATTGGGAAGCGTTCAAAAAATAGATTCATTAAAAATAATATGGCCCGATGAAAATGAATTTGTACAGAAAAATATGCCTGCGAATCAAACGCTAACGATTGCCGAAAGCTACAGAAGTAATCCGGTTGCCGAAAATAATCTACAGAAAAAAAATAGAACCTACTATAAAGACATCACTTCTCAAGCCCGAATAAATTTTGTTCATAAAGAGAATGATTTTATTGATTTCAAAGAAGAAACATTATTGCCATGGCAATTATCAAAATATGGACCGGCGCTGGCAGTAGCGGATATTAATAAGGATGGACTTGATGATTTCTTTGCCGGCGGTGCTATCAGCCAGGCATCAGTTGTTTATATTCAAAATAGTGACGGAACATTCAGGCAAACTGTCCAGCCAGATATTGAAAAAGACAAAGAAAGTGAAGATGTAAATGCCGTATTCTTTGATGCTAACGGAGATGGCTACCCGGATTTGTATGTTGTAAGTGGTGGTAACGAATATACGGACGGCTCCCCTGAATACCAGGACAGGTTATATATTAATAATGGTAAAGGAAATTTTTACAAAGCCGTGAGCGCTTTGCCTTCAATGCTTTCAAGCAAGCTGGCTATCGCCGTTGGTGATTATGACGGCGATGGAGATATAGATATTTTCGTTGGAGGAAAATCAATCCCGGGGTCTTTTCCACTCCCATCAAGAAGCTATATTTTAAGAAATGATTCTCAAAATGGTGGTGCAAAATTTACAGATGTAACACAGGAAATAGCTCCTGGGTTATTTAACCCCGGCATGATAAGCGCTGCCGCATGGATGCCTGTAAAAAATTCAAAAGAATTGCAATTGCTGATTGCAGGTGATTTTATGCCGCTGGAAATGTTTAAATATTCTTCGGGAAAATTCATAGATATATCCAAAGAAGCAGGACTTGAAAATACGAATGGTATGTGGGCAGCATTACATATTGAAGATGTCGATCATGATGGCAATATAGATATCGTAGCCGGCAATTGCGGCGTAAACACACAATACAAATCTTCTCATGATAAGCCGGTAACACTTTACTACAATGACTATAATGGTAATGGGATTATTGACCCGGTGATGTGCTATTATATCGGCGACACGTCTTATCCAATGGCATCAAGAGATGAGATATTGGATGCGATGCAAGGGTTAAAAAAGAAATTTGTTCACTATAAAGATTATGGAAATGCAACCATAAAAGATATTTTAAATGAGGACCAGTTAACTTCCTCTAAAAAATTATTCTGCAACCTGCAGCAATCAGCAATTTTTTTTAATAATGGCAATAATCATTTTACAAAAAAAGATTTACCAGGGGAAGCGCAATTTTCAAGAGTAAGCAGTATTGAACGCATTGCAGATAACAAGCTTTTACTGGCTGGAAATTTTTATCCTTATCGCGTTCAATTAGGCCATTCAGACGCATCCATGGGAGTAATATTAAAAAATAACTCAAAAGAAATTATCGCTGAAGAGCCATATCAAAGCGGATTGTATTTGTCCGGCGATGTAAGAAATGTGAGGGTCATAAAAAGTAATAACAACAGGCACTTTTTAATTGTAGCTGTAAATAATGCGCCGTTAAAATTATATGAAATGCCAAACGAATAATAACTAAATCATTTTATGACCAGCCGCAAACAATTTATTCAAACAACAGGTATTCTTGCATCGGGAATTTTTTTAAAGCCGCCGGGAGTTTTTGCTTTTGATAAAAATATGTTTGGAAGTAAAAGACCTTCCCTTTCTGACCGAAAATTTACCAGCGCTTCGGTTGAATCGACTATCACAAAAATTAAAAAACAAATTGCTGGCCAGGAATTGGCATGGCTTTTTGAAAATTGTTTTCCGAACACATTGGATACTACCGTGGATTTTGAAATGATAAATGGTAAGCCCGACACATACGTCATCACAGGCGATATTGATGCGATGTGGCTTCGCGACAGTACGGCGCAGGTGTGGCCCTACCTGTCATTAGTAAAAGAAGATTCCAAATTAAAAGAATTAATAGCCGGAGTAATTAACCGTCAAAAGAAGTGCATTCTATTAGACCCTTATGCCAATGCTTTTTATAAAGATGTAAATAAGGTTAGCGAATGGAAAAGCGATCTTACTGAAATGAAGCCTGGCATTCACGAGCGTAAATGGGAGATAGATTCCCTATGTTATCCCATTCGTCTTGCACATCAATACTGGAAACTCACAAATGATATTTCAGTTTTTGATAATAACTGGCAGCAATCAATTGTCCTTACTTTAAAAACATTTAAAGAGCAGCAAAGAAAAAATGGGAATGGCCCTTACACTTTTCAACGTACAACAGCCTGGGCTACAGATGGCGTACCATTGGGAGGTTATGGTTACCCGGTAAACCCGGTTGGCTTAATATGCTCCATGTTTCGGCCAAGCGACGATGCTACCATTTTTCCTTTTCTTATTCCTTCCAATTTTTTTGCAGTCATATCTTTAAAGCATGCTGCGGAAATGGTACAATCAATAAAAGGAAATGACAATCTTGCGAATGAATGTTTACACCTGGCAAATGAAATAGAAAAAGCATTACAACAATATTCAATTATTAATCATAAAGATTTTGGAAAAATATATGCGTATGAAATAAATGGTTTCGGCAGTTTTAATTTGATGGATGATGCAAATGTCCCTAGTCTTTTATCATTACCTTATTTAGAGGCATTAAAAAATACTGACCCGCTGTATGAGAATACAAGAAAATTTGTTTTATCAAACAGTAACCCTTTTTTCTTTAAAGGAAAAGCAGGAGAAGGCATTGGTGGCCCACATGCGGGAATAGACATGATATGGCCGTTGAGTATCATCATGCGTGGTCTAACAAGCAATGATGAAGGTGAAGTAAAGAGATGTTTAGGCATGCTGAAAAATTCCAATAGCGGAACTGGATTTATGCACGAATCATTCAATAAAAATGATGCATCCAACTTTACAAGAAAATGGTTTGCGTGGGCAAATACTTTGTTCGGAGAATTAATATTGCATACTGCAAATAAATACCCGGAATTACTGAGCAAACCATTGTGATCCCTAAAGCGGTTGATTTAGATAATAATTTTAGAGTAGAAACAGGGCATTTCCCGCTTTGATTTTAGTAACTTTAATAACCAGATTTGACTCTTAAATGAAATTTAAATTCTTGATATGTTTTACGCTGCTTGTAGCTGGTTTTAGTTCTTGGCTGGGATGCAATAATAAAGAAGGCAGTGATATAAAGCTTCCAGATGTTGTGAGTTATAATTTTCATATCCGGCCCATCCTGTCTGATAAATGTTTTAAATGCCATGGCCCCGATGTAAGTAAACAGGAGGCCAGCCTTAGATTAGATTATGCCAAGTTTGCTTACGCACCCTTAAAAGAAATGAAAGGAGCCTTTGCAATTGTTCCTGGCAAGCCCGAAGAATCTGAACTGTACAAAAGAATTTCGTCGACCGATTCATCATACATGATGCCGCTACCGGAATCTCATCTTGGAGCATTAACGCCTTATCAAATTAAATTATTTGAAAAATGGATTAAACAAGGCGCAAAATATGAACGCCATTGGGCATTTACAAAACCAGTAAAACATGCTTTACCTGCCGTAGAAGATAAATCCTGGCCCAAAAATGAAATTGATTATTTCATTTTGAAAAAACAGGAAGAGATGGGATTGAAACACAATCCTGAAGCAGATAAGGAAAGATTGTTAAAGCGGGTTTCATTAGATCTCACCGGTTTGCCGCCGTCAGAAGAGATGATGAATAAATTTATTCTAAACAAAAATTCCAATGCATATGAAACGATTGTTGATGAATTGTTGAACACGCCGCAATATGGAGAAAAAATGGCGGTGCATTGGCTCGATATTGCCCGCTATGCCGATAGTTATGGATACCAGGATGACAACATCAGGACTCAATGGCCATGGCGTGACTGGGTAATTCACGCATTTAATATGAATTTGCCTTATGACAAATTTCTTACCTGGCAAATTGCCGGTGATATGTTGCCTCATGCAAATAAAGAAGAAATATTGGCGACAGGTTTTTTTCGCAATCACAAATACACCGAAGAAGGTGGAATAATACCTGAAGAATATCGCATAGAATATAATATTGATAAAACAAAAACATTTGGAAGGGGGATTATGGGATTAACTGTTGAGTGCGCCCAGTGTCATGACCATAAATATGATCCGATATCACAGAAAGAGTATTACCAGCTATTTGCCTTTTTTAATAATAGCAAAGAAGAAGGTTTTGAAGGCGATGTAAGTGTATCCAAGCCTGCAAAAAAGCCAATACTTACCATTAGTAAGGAAGATATCCAAAATACACTGTCATTTATTAATAAAAAGGATACGGGACAATTAACAGTTTCGGTTATGGGTGACCGTGATACGCTTCGTAAAACATATATTTTAAATCGCGGTGTTTATGATCATCCTGCTTTTGAAGTTCATCCCGCTGCATTAAAATCTGTTTTATTTTTTGATACAGTCAACGCTCCACGCAACAGGCTTGGTTTAGCCCAATGGACGGTGAGTAAAGAAAACCCTCTTACTGCACGTGTATTTGTAAATCAAATATGGCAGGAAATTTTTGGAAAAGGTATAGTGAAAACTTCCGGAGACTTTGGTATGCAGGGAGAATTGCCATCTCATCCTGAATTACTCGACTGGCTCGCCGTTGATTTTATGGAGCATGGATGGGATATAAAAAGATTGATGAAGCAAATTGTAACATCTGCCACATACAAGCAGTCCGCAAATGTTGTGGAAGATAATTTAAAAAAAGATCCTGAAAATATTTATTTGTCACATTCACCACGGTTGCGGGTAGATGCAGAATTTGTAAAAGACATCGTGTTAGCCAGCAGCGGATTGTTAGTTAAAACGATTGGCGGCCCAAGTGTCAAACCCTACCAGCCCAAAGGCCTCTGGGAAAGTGCGACCTCCGGCAGGGGTGAATTGGCAACTTATAACCAGGACAAAGGTGAAAGTCTTTACAGGAGGGGCATGTACACATTCATTAAACTAACGGTGCCACCGCCTAATATGGCCATCTTTGATGCAAGCAACAGGGACCAGTGCGAAGTAAGAAGATTGGTAACCAGCACCCCCCTGCAGGCGCTGATGATGATGAATGATCCAACGGTTCTTGAGGCATCAAGGGTGCTTTCTCAAAAACTTTTAGAAGAAAAAAGTTCTGTTGATGAAAAAATTTTCAAAGCTTTTCATCGCATCATTTGCAGAATGCCTGATAAAAAAGAATTAGGTATTCTAAAAAATTATTTTGATGAACAATTGCAACTTTTCAAACAAAAAAAATTAGATGCTACAGTAACAATTAAAGCGGGTGAATATCCTATTGATAAAAAATTGGATTTGTATACAACTGCAGCATTGATGAAAGTGATTAATACGATTTATAATATGGAAGAGGCCATCACAAAATCATGATTATGGACAAAGAATTATTGGAACATAACCTTGGCATCAACAGGCGAAAGTTTCTTTCAAAATTAAGCCTGGGAATAGGAAGTGTTGCATTAGGCTCATTGCTTATTCCCGATTTATTCGGGAGCAAAAGTGAAGAAGAAATGATGATGACCGGCCTTCCGCAATTTGCTCCAAAGGCAAAACGAATTATTTATTTATTCCAGAATGGAGCGCCCTCACAATTGGATTTATTTGACTACAAACCCAAGCTGCAGGAAATGTTTGGCCAGGATCTTCCCGCGTCTATTCGTATGGGTCAGCGACTAACAGGTATGACAGCAGATCAGAAAAAATTTCCATTGGCTGCTTCTTCATTTAAATTTAATCAGTACGGGGAATCAGGAGCATGGATAAGTGAGTTATTACCACATACTTCCAAAATAGTTGGTGATTTGTGCATTGTTAAAAGCATGTTTACAGAAGCCATCAATCATGATCCTGCTTTGACTTTTTTTCAAACGGGGGCACAAGTGGGCAACCGCCCAAGTATGGGTTCATGGCTTAGTTACGGATTAGGAACTGAAAACAAAAACCTTCCCGCATTTTGCGTTTTGTTATCAAAAGGAAAGGGAAATGGCCAGGGTGTTTATTCTAAATTATGGAGCAATGGATTTTTAGATTCTGTTCACCAGGGTGTTCAGTTTAGCAGTGGTGAAAACCCTGTACTGTATCTCAACAATCATGAGGGAATAGATAAAACAGATCGCAGGAAAATGCTCGATGTATTAGCATCATTAAATGAAGAATCTTATAAAGAAATAAATGACCCGGAAATTCATGCAAAAATTCAACAGTATGAACTGGCCTATCGCATGCAAACTGCAGTACCGGAAGTTACTGATCTGAGTAAGGAGCCCGAGGATACAATTAAATTGTACGGTCCTGATTGTTTGGTGCCCGGCACCTACGCTGCCAATTGTTTGCTTGCAAGAAAATTATCGGAGAATGGAGTTCGCTTTGTGCAATTATATCACCAGGGTTGGGATGGCCACAACAATTTACCCGCTGAAATCCGCGGTCAATGTATGGATACTGACCGGGCATCTGCCGCATTGGTGACCGATCTCAAACAGAGAGGCTTATTAGACGAGACCTTAGTTATATGGGGTGGCGAATTTGGAAGAACCAATTATTGCCAGGGCACGCTTACAAAAGATAACTATGGTCGCGATCATCATCCACGTTGCTTTACTATATGGATGGCTGGCGGCGGTGTAAAACCAGGTGTATACGGCGAGACAGATGAGTTTGGATATAATATTATTCAAAATCCTGTGCATGTGCACGACTTTCATGCAACCGTTTTAAATCTCATGGGAATTGACCATGAAAAATTGATATTCAAACATCTCGGACGCAGGTACCGCTTAACAGATGTAGCAGGAAATGTTGTAAAAGATATTATTGCCTGAGATAATAACCAAACACCAAAACGTTTCTTAATTAACCTGAATTTTTAAATTTTTTTTAGATGAAAAAGCAAACCGTAATAAAAATAATTCTCGCATTGATTATTATTATACTTGGGCTGATTGCATTCAAAAAATTTACTACCAAACAAACGAGATTAAGGGATACAAAACGCCTCGCATAACAAACAAAAAATAATTTTGCTAACGTAATAACGATCGGCCTTTTAAAAAATTAAACTCTCTACAATGCAACGCAGAAACTTTATAAAAAATAGTTCTTTTACAATGGCTGCATTAATGTTGCAACCATCAATGTCTTCTAAAGAAGATACTGTCCTTGGGCAAAACAACAAGCGCTATAAAATTGATACCCATTGGAGCCAGGCGGATGTAGCAAAGTACCCGGTAAATGATTGCCATGAAATGGTACAGGATAGCAAAGGAAGAATATTATTACTTACCAATGAAACTAAAAACAACGTGTTGATCTATGACAAAAAAGGAAAGCTATTAACTACCTGGGGCAACGAGTATCCGGGTGCACACGGTCTCACTTTGTTTAATGAGAATGGAACTGAAGTGTTATTTATTTGCGATAATAGCCGTCACCAGGTTATAAAAACCACTATTGATGGAAGAGTATTGATGGTTTTGGATTATCCTAAGGAAACAGGCCAATATACAAAAGCGGAAGAATATATTCCTACGGAAACTGCGATTACCCCTGACGGTGATATATATGTTGCAGATGGATATGGAAAAGATTTTATCATTCATTATGATTCTAAAGGAAGATACCTGGGTTACTTTGGCGGAAGAGGAAATGAAGAAAAGCATTTATTAAATGCTCATGGAATTTGTCTGGATTTCAGGAACAATAGCGAGCCTAATTTAATTGTTACATCACGCCAGCAAAATGCATTTAAGCGTTATACTTTAAAAGGTGAATATATCAATACCATTTCTTTGCCCGGAGCCTGGGTATGCAGGCCTGTTATTGATGGTGATTATTTATACTCAGCAGTATTGCAAACCAATTCAAGGCAAGGGCAACAATCAGGATTTGTAACAATACTTGATAGAAATTATAAAGTAGTTTCCAATCTCGCAGGCTCTGCCCCGAACTATGTTGATGATAGGTTGGATGAAATGTACCAAACTTTAAAATGCTTTTCTTATCCTCATGATGTATGTGTGGACGATGAAGAAAATTTGTACATAGCTCAATGGAATTCAGGGAAGGTGTATCCATATAAATTATCTCCCGTCATTTAATGAACAAAATATTTCCAGGATTGCTGCTTTTACTTTTTAACTGTTGCGATGCACAGGAATTTCAATTGGCACCACCAATGCTGCAGTATACTTCGGCATTTTTTACAACAACAACGATAGCATCGTTAAAATTTGAACAATCCGGAACTCAAATATTTTACACAACAAATAGTAATGAACCAACAGAGAAAGATGCCGTATATCAAAAACCAATTGCCATAGATAAAAATCTCACAACATTAAAAGCAAAAGTTTTTGGCAAAGGTTTTATTGCATCAGAAACTGTACATGCAACATTTATAAAAGATGGTTTGAAAATAACAACGATAGAGCAGTCTGTGGCAGACGAGAAATTTCCCGGAAATGGACCACAAACTCTTTTTGATAACAAAGGCGGAATTGCAGACCTGCATAATAAAAATTTTCTGGGCTATCAACAGGATTCAGTAGAAATAAATGTCACGCTTGAGAAAAAAACAAAAATAAACTCTGTTTTAATAGATTTCCTCCAGGATCATGGAAGCTGGATCTTTTTGCCACAATCAATCCGGGTTTTTTATTTTGACGAAAAAAGAAATGAATTTGAACTGATGGCATATAGAGAAATCCTACCTGATTCAATTATTAATGGAAGTTCATCTATCTATGAAATTCTAAAATCGGATAAAAAAATTCTATCTGATAAAATAAAAATTATTTTACAACCCTTACAGTCAATGCCGGAAGGACATCCGGGAAAAGGAAAGCAAGCCTGGTTATTTATTGATGAAATAAAAATTTATTGAGAATGCAGCGCTGGAAAAATATAATTTTTAATATCACTTTTGCTCTCAATATTCTTTTATTATTTCTCTTAATATTTGACAGTCGTTTACATGTGCCCGCATGGTTGCAGGTGATTGGCAGGATGCATACATTGTTTTTACATTTCCCAATAGTGATGCTGGCTCTATGTATTTTTTGGGAATTGTTTTCGGGTTATAAAAAATCATACATTGGTGTAAAAGCCGAAATAGGAGACGAATTGCTATTAGCTGCTGCAATTACTTCGGTAATAACTGCATTAATGGGATTGTTTCTTTCACGGGAAGCGGGATATACTCCTGATCTTTTGATATGGCATAAATGGGGAGGCGTTTTTATTTCGTTTCTTTCTTTATTATGGTATGTTTTCAGGGTGAAGGTTCGCCAGATGAAACCAGCGCTATTAATAACTTCGTTGGCAGCTATGTTAATGATTATTGTAACAGGCCATCTTGGTGCAAACATTACTCATGGAGATGATTTTCTTTTAGCACCCGTAATCGCAGAAAAACAAAAGCCTGTCGTGTTGTTTGAAGATGCGGAGGTATATGCGAACATGGTGCAACCTATACTGGAAGCAAAATGTATAAGTTGCCATAATTCGAAAAAAGCAAAAGGAGAATTGGTTATGGAAACAACGGAGTTGCTGTTGAAAGGTGGTAAAGACGGTAACCTGTGGGATTCAACGCAAGATGATTTTGGACTGATGATGCAACGGATTCATTTACCACTTGAAAGCAGAAAGCACATGCCTCCGCAGGGTAAACCGCAATTGACCGACGATGAAGCAGACATTTTATACAGGTGGATAAAAAGTGGCGCAAACTTTAGCGCTAAGGTTGCTTCCTTGCCTGAGAAAGATAGTTTAAGATTATTAGCTGCTCCGTTGTTTCAAACTATAGAAACGGATGATTATACATTTGAGCCCGCTGATGAGAGCAAGGTTAAAGGGTTAAACAATAACTATCGGGTCGTAAAGCCGCTGGCAATAGGATCGCCGGCATTAGGTGTTGAATTTTTCAGCGCCGAACAATTTAAGCCGGAACAGTTAAAAGACCTGCTAACAGTGAAACAACAAATTGTTTCACTCAATCTAAACAAGATGCCTTTGAATGATGAAGACGTCAAAACCATCGGGCAATTTACCAATCTCAGGAAACTAAATTTATCTTTTACAAATATTACCGGTGCAACTTTAAATGAGTTGGCTAAGTTAAAAGAATTAAAGCTGCTGTCCTTGTCGGGAACAAGAATAAAATCGTCTATGCTTCCATCGTTAGCTAACTTACCAAACCTTAGTCAGTTATTTGTATGGAATACTCCATTGGCACCTGAAGAGCTAAAAAGATTACAACAGCAATTGAAAACTACTATAATAGAAACTGGTTTCAAGGGTGATACTGTAGTGATAAAATTGAATCCCCCAATTATACAAAATGAGGAACAGGTATTAACACAGCCCGAGGCGCTTCGGTTAAAGCATTATATAACAGGGGTTACGTTGCGTTACACCTCTGATGGCACAGAGCCCGACAGCGTCCATTCAGCAATATACCGGGAAAATGTTATGCTCGATAAAAAGGAAACAATAAAAGCAAAAGCATTTAAGCCGGGTTGGTTAGGTAGTGATGCTGTTGAAAAAACCTTTTACAAAGCTGGTTTCACACCAGATTCAGTTCAATTAGTCAACGCTCCTGATCCACAGTACAAAGGAGATGGCGCCGCAACAATCTACGATGGGAGGATGGGGAGCCTGAATTTTCGCGACGGAAAATGGCTTGGATACAGGGTTCAGCCAATGGAGGCAATTTTTTATTTTAATAAAGAAGAAAATATTTCGTCGGTTAATGTCAGCAATGTTATAGACATAAACAGTTACCTGATGCCTCCGCAGCAAATAGAGGTATGGGGCGGAAAAGACAGATCGTCACTTCGTTTAATAAAACGCTTACAACCTCTGCAACCATCAAAGGAAAAGCCTCCCTACCTGGAAGGCTATGATGTAACATTTCAACCGTCGAATGTAAAAATTCTTAAGGTAATTCTTAAGCCTGTAAGCAAACTACCGGCGTGGCATAGGGGCAAAGGTGATAAAGGATGGGTCTTTGTGGATGAGGTTTTTGTGAATTGATATCCCTCAAAACCAACTCGTTTTTTATTTTAACCTTAATAAGTTTTAACCTTTCTTCCTGGTTTGAAAAAATTAAAATAAACTGAAAACATAAAAGCTAGTATAAATAACACAAAGGTTAAAATATTAATAGTTGAGTCATTAAAATGGGTACCGGTTATCTTGTTGGCAAAATATGTAATAAATGAGGCTGGTAAATTTGTTTCGGCCAATTTTTCTTTTATATGCCATTGCCAATCAGTGATAGGACAATAACCCCAGCCAAACCAAATACCTAAAATAAACCAGCAAAATGCAGTAATTGAGATGCTGATAAAATGGGCTTTTCTCACAATTGGAAATATCCATCCAAACAAATTAAATGCTATAATAATTAGATGTAGCAGCGTTAATAAAACATCGGTAAAGTATAACATCCTCTTTAAAATTCCGGCTACTAAAATTATACCATTATGCTCGCCGTTATTTCTTTTGACTCAGATTTTTTATAAACTGAAATAATCCCCAGGTTTCATTTAATATTAAAAAGAAAACAATGACTTAAAAGGAATTTAAAAGCAGAAGAATTCTGAATCTCTTATAAACAGAAAAGCCTCTCAGTATAAACTGAAAGGCTTTAAATAAATATGGCAGCTACCTACTCTCCCACATTGTTGTGTAGTACCATCGGCCATGAGGGGCTTAACTTCTCTGTTCGGTATGGGAAGAGGTGAACACCCTCGGCAAAACCACCATAAAGAATTCGGAGCGTAAAGTGATGGTTTAGAATAACTCTTAACTCATAACTTTCAACTCATAATTATCCAATAAATTAACATAAAGGGAAAGTTATAATACAAAGTAAAGTGGTAATAAAATAAAAAAATAAAGCTTACGGGCAATTAGTACTACTCGGCTTTGACATCACTGCCTTTATACCTGTAGCCTATCAACGTCATAGTCTTTGACGACCCTTAAAAGAAAACTCATCTTGTGGTTGGTTTCACGCTTAGATGCTTTCAGCGTTTATCCTGTCCGTACATAGCTACTCTGCACTGCACCTGGCGGCACAACAGATACACCAGCGGTACGTACGACCCGGTCCTCTCGTACTAAGGTCATGTCCACTCAATTTTCTAACGCCCATCACAGATAGGGACCGAACTGTCTTGCGACGTTCTGAACCCAGTTCACGTGCCACTTTAATCGGCGAACAGCCGAACCCTTGGGACCTTCTCCAGCCCCAGGATGTGACGAACCGACATCGAGGTGCCAAACCTCACCGTCGATATGAGCTCTTGGGTGAGATCAGCCTGTTATCCCCAGAGTACCTTTTATCCTTTGAGCGATGGCCCTTCCATACAGAACCACCGGATCACTTTAGCCGACTTTCGTCCCTGCTCGGCTTGTGTGCCTCACAGTCAAGCTCCCTTATACTAATACGCTCTATGTACGATTACCAACCGTACTGAGGGAACCTTTGCAAGCCTCCGTTACTTTTTAGGAGGCGACCACCCCAGTCAAACTACCCACCATGCACTGTTTCCGCCGTAGGCGGATTAGATTCTAAATGTTTAAAGGTTGGTATTTCAACGATGACTCCACAATGGCTGGCGCCACTGCTTCAAAGTCTCCCAACTATCCTACACATCAAAAATTCAAAATCAATGCAAAGTTGTAGTGAAGGTTCATGGGGTCTTTCCGTCCCGTGACGGGTAACCGGCATCTTCACCGATACTACAATTTCACCGGGCTCGTGGAGGAGACAGTGTCCAACTCATTAGACCATTCGTGCAGGTCGGAACTTACCCGACAAGGAATTTCGCTACCTTAGGACCGTTATAGTTACGGCCGCCGTTTACTGGGGCTTCAGTCAGAAGCTTTGACTTGCGTCGAACATCCTTCCTTAACCTTCCAGCACCGGGCAGGTATCAGGCTCTATACGTCATCTTTCGATTTTGCAGAGCCCTGTGTTTTTGCTAAACAGTTGGTTGAACCATTTTACTGAGACCTTCCGAAGAAGGTACGCTTTATCCCGAAGTTACAGCGTAAATTTGCCTAGTTCCTTCTCCACGGCTCACCCGAGCGCCTTAGAATTCTCATCCCGTCCACCTGTGTCGGATTACGGTACGGGCTGCTTTAACCTAGCCTTAGAGGTTTTTCTTGGGAGTATGATTACAGACACTATCAGCGCTGCCGAAGCTTTGCTGTACTATCAGGTTCGCCATCCTGTGCGGATTTACCTGCACAAAATATAACTACACCCTTTAAGGTACAATTCCGTCTGTACCCGGTCTTTTCACTACCCCGTCACCCCGTCGAAATTAAAGCAGGTGTTGGAATATTAACCAACTTGCCATCAGCTACCCCTTTCGGGTTTGCCTTAGGACCCGACTAACCCTGATCTGATTAACATTGATCAGGAAACCTTGGACTTTCGGCGATAATGTTTTTCACATTATTTATCGTTACTTATGCCTACATTTTCTTTTCTAACCGCTCCAGCATGCATCGCCACACACCTTCAACGCAGGTTAGAATGCTCCCCTACCGATTACTACTCAAAGTAGAATCTTACAGCTTCGGTTGATAGTTTGATGCCCGATTATTTTCCGTGCAGGGTCGCTCGACCAGTGAGCTGTTACGCACTCTTTAAATGAATGGCTGCTTCCAAGCCAACATCCTGGCTGTTATAGAAACCCCACCTCGTTTGATCAACTTAACTATCTATTAGGGACCTTAGCTGGTAATCTGGGTTATTTCCCTCTCGGCCATGGACCTTAGCGCCCACAGCCTCACTGCCGCAGATATATCATAGCATTCGGAGTTTGTCAGGGTTTGGTAGGCGGTGAAGCCCCCTAGCCCAATCAGTAGCTCTACCTCTATGATACTTCTAAATGCGACGCTGTTCCTAAAAACATTTCGGGGAGAACGAGCTATCTCTCAGTTTGATTGGCCTTTCACCCCTATCCACAGGTCATCCCAGAGCTTTTCAACGCTCATGAGTTCGGTCCTCCAGTGTGTGTTACCACAACTTCAACCTGCCCATGGATAGATCACAAAGTTTCGCGTCTACCCCCACTGACTAATCGCCCTGTTTAGACTCGCTTTCGCTACGGCTCC
The DNA here is from genome assembly GCA_963798665.1 of uncultured Chitinophagaceae bacterium. Classification (GTDB taxonomy): domain Bacteria; phylum Bacteroidota; class Bacteroidia; order Chitinophagales; family Chitinophagaceae; genus Ginsengibacter. The sequence continues at coordinate 3,225 of CAWCUN010000001.1, read as the reverse complement.
GTTATTAAAGAACTTAACCTTGCCAGTGAGGAGTAACTCGTAGGCTCATTATGCAAAAGGCACGCCGTCACAACATAAATGCTGCTCCGACCGCTTGTAGGCGTACGGTTTCAGGTACTATTTCACTCCCCTGTTTGGGGTACTTTTCACCTTTCCCTTACGGTACTGGTTCACTATCGGTCTCTAAGGAGTATTTAGCCTTACCGGATGGTGCCGGCAGATTCAGGCAGGATTTCTCCGGTCCCGCCTTACTCAGGATACTGCTCGTCCTCAATCATTTACATTTACGCGGCTTTCACGCTCTATAGCTCAACTTTCCAGAAGATTCTATTTGAGATTGATTTCTAAATGCAGTCCTACAACCCTCGCCCGGCACGCCGGGCAGAGTTTGGGCTATTCCCTTTTCGCTCGCCACTACTTGGGGAATCATTATTATTTTCTTTTCCTCCTGCTACTTAGATGTTTCAGTTCGGAGGGTTGGCTCCCGCCTTGCGGCGGGTAATGCACCTTCAGTGCATTAGGTTGTCCCATTCGGAAACCTACGGATATAACGCTTGTGTGCAGCTCCCCGTAGCTTATCGCAGCTTACCACGTCCTTCATCGCCTCTTAGAGCCAAGGCATTCACCATACGCCCTTATTTACTTTAAAAAATTTGAAATTCGACAACTCCGTAAAAAATTTACGTGTTATCATTTTAAAAAAACTTACTTCAGTATTACAACTT